>NZ_BBYK01000045.1 GCF_001570365.1 Microtetraspora fusca | reverse complement strand
TGCCCCACTTCTTCTCCAGCACGACGTTGCGGCCCTTGGGGCCGAGAGTCACCTTCACGGCGTCAGCGAGCTGGTTCATACCGCGCTCGAGACCGCGCCGGGCGTCCTCGTCGAAGGCGATCATTTTCGAGGTCATCACTGCTCCTGCTCTCGATGGTGGTGATGGGCGCTGCCGGGACGGCGCCCGCGACGGACGGCACGGCGGCGGGTGGCCGACCCGCCGCCGGACCTCGCCGGCCCGGCCCACGCCCTGCGGTTGGCACTCTCCAGGCGCGAGTGCCAGGCGTCTCGACGCACTCTACCCACAACTTGCGTGACACGCACATACTGCGTGCCACGCAATGCCGGATAGAATCGACCCGTGAATGACGACGCCATGGACCTCAGGGAACGCAACAAGCAGGCCACCAGGGAGGCGATCGGCCACGCCGCGCTGCGCCTGGCCATCGAAAACGGCCCGCACGGGCTGGCCCTCGTCCGCGTCCATGACATCGCCACGGCCGCGGGAGTCTCGCCCAGGACCTACAACAACTACTTCTCCAGCAGGGCGGAGGCGATCTGCGCCTTCCAGGCCGACCAGTCCAGGCGCGTGGGACAGGCGCTGCGCTCCCGCCCCGCCGACGAGCCGCTCGACCAGGCCGTCATCGCCGCCGTGATCCAGCTCTACACCGACCCCGAGCCGGACAGGGCCGGCCTGCGCATGATCATGCTGACGCCCGAGCTGGAGGGCGAGGCCCTCAAGGCGTTCACCATGGCGGAGGGTCCGCTCGCCGAGGCGATCGCGGCACGCACCGGCACCGACCCGGCGCGCGACCTGTTCCCCGCCGTCACGGCCGCCGCGGTCGCCGGCGCCATCCGGGTGGCGGGACGGCACTGGCTCGAAGCCGGCTCCGACGCGTCCTTCGCCGCCATCCTGCGCGGCGCCCTGTCCTGCGTCGTTCCCGCCACGCCGCCCGAAGCCGCGCGGGATCGGTGACCGGCACGGTCGCCCGCGCAGTGGCGGGAAAGTGGACCGGCCTTCCATACGCCGAGGGCGCGGCGGGGGGCTGGTCGCCCCGGCCGCCGCGCCCTGGCGCGCACGTGCGCGCCGCCTAAAGGTCGAGGGCGAGGTCCGACTCGCCACGGCAGAACCGGGCGAACTCCTCGGTCATCGCGTCCGCCCGCTCGTCCACCTCGGGACCGGCGCCCGTGAGCGGGGTCCCGTGATTGCCGAAGTAGAGCGGCACGTCCACGAGATGGCAGGCACCGAGCGTGATCCCGCCGCGGCGCATGGGCGAGTGGTGGTCGCAGACCAGCAGGCGCGCGGGCCCACGGTGCGCCTCGACGACCTCCTGCGCGGGCTCCTCGAACACGTCGCGCCTGCCGGGGTCTCCCCCGCCGATGGCGGCGAACAGCCGCATCTCCTCCGACGTCGTCGTCACCAGGAGCGGCACCGGAGCGGCCGCGCCCGAGCGGATCGCGTCCATCGGATGGACGGCGAGCAGGTCGCCATCGACCACCGGCGCGACCGGCAGCAGCCCGCCCACCGGCGGCGTCGCCCGCGCCGCCGCCCCCTCGGCCTCCAGCAGATCCGCGACCGGGACGGTGAACGGGTCGGCGCCCCCGAGCGCCTCGCGCGCGGCCGCGGTCCAGGCCGCGGCCTCGTCCCGGGTGGCGAAGCCGTACGGCACGGGGCTCATGGCCACGGCGCGCGAGAAGAGACCGGGCGCCAGGGTCATCAGGGCGAGCACGCTGGTCGCGCCCGCCGAATGGCCGCCGAGGGTGACCCGCTCCGGGTCGCCGCCGAAGGCCGCGATGTTGTCGCGCACCCATTCGAGCGCGGCGAGCTGGTCCCGCAGCGCGATGTCGGCCGGCACGCCGTCGCCGTACCAGAACCCGGCGAAGCCGAACCGGTAGTTCACCGTCACGACGACGAGCCCGTGGTCGCGGGCGAGCACGGCCCCGTCGTACATCTGCTGCGCGCCGGAGCCGAACACGAACGCGCCGCCGTGCAGGAACACCAGCACCGGACGCCGCCCCTCGCACGAGGACGTCCAGACGTTCAGGAACAGGCAGTCCTCGCGGCCGCTCGACGGGTCGATCTCCAACCCCGGCACCCAGCCCATCCGCCCCGGCCGCTGCGGGGCGGGCGGGCCGGGCGCGACGGCGTCGGCCACGCCCTCCCACGGCAGGGCCGGCGAGGGCGCGGCGAACCGGCGCGCCGGCGCGGCGAATCGCACACCCTTGAACGCCGAGACTCCGCCGAGGTCCACGCCGCGCAGCGTTCCGAGGGACGTGTGCGCGAGCGTCATCCCAGCCCCAGGAACCTCTTGGCGTTGCCGCCGAGGATCGCGGCCCGGGCGGCCTCGTCCAGCTCGGGGCAGTCGCGGACGACCGCGCCCGGCTCCTGCTCGCCCAGCGGGAAGGGGAAGTCGGTGCCGAGCATGACCCGCTCGACGCCCATGACCTCGACGAGCAGGCGCAGCGCCCGCGGGTCGAACACCGCCGAGTCGACGTAGAACCGGTCGGTGTACGCCGAGGGCGGCTTGGGCGAGTCCTTCCGCACGATGTCGCGGTTGCGCCAGGCGTTGTCGGCGCGGCCGAGGAGGAAGGCGAAGCTGCCGCCGCCGTGGCAGAAGCAGAGCCGCAGCGAGGAGGGCAGCCGTTCGAACGCGCCGGACAGCATCAGCGACAGGATGCTGAGCTGGGTCTCGGCCGCCATGCCGACCAGCCAGGGCAGCATGTAGCCCGCCATGCGGTCGGTGCCGAGCATGTCCCACGGGTGGACGAGCACCGGCATGTCCACCGCGGCGCAGCGCGTGAGGAACGCGACGATGTCCTGGTCGTGGAGGTTGCGCGGGCCCACATGGTTGCCGATGTGGACGCCCCGGTGCCCGGCCGCCTTGGCCTTGTCGACCATCGCGCACGCGGTCTCCAGGTCCTGCAGCGGCACCTGGCACAGGGGCAGCAGGCGGGAGGGGTCCTCGGCGCAGTAGGCGAGGATCCGGTCGTTGACCATCTCACACCAGTCGGCGGCGCGCGCCGGCTCCGCCGCGTACCCGAACAGCAGCGGAGTGGACGAAACCGCCTGCACGTCGACGCCGGTGCGGTCCATCGCCGCGAGGCGGGCCCCCGCGTCCCACAGCTCGGGGGTGACGGGCCGGTAGTCGTCCTCGCCGCTCATCATCATGCCGTCGCGCAGCCACGGCTCCCCCGCCCCGGCGAGGATCCGGCTCTCCTCGCGGGAGATGCGCGGGAAGACGTGCGCGTGGACGTCGATGACCTGGCCGGACCGGGTCATCGGATCACCGGCCGCATGTCCTCGGGCCAGTCCTTGCCGGGGTGGGTCGCCCCGCAGTGCGGGCAGGTGCGGTCGCCGTCGTAGAACGCCTGGAAGACCGGCGGCAGGTCCTCGACGATCGACTGGAGCTGGATCTCGGCGCGGTGGACCCGGTGGTGACACTCCGTGCAGTACCACTCGAAGGCGTCCAGCTCGCCCTGCGGGCGGGCGTACTCGACGACGAGGCCGATCGAGCCGGGCACCGGACGCTGCGGCGAGTGCCGCACGTGCGGCGGCAGCAGGAAGACGTCGCCCTCCTTGATCTGCACGTCCACCGGAGGCTTGCCCTCCTCCTCCATGACGCGCAGCACCATGTCGCCCTTGAGCTGGTAGAAGAACTCCTCGATCGGGTCGTCGTGGAAGTCCGTGCGCTGGTTGGGGCCGCCGACGATGGTGACCATCAGGTCGGCGTCCTTCCAGATCTGCACGTTGCCGACGGGCGGGCGCAGCATGTCCTGGTGCTCGTCGATCCACTTCTGGAGGTTGAAGGGAGGGATCACTGTGCGCTCCTCTGGGGGATGTGGGCGGTGCAGGAGATCTCGATGAGCAGGTGCGGGTGCGGGAGCTGGTGGACCGCGACCGTGGTGCGCGCGGGCCCGCTCTCGTCGAAGTACTCGCCGTAGACCTCGTTGTAGCCGCCGAAGTCGTTCATGTTGACGAGGTAGCTGGTCACGTTGACCACGTCGGACAGGTCTCCGCCCACGGCCCCGAGCAGGTCGCGGATGTTCTCGATGACCGCCCTGGTCTGCTCGCGGATGTCCAGGTCGGTGGTGCCCATGGCGTCCGCGCGGGCCCCGGCGAACGAGCCGTCGGGACGGCGCGAGCTGGTGCCGGACACGAAAACGAAGTCACCCGCCCGCCTGACGTGCGGGAATCTCCCCCGAGGGGTGGCCTTGCCCTGGACGAGCAGCGCGTCGCTCATCGCGTCGTCACCTCCACGTGACCGAGACCGGCGGCGCTGACGCGGACGTGCGCGCCGGAGGGAAGCGGGACGGCCGCGGTCGCGGCCCCCGCGAGGACGACCCAGCCGGGCTGCAGCTCGATCCCTGCGGCGCAGGCCAGGCGCGCGGCCGCGTTCAGCGACCGCAGCGGGTCGCCGAGGATGGCCGCCGACGAGCCGCTCGCCACGGCGCGGCCGTCGATCTCCAGCAGCATGCCCACGTTGCCGACATCCTTGGGCCTGTGCCACGGGCCCAGCCCGAAGCCGCTGGCCGAGGCGTTGTCGGCGACGACGTCCGCGAGGGTGAAGCTGAAGCCCTCGTAACGGGAGTCGAGCACCTCGTAGCCGACGGCGATCCCGCCGATGGCCGCGACCGCGTCCGCGGGGGTGCGCACCGGCCGGTCCAGCAGGAACGCGATCTCCGGCTCGATGCGCGGGTGGATCAGTCCGGCGGTGTCCAGGTGCGACTCGATCAGCATGGCGTCGGTGAGCAGGCCCCAGATGACGTCGTCCACGCCCATCTGGACCATCTTGGCGCGGCTGGTGAAGCCCATCTTGACGCCGATGAGCGCCTCGCCCCTGGCCCGCCGCCGCTCGATCACCGCCCGCTGCACCTCGTACGCCTCGGCGACGTCGAGCGGCGCGGTGTCGGTGAGCCGGGGGACGGCCCGGCGGTTCAGCACCGCCTCGTCCAGGGTCTCCGCGAACGCGGTCAGACGCGGGTTCACACTTCCTCCTCAGCGGACTTCTCGGCGGCGAACGCGGCCCGCACGTCGCCGAGGCCGTCGATGCGCGCCTCCAGCACGTCGCCGGGGGCCACAGGGACGACCGGCCCGAGCGCCCCGGTCAGCACGGTGTCGCCCGCCTGGAGCGGGCGGCCGAGCCGGACCAGCGTGTCGGCCAGCCACACCGCCGCGTGCAGCGGGTGGCCGAGGCAGGCCGCGCCGATGCCGCTGGACACCTGGTCGCCGCGCCGCTCGATCACCATCCCGGCCATCCGCAGGTCCACGTCCCGCAGCGACACCGGGCGGTTGCCCAGGACGTACATGCCGGAGGAGGCGTTGTCGGCGACGGTGTCGGCCAGGGTGATGTCCCAGTCGCGGACGCGGCTGCCCACGATCTCGATCGCGGGCAGCGCGAAGGCGGCCGCCCGGATGACGTCGGCGACCGTGTGCCGCTCGTGGGTCAGGTCGCGGTCGAGCACGAGCGCGACCTCCGCCTCGGCGCGCGGCTGCAGGACGGCGCCGACGGGGATCTCCTCGCCGTCCGGCACCGCCATGTCGGCGAAAAGCATGCCGAAGTCCGGCGAGTCCACCCCGAGCTGCCGCTGGACCGCCTTGCTGGTCAGCCCGATCTTGCGGCCGGCGAGGCGCCGCCCCTGCGACAGCCACCGTTCGGTGACCAGGTTCTGCACGGCGTAGGCGTCGTCCACGCCGTCGATCAGGTCGCGTACCGGCTCGCACGGGCGGCCGGACGCGTACGCCTCCAGCAGCCGTGCGGCGGCGGCCTGGTGTCTCTCTGTCACGGATGTCCTCAAATCTTGACGCACACGTTGACGGGCTCGGAGAAGAAGTCGAGCGAGTACTCGCCGCCCTCACGCCCGATGCCGGACGCCTTCACCCCTCCGAAGGGGGTGCGCAGGTCCCGCAGGTTCCAGCAGTTGACCCACACGATCCCGGCCTCGACGCGCGGCGCCACGCGGTGGGCGCGCGACAGGTCGGTGGTCCACACCGTGGCGGCCAGGCCGTACGGGCTGTCGTTGGCCAGCCCGATCGCCTCGTCCTCGTCGTCGAACGGCGCGACGTGGCAGACGGGACCGAAGATCTCCTCGCGCACGGTCCTGGCGCTCTGCGGCAGCCCGGTCAGCACGGTCGGCTCGACGTAGAACCCGCCGTCGCGGGCGTCGCCGAAGGTCGGAACGCCGCCGCCGGCCAGGACCGTGGCGCCCTCCTCCACCGCCAGGCGGTAGTAGGAGAGCACCTTGTCGCGGTGCTCGGCCGAGATCATCGGGCCGTAGTCGGTGAGCGCCCGGGCGCGCTCGGCCAGGGCGCGGACGAACTCATCGAAGACGGGCCGCTGCACGTAGACGCGCTCGGTGCACAGGCAGATCTGGCCCGAGTGGGTGAAGCTCGACCGCACGGTCCCCTCGACCGCCTCGGCGAGGTCGGCGTCCGCGAAGACCAGCGCCGGGTTCTTGCCGCCGAGCTCGAAGGAGACCGGCGTGACGTGCTCGGCCGCGTTGCGCATGATCGCCGCGCCGGTGGCCGACGCGCCGGTGAAGGCGATCGCGTCCACGCCCGGGTGGGAGGTCAGGTACTCCCCCGCCGCGCCGGCGCCGTGGCCGTGGACGAGGTTGAAGGCGCCGTCCGGCAGCCCCGCCTCGCCGATCACCTCGGCGAGCAGGGTGGCGGTGGACGGGGTCTCCTCCGACGGCTTGGCGACGACCGCGTTGCCGGCGGCGAGCGCGGGCGCGACCTTCCAGGTCAGCAGGAGCAGCGGCAGGTTCCACGGCGAGATGATCGCGACGACGCCGAGCGGGCGGCGGACGGTGTAGTTCAGCGCCTGGCCGCTGCCGCTCCAGCCCGGGACCGTGGTGGGGTAGGCCCGCTCGGGGCGTCCGTAGGACAGGTCGGCGTAGGCGCGGAAGTTGCCGATCGCGCGCGGGATGTCGACCGTTGCGGCCAGGTCGCGTGGCTTGCCGGTGTCGGCGACCTCGGCGGCGACGAACTCGTCGAAGCGGGCCTCGATGCCGTCGGCGATCCGGCGCAGGAACGCGCACCGTTCCTCGACGCTCGTCCGTCCCCACGGTCCGTCGAGCGCCGCCCTGGCGGCGCGGACCGCCGCGTCGACGACGTCGCGCGAGGCTTCGGGGACGACTCCTACCTGGCTTCCGTCGACGGGGGAAAGCAGCGGAAAGGTCGCTTCCGTCGTCGAGAAGACACCGTTGACGTAGTGCGCGGGCTTCATGGCCGCAATTGTGCTGCTCAACGGCATAACAGTCTAATACCGCTCTAAGTCACAGATATATCGATCTCGTCATATATCAGGATCCGCATGGCTCACGCCCAGATCGGTATTCGTCGCGGCATACCACCTGGATGCATCCTCATCCCTACTCCCCGACCGAAAAGGCACAGGTGTTATATGGACACAGACCGCCACAAGGCCGCGCGCCGCGTCTCATGGGCGGCCTTCATCGGCACGACCATCGAGTGGTACGACTTCTTCCTGTACGGCACGGCGGCCGCACTGGTCTTCAACAAGCAGTTCTTCCCAGCCATGGACCCGGTCGCCGGGTCGATCGCCTCGTTCGGCACCATGACCGTGGGCTTCCTCGCCCGCCCCCTCGGCGGCATCATCTTCGGCCACTTCGGCGACCGCATCGGACGGCGGAACACTCTGGTCGTGTCACTGCTGATCATGGGCATCGGCACCACGCTGATCGGCCTGCTCCCGACGTACTCCACCCTCGGTGTGGGGGCGGCGGTGCTCCTCGTCGTGATGCGCGTCGCCCAGGGCATCGGGCTCGGCGGCGAGCTGGGCGGCGCCGTGGTGCTGACCATGGAGCACGCCCCACAGGGCCGAAGAGGGCTCTTCGGCGCGTTCCCCATGATGGGCACGCCCGCCGGGATGCTGGCCGCCAACGTCGTCTTCCTCGGCACGTCGTCGCTGCTCAGCGAGGAGAGCTTCCTGTCGTGGGGCTGGCGGGTGCCGTTCCTGCTCAGCGTCGTGCTGGTGCTCGTCGGGCTGTACCTGCGGCTGCGCATCGAGGAGAGCCCCGCCTACGAGAACCTCGTCGAGCGCCGCAAGCCCGCCAGGCTGCCGATCGCGGTCGTGCTGCGCGACCACTGGCGCCAGGTGATCCACACCATCGGCGTGATCATCGGCAACAGCGCGGTGTCCTACATCTTCATGGTCTACATCCTCAACTACGGCGAGACCGAGGCGCACCTGTCCCGCACCTTCCTGCTGGTCTGCGTGATCGGCGGCGCCGCCGTGTGGCTGGCCACCGCGCCCATCTGGGCGCACATCGGCGACCGGCGCGGGCTGCGCGCGATCTTCACCGGGGGCTCCGTGGTCCTGCTGGTGGGCGCCGTGGCGATCCTCCCGATCATCAACACCGGCAACACCGTCCTCATCGCGGTGTTCATGGTGGCGATGGGCGCCGTGCTGTCGATGACCCACGCCCCGCAGGGCACGCTGACCGCGAGCTTCTTCCCCGTGGCCATCCGCTACTCAGGCACCTCGATCGCGTACCAGCTCGCCTCGCTGCTCGGCGGCGGCATCACCCCGCTCGTCGCCGCGTCGCTGTTCGCGGCCTCCGGCAGTTCACTGTCCATCACCGGCTACCTGACCGCGATCACCGCGATCAGCCTCGTCGCCGCGCTCGTGATCCCGCGCAACGACGCCGAGCGCCTGGGCGACGTCCCTGCCGGACAGCCCGCCCCGGCTGCCGATATAGCAAAATAGGCCCGACTTTTCGGACTTATATGATGTGCCGGTGATATCCCGACCGCTGGACCTGCTGAGCGGCCGGCTCAAGCTCCGGCACCTGGTGCTCGTGACGACCATCGCCGAGCACGGCAGCGTCCTGCGCGCAGCCGAGCATCTCCACCTGGCGCAGCCCGCCGTGACACGCGGGCTGCGGGAGGTGGAGCGGATCCTCGGAGTGGAGCTGTTCCAGCGCGGCCCGCGCGGCGTCACGCCCACCCTCTTCGGCGAGGCGTTCATCGACCATGCCCGTGCCGTACAGGCCGAGTTGCGCCGGGCGGGCGACCGGATCGCGGGACTCGCCGACGGCGAGACCGGCACCGTCACCGTCGGCACCCTCCTGGCCGCGACCAACGTGCTGCTGCCCCGCTCGATCGCCGCGCTGAAGGCCGAACGGCCCGGCATCACGGTGATCGTCCGGGAGGGCACGTTCGACTCGCTCGTCCCGCGGCTGATCGACGGCGGCACCGACCTGATCCTCGGGCGGCTCAACCCCATCGAGGGCCGGCCGGGCCTGCACCAGATCCCCCTCTACAACGAGCCGACCCTGCTCGTCGCCCGGGCCGGGCACCCCGCCGAGCACGCGCGTACGCTGCCCGAGCTGCTGGGCTTTCCCTGGATCCTCCCGCTGGAGCAGACCGCCCTGAAGCACGAGCTGGAGCAGGTCTTCCAGCGCGAGGGGCTGCCGATGCCGGAGAACCGGGTCGAGTGCACCTCGATCCTGACCATCCGCTCGCTGCTCCTGGCCACCGACATGATCGCCGCGCTGCCGGCGCTGCTCGTCCGTACCGACGACCGGCTCGCGGAGCTGCCGGTGCCGCTCGCGTCCGTACGGCGTTCGGTCGGCGTGACGCTGCCGGAGGCCCGGCCCCTCACGCCCGCCGCCAAGGCCATGCTCGACCACCTGCGCCGCCAGGCGGAGGCGCTCCAACGGGAGCTGCCCGCCGCCGAGGACGAGGCGGCCGGATAGCGGCGATCCGACAGGCGGGGGCCGGTCCGGCGACCGGCCCCCGACGTCGGCAGTACTACTTGGCGTCCGGCTTGACGATGATCGGGAGCTGGGCGTCGAAGAGGTTGGCGAAGGTCATCGAGGGCATGATGTGGCCCTTCTTCTGCTCGCCCTGCGCCAGGCCGACGGCCCACGACGAGCTGGTCAGCCGCTGGTTCGGCGTGCCGTGGTGGCCGTCGCTGCTGAAGGAGCAGTCGCCCACCTCGAAGAAGGACTGCACCGCGGGAAGCAGGCGCTTGGCGTTGAGGGTTCCGCCGCGCTTGTGGGTGAGGAAGTACCCGGCGAAGGCGTCCGCCATGAGCTCGGTGCGGCGGGTGGCCTCGGGGCCGGTGAGCGGGCTGTCGAAGAGGTTGTCCTCGTACTGGACGTGGTGCCCGAACTCGTGGCTCAGGATGGACTTGGCGGCCACTTCGTCGTCCAGGCCGATCCCGGCCATGCCCTTCATGATGCCGTCACCCATGATGATCTTGTCGGGGATGCCCTGCACGATCGGGTCCGGGTCTCCCTCGGCGGTGAAGGCGAAGGCGTTGAACGTGAAGATCGGGTTGTCGGCGTTGAGCACCGGGTCGGCGGCCAGAACCTCGATCAGCAGGTCGGCCAGGTCCTTGCCCTCACCGGCGGGCAGGCCCCACAGCACCTCGAGGACGCGGGCGGTGCGGTCGGCGTCCTTGAGCACGTCGCCGTGCATCGCGACGCCGCGGATGTCGTCGGACTTGATGTCCCAGAACTTCTTCAGATCGCGCAGCTCGTGCGTGACGGTGGTGGTGTATTCACCGTTCTCACCGTAGGTCTGCGGGGTGTCGCCCGAGTTGAAGAGCAGCGCGTCGTACGCGGGGATGTCCAGACCGCCGAGTATCACGACGATCCAGATCGTGCCGAAGTCCGCGCCCTCGAGCCGCTCGTCGAGCCACCCGCTCAGCCTGGTGTCCGCGCACTGGTAGTCGTTCGGATTGATGGCGCTGAGCGCCACCTCGTTCCAGGCAGAGCCGGTGACGCCCAGCCCGGCCTTGAATCGGGCGGCCCGCTCCTGCCAGTCGGCCGGCAGAGCCTTGATGGTCTCGAGGTAGCGCGCCTTGGTGGCGTCGTCGACGTGCAGAGAGTTGATCGCGCTCTCGAGCGCGGAGGTGGGGGATGTCGCCTGCGCCGAGGCCGGGGCGCCGATCGTGAGGGCGGCGGCGACGGCGGCGGCGGCCAGCAGGGCCAAGGGCTTACGCAAAAGGGCTCCTTCGACGTGAAAGCACTTGGCGAAAGTCTCCAGAGTCCTGACATCGATTGTGAACGATCCTGACGTGTCAAGATCCGGCATGTCCGGAATATGACAAAGAAGCGGGACGGCAATCCTCAGGGAGCGCCCTCGGCTGCGTCCGCGATCTCGTCGGGGCTCCTTGGGGCTCCTCGGCCCTCCTCGGGAAAGTGAGCGACACGGTGAAGCCCTTACAGGCACTCGGCCTCTCGCCGGCGGCCGAAGCGATCTACTTCTCCTTGGCCGTGGCCGGCCAGAGCCCCGTGGAGGCCCTGCCCGCGCTGCGTGAAGACCGCGATCAGGCGCTGGCCGAGCTGGAGACGCTGGGGCTGGTCACCGTGGCGGACGGTCACGTGTCCCCGCTGCCCCCGCTCAGCGCCCTGGAGTCCTACGCCGAGCGGCGTGCGCGTGAGGCGCTGCTGGCCAGGGAGAGCGCCGCCGTGCTGGCCAGGATCTGGCAGGACCATCAGCGGTCGGCGAGCTACCTCGAGAGCGTCGCCACCTCGGACGGCACGGCGGCGATGGAGCGCAGGCTGCTCGACCAGGCGGAGCGCGAGGTGCGGGCGCTGGTCCTCGGACCGGTCGAACGTCCTGAGGAGACCCCGCGGGTGCCGGCGGGCACCCTCGAGGCGCTGGCCCGCGGTGTCGCCATCCGGGCGGTCTACGGAGCCGAGATCCTGCGCCGCCCCGCCGCGCTCGCCGCCCTGCGCACCTGCGTGGAGGCCGGCGAGCAGGCCCGTGTGTTCCCCGACATATCCCTCCACATGCTCATCGGCGACGACCGCGAGGCCCTGCTGATCTTCCGGGGAGACGGCGAGACGCGCCACACCATCGCGGTCCAGCCGTCGGGCCTCCTGACGGGACTCGCCGGGGTGTTCGAGTCGTTCTGGAGAATGGCGGTGCCGCTCGCCGCCACCGTGGAGGCGGACGACCTCGACGCCGGGAGCACCGCCGAGGAACGCCGGCTGCTCAGCTATCTCAGCGCCGGGCTCACCGACGAGTCCATCGCCCGCGAACTCGGGGTCAGCGAGCGCACCGTCGCCCGCAGGATCGCCCGGCTGCAGGACGCCCTCGGCGCCCAGACGCGCTTCCAACTCGGCGTACAGGCCGCCCGGCAGGGCTGGATCTAGGTCGTGTCCGTCCGGGGCGCCGGGCTGGATAGCATCGGCGGATGCGTCCCTTCCGCGACGAGTTGTGGCGGGCGATGGACGGGATCTACCACGAGATCCTGGCCCACCCCTTCCTCACCGGGCTGACCGATGGCTCCCTCCCCAAGGAGGTCTTCCGGCATTTCGTCCTGCAGGAGGCGCACTTCCTGCCCGACTACGCGCGGGCGCTGGCCGCGTGCGCCGTCAAGGCGCCCGATCCCGCCGCCGTCCAGCGGTTCGCCGCCGACGCCGCCCGCACCGTCGAGGTCGAGCACAGTCTGCACGTGGAGCTGCTCAACGCATACGGCATCGGGGAGGCGGAGGCGCGCCGCCACCCGGCGCCGCCGACCGCGCTCGGCTACGGGTCGTACCTGCTGCGCGCCTGCCACCTCGGCACCTTCGCCGAGGCGCTCGGCGCGATCGTGCCGTGCTACTGGATCTACGCCCGCGTCGGCGAGACCCTGCTCGGCCGCTCCTCCCCCGACCCGCTGTACGCCTGGTGGATCGAGACGTACGGCGGCGCGGAGTACCAGGAGACCGTCGCCGGCGTGCTCGACCTGCTCGACGAGGTCGCGGCGGGCCTGACCGACGACGAGCGCGGGCGGCTCCTCGCCAACGCCACGACCACCGCCCGCTACGAGTGGATGTTCTGGGACGCCGCCTGGCGGCGGGAGGAGTGGCCCGTCTGAGCTGCCGATACTCTCGATAGAGCATTCGACGGGTGAAATCGGACAGCTACGGGATCGGGAGAAATGCGGCTGCGGGACCTGTGCCAGGTCGACCATCTGGGGTTCAAGGTCCTGACCGGCCACGACCTGCTCGACCGCCGCGTACGCGGCGTGTCCACCACCGACCTGCCCGATCCGACCAGGTTCGTCAAGCCCGGAGAGCTGGTCCTCACCGAGCTGACCTGGCACGACGGCCCCGACTCCGCGCAGCGCTTCGTCTCCGCGCTCGTCGGGGTCGGTGTGACCGCGCTCTGCTCGGGCACCGCGCTGAAGGTGCCGCCCTCCGACCTCATCGACGCCTGCGCCGAGGCCGGCCTGCCGCTCCTCTGCCTGTCGGTGGAGGTGCCGTTCAGCGCGGTCACCGAGTACGTCCTGCGCCGCCTGATCGACGAGCTGGGCGCCGCGCCGCGCGGCCTCCAGGGCTCCCGGCGCAGGCTGGCGAGCGTGCTCGTGGACGGCGGCAGCCTGACCAAGCTGGTCACCGCCGTCGCCGGAGAGCTGGACGTGCCCTGCTGGGTGATGTCGGCCACCGGCCGGGTCATCGTGGGGTCGCAGCCGCTCGCCGCCGACGACCGCGCCCGGCTCGCCCACGCGTTCCTGTCGGCGCGGTTCCTGCCCGGCATGTCCACGCGGGAGGACGGCACGGTGCTGTCGGTCTTCCCGGTCAGCAAGGGCGCGCCGCACCGCATCGCCAACTGGTTCCTCGCGTACGCCGGGGAGCAGGCGGGCGCGGGCGGCGAACACGAGGACCTGATCGTGGAGCTGGCCGCGCTGGTGGCGCTGGAACGCTCCCGGCTGGAGGCCGCGCAGCGGATCGAGCGGCGCGTGTTCGACCAGCTCCTCGACCTGCTCGCCTCGGGCGAGGCCAACCTGCCCGGGGTCGTCTCTCGGCTGCACACGCTGCACGTCGAGACCGAGCACGGGCTGCTGGCGGCGACGCTGCGGATCGAGGGCGTGGCACGGGCGGACGAGGTCGGCGCCGCCGTGCTCGACGAGCTGCTGCGCCCGCTCGCGCCGGGCGTGGCCACCGCGCGCGAGGACGGCGAGGCGGTCGCGCTCGTGCCGCTCGCGGGCAACACCGCCGAGGAGATCGCCGAGCACGTGCTGCGCGGCGCGCGGACCCTGGAGGCCGGTCTCGGCGAGGCCCGGATCGCGCTCGGGCTGAGCAGCGTGACGACCGGCCCGGCCGGGCTGAGCAGCCTCATCGAGGAGGCGCGGCACGCGCGCACCCTGGCGGCGCTGGGGCGCGACCGGGTGAGCGCGATGACCGCCGAGGACGTCGGCTCACACCGATCGCTGATCGCGGCCATCCCCGGCGACCTGCGCCGGTCGTTCCGCGCCCGCCTGCTCGGCCGGCTGGAGGAGTACGACGCCGCCAACCAGACCGACCTGATCGAGACGTTGGAGACGTTTCTGGAGGAGTCGGGTTCGTGGGCGGCCACGGCCGACCGGCTGCACGTCCACGTCAACACGCTGCGCTACCGGCTGAAGCGGATCGAGGAGCTGACCGGCCGCTCCCTCAACACGCTGGAGGAGCGGGTGGACTTCCTGCTCGCCCTCAGAATGCGCTGACCCACCGGACCCGCGGCCGATACGCCGACGCCCGTCCGGCCAGGCAAGCACCGGGCCGGACGGGCGTGCGCGCGGGGGCTCAGGACGCGGCGTAGGCGTCCAGCTCGGCCAGGTAGGCGTCCTTCACCTGGCGCGGCAGCCAGGTGATCTCGAAGGCGTTGCGCTGGAGCCGCACCAGCTCCTCACGGGACAGGTCGAGCGCCTCCTGCACCGCGGCCACGTTCTCCTGCACATAACCGGTGAAGTACGCCGGGTCGTCGGAGTTGATCGTGACGCGCAGGTCCAGGTCGAGCATCCGGCGGATGGCGTCCGTCTTCATCGAGTCGGTGACGTACCCGTTGGAGATCGGGCACACGGTCAGGCCGAGCCCGCGCTCCTTGATGGCCTCGACCAGCTTCGGGTCCTCCAGGGAGTTGACGCCGTGGTCGATCCGGTTGACGCCGATCTCCTCGACGCACTGGCGGATGTGCTCGGTGGAGTTCTCCTGGTCCACGTCGCAGTGCATGGTCAGCAGGTAGCCCTCCTGCCGGGCCCGGGCGAACACCGGGGCGAACTTGGCCGGCGGGTTGCCCTTCTCGTCGGAGTCCAGGCCGACGCCCACGATCCACTCCCGGTACGGCAGCGACTCCAGCAGCGTCGCCATGGCGTACTCGGCCTGGAAGTCGCGCAGGAAGCACATGATGAGCTGGGCGCGGACGCCGAGCTGGTTCTCGGCGTCGATCAGCGCCCGGCGCAGGCCGCGGATCACCACGTCGAACGGCACGCCGCGCGAGGTGTGCGCCTGCGGGTCGAAGAAGATCTCCGCGTACCGCACGTTCTGCGCGGCGGCCCTGCGCAGGTACGCCATGGCGAGGTCGTAGAAGTCCGGCTCGGTGAGCAGGACGTTCATGCCCTCGTAGTACACCGACAGGAACGACGGCAGGTCGTCGAAGTCGTAGGCGGCCCGCATGTCCTCGACCGTGTCGTACGGCAGGGCCAGGCCGTTCCGGTTCGCCAGCTCGAACTTCAGCTCGGGTTCGAGCGTGCCCTCGATGTGCAGGTGCAGCTCGCACTTGGGCAGTCCGGCGATGAAGTCCTTCATGGACTCGGGCATGTCAGGCCTCCGAGATGATCGGGTCGATGACGTCCAGGGCCACGCAGTCGACCAGGCCGAGGTCGGTGATCGCGTAGTCCGGGATCGCGGTGATCGAGAGGAAGAACAGGTACATCAGCGGCGCGGGCAGCGCGCAGCCCAGCTCCCGGGCGAGGTCGTCGATCCGGGTCTCGGCGGCGGCCATCTCGGCCGCGGGCAGGTCGGAGACGATGCCGCCGACCGGCAGCGGCAGCAGCGCCGTCACCTCGCCGTTCACCACGACCGCCTGGCCGCCGCCCGCCGCGACGACCGCGTTGACCGCGACCGCCATGTCGGCGCGCGAGGCGCCCACGCAGATGATGTTGTTGTCGTCAGGGGCGGCGCTGGTGGCGATCGCGCCCTTGCGCAGGCCCATGCCGCTCACCATGGCGACCGGCATGTTGCCGGTCTTGCCGTACCGCTCGACCACGGTGACCAGCAGCGCGTCGTCGGCCACCGAGGGCTCGACCAGGCCGCCGGTGACGGGCAGCGTCACGTCGCGGCGCTTGCGCACGAAGACCTGCTCCGGCGTCATGTTCATGGTCAGCACGGTCACCTGCGAGGCGCCCTCGGGCGCGCGCAGCGCGAGGTCGTCGGCGACGATCTCGCGGACGGGCAGCGGCAGCACCGCGCCGCGCTCCGGCGGAGCCGTCGGGGTGATCATGGCGCCGCCGCGCGCCACCAGGACGCCGCCGGCCACGACCTCGCGGACGCGGAAGTCCTCCAGCGAGTCCACGATCAGCACGTCGGCGAAGCGGCCGGGGGCGATGCTGCCGACCAGGTGGTCGATCCGGTACATCTCGGCGCAGTTGATCGTGGCCATCTGGATCGCGGTCACCGGGTCGACGCCCGCCTTGACGGCCATCCGGACCAGCTTGTCCATGTGCCCGCCGGCCAGCACGTCGGCCGCGTGGACGTCGTCGGTGCAGAACGCCACGCGCCGCGCGCCGACCTTGGCCACGACCTGGATGTTCTCGTCCAGGAAGTGCGCCACCGAGGACTCGCGGACGATGCCGTACATGCCGAGGCGCAGCTTCTCCAGCATCTCCTCGTGGGAGTACGACTCGTGGTCGAGGCGCACCCCGGCCGCGGCCAAGCCGCCGATACGGCGGGCGTCGGAGAGCGGCGCGCAGCCGAAGACGGGCAGCCGGTGCCGCTCGGCCAGGTCGAGGGCGTCCATGACCGCGGGGTCGCCGTGCTCCACCATCTCCTGGACGGTCTCCCACACGCCGACGCACTCCGGCCAGGTGTGCGCCTCCGCGTGCTGCTCCGGCCCGAAGGTGTGGCCGACCGTCGACTCCGGCACGGTGTACGGCGCCTTGGCGGGGGCGCCCCACCAGATGCGCATGCCGGTGTTCTTGGATTCGTCCAGGAAACGCCGCACGCCGGGCAGGCCCTCGACGACGAGGATCTGGTCCAGGCCGGACACCACGCTGGTCGTGCCGAGCGGGACGACCAGGTCGGCGAAGCTGGTGACCGAGAGCTTGCTGCACTCGATGTGCAGGTGGCCGTCGATCAGTCCGGGCACGAGGTAGCCGCCGCGCGCGTCGATGATCTCGGTGTCGGGACCGCGCAGCGCCTCGGGCAGGTCCCCCACCGCCGCGATCCGCGAGCCGCTGATCGCGACGTCGGCGGGGTAGGTCTCGCCGGTCAGCACGTTGACCAGCGTGCCGCCGGTGATGATGCGGTCGGCGGGGCGTCGCCCGTAGGCGACGTCGAGCAGGAGGCGGTCGGCCATCGGATGTCGTGCCTTTCGTTGTCGTGGTCGCGCGGGAGCGAGCCGGGGCGCGGTCAGCGCGGCTCCGGCCGCTCCCCGCGACCGGTTCAGGCCAGGTCTGGCGGGTCTAACCGGGTCTGTCCGGGTGCGGGGTTCCGTCAGGCGGCGTCGGGCGCGACCTGCATGGCGGGCCGCCGCTCCAGTGCGAGATAGGTGATACCCGCCACGATCGCCCCGGCGAAGATGCTGAAGTCCGCGCCGCCCATCGCCTCCGAGATCGGGCCGACGAACGCGGTGGAGTTGATGCACAGCGCCGCCGCGATCATGCCGGCGACCTGCGCGGCCATGCCGGACTAGCGGATGCCGCCACGCCCCCAGTAGGGGCTCGCCGGGCTCTCGTCGAACAGCGCCGCGCCGTCGTAGGAGCCCCTGCGGCGCAGCCAGTCGGAGAGGTAGACCCCGGCCCACGGCGCCAGCCAGATGATCAGCAGGCCGAGGAAGGTGTTCAGCATGGTGTTGAACGAGTCGGACACCACGGCGACATAGGTGATGACGACGCAGATCACCAGGTCGGCCACGACCGCGACCCAGCGCTTGACGTTGATCCCGGCCGCCTGCAGGTTCAGGCCCGAGGAGTACAGGTCGGTGGTGTTCACCGCGAACAGCGTCACCATGGCGAGCAGCAGGTAGGGCACGGTGAACCAGCCGGGCAGTGCGCCGGGCAGGCCCGAGATCGGGTCCCCCGCGTCCTTGACCACGGTGGCCACCGCCGCGCCCAGCGTCATCAGCAGCACGTACGGCACGAAGCCGCCGAGCGCGGCGTAGCCGAAGACCGCCTTGCGGCTCGTGTTCTGCGGGAGGTAGCGGGAGTAGTCGCTGCCCAGCGGGGCCCAGGAGAGCCCGCCACAGGACATGACCAGCGCGACGGCGGCGGTGAACGTGGCGAAGTCGGCGCCACCGCTCGCGGTGATCTCCACCTTCGGCCCGATCAGCACGGCCATGATCGCGAACATGGCGACGAACACCCAGGTGAAGTACTTCTGGGCCTTCATGACGGCGGCGTGCCCCACGAGCGGGAGCACGAGCTGGATCAGCGCGGCGATCAGGATCACGGCCACCTTGAGCCCGATGCCCTGGTCGTGGACGCCCGCCTTGTCCAGCAGCGCGAGCGCGGCGAAGGTGATCAGCACCATGCCGCCCGCCTCGAAGCCGACCATGTTCAGCCACCCGAAGAAGCCCAGCGCACGGGCGCCCTTGGGGCCGTACGCGGCGCGGGAGACGGCCATCGTGGACGTGCCGACGGCGGGGCCCTGGAGGCTGGTCAGGCCGACCAGCGGGAAGGCCAGCAGGTTGCCGATGACGATCGCCGCCACCGCCTGCGGGAAGCTGAGGCCGAGCGACACGACGACCGTGCCGTAGACCAGGGTGAAGATTCCGAGCGTCGTTCCCGACCACAGGAAGAGCAGGTCGCGGGGCCTGCCGTACCTCTCCTGCGGCGAAACCAGCTCGATGCCGCGTTGCTCGACGGCCACCGGCCCCCCTCTTTACCTTTGGAAAGCGTCATGTTTGGCGTTTCCAGGAAACCAGCGAGCGCCGGACCTGGCCATTGGCGAACGCCACGAGCCATGGCTTTCCTTCCTGTAGCCGTCTCCAAGCCCTACGGCGGCCGCCGTACGGGGCCGGGACGCGGGCCGTGCGCCGGCGGGGAGGGACGAGAGGCGGCGGAGCGGGACTTTGGTTTCGGCCGCCTCAGGCAGAGAGGGGACAGGCACGGGCGATCAGATCTGCGGTGCGGGCCCCTGTCCCGGACACGGCGCGCCGACGCCGATCCGCACCTCCTGGACGGCGCCGCCGTCCACCCGGACCCGGACCGGTAGGCATCCCACCTCGCGGACGAGGTAGCCCCCGGGAAAAACGATCCACTCCTTGTCTTCCTGACACCGGTCCGCCACCACGTGCGCCCCCGGCGAGCCGGGCTTGCCCCATACCAACCAGGCCCGGCCGGTGAGGCTCTCCGGCACGGACAACTCGACATGACGTCCGCGCCGTACGAGCAGGCCCTGCTTGGCGAACGATCCCTGGCTTCCGTCCGGCATCTTCGCCTCGGCCGCCTGCAGGGCCGCCTTCCTGACATCGGTCGTCGGCAGAGCCACCGCATCGCCGACGACCTGGAAATCGGCGGGAGGAGCGGCTTCCCCACCGATCCCCTCGTCGCATCGTACGGACGCGTAATCGGCGGCAGGAGACGCCGGGGGGACGGCGGGAGAAGCCGGGGAGGCCGCCTCTCGTCGCGTGGGCGGATCGCCGGTGCCGCACGCGGCGGTCAATCCCACCAGAACGACGCCGACGGCGAGGAAACTGCGCATGCGTCCATCTTGCGCCGCCGAGCCCCGGATCCGCCCGTACTCCGCGTTCTTCCCCAATCCGGCGATGCTTCGACGGGACGCGTTTCACCCGGATTCGAGTCGTCAGTTGAGCGCCTGGCGGCGGCACACCTATGATCACGGACCATGAACTTCGCGTTCTCCTTCCACCTCCGCTAACCGCCGTCGGCGAAGCGAGGAACGACCCGTCGCCGACGAGGCGGGGCGGCGCAGCGCCGTCCCGAGGCTGACGTGGGAGAAGAACGATCACTATGCGCGTTCGCGCGATCTCTTTCACCGCACCGCGTTCCGGCTCCGTCACCGTCTCGTCGACGGCGCCGACCCTGGTCGCGCGGTGTGTTCACGGGCTGGAGCCGACCCTCGCCGCGGAGATCCTCCAGCTCGGAGCAGGCATGATCACTTATCTGGGGCACCGCGAGATCCACTTCCGCACCCGCCGCCCGCGGACGCGGGCCGTCGCGCTGCGCACACCCGACGACGTGTTCCTGCTGGCCGCCCGGTGCGCCGACATCGGCGTCGCCAAGCAGGGCGTCTCTACGCTCTCGCGGCTCGCGGACCTGGCCGACCTCGACTCGCTCGCGCGGGCGCGACGGCGGCAGGGAGGGCCCGGCACGATCACCGGCATCGAAGTGTCGGCGTCGTTTCTGGGCAGGCGGAACTTCAACCGCTACGACGTCGAGGACGCGGTGGGGCGGGCCCTCGCGCGGCGGCTGGGGGTCGGATACCACTCGCGCCGTACCGGAACCGCTCCCCCGGCGGGCTACGCGGGATGGCGGGTCACCCTCGACGGCGCGCACGCCACTCTCATGCTGCGGATCGCCGATAGGCCGCTCCATCGGCGCGACTACAGGCGGCGGACGGTCCCCGGAAGCCTGCATCCGCCGCTGGCCGCCGCCATGGTCCGGATGGCCGACATCCGTCCCGGTCACACGGTCGTCGACCCCTGCTGCGGCGCCGGAACCCTGCTCATCGAGGCCACCGCGCAGCAGCCGCAGGCTCGCCTGTACGGCTTCGACCTGGAGGTGACCGCCCTGCGCGCATCCCACGGCAACGCGACCCGGTTACCTGTCGCCTTCCCCGCCGACACGGAACGCCGGCTGACACCGGCCGGCGACATCGATCCGGCCCGCTACAACACCGCGGACACAAGATGGCGATCCATGCTGGACAGCGACGTCGGCCCGGGCCTCTTCACCTGGCCTGAAGTGGAAGGGCTACCGACGCCGGACAGTGGCGGCGCTCCAGCCGTCTTCAGCCAGGCCGATGCCGGGAGCTCGCCGACGCCGGACAGCAGTATCAACCGAGTCGTCTTCGCCCGGGCCGACGCGGGACGTCTGCCGATGCCGGACGGCAGCGCCGATCGGATCCTCAGCAATCCGCCCTGGGGTGGGCAGGTCGCCGGCAGTGGGCTGCTCTCCTCGTCCACCTCGCTCTGGTGGGCGGAGCTGCGCCGCGTCCTCGCACCCGGCGCGACGGCAGTGGTTCTGCTTCCCGACCTCGACGACCTGCCGATCGGGGTCCGCCACCAGCTCGTCCCCACGCACCTTCAGCGCGTCCGGGTCTCGGGTGCGGAGTCGTACCTCGTCCGATTGGTCGCGCCGCGAACGCGGAGGGGACGGAAAGCCTCACCGAGGAACGAGCGCACGCCCCTGTGAGGAACGAGCGGCGCCCGGAGACACCAAGCCGCGCTCCGGGCGCCCCTCGGCGCCTGCCGCAGCGCGGTGACGATCTCCTCCGCGATGCCCATGCCGACGCCGAGATCCACCCGCTCGCTCGCCTTGTTGTGCATCAGTTCGATGCCGTGCGGACACCCACCGCCCGGGCGGCCGCTACGGGCTCGACGGCGAATCGGCAGGCGGCAGGCGGCAGGCGGCAGGCGGACGACGAAACGCGCCCCACTCCACGCCGACTCCCCCACTTCGACGGTCCCGCCGTGCGCCTCGGCGGTGTCACGCACGATCGCGAGGCCGGAGCATCGAGGCGTGAACCGCGTCAACGGCCCGTGTCGGCCACTTCTCGCAGGATCTCGTTGATCGCGCTCCCCGAAAGGCTCGGCTTCGGCAGGAACGCGATGGCGGGGCTGGCCGCGATCATCTCCGCGAAGTCCGTCTCGTCGTAGGTCGAGATCAGGATGATGTTCGGGGGATCCCCGCCGGCCGCGTCCACAAGCCGCAGGGTCAGGTCGAATCCGTTCTCCTCGCCGAGATCGATGTCGACCAGCACGAAGTCCGGCCGGAGCTCGCCGAACCGGCGAAGCGCCTCGGCGGTCGTGGACACGGCGCCGAGTACGGCGATGCCGTCCGCTTCGAGCAGTTGACGAGCGGCCTCCTTGAAGTGATCGCTGTCGTCCACGATCAGGCAACTGAGGGGCACACATCCAGGATCCCAGCCCATCGCCCACGCGTCATTGCAGCTAGCAGGAATGTCGGGACTGCCGTAGAAATGCCCGCACGTTGGAGGCTGCCAGCACAGACGGCGGGCGTTCGCGGCGTGATCGTAGATGGCGCAACCAGGTCACCGGACCGGTCTCGAGGAGCTTGCGGACCCTGAACCTGAGAACACGGCCCAGTACTCCCGAAGCCACGGCGAGGGGCAAAGTAACTGATCGGTAGATATCAACTTCAGTGCGTAACCGTCACGGGTGGTGCATACCTGCCGGTAGGGAGCACCTGCCCCCTGATCATGATCTCCGTTCGTCGGGGATCATGATCAAGGAAAGGGCGCGCGGGTGCGGACTGAGTGGGAGCCGGACGAGCTGATCGATGCCTGGACGCTGGTGGAGGGCGACTGGGACCTGGTGGGCAACAAGAGCGGCGCGACCCGGCTGGGGTTCGCGCTGCTGCTGAAGTTCTACGAGATCGAGGGCCGCTTCCCCGCCTACCCCGAACAGGTCCCGTCGGCCGCGGTCGACTACGTCGCCTCGCTGGTGAAGGTAGAGCCGACCTTGTTCGCCAAGTACTCCTGGCGGGACCGGGCGATCAAGTACCACCGGGCGCAGATCCGCGAGGCCTTCGGTACCCGGCCGGCCAGCGAGGACGATGAGGAGCGGTGGGCGCGCTGGCTGGCCGCCGAGGTGTGCCCGGTGGAGACCGACTCCGGCCGCCTGGCCGCTGCGCTGCTGCAGCGCTGCCGGAGCGAGAAGATCGAGCCGCCCAGCGATGGCCAGGTCGACCGGGTGGTCGCCTCGGCGCGACGGCAGTTCGAGGACGCGTTCGCCGCGCAGATCACGCGCCGGCTCGGGCCGCTGGTGTGCGGCCGACTGGAGGAGCTGCTGGCCCAGCCGGGCCTGCTGGCGCAGTTGAAGGCCGATCCGGGCCCGCTGGGGCTGGAGACGCTGCTGGCCGAGATCGGCAAGTTGACCACAGTGCGCGCGCTGGGCCTGGGTGAGGAGGTCTTCACCGATGTCTCCGGTCGCATCGTGACGGCCTGGCGGGCGCGGGCGACCCGGATGTTCCCCTCCGACTTTCTCGCCTGCGACGCCCCCGTGCGCTACGCCCTGCTGACCGCGTTGTGCCGGACGCGCCAGGCCGAGCTGGTCGACGCGCTGGTGGAGTTGCTGATCGGGTTGATCCACCGGATCGGCGCGGCGGGCGGAGAAGCGGGTAGAAAAGGAGCTGATCGGCCAGCTGACGTCGGTGCCGGGCAAGCGTGGGATCTTCACCCGGATGGTGAACGCCGCGCTGGAGCGCCCCGACGACACCGTCCGGGCTGTGGTCTTCCCCGTGGTGCCCGGCGGGGAGAAGACGCTGCGGGAGCTGGCCCGGGAGTTGATAGCCACCGAGAAGGTCATCGCCGAGCGGGTGCGCTACCAGCTGCGCGGCTCGTATTCGCACCATTACCGGCGGATGCTGGCGCCGCTGCTGGGCGCGCTGGTCTTCAAGTGCAACAACACCGCCTACCGGCCGGTGATGGACGCCATCGAGTTGCTGGCCCGCTACACCGATGCCCCTGGTGACGAGCGGCTGTACCCGGCCGAGGAGAGCGTGCCGGTCGAGGGCGTGGTGCCCAAGGCCTGGACCGGGGCGATCACCGATGCTGACAGCGGCCGGATCGAGCGCATCCCGTACGAGTTGTGCGTGCTGATCGCGCTGCGCGAGGCGTTGCGCCGCCGGGAGGTCTACGTCGAGGGCGCGGGCCGCTGGCGCAACCCGGACGAGGACCTGCCCGGCGACTTCGACGACAACCGCGACGTGCACTACGCCGCCCTGGCCAAGCCCGTGGATCCGGCCACGTTCATCGCCGATCTGAAGACCAGGATGGCGGCCGCGCTGGACCGCCTGGATGCCGCCCTGACCCAGGGCACGGCAGGCGGGGTGCGCATCGTCACCCGCGGCGGCCAGCCGTGGATCAGTGTGCCCAAGCCGGTCAAGCAGGCCGAGCCGACGAACCTTTCCGCGCTCAAGGCCGAGGTCCAGCGCCGCTGGGGCACCATCGATCTGCTCGACATCCTCAAGGACGCCGCGTTCCTGACCCGGTTCACCGATGAGTTCTCCTCGGTGGCCAGCCGCGAGGTGCTGGACAAGGCGACCGTGCAGCGGCGGCTGCTTTTGTGCCTGTTCGCGCTGGGCACCAACATGGGCATCCGGCAGATGGCCGCCACCGGCGAGCACGGCGAGGACGAGGCCGCCCTGCGCCGTATCCGCGCGACCTACATCACCCGCGACAACCTGCGCGCGGCGATCGCGTGCGTGGTCAACGAGACCCTGGCTATGCGGGATACGGCCTGGTGGGGCGAGGTGACGGCCACCGCCTCGGACTCCAAGCGGTTCGGCTCGTGGGAGTCGAACCTGATGACGGAGTTCCACGCCCGCTACGGCGGCTACGGTGTGATGATCTACTGGCACGTCGAGCGGGGCCGCGCCTGCATCTACTCCCAGCTGAAAAGCTGCTCCTCTTCGGAGGTCGCGGCGATGATCGAGGGCCTGCTGCGGCACTGCACCGACGCGAACGTGCAGGCCAACTACACCGACACCCATGGGGCCTCCACCGTCGGGTTCGCCTTCACCGAGCTGCTGGGCTTTCGGCTGCTGCCGCGGCTGAAGACCATCGGCTCGATCCGGCTGTATGCGCCCGAGGCCGGCCCGGACCGGTGGCCGCGCCTGGAGCGCATTGTCAAGCAGCGGCCCATCGACTGGGACCTCATCAGCCGCCACTACGACCAGATGATCAAATACGCGACCGCGCTGCGACTCGGTACCGCCGAGGCCGAGCAGGTGCTGCGCCGTTTCACCAAAGGTGGCCCCAAGCAGCCGGCCTACCGGGCCATGGAGGAGCTCGGCCGGGTGGTGCGCACCATCTTCGCCTGCGACTATCTGGCCAGCGAGGACCTGCGCCGCGAGATCAACAGCGGTCTGCAGGTGGTCGAGAACTGGAACGGCGCCAATGACAAGATCTTCTACGGCAAGGAAGGCGTGCTCACCGGCGCCGACCGTGAGCATGCCGAGGTCTCCATGCTGGCGCTGCACCTGCTGCAGTCCTGCCTGGTCTACGTCAACACGCGGGCGCCTCGTCGTAGGCGCCCGCGCGAAGATGCGGCTCTTCCAGCGCCACCTGTCCCCGCCGGGATGGGCGGTCAGGCCCCCGTGGCCGGTCCCGGTGACGAACTGGGACAGGTAGACGCCGTCCTTGCCGGCCTGTCGAGGATTGCCAGCTCGCCCACCAGGCGGTCGGGATGGAAGTTGAGCGTCACACGCAGGCCGGGATCGACCAGGCCGTGACGTGGCTGAGGGCACGTGCGTGTGCCGTACCCAGCATGTCTGTCGTCATCATGACCCGTCGGACGCGTGCAGGATGAAGGCCAGCACATCGGCGAGCAGTGCCTGCTCCTGGTCTCTGGTCGAGCCGGCGCCATGCCAGCCGTGCTCCTCGACGCGCAGCAGCACCGGCCGGCCGGAGGCTGTGCCCGCCTGCAGGCGGGCAGCCAGCTTCGCCGGCTGCCACGGCGGCACCCGCGCGTCGCGCAGGCCGGTGGTCAGCAGCACCGCCGGGTACGGCACGCCGTCCCGGACCCGCAGGTAGGCGTCGATAATTAACAGGTCGCGCAGGCCCTCCTCAGTGGTGACACTGCCGAACTCGGGCACGTTGATCGGCCCGCTCTCGCTGAACTCGTTGCGCGTGGCGTTCACCGTCGGCACGTGCATCGCCATGGCCGCCCACAGATCGGGGCGGCGCACCAGCGCGCCGCCGGTGGGGATGCCGCCGCTGCTGGCGCCCTCGGCAGCCAGCCGCCCCGGGCGGGTGTAGCCGAGGGCGATGAGATGCTCGGCGCAGTCGATGAAGTCCGTGATGGTGGCCTCCTTGCGCTCGCCGCGCCCGGCCTCGTGCCACTCACGGCCGTAGGCGCCGCCGCCGCGCAGGTGCGCGACGGCGTAGACGCCGCCACGCTCGTACCAGGCGAGCATCTCGGGACGGAACTCCGGCAGGTCGATGAACCCGTGGGAGCCGTAGCCGGTGAGCATGGCCGGGTTGTCGCCGTCCAGCTCCAGGTCCTTGTGGTGGATGACCGTGAGCGGGATCGGCGTCCCGTCCCTCGCGGGCACGTGCAGAGTACGGACGTGCACGTCGCCGAAGTCCACCGGTGAGCGGGGCGCCAGCTCGGTGTCCTGGAGGGACTGGCCGTCGTAGCGGTAGAGCCGCGGCGCGTCGGTCCAGCCGGCCACCAGCAGCAGGGCTTCGGGCCGCGTCGGGTGGGTGGTCCACTCCAGGATGGCGCCGTCCACCGGCATCGGGAGGTCGGCGGGCTCGCCGCCGGACAGGGGTACGTGCCGTACCCGGCTGACGCCGCCGTCGAGATCGCGCACCAGCAGCCGGTCGCCCACCACCCGCACCGACTCCACCGCCCGCTCACCCGCGGGCACGACCACCCGGGCTCGGGACAGATCTGGTGCGGCAAGCGGAACGGCCAGCACGCGGGAGCGCGGCGCGTCCCGGTAGGAGACCAGGTAGAGGGTGTCGTGGCTGGTGGCGAAGGTGGTCACGCCGTCGACCACGCCCGCGACCTTCCGCCACGGGCAGGTGGCCGGGTCGGCCAGCCCGGCGCGCGGCGCCACGTATATCGTGCAGTCGCTCAGCTGCTCACTGGTCCAGGGCCAGGGGCTGAGCGCGCCGTGGGAGATGATCGCCAGCATCCACTCGCCGTGTGGCGGCACCACCAGGAAAGGCCGGTCGCGCGGGGTCAGCTCGATGTGAGGGTTGAGGCCGCGGGCCAGCACCACCGTGTCCTGCGCCGGGTCGGCACCCAGCTGATGCAGGAAGGAGCGGCTGTCCAAGCGGTGCTGCTCTGCGTAGCGGTGATAGACGAACGACCGGCTGTCCTCCAGCCAGCTCAGGAAGGCGAAACGCGTCGTGGGCGGGATCGTGTCCAGGAGGGCGCCGGAGTCGGCGTCGATTACGTGGATGGAGCTGTTCTCCGACCCGGAGTCGGAGACGGCGCAGGCGACGTGGCGGCCGTCGGGGGAGGGCACGTACCAGTCGATGGCGTGGTGCCCGTCGCCGGGCACCGTGGCGGGGTCGAACAGGAGCCTGCTCGCTCCGTCGGCCTCGGTCACCGTCAGCACCGGCACGCGGGCGTCCGGCTCGCGTACCAGGGCGAAGACCTTGTCGGCTGTCATCGCGAGGCCGAAGTACTGCGTGAGCGCGCTGCCCAGTTCGCGGATCCGGGTCAGCAGGCCGGCGCGGTGCGGCAGGGCGTCCAGGTGCTCGCGGGCGTGCCTGGCCTGGCCGTCCAGCCAGTGGTGGAACTCCTCGCCTTCGGTTTCCATCCACCGGTAGGGGTCTTCGAGTGTGATGCCGTGGAGGGTCTCGCGCACGACGTCCACCCGGGCGATCGGGGATTCGGTGATGTCGCTCATATGCGCATGATCATATGCTTGAGATCCAGTGACTTATCGGACATTGGATCACGCGTCCCTCCGCCGGGCTCGCCTGACGGCCATGCCGAGTAAGCAACAGTCACGGCCTCTGACCAGCCCTATTAACCCTTTCTGGCGTACTTGGTCTGCCCCCCTTCCAGTGCCGCCGGTCGGCTGGCTCGCAGCTCGCGCAGGTCCGGGATGTGGTTGTAGAGCGTGCCGGGGCTCACGCCGAGCAGACGCGCGATCGCAGTGATCGAGTGCTCGGGATTGGGCAACAGGTCCCGGGCCGCGCGCAACAGCTCGGGCGTGACCACGGTGGGCCGGCCGCCGATGCGACCGCGGGCCCGGGCGGCGGCCAGACCCTCGCGGGTGCCGGCGACGATGAGCTCGCGGATGAACTCGGCCAGCGCGGCGAAGACGTGGAAGACCAGGCGCCCTCCGGGGGTGGTGGTGTCGAGGTTCTCGTGCAGCGAGGTGAAACCGATCTCGCGCTTGCGCAGTTCACCCACCATGGCGATCAGATCGGTCAGCGAGCGGCCGTAGCGATCCAGCGACGGCACCACGAGCGTGTCCCCGGCGGCCAGGAAGGCGTGGCAGGCGGCCAGCTCGGGCCGCTCAGCGGTTCTGCCGGACTTCTTGTCGGCGAAGATACGTCGGCAGCTGGCCGCGGTGAGCGCATCGAGCTGGCGTTCCAGCTTCTGCCCGCCGGTGGAGACGCGGTGTTTTCTGAAGGCGAAGGGCTGAAGGGGGTAGCCGAAATCCCTAAGTTACTGGTGAGTTACTTTGCCCCTCGCCGTAGCTTCGGGAGCACTGGGCCAACACGGAACGGTGACGAAGTCAGGAGCCTGATCGACGAGCGGAGGGACGTGGAGATCCGTCCGCGGACGCTCCCGATCATGGTGCTGCCTGTCTCGTGGCGTTCCACCCCGAACAGGGCTGGGGTCTGCTCTGCGACGGCGTCGTGCTGTTGGACGACCCAGGCGAACCGCTGCCCGACGGACGCGGCAAGGCCCTCACCCATTTCAAGACCATCGACAGCGTGTCAGGGCACCTAGCAGAGCGCCAGGGCCGTATGGATCAGATGGAGGTGGGTGAACGCCTGAGGGAAGTTGCCCAGATGGCGCGCCTGGACGGGGTCGTACTCCTCGGCAAGCAGGCCCACGTCGTTGGTGAGGGCCAGCAGCCGCTCGAACAGGTCCGTGGCCTCGTCCTTGCGGCCGACGAGGTAGAGCGCTTCGGCCAGCCAGAAGCTGCAGGCGAGGAAGGCGCCTTCGGTTCCGGGCAGGCCGTCGATGTCGTTGCTCTCGGAGATCGGATAGCGCAGCACGAAGCAGTCGGTCATCAGCTCGCGTTCGATCGCGTCGATCGTGCCGATGACCCGGGGGTCCTCAGGGGCCAGGAAGCCGACGATCGGGATGAGGAGCAGCGCCGCGTCGAGTTCGCGAGAGCCGTACGACTGGGTGAACGTGCCGCGCTCGGTGTCGAAGCCCTTGTCGCAGACCTCGGCGTGGATCCGGTCCCGCGTGGCCCGCCAGCGCTTGAGGGGCCCGGTGTGGCCGAGCTCTTCGATCGCCCGTACCTGCCGGTCGGCCGCCACCCACGCCATGACCTTGGAATGGACGAAGTGCCGCCGCGGGCCGCGGATCTCCCACAAGCCCGCGTCAGGCTGGGCCCAGTTGCGCTCCAGGAAGTCCATCAGCCTGCAAACGGTGGACCAGGCGTAGTCGTGGGGCGGCATCCCCAGCTTACGGGCCCGGTAGAAGCAGCTGAGCACCTCGCCGTAAACGTCGAGCTGAAGCTGGCTGGCCGCGCCGTTGCCGATCCGCACCGGCCGGGAGCCTTCGTAGCCGGGAAGCCAGTCGAGCGTCTGCTCTGGCAGGCGCCTTTCGCCTGCCACGCCGTACATGATCTGGAGGTCCTCCGGGCGGCCCGCGATGGCGCGGAGCAGCCAGTCGAGCCAGGTGCCCGCCTCGGTGATGTATCCGGATTCGGTCAGGGCGTCGAGTGTCATCGCGGCGTCGCGCAGCCAGCAATATCTGTAGTCCCAGTTACGCACCCCGCCGAGATGCTCGGGAAGCGACGTGGTGGGAGCCGCCACGATGCCGCCGGTCGGGCTGTAGGTGAGCGCCTTGAGTGTGATGAGGGAGCGGATCATGGCGGCGCGGCAGCGGCCCGGAACCCAGCAGCGGGAGACCCACTCCTCCCAGAACAGGCTGGTCTTGGTGAGTTGCTCGCTGGGATCGATGCCGCAGGGTTCCGGCTCATGCGAGGGGTGCCACGTGAACACGAACGACCGGCGTTGCTCTGCGGCGATCGTAAAGGTGCCGGTGTGCCGGTCGCCGCTGCCCTTCAGGTGGAGGGGAGCGTCGATCCAGACCGAGTCGGGCCCGCCGATGGCGTGGAGGCGGACGCCGAAGCGGCGGGTCCAAGGGACGATCCTGCCGTAGTCGAACCGGATGCTGATCTCTGTGGTCATGTCCACCGTCCCAGACACGCCGTCCACGATCCGGACCAGGGTGGGGTTGGCGTGCCGGGGAGGCATGAAGTCGATGACCTTGACGGTCCCTGTGGAGGTCTCCCATACGGTCTCGAGGATCAGCGTGTCTTTGGCGTACGCGCGTCGCGTGGCCATCTCGTGCTTGGCGGGGGCCAGCCGCCAGAATCCGTTGGACTCGTCGCCGAGGAGCTTGGCGAAGCATGTGGGGGAGTCGAACCGGGGAAGGCAGAGCCAGTCGATCGATCCGTCGCGGCCGACGAGGGCGGCTGACTGCGTGTCCCCGATGAGGGCGTAGTCCTCGATCCGCATGTGGACCACGCTACTCGCCGGGCGGCGCGTCATCGCTCGGGCGTGTGACCGTAGGCGCCAGAAGGCTGAGCAACTCCGCTCGGAGACGGCGAGCGCGGCCGACAGCTTCGCCGGCCGTCCCGCGGCGGGCGGTGAGGGGTCGGTGTGGACCCCGCGAATACGGCACCTCGGCCAAGGGGCGGCCCCGCCTGGCGCGGGTCCTGGCGATGGCCTCCCTCGTCGGCTCGGTCGGGATCATCGTGCTCGCCGCCGCACTCCCCTCGACCTGACTCCCCCACGCCCGCCACATCCGCCGCTGACCGGATAGTCCAGCACCATCACAGGGGCGCTCCGCAGCAAGCGATCCCCACTCCGATTGCCGGACGTAGGCGGCTGGGGTGCAGGGCAGGTGACCAGCAGGCCGGCCTCGGGAGGAAGTCGCCGGAGCTGATCCGCCCGCTCCGGTGGGCCTTTGCGGAGCTCCTCCCCTGGCCGACGCAGCCGGGGCAGCTGTGGGGAAGGCGGCCGGCGACCGCTCGTGCGACGTCCCTCGCACGCCGTTCACGGATGGCGGATCGGCGGTGTTCCTTACCGGCCCCGTCCGTGCCGGTCAGCGGCGGCACTCGCACGGCGCCGTACGCGAGGGCGGCGCCGTACATGAGCACGATGTCGTACGGGCACTACGACGCCGTACGCGACCACGATGCCGTATGCGCGTACGACGTCGTACGCGAGTGCCGGATCACTCGACGCGCAGCCCCTCCGGGCGCATGAGTCGGAGCTGGACCGGAAGGCTCGCCACGGTCACCAGCCCGACCACCCCCACTCCGGCGGCCACCGGCACGAACAGGTGCGCAAGGCTGACATGGATCGGGAAGTCCAGCATCGCCAGCAGGGCCACTCCGAGTGCGGTGCCGGCCAGCATGGCGGGGATGAGCGCGAGCGCGACCGGCACCGCCATCTGCCAGAGCGTCGCCCGGGTCAGCGTGCCGCGCTTCGCGCCGAAGGCGGTCAGCGCGGCCAGCAGGGCGCGCCGCTCCCTGAGCTGGTCCAGGGTCGTCGCGAGCATGCTCGTCCCGATCAGCAGCAGGACCGCGACCGTGCCCGCGAAGATCCCGCTCAGGATCCCCTTGAACCTGTTGTTGTACTCGACCTCCTCGATGCCGTCCACGGACATCAAGGGGCTGACCCGCGCCGCTGTGTTCCGTACGAACTCTCCGGTGTCCGGATCGGACTGGTCGAAGTCGATTGACAGCAGCAGATGCAAGGGCGCGGCCGCGAGCCGGCCCGCGGCGCCGGGCGTCACGAGGATCATCCGGGTCCACATGGATCCGGACGGCAGCGCCCTGCCCTCCACCCGCTTGGCGGTTGCCGGGATCGTCCAGTCGGCGTCCATGACGGTCATCCGCTGTCCGGCGCGTGGCATGTCGGAGTCGCCCACGAGGAAGATGTCTCCGGAGCCGCACCGGGTGATCTGCGCCATCTCCCGCAGGTCGGCGCAGGAACCCACCACGACCGAGGCGTACTCTTCGGTGCCCTTGTCGAGCGCGTCGGTGTACGCGACGGTCGTGACGGTGCGCACACCCCGCGTCTCGGCGAACCGCCGGGCGATCTCTCTGGCGTCGGCGTACGTCGTTCCCTGATCGAGCGAGGCGGTCACCTGGGCCCGGCTGAGATCCGCGCCGGTCGCGGAGGTGAACGTCGTCTCCATCCCGGCGACGAACGTCTGCAGGGCGATGGCCCCGGCGGCGGCCACCGCGACCCCGCTGACCAGCCGGGCGGCGGAGGCGCTGTCCATCTGGATCCGGCGGACCGCGATCTGCCACGACACGCCGCCTCCGGCGCCGAGCCGCCGCACGACCGCCTCCACCAGCCACGGCAGCAGCGTCGCCACCCCGGCGAGCAGGAGGACCGCGCCGCCGCCCACCTGGACGCGGGCGAGTTGTCCGTCGGTGTCCACCACACCGACGAGCATCGGGGCGAGGAGAGCCAGGCCGGCGGCGGGTGGCAGCAGCCGCCACCACAGCCGCCGGCGGCCCTGTCCGGCGCGGCGGACCACGCCCAGGGGTTCGACGGCGACCTTGCGCAGCACGCTCAGGGCGACCCCGACGGCCAGCGCCGGGACCGCGACGACGATCAAGGCCGTCAGGGGGAGGCTCGGCCGTACGTCCGCCGGGAACACGCTGATGTCCCAGAGCGTGAACTGCCCGACCAGCTGCCGGCCGGCGAGGAAGATCACGGCGCCGACGCCGAGCCCCAGCAGGCCGCCCGCCAGCGCCTCTCCCGCCGCGAACCGCCGGGTCATCGGCAGGTCGGCGCCCATCAGCCGCAGCGCGGCGAGCCTGCGGTCGCGCGACTCACCGCCGAAACGCACCGCGGCCGCCATGAAGATCGCCACCGGTGCCAGCAAGGCCACGAAGGCGACCACGGCCAACAGGATGAGCCGCGAGTCCGTCCCGGGACTCGGATGGGGATCTCCGAAGGCGGCCTGCCGCCACACAGCACCCCTCGTGCCCTCCAACTGGTCGGTGCCGGCGTAGAACGCGTACTCCCCGGGCCCGGACAGGCCCGTGTCGGCGATGCGACCGACGACGCGATAGTCCAGCCTGGCCCGCAGCAGTGTGCTATCCGGGTCGGCCAGCAGGTCGGCCAGCGCGGGCGACACCACCATCTCGCCCGCCTTGGGCAGCGCCGACACACCGGGAGGGGCGGGCGCCGCGGAGCCCTCGGCCTGCAGAAGGCGCCCTCGGATCCTGACGCCGCGGAACTCGGTGTCGGCCCTCCCGACCAGCAGGGTGCGGTCGGACCGCGCCGCGTCCTGGGGGGTGTCCACGCGGGCGCTGACCCGCGTGTCCCTCGCCTGCAGCAGGTTCGGCACGGACGCGGCCAGCAGCAGGAAGGCGACGCCGAGGCCGACCGCCGTCGCGGTCAGCGCCACCCGGGTCCACCCGGTGACGCCGCCCCGGGAGGCGAGCCGTACGCCGAAGGCGAGCTGGCGCAGCCAACGCGCGCTCATCGGGCCGACCCCGCGCTCGTCCGGATCCTGCCGTCGCGCACGACGACCTCGCGATGGGAGTAGGCGGCGACGGCAGGCTCGTGGGTCACCAGCACGACGGCGGTCCTCGACTGCTCGGCGCACTCGGTGAGCAGCCGCATCACCATCTCGCCGTTGAGCGTGTCGAGCGCGCCGGTCGGCTCGTCGGCGAAGACCACGCTGGGCTCGGTGACCAGCGCCCGCGCGATCGCGACCCGCTGTCCCTGTCCGCCGGACGCCTGGCCGGGGCGCTTCCCGGCGACGCCCGCGACGTCGAGCCGCTCCAGCCAGTACGCGGCCCGCCGCTCGGCCTCCTTGCGCCGGACGCCCTCCATCCGCAGCGGCAGCGCCACGTTCTCCAGGCAGGTCAGCTCGGGGACGAGCTGGCCGAACTGGAAGACGAACCCGAACTCGCCGCGGCGCAGCGCGCTGCGCTCGGCGTCGGACGCGGCGGTCAGGTCCCGGCCGCGGTAGCGCAGCTCTCCGGAGTCGGGGCGGACGATCCCGGCCAGGCAGTGCATCAGCGTCGACTTGCCCGACCCCGACGGGCCCATCACCGCCAGGATCTCGCCGGCCCGCACGTCCAGGCTCACTCCGTCGAGGGCACGGGTCGTGCCGTACGTCTTGGACAGGTCGCGGGCGGTGAGCAGCGGAGCGTCGGCGGTCACGACCGGACCTCCTCGGCGAGCCGGTCCAGGCGGGCGCTGGTCAGCTCGAGCCAGCGCAGGTCCGCCTCCAGGTGGAAGATGGCGTGGTCGCAGATGAGCGCGTCCGCCAGATCGCCGCGTGTCTTGCGCCGGGTCAGGGTCCGCATCAGGTCAAGGTGGGCCGCGCGCTGGACGTCGAGGACCGCCGCCGCGTCCCGGCCGGTCAGCAGCGCGAGCACCACCTTGGTGTAAAGGGTGCTGTGCAGGTAGAGCTCGGGGCTTTCCGGCCGGGACAGCCACCCCTCCACGTCCGTGACGCCGGCGGCCGTGACGGCGTACCGCTTGCGCTCCGGACCGCCGCCGTGCTCGACCGCGTCGACCTCGACCAGACCGTTCTTCAGCAGGCGCGCGAGGGTGGCGTAGACCTGCCCGTAGTGCAGCGGGCGGTCCTGGCCGAACTGCGCGTCGAACTCCTGCTTGAGGTCGTATCCGTGCCGGGGGCCCCGCTCGAGTAGCGCCAGCAACGTGTGGGAAAGTGACATGACCGTGACTATACACTCTCTCTATACACACTATGCATAGAGAGAGTGCGGTCTCCCGCCGCAGGTCACGGGGCCCGGGCCACTCAGACCCGTTTGCCGATGGCCTGCCGGATGACGTCACGGGCGCGGTCCATCATCGCCACCGGCGTGCCGATGAGAAGGTTCTTGGTCACCGACTCGGTGCCCGGATGGGGGTGGGTGGGCCCGATCGCCTCGGCGGCCTTGACCGCCGCCGCGAGGACCCGCCGCTCGGCCAGGGTGGTGTGCGCCCGGAAGCGCGGGAACTCGTAGCGTTCCTCGCTGCGCGCGTGCGCGGTCACCGCACCGCGCAGCAGGGCGAGCTTCTCCATGAAGTCGGGGCTGTCGGGCCCGGCCTTGTCCATCTCCATGAGGAGCCGCTTGGCCTGGTTCTCCTCCGCCAGCCGGTCCTCCACGACTCCCGCGCCGCCGTCGAGCTTGCGCCGCGCGTACGGATGGACCACCTCCTCCTCGGCGGTCTCATGCACGGCCAGCATCCGCACCAGGCGGGTGAACGCCTCACCTCGCTTGTCCGGCGGGGCCTGCTCCACCTCGTCGAACATGTCCCTGATCACGGCGTGCTGGGCCAGCAGCAGATCGATGACGTCGGTCTCGTCCATCAACTCGGGAGCGGTCCGCTTCTGCGTCATAGTGCCTCCTTCCGGGCAGGTCCGGTCTTCCCCGGCGCGGGACGGGCCACTCCGGGGCTTGCCAAGCGCAGAACGTTCATGGGCGCGTTGCGGGGAATCCCTGGAGAGCTTCACGGGTACGCCCGGCATCGCGGTCGCCGACGACTCCCCGCACGTGTGTACGCGGGGCGGCCCCCGAGCGGGACGCGTTGGACATCGGGATCCGGTGCGCGTGACAGCGCCGGTCAGCTCGGACGAGCCGAGGCAAAGGAGCCGAGGGTAGATGACGTTCAACCCATTGCGCGAGCGGGGCATCCCGCTCGACCAGCAGGTGCGTAACTGGAGCGAGCTCGACGTCATGCCGATCGACCCGGATCACGCCGATCCGTACACGCGCTGCCGGGTCATCACGATGAACGGCATCGAGACCGAGGCGATCTTCTTCAGCCACCACATGGCCCGGCACTGCCCCGACCTGGAGACCAAGCAGCAGCTCGCGCGGGTGCGCTACATCGAGGCGCAGCAGCAGAAGGCGGTCAACTGGCTGCTGCCCGGCGTGGCCTCGGTGCTGGAGACCACCATCGCGTACGAGCAGGTCGCGGTGGACCTGACGGCCTGGGTGGCCAGGATGGAGCCCGACAGCTACCTGAAGCAGGCCTACCAGTTCGGCGTGCTGGAGGACTTCGACCACCTCTACCGGTACGCCAACCTGTTCGAGATGATCGAGCACCGCAAGGCGGAGACGATCGTCGACCGGCTGACCGAGGTGATGCCGGGCCGCCCGACCTACCTGCAGCACCGCGACCCGATGGACAACGTGCGTGAGCCGTACAACAGGGCCGCGGCGGCGCCGCTGTCCAAGCTGCACGCGCTGACGATCATGTCGGCCGAGCAGCAGACGATGAACTTCTACATGAACACCGGCCCGATGTACATGGAGCCGATCGCCCGGCAGCTCTACCAGGAGATCGGCCTGGTCGAGGAGGAGCACGTCACCCACTACGAGTCGCTGATGGATCCCGGCGAGACCTGGTGGGAGCGGCTGCTGCTCCACGAGTACAACGAGTGCTACCTCTACCACTCGTTCATGGAGACCGAGTCGGACCGGAGGGTGAAGGCGATCTGGGAGCTGCACCTCAACATGGAGCTGGAGCACCTGCGCCTGGCGGCGGAGCTGTTCAAGAAGCACGACGACCGCGACCCGGAGCAGGTGGTGGGCGACCGGTTGCCCGCGCCGGTGACGTTCGAGCCGAACAAGGAGTACATCCGCGAGATCCTGTCCACCCAGATCGACTACACCACCCTGGGCACCGGGTACGTGCAGGAGGCGCACGAGCGCTTCCAGCGGATGCAGGAGAAGATCCTGGGCGGCGAGCGCTCCCCGTCGGAGGTCGTCATCGACGACAACCGGCACAAGTCCGGCGAGGAGTACCGGCTGGAGATCGAGGGCCCGCACCCCATGCCCAGCCTGCGGGTCCACCGCTGACGCGCTCGCGGCGACGCCGCCCCGAGCGGTGAACGACGGGGCTGCGGAAAGGCGGGGCGTAAAGACGGACGGGGGCGGCTCCGTCCCGCGGCCGGATTCACCGGCCGGGGAGGAGCCGCCCCCGCGTCGTGCTCAGGCCAGGGCGGGCTCGGCCGAGCCGCCCGCCTTCCGGGCGGGCGCGTCGTCGAGGGGCTGCGGCGGGGCCGTGAAAACGGCCTCGTCGAGCCGGTTCTCCGACCGGCCGACCAGGACGGGGACGACCATCTGGCCCGCGACGTTGGTGGCGGTGCGGATCATGTCGAGGATCGGGTCGATGGCCAGCAGCAGGCCGACGCCCTCCAGGGGCAGGCCGAGCGTGCTCAGGGTGAGGGTCAGCATCACGATGGCGCCGGTCAGGCCGGCGGTCGCGGCGGAGCCGACCACGGAGACGAACGCGATCAGCAGGTAGTCGCCGACGCCGAGCGGGACGCCGAACACCTGCGCCACGAAGATCGCGGCGAGCGCGGGGTAGATCGCGGCGCAGCCGTCCATCTTGGTGGTGGCACCGAACGGCACTGCGAAGGAGGCGTAGTCGCGGTCCACGCCGAGCCGCTCGGTGGTGACGCGCTGGGTCAGCGGCATGGTGCCGACGGACGAGCGGGAGACGAAGCCCAGCTCGATCGCGGGCCAGGCGTTGCGGTAGAACGTGAGCGGGCTGACCTTGCCCACGAAGGCGAGCAGCACCGGGTAGATCACCAGCAGCACGATGAGGCAGCCGGCGTAGACGCCGCCGCTGAACTTCGCCAGCGGGGCCAGCAGGTCCCAGCCGTAGGTGGCGACGGACTTCCCGATCAGGCCGGCGGTGCCGATCGGGGCCAGGCGGATGACCCACCACAGGGCCTTCTGCACCAGCTCCAGGACCGAACGGCTGAAGTTCAGGAACGGCTCGGCCTTCTCGCCGACCGCCATGGCCGCCGCGCCGAGGACCACACCGATGAAGACGATCTGCAGGACCTTGAGCTCGGTGAACGCGGTGACGATGTTGGTCGGGACGATGCCGGTCAGGAAGTCGATCCAGGTGCCCGCGCCTTCGAGGTCGACGGCCTTGGCGCCCTCGGTCGCGATGGTCACGCCCTTGCCGGGGTTGATCGTCAGGCCGAGGCCGATACCGGCCGCCACGGAGATCAACGAAGTGATCATGAACCAGAGAAGCGTCTTGCCGGCGAGCCTGGCGGCTCCGTTGACGTTGCGGAGGTTGGCCACGCTGACGACGACCGCGGTGAACACCAGCGGCGGCACGGCGAGCTTGAGGAGCTGGACGAAGATCTTGCCGACCTCGGTCAGAGTGTCGGTCAGCCAACCGACCTCCGCGGAGCGTGCGACGAGTCCGAGGACGACGCCGACGACGAGGCCCAGCAACAACTGCAGGGAGAACGAGAACTTCTTCACGAACAAGACTCCGGGAAGAGGGCGCGCCGGAACAAAGACGGCACGCGGGTGAGGTGGGGGAAAGAGGGGAAGCGCGGGAAACGCGGGGAAAGGCCGAGCGCGGGCGTCAGCGACAGAGATCGCCGTCGACGCGGCACAGATCGACGTGCAACCGCTCGACGAGCCACACGACGACCACCGAGAACCTCACGAGCCGCTGCAACATGCCGCACATAGGTCTTATTCCAGTCTCATCTGTGATGTACCTCACAAGGCGCAGATTTTCGGACGTGACACCCCCTCCGCACCTCGAAAAGAGTCGTCGCGGCAGGCTGGGACCATGAGCGACGACGTGACTTCCTTCGACCGATGGCGCGCGACGGCGGGCGAGCCCGCCTTCAGCGAATGGCTGCGCTCCTCCTGCGAGCCGGACTGGACCGCGGTGGTGACCCACCCGTTCGCCGAGGCGATCACGCGCGGCGAGGCCGACATGCGGCACTACCTGGCGCAGGACTTCCAGTTCGTGGACGCATTCACCGCGCTGCTCGGAGCCGCCGTGGCGAGCGCCGACTCGTTCGAGGCCCGGGTGCCCATCGGCCGGTTCCTCGGCCTGACCGTGGCCGACACCGAGCGCGGCTACTTCCATCGCGCACTGGCCGCGCTCGGCGTGGACCTCGCCGCGCCGACGCCGGAGCCGGTGACGGAGGACTTCCGCGCCCTCATGGACGAGGCGCGCTCCAGCGCGGATTACCCGCTGATCATCGCGGTGCTCTGCGTCGCCGAGTGGACCTATCTCGGCTGGGCGAGCCGGGCCGCCGCCCCGCTTCCGGAGAGCTTCGTCCACCGCGAGTGGATCGAGCTGCACGAAGGTCCGGAGTTCCGCGCCTGGGTGGGGTTCCTCCGGGGCGAGCTGGACCGTCTGGGCCCCGGCCTGCCGGAGGCGGAGCAGCGGCGGGTCCTCGACGTCTTCCGCCGCGCCACCCACCTGGAGCGGCGCTTCTTCGACATGGCCGCGCGGGCGTCCGGCCAGTCCCGTCCGTAGTCGTACGCGGCACGAGTAGCCCGGGCCTGCGCGCGGCCGGCCCGGTGTTCGCGTCGCCCCTGGTCCCGTCGCTGCCTTGCACATACCCTGCCCACCTATGGTATTAACTCGTACAGCATTGTTCGAGTTAATGAGGATGCCATGGCGCACAGCTCTCCCGCCTCCCCGCCCTCTCACGTCGGCCGTCCCGAGCCGCCCGACCCCCGACGCTGGCGGGCACTGGCGCTGCTCGGCGTCGCCCAGCTCATGCTCATCCTCGATGTCACCGTGGTGAACGTCGCCCTGCCCGATATCGGCGCCGACCTCGGCCTGGGCCGGGCCACCCTCACCTGGGTCGTCACCGCGTACACACTGTTCTTCGGCGGGCTGATGCTGCTCGGCGGCCGGCTGGCCGACGTGCTCGGCGCCCGCCGCCTGATGCTCGCCGGTCTCGGGATCTTCGTCCTCGCCTCGCTGGCGTCCGGCCTCGCGAACGGCGCCGCCATGCTCGTCGCCGGACGCGTCGGCCAGGGCCTCGGCGCCGCGCTGCTGTCCCCGGCCGCGCTGGCCACCGTCACCACCACCTTCCACGGCGCCGAACGCACCAAGGCGCTCGGCGTGTGGGCCGCCCTCGGCGGGGCGGGCTCGGCCATCGGCGTGCTCCTCGGTGGGGCGCTGACCGCGGGGCCCGGCTGGCGCTGGATCTTCTTCATCAACGTCCCGGTCGGCCTGGCAGTGCTCGTCACGCTGCCCCTCGTCGTCCGGGTCGGCGCGGCCCATACCGGCCCGCGGCGCGTCGACCTCCCCGGAGCGCTGCTCGTCACCGCCGCCACCGCGTCGTTGATCTACGGCCTGGTCAACGCCGGCGACGCGGGCTGGGGCGACACGGTCACGCTCACGGCCGTGGCGGCCGCGGCCGTCCTGTACGCGGTGTTCGGCGTCGTGGAGCGGGCGGTGCGCACCCCGCTCATGCGGGTGCGGCTGCTCACCCGGCGACCGGTCCTGTCCGGGGCGTTCCTGATGCTGGTGGCCACCGGGATGCTGATCGGGCTCTTCTTCCTCGGCTCCTTCTACCTTCAGCGCCACCAGGGCTACAGCGCGCTGCTCACCGGTCTGCTGTTCCTGCCGGTGGCCGTCGGCACGGGGCTCGGCGCCCACCTGGGCAGCCACCTGGTGGACCGCCTGGGCGGACGGCTCCCCGCGGCGATCGGCCTGACCCTGGCCGCGGCCGGCACCGGCCTGGTCGCCCTGCTCGCCGTCACCCCGACCCTCATGGTGACGGGACTGACCGTCGCCTCGATCGGGCTCGGAGCGGTCTTCGTCTCGGGGACCACCACCGCGCTCGCGCCGGCCGCCCCCGAGGAGTCGGGGCTCGCCTCCGGCGTCGTCAACACCTTCCACGAGCTCGGCGGCGCGGTCGGCGTCGCCGTGGTCTCCAGCCTCGCGGCGCCCAGCCTGACCGGCCCTGTCCTCACCGGGTTCACCACCGCGTTCACGTCCTGGGCGGTCGTCGGCGTGGTCGCCGCGCTCGTCGCCCTGGCCCTGCTGCCGCCGGGCCGCCTGCCCGCGTTCGACGGCCCCCGCGTCCACTGACGGCGACTCCCCGCGGGTCTCCTCCCCGGGCGCGTCCGCGTGGTCGATACGCTCGTTGCGTCCGGCACGCGGTTCCGCGGATCTCGCGGACGCGCCCGGCGCCGCCGCCGGCCCTCCGGCGGGTGACGCACCGTACCCGGCCGCGGGCACGCCGCCGTGCCCGCGGCTCCGACGCGAGCAGGAGACCAGGTCCATGACGCCTCCCCGGCAGCCCCGGCCCGCCCGGCGCGCCGACGCCGAGCGCAACATCGCGGCGATCGTCTCGGCGGCGCTCGACCTGCTCGCCAAGGATCCCGACGCGAGCACCGCCGACATCGCCAAGGCCGCCGGGGTGGGACGGGTCACCCTCTACGGGCACTTCCCCACCCGGGAGGCGCTCGTGGAAGCGGTGCTCGACCGCGCGGTCGCTCTCGCGGACGCCGCCCTCGACGACCCGGCGTACGAGGGGCTGCCCGCGCAGGAGGCGATGAGCCGGCTCATCGCCTCAGCCTGGGAGGTCCTCGACGGGAACCGCCGGCTGCTGACCGCCGCCGACCGCGTCCTGCCCGCCGAGCGCATCCGCCACTACCACGACGGCGCGCTCGCCCGCGTCGAGCGGCTCATCCGCCGCGGCCGGGACGAGGGGGTCTTCCGTACCGACCTGCCGCTGAGCTGGCTGGTCACACACTTCTACGCCACACTGCACAGCGCGGCCCAGGAGGTGGAGGCGGGGCGGCTCGACCACGCCGACGCGGCCCGCGTGCTCGACGCGACCCTGCGCTCCGTACTCGCGGCGGGCCGCTAGCCGTCTTCGGGCGGCCGTCCAGCCCGGCACGCCAAACATCGGCCGGTCTTGGACCGGGGTTTACCGCCGGCTCGCTAGCGTCGGTGGTGTGGGTGAGCAGGAGGCCACCGCCAGACCGGACGCCGCGGACCGCCTCTTCGAGGCGATCAACGCCCATGACCAGGACGCGGTGACACGCTGCTACACCGCGGAGGCGGTGCTCGTGACCCCCGAGATCGTCGCCGAGGGCCGGGAGCAGATCGCCTCCTATTACGTCCATACGTGGGAGGGGTTCCCCGACGTGACGCTGGCCGTCATGGGGAAGGCGGTGTGCGGCGATCTCATCGTGGTCGAGGCGCTCTCCGCGGCCACCCACGGCGGGCCCTACCTGGCCCTCGGCGGCGACGTGCTCCAGGCGACGGGCCGGCGGGTCAGAGTCCGCTCCTGCTGGCTCTTCACCGTCGAGCACGACCTCATCGCCTCCCAGCGCCTCTACTACGACCAGTTGCAGACGTTCACCCAGCTCGGGCTCACCCTGTGCGACAGCGGCGAGCCGCTCCCCTAGCCCACCGGCCCGCTCTCCCCGCCGGCCCGCAGCAGCCGCTCCCCCACCTCGCGCAGATGGCGACGCAGCTCCGAGGGCGGCTCGGGGGTCTCGCCGAGGGTGAAGTCGGCGCCGAGCGCGACCAGGTCGAGCGCGATCCGCTCCGGCGAGTCCGCACCGAGGTGGACCACGCACGTGTGCTCGTCCACGGCCTCGATCCTGCGGGGCAGAATCGACGGCGCCCGGGCGCGCACCTCCTCCGCGGACGCCCGCACCGTGGCCCGCGCCCTGTAGCGGTACGGCGTCCGCGCCACCGCCCGGGAGAGGTACGCCCGCACGTCGGGCGCGGGCGGCTCACGCGGCGTGAACCGCCACCCCGTGGAGCGGAGGTCGGCGATCCGGTCCACCCGGAAGGTCCGCCAGTCCTCCCGGTCCGGATCGTAGGCCAGCAGGTACCACAGGCCGTGCCCGCTGACCACGCTGTACGGCTCGACCCGGCGCCGGCTGACGGCCCCCTCCCGGCTGCGGTGCTCGAACGCCAACAGCTCCCGGTCGCGGCAGGCGGAGGCGATGGCCGCGAGCACCATCGGATCCACCCGCGGCAGGCCGGCCCGGGCCACGGGGCTGATGGCCTCGGCCAAGGCGGCGACCCGGCCGCCGAGCCGTACCGGGAGGACCTGCCGCAGCTTGGCCAGCGCCCGCACCGACGACTCGGCGATGCCGGACACCGTGCCGTCCGCGGCGGTCAGCAGCCCGACGGCGATCGCCACCGCCTCGTCGTCGTCCAGCAGCAGCGGCGGCAGGTCGCGGCCGGAGACCAGCCGGTAGCCGCCCGCCGTCCCGGTCGTGCCCTCCACCTGGTAGCCCAGCTCGCGCAGCCGTCCCACGTCGCGCCGGACGGTCCGGTCGCTGACCCCGAGCCGTTCGGCCAGCTCCGGGCCCGGCCATTCGCGCCTGCTCGGCAGCAGGGAGAGCAGGCGCAGCAGCCGGGCGGGCAGGTCGTTGCTCATTTCTTGAATCTGCCACACCTTGCGGACACGCCCTGTCCTGAAGGGGTCCTAGCGTCGGCGCATCCTGAGCGACCGACGAGAGGACGACGAGATGATCCACGTGAACGGCCCGGTGCTCCGCCCCGAAGACGCCGGTTACGACGAGGAGCGGACCGGGTTCCAACTGGCCGGGCGGCACCGGCCCCAGATGATCGTGCGGGCGGCCGGTCCGGAGGACGTGCGGGCCGCGGTGGCGCACGCCGCCGCCGCGAACCTGCCGGTCGCCGTGCAGGCCACGGGGCACGGCGTCGCCGTACCTGCCGAGGAGGGCGTGCTGATCAGCACCCGCGCCATGACCGGCGTACGGGTGGACCCCGCGGCGCGGACCGCCTGGCTGGAGGCGGGCGTGCGCTGGGGGCAGGTGATCGAGGCGGCGGCCCGCCACGGCCTCGCCCCGCTGTCGGGCAGCTCGCCGCACGTCGGCGCGGTCGGCTACACCCTCGGCGGCGGCCTGGGTCTGCTGGCCCGCCGGTACGGCTACGCCGCCGACCACGTGCGGGCGGTCGAGCTGGTCACCGCCGACGCCCGCCGGATCCGGCTCACCCCCGACGACGAGCTGTTCCCCGCGTTGCTGGGCGGGGGCGGCAACTTCGGCGTGGTGACCGGCATGGAGATCGGGCTCGTTCCCGTCACCCGCCTGTACGGCGGCGGCCTGCACTTCCCCGCCACGGCCGACGTCCTGGAGGCGTGGCGCGACTGGACCGCCACCGTGCCGGACGAGCTGACCTCCAGCATCGCCCTGGTCCTCATGCCCGACCTGCCCGCGCTGCCCGAGCCGCTGCGCGGGCGGCACATCGCCATCGTCCGGATCGCCTACATCGGCGACGCGTCGGTCGGGGAACGGCTCGTCGCGCCGCTGCGGACGGCCGGCCCGGTGCTCGTGGACACGCTGCGCGAGCTGCCGTACACCGAGTCGGAGTCGATCAGCAACGACCCGCCGTTCGCGCACGCCTACAGCGGCGAGAGCGCCATGCTCGGCCGTCTGGACGCGGCCACCGCGTTCGACCTGGCCGGGCCGGGCGCGGCCGTCCCGTGCGTGCTGCAGGTGCGCCACCTGGGCGGCGCGCTGGCCAAGCCCTCATCCGCCGTCATCGGGCACCGGGACGCCGAGTACGTGCTGCACGTGCTCTCCGCCCTCGACGGCCACGACCCGGCGGCCGTCAAGGACACGCACCGGCGCCTGATCGGCGCGCTCGGCGGATCGGCCACGTTCCTGAACTTCCACTACGGCCCGGCCACCGCGGAGCAGGTGCGCGCCGCCTACGACGCCGACGCCTGGCATCGCCTCACCCGGCTGAAGGCCGCCCACGACCCGGACAACATGTTCCGCTTCAACCACAACATCGCGCCGGCCCGCTGACCTACCGGGGCCGGTACACGTACGGCGTGGTGGTGGTCAACGGCACGAACCCGAGCCGCAGCAGGATCGGCCGGCTCTGGTCGGACGCGTCCACCTGGAGGTAGCGACAGCCGCGCTCGGCCGCGAGCCGGGCGCGGAAGGCGACCAGCGCCCGGTAGAGGCCGCGCCCGCGCCACTCCGGGACGGTGCCGCCGCCCCAGAGACCGGCGAAGTCCGTGCCGGACGAGATCTCCATGCGCGCCGCGCTGACCGGCACGTCTCCGGCCATGGCGACGACGGCGGCGGCCGTCTCCGGCGCGTCGGCGAGCCGGGCGAGGAAGCCGGCCACGATCTCGGGGCGGTCCACGCCGAAGGCCGACCGGTGGACGTCGGCCATCAGCTCCGCCGAGGCGGCGTCGGTGACCGGCAGCAGGTGAATGCCTTCCGGGAGCTCGACGGCGGTCGGCACGTCGGCGACCTCGGCCACCATCACGGTCTCCTCCGGCTCGGGCGCGAACCCGGCCGCGCGCAGCCGCCCGGGAAGGTCGGCCGGCCGGTCGTGCGTGTACAGCTTCCACTCGAACTCGCGCCCGGCGGCGGTGAAGCGGCGCACCTGGGCGGCGATCGCGGCGTCGGCGCCGGCCTCGTCCAGGTCCGACCACAGCACGCCGTTCCAGTCGTCGCCGGAGCCGACCTGCCGGACCACCCCGTCGGCCCGCTCGATCCGCGCTCCGGTGTTGTCGGCCCGGGCGTCCCGTCTCATCTGCTGGTCGAACAGCGCCAGCACCATGTCCTGATTCACCCGCACACCCCAGCAGCCGCGCCCCGCGTCCGGCAACCGGATTTCCCGGGGATCGGACGCCTCCCGATACCGTCGAGAAAAAGACGACAGAGGGTGTCGGGTATCCGCGACATCATCGCCGCACCGGTCGCGCACGCCGCGTGACCGGACACAGAAGGAAGCGCGGAATTGAAGCGCGGAGGGAAGGACGGACACACATGTCAGGACCACTGGCCGGCAAGGTCGCCCTGGTCGCGGGGGCGACGCGGGGCGCGGGACGGGGGATCGCGGTCGAGCTCGGGGCGGCCGGGGCCACCGTCTACGTGACCGGCCGCAGCACCCGGGAGCGGCGCTCGGAGTACGACCGCCCCGAGACCATCGAGGACACCGCCGACCTGGTCACCGCCGCCGGCGGCCGGGGCGTCGCCGTACCCGTCGACCACCTGGTCCCGGACGAGGTCCGGGCGCTGGTGGAGCGGATCGACGCCGAGCAGGGACGGCTGGACGTCCTGGTCAACGACATCTGGGGCGGCGAGCTGCTGTTCGAGTGGGAGGCCCCGGTGTGGGAGCACGATCTCGACAAGGGGCTGCGGCTGCTCCGGCTCGCCGTCGACACCCACGCGATCACCAGCCACCACGCGTTGCCGCTGCTGCTGCGCCGACCCGGCGGCCTGGTGGTGGAGGTGACCGACGGCACCGCCGAATACAACCGGGACACCTACCGGGTCTCGTTCTTCTACGACATCGCCAAGGCCGCCGTGCTGCGCATGGGGTTCGCACTCGGGCACGAGCTGGGCCCGCGCGGCGCGACCGCCGTGACGCTCACCCCGGGGTGGATGCGTTCGGAGATCATGCTCGACCACTTCGGCGTCACCGAGGAGAACTGGCGGGACGCGCTCGAACGGGTGCCGCACTTCTGCATCTCCGAGACGCCGCAGTACGTGGGACGCGCCGTCGCGGCGCTGGCCGCCGACCCGGACGTCGCCCGCTGGAACGGGCAGTCGCTCTCCAGCGGCGGGCTGGCCCAGGTGTACGGCTTCACCGACCTCGACGGCAGCCGCCCGGACGCGTGGCGGTACATCGTGGAGGTCCAGGACGCCGGCAAGCCCGCCGACGCGACCGCCTACCGCTGACAGAGCGGCGCGGCCCGCGCACGGCGGTCACGTCCCGTAGAGGTCGGCCGTGCGGCGGGCCGCCCCGGCGATCCGCTCACGCAGCTCGGGCGGGTCGAGCACCTCGGCGTCCGGCCCGAGCCGCAGGAGCTGGTCGTAGGCGACCTCCTGCGACTCCACCGGCAGCCGGACCGTGACCAGGCCATGTTCGTCCGGCTCGCCCGCCGCGGCGAGCGCCTGCGCCGCCGCGACGGGCTCCAGCACCCGGGGCAGGCGCGCCACGCCCAGCCGGCTGAGCCGTACGGTGACGTGCTCGCGCAGCAGCGACCGGGCGAACTCCGCGGATTTCTCCTCCCAGAAGGCGGCGAGGTCGAAGTCCGCGGCGCGGACGAAGCGCTCCTCGCCCGCCTCCGCGGCCTCGAAGCGGTCCACCCGGTAGGTGCGGAGCCGCCCGTCGTCCGCGCGGGCGACGAGATACCAGTGCCCGGCCTTCAGGACGAGCCCGTACGGTTCCACCGTGCGCTCGTGGACCGCGCCGCCGCGCGCGTACCGCGCCCGCAGGACGCGGTCCTCCCACACCGCGCGCGCGACGGCGCCGAGGAGCGCGGGCGGGCGCGCGGCCTTGAACCACGCGGGCGCGTCCAGATGGAACCGCTGGACGACGGTGCCGGGGGCGTCGCCGAGCGTTGCGGCCACCTTCAACCGCGCGGCGAGCGCCCGCCCGGCCAGCCCCATCTCGTGCAGCGGACCGGGCAGCCCGGCCAGGAGCAGCACCTCCGCCTCGGCCCGCTCCAGCCCGGTCAGCCGGGTCCGGTAGCCGTCCACCAGGCGGTATCCCCCGGCCCGCCCGCGCTCGGCGTACACCGGCACGCCCGCCTCGGTCAGCGCGGCGACGTCACGCTGCACGGTGCGCTCGGACACCTCCAGCTCCGCCGCCAGCTCGGCGGCCGTCATCGCGCGCCGCGTCTGCAGCAACAGCAGCAGGGACAGGACCCGAGCGGCTCGCACCCCTTACTCCTCGCGCCCGGCGCCCGACGGGGACGGCGCGGGCGCCCCGGCCCGGCCCACCGCCGCCGCGGCCCGGCGCGACTCGGCGACCGTGCCCGCCGCTCCGCGGACGAAGTTACCCGCCACCTCGACGTTCCCCTCCGGATTCACGCCCGGCCTCGGGGGCGAGCGTCTCCCTGTCGTTCACCGTCCATCTTCGCGCGAAAACACATCGCCAAAGCCCACACGCCGTCCCCCCGCCCGGACGGCACGCCGCGGCCGGACCGCGACGGTGTCCGCGCGTACAGCCGGAGACGACTAGCCTGGCCCATCTCGGGGCAGCCGAGCCTTCGGGCGAGGCGGAACAGGAGTGGCGTGCTGCGGTGGGTGATCATCGTGATGGCGGGGGCGCTTGCCCTGCTTCTCGGGGGGCACGGGCTCCTGCCGGATCTGAACGGGTTCACGCCCGTGCTGGAGAGCCTCCTCCCCTGGCTGGGCCTTGGCGTCCCCATCCTGCTGGTCGGCGCGCTCGTCAGCCGTTCCGGCAAGGCGGCCCTGGCCGTCCTGCTGCTCCCGGCACTGGTGTGGACCGTCATGTTCGGCCCCGACCTGCTGCGCTCCGCGCCCGGCGGCCCGAGCGACCTGACGGTCGCCACGCTCAACGTCGGCGTGGTCAACAACAGCTCGGGGCGAGCCGTACGCGCGGTGGCCAAGGGCCGCGACCTGTTCGCCGCGCAGGAGCTGACCCCGGGCGGGCCGGCGGCCAAGGAGCTCGACCAGCTCTTCCCGTACAAGGTGCAGGTCAGCACCATCGGACTGTGGAGCAAGCACCCGATCGTCGAGCAGCGCCGGGTGGACATCGGCCTGGCGTGGACCCGCGCGCTGCGCGCGGTGGTCAAGACGCCCAAGGGCAAGGTGACCGTCTACGTCATGCACCTGGCCTCGGCGCGCCCCGGGGCGACGGCCACGCGTGACGACACCCTCGACCACGCCCGCCGCCTCATCGACGGCGACCCGAGCGAGCACCTGCTGCTCCTCGGCGACCTCAACACCGCCACCACCGACCGCAAGCGCTCCGACCTGGTGCCCCCGCTGCTCGACGCCCAGCAGGAGGCGGGCGCCGGCTTCGGGTTCACCTGGCCGTCGTCGTTCCCGATCACCCGGCCCGACCACATCCTCTACCGCGGCCTCACCGCGACCAGCGCGGGCGTCGAGGAGGCCGTCGGCAGCGACCACCGCGCGGCCGTCGCCACCCTGCGCCTGAACTGACGCCGCTGACGGGGCTCAGACGCGGTGCAGGTGGGCGAGGGTCTGCCGCAGCTCGGCCTCCAGCACCGCGCCGGCCGCGTCGGCGTCGCCGCGCGTGACGGCGTCCACCAGGGCGGCGTGGGCCGCGTCGCCGTGATCGGGGTCGTCCTCGCGCAGGCCGAGCAACCGCACCAGTTCGACGAGCCCCTGCCGCAGCGCGGGGACGAACTCCGCGAACAGGTCCACGAGCACGGGGTTGCCCGCCGCGGCGACGACGGCGGCGTGCACCGCGATGTCGGCGTCGACGAAGGCCGCGTCGTCCCCGCTCCCGGCGGCGCGGCGCGCGTCGAGCGCGGCGGCCAGCGCCGCGACGTCGGCGTCGGTGCGGCGGACCGCGGCGAGGCGGGCGGCCTGCACCTCGACCATCATGCGCACCTCGTAGACGTCGCCGATCGCGGAGCGGCGCAGCCGGGCGGACCAGTCCTCGGCGGGCTCGGTCGCGATGACGAAGACGCCCGCCCCCTGGCGCGCCTGGACGAGTCCGGCCCCGGCGAGTGCCCGCAGCGCCTCCCGGACCGTGGACCGGCCGACGCCGAGCGTCTTGGCCAGGGCGTTCTCCCCCGGGAGCCGGGCGCCGACCGGCCAGTGCCCGCCGGTGATCTGCTCGCGCAGGTGCTGGGTGGCCTGTTCGACCAGCGGGCTGGGGCGCAGCGTCCCGAGCGCCATCCGTTTTCACCTCTCAGGTTGTCTGAGGACCTGTGATGTGGTTAGTGTACTCGCCATGACGCTGCGCGGTCTCCTTCTCGGCTGCCGCGGCGGGGCCTGACGCGACCGGCACCCCGCCGCGGTGCCCACTCGTGCCGGTCGACGTACCGACCCCGCCACCGGCAAGGAGACAGATCCGCGATGACCGATTCCCCCACCAGCAGCTCCACCGCCACCCGGGCGTTCCCCACGCTGCGCACACCGGACGGCCCCGTCCCCGCCGACGCCCCGGCCTGGAACCCGCAGCGTGCCAGCGCGATGCCGTACCACCGCTACCGGCCGGCGCACGAACGCGTCCACGTCGCGCTGGGAGACGACCGCCGCTGGCCGTCCCGGCGCCTCGACCGGGCCCCGCTGTGGGTGCCGGTCGACCTGCGCGACGGCAACCAGGCGCTGGCCGAGCCGATGGACCCCGCACGCAAGCGGCGGATGTTCGACCTGATGCTCGCCATGGGCTTCAAGGAGATCGAGGTCGGCTACCCGTCGGCCAGCCGCACGGACTTCGACTTCGTCCGGCTCCTGGCCGAGTCGGACGCCGTACCCACGGACGTGACCGTCGTGGTCTTCACCGCCGCCCGCGCGGATCTGATCGAGCGGACCTTCGCCTCCATCGAGGGCCTGCCGCGCGTGGTCGTCCACCTGTACACCGCGACCGCCCCCACCTGGCGCGAGGTCGTCCTCGGCCACGACCGCGCCGACCTGCGCGACCTCATCCACGGGGCCGCCGAGCGGATGGCGCGGCTCGCCGACGCCCGCCCCGGGCCGCCGGTGCGGTTCGAGTTCTCCCCGGAGGTCTTCAACCTCACCGAGCCGGACTACATCCTGGAGGTCTGCAACGGCCTGACCGCCCTGTGGGACGCCTCCCCCGACCGGCCGGTGATCCACAACCTGCCCGCCACCGTCGAGATCGCCACCCCGAACGTCTACGCCGACCAGATCGAGTACATGCACCGCCACCTGGATCGACGTGAGTCGGTGATCCTCTCGATCCACCCGCACAACGACCGCGGCACGGGCGTCGCCTGCGCCGAGCTCGCCCTGCTCGCCGGGGCCCAGCGCGTCGAGGGCTGCCTGTTCGGGAACGGCGAGCGCACCGGCAACGTCGACCTGGTCACCCTCGCCCTCAACCTCCACTCCCAGGGGGTGGACCCGATGCTCGACTTCGGCGACATCGACGAGATCAGGCGGACCGTCGAGCACTGCAACCGCCTCCCGGTTCCCGACCGGCACCCGTACGCGGGCGACCTGGTCTACACCGCCTTCTCCGGCACCCACCAGGACGCCATCAAGAAGGGCCTGGCCCACCACGAACGGCGCGCCGCCGACCTGGGCGTCCCCGCCGCGCGGGCCCCCTGGGAGGTGCCGTACCTGCCGATCGACCCGGCCGACGTGGGCCGCGACTACCAGGCGGTCATCCGGGTCAACAGCCAGTCGGGCAAGGGCGGCATCGCGTACCTGCTGCAGACCCACCACGGGCTGGACCTGCCGCGCCGCCTGCAGATCGACTTCTCCGCGGTGGTGCAGCGCGCGACCGACGACGGCGGCCACGAGGTCACCGCCAAGGACCTGTGGGAACTCTTCCACGCCGCCTATCTCGCCCCGGGCGAGGACGGCCCGCTGACACTCGCCGCCTGGGCCACGGCCGAGACCGCTCCGGGCCGGCACGAGTTCACCGGCACCCTGGTCGCCGACGGGCGCGAGAGCGAGCTGCGCGGCGTGGGCAACGGCCCCCTGTCCGCCCTCGCCGACGCGCTCGCGTCCGCCGGCGTCGCGATCGACATCCTCCAGTACGCCGAGCACGCGACGGGGACGGGACCGGACAGCCCGGCCGTCGCGTACGTGGAGTGCCGGGCCGGCGGCGTCACACGCTGGGGAGCGGGACGGGACACCTCCGTCCTGACCGCGTCGGTACGGGCGGTGCTGGCCGCCGTCAACCGCGCCCGCTGAACCGGGCGGCCGCGCCCCGCCCTGTCGTCGACGACGCTCTCACCAGGTGACGCAGGGAGCGTCGGTACCGGTCAACGTATCCGGCGGAACGGGCGCCCGCGCGAGGCGTCGAGCACTGGTCACTGGTCGCGCTGGTGGTGGCGCAGGACCCGGGCGAGCAGCCCGGCGAGCTGGTCCCGCTCCTCGGTGGAAAGGGGGGCGAGCAGCACGTCCTGCACCTCCGCCAGCACGTCGTCGAGCCGCCGGAGCTGCCGCACCCCGGCCGCGGTGATCGTGATGATGTTCCTGCGCCGGTCGCTGGGATCGGGGGCGCGTTCGAGCAGCCTCCGATCCGCCAGCTCGTTGATCATCGAGACCATGTCGCTGCGGTCGACGCCGCAGCGACGGCCGAGCGCCGCCTGGCTGGCCGGGCCGAACTCCTCCAACGCCGCGAGCAGCCGGTAATGGTAGGCGCGCGCCTCCGCCGCGGAGAGCCCCTCGGAGACCATGCGATGGGCATGGGTCGCGGTCTGGGTTATCAGCCAGCTCGGCGTGTTCATCAGCCGTGAGGGGGCGGCTGCGTCGGCCGTCTCGTCCACCATCCGGGGAGTCTAGCGGCGGCTCTCTCCCTCTCTCGTCAGGCGGCCCCCGCTCACGGGGTCCTGCGTCCATATGCGGCTGCGCAGGTCCATGCCGCGGATGACCTGGACGCGGAAGGGGACGAGGCGCAGGATGTGCAGCTTGGGATCGGCGGGCGACCGCCAGAAGTCGCCCAGGTCATAGCCGGCCCCCCGCGGGCTGGTGGCACGGTAGAGATCCCACACGTGCCGCCGGACGTCCCGGTCGTCCGCCCACTCCGCGACGGCGTCGACGGCGACCGAGTTGTTGCCGGGCCTCCAGTAGGAGAACGAGGTGTGCGGGTTGCCCGCCAGGTGGGCCGCCTTGACCGGTGTCCGGTAGGTGGCCAGCCAGCCGAGCGGCCGGCCGTCCACGGTTTCCCAGACGGGGATGAGCACCCGGGTGCGCGGCCGGTTCCGGGCGTCCACGGTGACCATGGTGGCGTACACGGTGGCCCCGATGAAGGCGTTGAACTCGGCCTCGATCTCGGCGAACGACGTGACGGTGCGACGCATCGGTCGGGTCCCTTCTTCAGATAGAGGTGATCAGGCGGAGGGCTTCCGGCGAGGTGTCAGGCCGGGCGCTTTCTCAGGCCGGACGCGCTGACCGCGGCGGCCAGAGCGGCGGCGACGATCGGCACGGCGAGCGCGGCGCGATACGCGTCCAGCGGGTCCCCCGCGTCCGCCACGGCCACGATCACCGCGGTGCTTGCGGCCAGCCCGAGCGCGGCGCCGAACTGGAAGGAGGTGTACAGCAGCCCGCCGGCCAGCCCCTGCTCGCTCTCGTCGACGCCGTCGGTCGCGACGATGGTCAGCGGGCCGTACGCGAGGGCGAACGCCAACCCCAGGATGATCATGGTGGGGAACATGGCGAGGTAGACGGTGTCCGTGCCGATGGGCAGGAACAGCACGTACGACAGCACGGCGAGCAGCAGCCCGGCCAGGATGACCTTCGGATTGCCGAAGCGGTCGACCAGCCGCGGGGTCAGGGTCGGTGCGAGGACGGCGTCCGCGCCGATCGCGAGCATCGCCAGGCTGGTCTGCAGCGAGGTCCAGCCACGCAGTTCCTGCAGGTACAGCACGGCGATGAACTGGAAGCCGAAGAAGGCTCCGGAGAACAGCAGCCCCGCCAGGTTGGCGCGCACCAGCGGCGCGGAGCGGAAGATGCCCAGCCGCACCAGCGGCGCGGCGGAGCGGCGTTCGGTCACGAGGAAGACCGCGACCAGGGCCAGTCCGGCGGTGAGCGTGCCGACGGTCCCTCCGGCGCCCATGTGGGACGCGCGTTCGACGCCGAGCACCAGCAGCATGATGGCGCCGGTGATGGTGACCGCTCCCATCACGTCCACGCGCCGGTCCTGGGAACGTTTGGACCGAGGAGCACCAGCAGGAGATCTCCACCGCCCGCACCGCGTACGACGAGCGGGCGGCCGAGGAGGAGCGGCTGCTCCAGGCCCCGGCCGCCCTGCCCAGCTGACATCGACGCCACCCGGTCTCCCAACGGGTGAACCGATGGACCGGCGGGGTATGACTCGTTAAGCTCCAGGGTATGACCAAGAAGATCACAATCTCGCTGCCGGACGATCTGGCCGCGGAAGCGCAGGCGTCCGGCAACGCCTCCGCGTACATCGCGGACGCGCTGCGCCAGCGCCGCCGCGTCGAGCAGGATCTCGCGATCATGGACGACCTGTGGGGCGCCGGCTGGCAGGACGGCATCACCGACGAGGAGCGCGCCCGCGCGGCCCGCCTCCTCGCCGGAGACTCCGAGGCCGACGCGGCGTGAGCGACGCGATCCCCCCGGCCGGGCACGTCTCCGGCCACGTTCTCGACCTCGACGCCCTCGTCCACCTGATCGAGGGCAAAAGCATGTACGGCAGGGAGGTCGTACGGCAGTCCTCGACCTACGGCGTCACCCTGCTCATCCCGCCGCTCGCCGTCCAGGTCCTCTCCCTCGGCCCCGCCGCTCCCCGGCTGGAGCGCTTCCTGCGCATGTCGATGGTCGTGGTCGGTGCGCTCTCCCCCGACGACGCGGCGGCCGCCACCTCGGTCGCGACCACGATCCGCGCCAACCTGCACCGCCACCGTCCGGGATCCGGCGAGGAAGGGCTGTCCGAGGTCCTCGTGGCCGCGCACGCCGCCGTCTACGCGACCCGGCGCCAATGGCGGATCCTCACCACGACCCCCTTCCTCTACGACGGGCTGGACGTGCGGCTGGAGATCCTGCCCTGACCTACCCGGGGGCCGCGCTCCGTCGGCGGCCCCCCGCCGGGGCCTTCGCGCGCGGTCGACGCGGCGTTCGCCCAGGTCGCCGTTCGCCGCGGTTCCGCGCCGGACGTCGACCGTCAGCCTGCGACCAGGTCCATACGGAGGAACTCGGTGATGCGGAGCAGCCTCGGCGGGCGTGCCACTTCGTCGGGGAGGGCCTGGAACGCCTCGTCTTCCCCGATGAGGCGTGGGGCGGCGAGTTCCACCTCCCTCCCGTCGACCCGTAGCCGTGCACCGCCGGACGCCAGGACGTTCCGCACCCAGTCCGAGCGCGATCCATACACCAGAACGAACAGGTAGCCGCCGTCGACAGGGTGCGCGTCGAGCGGCGTGCGGTACGTCGCGCCGGAAACGCGACCGACGTGAATCAGCACCGGCCACCTCCCGCCCGCGATCGCGCGAGGGTTGAACACCCTCTTGTTCACGTGCCCCCACCACTTCGGCATCGGCATCGGGATCTCCTTCTCTCGCCCCGGCGGGGCGCGTCGCAGGTCAGACGTTCGCCGAGCCCCCGACAGATGCCAACCCTGGAGGACTTACACCCGTAAGGCGGCTTACGGGCGTAAGGTTGCCTTACGCTTGTAAGCCTGTCAACCCGCCCAAGCCCCGGAGCCGTCGTGTCACCACCACAACCGCTCAGCAGAGGTCGCGTGCTGGAAGCCGCGATCCGAGTCGCGGATCGCGGCGGCGTGGAGGCGATCACGATGCGACGCGTGGCGCAGGAACTGGGCGTGGAGGCGATGTCGCTCTACCACCACGTGCCGAACAAGGACGCGATCCTCGACGGCGTGGTGGACATGGTGTTCGCAGCGATCGAGCTACCCGGCGCCGAGTGCGACGATTGGCGCGACGCCATCCGTGCGCGCGCTTCCTCCGCGCGCGCGGTCCTGTCGCGGCACAGCTGGGCTCTCGGCCTCATGGACTCCCGCCGCAACCCGGGGCCGGCGACACTACGCCACCACAACGCCGTCCTGGGTGTCCTCCGGGAGGCGGGGTTCACGCTGCCGATGGCCGCGCACGCCGTCTCGCTCATCGACAGCTACATCGGCGGGTTCGTCCTCCAAGAGGCGAGCCTGCCGGTGACGACCCCGGACGATGTCGAGGCAGTGGCCGACGGCATCCTCGGGCACCTGCCGACGGGCGAGCTGCCGTACCTCAGGGAGATGATCGTCGACCACGCCCTGCAGCCGGGCTACGACCACACGAGCGAGTTCGGCTACGGCCTGGACCTGATTCTGGACGCGCTCGAAGCTCGCCGGAGGCAGAGCCCCGACGCCGCCCCGTGAACCGCTACGTGGCGAGCGAGGACGCGTTCGGGAGAAGATCCCCGAGTCCGGCATACTGGCGCGACCCGATCTTTCGTGATCTTTCCTCCTGAAGGACCCGTATGAACGCGAGCGCGAGCTGGGTGCCGGCCCGCTCCCTCCGCCCGATCCGCGGCCTCGCCGCCTCGACCGTGACCCTGATCGCGCTGTCGGCTCTCGCGTCCGCCTGCCTGTCGACGGCCCACCTGATCACCGGGGAACCCCCGGCCGCGCGGACCGTCCACGTCGCCGGCCTGTACGCGCTGGTCCAGGCCCCGGCCGGGATCGCCTTCGTCTGCTGGCTCCTGCGTGCCCGCGCCAACGCGTACGCGATCTCGCCGGAGGCCTTCCACCGGTACGCCGCGCTCTTCATGGTGGCGGGCTGGCTGCTGCCCGTCGTCCAGCTCTTCGTCCCGAAGGGGATCGTCGACGACATCTGGGCCGCCTCGCAGCCGGCCGAGGGACCGCGCGGCTTCCTCGGTGACCTGCGCGACGCCCGCCGCCCGGCGCTCGTGTGGGCGTGGTGGCTCGCCTACCTGGCGATGAACGCGGCGTGGGCGGCGGCCGTCCGGACCGTTCCCGGTACCGCATCGCCCGCCGTATCGCCCGCCGTCCTGGTCTCCGCCGCCCTTGCCGCGCACGCCGCGCTGTCGCTGCTCGCGGGAGCGCTCGCCGTCGGCGTCGTCACGCGGATCACGGCGTTCCAGGGACGCGCTCACGGCCGCCGGCCCCAGCCCGCCGGCTGACCACCCACCCACGTACGGCCGGCATTGTCCGTCAGACCTCTATGTCGAGGTGTTCCCCGTCGGCGTCTGGCCGTGATGGCGCAACCCGAGGCTGGAGGACGCCTCGCTTCCCGGCATCGGTCTCCTGCCGACCCGAACCCCGACGCGGTCGCTGAAGCGTCTGCGAGAGGGCAGCCCTTGAGACCTCACAGGACCGGCCCGGGCACATGATCCTGTGAAAATTCACATGACGGCCCGTGCAGAGATCGGCTAGGGATACCCCATGCCGATTCGTGTGCGCCTTGACGACCTGTCCCGGGAGACCTGGGAGGAGGTGGCCGACCTGACGGTGGCCGACGACCAGCGCGACCTCATCGCGTCCAACCTGTACTCGATCGCGGAGAGTCACTTCTTGCCGGGCTTCGTGACCCGTGCGGTGACGCACGATGAGCGCGCTGTGGGCTTCGCGATGTACGGCCCCGATCCCGACGACGGTCAGATGTGGCTCTACCGCTTGATGATCGACAAGGATCACCAGGGAAAGGGCCTGGGCCGAGCCGCTCTCCAGCAGGTAATCGCCCATGTGCGGGACGAGTTCGACGCGCCGGTGCTGCGGCTGGGCGTACGCACGGACAACGTCGCGGCCAAGGCCCTCTACACCTCCGCCGGGTTCGTCCCCACTGGGCAGGTCTTCGGCGATGAGGACATCCTGGAGCTCCGTCTCTCCGCCACCGACTGAGCCGCCCCCGATCTTCCTGACCGCTCGGCGCCGCCGCCTCCGGCCCGTCCTCCTCGGCTCGGTCGGCCCCCACGGCGGTGTGACCGCCGCGCCGGCCATGGCCCCGGCCATCCCGGGCGGCAGCGTCGGTAGGGGTGCCACGGGCTGAGGACGACCTCCCCCACTTCCTCGGCGAACCCGTCCCATCAGGGGGCGTGTCGCGGCGCCCGTTCAGCTCCAGCCTGCCCCGGGCAACGCCGCCGTGCCCGCCGGGGATCCGGCCGGCCCCTCCCGGGCGTGTGGAGGTCAGCCGAACCAGCCGGGGACGTCGAGGCGGAAAACGTCGTGCGGCGTGACGCGCCGCAGGTCGGCCTCCAGGGCGCGCAGCCGGTCCTCCCCCAGCGTCGCGGCCCAGCCCGCCCGCAGCTCGTCGAAGATCCGCGCGGACAGCGCCAGGGCGTCCAGGCCGTGCGGAGTCAGCCGTACGATCTTACGTCGCGTGTCGCGCGGGTCGCGGGCGCGCTCGACGTAGCGGAGGCGTTCCAGCGTCTCGACGGTCTTGCCGGCGGCCTGTTTGGAGACTCCGAGGGCGCGGCCGAGCTCGACGGCGGTGGTGCCGTCCACGCCGATCGCCCGCATGACGAACCCGTGTCATCCGTGGGGGTCTCGGCCGCCGACGCGTGCGACCTCGCGCCCAAGGGCGCCGAGCGGCTCGTGCCGCCCTGGATCGCCTGACCGCCCGTTCCCCATTCGCGAGTCCGAAGCCCCGCGATCGGCCCCGGGCGAGGCCACCGGACGCGCGGGAGGGACGACACCCTAGCCCCGCCCCTCCCGCGCGTCCCCGAGCAGGTGGGCGACGACGTCCGCCGCGCCGTACCTCTCGGGCAGGTCGCCGAGGAAGTCCAGATCCTGGCCGAGCGTGAGCAGGGGCGGTTCCGCGTAGCCGTCCGGCCGGTGCTGCCCGAGACCGATGGCGGCGACCAGGCCGTTGCACAGGCACCGACGCCCCTGGGTCTCCTCCGGCCGCCCTCCCTTGCGCAGGTAGGCGTCCACCGGCTCGGCCGGGCAGCGGAAGCCCACCCCGCCGTCGGGGCGCACGTACGGAGTGCGAAGGTGGCCGAGGTCGCACAGCCGGGCCCGCCGCTCGTAGACCTCCGGCTCGGCCAGGGTCTCCTCCAGCCCGGCGACCTTGAACGGGAACCCGGCCGGCGAGGCGTGCGGGTCGTTGCGCACCCGCAGTGCGCCCGCCCCGGCCCGCTCCAGCAGCCGCCGCCGCTGCTTGTCGTCCAGCCCCGACTCCCGGCACAGCGCGAACGCCGTCCCCACCTGGACGCCCTCCGCGCCCGTGGCCCGCGCCCGCGCCAGCCCGTCCCGGCTCGCGTACCCTCCGGCCAGCCAGAACGGCAGGCCCAGCGCGGCCACCTTTCCCAGGTTCACCTCGTCGCGCGGGCCGTACACCGGCTGCTCGCTCTCGTCCAGCCGCATCCGCCCGCGCGGCGGCGCACTGTGCCCGCCCGCCACCGGCGTCTCCACCACGAACCCGTCCGGCCGGGTCTCCGGCGTACGCGCGAGATAGCCGGCGAGCACGTCGGAGGAGACGATCGCCAGCAGGCGCGGCCGCTTCAGCGGCTCGGGCGCACGCCCGAGCAGCGCGACCGGGTCGACGCCGACCGTGTGCCGCTCCCCCGACTCCGCTCCCACCACCGTGACCGAGACCTCGGCCGGCAGGTGCGCGGCGAGCCGGTCGAGCAGCCGCGGAATCTGCGACGGGATGCCCGCCCCCATCAGCACGTAGTCGACGCCCGCGAGCATCGCCCCGTACGCCGCCGCCGGCGTCGCCATCTGGATCTTCTCCAGATAGTTGATCCCGATCAGGCCGCCGTCCCGCCGGGCCAGGAACACCTCGGCGAAGTTGGCGACCACGGCCAGCTCGTCGCGCGCCCGGTTCGGGCGCAGACCGAGCCGGGGCACCGGCCGGTACGGCACGCCGGGCCCGATCCCGTCGCGCACGTAGTACCTGGCCAGGATCCGCTCGCTGATCGCGGGAACCGGGAACGCGGCCAGCGCCGCGCGCAGGTGCCCTCCCGGGTCGCCCTGCTGGAGCCGCCGGGCCAGCGTGACGTCGAGCGCCACCCCGGACACCACGCCGAGCTGTCCGGTCCGGGCGACGGCCCGCGCCAGCCGCCACCCGGACACGCCTACTCCCATTCCTCCCTGGATGAGCGTGGGCAGCCCACCCCCGGACACGGCCGGCGCGGACGGTACCGGGCCGCGAACCGGCCGCTCGGCGATGGTCAAGGGGAGAACCTCCTGCTCGGTGGCGTGCCGGACCCGTGCGCGGTCCGGGCACGTCAGTGGGTGCGGGACGAGTCAACCGGCCCCTGGCGATCTTCCTGTAGTGACCAAAGTCCCGAGAGGCGGGGCCCGCCGTCACATCGAGGCCGCGCCGTCACTCCGAATCGCACGGTTTATCACTCTCCGTGACGGAGCATCCCTGATGTGACCAGAGGGAACGGGGAGTGGGGCCATGGCGGGGATCGACGGGCCGGTGAGCGACGCCCTCGTGCGGCTGGGCCGCTACCTCCACCCCGGGACCGTCTCCGCCGACCTGCGCAGCCTCCACCAGGTGGGCAGGCGCCAGGGCGACGTCTTCTATCGCGACCGCTGGAGCCATGACAAGGTCGTGCGCTCCACGCACGGGGTGAACTGCACGGGCTCCTGCTCCTGGAAGGTGTTCGTCAAGGACGGGATCATCACCTGGGAGACACAGCAGACGGACTACCCGAGCGTCGGCCCGGATCGTCCCGAGTACGAGCCGCGAGGGTGCCCGCGGGGCGCCGCGTTCTCCTAGTACACCTACTCGCCGACCCGGGTGCGCTTCCCGTATGCCCGGGGCGCGCTGGTCCAGATGTACCGGGAGGCGCGAGCCCGGCTGGGTGACGTCGCCGAGGACTCGCCCTACGCCCACGTCGTCGCCGCCGTCCTGGCCACCCTCCCCCCACCCGGCCCGCGCGAGCGCGCCGCCGCGCTGCGGCTGGCCGCCGAAGGGCCGCCGGCCGAGGACGTCGGCCTCGACCCGTGCTCGGTGACGGGAGGACCGCTCATCCCGCCGTCACCGCGTGTGGCGGGAGATCCGCGATGACCACCGCGGCCGTCCTCCTGTGGGGCGCCGTCCCGTACGTGGCGCTCGCCTCGTTCATCATCGGCAGCACCTGGCGCTACCGCTACGACAAGTTCGGCTGGACCACCCGCTCCTCCGAGCTCTACGAGCGGCGGTTGCTGCGCGTCGCCAGCCCGCTGTTCCTCTTCGGGATACTGATCGTCCTGATCGGCCACATCGTCGGGCTGCTCATCCCGCAGAGCTGGACCGCCGCGATCGGCCTGTCCGAGAACGCCTACCACTTCCTGGCCGTGGCGCTCGGCACCGTCGCCGGCGCCTGCACCCTGATCGGCATCGCGCTCCTGATCTACCGCCGCCGCACGGTCGGCCCGGTCTTCCTCGCCACCACCCGCAACGACAAGCTCATGTACGTCGTGCTCACGCTGACCATCCTGCTCGGGCTGACCGCCACGGTGGACGCGAACGAGGAGCTGTCCGGCGCGGCGGGCCTGGCCGGCTACCGTACGCTCGGCGCGTCCTTCGACGGCCCGGTCGTGTGCGTCGCCACCTCCGGCGGCTTCAAGGACGCCGGCGTCGGCGCGGACGACGCGGACGAGACGGTGACCGTGGACGGCTCCTGGGAGAGCGCCCGACCCTACCTCGGCGTCCCGGACGCCTGACCCTCCGCGTCCGGGCCCGGGGCGGCGTGCAGGTTCTCCAGCATCCGGCGCAGCATCCCGGCGAGCCCGCGCACCTCCTCCTCGGAGAACCCCGCGAGGAGCCGGACGCTGGCCCGCCCGAACACGGGCGCCAGGCGCGGCACGAGCGCCCGGCCCTCCTCGGTCAGCTCCACGACGATCGAGCGGCGGTCGCCTGGGTTCCGCCGCCGCCCAACCAGCCCCTTGGCCTCGAGGCGGTCGAGCAGCCGCGTCATGCCGGCGGTGTCGGTGCCCAGGTGGGACGCGAGCCGGTTGGGGCTGCTCTCCCCGCGTGCCGCCCGCATCAGGAGCGCCGCCTGCTGGGAGGTGACCCCGTAGGGGGCGAGCATCCCCTCCACCGCCGTGCGCAGGTCGCGCCCCACCTGGTTGATGAGCGAGCCGCCGCCGAGCACGAGCTCGACGGGCACGCCGCCGGGTGATCGATCCTCCATGCCGCAACAATAGCTGTTCCGCCATTTACTGTCACGACAGTGAAATGCTACGGTGAGCGCCCCATCGAAAGGACCCCCATATGCGCGTTGTGATCGTCGGCGGCGGGCTCGGCGGGCTCTGCCTCGCCCAGGGCCTGGCCAAATCCGGCGTCAGCGTCGCCGTCTACGAACGCGACCCCTCACCGCATGCCCGCGACCAGGGCTGGCGCATCACCCTGAAGGAGGACGGCAGCCGCGCCCTGCGCGAATGCCTCCCCGCCCCGCTCTTCGACCTCTGCGTGGCCACCGCCATCCGCCCCGCCACCCAGATGGCGTTCCTCGACCACCGGCTCACGCCCGCGTTCACCAAACCCATCCCCGCACCGCCCGCCGACACCGTCTTCGGGGTCAACCGGCTGACCCTGCGAGAGATCCTCCTCACCGGCCTCGACGTGCGCTTCGGCGCGACCTTCGCCCGCTACAGCCACACCCCGGACGGGCGGGTCCGCGCCCGCTTCGCCGACGGGACCACCGCGCACGCCGACCTGCTCGTCGGGGCGGACGGCACCGGATCCGCCGTGCGCCGCCTCCTGGTCCCCGGCTCCGACTTCGACGAGATCGGCGGCTTCGTCTACGGACGGACCCCGATCACGCCGGGCCTGCTGCGCGAGACGCCCGAGATCCTGATCGACAGCTTCAACCGCCTCACCGCCCCCGGCGGCGCCGCGATGTCCCTCGCCACCTGCCGCCCCCTGCGCGCCCCCTCCGAGGCCGCCGCCGCGTACGCGCCGGACGCCCGGCTCACCGACGTCCCCGGCTACTTCGCCTGGACGGTCGCCGGAGACGAAGGGCGGCCGCCCGGCGGCGACGGCTTCCACCGCTCCGACGGCCCGACCCTGCACCGCCTGGCCCTGGATGCGATCCACGGGTTCCACCCCGCGGCCCGCAGGATCGTCCAGAAGGCCGACGCCGCGGCCACGTTCCCGGTGCGGCTGCGCTCGGCCCGGCCCGTCCGCCACTGGGAGACTACGAACGTGACGCTGCTCGGCGACGCGATCCACACGATGTCGCCCGGCCGGGGCGAGGGCGCCAACGTCGCGCTCAGGGACGCCGCGCTGCTGTGCCGGGCCGTCACCGCGGCCGCCGCCGGCGCCCCACTGACCGAGGTGATCCGGCGCTACGAGGCCGACATGCTCGCCTACGGCTTCGCCGCCGTCCGGGCCTCCCTCGCCCAGCCGTTCGCCCCACGCGCCGCACGCCACTAGGAACTGCTGCGCGCGGCCCAGATGGCGCCTCGCTGCGTTGTCGTCGACCCAGCGGCAAACCGGGCGCCGGTCAGGCGCCGCCCTCCGGTGACGCGGAACCGGCACGGGAGCGGACGAACACCTCGACCCCGTCCAACACCCGCGCCAGGCCGAACTCGAAGGCGTGCTCGGGGTCGTAGGCCGCGTTGTGCGCCTCCCCCGCGGCCGCCCCCACCCGCGCCGCGATCGGATAGCGGCGGGGATCCATGACCTTGCTCAGGAACGGGGCGTGCGCCCACCACCACTGCTCATCCGTCATGCCGGTCAGCCGCTCGACCTGCTCCGCCTCCACCGCGCCCCGGACCGCGCCGTTGACGAACCCGGTCACCAGCGTCACCACCGCGTCCATCTCCGTGTCGCTCAGCCCGATGCCGTCCACCGCCCGCAGCGAGTAGTCGTAGACCGCCGTCACGTTCGGGCCGAGCGGCGGCCGGCTGGTCCCCACCTGCAACATCCACGGGTGGCGGTGGTAGAGCGCCTTGTGGTCCCGGGCGATCGCCTCCAGGCGCGCCCGCCAGCCGCCGCCCGGCTCCGCGGCCACGTCGGCCGCCTCCTCGCCGCCGGACATGGGCAGCTCGCCGTACACGGTGTCGAGCATGACGTCGATCAGCTCGGCCTTGCCCGGCACGTACGTGTAGAGCGACATCGTGCCGACGCCGAGCCGCTCGGCGACCTTGCGCATGGACAGCGCGGCCAGCCCCTCGGCGTCGGCCACCTCGATCGCCGCGCGCACGATGCGGTCCACGCTCAGGTCCGGCTTGCCCTTCCGGCTGGCCCGCTCCCCCGTCCGCCACAGAAGCGCCAGGCTGCGGGCCGGATCACCCCGGCCGGTGTACTCGGTCGTCATGGTCTGCGAAGTCTACTTCCCTCTCGTACCGTATGGTGTACGGTACGGCGTACTGAACCGACTCGGGGAGAAGCCACATGACCTTCGCCGTCGTCGCCGAGGGCCTGCGCAAGCGGTACGGCGACACCGAGGCCCTCGCCGGCCTCGACCTGGCCGTGACGCAGGGCACCGTTCACGGCCTGCTCGGCCCCAACGGCGCGGGCAAGAGCACGGCCGTGCGCATCCTCACCACGCTCCTGCGCGCCGACGCCGGCCGTGCCGAGGTCGCCGGCCTCGACGTCGCCACCCGGCCCGCCGAAGTACGCCACCGGATCGGCCTGGTCGGCCAGCACGCGGCAGTGGACGAAATCCTGACCGGCCGGCAGAACCTGGAGATGTTCGGCCGGCTCCACCACCTCGGCACCCGCCGCGCCCGCACCCGCACCCTCGAACTGCTGGAGCGGTTCTCCCTCACCGACGCGGCCGACCGGCCCGCCGGGCAGTACTCCGGCGGCATGCGCCGCCGCCTCGACCTCGCCGCCGGCATGATCCTGGTGCCGCCCGTGCTGTTCCTCGACGAGCCCACCACCGGGCTCGACCCGCGCGCCCGCACCGAGGTCTGGGACGCCGTCCGCGCCCTCGTCGCCGACGGCACCACCGTGCTGCTCACCACGCAGTACCTCGAAGAGGCCGACCAGCTCGCCTCCCGCGTCTCCGTGATCGACTCAGGCCACCGCATCGCGGACGGCACCCCCGACGAGCTCAAGGGCATGATCGGCGGCGACCGCCTCGACGTGACCGTACGCGACCCGCGCGACCTGCCCACCGCCGCGGCCGCCCTCGCCCGCGTCGCCACCGCCGACCCCGAGGTCGATCCGGACACCCGCCGCGTCAGCGCACCGGTACGCGAACGCGCCGCCGCCCTCACCGAGGTCGTCCGCGCCCTGGACGACGCCGACGTCACCGCCGAGGACATCGCCGTCCGCCGTCCCACCCTGGACGAGGTCTTCCTCCAGCTCACCGGCAGACGCGCCGACCCCGACACCACCCCGCGCGGCACGGAGGTGGCCGCCTGATGACCGTCATCCTTCCGCCCGTCCCCCGCACCCCGGCCGCCCGGCTGCGCTGGGCCGCCGCCGACGGCTGGACCATCGCCCGCCGCACCCTCACCCACTGGGGACGACGCCCCGGCGAGACCGCCGTCGCCCTCCTGTTCCCCGTCCTGATGGTGCTGATGTTCGGCTACCTCCTCGGCGGCGGCATCCTGATCCCCGGCGGTGGCGGCTACCGCGAGTTCCTCATGCCCGGCATGTTCGCGATGACCATGCTCTTCGGCATCGAGACCACCTTCGCCGCCGTCGCCACCGACGCCGCCAGGGGCGTCACCGACCGGTTCCGCTCCATGCCCATGGCACCCTCGGCCGTCGTCACCGGCCGCGCCGCCGCCGACATGCTGCACTCCGCCCTCGGCCTCGCCGTCATGACCGGATGCGGTCTCGCCGTCGGCTGGCGATGGCGCGGCGACACCGCCGACGCCGCGCTCGCCGTCGCCCTGCTCCTGCTGCTCCGGCTCGCGTTCCTCTGGGTCGGCATCTACCTGGGCCTCCTCGCGCGCGGGCCCGAGTCGCTCGCGGCCGTGCAGCTCCTCGTCTGGCCGGTCGGTTTCCTCTCCAACGCGTTCGTCCCGACCGGCACCATGCCGGGCTGGCTCGGCACGCTCGCCGAGTGGAATCCGATCTCGGCCGCGGCCGCCGCCGCCCGGCACCTGTTCGGCAACCCGGGAACGGGCGACTCCTGGGTCGCCGAGCACGCCGTCACCGTGGCCGTCGCCTGGCCCGCGCTGCTCATCGCGATCTTCTTCCCGCTGTCCGTACGCCGCTACCGGCGGCTCAGCCGCTGACACCCGGGCCGCGCCGGCAGGCGGTCATTCCAGCGTGGGCAGGGCGTGGTCAGGAGGCGCCGCTCCGCGACAGGGAGTCGAGCCACCGGGTGAGACGGGCTCCTTCGCGCGTCATGACGTCCGGGTCGCGCAGGGCGTTGGCCAGCAGCGACATGCCCTGGTAGCCCGCGACCAGAGTGAGCGCCAGGCCGTCGGGGTCGGGCAGGCCCAGCTCGCGGAACTGACGCTCCACCCAGCCCAGCAGGAGGCCGATGACCTTGCCCGCCTCCTCGTCGAGTCCTCCCTCGGCACGTTTGTCCAGCTCAGCAGCCAAAGTGCCGGTGGGGCAGCCGAAGCGGGCCGCGACGTCGCGCTGCTCGACCCAGGCGGCGACCAGGGCCTTGAGGCGGTGGAGGGGGTCGGGGTGCCGGTCGAGCTCCCCGGTGAGTTCGGCCAGGTGGGCGGTGTGCTCGCCCAGGGCCGCCTGGACCAGCTCGTCTTTGGTCTTGAAGTAGTAGTACACGTTGCCCACCGGCACACCGGCGACGGCGGCGATGTCGGCGATGGTGGTGCGCTCCACGCCCTGCCGATGGAGGACGTCGGCGGCCGCGGTCGTCAACCGCCGCCGCTTGTCGGCCGACCGGGACACCGTTGAGTCAGTCACCTCACTAATCATAGACAGCCGGACCGTGCTCTGATCGGGCTGCCGTACTCCGGCCGCCTCGAACCGGGCGGCCGGAACGGCGGGCGCGTCGTCCCGGTGCCGGACACCGGGGCGACGCGACGCGCGCTCACCAGCGGGGTCGATGATGGAAGCAGGGCCACAACGGCACGGTGACGTCCTCGCGGAGGGGAGGCACGGCCATGGCACACCCGGCGCGCCACGAAGGACCGCCACAGGAGGCACCCCGCCCCCCGGGCCCGCGACACGACGAGCCACACGGGACGCGACCGCACGACACCGGTCAGCCGGACCGGACCCCACCCGAGCCGGCGGACCCGTCGCCCCCCGGCGACGCGACAGGCACCGCGCCCTTCCGCCCTCCGCTGAGCCCCGACGAGCGCGACCTGCTGCTTCAACGACTCCTGCCCTCCCTCGACGCCGGCGTCTACGTACTCGACAGCCGGGCACGCCTCACCTACGTCAACCCCCGCGGCGAGCAACTGCTCCGCCGAAGCGCCGCCGACCTCGTCGGCCACGACGCCCACGACCAGCTCCACCGCACCGTCGACGGCACCATCGCCCAACGGTCCGAATGCCGCCTGCTCCAGGCGTTCCTCGCCGGCGGCACCACCTACGCCGACAGCGAGTGGTTCGCCCGCGGCGACGGCACCCTCCTGCCCGTGCGCTGCGTCAGCAGCGCCTACACCATCGACAACGAGCGCGCCGGGAACATCGTCATCTTCTCCCCGCGAAACCCCGACGAGGAGCAGGACCGCTCGCACCACACCGAACTCGTCGACCTCACCGACCGCCTCGCCCTCGTCGCCGAAACCACCGTCGCGCTCACCTCGACCCTCGACATGGACGAGGCCCTGCGCCGGCTCGTACGGCTCGTCGTCCCGCGACTCGCCGACTGGGCCATCGTCGACCTCCTCGAAGACAACGACGAAGTGCGCCGGGTGAGCGTCGTCCACCACGAGAACGACGCAATCGTGAACGTCTCGGACCTCGAAGGCCCCCTGCCCCCGGTGTCCGAACACTCCCGGATGCCCCTGTCCCAGGTACTGCTCGGAGCCCCGACCATGTTCGTCTCGGCCGAGATGTACAACACCGTCCCCGACTCCGGAATCGCCGCAGTGCAGCGCGACCTCTTCACCTCCACCGGTATGCACTCCGCCGTCATCGCCCCCCTGCGGGGCCGCCTGCACCAGGTCCTCGGCGCCCTGAGCGTCGGACGGGCCGCCGACCCCCGGGAGTTCGGCCCGAGCGAGCTGTCCCTCGTCGACGACATCGGCCGCCGCGCCGGGCTCGCCGTCGACAACGCCCGCCTGTACGAACGGGAACGCCGCTCAGTCGAAACCATGCAACGCCATCTGCTGCCGCCGATGCTCGAGATCGACGACCTGGAGATGACCGCCCGCTACCTCGCCGCCCCGCACGCCTCCGAAGTCGGCGGCGACTGGTACGACCTGTTCGTCCTCCCCGACGGCGTCACCGCCCTCGTCATCGGCGACGTCATCGGCCACGACCTCACCGCCGCCGCCCAGATGTCCCAGCTCCGCAACATCCTCCGCGCGTACGCCTGGGAATACTACGGAGGGCCGCCCAGCTTCGTAGTGGACCGGCTGGACTGGGCGCTCCCCCACATCACCACCGCCACCCTGGCCACGCTGGTGTTCGCCCGCGTGGAAGGCCCCGAAGGCGGCCCCTGGCGGCTGCACTGGACCAGCGCCGGCCACCCGCCGCCCCTGCTGGTCACCGACGACGGCAAGGTCTCCTTCCTGGACGGCGGCCAGGGCCTCATGCTCGGCATCGGCATGCCCGCCGGACGCCCCAACGCCGTCACCCCCCTCCCGCCCCGGGCCACCCTCGTCCTTTACACCGACGGCCTCATCGAGTCGCCGCACGAGCCCATCGACCGCGGGATGGCCGACCTCGCCCGCCACGCCGCCTCTCTCGCCCGCCGACCGCTCGGCGTCTTCTGCGACCAGCTCATCGCCCGCGCCCGCCCACAGGACAACGAGGACGACATCGCCCTGCTCGCGCTCCGCCTACCCGCCCGGCACGCACCGGCCGAACCCGAAACCGCAGCACGCGGCGCCGGGCCGTACCCGCGGTCGCCTTGATCGCCGACCCACGTACGGCGACAAAGCGGCACGGGTCCACCGGGGCTTGAGGCTTTTCCACGCATCGGCGCAGCACAGGTGGCGGAAAGTCTCCGGGGATCGTTCAGCGACAGCCCTGAGGCCATGAGTCCTGACAACCGCGAACAACCCGGCGGCGGCCTCAGGGTTCGCGGGCGCGGAGGTACGCGTCCAGGTCGGCGGCGCCCTTCAGCATGGCGCGGCCCCGGGCGGACAGGCGGGCCTGCCAGTCGCGCAGGGTCGACTCCAGCGGGGCGACGCCTCCGGCGGAGCGAACCTGAGCGATCAGCGGGGCGATCTGCTCCAGCAGGTAGCCGCCCCGCCTCAGCTGGTGGGCCAGCCGGACGTCCCGTACGTCGGCCGCGCTGTAGATCCGGTAGCCCGTCTGCGGATCACGGCGCGGCTGGACCAGCCCGGCGTTCTCCCATTTGCGCAGGGTGGCAGGGCGGATGCCCAGCCTCCTGGCCAGGGGGCCGATGAACATGTCTCCGCGCTCCTGCGGCACGGGCGCCAGATCGCGGAGCACGGCCTCGACGGCCTGGAGGGTGCGGCGGTCGTCGAGGAGCTGGCCGTGGCTCTCGTCGATGAGCCGCAGCGCGTCCTCGGTGGCACCCCGATCAACCGCCTGCATGATCGACGTCGCCGTCTGGTGACCGTGCCCGGGCACGAGGGCGAGGAACGCGCGCAGGGCTTGCGCGTGCAGCGGCGTATAGGTGCGATAGCCGTGGACGGTGCGTTCGGCGGCGGGCAGGATGCCGGCGTCCTCGTAGTTCCTGATCGCCTGTGTGGACAGGCCGTGCTCACGCGCCAGGTCCACTGGCCTCATGGATGAATCACCGATTGAAGGTCCGTCGCGATTAGAGGGGGGATTTCCGCTGAAAGTTTACACCGAAGGTTCAACGATAGCGTTGAGGCCATGGACATCAAGGACACGGCCCGTCCGCTCGACGGCGCGGGCGTCTCGGCATTCCTCCGGTCGCTGCCCGCCCGCCCCCTGCTGCTCGGCCTGGGCGAGGCCAGGCACTTCGTGGGGGAGCTGGGCGAGCTGCGCAACGAGATCTTCCGGCACCTCGTCGAAGAGGAGGGCTACCGGTCGTTCGCCATCGAGAGCGACTGCCTCATGGGCCTCGCGGTGGACGACTACGTCACGACGGGCACGGGCACGCTCGATGACGTCATGGAACGCGGCTTCAGCCACGGCTTCGGCGCGTCACCGGCCAACCGCGAGCTCGTGCGCTGGATGCGGACGTACAACGAGGAGCATGACGAAAAGCTCCGGTTCTTCGGGTTCGACGGCCCTCTGGAATATTGGGCGGCGAGCCCGCGCCAGGCGCTCACCGCCCTCTACGACCTCCTCGACGGCCCGCTCCCCCGCACTGTGGTAGCCAGGGAGACCCTCGACACGCTCCTGGGCCCGGACGACCGGTGGTCGAACGAGGCCACGGCCATGGATCCGTCCCAGTCGATCGGCCGGTCCGCCGACGCCGAGCGGCTGCGACTGATCGCCGACGACCTGGTGGCGCTGCTCGACACGCAGGCACCGCAGCTGAGCGCGGAGGACAGGGAGCGGGCGGAACTGTACGCGCGCACCGCCACCGGCCTGCTCCGCTACCACTACTGGATGGCCGACACGTCCCCGGCACGGTGGACCCAGCTGTCGGCCCTGCGGGACGCGATGATGGCCGCCAACCTGCGTGCCGTCGCCGCGCAGGGCCCGGCCCTGGTCTTCTCCAGCAACCTCCACCTGCAGCGGAACAAGAGCGTGATGTCGTTCGGCGACCAGCTGCTCGAGTGGTGGAGCGCGGGAGCGATCACCGCGACGTACCTGGGCGACCGGTACGCCTTCCTGGCCTCAGCCCTCGGCACGGTCGGCGACGACGCCCCGCACCCGGACACCGTCGAGGGCATCCTGTCCACGCTCCCGTGGGACCACTCTCTCGTCGACGCCCGCCGCCTGGCCGAGGCCATCACGAAGCCCGCCCCGCGCATCTCCCGAGATTTCGCCTATTTCCCGCTGGACTCGGCTCAGCTCGACATGATCGACGGCGTCGTCTTCCTCAAGCAGGCTGTCAGCCTGGGCAGGCTGGGTTGACAGGCGCGGTGCGTGTCAGTCCTGTGCAGACACGCACCGCGCATCAATCGCACCATCCCTGCCCGCCCGCTCACCAAAGGCGGCGCCCGCCATCCTTGCTGCGCGGGCCGCTCGGCCTCATCGGCCGCCTCTGCGCCTCGCCGCAGCAAGCGATCCCGGTGACCCCTGACCGGTGGCGGGGCCGGACCGCGCTCGACACAGGGCACCGGGGAAGGCGAGAACCCCAGATCCGCAACTTCCGGATCTCAAGCGCCCCGGCTGGCACAATGGCCGCGCTCCGACCACACCACCAGGGAGAACGATTGTCAGAGATCGCCCAGATCGTCACCCGGATCCGCACCGAGCTGGCGGACGAGCTGCGCGAGCGCCTCCGGGACCACCTGCGCGCCCAGCCCACCGAATGGCTGGTCGAACAGATCCTGGCGCTCGCCCACCTCGACGACACCGCCGACCTCTCCGCCCCCGCCCTACCGGCCGACACGAGCGCGACCGAACGGCCCGACGCGCCCGCCATCCCGCGCCAGGCCCGTCACGAGCGTCCCGTACGCGAGACCGAGGAGGAGCGCGCCGAGCGGGCCGCCCGCATCCGCCTCCTCCACCTCGACGAGGAGTCCCTCCCCCGATACCTCCAGCGCTACGCCGCGCTCAAACGCGACGTCCTGGAGGCCGCGGGCTACCTGCGCAACCCGCCACCCAAGGGAGCCGACCTGATCCCCGCGTCCTGCCGCTCCTCCCAGGGCGAGGCGCTGCTGTGCCAGGCCAAGGACGTGCTCCACGCCCTCCTGTTCGGCGGCGAAGCCGAAGGCGTACGGCTCAGGCGGGTCGAACGCGAACTCCTCACGCTCGCCCTGCCCCGTGCCAAGAGCCACGCCGCCGCGCCCCTGCTGGGCGCCGCCGAGATGTGCGCCGAGAGCGCATGGCGCGACCACAGCCGCACCGTCGCCGACGACCCCACCGTCGACCTCCTCTTCCAGGTCGAGTACGGCGAGGTCGCCGGCGGGCTGCTCGGCAACACCCTCGTGGCCACCCTGAGGCTGATCAACAACCTGGAGATCAACGAGCAGATCCTCCACGCGCGCACGGAGAGCATCGAACAGAGCACGCTGGAGGTCTGAGACCACCGCGCGCGTCCCGGCCCCCGATGGCCCGCGACCGGCGCCACCCCTCCCACGCGCCACTCCTGGAATCAGATCCGATCCCAGGGAAGGCTTTCGTACAGCTCGCGCAACCGCCGCACCGCCGGCGGGTCCGCCTTCAGCTCCACCTCGTCCACCCGGCCGACCGCGACCAACCCCCGCGAGTTGGTGAGGAAGACCGCGTCGTACTCCGGCAGGTCACCGGCCCGGAGCACACGGCGCTCCTGGCGCACCCCCTCGCGCTCCATCGCCCGCTCCAGCAGCGCCATCGTGATGCCGCGCAGCATCGGCGCATCCGGCCACACCACGGTCTCCCCGTCGAAGCACCCCACGTTGGTGATCGCCCCCTCCGAGATCACGCCGTCGGCCGTGGTGAGCAGCGCCTCGTCGTACCCCTCGGCTCCCACCCGCAGCCTGAGGTGGTGCTGCGGGAAGCCCCCGACATGCTTGATATGGGGGAGAAAGCGCTGGTAGACGACCGACCGGACGCTCCACGGCGGACCGGCCATCCCGGCCGGCGGCCGCGCCGTGGCGATCACCAGCGGGCTCTCCCCCTCCAGCAGGACGTACACCCGGACACTCGCGTCGCGGACGTCGGCCCCGAGGACCGCCTCGATCGAGCCGAGCAGTCGCTCCCGCCCCAGCTCGCCGCCGAACAGCTCCCTGTTGGCCTTCTCCAGCCGGTCCAGGTGCAGGTCGAGACCGCGCACCCTGCGATCCCGCACCTGCATGGCGGTGAAGTGCCCGTACCTCGCGTCGACGGCGCGACCGACGTCGACGCCCGCGACCCGCCCCTCGATCACCGTGCGATTGATGGCGATCATCCCCTTCCCCGCGAACATCCCGCTTCGGAAACCCGCCCATAACGCTAGCCCGGCGATCACCCGGTGGCGGGCGGAGCCGGATACGCGCCCGCACGGGTCGTCGCGCGTTCGCTCCAGAGAGGACCTCCAGCGGGTGGTGCGCTTCTTGGTCGCTACACACCACGCCAGGAGGTCCGCACTCCTTTCGAGATCCTCGACGGGCAGGTCACGAATCCCGTCCTTGCGTCCCCAACGTCCGTGGTCAGTACACCGAGGTGAGCGGCGCAAGGAACGGATCTATGCGGCATCACCAGGCTTGCCGTGGTGGTCGGCTCAGAGAGTCGCGGTCACGGGACGGCGGCCGCCAAGGTGGGCGGGAACGGAGGTGAGCGCCGCCACCACGAGCACGGTTGCCAGCACCAGGGCGATCAGCTGCCAGGGTGCGGGAAGCGTGGCCTTGTCGCTGTCGCCGCCGGTGATCGTGTTGATGGCGGAGAACAGCAGGAACCCTCCCGGGAAGACACCCATGACGGCGCCGAGGAGCGCGGGCAGCACCTGAGCGGTCGCCAGGGCGACGGTCACTTCCCGCGGGGTGGCGCCGAGGGCGCGTGCCAGCGCCGACGCATGCCGGTTGTCGAGCACCGTCGCCCAGGTGATGACGATGGCGTTGACCGCCGCCAGAGTGAGCAGGATGACCGTCCAGACCAGGAGCACGTGCCGCAGCACCGCCACCTGGGCTTCGGTGTACGCGCCGGTGCCTGGCTGGTCGGCGAGGAAGGCGTTGAGCACCAGCAGGACGTAGATGCCGCTGACCGTGACCGCGATGCTGACCACGCCCAGCGCCACCCGTCGCGGTCGGCGGGCGGCGACCCGCAGAGCGAGCAGCAGCGGGACGGGCAGTCGCGTCGAGAGAGTGATCAGCCAAACGGTGCGGCGAGGTGGGCGTGCCGCGTCGGCCAGCGCGCTGACGGTGCTGGAGCGGGCGCCGCGCACGGCCGGAACAGCGGTCGCCACCACGGCGACGCCGAGTGCCACGGCGGTCACCAGACCGCATGTGGACCAGGTCAACGACGCCGTCCCCGCGCTGCCGACGAGGCCGGCGCTGGACTCGGTGAGCAACGGAGCGGTCAGCGCTCCGATCGTCAGACCGGCCGCGGCCGCGACGGCGGCCACGAGGAGATACTCCGCGAGCAGCACGGCAGCGATCAGGCTCGGGGTGCCGCCGACTGCCTTGAGGAGTCCGACGCGTCGGTGCTGGTCGGCCATCCGGCCGCCGACCAGGACCGAGAGACTGGCCACGGCGAGCAGGCCGAGCAGCCAGGCGCCGATGAGCAGCAGGATCTGGGAGTCTTTGGCCAGGTCGGTGGCGTCGGCGAGGATGCTCTCCCAGGTCTGCATGGGCATGGCGTCGCCGTTCCGGTCGACGAATGCCTGCGTTTTGTCCGGGTCGGCCAGCTTCAGGTTCATCACATAGGACAGGGAGCTTCGGTCCGAGGCGAGGTTCAGCACGTCCGCCTGGGTGAGCCAGACCAGCCCGGGATTGTGCAGCAACCCCGCCGGCAGATTCCGGTCGTCGGGGATGGCGCCGTTGATGCAGCCGACGGAGACGATGCAGGACGCCCCGGGATAGGGCGGCATGGCGGCGGTGACCGCGACGCCGACGACATTGAACGACCTGCTGCCCAGGGTGATCGAGTCACCGACGCCCACATCGATCGAGTCGGCGAAGGCGGCCTCGAGCACCACGCCGCCGTCGCTGACCCACCTGCCCTGCGTCACCTCGGGCTGATCGACCGCCGCGACGGTGGCGTCGCGCCCCATGGCCTGGACATCCGACGTCCGGCCAGACGCCTCGAGCTTTCCGGCGATGACGGGGTACGGTCCGCTGTGCTCGGTGACGCCGGAGGCGGTGGCCAGTTTCCCCAGCTCCGCGAGGCCGGCGAGGTCGTCGGCCTGGCCGACGTTGGCGACCACGTCGGGTCCCTTGGTCGCCGCCCGGGTGCTCTGGTACGGGTCGCTGGCCGCGTCGCGCAGGACGAGCCCGAGCGTCAGCGTCGTGGTGGCGGCCAGAATGGCGATCAGCAGAAGCGCGGCCTCGGTACGGCGACGCCGGACGTCTCGCAGGGCGAGACGGATCACGAGGAGGATGCGGCCCATTGCGGTCAATCCTCCAGCCCGACGAATGCGCCGAGCTGCCCGGTGGTGCCGCCGGTCAGCCAGGTCTCGTCCACGAACGCGCCGTCGCGCATCGAGAACTTGCGGTCCGCGGTGGCCGCGATCCGCGCGTCGTGGGTGACGATGACCAGCGTCTGCCCGGACTCGTGCAGGTCCTTGAAGAGCTGGAGGACGTCCAAGGTGGCGGCGCTGTCCAGGTTTCCGGTCGGTTCGTCGGCGAGGACGACCAGCGGGTCGTTGCTCAGCGCGCGGGCGACCGCGACCCGCTGCCGCTGGCCGCCCGACAGGGCGGAGGGCAGGAACCGCGCCCGGCCGGCGAGCCCGAGCTGATCCAGCAGCTCCTCCGCGCGCCGCCGTGCGACCCGCGGCGAGCGTCCGGCGAGCAGCGCCGCCAGCTCGACGTTCTCGACGGCGGTGAGCTCCTCCATCAGGTGGAAGGACTGGAAGACGTAGCTGACCTCGGTCCGCCGCATCCGGGCCAGGGCCTTCTCGCTGATGTTGTCGATGCGCCGGCCGTTCAGCGACACCTCGCCAGCCGAGGGCCGGTCCAGCCCGCCGAGCAGGTGCAGCAGCGTGGACTTACCGCAACCGCTGGGCCCCATGATCGCCACCGTCTCCCCCGCGCTGACGTCGAGATCGACGCCGTCGACGGCGCGCACCAATCCTTCCCCTTCGCCATGCTCCTTCCGCAGCCCGCGGGCGCTCAGTACGGGCATGTCGGCGGCATTGCTCACGATCCATTCCTTCCGATAGGTCCAGTTCTGCTTACGGGTCTTGAGCCGGAGCAGGTCCGCCTCAAACGGGAGCACGATGCCCTCCGCCAACAGCGCTGCGGTCGAGCGGGTCCGGCTCGGCCATGGCGGGGCGCTGGGTGTCGGCGACGGTGAGAGGGGCGGCCGGCCCAGCCGCTGCAGCAGGCGCGTCAAAGAAGCGCCAGCGCTTTGGCCACACCCGGGTCGCGCCCGGTGGCCAGGTCGAGGGCGGTCATGGGGGCCGTAGTGGTCGACTGGCACGCCGATCGTGTCGATGATTTCGCGGGCGGGCCCGAGGTGACGGACCTTGGGCAGGAGCACGGCGCTGCCGTCGTCGAGGAGGTATGCCTGGCTCGGGCCGGAGACGGCTCCGGCGGTGCGGGTCCCGATGAGGGTGCCCAGGTCGTTGTCTTTGACCGCCGCGCTGAAGTCCTCGCAGGCCGAGGCGCATCCGCGGTCGGTGAGGACGATCAGGCGCGAGCCGAGCAGCGGGACGCTGTCGTCGGTCCGGTTGGGCACGCATTCGCCTTTGAGCGGGCAGAAGTAGCTGGTGACCTTGCCGTGGGCGAATGCGCCGAGCAGCCGGGTGACCTCGCGAGGTGACCCGCCGCCGTTGCCGCGCAGATCGAGGACCACCGCCTTCGGTTTGTCCCGCAGCTTGGCGATGACCTGGTCGGCGGCGCCTTCGTAGAATCCGGGCAGTTGGACGTAGGTGACGCCGTCGGCGAGCTTCTTTGAGGTCACCGCAGGACGCTGCGGTATGATAAGGCCCTCTTTGAGCTCGACGGTGCGGGTCCGTCCCGTCGTGGGGCGCTTGAGCGTGAGCTTTACCGGGTTGGTGGCGAAGGCTTCGACGATGCTCTGGTTCACGGTGTTCCCGATGAACGCCGGCACGCCGTTGGCCTTGACGATGATGTCGCCGGGTCTGATGTCGGCCTTGGCGGCGGGGCTGCCGGGCAGGACGCCAGTGATGAACAACGGCGGTCTGGCTGCCGGGTCGAGTCGCTGGCCCTGCCGGGCCGATATGCCCACGATGCCCGTTCCGGTTGGCCCGCCCTCTTGCGACGGGGCCGGCCTGACCGCGCGGGCGTGGTTGTCGTGCAGTCCGGCGACCATGCCGGTGATCGCGGCGCGCAGGGCGGCGGGGTCGTCGGCGCCGAGGACTTTCGCGAAGGCGGCCCAGTCGGTGTCGCGGTTCCCGGTCAGGGCGGGCAACCGAAGGCCGGCCCGGTCCGCGCCGCGCCGCATCAGGTTCTGGGTATAGGCGGCGAAGGCGCTCTTCAGCAGCTCCTTCGAATCCATGACAGGGCCGCTGTAATAGTTGTCCAGCACGCAGAAGTACGCCTGCCGGAGCGTGTTCACCGATGTCGGCGGTGCCGATTGCGGCGGTGACGGCGTGCTGGTGGTGCAGCCCCCGTCTGTGGTGGCCGATGGGGACGCTTCGAGCGCGGACGCGGGCGCGGATATGGAGCAGGCCGCCACCAGGACGGCCGCGCAGAGGGCTCTGATCATGGCGGCCAGCGTGGCCTGAAGCGGGTTACACGGTCGTGAACGGATCCGTTAACGCCATTGAAATGCCGGTTCGAGTATGAACGTCGGATGCGGATTTTGGTGGCCGAAGACGAACGCGACCTGGCCGATCTCGTGGCGGTGGGATTGCGCCGCCATGCCATGGCCGTCGACGTGGTGTACGACGGGGCCGCCGCGGTGGAGCGGCTGACGGTGCACGACTACGACGTTCTCGTGCTGGACCGGGACCTGCCCGAGATCCACGGCGACCTCGTGTGCAGTGAGCTGGTGGCGCGCGGGAGCCGTACGCGGATCCTGATGTTGACAGCGGCGGCTTCGGTGCCGGAACGAGTCGAAGGTCTCGGGATGGGGGCCGACGACTACCTGCCCAAACCTTTTGACTACACCGAGCTGGTCGCACGAGTGCAGGCGTTGGGGCGGCGCAGCCAGTCGCAGGTGCCACCGGTGCTGATGCGGCACGGGATCGTGCTCGACAGACACCGGCTGCAAGCCTCGCGGGACGGGCGGCACCTGCATCTGTCACTCAAGGAGTTCGCCGTCCTTGAGGTACTGATGAGGGCGGACGGCGCCGTCGTGAGTTCCGAACGGCTGCTTGAAGAGGCCTGGGACGAGAACGCCGATCCGTTCACCACAGTGGTGCGGGTCCTGATCAGCCGCCTGCGGGCCAAGCTGGGCGACCCACCGTGCATCCAGACCGTTCCGGGCGCGGGATACCTGCTGTGACGACGATCCGGGTACGGCTCACGCTGATCTACTCCGGGCTGTTCCTGCTCACCTCGGTTGTGTTGCTGGTCACGGTCAACCTCCTGCTGCGTCGGACACTGGACGCACGGATCGGCCGGCTGACTGGCGGAGGGGCGGCGCCGCCGCGGGGCGTGCCGAACGATCGGCTGCCACAGCTGCCCGAACTGGTGAACAACGTGATCGGCTACCAGTGGCAGGTGACCGCGCTGACGGTCGGGGCCCTGACACTGGTCTCGTTGGCCGTCGGGTGGTTGCTCGCCGGGCGGATCCTGCGGCCAATCCACCGGATCACCGCCACCGCGCAGCGGCTGTCCCTGTCGACCCTGCACGAACGGATCGCGCTCGCCGGGCCGAAGGACGAGCTGAAGGAACTGGCCGACACCTTCGACGCGATGCTCGACCGGCTCGAACGCTCCGTCGAAGGGCAGCGGCGGTTCATCGCGAACGCCTCCCACGAGTTGCGGACTCCGCTGGCCGTCCAGCGGGCGGCGATCGAGATCGGGCTTCCCGAGGACGTCGGCGAGATCCGCGGCACGCTCCTGCGCCACAACCGCCGCGCGGAGAACCTCATCGACGCCCTGCTGGTCCTGGCCCAGGCGGAACACGGCCTGGACAACAGGAGCCCGGTAGCCCTGGACCAGGTGGTACGGCGCGCCCTGGCGGAAAGAGACGCGGACGGCGTCAGTGTGACGGGGCGGGCAGAGCCGTTCGTCGTCGACGGGGACCCTGTCCTGCTGAACCGGCTCGTCACCAACCTTCTCGACAACGCGATCCGCTACAACCATTCCGGCGGAACCGTTGAGGTAACGCTCTCCCGTGGAGCGCTTACAGTCCGTAACACCGGCCCGCATGTGCCCCAGGAACGTTTCGGCGACCTCTTCAAGCCCTTCCGACGGCTCCACACGACCCCCGGACAGGGTGCCGGGCTCGGCTTGTCGATCGTCGCAGCGATCGCAAAGGCCCACGGGGCCGACGTGCGAGCGAACCCCAACCCGGGCGGCGGGCTGGAGCTCGTCGTAGTTTTCGCGGGATCCGAGGACGCATCCCCCGCAGGAGGAACAGCGGAGTGATACATGTGACACAGAATGTGCATTATCTGTCACACCGGCAACCGACGGGTCACCGAGGCGACCGCTCCATCCCACGCACCCGGCTGGAGACGCTCTTCACCGACCCTGCGCACGCCCTGCGGGAAAAGGTCCTCTGGAGGCTGCTGTATGACACGGCCGCGCGCGCCGAGGAAATCCTCACCCTCAACGTCGAAGACCTCGACCTGGAGTTCCGCCGCGCCCGCGTCGTCTCCAAGGGCGGCGCCATCGAGTACGTGCACTGGGCCACCCCCACGGCCCGGATCCTGCCCCGCCTGCTGGCCGGCAGGGGGATGGTCGCGCCTACCGCCGAACCCGCTGAGCTGCGACTACAGCAGCCCACGGCCCCTTTCTGGCGTATTCCGGCCGCCCCTCAGAAGGTCTCGCACGGCTTCTCCCTCGAACGGTCGAAGCCACACCACGAGCGCGGCGCTTCCCTTCGGAGCGGGTTTTCGAGAGGGGTGAGTGATTTTCGAACGCCCCAGCGCCTTTACGTTGTAGATTTATTATAGGATCGCCGTGATGAACGTCCCAGCCGTGCCGGAACCCGGCGCTCTCGCCCGGCCCCAGGCGGATCCCTACCACGCCTACCTGGACTCCCTCCCCAGTGCCGAGTCGAAGCGGACCATGCGCGGCTGCCTCGACCGGATCGCCCGCTTCATCACCGGCGACCCCGACGCCATCGGGGCGGGCCAGCCGTGGGAGCGCCTCCGGTACGAGCACACCATCCGCCTCCGTACGGCGATGCGCGAGCAGGGCTGGTCCCCCTCCCACGTCAACAAGCACCTGGTGGCGCTGCGGCGCGTACTCAAGGAGGCGTGGCGGCTCGGTCTGATGACCAGCGAGGACTACCAGCGCGCCGCCGACCTGCCCGCGTTCAAGCACGCCCGGGTGCCCGCGGGCCGGCACGTCCCTCCCGAGGTCCTGGGCGCCGCGCTCGCCGCCTGCGACGACGACCACTCCCCCACCGGGCTGCGCGACGGCGCCATCCTCGCCGTGCTGTACTCCACCGGCTGCCGCCGGGCGGAGCTCGCCGGGCTCACCCTGGCCGACTTCGACTCCGCCGCCCGGTCGCTCCGCGTACATGGAAAGGGCGACAAGGAGCGGTTCGTCTACCTCACCGCCCCCGCCGTCGCCCGCCTTGAGCTGTGGCTCTCGGTACGCGGCGGCGACGCGGGCCCGCTGTTCTGCGCGATCAACAAGGCGGGCCGGCTCCGCCGTACGCGGATGAGCGGGCAGGCGGTCTCCGACATCGTCGCCCGCCGCCTGTCCGACGCGGGCGCCGCCAAGCGGACCCCGCACGACTTCCGGCGCACCTTCATCGGCGAGCTGCTCGACGCCGGCGTTGACCTCGCCACCACCCAGGCGCTGGTCGGCCACGCCTCCCCCGCCACGACCGCCCGCTACGACAGACGGCCGGAACGCCGCCGCCGGGAGGCGGTGGACCGGCTGTCCATGCCCGCGGCCAAACCACTGCGCTGATTGCGGCCACCGCACGGGCGGCCCAACGCTAGGCGGGCGTGACCAGGCCGGTTTCGTAGGCGACGATGACCAGTTGGGCGCGATCGCGGGCGTCGAGCTTGGTCAGCAGCCGCCCCACGTAGGTCTTCACCGTGGCGAGACTGAGATGCAGGTGGTGGGCGATGTCGGGGTTGGACAGTCCGCGGGCGGTCAGCGTGAGGACTTCGCGTTCCCGGTCGGTGATGTGCTCCAGACGCGTCGGCGGGCCGTTCGGTCTGCAGGTAGTCGGCCAGCGCCTGGCGGGCGTCGCGGCCGAGGAACACCATGCGGCTGGTGCGGCCCTTGCCGCGTACGCCGGTCAGGCGGGCCTTCTTGGCCTGGCGCAGCCGATCGGGATTCGGCGGGTGGTGGGCGTGGGCGCGCCTGCCCTCATCCTCCCACGCTCGTTCGCAACCTGCCTGACCTGCGGCGGAGGCTTATCGTTGAATTCCGGCCGGATAGTCCCAAGACCCCGGCCTGGCAGCGGTCACGGTGCCGACCGGTCCTTCTCCACTGGGCGATCTCACGTCGCCGGCCGTAGCGGACGTACGCGGGACGAGGGCATTCACCGCCTCCCGCCCTCCACCTCGATATCCACCGCGCGGTCGGAACGGGCCGGTGGATATGCGGGAAGGGTGGCCAGACGGGTCCCGTGATGCGATCATCCGGCGGCCACCTGGGCCGGCCGGCGGATCGCCGCTACGGGCGCGCTTCGATCCGCTCCATATAGTCCCGAATGATGGAGACGTACTCGCGGCGAAGCGGTTCCTCCTCGAGATAGCCCATGTGGGCGGCGCCGGACTGCGTGACATGCTCGGAATCCGGGATGCGGCCGGCGATATCCGCGAGATGCGAGGGAACACATTCGTCGAACTCTCCGCCGAGGACCAGCGTAGGAACTCGAATCCGTTCAAGCCTGTCGAAGATGTCCCAATCCTTGAGGGCTCCCGTCACGTGGTAGTCCGCCTGACCGATCATCGTCCGGAACGTGATCAAGCTCATGAGATCCGGGTCGAGGCTCACCGAAGAGGTGCGCACGACGCACGCGCGCATGTACTCGCCCTGGGCGACCCAGTAATCCGGATCATCCGTCTCTCCTCGCAGCTCACGACCGTAGGTGCGGTCCAGGACATCGCCCGGTAGCTTCGCCAGTAGATCTCGTACCTCTTCTTCGAACCGGGGGACGCTGGCCAGTCCATTGGCACAGATCAGACTCGTCCATTCGGGCGCGCGCTCGGCGGCGTACTGCAGCCCGAGCATGGCTCCCCAGGAGTGGCCGTAGACGTGAGGTCGTTCCAGGCCGAGACCTTCGATGACCGCGCCGAGTTCGTCGAGGAAGCGATCCACCGTCAGCAGCGAGGCGTCGTCGATCCGATCCGAACGCCCCACCCCGAGCTGGTCGTACCAGATGACTTCGCGTTCCAGGGCGAGCGGTTCAAACGCCTCGAACAACAGGTCGCTCGGATAGCCCGGCCCGCCGTGAACAAGCAGAAGCGGCACGCCGCCGCTGCCCATTCTTCGGTACCAGACCTTGCCTCCGGGCACGTCGATCTCGCCTTCAACCATGTCGATCCGAAAACCGTCCATCAACCCACCTCATATTCAACGGCCGTCTCAAGACCGTTCTGTCGAGAATAGAAAGGACATCATTGCCGCCGAAAGGTTCCGCAGCGCTACGCGCGATCGCATTGAATTCGCTGAATTCGCTCGGCAGGTGAGCCCGGCGGCAGTCGGCGAGAAACCGCGGCCGCGCAGCGGTGGCGGTGGAGCACCCGGGCGGATTGCGATCCGGAATTTATGCGGTGTCGCCGGCGGTGTCGTCGTCGGCCGGTACGGCGTAGGCGTACTCCTCGATCCGGTCGACGAGGTCGTCCTTGAACCGGAAGTACATCGCCGCGTGGACCTCGCCGCGGGACCCGTCGGTCATGGCCAGGTGAAGCACGTGCTGCTGGAGAACTTCGTGCGAATTCTGGAACTGGCGGATGACGTCGTACCGCAGCGAAGCGACGCCGGTCACCAGTGGCTTGAGCCGTTCCAGCTTCTCGTCGATCGTCTGCTCGCCGTTACCGTCGTTGTGCCACACGGTGGCCGTGTCGGTGCACATCGCGCGCATGCCGGCGAAGTCATACGCTTCCAGACGCCGCAGGCACTGAATCGCCTTCTCTCCGATGTTCTTCCCCATGTCGAGTTCTCCCTTTGCGGTTTCCGGTCGAACGCGGAGCCGCCGAAATCGCGTCACGCCCTGCCGGTGGCAGGTGTACACGCGCGCGAAAGCGAACGCTCGTTTACGGGCGGCGACGCGCCTCCGCGAGCACATATTCGGGGCGGCGACTCCCAACATAGAGAGGAAAACGACCGAAAGTAAGGCTTGACTTACTTTGTCGCCTCAGGCAGCTGAATCCGATCGCGGGAAAGCGGATGCCGTGCGTGCCATGCGGCGGGCGGCGTCAGAGCGGCTCGCCCAGTGGCGAAGCTGCTCCGGATCGTCGGTGGCGTGCCCCAGAGGGAAGCGGCACCGGATAGCCAGCCGTCGGCGTGGCCGGCGGTCATCGCCGTGCCGCCGCCGCAGGAGGCACCGGACCGGTGAACCTGCCTCCTGGGACGACCTCGCCCCCGTGGCCGAGGCCGGATGGCCGACCAATGGGAACCCCTGGGACGATCACCGCCCCCGGTCGGCCGGTGGAGGACCCATTCTGCAGGCCGGCACCCCCAACTTGAGGTCGGCTTCAGAGCCACCTCGGCTCAGGCCTCGAAAAGCTCGGACCGGGGTCACCGATCTTCTTGATCGAGGTTGCCGTGAGCCTCGGCCGAAAGATCCTGCCCATCGGCCCAGGTCTTGAGCCGGTCGGCGTAGGCCTGCTGGATCATCGGGTAGAAGCCCTGGCCGAACAGCACCCGCAGGGGCGGGTTGCCGGAGTCGACGATCTTGAGGAGGGTCTGCGCCGCAGCGGCCGGGTCGCCGGCGGGCTGCTTGCCCGCGACCTCGGCGAGGCGCTGACGGAGACCGTCGTAGGCAGGGTTGAGCTCGGCCATGTGACCGTTGGCGAGGGGATCGGGGTTCTTGCCGGACCGGGTGGCGAACCCGCCGGGCTCGATCACGGTCACCTTGATGCCGAAGTCGGCGACCTCGTGGGCGAGGGCCTCGTTCAGGCCCTCCAGTGCCCACTTGGAGGCGTGGTACGCGCCACCGAGCGGCATCGCGATAAGGCCGGCGGCCGAAGACAACTGAATGATGTGCCCTGACCCCTGCTCTCGCAGGTAGGGCAGCGCGGCCTGAACGACCCACACCGCACCGAACAGGTTGGTCTCCATCTGGTCGCGCAGCTCCCGCTCGGTCAGCTCCTCGATCGCACCGACCTGCGCGTAGCCGGCGTTGTTGACGATGACGTCGAGACGGCCGAAGTGCTCCTTGGCCCGCTTCACGCCCTCGAAGACGGCGGCCTTGTCGGTCACGTCCATCTCGAGCGGGAGCACCGGGTCGCCATAGGCGGCGGCCAGCCCATCAAGGCTTTCGGTGTTCCGGGCGGTCGCGGCCACCTTGTCGCCGCGGGACAGGGCGGCCTCGACGAAGCTGCGGCCCAAACCGCGCGACGAACCGGTGACGAACCAGACCTTGCTCATGATGTCTTTCCGTTCTTTCGTTGGTGGCTGTCGAAGGTGCGACGCCCGACGACCCGATCCCTGCGACAGAGGCGGCTACGTGACCTGTGCCACAGAGACCTCACAGGGATGCAGTCACTGCACTGCTGTGCAGTGACTGCATGAAGATATACTCATGCCGTGAGCGGCCGTCAAGACAGCCGCCGACCAACCCGACCGACCCGAGGAATGACAGGCGGCACGATGACCAGTGACGATCCAGCCCGCCGCAGCGGACGCCAAGCGCAGCGCCGCCGCACCCGCAAAGCGATCGTCGACGCGGCGGTCCGGCTGAGCGCCGGTGGAGCGACGCCGTCCATCGACGAGATCGCCGCCGCCGCCGACGTGTCCCGCCGCACGATCTACATGTACTTCCCGACGCTGGACCACCTGCTGATCGACGCGACCGCCGGCGCGCTCAACGAGCCCCCGGTCGAGGAGGCACTGGCCGAGCCCGCGCTCGCCGACGACCCCGCAGCCCGGGTGGACGCCCTCATCCGGACCCTGCTGGCGCACTCACCGCAATCGCTTCCCCTGGGCCGCCGACTGATCCGTCTGACCGTCGATCCACCGGCGAGCGACACTCAAGAGCCGACCACCCCGCCCCGGAGCCCCCGCCGGGTGGAATGGCTGGAGCAGGCCTGCGAACCGCTCCGCGGCACCCTGAGCGAGGAGTCGTTCCAGCGCCTGGTCTCAGCCCTGACCGTCGTGGTCGGCTGGGAGGCGCAGATCGCCCTACGCGACGTCCGCGGCCTTGACCCCCAAGCCGAACAGGACGTCATCACCTGGGCCGCACGTGTCCTGGTAGAGGCAGCGATCAAGGAACGGTGACCTCGGCCCCGGAGTGCGGAGATCGCCCGGACCCCGAGCAGGCCGAGGGTCTCGCCGGCCCGTAGGCGGCGGCTGTGGTGGCGGCCACGCCGTCGACGAAAGGAGGTGCCGTGCTGCTCGCGGAACGCTTCGGTGTAGACGCCGGTGTGACGTCAACGTGGCCGTCCCTCGGTCGTGGTGGGCGGAAGTTCGTGGTCATCATCGCTGCCCGCGGCCGGTGGCGTGGTGGTGCTGAGCGAGAGCCGGTTGTTCATGTTCAACCGCACCTCGCCGTAGGGGGCGAAGTAGCTCCAAAACAGCGGCGTCAGGCCGCGCTGGCCATCTGCATGACGTTGGTCTGCCGGAAACGGCGCAAGATCGCCGCGGTCTGCGTGGGTCGGGTGCGGATCGCGGTCGCGTATTTGATCATCTGGACGTACTGGTCGGCGATCAGGTTCCAGCGGATGGGCCGGCTCATCATCGCGGCCCCGAGATTGGGGTAGGCGTCGGCGTGGCCGGGCCGATACAGCCGGACCCGATTGATTTGCTTGATCCGGGGCGGCAGGTCGAAGCCGAGCAGCCTTGTGCGGCCGAACCCGATGATCGACTGGCCGTGGGTGTCGGTGTAGCTGGCCTCGACATCCATCGCGGTGCCGTGGCGCACCGCCCCGTCGATCATCGCGGCAAGCTCCGCGGCATCCTCGCGGTGGCCGTGCTCGCCGGCGGCGACCGCGCGGATGCCGGTGTTGGTGCCGTAGGCGTACAGCACCAGCGACAACCGCTCCAGCATCTGGCCGGTGATCTCGCGACCGAACATCGAGGCGATCGTGGCCTGGCAGTTCGAGCGCAGCACGGCCTCCTTCAGCACGTCGATCAGCGGCACGGTGCCCCACCGGCCGATGATGACCTTCTTCAGCCGGCCAAGGTTGCGCGGCTCAGGCAGAGCCTCCAAAGGGCTCAGCTTGATCGCGCCCTGGTTGCCGGGCCGGGATCGGAGCTCCAGCCATTCCAGCGGCATCGCCTCTCCCACCACACGAGCCCTCAACCGACCACGACGGCCAGGCCTGGAGAGTGTCTAGGCCTCGGCAGGCGTGTGCGCGCGCTGCCATGCGCCGTACCCGCCGAGCAGGTCGGACACCCTCGCACGCCCGTGGTGCGTGAGCAGGCTGGCCGCGACGGCCGAGCGGGCGCCGCCCGCGCAGTAGACCACGACCGGGCGGTCGGCGGGGACCTCCGTCAGCCGCGCGGCGAGCTCGGCCAGCGGGATGTTGATCGAGGACTCGATGGCGCCCTCGGCGACCTCCCCGGCGTTGCGCACGTCGAGGAGCACGGGCGGCTCGCCCCCTCCCAGAGCCTCACGCAGCTCGGCGACGGTAACCCTGGAGGAGTGGGCGACCTCGCCGGGCACGGCGAGGAAGACGGCCTCCGGATCGCGCAGATAGCCGGTGACCGTGTCGAAGCCGATCCTGGCCAGCCGGGTGACGACCTCGTCCTCCCGCCCCTGCGGCGCGACCACGATGATCTCGCTGCCGGGCCTGACGACCATACCGACCCGCTCGGCGAAGCGCCCGTCGGCGGCGACGTTGAGAGAGCCCCGCAGGTGCGCGAGCGCGAACTCCTGGGCGTCCCTGGCGTCGACGACGACCGCACCGGCGGCCCGCGCGGCCAGGAACTCCTCCGTCGCCAGCGGACGGGCGTGCGCGTCGGCGTCGAGCAGCACCCGGTTCTTGCGGTTGAGCTCGGCGTCGAAGGCGAAGTAGCCGGGCGCGGACGGCTGCCCCTCGGTGACGATCGCCAGGAACTCCTCCTCGCTCATCGGCGCGCAGGCGTAGTTGCCCAGGCGCTGCTGCCCGATCGTCGACCACCGGTCGGTGGACAGGTTCTTGCCGCAGGCCGAGCCGGCGCCGTGGGCGGGGAAGACCCGCACCTCGTCGTCGAGCGCCATCAGCTTGCGCTGGACGCTGTCGTAGAGCATCCGGCCCAATTCGTCGGCGGTGACGCCGAACGAGGCGAGCAGGTCGGGGCGGCCCACGTCGCCGATGAACAGCGTGTCGCCGGTGAGCACCCCGTACGGCACGGCGTCACCGGCGTGCTCGTACACCAGGACGCTGATCGATTCGGGGGTGTGTCCGGGCGTTTCGAGGATCTCCAGCACGACCTCGCCCAGCTCGATGCGCTCACCTTCCGAAAGCTTGCGGACGGGGTACTCGGCCTCGGCGCGCCGGCCGTAGCCGATCCAGGCACCGGTGCGGGCGGCCAGCTCCAGGTGGCCGGCGACGAAGTCGGCGTGGAAGTGCGTGTTGATCACGCCTTCGATCCGCAGCCCATGAGCCTGGGCGTCGGTGATGTACTCGGAGACGTCGCGCCTGGGGTCCACGACCACGGCGCGACCGCTGGTCTCGTCTCCGATCAGGTACGACGCCTGGGACAGGCAGTCCAGGTAGTACTGCGTGAAGATCATTTCATCTCCTTCTGTTGTGTCGCGCGCTCCCAGCCGGGGCGGGGAGCTCACGGAACCTTGTCGACCTCGCCGAACACGAGGTCCGGGTCGCGGGCCGCCGCCGCCTCGAACACCGGCGCGAAGCGACGGCACGGCCCACACCAGGCGGCTTTCGGATCGCCGCGTTGATCAGCGGCGGTCGGTCTGCGGCAGCTGCGGCGTCGCGCGGCCTGTGGGCCGTCCCCGGCGTACAAAGAGCAGGTACGCGGCGACGGCCACGGCCACCAGCGCGACGGCGACCAGTACGGCCGGGCCCCACACCGAGTGGAGCAACTCCGGCGGCACCTGCCGGCTCAGCACGAACCCGCCCATCACGAGCACGAACCAGCCGAACGCCTTGCGGAGGCGGTCCGCCTGGATCCGCCCGGCGAGCTGCCCGCCGACGAGGCCTCCGACGACCGCGGCGGCGGTGACGGAAAGCGTGGTCGGCCAGTCGATGGGGACGCTTTGCAGGTAACCGGCGAAGCCGGCGAACGACTTCATCACGATGACGATCAGCGAGGTGCCGACGGCGACGCTCATGGGCAGGCCGCCGAGCAGCACCAGTGTGGGGACCACCAGGAACCCGCCGCCCGCGCCGACCAGCCCCGTGACGACACCGACGACCACACCCTCGACGACCACCTGCGCGATCGGCAGATCCGTACGGGCGCGGCCGGGGGACGGCGTCTTGCGGCCACGGATCATCGCGATCGCGGTGGCGGCCATCATCAGCGCGAACGCGGCCATCAGCAGCGCCTCGGGCAGATGCGGCCCGAGCAGGCCGCCGCCGTAGGCGCCGGCCATACCCGCGGCGCCGAAGATCAGCCCGGTCTTCCAGCGGATCCGTCCGGCCCGGGCATGCCCGATGGCGCTGACCGCGCTGGTCACACCCACCACGAACAGGGACATGGCGATCGCCGCTTTGGTCGGGACGCCCGCGACGTAGGCGAGCAACGGCACGGTGAGGATCGACCCACCACCGCCGAACAACCCGAGCGTCAGGCCGACCACCACGGCGGCGGCAAGGGTCACGATGAGCATTGCATTGCCTTCCTAATACCCCCGGGGGTATGCAAGCGACAGGCTGCCCCGCCGTACGAAACGAGGGAGAAGGGGTCAGCTCCGGGAGCGGGCAGGCGTGACGATGCAGGCCATCGCTTCGGCGGCGTCGGCCCTGCCGCGGTTGTAAGGCAGTCGAGCGAGCAGCATGCCCATCGCACAGGTGTCGCTCACGGCGGCGAAGACCAGGCCCGCACCGACGAAGGCGCCCACGTACCGCGCTCCGGGCAGCCACAGGTCGGCCACGATGGACGTCAGCACGATGCCGCCCGCGACGAGCCGCACCTGACGCTCAAGGCTCCACTTCTGCCTGCCGCGGACGACGGGTGCGCCGGAGGCGATCCAGGAGTTCATCCCACCCGACAGCACGGCCGTGCCGGGCAGCCCTGCCTCACAGAGCTTCTTCTGCGCCTGGGTGGCACGGTTGCCCGACTGGCAGATCAGCAGCATCGTCCCGCCCGCATCGGCGACGATCCGGCGCAGGTGGGCGTCGACCTGGTCGAGCGGCAGGTTGACGGCGCCGTCGATGTGCGCGGTCTCGAACTCCGCAGGAGTCCGCACGTCGACGACGAGCACGTCGGGATCGGACTCGATCAGCGCACGCGCTGTGGTCACGTCAACGGTGGAGGATGCGGCATTCGTGGTCATCGGTGACCTCGCTTTCTCATACCCCGGGGGGTATCTACAGTGCATAAGGCGGCCTGGACGCGGCCGCGTTGAACAGCGAAGCCCGCCCAGGAGGTACGCGTGTGTATGAAGCTGTTTACGCCAGCGCCAAGAACAGCTTCTCGAGTTCGTCCATGCTCATCGGGGCCTGCTCGCCGCGCTCCTGGGCGGCATGACAGTGCCGCAGGCCGGTCGCGACCAGCTTGAAACCGGCCCGGTCGAGCGCCTTGGAGACCGCGGCGAGCTGGGTCAACACCTTCGCGCAGTCCTCCCCCGCCTCGATCATCGCGATCACTCCGGCCAGCTGACCGTGTGCGCGCCGCAGCCGCGTCACCGCATCGCCGACCATGGCCTGGTTCAACTCCATGCCTGCAATGTACCCCGGGGGGTATGCGGAGGACAAACCGCCCCCGGCTCTCGTGAGATCTGTTGGCAGGCCCGAGTCAGGGCCGGCCACCCGGTCCACGCTGGAGCCATCCTCAAAGAATCGCCCATCAACGGGGAACCGACCGCCCACCACCGATACCGGCGCGCCCTCAGCCCCTGCTCCGGTCCCTCGTCAACCCGTACGGACGGTTCCGCCTCGACATGCGCACCCGCCCGGACCTCAACGCAGCCTGACGGCACCTGTGCACGGAGGGCGCCGAAGACCTTCTAACGGTTGGGGGTGAATGGTGTCAGGAGGAGGTCGAGGATGCGCTGCTGGGCGTCTTCTTCGCCGTCGAGACACATGAGGCCGGACCGGGTGGCGTCATCGACGGTCATCCGGTGATCGCACACGGCACGGAGCGTGTCCGCGTCCACGGTGAGAGCGGCGTCGGGCCGTCCGGTTGCCGACCCGCGGCTGACCTTGACCGCGTCGTCGGCGACTTCGGCGAGGTAGGTGTCGGCGCCGACGCGAAATTCGTAGACGCCGCGCAGGTCGGCGGCTCGTGCCGGGTCGAAGCCCGCCTTGATGCCCAGCAGCAGGGAGTCGATGCCGAACACGCCTTCAGGCGGGGGCGGTGCATGGCTTCCCCATCGGCCGAGTTCGAGCAAGACGGGTTCGAGTCCGCGACCCCGTTCGGTGAGCTCGTACAGGTGGACTCGGGCCGGCGGCCCGAGGTCGCGGCGCTGGATGACGCCGTGCTCGGCGAGCTCGCGCAGCCGCTGGCTCAGCACGTTGGGACTCACGCCGGGCAGGCCGCCGAGCAGGTCGCTGAAGCGTTTGGGACCGAGCAGGAGGTCTCGAACCACCAGCAGCGCCCACCGTTCCCCGACGACGTCCAGCCCGCGCGCCACACCACACAGATCGCCATAGCTACGGCTCATGCCCCCATCCTAGAGCAATAATCCTTAATTAGGACCCCTACTTGTTTTTTAGGAGTATGCCCCCTACGTTGAGGATTATGAGCCTCCCTGACAGCGAAGCCGCGAACCTGCCGCAAGGTGACCTACGACTGCTGCACACGTCCACGGCGCAGCACCTGCTCACCACGGCCCTTGTGGCGCGCCTGGCCTACACCGGCAAGGACGGGACGCCACGGCTGATCCCGGTCAACTTCCTGTGGACCGGCGACGAACTGGTCATCGCCGCGTTCGCCGGCACGTACAAGATCCGGGATCTGCGTGCACGCCCCGACGTCGCCATTTGCATCGACACCACCGACGCTCCCCCGCAGGTACTCATGCTTCGCGGGCAGGTCACGCTGACCGAAGCGGAGGGCGTCCTCCCCGAGTACGCGACGATGCAGCGCGGGATGATGGGCGAGGACGCCGGCGCCGCCTACATCCGGGCGATCGATCAACCCGGCCTACGCATGGTGCGCATCGCCCTGCGGCCGACCTGGGTCGGCGTGCTCGACTTCCGGCGGCGGCTCGCGGAACGAACGCCCGCCCCTGTCCTGGCCGCCCTCGGCGCCGACCGATGACACCACCTCGACCCCGCGATCTCGTGGCAGCAGGAGACAAGTCCTAGAAGGGAACCAGATGGGGAAGATCGTTGTGACGGCGTTCGTCACACTCGATGGCGTGATTCAGGCGCCCGGCCTGCAAGACGAGGACCGTGACGGCGGGTTCGAGCTTGGCGGCTGGACGCAGCCGTACGCGGATCCGATGGTCGATCAGCAGACCACCGAGTCGGTGTTGAGCGCGGACGCGCTCCTGCTCGGCCGAAGGACCTACCAACTGTTCGCCGGCTACTGGCCCGGAGCCGATCCGGCAGATCCGAGAACCGCCAAACTGAACAGCCAGCCCAAGTACGTCGTGTCACGGACGCTGCGGACGGCACAGTGGAACAACTCCACGGTGCTCAACGGGGATGATGTGGTCAAGCAGGTCCTTCGACTGAAGGAGCGGCACAACCGGATCAGCGTCTGGGGCAGCAGCGGCCTGATCCCCGTACTGCTGCGCGAAACACTGATCGACGAGTTCGTGCTCTTGACCTATCCCATCGTGGTCGGCGGCGGGAAGAGACTCTTCAGCGGTGACACCCCGCTCGGACTACGGCTGACCCATTCGGCGACATCGGGCTCCGGCGTGCTGATGTGCAGCTACCGCCGCGCGGAAACCGTCCCGTTCCCCGAGCGGAAAACCTCCGCGCCGATCCGGTAGAGGACGTGTCGGCGTAGCGGGCTGCCCTCCGCCAGGGCCGGGTGGTCGAAGTCGCCGCCCGGGTCGTGCCGCATCCCGATGCGTTCCATCACCCGGCGGGACCGCGTGTTCACGACGGCGGTGAACGAGACGATCTCCTTCAGGCCGATCGTCCCGAAGCCGTGGTCGAGGGCGGCGCGCGCCGCCTCGCTCGCGTAGCCGTGGCCCCAGGCGGAGCGGGCCAGCCGCCAGCCGACCTCCACACAGGGCGTGAAATGCGCGGTGAACCGCGGTACGGACAGGCCGGTGAAGCCGATGAACTCCCCCGACAGCTCGACGGCCCACAGGCCGAAGCCACACTCGTCGAACTCCGCCTCAAGGCGGTCGGCGAGCGCGTCGCTCTGCTCTTTCGTCAGGGTGGACGGGAAGTACTCCATCACCTCGGGGTCCGCGTTCAACGCCGCGAACGGCTCACGGTCCGTCTCCCGCCAGCGCCGCAGAACCAGTCGCTCGGTCTCGATCACCTGTTCACCGTACCGGCGCGGCGCCCCCTGGCGTGAGGGGCCCGAAGGGCCGTCCGCGAGACGGCGGGGGCGCGGAGCCGCCGTGTGAACCCTCCGCGGGGGTGGGGCGTCACACAGGTGCGTTCTCTCTTCCAAGACGAAGGGCCGCCCCATGTGATGGGGGGCGGCTCTTCGTCGTTCCGCCCCTCTGAGCCTGGCCCCGACCAGGTCGGCGCCCTGGCGGTTTCTCCTCCGCCCGCGAACCCCGCCCGCGGCGGGGCGGCCGAGGTCTTCGCCTGGCGATGGACGTGGAGGAAACTCGCGCGGCGTCGTGGTCTAGCGGTGAGGGGCGGTCCCGGAGGCGGCGGACAGCAGAGCGTGCGCGGCCTGGCGGGCGTGCTCCCCCGCTCCGGCTGCGCCGTGATGCGCGGCGACGACGGTCGCGCCCTCGACCAGCATGAGCAGTTGCCGCCCGAGGACACCTGGGTCGGCGGCTCCGGCTCGCTCGGCGATGCCGGTCAGAAGTTCGAGGTAGCGGTCGAGATGACGCGCCGTGATGGCGCGTACGGCCTCCACATGGTGCTGGGCGGCCGCGTTCAGCATCGCGCAGCCGCGGAAGACCGGATCGTCGTACCACTCCTGGAGAGCGTCGAACACGGCGCTGAGCTGGTCGCGCGGGTCGTCCCCGGCGGTCGCGACCACCCCGGCGAGCCAGCGCGTCACCCGGTCGCTGCGCGCCTGGAGCATGGCCTCGACCAGCCCGTCCTTCGTGCCGAAGTGCCGGTAGAGCGTCTCCTTTGACACCCCGATGCGGGCGCACAGCTCGGCCACGCCGATGCCGTCGAGTCCGCGCTCGTACAGGACCGAAGTGGCCGCTTCGAGGATGGCGGCGCGTGTGCGCTCCGGGTCGATCGTCGAGCCCTTGGGAACCGGCATGTCGCAGATGGTACCGGCCGGTTCGATCGGCTGCGGCTTCGCGCCGATTCACGCGAGCGCGCCGCGCCTTGCACGTCGATCAGGGAGCGGGTACAGCCGACCGGCGAGGCCGACCCGGCCCAGGAGGAGCCCGCCGGCCGGACCGATCACGGCACAGCCGGGCGACGAGACCCGCCCGGCCCCCAGAGGAGCCGCCGAGCAGGCGCAGCAGCCCGCGAACGCCGGGACCACCCTCGGCGACACGCCGCCCTTCACGGCATCGCCCCCGGCGCCGAAGCGTCCAGAACCGCCACACCACGCCCCACTTCTCGTCACGACAAATCCTGACAAAGCGGATATAGCGCTATATAACGAATTGACTGTGGGGAGGCTGTGAATCCGGGGGAGCCGGAATGACCACGGCCGGTCGTCCTATAGGCTTGGAACTGCCGATGTGGATGTGTCCCCCGGGCCGCAATTACCGCCTTCACGGAATACCGTTCGGCTGGAGCCGTGTTGTGCCTCTCGCCGAGGAGGCGACCACCACATCGGCCTAAACGTGGAGAACCCCCGCGAGACTCGTTCTCGTGGGGGTTCTCGCCATCCAAGGACGATCAGGCCAAGCGGTACGGAACCTTGGGACGCGGCGCGCAGAGCGGTCACACCCCGCGCTGGCTTAGGGTTGATCGCATCGTCGCCCCACGCAGGCCGGACCGGCGGAGATCCGAAGGAGTGCCCGTGCTCTACCGCATCGCCAAGATTGTCAGCGCGCCCACCGTGCGGCTGCTGTGGCGCCCGGTGGTCGAGGGCAGGGAGCACGTGCCCCAGACCGGACCCGCGATCCTCGCGTCCAACCACCTGTCCATCCTCGACTCGTTCTTCCTCCCGGCGCTGCTGCCGCGGAAGGTGACGTTCGTCGCCAAGAACGAGTACTTCACCGGCAACCCGCTGACGGCGATGTTCATGCGCACCACGGGCAACCTGGCCATCGACCGGGAGAGCGCCGGCGCCGCGCAGGCCATGCTGGACGCCGCCGCGCAGGTGCTCAAGGAGGGCGAGCTCTTCGGCATCTATCCCGAGGGCACCCGCTCCCCCGACGGCCGTCTCTACAAGGGCAAGATCGGCGTGGCCTGGCTCGCGCTCACCACCGGCGCCCCGGTCATCCCGGTCGCCATGAAGGGGGTCGACCGCGTGCTGCCCCCGGGAGCCACCGTGCCGAGGATCACCCGCATCGGGGTACGGCTCGGCGCCCCGACCGTCTACACCGGCGACCCGGGCAACGCCCGCGATCGGCGCCGGGTCACCGACGAGATCATGGCCGGGATCCGCGACCTGTCCGGCCAGGAGTACGTCGACAAATATGCGGCCAGCGTCAAGAACTCCTCTTGACCGCGGCTTGTATGGCGATTTGACCGCGATAGGCTCTGTGCCGGTTTCGAGGCTGGGAGGCGGCGCATGCCCCGAGGACGTACGATCGCGATTTCAACCGCCGTCGCGGTGGTTCTGGCCGGCGGCGCGGCGGGCGGCGCCTACTACGTCCTGCACACCAGAGGCACCCCGCAGGAGACCGCGCGGCGGTTCACCGACGCCTGGTCCCGGGGCGATCTGACCGCGATGAAGGCGGAGCTGGCCGCGCAGGCGCCCGGCTTCGACGCGGCCTACGCCGAGCTCACCAAGAACCTTGGCGCGACCGCCGTCGCCGTCGCCCTCGGCGCGGTCACCCCGTCCGGGGACGACCGGGCCACCGCCGCCTACCGCGCGACGACCACGCTGAAGGACGTCGGCGAGTGGGCCTACGACGGGACGATCGACCTCGTGGTCAAGGACCACTACTGGAAGGTCGCCTGGACCCCGCGCGCCGCGCATCCCGAGCTGACCGGCACGAACCACCTGTCCCTCAAGACGACCTGGCCGGCCCGCGGCAAGATCACCGACACCGCCGGGAACCGCATCGACGGCGGCGACGTGGGCGGCTCGGTCGCGCAGCTCGTCGGCTACCTCGACAAGGCGACGGCCAAGGACGTCAAGGCTCTCGGCTCGGCCTACAAGACCGGCGACGCCATCGGACGCGGCGGCCTGCAGGAGACGTTCCAGAGGCGGCTGGCCGGCACGCCGACCACCGAGATCCGGGTCGGCGACAAGACGCTGAAGACGATCAAGGGCGTAGCAGGACGCGACATCACGACCAGCCTCGACCTGCGGGTCCAGCGCGCGGCCGCCGACGCCGTACGCAACGTGGAGAAGCCCACCTCGCTCGTCGCCGTACGGCCGTCCAGCGGCGAGATCCTCGCGGTCGTCAACAACGTGGGCGGCTTCAACCGTGCGCTGGACGGCCGTTACCCGCCCGGATCCACGTTCAAGACCATCACCGCCGCCGCCCTGCTGGCCGAGGGGCTGACCCCGTCGGCGCGGGTCACCTGCCCCGAGACCGCCACCGTCGGCGGCCTGAAGATCCGCAACTCCGACCACGAGGCGTTCGGCGCGTTGTCGTTCCTCGACTCCTACGCGCACTCGTGCAACACGACCTTCGCCCCGCTCGCGGCGGCCAAGCTCGGCGCGCAGAAGCTCTACGACATCGCCTCCGACCTCGGCTTCAACCAGCCGCTCAACATCGGCGTCCCCGCCACCAAGGCGAGCATGCCCAAGGCGACCAGTGACGCGGAACTGGGCGCGGAGTCCTTCGGTCAGGCCCGGATCACCACGAGTCCGCTGATCGTCGCCACGGTCGCCGCCGCGGTGGCGGACGGCAGCTGGCGCCCGCCGACCCTGGTGCCCGACCTCAAGCAGAACGTCGCGCCGAAAAAGCTGCCGGACGGCGTCGCCGAGCCGTTGCGCTCGATGATGAAGGCCGTCGTGAGCAAGGGCACGGCACGCTCCGCCGGCCTTCCCGCCGGTACGGCGGGCAAGACCGGAACGGCCGAGTTCGGCACCGGCGAGAAGCTGGACTCCCACGCCTGGTTCATGGGCTACCGCGGCGACGTGGCCTTCGCCGTCGTCGTCGAGGGCGGGGGCGGCGGCGGGAAGGTCGCCGCGCCGGTCGCCGCCGCCTTCCTCAAGGCCCTCCGTTAGTGCCGCATCAAACAGTGTGGTCGGGGACTGCGGCGAGGTCGTCGGGGGTCAGCCGCAGCCTTCGAACTGAGGGACGGTGAAGGTGAGAGCCAGGCCGGACTTCCCGAACCACTTCTGCAGCAGCTTCTTGGCGGTTCCGTCCAGGTACATCTGGGTGATGGCCTTGTTGACCGCCTCGCAGCCGTCCAGATCCCCGGCCTGGATGCCCACGCCGTACCGCTCGTCGGTGAACGGCGCGTTGATGATCTTCAGGTCCGAGGTGGCGAAGCCCGCCAGGATGAGGTCGTCGGTGGATACCGCGTCCACCTTCCCCGCCTTCAGATCGGACACGCACTCGCTGTAGGAGGCGGCCTCGACCAGCTCCACGGCGACCTTCCGTTCCTCCTTCACCCGACGCCAGGAGTTCGAACCGGTCACCTGGCACAGCTTGCGCCCCTTCAGGTCCCGCACGCCGCTGACCGCGCTCTCGCGGGCCCGTACGAGAGTGTCCTGGTGTGCGACGTAGTACGGCCCGCCGAAGGCCACCTTCATCTTGCGTTCCGGAGTGATCGAATAGGTGGCGACGACCAGATCGATCGAGCCGTCCATGAGCGCCTTCTCCCGCTCGGACGAGGGCACCGCGACGAACCTGGCGTCCTTCCCCAGCTTGCGGGCGATGTAGGCGGCCACATCGACGTCGAAACCAGCGAACCCACCCTCCGCCTTCTTCATCCCCAACCCAGGCTGGTCCGGCTTCACTCCGATGACCAGGGAATCCTTGTTGAGGATCGACGAACTGGCGGCGCAGGCCGTCGCCGACAGCAGCGCTACGGCCCCAAGCAGCACCGAGGCGGTGATATGCCGCAAAACGCCCCTCCTGGTCAGCGCGACCATGAACATCTTCCCTTCACCGGTACTCGGCGAGCCGGGGCCGGACTCCGACCAGGATCAGCAGGGCGGCGGCGAGCACCGCCCCCGGCAGCAGAAGGTTCCAGCCACCGAGGGCGCGGTCGCCCTCCGCCACGGCGTCGTCGAACGCCAGGCGGTGCAGCTTCGTCAACTCGACCAGGGCATCGTCGTAGGCCCCGAACGAGGCACCCGTGGCCTGCCGCACGGCGTCCCCGCTCTTGCCCGCTGTGGCGAACCGCCGCATCTGCCGGTCATCGTGCTGGAACTTCTGGTAAAACGTGAGCACCCTGGCCAGTGCCTCACGCTGGCCGGGCAGGGTGATACGACCGGCCTCCGAGCCGTAGAAGCCGAGGAAGTCCGCCTTACCGGGGAAGGCGGCGACGCTGACGTCCACCGCGGCGTAGTACTTGTCCAGGTTCCCGCCGGGGACGTAGAGCACCGACTGGGACTTGTCGAGGTATACCTGCTCGTAGGTGTCCGCCCGCTGCGGGTCGAGCAGATACCTGCTCTCGTCACCGTGCAGACTGTTTCCGATCGCGCGCGCCCGGGACAGCACGAGAACCGAGTCGAAGCCGTCCTCCTTGGCCGTCCGCAGATCGTCGGACACCCGCTGCAGGACGAGCACTCCCGCGATGGTCAGCACGCCGACGACGACGGTGGCGGCCAGCAGCGCCGGGTTGATCGCACGGCGGAACCTGCGGGACAGGAAGACCTGCAACGCGAACAGGACGGCCAGCGCGAGCGCCCCACCGAGCGCCACCCAGAACCGGCCCGCCAGCACGGCGGACGACTCGGCCGCGTAGGCGTGCCTGACGACGGTCCCGCTGTCGAGCGTGAGGTTGTACGCCTTGGGCAGCAGGTCCAACCGCATCAGGTCGGTGGCCTGGCGGTAGACATCGAGAGCCTGCTGCGAGGGTGGTCCGGCGGCATGCCGGGACTGCTCGTCCAGGAGCAGGGCGCGCGACGCGAGCCGCTCGTAGCGGCCGAGCCCGTCGAGTACGGCGCGCACGGTCATCTGCCCCGTCGGGTCGCCGCGAGCCAGGTCGGCGGCCTGCAGCACGGCGCTGTCGGCCTGCGCGCGGCGCTGGTCGTAGCGGTCCAGCGCGGCCTGGCGGCCGGGCCCGCGCCCTTCGCCGGCCAGCAGCACGGTGGCCACCTGAGCGTCCATGTCGCTCAGCGCGAAGTACAGGTCGGCGGTGGCCACCACCTGCGGGCCCGCTGTGTGCCCGATCGCCTGCAGCCCGTCCCCAGCGTGCCCCAGAGCCACGCCCATCAGCGCGAACAGCAGGCCGACGGCGAGGACGGCGGCACCGGTCCAGGCGCGGATCCGCCCAGGAACCGTTCGCAGCCGCGGAGCGCGCGGCGGCGATGAGGCGGGGGCAGGCGCGGCTACAGGCGCGGGCGTAGGGACGGGCGCAGACGCGGGGCCGGCGGTGGGGGTGACAACGGCCATCTCAGCTCTTCCGCACCGTGATGCTGGTCCATGCGCCGACGTGTATGCGGTCCCCGTCGCCGAGCGGGATCAGCGCGTTGTGCTCCACCGTCTTGCCGTTGAGCAGGGTTCCGTTGGCGGATCCCGGGTCGACGAGCTGCCACGTCCCATCGGCCTGTGCGAGCAGCACCGCGTGCAGGTGGGAGACGCCGGGATCCTCGGGCGGTCCGGCCAGGTCGATCTCGGGGGTCAGCGCCCGCGACTGGCTGCGCCGTCCGATCCTGACCTCGGGCCCGGCCAGGGGTATCCGCCGCTCCGGGCAGTACGGCGGGAACGTGACACGGGCCGCGTCGGGGCCGCCCTGCGCGATCATCGCCTCGTAGTGGTCACGGTCCGCCGCGATCACCGCGACCCAGCCGGAGGCGGGCGTGGCCGGGGTGGCCGGCGTGGAGGACATGGAGGGCGGCGTCCCCCGGTTCCCCCCGCCGAGCACGAAGTCGTACCCGCAGCTCTCGCAGAATCGGCCGCCACGTGGTGCCCCGCAGTCGGGACAGTCGTCCATCTGGTGGGCGTCGGGCGGTACGGCCGGAGCCGAAGCGGCCGGGCCGGCTGGGGTGCCCTCCATCAGCGCGCCGCAGACGTCGCAGTATTCCTCGTCCGCGGAGTCGTGCCCTACCGGACAGATCGCCATGCTCAGGCCTCCGGGTCCTTACGCATCCGGACGGTTCGGACCGACCGGGTGTCGAGCGCGATCTCGTCCGCCTTGTCAACGTCCCGCCGGAGGCGGGCGGTTCCCGTATCAGGGTCGACCTCGATGACCTTGTCGAGCAGCTTGGCGGTCTCTTCGTTGCCGGCCTTCTCGGCGATGCCGCGTGCCTTGCCGAGCCGGGCGGTCGCGGTGTCCAGGTCGCCGTCGGTGCGGGCCTGCAGGCCCTCCTGGATGAGCGAGGCAAGTTCCTGCTGGCCGGTGTAGTGGGCCACCCGGGGGTTGATGCGGGTCGACTGGACGGGGTCGTCGCTCCACTGCGCCAGGATGTTCCCCTTGGCCAGCACCTCCCCGGATTCGGGCAGGACCAGCCTCACCAGGCCGGCGCGCATCTCCTGGCCGACGTTCCCGGCGGGCACCCGCACGTTGATGTGGTACTCGCGGGATTCACCACCCCAGGCTCCGGTGGGGTAGTCGCCGGTCAGCGCGTCCACCTCGGTGCGGCGGCCGGTCAGGTCCTCCAGTGTCGGCGAGACCTGCTTGACGAAGTTCAGCTTCGCCGCCCGCGGCGTCCACAGGCGCAGCGCCACGTCCGCGACCGTCTTGCCCATCGCCGCCTGGGTCATCGCCCGGAAGTCGGCCTCCAGGTCCTCGGGCCGGCGGATGTCCATCACGCTGCCGAGCAGGGTGGAGGCGATCTGGCGAAGCTCGGCGACCACCCAGTCGACGCCCACACCGCGGCAGTCGCAGACGAACTTCCCCGTACAGTACGCCAGGTTCGCGGCGAACTCCGGAGCGCGCTCGTGCTCGTTCTTGCCGTCGGTCAGCAGGATGGCGTGCTTGATCGCGCCAGGGTACGCCTGCTGGTAATCGCTGAACAGGTCGGCGGCGCGACGCAGCCACCGGCCCATGGCCGTCCCCCCTTCGGCCACCAAGCGGGAGACGGCCTCCCTCGCGGCGTTTCTGCTCTCCGGGGTCGCCGGCACCAGCCCCGCCCGGTCGGGAAAGATGATCTGGGCTTCGTGGTTGCCGGCGACGACCGCGAAGTACACGCCGTCGCGGAGGGTGTCGATGGCGGCCCGCGCGGCCTTCCTCGCCTCGGCGATCTTGTCGTACGACATCGAGCCGGAGGTGTCGACGATGATGATCTCGGCGGCCTCGACCGTGGGGGCGCGCTCGATCGGGCCGCTCGCCTCGACCGTGACGATGGCGTGCACCTCCTCGCCTCCCGCAGGAAGGTATTTGTTCTGATCTACGCGCATGGTGAAGTCGGTCACGATTGCTCCTTCGGGAAGACCGCGGTGGCCTCGGACTGATCCCCGGGTCCGAAAGGGATCACCAGGACGGTGATGTTGTCGTGTCCTCCGGCCTCCAGCGCGAGCCGCACGAGCCGCTGTGCCGCCGCGCGGGGGGTGGCGTTCAGGGCGACGGCCGCGAGCGCCGCCGGATCGGAGTGGTAATTCCACAGGCCGTCGCTGCACAGCAGGACCACACCCGGCCCGTCCGGGGTGAACGTACGGATGTGCGGCACGACCTCGCCCGCGTCCGCGCCCAGCCAGGCGGTCAGCATGTGCGTCCCGGGGGTGGCGTCGTCACCGGTCAGCACCTCGGAGCCGGATCCGAGCCAGTAGGCCCGGCTGTCGCCCACCCAGCCGACCGTGACCTGCCGACCGCCGGCCACCGCCGACACGTAGGTGCAGGCGGGCGCGTCTTCGTCCTGCTCGGCCAGGGCGAAGACAGCTTCGGCGGCGAGCCGTACCGCCTCCCGGGTCGCGGTCTCGGGGTCGGCCCCCTCCCCCAGCTGTTGGGCGAGGGCGGCCACGGCGGTGTCGGCGGCGGTCTGGGACGCCTCCTCCGGGCGCAGCGAGGTGGAGACCCCGTCACAGACCACTCCCACGGCCATCGTGTCCGCCGCCGTGCCCACCGCCGTCAGCGCCATGGCGTCCTCGTTACGGCTGTGCCGCAGGCCACGGTCACTCACCCCGGCCGCGACCTCCAGCTCGATCTCGACGTGGTCGCGTTCGGAGGGCTGGAGCATGCCGCAGTTCTCGCAGTAACCGTCGGCCCCGACCGCCGGAGCGCCGCACGCGGTGCAGCCGGCGACTCCCAGCGCGTGGCCGCATTGCTCGCAGAACGCCTCGCCCACCAAGACCAGCGCCCCGCAGGCGGGACAGGCGCCGCTCACCACAGCGTCCTCGGGCGTACAGAGTTGGCCAAATCGACGAAGTCGTACCGCTCCTCCGCGGATCGCGCCGATCTGGCCAGCGCCCGGTAGACGCGCTCCAATTCGGCGCGCACACCCTGCTCGTGCAGCGGAGTGCCCAGCAGCGTCGCCTGCCCGGATGAGGTGACCTGACCGGTGGTGACCCGGCCAAGGGCGCTCCGCAGCACCTCCGAGAGCAGCCCGTCGCGGTCCCGGGCGTCGAGCTTCAGGCTCCGCAGCCGCTCGCCTGCGGCGACGAGCTCGCCTGCGGCAGGGTCATATCCACGTACGGCCGCCGCCACTGCGGCCGCCTGGGCTGCGGTGCGGTGGATGGAGGTCGCGGGCACCTCGTCCAGGCTGGCGGTCGCCCCGGCGCGGTCGCCCTCCGCCAGCCGGAGCCTGGCCAGGCCGAAGCCGGCGCTCACGTATGACCGGTCTGTCTGCCAGATGGCCGCGTAGTGGCGAGCCGCCTCCTGGCCCGCTCCGCCGGCTTCGAGGGCGAATGCCAGGGCCAGCCTGGGCGCGGCCTCGCCGGGGAGCCACGAGTAGAGCCCGTCGAAGATACGCACCGCTTGCTCCGGGTCCCCCGAGGCCAGTTGCCCGACCCCCCGATACCACCAGATCCGCCAGTCTCCCGGCAGCTGCCCGGTGGCGTCCGCGAGCAGCTGATCCGGGATCGGACGGCCGAGCTCACTGAGCACCCTGATCAGCGCGAGCGTGGTCTCCGGAGTGGACGGGGCGGATTCGAGCAGCGTGACCAGCTCGGCGGGGTTTCCCGAGGTGAGGCCCGCGAGCAGGCCGGCGGCGGGATCGAGCGGGTCCACCAGGGGGACGGGCAGCGCGGACGCGGCGGCGAGGCGGTCGAGCGGGCCGAAGACCTGCCCCGTGGCCGCCGGGGCGAGCTCGGTTCCGACAGCCCGGCGCTCCGGGCCGAACAATCCGGACTGCGCGGCGTGGGGGACGCCCACCTCGGCGGCGCGCACCTCCCTGAGCACGCCGACGAGCTGGTCGGACATCTCCGCCGCGCCCTGGAACCGCCGGGTGGGCTCGGAGTCGGTTGCCCGTTCCAGGAACCGGCGGTAGGACTCGTACCTCTGGTCGATCGCCGGCAGCGGAGCGGCGGACCCGCCGCTGACAGGACTGAACGGGAAGCTCAGCACGGCGAGCGTGCGCCCCACCGTGTAGAGGTCGGAACAGACTGACGGCCCGTCGGAGGCGATCTCCGGCGCCTGGTACCCGACCGTCCCGTAGACCGCGCTGTCCGCATCGTCGATCCGCCGCACCGCACCGAGATCGATGAGCTTGAGCTGCTCCTCCACCTGAATGACGTTGCCCGGCTTCAGATCGCAGTACAGCAGGCCCTGATCGTGCAGGTAGCCGAAGGCCTTGAGGATCTCCAGCCCATAGGCGATGACCTGGGTGACCGGCAGCGCCTGGCGGTTGTCGCTTTCCCGTAGCCGCGCGCGCAGCATCTCCTGGAGCGACACGCCGCCGATGTACTCCATCACGATGTAGCCCACCATCGTCCCGGTGCCCGGGTCGGGGTGCGTGACGAAGTTGAAGATTTTGACGATGTTCGGATGGTCCATCGCGGTGAGGAAATGCCGCTCGGCCTCCGCAGCGGCCAGCGCCTCCACGTCCCCGGTGTCGAGCAACCCCTTCAGGACCACCCACCGGCCCTCCAGGTGCCGGTCGGCCGCCAGGTAGATCCAGCCGAGACCACCGTGCGCCAGACAGCCCTTGACCTCGTACTGCCCACCGACGAGATCTCCCTCGGCGAGCTTGGGCGTGAACGAGAACCGCCAGCCGCAGTGCGGGCAGAACCCCTCCGGCCGCCCCGGCTGGTCACCTCTGCGGCGGCCCACCGGCCGGCCGCAGTCGGGATTGCCGCAGAAACGCCGGTCCTCCGGCACCTGGGCGTCGGCCAGCACCACCCCGGCCGGGTCCCGGTACGGCACGGCCGGCACCTCGACCAGGCCCATCCCGAGCTGGCCCCGGCTCGACCGGCTGCTCGACCGGCTCGTACCGGTGCGGGCCGTACCCGACATGTCCAGCGGGATGGACGGTCTGGTCGCCGGCGCCGAGGGCGGTGCCGGATCCGGCTCCGGCTGTGGGGCCAGGCCGCAGGCGTCGCAGTAACCGTCCTCCACCGTGCCGCCGCACCCCGGCTGGGCGCATCTGATCATTCCGCCACTCCGATCCGGCCGATCGCCCGCTGGTAGGCGGTGATCGCGACGGTAGCCTGCCGCAGGTCGCACGGTGCCGTCCAGAGCAGGGCGCGGGCCTCGCCGTACATCTCACCGAGCGCGGCGTCCTCGGCATGCCCGAGCCGGACCACCTTGGCGTGGTAAGCCTCCAGCCGGCCACGCAGCTCGTCACGACGGCCGATGAGACCCGCCATCGCCTCGGTCGCGGTCCGCGCTCGCGCCAGCGCCTCGTCCACGGCCCGTTCCAGCCCGGTCAGCCGCTCGACCAGCTCCAGCCAGCGGTCGCCGGCCGTATCCAGCGCGCTCAGCCGGTCCCGCAGCGCGGCGGCCTGGTCCGGCAGCGCCGGCAGCGCGGGTGAGTCGATCTTGACGAGCACCGTGTCCCGGACCGAGCGGGCCTCGTTCTCGGCCTCGGCGACCTGCGCGATGCGGTCGCCGAGGCGGCGGGCCCGGTCGCTGTACTCCGCCCGGAGCCGCGCGGCCTGCTCCAGCAGCCCACGACGGGCGGCGAGCTCGGCGAGCAACCCGTCGAGCTCACCACCCAGGGTGGTCGAGCCGAGCGGGTCGGTGGTGACCGCCGCGCGAATCCGATCGATCTCGGCGCCGATGCGGTCCAGATCCGGATCATTGCCGTCCAGGTCGCGTAGCAGGTCCTGAGCCGAGCGGCGGGCGACATCGGCATCGTCAAGCCGCGGGAGCAGCGCACTCCAGGCGTCGTCCGCGGCCGCGACCGTCTCGGCGACGTCACGGTAGGCGGCGTCCATCCGCGCCACCACCGTGTCCAGCGTGATCGACTCGCCCGCGGCCCGCAGCAGGGACCGCTTCTCGACGGGCACATTCTCCGGTTTGAGCTCCACGGACGGGCCGGCGAGCAGCCCGGTCAGCGCGGCCAGGTCGGGCTTGCCGGCCCTGAGCTCCCGCGCGCGATCGAGCACGCCACGGTAGGCGTCGAACAGCCACCACAGGGTCACCGCTCTGGACTGTGCCTCGTCCCAGCGGCGCCGGGTCTCACCGGTCAGCCGCGCACCCTTGAGCAGCTGGTAACCCGGATGCGAGTCGAGGTCCAGCAGGTCGTCGGAGATCCTGTCACGTTCCTCGGCACGGCGACGCAGCTCGAAGTCGACTCCGTCGATGCTCATCGGCGGGCCACCGGCCCATGGCACGGCCAACGTTGCTTGCGCCCCCCAGCGTGGGATGGACAAGATTATTCCCACCCCATTCTTTACACAATTTCGGGATTCTCGCGCTACACCCGTCCTCTCCGCCGGTCGTGTCCGGAGGGATGTGTTCGGGGAACGAGTCGTGCACCGTACACATGTCGCGGAACCCGGTTACGCGAGCGGGACCGTGACGCGGTGCCGCGGCTTGTCCATCGGCAGGCGGTGGAGCAGCCCAGCGAGGAGGAACCGGTCATCCGGCGTGAACGCCGGCCTGGTCACCTGACGCTGCACCACCGTCAGCTGATGCCGCAGCACCACGAACTCAACGGCCTTGCCGTGACCGCTTCCGGGCGGCAGCCCGCCGGCCTCCCGGAGGGATCTCTATAGGCTTTGCCGCTGAATGTGCGAAACATGACGGTACGCGGTTGGATGGCGTGGTGAACGACCTCACTCCGGGAGACCCCCTTCACATCGGCTCATATCGCCTGCTCGGACGCCTCGGCGCGGGCGGCATGGGCACGGTCTACCTCGGCGAGTCCCCGGACGGCCAGCGGGTCGCCGTCAAGGTGATCAACCCTGAATACAGCCGGCACGAGCAGTTCAGGATGCGCTTCCGCCGCGAGGCCGACGCCGCCTCCCGGGTCCGCCGGTTCTGCACCGCCGCGGTGATCGAGGCCGCGCTCGACGGTGAGCAGCTCTACGTCGTCACCGAGTTCGTCCCCGGCCCCAACCTGGAGCAGGCCGTACAGTCCTCGGGGCCGCTGCGCGGCTCCAGCCTGGACGCCCTCGCCGTGGGCGTGGCGACCGCGCTTGCCGCCATCCACGGCGCCGGAGTGATCCACCGGGATCTCAAGCCGTCGAACGTGCTGCTCTCACCCGTCGGCCCGCGCGTGATCGACTTCGGCATCGCCCGCGCCCGCGACACGCTCGGCGGGATCACCGGCACGGGCGAGCTGATCGGCACCCCGCGCTACATGTCCCCCGAGGTGCTGCGCGGCGAGCCGGTCACCCCGGCCTGCGACGTCTTCTCCTGGGGCTGCCTCGTCGCCTTCGCCGCGACCGGCCGCGCGCCGTTCCACGGCGAGACCCTCCACGCCGTGCTGTACCAGGTGCTCAACAACGAGCCGGACCTCGACGGACTGGAACCGGCGCTGCGGGACCTGGTCGGCCGGGCCCTGGCGAAGGACCCCGAGTGGCGGCCCACCTCCCAGCAGCTCCTCGACCAGATGGTGGGCCGGGCCGCCGCGCCGGAGCAGGCCGCGCACTCGGTGCAGACGACCTGGCAGCAGACCGCCGCGACCGTCCCCGCCGCGCCGCAGCGGACGACCGCGTACACGGCGCAGGCGCCGCGGCCCTCCGCGCCGGACGGGCGGCCGCCGTCCTGGTCCCCGCCGGCCGCGCTCGGGGCGGAGGCGCCGACCGGCCCCCGGCCCGACGCCGACGTCACGCGGCTGTCCTCCTCGATCACCCGCCGCACCCGCCGCAACCGGCTGATGGCCGGCGCGGGCGCCGCCGCGCTCGCCGTCGCGGCCGGCGTCGCTCTGTACGCGGTGCTGGCCCCCGGCGGACCGCCGACCGACCTGCCGCTGCTCTACCAGGACGATTTCAGCCGGAGCGGCACCGGCTGGGGCAACACCTACACCGGCGAGAAGTACCACCGGCAGGGCTACGCGCCGGGCGGTTTCTACGCCTTGGAGCCCTACGGCGAGGACCAGAACGACCTGTGGGAGAACGCCCCGATCCCCTTCACCACCGAGCCGCAGAGCCCCTCGCCCGACGCGACGCCGACGCCGACCGTCCCCGATGACTACCTGCTGGGCGTGGAGACCACGGTCATGGGGGTGACGGGCGGCACCGGCGAGTACGGCCTGTACTGCCGGCAGAAGCCGCAGGGGAGCAAGGTCACCCGGTACGAGTTCCTCCTCGACACCTCCGGGCGGGCGCGGATCAGGAAGGTCGTGGAGGACGCGGGCGGTGACCTTACCGCCGCGGTGGAGACGGACGCGAAGGTCGCGAACGACGTCGGCAACGATCGGTCCCCGGCGAAGCAGACGGACGCGTCGAAGCCGACCAGCCTCCAGGCCAGGTGCCGGGCGACCCAGGAGGGGGCCGAGCTGACCATGTGGGTCAACGGATCCCGCACCGTGTCGGTGGTCGACGCCCGGCCGCTGCCGAGCGGCCTGGTCGGCATCATGGCCCGGGTCGGCGAGAAGACCACGGCGACGCTCAAGGTGGGCTTCGACAACTTCACCATGCGCGGGTCGCCCGAGGCCGCGCGCTGACCTCACGACCGGCCCTTGCTTCGCAAGGAGCCGGTCAGGCCACGGGCGTGATGGGTCCGGCGTTCGGCGAGGCGGCAGGCGCGCCGGGCGGCTCAGGCGGGAAAGGCGGCGGCGTCGTTGTGCAACGCCATGATGAGCAAGGTGGCGATCAAAGTGGCGATCAGCAACCAACTCACCACGATGATGATCGTCGACCGCCGCGGCATGCTTCGCCGTCGCACGTGGTCATCGCGTCGGCGTCCCCTCTGCCGGCGCTGGACCCGCTCGTTGAACGAATCAAGCCGGGCGGCGAGCCGCGGATCCTCATCGGTGAGGTGCTGTTCGATCAACGCCAGCATCCGCTCTTCATCCTGCGACCAGGCCATAATGGCGCACCTCCCGGTAATGCAAGGTGTGTGCGGACGTTCTGCCCAACGATGAAGATCGTTAGCCGTTTCCTGGTCGGGTATTTGCGATCCGTTGGCCTCACGGGCGTCGCGTGTCGTTGACACCAGAGAAGAAGTAACTCCGCGTAACTTTTGCGGCCGGTAGTGCCCGTTGAACCTGATTGCAGCTTCTTGTGCCGCCCATCCGATCAACGACCGATCGCGATGTTTGCCGCATACGGGAGCCGCGGGTCCGAGTTGCGATCCATATCGAAATCTTGTTCTAATCGAATCATGCGCTGGGACAACCTGCGGCTGGACGACACCGGCCAGGGCGATCCTGCCGTGCCGCTGTTCGCCCGCGGCGCGGTGACCAGGACGTTCGACACCCCGGAGTTCCGCGGCATCACGTTCTACGAGGTCCACGCCCGCTCCATCGTCAACCGGGTGCCCGGGGCGAGCCACGTGCCGTTCGAGTGGACGATCAACCCCTACCGGGGGTGTAGCCACGCGTGCGTCTACTGCTTCGCCCGCCGGACGCACGAGTACCTCGACCTGGACGCCGGCCGCGACTTCGACTCGAAGATCGTGGTGAAGGTCAACGCGCCCGACCTGGTCCGCAAGGAGCTGGCCGCTCCCCGATGGCGCGGCGCGCCCATCGCGATGGGAACGAACGTCGACTGCTACCAGCGGGCCGAGGGGCGATACGCGCTGATGCCCGGCATCATCTCCGCGCTCAGGGACGCCGCCAACCCGTTCTCGATCCTCACCAAGGGCTCGCTGATCCTGCGCGACCTCGACCTGCTCGCCGAGGCCGCCGAGGTGACCGAGGTGAGCACGGCCGTGTCGGTCGGCTTCCTGGACAGGGACGTGTGGCGCTCGGTCGAGCCGGGGACGCCGGCGCCGCGCAAGCGGCTGGAGGTCTGCGCCACGCTCAACGGCCGCGGCGTTCCGTGTGGCGTGCTGATGGCCCCGATCCTCCCCTACCTCACCGACTCGCCGAGCGCGCTGGACGCGGCCGTACGCGAGATCGCGGCGGCCGGGGCGACCCACGTCGCGCCGATCGTGCTGCACCTGCGCCCCGGCGCCCGGGAATGGTTCTTCACCTGGCTCTCCCGCGAGCACCCGCGTCTCGTCCCGCGCTACCAGGAGCTGTACGGCAGAGGCGCCTACGCTCCGAAGGCGTACCAGGAGCGGATCGGGCGCGAGGTGACCGAGCTGGCGCGGCGATACGGCGTGGGGCGGTCCACCGGCCGGGCAGCGCGCACGGTCCGGCGGGAGCGGCCACGGCCTCCCTCGGGGCCGGAGCAGCTCTCCCTGCTCTGACCTCGCCGGGCCCTGCGCGGAGACCGCGGATCTCGACCGGGTCGCCGTCGAGCCGGGTGGTCCGAGGGGCCGGCCACCATCCAGGCCCACGCGTGCGGCCGACGCGACGTGAAGTGTCACCGCCGGACGGCCCTTCGATGGGATCCTGTCCGCGGCCATCCGCGTTCTCGCTTCCGAGGGCCATGTCGGTGGTCTCGGGCGACGCGGCGGGGAGGGCTCGGGCATGGAGCGGTTGGTACGGGCGCACACGCGGCTGGTGGCTGTGCCGTACGTGCCGGAGATCCGGCTGCACCTCGCGCCCGCCGAGGAGCAGGACGAGGTGTTCGCGCTCTGGGAGCGCACCGGAGACCTGCCGTACTGGGCGTACCCGTGGGCGGGCGGCCAGGCGCTGGCCCGCCACGTGCTCGACCACCCGGAGCTGGTGAGGGGCCGCACCGTGCTGGACCTCGCCTCGGGGTCGGGCCTGGTCGCCGTGGCCGCCGCCGTGGCGGGCGCGGCGGCGGTGGTCGCCAACGACATCGATCCGCACGCGGCGGCGGCCATCGCGCTCAACGCCCGCGCCAACGGGGCGGCCGTGACCGTCCGCCGGGGAGACATCCTCGCGACGACGCCCCGGGAGGACGTGGTGCTGGTCGGCGACGCCTTCTACGACGCGGCGCTCGCCGCGCGGGTGACGCCCTTCCTGCTCCGGGCGCGGTCCGACCCGGACGCTCGGACGCCGGACGGGGATACGGCGACGGGTGAAAAGGAGACCGCGGACCGGCACGGGGCGGGCGCCGCACCGGGGGCGGCGAGGCGGACCGTGCTGGTGGGCGCCCCGGAGCGCGCCTGCTCCTACCTGCCGCGGAGCCTCTTCCAGCCGGTCGGCGTCCACCTGGTCCCCGCCGTCCTTGAGGACGTTCCGTACAAGCGCACGACGATCTGGCACCTGATGTGAGACAAATCACACCAACGTAAACGCGTCCTTCTTCGTCCTAGGAAATAGGGGTAAAAGCTGATATAGGACGGGGACATCTTTTGTCTTTTACGGGGCTATTACGGCGTTTTGTGGTCAAAATGCGTTCAGCACGCGACAGAAGTCGCGCTAGGCGCGCAGATCCGCGAAACACCCATGAGGTACGTATCCTCCTTCTACACGCAAACGGGATGGGCGGCACCATCCGCACCGTGTTCAACCTCGCCGGCCACCTCGCCATGGAACACGATGTCGAAATCGTGAGCGTCGTACGGGAACGCGAGGAGCCCTTCTTCCCCGTACCGCCCGGCGTGCGGATCCGCTACCTGGACGACCGGCTCCCGCGCCGCAAGGGTCTGCTGTCCCGCTTCCCGACCAGGCTGGTCCCGAAGGAGGAGGCGGCATACCACTGGTTCACGCTGCGCACCGATCTCAAGCTCATCCGCTACATCCGGGGGCGGCGGCGCGGCGTGCTCATCGGGACCCGCCCCGGCCTGAATCTGATCATGTCCCTGGTGGCGCCTCCGGAGATCATCACGATCGCGCAGGAGCACGGAAATCTCAGCGGCCACGGCCCGGAGCTGCGCAAACGGATCGCCCGCCGGTACGGCCGGCTCGACGCGGTCGTCACCCTGACCCAGACCGACCTCCAGGCGTACGAGCGGGCGCTCAAGACACGGCCGCGCCTGCTCGCCCAGGTGCCGAACGCGGTCACCAGGCTGACGGGCGGCCGCTCCCCCCTCACCGAGAAGACCGTCATCGCGGTCGGCCGGCTCACCCACACCAAGGGCTACGATCTGCTGATCCGCGCCTGGGCGCACGTCGCGGCCCGCTACCCCGACTGGACGCTGCGCATCTTCGGCGACGGCCCGCGCCGCGAGAAACTCCAGGCGTCGATCGACAAGCGGGAGCTGACCGGGAAGGTGCTGCTCATGGGGTCGGTCCCCGACGTCGGCGGCGAGCTGGCCCAGTCGTCGATCTACGTGCTCAGCTCGCGCCGCGAGGGCCTGCCGATGGTCATCCTCGAGGCCATGAGCAAGGGTCTGCCGGTGGTGAGCTACGACTGCCCGACCGGCCCAGCCGAGCTGATCACCCACGGACACGACGGCCTGCTCGTCAAACCCGAGAAGATCCACGCGATGGCCGACGCGATCTGCACCCTCATCGAGGACGAGGAGCTGCGCCGCACGCTCGGGGCCAACGCCCTGGAGAAGGCGGCCCGCTACGACCTGGAGGTCATCGGCGCGCGCTGGGAGGAGCTCCTGCACGGCCTGTGCCGCGAAGAAGCCGCGACGCAGACCGATCAGGGCCCGGCAGGTGAGTACGCGCGGGCCCACGACGAAGCGGCGCGGTGACGGCACGAGCGCGGCGGGCGCGGTGAATCGTCGGCGACCGGCCGGGTAGAGGGCGACGAACAAGCGAAGGAGGCTGAGCACAGCGAGGGAGGCATGGTCATTATGCGTACTTCCGCTCATCCTCAACGGGACCGCTACGCCGACATCGTGCTCGTGGAGCGGACACCGTTGCGCCGGACCCTCGGCGCGGCCGGCGCCGGCGTCTGCGCCGGCGCGGTGATCCAGTACCTGTGCGATCCCGACCGGGGCCGTACCCGCCGGGCGCGGGTGCGCGACAAGGCCGCGCACGCCACGCACAAGGTGTACAACGGCGTCGCCGTCCTCTCCAGCGATCTACCGAAACGGGGTCGCGGCGCGGTCGCGGGCGCCCGGCACCGCCTGCGCGCGAGATCCGCCGTGGACGACCGGATCCTGTATGAACGCGTACGGGCGGAGCTCGGCCGCTACGTCTCGCATCCGCACGCGGTGGAGGTCCACGTGGACGGCGGCGTCGTGACGCTGACCGGGGACGTCCTGAGCGCCGAGCAGCAGCGGGCCCGGCGCGCGGTGCGGCGGGTCCCGGGTGTGCGGCGGGTCGACCTCCGCTGGAGGGCGCACGACGACGCCGGGGACACGCCGGGGCTGCAGGGCACGTCCCGGCCGAGGAGGCCGGTGCCCGAGCTGCTGCAGCAGCGGTGGTCGCCGAGCGCGCGCCTGTTCGTCGCCTGCTGCGCGGCGCTGGCGTGGGGACTGACCGGCAGGCTGCCGCGTCCGCTCTCGTGGGCGGCGCGCACCGCCTGCACGGTCCTCGCCCTGCGCGCGGCGACGAACCTGTCCCTGCGGCGGCTCACCGGGATCAGCTCGGGACGGCGCGCGATCGACCTCCAGGACGCGATCTCCATCGCCGTCTCGCCGGAGACCCTCTGGCGGCTGGTGAGCGACTACCGGCGCTACTCGGAGATCATGCCGGACGTCCTCGAGGTCCGCCTGCTCGGCGACGGCCGGTCCCACTGGGTGATCGCGGGCCCCGCCGGGACGTGCGTCCGCTTCGACGCCGTGGAGACCCGGCGCGAGGAGAACCGCGAGATCGCCTGGAAGACGCCCGAGGGGCAGCTCTTCGCGCACGCGGGCGCGTTGCGGCTGACGCCCGAGGGCGAGGGCCGCACCCGCGTGCAGGTGCAGATGGCCTACAACCCGGCGGTCGGCGCGATCGGCCACGCCGTGGCCAAGCTGCTCGGCGTGGACCCGGTCCACAAGCTCCGGGAGGACCTGATGCGGCTGAAGACGTTCGCGGAGAGCGAGAAGGCGGCCGTCCAGCCGGCCGTCACCCACGCCTGAGCCCCGATCGGTCCCTGACGGGGGAACGTGACCCCGACATGAGGGAGGGCACGATCCGCGCCGGCCTTTCCGGCCCCCCGTGCATGGCGTTCCCATCGGAGGGCAGATGGATCCCTGCTCCACGGCGTGGAGAAAACGGCAGTGGGGGAGGAACGATGGGCCAGCCACAGCAGCCCGAGGCACGCCGCTCCGGTCGCGGGGGCGCCACGCAGGACGCGGCGGAGACCAAGGCGCGGTCCGGGGTCGGGAAGGCGCGCAAGGGGCGGCCGCACGGCACGGACAAGGGCAAGAAGGGCGGCGGCAAGGGAGGCGGCGTTCCTCCCGAGAACCAGCCTCCGTACCCGACCTGACCGTCCGGGTACCGCGAGCACCGTGCCGGGGTCGGCGAGCCGGCGGTGTCGCACGCACTCCGTCTGCTGCGCGCCCACCGGGTCGTGACGAGCCGGTCCCGTGACATTTGTCCCGCCCAATCCGGGATGCCTCGATCTACGGCCGCGAGCCGCGTCTCCGTAGCGTTCCAACCATGGAAATCGCAGCATCCCTGGCGAACGTCACCAAGACGTTCGGCTCCACCCGGGCCGCGGACGGCCTGACGCTCTCCATCCCCAGGGGCCGGACCGTGGCGCTCCTCGGCCCCAACGGCGCGGGCAAGTCCACCGCCATCGGCATGCTCCTCGGACTGCTCCCGCCCGACTCGGGTACGGCGTCCCTCTTCGGCGGCGACCCCGAGCGGGCCGTACGGCAGGGCAGGGTCGGCGCCATGCCGCAGGAGGGCGGGATCATCGCGCGGGTCACCGTGCGCGAACTGCTCACCTTCGTCTCCGGGACCTATCGCGAGCCGCTCCCGCTCAACCGGATCCTCGCCCTCGCCCAGCTCACCGCGCTGGCCGACCGGCGGGTGGACCGGCTCTCCGGCGGCCAGGCGCAGCGGGTGAGGTTCGCGATGGCGATCGCGGGCGACCCCGAGCTGATCGTCCTCGACGAGCCGACCGCCGCCCTGGACGTCGAGGCCAGACGGGAGCTGTGGGCGAGCATGCGCGGCTTCGCCGATCGGGGCAGGACCATCCTGTTCTCCACGCACTACCTCGACGAGGCCGACGAGCAGGCCGACCGCGTCATCGTGATCAACCGCGGCCGGGTGGCGGCGGACGGCACCAGCGCCGAGATCAAGCGCGTCGTGGCCGCCACGACCGTCCGGGTGACCGTCTCCGGCGAGGCCGCCTGGCTGGGCCGGCTCCCCGGCGTGACCGGGATGGAGATCAACGGCGACCGCGCCACCCTGCGCAGCACCGACGCGGACGCGACCGTGATCGCCCTCGCCCAGGCGGGAGCCGTACGGGACATCGAGGTCACCCCGGCCGACCTGGAGGACGCGTTCGTCGCCCTCACCACCGCCGCGGCCCCCTCCGGCGCGGCTCTTCTCAAGGAGAACGCGTGATGCCCGGCTACATCCGCCTCGAACTCGTCCGGTCCCTGCGGGACGGCGGCTACATCGTATTCGGCGTGATCATGCCCGTCGTGATGTACCTGCTCTTCACCAACCTCGGCATCACCCCCGGCGACAAGCACGACGCCGCGCTCTTCGCGATGGTGAGCATGGCCGCGTACGGCGCGCTGGGCAGCGCGTTCAACAACGGGAGCGGCATCGCCGAGGACCGCGCGGCGGGCTGGCTGCGCCAGCTCCGGCTCACGCCGCTGACGCCCGCCCAGGTGGTCGCGGGCAAGGTGGTCACCGGGGTGCTGGGCGTCGTCCCGAGCATCGCCGCGGTCCTGCTGACCGGCGTCCTGGTCAACCACGTCACGCTCACCGCGGCCCAGTGGGTGCAGATCGTCGCGCTGCTGTGGGTCGGGACCGTGCCGTTCTCCCTGCTCGGCCTGGGAAACGGCTACCGTCTCAGCGGCCAGACCGCCTCCATGGCCAACCTGGCCACGATGCTGGGCCTGGCCATCGTCGGCGGCCTGTGGATCCCCACCACCAACTTCCCCGACTGGCTGCGCGCGATCGCGGAGTGGACGCCGTCGAACAGCTACGCCAGCCTCTCCTGGCACGCCGTCGCCGGCGAGGCGCCCGGCCTGCGCGAGACCGCCGTCCTGGCCGGCTGGCTCGTCGTCTTCGGCCTGTACGCGATGTACGGTTACCGCCGTGCGGGCAGGACGGCCTAAAGAGCTGAAAACAGCGACAAAAGTGGCATCGAGCGACGAGCCCTGGTTGAACCCGCTCGGCGAAGGCGAACGCGGCCCGGACGCCAAGGGCATGGTCTTCTGGATCCTCCTGACCGGCGGACCCGTTTGGGACATCACACAGGGACGCTCCCACCCGCTGTGGCTGGCCTGGACGGCGGTGGCCCTCGCCAGCGCGCTCTACCTGGTCACGATCCGCTTCGCCTTCGCCGACCGCCGCCGGGCGCTGCGCCTCTGGCTGCCCCTGCTCGCCCTCGCCGTGTGCGCGAGCACGGCCGGGTTCGGCGACAACTGGCTGTATCTGCTGGTCATGCTGGCGATCGCGCTCGGCGTGACCGTCAGAGGGCGGAAGATGCCGCCCCTGCTGTTCGCACTCTGCGCGGTCTCCGCCGCCATCGCGCGATGGCGGGACGGCGATCTCACCGCCATCCTGAGCCTCGTGTGGGGCGTCCTCTGCGCCGGCCTCGTCCCCTCTGTGATCATCCGTCTGTGGGAGGCCATCCGGGAGCTCCAGCGCACCCGCGAGGAACTCGCCCGGGCGGCGGTCACCGAGGAGCGGCTGCGCTTCTCCCGCGATCTGCACGACCTCCTCGGGCACACCCTGTCGGTCATCGTCGTCAAGGCCGAGGCCGTACGACGACTCGCGCCCAGGGACGTCGACGCGGCGGCGGAGCAGGCCGCCGACATCGAGCGGATCGGGCGCCAGGCGCTCACCGAGGTCCGGGCCGCCGTCACCGGCTACCGGGGGCGCGGCCTGGCCGCCGAACTGGACTCCGCGCGCACGGCGCTCGCCGACGCGGGGATCGGCCTCACCATCCGGACGGAGTCCGTCGACCTCCCGCCCGAGGTGAACGCCCTCCTCGGCTGGGCCGTACGAGAAGGGGTGACGAACGTGATCAGGCACAGCGGGGCGACCCGGTGCGAGATCGAACTGGAGCAGGGGACGGACGGCGGCATGGAGCTGCGGATCAGCGACGACGGCGGCGGCCACTCCCCCGCCCCCGGCATGGAACGAGGAACCAGGCAGGGGAACGGCCTGGCGGGCCTCCGCGAGCGGGTGCGGGCCGCCGGCGGGCGGCTGTCCGCCGATTCCGCACCGTCCGGTGGGTTCCGGCTCCAGGTGACGCTGAACACATGATCAAGGTCCTGCTCGCCGAGGACCAGGGCATGATGCGCGGCGCGCTCGCCCTGCTGCTCGGCCTCGAAGACGACATCGAGGTCGTCGCCCAGGTGTCCGACGGCGACGACGTCGTGCCCGCCGCGCTGCGCGCGCGGCCGGACGTCGCGCTCCTGGACATCGAGATGCCGGGCCGGAGCGGCCTCGACGCCGCCGCCGAGCTGCGCGACCGCCTCCCACGCTGCCGGGTGCTGATCCTCACGACGTTCGGACGCCCCGGCTATCTGCGGCGCGCGATGGAGGCAGGAGCGTACGGCTTCCTCGTGAAGGACGGGCCGGTCGAGGAGCTGGCCGCGGCGATCCGCCGGGTCCTCGCGGGCGAGCGGGTCATCGACCCGACCCTCGCGGCAGCGGCGCTGAGCACCGGCCCGAGTCCCCTCACCGACCGGGAGCGCGACGTGCTCGCCGCCGCCGCGGACGGCTCCACGGTCGCGGACGTCGCCGCCCGGCTGCACCTGTCAGAGAGCACGGTACGCAACTATCTGTCGTCGGCGATCGGCAAGACCGGCACCCGCAATCGAATCGAGGCGGCCCGGCAGGCCCGGCACAACGGCTGGCTCTGAGAACACCGGGCGGCCGAGGCGGGCCTACCGACGTGCCGCGGAGGGGGTCCGGGCTGGGCCCGGCGCGACGGAGCCGACGGTCGAACGGCGCGGTCAGACCGCCCCGGCTCCGGACAGCCCCGGGGAGGCGGCGCCCACCGGGAACGCCGCCTCGAACGTCACCTTGGCCAGGGCGCGCTGCCCCTCGCCGTTCGGGTGGAAGTAGTCCCACCCGCTCACATGCCGCAGCGTGTACGGGAAGGAGAACACCGCCCCGCCGTCGTAACGGCAGGCCGGGCCGTACGCCAGGCACGCCTTCTCCAGGCGGTCGTTGTAGGCCATGACCCGGCCGCGCACCCGTTCCCGGCGCAGCCGGTCCACGGCCGCGGTCGACGTGGGATCGGCCAGCATGGTCGGGCAGACGTGCCCGAGCGCCCAGATGCCCCGCGCCAGCAGGCTCGTCCTGCCCAGCGACCACAGCCGCCGCAGGTCGGGGATGCTGCTGACGAAGACCCGCGCGCCGGTCGGCCGGAGCACGGCCAGGGCCTCCCCGACGCGCCGCTCGAAGACGTCCACGGGCGTCATCTCCTTCTCCGTGGCCTTGCAGGCGTCCTCGGCGCCGATCAGGACCGTGACGTAGCGCGCGCCCTGCGCGACCGCCTCCTGCGCCTGGCCGACCAGGTCGGCGCTGGTCGCGCCCGGGACGGCGAGGTTGACGTTGTGGCCGTCGATCTCCGGGATGAGCTTCCGCAGCCGCATGTAGTGGCTGTTCACGTCGGAGCTGTCCCCGGTGGACCACGAGCGCGACGCGCAGGTGACGTACCAGCCGCAGGCGTTGAACCCGGAGCTGATCGAGTCGCCCAGTGCCGCCATCACCATGGAGGCGGTCGGGGCGTGGGCCGCGCCAGGCGGCAGCAGAGCCGCGGCGGCGAGAATGGACGCGATCTTCATGCGGCCAAAGGTAGAAAGGGCCGCCGGGCGTGCTCCATCGCCTCTCGGGAAGCCGTGCCTTCTGTGACCAAGTTCCTATCACCGCTTGACAGCGCACGGACCAGGGGGGCTGATGTCGAACATGTTCAGATTCTGCGTAAAGTGGTTCAAGTGAGTGTCGCTCTCATCCGCCCCCTCGTGGTGCGCACGGTTCCCGTCGGCGATCCCGGAGATCTCGTCTCCTGCCTTCCCGACACCGCGCCGTACGCCTGGATCCGGCACGGGGAGGGACTCGTGGGCTGGGGCGAGGCCGCCCGCGCGGCCGTGCCGCCGGGCCCGGACCGGTTCCGCTGGGCCCGCGACTGGATGTCGGCGCTCTTCGCGGACGCGCGCATCGACGACGACGTGGAGGCGCCCGGATCGGGGCCCGTCGCGTTCGGGTCGTTCACCTTCGAGGCCGACGCTCCAGGATCGAGGCTCGTCGTCCCGCGCGTGGTGCTCGCCCGCAGGGGCGGCCGCGCCTGGCTCACCACGATCGGCGAGGACGATCACGACGCCGGCCACCGGCCCGGCCTCCGGACACCGCCGACGCCGCCCGGCCGCATCCGGTACGGCGACGGCTCCCTCACCGCGCCCGAATGGCAGCACGCCGTGGCGCAGGCCGTACGGCAGATCAACGACGGCCGGCTCGACAAGGTCGTCCTGGCCCGCGACCTGAACGCCGTCGCCGAGAACGACATCGACGTCCGCTTCCTGCTGTCCCGGCTGTCCGCCCGCTATCCCGAGTGCTACACGTTCTCGGTCGACGGCTTCACCGGCGCCACCCCCGAGCTGCTGGTACGCCACCGGGGCAACGCCATCGAGTCGCTCGTCCTCGCGGGCACCACCCCGCGCGGCGAGGACGAGGCGGACGACCTGGCCCGCGGCGCGGCCCTGTACGCCTCCTCCAAGGACCGGTACGAGCACGTCTGTGCGGTCAGCTCGGTCCGGGAGGCGCTCGCCCCGCTGTGCTCGGCGCTCAACGTGCCCGACGAGCCCGAACTGCTCGTGCTCCCCAACGTGCAGCACCTGGCCAGCCGGGTGACCGGCCGGCTGTCGGACGGCGCGTCCGTGCTCGACGTGGTCGCGGCGATGCACCCGACCGCGGCGGTCGGCGGCACGCCCACCGGCACCGCCCTCGAGGTCATCCGCGAGTTGGAGGGCATGGACCGGGCGGGTTACGCCGGGCCGGTCGGCTGGATCGACGCCAGGGGCGACGGCGAGTGGGGCATCGCCCTGCGTTGCGGGCAGATCACGGGCAACCGCGCCCGGCTGTTCGCCGGGTGCGGCATCATGGGCGACTCCGACCCGGTCGCCGAGCTGGCCGAGGCCCAGGCGAAGTTCCGCGTCATGCGCTACGCCCTGGAGAGCTGACCGCCGCGTCCTCCCTGAGATGGACCCCCTCCCCCGGGAGGGCGATGGCGCGGCCCGCCGTCACGCCCGCGAGCCAGCCGGCGAAGCCGTCCCGCGCGCCGTCGGCGACCGCCACCTCGAAGGTCACGTCCGCCCCGTAGTCCACCGCCCGCACGGGGTACGGCGAGACGCGCAGGTCGTTCTCCAGCCGCCCGGCGTGCGCGTGGTCGATCACCACCGACATGATCGTCGCGGGGACCATACGCACGCTCACCGCCCGGTCGAGCGCCTCGCCCACCGCCCCGCCGTACGCCCTGACCAGGCCGCCCGCGCCCAGCAGGACGCCGCCGAAATAGCGCGTGACCACGGCCACGACGTCGGCGAAGCCGCGCCGGTTGAGCACCTCCAGCATCGGGGTCCCGGCCGTGCCGCCCGGCTCCCCGTCGTCGTCGGCCTTCTGCACCCGGTCCCCCAGCACGTACGCCGTGCAGTTGTGGGTGGCGTCGCCGTACAACCTCCTGCGCTCGGCGATGAACGCCCTGGCCTCCTCCTCCGTACCGACCGGGGCGAGCGCGCAGATGAACCGCGAGCGGCGGACGTCGGTCTCGTGTTCCACGGGGTCGATGATCGTGAGATAGGAGGGCACGAGGCCAGCCTAGTCAGTGCGGCTCGCGACCGGCCCGGCGCCTTTACGTTGTAGATTCATTCCACCCCTGTCGCCAGTCATATGTTTGAAACGAGTGTTTGCCGCGCTGGTAGGATCCCCGCATGGGAGTCCCCGAGGATTTGCTGGCCGCGACCAAGCAGTGCCTGGCCGAGCGCGGCTACGCGCGCACGACGGTGCGAGACATAGTCGCCGTCTCCGGTAGCAACCTCGCCGCGATCAACTACCACTTCCGCTCCAAGGACGCCCTCCTCACCCAGGCGATGATCGAAACGACCGGCGAAGCGATCGGGGAGATCCTCAAGGCCCTCCCCGACGATTCCCGAGAGTGGCTCGCGGCGTTCTGGAGCAAACTGATCGACTCCTTCCAGAGCAACCCGGCGCTGTGGCGAGCCAACGTCGACACGCTGGCGCAGGCGGCCCATCTCCCCGAGGTGCGGGCCCGGTTGGCCGAGGGACAGTCGCTTGCCCAGGGTGAGCTGGGCAAGCGACTGCCGCAGGAGGACAAGGAGGGTGGTCAGGTGTTGTTGACGTTGATCATCGGCCTGCTGGTGCGGTGGAGCATCGATCCGGACAACGCCCCGACTCCCCAAGACCTTGCCCGCGGCATCCGGTCGGTCGCCGAGGCGGCCACCGCCTGAGGCGGGTTACCGCGTCGCGTGCTGGCCGCTACGCCGTTCCGGTTGGTCGGCACGCCGTATGGACCACAGCAGGATCGGCGCCGGCACCGCCATCAGGTACAAGCCCGCGGCCGCCGCGATCATGGCGTAATGCTGGCCCTGGGTGAAGGCCTCACGGGCCGCGTCCGCCAGGGCGTCGCCTGCGGGCTGCGGCAGGCGACGCGCCACCTCCAGAGCGGCGCCGAGGGTGTCGAGTGCCTGCGCGGGGGCGCCGGTGCCGGCGAGGTGGCCGCGGTAGACGGCGGCGCCGATGCTGCCCAGCAGGGAGATGCCGAGCGCGCCGCCGAATTCGGTGGCCACCTGCGACAGTCCGGCCACCGAACCCGCACGATCCGGCGGCGCGGCTGCGATGATCAGGTCAGAGGAGACCGTCAGGGCGATCGTGACACCCCCGGCCATCAGCATGATCCCGGCGATCAGTGTCAGCGCCTGGCCGCCGGTGTCCAGCCTGGCCAGCAGCGCGAACCCGGTGGCGCTGATGAGCAGCCCGGCGCAGACCACCAGCCCCGGACGGACCCTCCGTACCAGAACAGGGGCCAGCGCCGCGGCGAGCATGGCCATGCCCGCCGCGGGCAGGGCGTACAGGCCGGCGACGAACGGCCGAGCGCCCATGACCATCTGCAGGTACTGGGTGGTGAAGAGGCTGGAGCCGACCATGGCGAAGACGCCGAGGGTGTTCGTACCGATGGCGGCGCTGAACGCGCGGCTGCCGAACAGCCGCACATCCAGCATCGGCTCGAGCAGCGCGCGCTGGCGGCGCACGAAGGCCACCCCCAGCGCCAGGCCGGCCGCGATGGCCAGCACCGGCAGCGGGCCGAAGCCGTCCTGGGCGATGTGCTGCACGCCGTAGATGGCCGGCAGGATCGCCGCCAGCGACAGCGCCACGCTGAGCACGTCGAACCTGCCCGGACGTGGATCACGCGACTCCGGCAGCAGCAGCGGGGCCAGGACCAGCAGCAGCGCCATCACCGGCAGGTTGACCAGGAACACCGCCCCCCACCGGAAATGCTCCAGCAGCGCGCCGCCCATCAGCGGCCCCAGCATGGCACCGCCGGCGAAGGCGGCGGTCCAGATGGAGATGGCGACGCGGCGCCGGCCGTCGTCGGGGAACATGTTGCGGATCAGCGAAAGCGTCGAGGGCATCAGTGTGGCACCGCCGACACCGAGCAGGGCCCGGGTGGCGATGAGAATGCCCGCGTCGGTCGAGAAGGCGGCGATCGCGGAGGCGGCGCCGAACGCGGCCGCACCGGCCATCAGCAGCCGGCGCCGTCCGATCCTGTCGCCCAGAGTGCCCATCGGCAGCAGGAGCCCGGCCAGCACGAACGGGTAGATGTCGATGATCCACAGCAGTTGGGAACTGCTCGGCGCCAGACTGGCGCTGATGAACGGCAGCGCGTACGACAGCACGTGCAGATCCACGGAGATCAGCAGGACCGGCAGGACGAGTACGGCGAGTCCGATCCACTGCTTGTGTCCGGCCTTCATGAGCGGGTTTCCTTCCTCAGGGGGGCGCCCACGTGGTGCAGGTGCCGCAGGGCCTCCACGTGCGAGGCCACGAAACCGACTTCGTGGTACGGCAGGCGCAGCTGCCGGCAGTAGGCCCGCACGATCGGCCGCGCCCGGCGAAGGTTGGGGGTGGGCATGTTGGGGAAGAGGTGGTGTTCGATCTGGTAGTTGAGCCCGCCCATCGCGATGTCGACGAACCGGCCGCCACGTACGTTGCGGGTGGTCAGCACCTGCCGGCGCAGGAAGTCGAGCTTCGTGTCCCCGGTCAGCGTCGGCATGCCCTTGTGGCCGGGCGCGAAGACGCAGCCCATGTAGAGGCCGAACAGGCCTTGGTGCACGGCGAGGAAGGCCAGCGCCTTGCCGGGTGACAGGGTCCAGGCCAGCACGCCCAGGTAGAGGGCGAAGTGGGCGAGCAGCAGCGCGCCTTCCAGGACGCGATGCTTCATCCAGGGCTGTCGCAGCGCGCGCACGCCGGCGACATGCAGGTTGAGCCCTTCCAGCAGGAGTAGCGGATAGAACAGCGACGCCTGTCGGCCGCCGATGAGCCGGGCGAGCCCGCTGCTGTCGCGTGCCTGCTCCTGTGACCACACCAGGATGTCGGGGACGACATCCGGATCGAGGTCCTCGTGGTTGGGATTGGCGTGGTGGCGGGTGTGCTTGTTCATCCACCAGCCGTAGCCGAGGCCGATCCCGAGGTTGCCCGCGAGCCGTCCCAGGGTCTCGCTCGGCTGTCTGAGGCGGAAGATCTGCCGATGTGCCAGGTCGTGCAACACGAGGGCGACCTGAGCGAAGACGATCGCGAAGTAGGCGGCCAGCGGCACCTGAAGCCAGGAGTCGCCGCGCCGGAAGAACGCCGCCACGCCCGCGAGATAGAGACCCGCGACCACGCTGAGCCGTACCAGGTAGTAGCGCGGGCGCGGGTCGAGTAACCCGGCCTGCCGGACACGTCTGGACAGGCGGCTGAAGTCGCTCGCGGCCGGGGCCGTCGCGGTTGCTTGAGTCATGCCGCCGACCATACACATGTTTCAATCAGACGTACAAAACAAATGTTTGTAACGAATGTTTGGATAGAGTGGCGACATGGGACTGCGAGACAAGCTGATCGACGGTGCCAGGCGCTGCCTGCGGGAGCGTGGCTACGCGCACACCACGGTGCGCGACATGGCCAAGGGCTCGGGCGCCGACCTGGCTTTCATCGGCTTCACTTCGGGTCGAAGGATGCGCTGCTGTTCAAGGCCATGCGGACGACGACCACCGGCCGGGCGGAGAGGGCCTCAACGTGGTGGAGAACTTCGATTCCGCCAGTAAGGATCTGTTCCACGGCAAGGCCGGCGACCTGACCGGCGACGACCGGGAGAACGTCGAGGTCTCCGCGCCGGCGCTGCACCTGACCGCCGCCGCCATCACCTACCTCAACACGCACCTGATCCAGATCGTGTTGCGAGATCCGGGGTGGCACGAGCGGCTGAGCCCGGCCGACCGGCGCGGGCTGACGGCTTGTTCTGGTCGGATCTGAACCTGCACGGCGCTTCGACCTCGACATGAGCCGCTACCTGGAGCTGGACGGCGTCCCCCTCAGTCCGCCCGGCTGATGGTGGGGGCGCGCGGGCGGCTGACATGCCGGACTTCGGGCTTCTCAGGGGCACACCGGCGGCCTGGGGTGTGGAGCGCGGTGCGCCCGTGCGGCGGCCTTGTCAGACGATCTTGACGACGGTGCCGGCGCCTTCGAGCGCGGCCACCTCGTCGGCGGGCGCCGTGGTGTCGGTGACGAGGGTGTGCAGCAGCGTGGTGGGGCCGACGTAGGCGAAAGCGGTGCGGCCGAGCTTGCTGCCGTCCGCGGCGACGATGATGCGGCGGCTGGAGGTGATGCTCGCCTTCTTCACCGCCGCGTCGTCGAGGTCGTAGGCGGTCAGACCCTCGGCTGCGCTCAGGCCGCAGCAGCCGACGACCCCGGTGTCGAAGCGCAGCGCCGACAGGGAGGCGAGGGTGAGGGGGCCGGTCAGTGCCCCCTCGGCGGCGCGTGGCCGTCCGCCGGGCACCATCAGCGTGGCCGGCCCCGGCGAGTCACCGAGCATGTGGATGGCCTGCAAGGACAGGGGCATCACGGTGACCGGCCGTTGATGCAGCAGGCGGGCGACCTCCAGGCAGGTGGTGCCGCTGTCCAGCAGGACGGTCTCGCCGTCGGCGATGAGTGAGGACACCTCGGCGGCGATCCGGCGCTTGGCCTCGACGGCCTCGCGGGCGCGCAGCGCGAAGGGCGGCTCTTCACCCCTGAGCAGCAGGGTGCGTGCCCCGCCGCGGACGCGTTCGAGGACGCCTTGCGCGGCCAGGGCGTCGAGGTCGCGCCGGATGGTCATCTCCGAGGCGCCGGTCAGCTCGGCGAGCTCCTGGACCGTGACGCTGCCCGACTCTCTGACGGCCTGGGCGATCATCCCGTGACGGTCCGCGTTGCTCATACCCCGATTCAACACCACCCGAAACGAACATGTAGCCTGTTTGAAAACTCAGATTTCAAACATAGAGCATGTTCGTTATGGTGGTTGGTGTGAAACATCCCCTGCGAGTCGCCCGCGTGGCAACCTGCGTCTACTTCATTCTTTGCGGCAGCCTCATGAGCACGTGGGTGGTGCACATTCCCGCCATCGGGGAGCGCGCGGGCATCAGCCACGCGACACTGGGGAGCCTGCTGGTGCTGCTGGGCCTCGGGGCCTTCATCGGTATGCAGGTTGCCGGGCGTCGACCGACCGCGTCGGGTCGCGGGTCGTGGTCCCCGCCGCCGGCGTTCTCGGTAGCGCGGCCCTGGTGTTGCCCGGCCTCCCCCGGGATCCCTGGACGCTGGCAGGTGCCCTGCTGGTCTTCGGCTTCGGCCACGGCTGCCTGGACGTGAGCATGTGCTCACCCTGCTGTGCGTGATCGCCGCTGCCAGCGCCGCAATCCTGCGCAGCGGAGCCGACCGCACGCGCGAGCCGGCACACAGCAGCCTCTGACCGCCCACCCCTCGGCCGGCCCCAGACCGGTGAGGAAGAACCCGCCGCCTACAGAAAGAGCCTGCGATGCCTGAGACAGACGCCACCGCCGCCCGCAACCGTGTCGGTGTCATGCTGCCCCGCGACCTGCCCGTCCGGGACATACTGCCTTACGCCCGGCGAGCCGAAGAGCTGGGGTTCGACCAGGTATGGGTGGTGGAGGACCTCGGCTGGCGCGGCGGACTCGCCCAGGCCGGCCCCGTCCTCGCGAGCACCACCAGCATCGCCGTCGGCATCGGCATCATGCCCGCCGGCGCCCGCAACGTGTGCTTCGCCGCGATGGAACTGGCCACCCTCGCCCAGCTCTACCCCGGCCGGCTGATCGCCGGCGTCGGCCACGGCATGCCCGGCTGGATGCGCCAGGCCGGAGCCTGGCCCACCAGCCCCCTGACGCTGATCAAGGAGTACACGACCGCGCTGCGCCTGCTCATGCGCGGCGAGCCCGGCCCGGCAGGCGGCCGCTACGTGCGCTGCGAAGGCGTCGTCCTCAGCGAGATCCCCGACATCGTCCCGCCGGTCGTCCTCGGTGTGCGCGGCCCCAAATCGCAGGCAGCCGCAGGCGAGGTCGCCGACGGGCTCCTCCTGGCCGAGCCCGCGGCCCCCGCCTACATCGCCTCCTCGCTGCGGCATCTGAGCACCACTTCCGGCGCGCGTGACCTCGAAGTCGTCACCTACGACGCCGCCGCCGTAGATGACGACGAGGATGCCGCTCTCGCCCGTGTCCGCGATGGCCTGACCGCCATCGGCGAGCCGGACTGGGCCGCGCACATCGACCCCCTGCCATTCGCCACACAGCTGCGCGAACACCGCGCCGCCTGCGCCGACGCCCGGCGATTCGCCCAGACCCTGCCCGCCGCCTGGGTCCGCCAGCTCAGCATCTCCGGCACCCCCGATCAGGCACGCGAAGCGATCAAGGCCCGCCACGCAGCAGGCGCGACCAGCGTCGTCCTCGCTCCCACCGGCCCCGACGCCCTGGCCTCCCTCGACTCGCTCGCCCGGGCCCTGAATCCCCGCCCCTGAACCGAAACCGCCGGGATCCGGAGGAACCCCATCATGTTCACCGACCGACGAATCGTGCTGTTCGACCTCTTCGGAGTCATCGCCCTCCACCAACGCCCGGACGCCTTGGCGAAGATGGCCGCCCGGTGCGACGCACCTGCAGACGCCTTCGCCGAGGCGTACTGGGCCTGCCGCCCGCCCTACGACGCCGCGCAGCAGTCCGCGCCCGAGTACTGGACGGCCGTACTGCGACGGCTGTCACTCCCTGTCGACGCCGACACGATCGAGGAACTGCGGCTCGCCGACATCGACAGCTGGTCACGCGTCGACGACAGCATGGTCGCCTACGTGCAGTCCCTGCGTGACGTCACCGAGGTCGCCCTGTTGTCCAACATCCCCTCCGACCACGCGGACGTCTTCCTCGCCGGGCAACCCTGGCTGCGGAACCTGGACCACATCGCCCTGTCCGGAAAGATCAACGCGGCGAAACCGGACCCAGCGGCGTTCCACCACTGCGTCGTCGCCATGCAGGCCACACCCGCCGACTTCCTTTTCGTCGACGACCGTGAAGAGAACGTGCAAGCAGCACACGCCATCGGCATGCACGGGCACCTCTTCACCCGACTCGACGAGCTGACACCCGTCATCGACACCTGGCTGCAGGCCGGCACGGCATGACCACCACAGGCTCGGCCACCGCCGACAAGACCCACCTCACCGTGACGGCCACCCTTCCGAGCGGCCCTTGGCGGCGGTTGCCTGGTCGTGTTCGCGGAGCATGCGCAGGTCCAGGCCGCGCCGAGCCGCTTGTGCTCGTGCACCACGAGCGTGGCCGCGCCCGCCGCCCGGAACTCGCGGGCCGGGGCGACGGCCTTGTCGAGCTCGGGGCGGGTGATGGCGCCTCGCTCCCCTACTCGATGACCAGCTCCGCCGGGCGGCCGAGGAGCGCGGCGATCCGTTCCGCCGCGGCCTGGAGCGGCGCCTGCGGCACCGGCTCGGCGAGCTCGACGGCGAGCCGCCCGTCCTTGGCCTCCCAGACCCCGGCCACCCTCCCCCGATGCACCACGACCGGCGAGATCCACCCGGCCGCGCGGCTCACCTTGGGCCGGACGGCCGCCGGCAGCAGCGCCTCCAGGTCGCGGGGCGGGCCATAGCACAGCTCTCCCAGGAAGCTCAGCGGCTTGAGCAGCGCGCCCCAGCCGGAGGTGAGCGCCTGCCGCAGATGGGCGACGCCGCTCACCTCGATCACCGCCTCGACCAGCTCCTCCCGGGTGAGGCAGCGACCCTTGAGCGCCTCGGGCACCGCGCCGATGATCGCCTCGACGTCGGCGGCGGTGACCCCGTGCCCCCGCTGCCAGGCCCCTCTCTCCCAGAACCGCAGGGCGCCGAGCGCCAACCGACAAACGCGCCCGCGCATGGCCGTCCCAGACCGGCGGGAACCGGCACACCCGGCGGCACTGCCGGGGGGCCCGGGCCGCCCGCGGACACACGCCCTTCGTCAGGACATTATGACGTCCGCTAATCTCGACGTGTGACTTCCGAGCGCCTGGACATCGACCTGGACCGGTCGAGTCCCGTCCCCCTCTACTTTCAGGTCGCCGAGCAGATCTCGGAGGCGATCCGCCGCGGCGACCTGGCCCCCGGGTCCCGGCTCGACAACGAGATCCAGCTCGCGGACCGGCTCGGGCTCTCCCGTCCCACCATCCGGCAGGCGATCCAGTACCTCGTGGACAAGGGCCTGCTCGTCCGCAAGCGCGGCGTCGGCACCCAGGTGGTCCACGGCCAGGTCAAGCGGTCGGTCGAGCTGACCAGCCTGTACGACGACCTGCGGCGCGCCGGGCAGGAGCCCGCCACCCAGGTGCTCGCCATCGCGACCGCGCCCGCCGACGAGAACGTGGCGGCCGTCCTCGCGGTCCCCGAGGGCACCGAGGTGCTCCGGATCGAACGGCTCCGCTACGCGGGGGGCGAGCCGCTCGCCCTGCTCAACAACTGGCTGCCGATCGGCCTCGCCGACCTGTCCGCCACCTCCCTGCAGGAGCGCGGCCTGTACGAGCTGCTGCGCGCCGCCGGGGTCAGGATGCGGGTGGCGAACCAGCGGATCGGTGCCCGAGCGGCCACCCCGGCCGAGGCGCGGCTGCTGGACGAGCGACGCGGCGCGCCCCTGCTGACCATGGTCCGCACGACGTACGACGACCAGGGGCGGGCCGTCGAGCACGGTTCCCACCTGTACCGGGCCTCGCACTACTCCCTGGAGGTCACGCTCATCGAGCGCTGACGGACTCCGGCTCGTCCTCGTCGGCCCGGACCTTCCGCTTCAGCCACACCGTGGTGCCCAGGCCGAAGAGGAGTGCGGCCACGAGGCCGATCCAGGAGAAGCCCTTCAGCCACTTGTCGGCCACGACGCCGAGGTAGTAGATGGCGGTCGTCGTGCCGCCCGCCCACACGATGCCGCCGAGCACGTTCGCGATCAGGAACCGCCAGTACGGCATCCGCAGCGCGCCCGCGAGCGGCCCGGCGAGGATCCGCAGCAGGGCCACGAAGCGGCCGAAGAAGACCGCCCACATGCCCCAGCGGTCGAAGAGCCGCTCGGCCTTGGCGATGTGCGGAGGTCCGAAGTGTTTGGGGAACCTGCGGCCGAGCCGGTCGAACAGCGGCCGGCCGCCCCTCCACCCGATGTAGTAGCCGATCGAGTCGCCGACGATCGCTCCGGCGCTGGCGCAGATGCCGACCACGACGGGACTCACCACACCCTTGGACGACAGCAGCGCCGCGCTGACCAGGACGATCTCGCCCGGAAGCGGGATGCCCAGGCTCTCCAGCCCGATGACCGCGCCGACAAGGATGTAGACCCAGACGGCTGGGATCGTCTGCAGCCACTCCTCGACGTGCATGTCACTCCTCGGGATCGGGGCGAAATCGGCAGCTCCATTCTGCCGTCGCCCCGGCAATGCCACATCCATCCGGAGGACCATCCAGGGTCAGTCTCCGGTAGCACTCCCGATCATCGCTGAGCGTACGGCCTCACCCATGGCGGCGTGTATGGCGGCGTTGCCGTCCCTCCGGGTGCGCACCTCGACCATGCGCATGCCGTCCCCCTTGATCGCCCTCGGCAGGTCGTCGAGGTCCTCGACCCGCGTGTACGGCAGGCCGGTCGAGGCGGCGAGATACTCCAGGTCGACGCCGTGGGACGTCCCGAAGATCCGCTCGAAGGGGTCGCCCAGGGTGGCCTGCGGCAGCAGCGAGAAGATCCCGCCGCCGTCGTTGTTGACCACGACGAGGCACAGGTCGGGCCGCGGCTCCTGGGGGCCGAGGATCAGCCCGTTCTGGTCGTGCAGCAACGTCAGGTCGCCGATCAGCGCGTACGAGGGGCCGTTGTGCGCCAGGGCGGCGCCGATGGCGGTGGACACCACCCCGTCGATACCGGACGCGCCGCGGCTCGCCATCAGCCGCAGCCCGCGGCGCGGCCGCATGGCCTGGTCGAGGTCCCTGATCGGCATCGAGGAGCCGCAGAACAGCAGCGAGCCGTTCGGCAGGATCTCGACCAGGTCGCGCGCCAGCCTCGGCTCGGTGAGGCCGGAGGCGTCCAGGACGCCGTCGATCGCGTGCCGGGCGACATGCTCGGCGTGCCGCCACGACCGCAGCCAGGAGTCGTCCCCCGAGGTGACCGGGATCTCCACCGCCTGCGCGACCTGGGTCGCCGACCGCGTCGGGTCGGGCCAGCGGGTGAGGTCCGAGGCGACCACGATGTGCTCCTCGGCCCGCCTGATCCACGACAGCAGCGGCCGCGACAGCCCGGGCCGCCCCAGAGTGACCACGACGTCGGGCCGGTGCGCCTGGGCGAACTCGGAGATGCCGAGCAGGAAGTGGTAGGTCGAGATGGCGTGGTCGCCGTAGCGGCCGCCGCCGTTCGGCTCGGAGAGCACCGGCCAGCCCGCCATCCCGGCCGCCGCCACGTACCGGCGGACGTTGGCCGCGCCGTCGCCGACCACGAGCACGCCGCGCCGGGTCGGCGGGATGTGCAGCGCGGACGCCGGCGGCGCCACCCTGGCCCGGATCCACGCGCCGCCCGCGTCGCCGTCGAGCGACTCGCACCACGAGCCGTCGCCGTCGGGGATCAGCGGCTCGCGGAAGGCCAGGTTGAGGTGGACGGGGCCCGGGTCCGGCGGGCCCGCGGCCCGCTGGTAGGCGCGGCAGGCCAGCGAGCGCCAGTAGGCCGCCTGGCCCGGACGATCCTCGGGCACGCCGACCTCGGCGAACCAGCGGACCGTGGAGCCGTACATCTTGACCTGGTCGATCGTCTGGTTGGCCCCGGTGCCGCGCAGCTCGGGCGGCCGGTCGGCGGTGAGCACCAGCAGCGGCACGCCCGACTCCGACGCCTCGATGACGGCGGGGTGGAAGTTCGCCGCGGCGGTGCCGGACGTGCAGATGATCGCGACCGGCCGCTCCGACCGCTTGGCCAGGCCGAGCGCCAGATACGCGGCCGACCGCTCGTCGATCCGCACGTGCAGCCTTATCCGCGGCTCCTCGTGTACGGCCAGGGCCAGGGGTGTCGACCGGGACCCCGGGGCGAGGACGGCGTCGGTCACCCCGCAGCGCACCAGCTCGTCGACAAGCACCGTGGCAAGCGCGGTGGCGGGATTCACTGCCGCCCCTCTCCGGCCGTTCCGGCGGCCTCCTCCATCCGTCGTCTCCAGGCGGGCGACTCGATCTCGTACGCCGCGAGGGCACGCTGATCCACCTTCGGACGCCGCACGGCTATCGCCCCGCCGACGGGGACGAGGGAGTCCGTGACGACGTCACCGCTGAGCAAAGGCATCGTCCCGAGTCCGCAAGCGTACGGCAATTCGGGCAACGCGGCAGCGAGAGCGAGGCCGGCCGCCAGGCCGACCGACGTCTCGACGGCGCTCGACACGACCACGGGCAGCCCGCACGCCTCGGCGACGCGCAGCGCGTTGCGCACGCCGCCGAGGGGCTGCACCTTGACCACGGCGATGTCGGCCGCCTCCGCGGCGCGGACCTTCAGCGGGTCCTCCGCGCGGCGGATCGACTCGTCGGCGGCGATCGGCACGTCCACCTGGCGCCGGACGACGGCGAGCTCGTCGAGCGTGGCGCACGGCTGCTCGGCGTACTCCAGGTCGAACCGGTCGAGCTCCTTGAGCCGTCGGACGGCGGAGTCGACGTCCCAGGCGCCGTTGACGTCCACCCGGACCCGGCCTCCCGGGCCGATCGCGTCGCGGACCGCCTCGACCCGCGCCATGTCCTCGGCGAAGTCCTGGCCGCGCTCGCCGACCTTGACCTTCGCGGTGCCGCACTGCGACAGCCGTACGATCTCGGCGGCCTTCTCCGGGCCGACGGCGGGCACGGTGGCGTTCACCGGGACGGAGTCGCGCAGCGGCGCCGGCCAGCCGTCGAAGGCGGCCTCGCGCGCGCAGGCCAGCCAGCGGGCGCACTCGGCGGGGCCGTACTCGGGGAAGGGCGAGAACTCCCCCCACCCGGCGGGTCCGTGGATCAGCACGCCCTCGCGGACGGTCTGCCCCCGGAACCGCAGGGTCATCGGGATGCGGAAGACGTGCACTACGGGCGGCGCGGGAACTTCGCGAAGTCCGGGGTGCGCTTCTCCTTGAACGCGTCGCGGCCCTCCTGGGCCTCCTCGCTCATGTAGTAGAGGAGCGTCGCGTCGCCGGCGAACTGCTGCATGCCGGCCGCGCCGTCGGTGACCGCGTTGAGCGCGCCCTTGAGCATGCGCAGCGCGAGCGGGGACTTCTCCAGCAGCTCGCGCGCCCACTGGACGGTCTCCTCCTCCAGGCGCTCCAGCGGCACGACCGCGTTGACCAGGCCCCACTGGAGGGCGGTCTCCGCGTCGTACTGGCGGCAGAGGTACCAGATCTCGCGCGCCCGCTTGAGGCCGACCGTCTCGGCCAGCAGCCACGAGCCGTACCCGCCGTCGAACGAGCCGACCTTGGGGCCGGTCTGCCCGAACCGCGCGTTGTCCGCGGCGATCGTGAGGTCACAGCAGACATGCAGCACGTGGCCGCCGCCGATGGCGTAGCCCGCGACCATCGCGATGACCGGCTTGGGGCAGCGCCGGATCTGAACCTGCAGGTCCAGGACGTTCAGCCGGCCGATGCCGTGCGTCTTGTCGTCGACGTAGCCGTCGTCGCCGCGGATCTTCTGGTCGCCGCCCGAGCAGAACGCCCGGTCCCCGGCGCCGGTGAAAATGATCACACCGACGGAGGTGTCCTCCTGGGCGACGTTGAACGCGTCGCGCAGCTCGAAGAGCGTCGTCGGGCGGAACGCGTTGTGCCGCTCCGGCCGGTTGATCGTGATCTTCGCGATGCCCTCGGCGGTCTCGTAGATGATGTCCTCGTACTCGCCTGACCGCTTCCAGTCGACGCCGCTTGTCACACTCGCTCCTCACTCCACGAACCGCCCGTTCACCGGCGGTTCCGTCTGCCGGGACTAACCTTACGACCGTGCCCAGCAGTCGCGAACACAAGGCCCACGAACACGGACCCGACGAGAGGGAGTTGCACGCGCTGCTCCTGCCGCCGGGTCCGGCGCTGTTCGCCGCGATCGAGCGCGCCCTGTCCGGGGACGGCCCCGCGGTGCTGCCGCTCTCCCCCGACCTGCCGCGTCCCGCTCTCTCGGCCGCGCTCGCCTCACTGCGCCCCACCCACGTCGTGACCCCCGAGGGCGTACGGCGGGAGCCGGGCGGGGCGCCGACGCGCGCCGCGGTCATCATCGCCACGTCCGGATCCACCGGGGCCCCGAAGGGGGTCGAGCTCACGGCGCGTGCCCTCACCTCGTCGGCGCGGGCGTCCCTGGAGCGGGTCGGGGCCGCCCCGGGCGAGCGGTGGCTGTGCTGCCTCCCCCCGTCGCACATTTCGGGGGCGCAGGTGCTGGTCAGGTCGCTGCTGAGCGACGCCGAGCCGATCATCCATCCGCGTTTCTCCCCCGAGGACGTGGCGGCGAGCGGGGCCGCGCACGTGTCCCTGGTGCCGACCCAGCTCAGGAGGCTCCTCGACCTGGGCCTGGACGTGTCGGCGTTCCGGACCATCCTGCTCGGCGGGGCCCCCGCGCCGCCCGGCCTGCTCGACGAGGCGCGGGCCCGCGGCGCCCGCGTCGTCACGACGTACGGCATGAGCGAGACCAGCGGCGGGTGCGTGTACGACGGCGTCGCCCTTGACAATGTAGATCTCAAAATCCGCGCCGACGGACGGGTCCTGATCGCCGGCCCGGTGCTGTTCTCCGGATACCGCCCGCGGCGCGACGGCTCCGGGGGCGCCGAGTTCGAGGGCGGCTGGTTCGTCACCTCCGACCTCGGGTCGATCGAGGACGGGCGGCTCGCGGTCCTCGGCCGGGCCGACGACGTCATCAACACCGGCGGGCAGAAGGTGGTCGCCGGGGCGGTCGCGGGCGTCCTCGCCGGGCACCCCGGCGTCCGCGACGTGGCCGTGGTCGGGCGGCCCGACCCCGAGTGGGGCGAGATCGTCGTCGCGGTCGTCGTCGGCACGGCGACGCTGGAGGATCTCCGCGCGTACGCCAAGGAGCGGCTGCCCGCCTACGCCGCCCCGCGAATGGTGCAAAAGGTGCAGCAGATTCCCCTGTTGCCCAACGGAAAACCGGATATGGTCGCCCTGCGAAACCAAAAATGACCTCCGCGCGTCACATTTGAGGGAGGACGTCCATATGAAGCCGGATCGCAAGATGCTGATCTCCGCGGGTGTCGTCACCGCCATCGTGGTGGGCGGGGTCTCCGTGACCACCACCGCCTCGGCGGGACGTCTCGAGCAGGCGGTCAAGGAGCAGGCCGACCAGGCCCGTGCCAAGGAAGCCCAGAAGAAAACGGCCCCCGCGCCGACCCGCCAACCGGTGGCTCCGGCCGTCGAGGAGACGGGCATGCTGCCCGAGGAGCTCGTCGACGTCCTGCCCGACGTGGTGGAGCGGCACCTCAGCGTGGATCCGGGCGCGACCCGCGACTACTGGACGACCGAGCGGCTCCAGGGCGCCGAGCCCATGCCGATGCCGCAGGTCAGCATCAGCATCGTCGCCCCGTCGGACTGACCTCCCCGCGTACTGGGGGAACAAACTCGGCTCGCGGGCGTTATTGATACAGGCGCGCAGCGCCGCCGCAACCGCCGCGCCCCGTCATTGCCACCCAGTACGACGTTCTCCGTCAGGAGGAGGTGTCCTCATGCCCCCGACCGCCGTGGCGACCTCGCCCGAGCGCGCGGCGACCCCGATGACGACTCTGGACCAGCTCCTGGACCGGGGCCGTGCACACGGTCACCTTTCTCTCTCGGATCTTCGCGAGGCGTTCGGCCAGGCCGGCGTCGCGCCCGCCGAGGCCCGCAGCATCCTGCGCGAGCTCAGCGAGGCCGGCGTGGAGCTGTCGGAGTCGGAGCCGGCGAAGAAGGCGCCCCGCGCCTCCGCCAAGACCGCGACCGCCAAGGCCGCGAAGCCCGCCAAGACGCGCAAGTCCGCGAAGCGCGGCTCCGCGGCGGGCGCCGACGAGCCGTCCGCCGACCCCGCCCTCGACGAGGACGAGGAGTGGAGCGCCGACCAGGCCGAGGCGGAGGACTCGTCCGACGACGGCGCCGCGATCGACCTCGACGACAACTCCTCCGTCATGGGCGACTCCGTCCACACGTACCTCAAGTCGATCGGCCGGCGCACCCTGCTGACCGCCGCGCAGGAGGTCGAGCTGGCCAAGCGCATCGAGGCCGGCCTGTACGCGGAGCACAAGCTGGAGACCGCGCTGGAGAACGGCGAGGTCCTGCGCCCCGAGGTCCGCGAGGACCTGGAGTGGATCATCGAGGACGGCAAGCGCGCCAAGGACCACATGCTGGAGGCCAACCTGCGCCTCGTCGTGTCGGTGGCCAAGAAGTACACCGACCGCGGCATGGCCCTGCTCGACGTCGTCCAGGAGGGCAACCTCGGCCTGATCCGCGCGGTCGAGAAGTTCGACTACACCAAGGGCTACAAGTTCTCCACGTACGCGATGTGGTGGATCCGGCAGGCGATCCAGCGCGGCTTCGCCGACTCGGCCCGGACGATCCGGCTGCCCGTCCACGTGCTGGAGATGCTGTCCAAGCTGTCCCGCGTGGAGCGTGACATGCACCAGCGCCTCGGCCGGGAGCCCTCCCCCGAGGAGCTGGCGGTCGAGCTGGACAAGACGCCCGACCAGATCGAGGAGCTGCTGCGGACGAGCAGGCAGCCGATCAGCCTCGACTCCACGATCGGCGAGGACGGCGAGACCCGCATCGGCGACCTGATCGAGGACGTGGACTCCCCCGAGGCGTCCGAGGTCGTGGACCGGCAGCTCCTGGCCGAGCAGCTCAAGGGCGTGCTCGGGAACCTGACGCCACGCGAGGCGAAGATCATGGCGCTCCGGTTCGGCCTGGCGGACGGCAAGCCGCACACCCTCGACGAGATCGGCAAGTTCCTGGGCCTCACCCGGGAGCGGATCCGCCAGCTCGAGAAGGAGTCGCTGTCCAAGCTCCGCCACCCGAGCAACACCCGCCCGCTGCTCGACTGGGCCAGCTAGGCGGCCGAAACGAGACGGCCCGCGCCCCCGAAAGGGGCGCGGGCCGTCTTTTCATGACCGCTGACGAGCCGCGCGGAGAGGGCCGGGCACAGGGGCCGGCCGACACCGCTGGCGGCCACGTGGCGAGCCGTACGCGGAGGACCCGGCGACGGGCTCCTGAACGGCGGACGGGACCGGAGCGGCCTCAGCGAGCCGCGACGGACTCGCGCGGCACCCGGGCGATGCCGGTGAGCCGGTGGGCCTCCCGCAGCGTGCGCAGGCGGTTCACCTCGGCGGTCCACATGGCGCCCTTGGGCGTGGCCTTGCCCTTCCTGCGGCGGATGCGGTCGTCGTACGACTTCACACCGAACGTGGCGCGCTGCGCGGCCTCCGCCGCGCGCAGGGCGTCGGTGAGCGCGCGGTCCAGGACGAGGCCGGCCTCGCGCAGCTCCTCGGTGGAGGCATCCGCGGCCTGCTTCTCCCTCAGGACACGCTCGGCCTCCCTCGCCTTCTCCAGGAGGTCGTGGTACCCCTTTCCGACCTCCTGGTCGGCGTGGTACCTGACCTCCGCCTCCCGGCTCACACGCGGACGGAAAAACGCCATCGACGGTCCCTCCAGATCAGGCAGATATCGCTGGCCGTAGCGTACGCCGTTTCACCGCGACCCTCACATTCGGGCCTGGCGAGTTCCTTTACACAGTAAGGTCAGCTGTGGCAGCATGATCGACATGCCTGCCAAGCGACCACCGGTCCCGCTCTCCCTCGAACGCATCATCGACGCCGCGCTGCACATCGCCGACGGGCAGGGGCTGCGCCGGCTGACCATGCGCCGCCTCGGCGACGCGCTCCAGGTGGAGGCCATGGCGATCTACCATCACCTCCCCCGCGGCAAGGAGGCGCTGATGGACGTCCTGGCCGAGCACGTGACGACCGTGCGGGTGGAGGCCGAGGGAAGCTGGCAGGACCGCGCCCGCGCCTGGGCCCGGGCCGGCCGCGCCACCCTGCTGGAGCATCCCGGCGTGCTGTCGCTCGCGCTCACCAAGCCCCCCAAGGGCACCGCGCTGATCTCGATCAGGGACCAGACGGAGCAACTCGCCGAGGCCGGGCTCGCGGGCGCGGCGGACGCCGTACGGGCGCTGCGGGCGTATGTCTTCGGCAGCGTGGCCGTCGAGGTGCAGCAGTCCGGCTGGGCCGACCCCAACGCGACCGTGCGGGACGCGCGGACCGCGCAGGGCGAGGAGGAGTTCGAGCGGGGCCTGGACGCCCTGCTCGCCGGCCTCCAGGCCACCGGGCACGCCGCCTGAGAGACGGCCTCAGGGCCTTCAGGAGTACGGCCGCGTCCCTTTGCGCCGGCGGCTTCCGATCGCGCGGTAGGTGTCCTCCAAGGCGGTCAGGGTCTCGTCGTACGTACGCTGGGCGGCCACTCCGACGAAGAGGCAGTCGACCACGGTGAGCTGGGCGATCCTGCTGCCCATCGCCCCGAAGCGGAACGGGGCCTCCCGGGCCGCGGTCTTCAGCACGATGTCGGCCAGCTCGGTGATCGGCGAAGGATGGAAGTTCGTGATCGCGATCGTGGTCGCCCCGTGGTCGGCGGCGAGCCGCAGCGCCTCCAGGACGTCGACCGTGGCGCCGGAGTGCGAGATGCCGATCGCGACGTCCGCCGCGCCCAGCAGCGCCGCCGAGGTGAGCGCGCTGTGGAAGTCTTGCCAGACGAACGCCGTCAGCCCGATCCGGTGCAGCTTCTGGTGCAGGTCGGCCGCGACATAGCCGCTCGCCCCCGCGCCGTAGAGATCGACCCGGCGGGCCGCGACGATCGCGTCGACCGCGCGCTCCAGGGCGGCGACGTCGAGGTGCTCGGCGGTCTCCGCCACCGCGCGGGAGTCGCTGTAGCCGATCTTGGCGACGATCTCCTCCAGCGGGTCGTCGGCGCTGATGTCGCCGTCGAGCGGGCGGGCGCCGCCGGCGCGCGTCGCCTCCACCGTCATCTCGCGGGCGAGCGCGAGCCGCAGCTCGGTGTAGCCGCGCAACCCGATCGCCCGGCAGAACCGCAGCACCGTGGTCTCCGAGGTGCCGCACTCGCGGGCGAGCACGCCGATCGAGCGGTCGGCGACGCCCTGGGGGTCGGCCAGCACCGCGCGCGCGACCCGTTGCTCGGCGGGCCGCAAGGACGGGATCGCGCCGCGCAGCCGCACCAGCATCCCGCTCGAGTAGTCGCCGCCGGCGTCCACGCCCGCCTCCCGTAGGTCTCCGAAACGTACGATGCGTGCCTACTTGCTCATGCCGGCGGTCAACCCGGCGATGATCTGCTTGGTCGCCAGGACGAACAGCACGAAGAGCGGCGCCGTGGCGAGGACCAGTCCGGCGAACAGCGCCGACCAGTCGGTCGTGTACTCGCCGAAGAACTGCGACAGCCCGCGTGGGATGGTGAACTTCTCGTCGGAGCGCAGCAGCACCAACGGGTAGAGGAACTCATGCCACAGCGGCACGAACTGGAACAGCATCACCGACGCCAGCGCGGGCCGCACCAGCGGGAGCATGATCTGCCCGAAGATCCGGAACTCGCCGGCCCCGTCGAGCCGGGCCGCCTCGTCCAGTTCGCCGGGCAGGGAACGGTAGAACGCCGACAGCACGAAGACGCAGAACGGCACCCCGGACGCGGCGTAGAGCAGCGTGAGCCCGAGCAGCGAGTCGATCAACCCCATGGAGTCCATGAGGTAGAAGATCGGCACCAGACCCAGCCGGATCGGCAGCATCAGCCCGGCCAGGAAGTACGCGCCGAGGACCCGGCTGCCGAAGAAGTCGTGGCGGGCCAGCGGGTAGGCCGCCAGCGCGGAGACCGCGGTGCCGAGCAGCACCGCGCCGCCGGTGACGATCAGCGAGTTCAGGAAGTACGTGCTGAACGACGCGTCCGTCCACACGCGGAGGTAACTGTGCAGCGTGGGGGACGTCGGCAGACCCAGCGGCGCGGTGAAGATCTCGCTGGTCGGCCGCAGCGAATTGAGCAGCATGACGACCAGCGGCAGCAGCGCGACGACCGCGTACCCCCACAGCAGCAGGTGGACGGCGATCCGCCCCGGAGCCCGGCGCGCGGACGTCACACCAGCCTCCTTTCCCGGCGGCGGAAGTACGAGGTCGCCAGCAGCGACACCCCGAAGATGAACACGAACATCAGCACGGCGAGCGCCGACGACCGCCCGATCGCCTCCACGCCGCCCTCCACGAACGCGACGCGGTAGAACAGCAGACCGAGCACGTCGGTCGAACCCGCCGGAGATCCGGTCGAACCCGCCATCGCGTAGACCAGACCGAAGGCGTTGAAGTTGCCGATGAACGTCAGCACGCTCACCACGCCGATCGCCGGGGTGAGCAGCGGCAGCGTCACCCGCCGGAACGACTGCCACGCCGACGCGCCGTCGACGCGGGCCGCCTCGTGGTACTCGGCGGGGATCCCGGCGAGCGCGGCGGAGAACATCAGCATGGGGAAGCCCACCCACTGCCACGCGTTGACCAGGATGACGATCGGCAGCGCCGTACGCGTGTCACCCAGCCAGGGCAATGCCCACGAGTCCAGCCCGACCGCCTCGAGCAGCGAGTTGATCGGGCCGAACGTCGGGTTGAGCAGCAGGCTCCACAGGTAGCCGACGACCAGCGGGTCCACCAGGTACGGCGTGGTGAACGCGGCCTGCAGGAACCGCTTGCCGCGGCCGTACCGGAACAGCAGGAGGGCGAAGAGCAGCCCGACCGTGTTCTGGATCAGCATCGTCCCGACGAAGAACAGGGCGTTGTGCGCGAACGCCCGCCACAGCTGCTGGTCGTACGGGTAGACGCTGAGCAGGTCCCGGTAGTTGTCGAGCCCGGCGAACCCCATCTGCCGGATCCCGCGCCACTCGAAGAAGCTGTAGTCGAGCGCGCTCACCAGTGGATAGACGATGAAAGCCGAGTAGAGCAGGAACGCGGGCAGCAGGAAGACGGCCAGCACCCGCCACCGCGGCACGTACCGGCGGCCGGTGCCGGTACGTACCGCGCGACGTCGGGGAACGGTCAGTTCCCTGGCTTGAACCACTGCTCGACGCCCTTCTGCACGCTCGCGGCGACCGCCTCGGGGTCGGTCTGTCCCGTGAGCATCTTCTGCACCTCGTCGCGGAAGACCGCGTCACCGTTCGGCTGGCCGTACCGGAAGTTCACGAGCAGCGTGTACGGCGCGCCGTTGTCGGCGTAGTTCTTGGCCATCTCGGCCAGCAGCGGGTCCGACGGCGTGACCCCGGGGACCGCGGAGAGCTGCTTCAGCTCGGTCGCGTAGAGCTGTCCGAACTCCGGCGTCGCCATCCACTTGACCAGTTCGAGCGCCTCGGCCTGGTGGGCCGACTTGGCGTTGACACCGAACGAGCCGTCGGCCCAGCCCGGCGTGACCGGCGTGGTCACCGGGGAGCCGGACGGCGGCGGCACCTGGAAGAGGCCGACCTCCAGGTTCGGGTCGGCCTTGAGCACGGGCGCCAGGTCGAAGGTGCCCGTCGGGTACATCGCGGCCTTCCCCGTGACGAACAGCGCCTGGACGTCGGGGATCTTGACGGCCACCACGTCCTTGGGGAAGTACGGCTCCAGGTCCTTGATCAGCTTGATGGACGCCGTGAAGTCGGGGTCGGTGAACTTCTTCTCGCCCTTGACCAGCGCGTCCCGGAAGGCGGTGCTGCCGTAGCGGGCATTGCCGAAGATCTCATGGACGATCGGCAGCGTCCAGGTGGCGTCGGGGCCGGCCGCGACGGCGAACGGCGTGATCCCGGCCGCCTTCAGCTTCTTGGCCGCCGCGATCATGTCGTCCCAGGTGGCGGGCGGCTGGATGCCGTTGTCACTGAAGAGCTTCTTGTTGTAGAGCACCTGGAGCGTCTGGTACGCGAACGGAACGCCGTAGATCTTGCCGTCCGTGTGGCCCTTGGCACCTTCCAGCAGCTTCGCGTCGAAGCCGGACAGCGCGTCCACCTTGTCGTCCAGCGGCAGGAGCTGGTCCGCCTCGACCAGCGGCTGGAGCCCGCCGTACGCCCGGAGCTGGGCGACGTCCGGCCCGGCGCTGCCGGACAGGCCCGTCGCCAGGATGTTGTTGTACTCGGTGGCCTGGAACGGCTTGAACTCGACGTGGATCTTCGGGTGCGACTCCTCGAACTTGGCGAGGATCTTCTCGTACGCCTTGACGTCCTCGACGCGCCACGACCACAGACTGATCGTGACCTTGTCGGCGCCCGACTTGTCACCCTGGTCGGACGCGCCGCCGCCCGGCGCGCAGGCCGCCAGCGCCACCGCGAGCACCCCGATCGCCCCCGCGATCCACCTTCTCTTCATGAGACTTCCCTTCGGCCCGCAGGTCCGTTCGATCTCACCGAGGGTCGGATCCACTACGTGGCTCGAGGTCCGGCCCAGGCGACGAACAGGACGAACAGGGCGACGTCGTGCGGGTTTTCGGTCCTCGACGTGACGTCCTCCAACCCTCACATGTAGGAAAATGTCCGCCAAGGTCACCGCGTTGACTGGAAGTTACTTACACACGCCCCTGATGGTCAACGTTTTCTTTAGGGAAACTTCACGCGGGATCGCCCCAGGGCGAGAGGCCGCGCGGGCCTTGGCCGCCGGGGCGAGGAGGGGCGACGCGCCCGCACGACGGCCGGCCCTGGGTGCGGTCCGCGCCCACTGTGACGCCTGAGCAACCGGTCGAGACCCGGCCGCCGGGTGACCTCGCGTACGCCGTGGAGGCGGCGCGGTGAACCGTAATCCGCCGGTTATCAGACGGACGGCGTGTCGAGCTTGGACCGTTATCTTCCCTGGGGCAATCTTGTGGAATAGCTCACAACGTGGTGAGCGGAACCCGCGCGGGCGCCCCCGGCCCCCTCCCCAGGACCGGCCGAAACCGTCCTAACGGACTATGTCGCCACGTGGCGAGCGGGCGGCACACTGGTGTTGGCACCAATGTGCTGTCAGTCACACCAACCCGAGACGCCCGCCGCCCCGCGTGCGGGCGAACGATAAGACACGGAGCCCCGGCGATGTGCCCTCATAGCCCGTCCTGTCCGAGCCCGGATGCGAAGGACCGCGAAGCGGCCCGCACCATCGCGGCCCACCCGGAGCAGGGGTGGAGCCTGCTGTGCAACGGCGTCGTCCTCTTCGAGGACACCGGCGAGCTGCTGCCCGATGGCGTCGCCATCGCCCCGCACCGCCCGACCGACCTGGCCTCCAGCGCCGCCTGATCGCCGTCGCGGCCGGGTCACCCGGCTGGTCCGTCCAGCCGGGCCCCTTCCCGTCGCCCCGTCCGGCGACGGGCTCAGGTAGGTCGTCGCGGCCCGATCCGGCTCAGGCCCGCACCCGCGCCAGCAGCCACCGGGCCACTTCCTCGCCCACCCGGGCGGGGTCCTTCTTCAGATCGTGCCCCTCACCCGGCAGCACCACGAGCCGTGCCGCGTCGGACGCCTCGGGCACCCCGAACGGGTCACGATCTCCATTGATCACCAGAACGTCCGTACCCGCCTGCCGCAGCTCGTCCGCTCTGGAACGTTCCGGCTTGCCCGGCGGGTGCAGCGGGAAAGCCAGCGCGACCACCGCGTCGGCCCCCACCGCCCGGGCGGTACGGCAGGCGACCCGCGCGCCGTTGCTCCGCCCGCCCTGCACGAGGGGCAGCTCCGGATGGCGGGCCCGCAACTCCTCGATCATCGCGATCCACGCCTCGTCCTGCCGCGCGGCCGAGCCCGGCGCGCGGGCGCCCCTGAGCCGGAACGGCTGGGTCACCCGGACGACCGTCCCCCCGATGGCCAGGACGGCGTCGCGTACGGCGAGCAGGTCGGGCGCGTCGACTCCCCCGGCCGAGCCGTGCGTGAGGACGAGCAGCAGCCGCGGGTCGGCCGCCTCGTCCACCTCGGCCCTTCCCGGGCCGTGCGGTGTCTGTAGCTCCACCGGGGTCAGGTTACCGAGGGGCGCACGTCCCTGGTGAGGCGGAGCCGCACCTCCTCGGCCAGCGCCGTGTCGGGGTGGGCGAGGCCGTACCGCCAGACGGTCTCGGCGTCGCCGTCCCGGCCGCGCAGCGGCAGGACGCGGGCGAGCAGCTCGATGGCGAGCGCCCCGGTGCCGGCGTCGGCGCCGTCGCCCTCCTCGACCGCTCCGGCGAACTCCCCGCAGGCCATGTCCAGGTGGGCGAGGCCGAGCAGGATCCGCAGCCGGGCGGGCTCGGCGACGCCGGGCACGGACAGGGCGCGCAGCAGGAGGTCGGCGGCCTGCCCCGGCTCGCCGTCCTCCAGCAGCCGCTCGGCCATCCGCTCGGCGACGGCGGAGAGCCCCGCCGCGCCCTCGTGCCGGTCGGGCTCGTCTCCTTCGGCCGCGACCTCCGCGAAGATCGCGGCGGCGGCGTCGAGATCGCCCGCCTCGGCCAGCCGGCGTGCGTGGTCGATCTGCCGTCCGGGGTCGGTGGCCGTCATGCCGGGCCCTCCAAAGTCGGGGATCGGCAAGATCCTAACGACCGGTGGGCCCGCGCGGGGAGGACATCCGCATGATGGTGGCCGGCTTCCGTTCCGGGCCGGCGGATCCTCCCCGCGCTCGCTTCGCTCAGTCCTCGTACGCCTCCAGGGGAGGGCAGGAGCAGACGAGGTTGCGGTCCCCGTACGCCTGGTCGATGCGGCGGACCGGCGACCAGTACTTGTTCTCCCGCAGCGCGGGCACGGGGTAGGCCGCGACCGTGCGCGAGTACGGGTGCTGCCACTCGTCGGCGACCAGGCAGGCGGCCGTGTGCGGCGCGTTGCGCAGCGGGTTGTCCGTCCGGTCGTACTCCCCTGAGGCGACGCGGGCGATCTCGCCGCGGATGGCGACCATGGCCTCGACGAAGCGGTCCAGCTCGGCCAGGTCCTCGCTCTCCGTGGGCTCGATCATCAGCGTGCCGGCGACCGGGAACGACATCGTCGGCGCGTGGAACCCGTAGTCGATCAGCCGCTTGGCCACGTCGTCCACGGTGACGCCGGTCTCCTTGGTGATCTGCCGCAGGTCGACGATGCACTCGTGCGCGACGAGGCCGTCCCGCCCGGTGTACAGCACCGGGTAGTGCGGGGCGAGCCGCCGGGCCAGGTAGTTCGCCGAGAGGATCGCCTGCTCGGTCGCCTGGCGCAGCCCCTCGCCGCCCATCATCCTGATGTACGCCCAGGAGATGGGCAGGATGCCCGCGGAGCCGTACGGCGCGGCGGAGACGGCGCCCGAGCCCCGGCCGGGGAGGTAGGGGGCGAGGTGACCCTTGACCGCCACCGGCCCGACACCCGGCCCGCCACCGCCGTGCGGGATGCAGAACGTCTTGTGCAGGTTGAGGTGGCTGACGTCCGCGCCGAACTCGCCGAGCCGGGCCAGGCCGACGAGGGCGTTGAGGTTGGCGCCGTCGACGTAGACCTGTCCCCCGGCCTCGTGGACCCGCGCGCAGATCTCGACGATCGTCTCCTCGTACACCCCGTGGGTGGACGGGTACGTCACCATGATCGCGGCGAGCGCGTCGCGATGCTTGTCGATCTTGGCGGCCAGGTCGGCGAGGTCGACGTTGCCGTTGTCGTCGCAGGCGACGACAACGACCCGCATCCCGGCCATGACCGCGCTGGCCGCGTTGGTGCCGTGCGCGGACGACGGGATCAGGCAGACGTCCCGGCCGCCCTCGCCGCGCGCCTGGTGGTAGGCGCGGATGGCGAGCAGCCCGGCGAACTCGCCCTGGGAGCCGGCGTTCGGCTGGATCGACACCGCGTCGTAGCCGGTGACCTCGGCGAGCCAGCCCTCGAGGGTCTCGATCAGCTCGACGTAGCCCGCCGCCTGCTCGGCCGGGACGAAGGGGTGGATGCCGGCGAACTCCGGCCAGGTGATCGGCTCCATCTCGGTGGTCGCGTTCAGCTTCATGGTGCAGGAGCCGAGCGGGATCATCGAGCGGTCGAGGGCGACGTCCTTGTCCTGGAGCCGACGCAGGTAGCGCAGCATCGCCGTCTCGGACCGGTACGAGTGGAACACCGGGTGGGTCAGGAAGTCACCGGTCCGGGCGAGGTCGGCCGGCAGCGCGTCCTCGGTCACCCGGTCCAGGTCGTCGATGGCGACGCCGTCGGTGGAGCCGGGCACGCCGAAGGCCGCCCACACGGTCTCCAGGTGCTCGGCCGCGGTCTTCTCGTCGCAGGCGGCCGCCACGTGGTCGGCGTCCACGAGCCGGAGGTTGACGCCCGCCGCCTCGGCAGCGGCGACGACCTGGGCGGCGCGCCCGGGGACGCGGGCCAGGACGGTGTCGAAGAACTTCTCGTGCACGACCTCGACGCCGCCCTGACGCAGCCCGGCGGCGAGCACGGCCGCGTGGCGGTGGACGCGCTGGGCGATCCGCCGCAGGCCGTCCGGGCCGTGGTAGACGGCGTACATGGAGGCCATGACGGCGAGCAGGACCTGCGCGGTGCAGATGTTGCTGGTCGCCTTCTCCCTGCGGATGTGCTGCTCACGGGTCTGCAGCGCGAGCCGGTAGGCGGGCCGCCCGTCCGCGTCGACGGAGACGCCGACCAGGCGTCCGGGCATCTGCCGCTGGAGGCCCTCGCGTACGGCCATGTACGCCGCGTGCGGGCCGCCGAAGCCGAGGGGGACGCCGAACCGCTGGGAGGAGCCGACGGCGATGTCCGCGCCCAGTTCGCCGGGCGACGCCAGCAGCGTCAGCGCGAGCAGGTCGGCGGCGGCGATCACCTGCGCGCCCGCCGCGTGCGCCCGCTCGGCCAGCGCGCGGAAGCCCGCCACCCGCCCGCTCGCCCCGGGGTACTGCACCAGCACGCCGAAGCACTCGGGCAGCGCGACGCCGGGGTCGGCGAGGTTCGCCTCGACGACGGTGATGCCGAGCGGCTCGGCCCGGGTCGCGAGGACCGCCTTGGTCTGCGGCAGCGCGTCGGTGTCGACCACGAAGACGTCGCTCTTGACCTTGCTCGCCCGGCGGGCCAGGGTCATCGCCTCGGCCGCGGCGGTGCCCTCGTCCAGGAGCGAGGCCCCGGCCACGTCGAGGCCGGTCAGGTCGGTGATCGCCGTCTGGAAGTTGAGCAGCGCCTCCAGCCGCCCCTGCGAGATCTCCGGCTGGTACGGCGTGTACGCCGTGTACCAGCCCGGGTTCTCCAGCACGTTGCGCAAGATGACGCCCGGCGTGATCGTGTCGTGGTAGCCGAGGCCGATCATCGAGGTGAGCACGCGGTTGCGGCCCGCGATCGCCCGCAGCTCGGCCAGCGCGTCCGTCTCGCTCGCCGCCTCGGGCAGCGCGAGCGGCGTCGTGGTCCTGATCGCCTCGGGTACGGCGACGGCCACCAGGTCGGCCACGGAGGCGTATCCGACGGCCTCCAGCATGCGGGCCTGGTCGTCGTCGGAGGGGCCGATGTGACGGGCCGCGAAGGGCGGGCCGGAAAGATCGCGAAGTGGTGACCGGTCGGTCATGTGCAAGCCTCCTGCGGCAGGTCGAGACCTCGGGGGCGCACGCGTGCGCCAGGTCTCCCCCTCTGTCATCGCGACCAGCCGACCGGCGGCGGGACAACGACCTGAGAGCTTCACCCCGTAGGGCTTGCACCGTCGGTGAGCACGCCTGGTGGACGTGCTGCTTTCCAGAGTTGCCTCTCCCGTGCGGTACGGGATGCCTGAGAGATTCCGGGGAGGGTTGCTCCTTCGGCGCCTCCGCAAAAGAGGTCTCTCCCGCACAGGGTCGTCGGCTTTCGTCACTCTACCGCCTACCCCGAGGCGGAGCATTCACCAGGTCTCGCGGATTCTGACCCGATCCGCAGCCGAATCACCGGCGGTCTTCTCCGGCGGGTACGCCGGGGGCGGCCTCCGCGTGTCGCGGGGCTCTCACTCGCGGCTCTCAGCCGGTCTTGCGGGACTTCCTGCGCCGGGCCAGCTCGTCGGCCGGATGGTCGGCCTCCGGGTCCGAGCCGGACTCGGCCCGCTCGCCCGGCAGCTCGGCCAGCGAGCCCTCGACCTCGCGCCAGACGCGCCCGAGGGCGATGCCGAACACTCCCTGACCGCCCTGGAGCAGGTCGATGACCTCGTCGGGCGACGTGCACTCGTACACGCTGACGCCGTCGCTCATCAGAGTGATCTGGGCGAGGTCGTTGACTCCCCTGTCCCGGAGATGCTGTACGGCGGTGCGGATCTGCTGGAGCGAGACTCCGGTGTCCAGGAGACGTTTGACGACCTTGAGCACGAGAATGTCGCGGAAGCTGTACAGGCGCTGGGAGCCGGATCCGTGCGCGGCTCTTATGGTCGGCAGGACCAGCTCCGTCCGGGCCCAGTAGTCGAGCTGGCGGTAGGTGATGCCGGCCGCCGCGCAGGCGGTGGGACCGCGGTACCCGATGTCGTCGGGCAGTCTCATCGGTCGCTCGTCGAACAGCAGGCCCTGCTCACCGGCGCGCTCTCGCGCTGACTGACGGGCCGGATCATGCTGGTCGGCCGCTTTACCCTCGCCGCTGCTGACCGCCACTGCGGACCTCCGGCTTTCTCTCATCCCACGGTCTGATCTGGGGGTTCGTGAATTACAACCGTGGATTCCCTTGCACCGTAGGACCGGGGACATTCTCAGTCAACGACCCCGCACGGCGCGTCGTGAAGCGTTAAATTCCCGAAATCAACCCCTACCCGGCACGCCCGAAGTCCTCGGGCGTGATGTTGTCGAGGAACTCTCGGAACTTCTCCACCTCGTCCTCCTGGTCGTCCGGCATGCTCACGCCGGCCTCCCTGAGGACCTCCTCACTGGCGTAGATCGTCGCTCCGGTGCGGAGCGCGAGCGCGATCGAGTCCGAGGGCCGGGCGCTCACCTCCACCCCGTTCGAGAACACCAGATCGGCGAAGAAGATCTGGTCGCGTAGCGCGACGATGTTGACCGTGCGCAGGCGCACCCCCAGCGCCTCCAGCACGTCACGGAACAGATCATGAGTGAGCGGGCGCGGCGGTGGTTCCTCCGCCTGGGCGAGCGCGATGGCCGTCGCCTCGGTCATGCCGATCCAGATCGGCAGGTACCGATCGCCGTTCGTCTCCTTCAGGAGGACGATCGGCTGGTTGGTGGGCATCTCAACGCGAACCCCCACGACCTCCATCTGCAACACGGGCGACTCCGTCTCAAAGTGGCGCGGCATATCACCAGGCCTTCAACGTAACACCCGCTGCGGGTCGGCCCGGTCACTGCCCCAGAACGCGGCGAACACTGCCACGAAGCAACGCAGTGTGCAATTCGAGGAGAAGTCCGGATATTTCCCGTGCGGTCTCCTCGGCCTGACCGATCGCGCCGGGCGCCCGGCGGCGCAGCAGCGGGGCCACGACCTGCTCGACCAGGCTCGCCTCACGCTCGGCCGCGGCCCGGACCATGCGCAGGTGGCGGGCGTGCAGGCCGAATCTGGCCAGCGAGCCCACGCTGCGGGCGATCTCCAGGGCGTCGGCGTCGTACCAGCGGGCCACGGCGACCACCAGGCCGAAGCTCTCCAGCTCGGCGAGGGTGTCCTCGTCGATGTCGGCGGACCGGAGCAGTTCCTCGCGGCTGAGCCGTACGGGTGCGGTCTCCTGCGGCAGCGCCCGTGGGCGGGCGGCCTGCTCGTCGAGGTTCTCCTTGATCACGCGGAGCGGGAGGTAGTGGTCACGCTGCGCGGTGAGGATGTAGCGCAACCGCTCGACGTCCGCGTGGGTGAACTTGCGGTACCCCGAGGGACTTCGCTGCGGCTCGATGAGCCCCTCGCCCTCCAGGAAACGAATCTTGGAGATCGTCACGTCGGGGAACTCGCCCTGCAGTAGCGCGAGCACCTCCCCGATGCTCATGAACGCCCGTACCGCCTGCGCGCTCATGACTTACCCGCCCCTCCCTCAGCGATCACTGGCCCCCAAGGCCGCGCGTGAAGAACACCAGCCGGAACTTGCCGATCTGCACCTCGTCGCCCCCCGCCAGGGGGAACTCCTCGATGCGCTCACGGTTGACGTACGTCCCGTTGAGGCTGCCGACGTCACGGACGGTGAATTGGCCGCCACGCCGGTAGAACTCCGCGTGCCTTCTGGACACCGTCACATCGTCCAGGAAAATGTCGCTTTCCGGGTGGCGACCCGCCGTGGTGAGATCACTGTCCAGCAGAAAGCGGCTTCCCGCGTTGGGGCCCCGCATGACGACCAGGAGCGCGGTGCCCGGCCGGAGCTGCTCGATGGCCGACCTGTCGGGCAGCAGGGTCTGCCCCGACTCGTTCTCCACCGCCTCCAGCGAGATCGTCGAGGTGGTGTCGAAAGCAACCGGCGCCGGAGCGCTCAGCGGGGAACCGCATCTGGAACAGAAACGGGCATCCTCGGGGTTGGCATGACCGCACTGCGTGCAGTAAACGCTGGGCATCGAACGGCTCGGCCTCTCTTATGACTTGCTCAGACGGCGAATGCCGCAACTTACGCTGATCACGCACAAAGGTCAAGAAAGCGTGCTCGACACGGACTGACCAACGCTACAGCCCCGCGCGGCTCAAGGTCCATCCCGCCACACCGTTTCCCGCCTTCCCGAACGTCACAGCTCCAATATTTGTACATGATCACGGAGATTGTTATTGTGCTCCCGCGGCGTGTTCCACGACGCGGGCCCATCGTTCCAGCAGGGCCTGCGCGGTGTCCACGTCGCCCCCCTCGGCCCACAGGTGGGTGACCGCCTGCGAGGGGTCGGGCAGGACCAGGGCCCAGCTCCCGTCCTCGCCCACGACCCGCACGCCGTCGGTGGTGTCGACGTACAGGCCCTCGGCGGCCTCCACCACCGAGCGCATGACCGTACCCTTGTGCGCCCATGGCGTGGGGATGGTCCGCCGCAGCAGTTTCGCCTCCGGAATGCGGGCGTCGATCTGGCTGAGCGACAGGCGGGTGCGCGCGACCAGCCCGAGCAGCCGCAGAAACGCCGCCAGCCCGTCCAGGGTCGGGCCGAACTCCGGGACGATGAACCCGCCGCGCCCGTCCCCCGCGAAAATCATGTCGCTGTGCGTCGCCGCGGTGGTCAGCGCGTCCAGGCTGGTGGGCGTCCACTCCACCTGCGCCCCGTGGAATCGGCAGACCATCTCCGCCACCCTGGTGGTCGTGACCGGCAGGGCGACCCGGCCGCCCCTGCGCTCGGCCGCCACCAGGTCGAGCACCACGAGCAGCGCCCGCTCCTCGCTGATGAGCTGGCCCATCTCGTCGACCAGGGAGATCCGCTCCCCCACCGGGTCGAACCGTACGCCGAAGGCGGCCCGGGACGAGGCGACCAACTCGGCGAGGCGCTGCAGGTCGCGGCGCCGCTCGGCGAAGGTCTCGGTCGGCGAGGCGTCGTCGAGGCGGTTGTTCACCGTGAGCACGTCCACCCCGACCCGGCCCAGCAGGCTGGGCAGGACCAGGGACGACGTGCCGCCGGCGCAGTCCACGACCACCTTCATCTCGGCGTCCTTGACACCGTTCATGTCGACGCAGCGCAGCAGCTCGCGGGTGTAGGTGTCCACCGCGCGGGCCGGGAAGGTCAGCTCGGCGATCTCGCCGGGGAAGGCCCGGCGGTACTCCTGCCGGGAGAAGATGCGTTCGAGCTTGCGCTGGGCGCCCTGCGAGAGGTCGGCGCCGGTGTCGTCCATGAAGACGATGTCGACGCTCTGCGGGTCGCCCGCGCTGGTGCGCAGCGCGATGCCGCCCTTGACGCTCTCCCGGGAGGTGTGGAAGCGGGCGACGGGCAGCGCGCACGCCTCCAGGTCGACCACGTTGATGGCGCTCGAGTTCAGCGCGCCGATGACCGCCCGTTTGAAGGCGCGGGCCGCGCGCGAGGCGTCGCGTGAGGTGACGACGGTGTCGCCCTTGCTGACCATCGTGGCGTACGCGCTGGCGAGCCGTACGCACAGCTCGGGGGTGATCTCGACGTTGACCAGGCCGGAGACGCCGCGCGGGCCGAACAGACTGCGCTGGCCGCGCGACTCCCAGATCACGCTGGTGTTGACGACGGCGCCGGCCTCGACGGTCTTGAACGGGTAGATCTTCACCCCGGAGGAGACGTACGCCTCGGACTCGATCACACACTCGTCGCCGACGACCGCGTTCTCCTCGATCCTGGCGCCGGTCATCACGTCGGTGTTCTTGCCGATCACGCATCCGCGCAGGTGGGCGGCCGGGCCGACGTAGACGTTGTCGTGGACGACCGCCCGATGGAGGAACGCCCCTTCCTTGACCACCGCGTTGCTGCCGAGCACCGTGTACTCCCGCAGCTCCGCGCCGGCCTCCACCTTGGCGTAGTCGCCGATGTAGAGCGGGCCCTTGAGCACCGCGTCGGGATCGACCGAGGCGCCCTCGGCCGTCCAGACGCCCGGCGCGAGCTCGAAGGCGTCGAAGTCGACCTTGACCTTGCCCTCGAGGACGTCGGCCTGGGCCTTGAGGTAGCTCTCGTGCGTGCCGACGTCCTCCCAGTAGCCCTCGGCCACGTAGCCGAAGAGCGGACGGCCGCGTTCGAGCAGCCGGGGGAAGACGTCGGAGGACCAGTCGATCGACCGCCCGGCCGCGACCTCGTCGAGGACCTCGGGCTCCATGATGTAGATGCCGGTGTTGACCGTGTCGGAGAACACCTGGCCCCAGGTGGGCTTCTCCAGGAACCGCTGGATCCGGCCGTTCTCGTCCACGATGATGATGCCGAACTCCAGGGGGTTCGGCACCCGCTTGAGTCCGATGGTGACGAGGGCGCCGTTCTCCTCGTGGAACCTGAGCATGTCGGTCAGGTCGATGTCGGTCAGGGCGTCGCCGGAGATGACGAGGAAGCGCTCGTCGCGGAGCCGGTCGGCGGCGTTCTTCACGCTTCCCGCGGTGCCGAGCGGGATCTCCTCCGTGGCGTAGTGGAGGCGCATGCCGAGCTCGTCGCCGTCGCCGAAGTAGTTGCGGATCAGCGCGGCCAGGAACTGCACGGTCACCACGGTGTCGATGAAGCCGTGTTTCTTCAGCAGCCGGAGTACGTGCTCCATGATGGGCCGGTTGATGATGGGGAGCAGGGGTTTGGGTTGATTGGCGGTCATCGGCCGGAGCCGCGTTCCCTCCCCGCCCGCCATGACGACGGCCTTCACGGGCTCACCCCCTTGTCAGCTGGCGGACCTGTACCACATACAACACCCCGGCCCACCAGTACAGACCAGTCCCCCACAGGGCGAACGCCCAGCCGAAGATGCCCGTGATCTCCGCGTACCACCCCTCATGGGACGCGAGGAACAGCAGGGGAAAGGCGTACATGAGGCAGGCGGTGGCGGCCTTACCGAGGAAATGTACGGGCAGGGCCGGGCCGTAGCCGTGGCGGCGCAGGATAGGCACGGTGAAGAGCAGGAAAACGTCTCGTCCGACGACCAGGACCGCCAGCCACCACGGGATCACCTCGCGCAGGACCAGCCCGGCGAGGGTGGCGAGGATGTAGAGCCGGTCGGCGAGGGGATCGATCAGCCGGCCGAGCCGGCTCGTCTGGTCCCACGCCCGGGCGAGCTTCCCGTCGAGCCAGTCGCTGATCCCCGCCGCGATGAGCAGGAGGATCGCCCAGGCGTCCGCCTGGGGCCCCAGCACGAGCCACAGGAACACGGGAACGCCGAGCAGCCTCAGGAAGCTCAGCAGGTTGGGCAGGGTAAAGATCCGATCCTCGGCAGACTCCACGGTCAGACCTTACATCGCGGCGCGACGCCGCCCGGCGGCCGGTGCACAGCGTATTCGGCGGCTCCATCGGCCGGTCGGTCGTGCTCTCGGCGCCGGACTCCGGCGCGGAGGCGCGGCGGCCCGACCCGGCGGGCCGGGAGTCCTGTCGGCGCCGGGTCAGGCGTCCTTCGCGGGGTCGGCCGGCGAGGGCGGCACGGGGCGGAAACCGGCGTCCACCAGTCCGAGCCGGTGCGCCACCACGGCGGCCTGGGTGCGGTTGCGCAGCTCCAGCTTCTCCATGACGGCGGCGACGTGGCTCTTGACCGTCGTCACCCCCACCCGCAGCCGCTCGCCGATCTCGGCGTTGGACAGGCCCATGCCCACGAGGGTGAGGACCTGCACCTCGCGCTCGGTCAGCCCGCGCGGGAGGGACACCGCCTCCCGCTCGGCGGCGAGCGCGCGCTCGACCACCCGGCGCAGCACGGACGGGGCCAGCAGCGGCTCCCCCTGCGCGGCGCGCCGTACGGCGTCGACGATCCGCTCGGGGGCGTCGTCCTTCACGAGGAACCCGAGCGCCCCGGCTCTCAGCGCACCGTAGACGTTGTCGTCCTCGGCGAACGTGGTGAGCACGACGATCCGGGCCGACGGCCGGGCGGCGAGGATCCGCCGGGTCGCCTCCAGGCCGTCCACGCGCGGCATCCGCAGGTCCATGAGGATCACGTCCGGCAGGAGCCGCTCGGCCAGATGCACGGCCTGCGCCCCGTCCGCGGCCTCGCCGCAGATCTCCGTGTCCCCCGCGGCCTCCAGCATCATGCGGACGCCGGCGCGTACCAGGGCCTGGTCGTCGGCCACCAGAACCCGGATCATCGTCTTCTCCCCGCCCTCGATCGCATGCTCGTCTCTCCCGTCACGGACGTATCCTCCACCGTCGCGCGCGTCGTCACTGGCGACTCCTCGCCGTTCCCGTACGCACGGGGAGTGCGGCGGCCAGCCGCCAGCCGCCGTCCTCGGCCGGTCCCGCCGTGAGGCGCCCGCCGAGCGCGCCGGCCCGCTCCCGCATGCCGTTGATGCCCTGCCCGGACGAGGGCAGTTCCCGGGGGGCGGCGGCGCCGGGGCCGTTCCTGATCTCCACCGCCAGCTCGTGTCCCGTGATCCCCACCTTGACACGGGCCTCCGCGCCCGGTCCCGCGTGCTTGAGCACGTTGGTCAGCCCCTCCTGGACGATCCTCGCGGCGGAGGCGCGTACGACGAGCGGCGCCTGCTCCGCCCCGGGCGCGATGTCGAGCTCGACCCGCAGCCCGGCCGCCGTCATCCGCGCGACCGCGTCCCGTACGACGTCCTCGGGGTCGGCGGAGGGAATGTCGTCCTTGCCGGGGTCCCTGAGCACGTCGAGCAGGCCGCGCAGGTCCTCGAGCACCCGGTGCCCGGTGGAGCGGATGTCGGTGAGCGCCTCCTCCGCCGGGCCGTCCGCCCCCGCGTACAGCGCGGCGCTCGCGCGGAGCACCATCGCGCCGACGTGGTGAGCCACGATGTCGTGGACGTCCCGGGCGATCCGCTCCCGCTCGGCCAGCCGGCTCGCCCGGTTCCGCGCGGCGGCGAGCTCGGCGGCCTGGCGCGCGGCGGCCTGCCGGCCCCGGATGTAGCCGCCGATGGCGACCGGCGCGGCCACCATCGCGAGGAGGGCGATCACCCGCCAGACCGTGATCTCCGTGTTGTCGTCGACGACCGTGATCACGGCAGCCGCGCAGGTGAGCAGGTATCCGGCGAGCACCCACGCCCAGCTCGCCCGGGTCGCGAACACGCCGAGGGCGATGAACAGCAGGATCTGCAGGGTGGTGCCGACGTCTCCGACGTACTGGTCGGCGACGATCACCAGGACGCTCTCCAGCAGCAGCACCGCTCCGGGCAGGCGGCGGACCACGCCCAGGGCCAGACCCGACAGCACCACCATGAGGCCGACCGCCCAGATGGGGAGCGTGCCGCTGTCCCAGTTCGGCCAGCTCCCCAGTACGGCGAGGGCGAGGCCGCCGCCCGCCATCAGCAGGTCGAGCAACGGGGCGTGGTCCTCGTCGGGGCGGCGCAGCGCCGTACCGCGCAGGTAGCGGCCGATGAGCACGGGGACGGCGACGATGCCGACGGTGAACCACGCGGCGCGGCTGAAGGGGACGCTGGGGGCGGCGAGGTTCAGCGCGGTCGCGAAACAGGCCAGGACGGCCACGGGAGCCGTCCACCGCCACCCGCGCAGCCGGGCCAGCACGCCCACGGCCACCGGGAGCAGGATCTGCACGGCGTCGACGGTCGAGGCCCCGAGTTGGTCGTAGACGGCGAGCAGGACGATGAGGCAGAGCGCCGCGGCGCCCGGCCACCTGCGCAGCAACGCCAGCGGGAGCCCCCCGAGCAGCGCGAGGAGCATCACCACCCAGGGCGGCGCGGACGGGCCGTCCCAGGTGGAGATGGCCACGAGCACGTTGAGCACGACTCCGGAGACGGCGAGGGAGAGGTCCAGAAAAAAGCCGCCGCGCCATCGCATGGGTGAACCGTATCGGGGCGGCGCCCACAGCCCGTCATCCTCAGGGAGGACGGCCGCCCTCCTTCAAGTGGCCGCTCAAATGGGCTGGTCGGTGGATGATCAAGCCGCCCACGCCGCCATAGTGTGCGTGGACATGGCGAACGAATCAACGCTCTTCCTGGGCGAGTTCTTCAGGTCCCCGACCGTGGTCGGCGCGATAGCGCCCAGCTCGCGGCGGCTCTCGTCCGCGGTGGCGGTCCCGATCCCCGAGCGCGGAGACCCCGTGGTGGTCGAGCTCGGTGCGGGCACCGGCCCGTTCACCGCCGAGATCCAGCGGCGGCTGGGCGGCCGCGGCCGGCACATCGCGCTGGAGATCAACCCGCGCCTGGCGGACCACCTGCGGGTCAGGCACCCCGGCCTGGAGGTGCTGGTGGAGGACGCCGCCCGGCTGCCGAGCCTCCTCGCCGACCGCGGCCTGACGGGGGCCGACGTGATCGTGAGCGGACTGCCCTGGGCCGCCTTCGCACCGTCGAAGCAGGCCGTGCTGCTGCGGGCCGTCGTGGACTCGCTCGGCCCGCACGGAGCGTTCACGACCTTCTCGTACGTGCACGCCCGGATGCTCGGCCCGGCGGTGCGGTTCCGGCGCAGCCTGGCCCGGACGTTCGAGGAGGTCGTCCCCGGGCGCACGGTGTGGCGCAATCTGCCGCCCGCGTTCGTCTTCCACGCGAGGCGGCCGCGGGTGCCCCGGGCCTGAGCCCAGGGGTGACCAGGGGCGTCCCGCGGCGCGACCCGACCGGTCGAGGGCCGTCTCTCCCCCCGTCCCACCCGGCGGCCGCTCCCCCCGTACGGCCGACCGGCGGGGTTACGCCCCCGACCTCGGAGTCAGGCGAACGCCTCCTTGAGCCGGGCGGCCACGTACTCGCGCGCGTCTTCGGCGTCGTCGAAGAAGCCCGGGACCCCGAAGAAGCCGTGCAGCATCCCGGGATAGCAGCGGTACTCGACGGGCACGCCCGCGCCGGACAGCTCCCGGGCGTAGGCCGCGCCCTCGTCGCGGAGCGGGTCGTACTCCGCGGTGATCACGGTGGCCGGGGACAGCCCCGACTTGTCGGCCAGCCGCAGCGGCGCGAGCCGCGGGTCGAGCGGGTCGGCGTCCCGGGCGTACTGCTCGACGAACCAGGCCATCTCGACCGCGTCCAGCCCGAATCCGGAGGCGTACGACCGATAGCTGGGCGTGTCCATCGCCACGTCGGTGATCGGGTAGAGCAGCACCTGGTGGGACAGGGCGAGTCCGGCGTCGCGCGCCCGCCAGGCGGCGACCGCTGCGACGTTGCCTCCCGCGCTGTCGCCGACCACCGCCACCCGGCTCGCGTCGCCCGTGTAGAACTCGGGACGGGCGAAGACGTCCCGTACGACCGTGAAGGCGTCGTCGGCCGCCGCCGGGAAGGGATGCTCCGGCGCCAGCCGGTAGTCCACGGACGCGACGACGGCGCCGCAGCGGCGCGCCAGGTCGCGGCCGAGCGCGTCGTTGCGGTTCACACTGCCGAAGACCCAGCCTCCGCCGTGGAAGTAGACCACCACGGGAAGGGGGCGGTCGCCCGGCTCCGGCCGATAGACGCGCACCCGCACGCCGTCCACCTCGTGGTCGCGGACGTCGGGCAGGTCGGCCGGCCGTCCGCGCTGCTCGGCCAGGCCGTCGAGGCCGCGCATCCGGACGATCTCCGGGAGCGTCAGGGCGGCCAGGTCCACGTTGAGGTCGGCGGGAAAGAGCTTCAGATAGGCGGCGGCCTGAGGATGCAACGGCATGGCCGCACAGTAACAGCGCCTCTGTGGCCGGACGCGTCCGCGCGCCGCGCCCCGAGCCGCAGGCTGCTGGTCCCTTCTGCGGCGGGACTCCTCCTGTGGGCCCGTGCCGGACTCATCCCGAGGGCGGACGCCGACCCCTCGTCCTGCTGCGTAAGGTTGCCTGCCTTCGACGTCGCCCTTCCGGCTTCATGCGTTTCCGGTCACGGGCGTTCCCTCCGGAGGCCGTTCCCGGAGGGCCGGGTCAGGGGCGAGCGGCGTCGACCAGCGCCTCGATGAGCCGGTTGTCCGCGTCGCGCTCGGGGTGCCACTGGACGCCGACACCGAACCTGTGGCCCTGGAGCTCGATCCCCTCGACGATCTGGTCCTCGCCCCACGCCACGGCGAGCAGACCCGTCCCGAGCCGCTTGAGGGCCTGCTGGTGCGGCCCGGTCACCTCGGCGTGGTCGCCGATCGCCTTGCCCAGCATGCTGGAGACGCTCACGCTGACGACGTGCCGCGGCGTCGCGTGGCGGTCGTGCGCCACGGCCTCGGGCAGCCAGGGGATGAGCGTCCCGTCCTGGACGACGTTGACCAGGTGCATCCCCCGGGACACCGCGAGGAACGGCAGGTTGCCCTTGATCGCGGCTTCGGCCAGCGCCATCTCGAAGCGGTCCCGGTGCGCCTGCGGCTCCTCCGCCCGCGGGTCGCGGGCCTCGCCGTACAGCGTGGGGTCGACCGGCGCGCCGCCCGCGAGGATGAGGCCGTCGAGGCCGCGCACGTAATCCACGGCCGCGTACGGACTCATCGGCGGCAGCACGACGGGGGCGCCGCCCGCCTTCTCCACCGCACGCGCGTACGCATGCGGGGACAGCACCGCCTCGCGCACCCAGGCCCCCCACCGGGCGGCCTCAAGGTAGGCGGTGATGCCAATGAGTGGACGGCGCATGGTCTCTCCAACGGATCTCGCATTCTTGCACGCCCATAATGGCGTACCTGATTTCTCTTTTGTCGCCTATCTCGCGCATCGACGGCGTCGCCCCAGTTCAGAGTGGATCTTGCAGATGTCGGGGCTCGGAAGGACACTCGCGACGCCCGGATCTCCTGACGACCCAAATCTGTCGGTGGCGCCTGGCACGATGGCGATAGCCGTGCACGGCGCGGAGCCGGAAGAACGCGCTCCGGAAGGGCCGGCCTCGCAAGAGGGGGTCCGGACGGGCGTGGGGCCGCCGCCCGCTCGCGCAGGGCCGCACACGCGAGCCGTCTCGCCGGCCGTGAAACGGGGGCCGCCCCGAGACCGGTCGGTACGGCGCGTCGATCCACCCGCGAGGCACCAAATGCATCACAGGCGACAAAAAGCACAAAAAGCACTTAAGTGACACGAGGTTGTGCTTAACGGCTGATTTCGCGTCGCTCGTTCACGCAGGCGGGCGCCGGGTAGGCCGGGACATCACGCCACTTCACACAAAGGAGGCATCCGTTGGACGCGCTGCTCGCAGTAGGGACCCGCAAGGGACTGTTCCTCGCCCGTTCGAGGAACGGCGGACGGTTCGAGGTGGAGCCGGTCCGCTTCACCACGGTCGCCGTCCCGTCCGTCGCGATCGACACACGCGGGCCCGCTCCCCGGCTGCTCGCCGGGATCGAATACGGCCACTTCGGGCCGTCGGTGATGTGGTCCGACGACCTGGGCGAGACGTGGCGGGAGGCCGACCGGCCACCGGTCGCGTTCCCGGAGCACACGGGCGCGACGCTGGCGAAGGTCTGGCAGCTCGCGCCGTCCCCGACCGAGCCCGGCGTGGTCTGGGCCGGGGCCGAGCCCGCCGCGCTGTTCCGCTCGGAGGACGGCGGCGTCACCTTCTCGCTGGTCGAGGGCTTGTGGAACCATCCGTCCCGGCCGATGTGGCAGCCCGGGGGCGGCGGCCTCTGCCTGCACACGATCATCCCGCATCCGGTCGATCCGGAGCGGATCGCGGTCGCCGCCTCGGCCGTCGGGTTCTTCCGCAGCTTCGACGGCGGGGCCTCCTGGGAGACGGCCAACAAGAACATCCGGGCGCCGTTCTTCCCGGAGGGCGCGCAGTACCCCGAGTTCGGGCAGTGCGTGCACAAGGTCGCCGCGCATCCGGAGCGTCCCGAGCGGCTGTTCCTGCAGCACCATTTCGGCGTCTACCGGTCCGACGACTTCGGCGGGTCGTGGCGGGACATCGGCGCCGATCTGCCCTCGGACTTCGGCTTCCCGATCGTCGTCGACCCGACGCGGCCGGACACCCTGTACGTGTTCCCGCTGCGGGCGGACATGGACCGCACTCCCCTGGACCACCGCTACCAGGTGTTCCGCAGCGAGGACGCGGGAGCCACCTGGAAGGGGTTCACGCACGGCCTCCCCGACGAGCCGGTCCACTCCGCCGTGCTCCGCGACGCGATGTGCGCCGGCGAGGCGGGCGTTTTCTTCGGCACCCGCGACGGCGAGGTGTACGGGTCACAAGACCACGGCGAGTCCTGGACGCTGATCGCCAAGCACCTGCCGGACGTGCTGACCGTCCGCGTCGCGGTGCTCTGAGTGGCCAAGCGGGTCACCCTGGTGACGTTCGTCCTGCCGCCGCCCATGCGGCGCTGGGTGAACGGCCAGGACGAGGTGCGGGTGTTCGCCGTGGCCGCCTCCGACCACGGCGTCCCGACGCTCGGCGGGGCGCTCGACACGCTCCGCCGTACGCACCCGTCGCTGGAGGAGCGGCTGCGCGACGTGGACGGGCACGTCAGGAGACACATCGCGCTGTACGTGTGCGGCGCGCACGCGGACGGCCTCGGCGGCCTGGAGTGCGCCCTCCCCTCAGGCGCTCAGGTGTACGTCCTCCCGGCGCTGGTTTGATAATCGCGGCACATGCGCGCGCATTTGCAATTGCATCGGAAATGGATCGCGATTAACCGGCGCCGGCCGCCCCTCCGAAACGGGGTGCGTTTCCCTCTCGACCTCGATCACGTCCGGGATTCATCACGGGTACGCGACCGACCCGGGGCCGCGTACCGTCAGGAGATCCGCGCGCTTCGGCTTGGCCACGGGCCTGACATAACGGGGCGTACTATCTCAAAGAACGGACACGTCTGAAGCGGCAAAACCGGCCAAACGTGGAGTTAATCTCTAGAGAACCGCCGGTGCTCGTCGCGCGGGGTTCCGGAGTTTCGGACCTACCGAAGTCCGACTTTTCGGTTACTTATTCCCGTACGGTATTTGCCGTCTTCATTTACCTTCCCAACGAATCAGTGTCAGTCTAATATCTTGGGCTGTGTCTCGGTATGCATCAGATTTCCCAGACAGGCAGCCACGCCGCAATGATGTGCATGCCGAGGAAGAGTGGGAGGCCATCGGTCCCCCAATGGAGTGGGAACCCGAGACTCTTTCAGATTCCCGTTGGCGAAAGATCGTCCCGATCGGCGTGGCCGTGGCGACCCTCGCCGGGCTCGGCGTCGCCGTCCTCGTGACCCGCGAGGGAAGCACGCCGCAGTCGTCCCCTCCCCAGCGCGCCGCGGCGGGCTGGGACAGCGCGGGATCCTCCGCGCCGCCGACCCCCTCCCCCTCCGGCTCCAAGCGTTCGACGGCCAAGGCCGCCGCGAAGTCCACGTCTCAGCAGCTCACCGTCAAGAAAGCGGGTGAGATCTTCGACCGCTACCAGCACGGGATGTCGTCCGCCCAGGCCGGCATGGACGAGGGCGCGATCGGGAAGCTGGAGCAGGGCCTCGCGATGGAGATGACCAAGGCCAGCATCTCGACCGCGCGGATGGAGGGCACGAAGATCGCCTCGGGCATGTGGCCGAACACGCGGGTGTGGGTGCCCCGCCACCTCGACGGCCTGGCCGACTGGTTCGTCGCGGTGTCGTACGAGCCGGAGGTGGCCCGCATCAGCGACGTGATGACCAAGACCGGCAGCGGGTGGCGGCTCGTCGCCTCCGCCGCCGACGCCCGGGTCAACGCGGCGGAGCTGCCCGCCATCGCCACCGACTCCGCGGGCTACGCCGTCAGCCTGCCGGAGAACGCGAGCGGCCTGGTCGGAACGCCGCGCCAGATCGTCCGCGCACACCTGGCCAGCCTCGAGAAGGCCCAGCCCGACCAGCGCTTCGCCCAAGGCCGCTGGACGAGTGAGGCCGCGCTGTTCTGGCAGCGGGAGCGCGCGCAGCTCGTGCAGGCCGGCTGGGGGCTCACCCTGTCCTACGAACCGGAAGGCGCCATCCACACGCTGCAGACCACCGACGGCGGCGCGCTCATCTGGTACGCGGCCCGTTCGGCCGAGACCCGGACCGCCCGGCGCCTGGGCGCGAAGGTCTCCCTGAAGGGTTCGGCCGCCGTGCGCACCTCGCACAAGGCCTTCGGCCGGTGGGTGAGCGCGACGTACGGACGGATGTATGTCACCTACGTGCCGCCCGCCGGTTCGGCCGACCCCGTCCGGGTGCTCGGCGAGTGGAGCGAAGTGTTGGAGACCGACGGCGCCTGACGTCACCACCAGCAAAGGAAGAGGTGGATCCATGTCGACACCCTCACGCGCGACGGTGATCACCGCGAGCGTCGCGATCGGCGTGTTCGGGGCCGGTACCGCTGTGGGCACCGTCCTCGCCACGAACTCCCACCCCACGGACCTGAGCGCGGCCCGGCTGACCGCGGGCACCTACCGGCTGGACGACGGGGCGGACGCCTGGACCACCCTGGCGTCCGCCGGCGCCGGGCAGGCCACCTCGCTCACCGGAACCGATGGGGGCAGCACGATCACGACCGGCTCCGGAAAGCAACGGATCTGCCTCGGCACGACGACGGACGGCCACGCCGTTGACGCGGCCGCGCAGGGCTGCGCCTCGCTGCCGGTGCTCGCGGCGAGCCAGTTCGCCGCGCTGCGCCGACCGGCGAATCCCAACACCACGGGGACGCCGGAGCCGACAAGCGCTCCCAAGAGCGAACCGAAGAGCACGCCGAAGGACACGAAGAGCACTCCCAAGGCCAACACGGGCGACGCCGGAGCGGCTCCCCGGCCCACCGCCAAGGCGGCAGGGAAGCCACCCGTAGTGACCGCCCCGGCCACCAGGGCGCCGGTGCCGACCAAGGCTCCGGCGGCCACCGTCCCCCCGGCGACCACCAAGACGATCGGCGCGACGGCGAGCCCGGCCCCGGCACAAAGTTTCACCACCGTGACGGCGACACCGGTCGCGACGACGTCGGCCGCGCCCGCCGTGACGCCCTCGCCCGTCCAGGCCAAGGCGGCCGCCACCTCGCCGTCGACCGTCCCCTCTCCGGCCGCCGGGCAGTGGGGAAAGGTCATCGGCACCACCCAGGACGGCGCCAAACTGGTGGAGCGGAGTGACGGCAGCCGGGCGATCTTCGGGCCGGACAACAAGCTGATCCGGGTCATGCCGGGCCCGTGGGCCACCGGCGTCAAGGTGCTGCAGGACGGCAACTGGCTCATGCTCCGGCCGAACGGCGATCGCATGATCGTGAGCCCGGCCGGATTGGAGCTCGCGCCCCAGCAGAACACGGCCCCGCCGACCCCGCCCACCGCCGGTGCCGGCGGTACGGGAACGGGAACCGGGACGGGTACGGCAGGCGGGACGGCCACCGGCGGCACCGGGGCGGGCGGCACCACGACCACGGGCGGCACGGGCACCACCGGCACGAGCGGCACCGGTGGTACGGGTGGCGCGGGCACCGGTGACGCGACCGGCGGCACGGGAACCGGAGCCGCGGGCGGCGCGGCCGGCGGCTCCGACATCACCACCGGCACGCGCACCGGAAGCGCGGGTGACCGCACCGGGCACAGAACCCGCCACGGGAGCGGGCACGGGGACGGAGAGCACAGGCGGCACCGCTCCCAGCAGGGCGGATCCGAAGACCGGTCCGTCACGGGCAGCGGGACGGAGGGCGTCTCCGGCACCGACGGCCGACCCGACGGCGGTGCGGCGGACGGAACGGGCACCGGGACCGACGCGAGCGCCGGAGTCGGCACGGGTACCGGACTCGGCACGGGCACCGGTTCCGGGGGCGCCGCCGACGGTGGCAGCGCGTACGCGCCCGGCATGGAGGACGCCCTCCCCGTCCTCCAGGACCCGGAGTTGCTGCAGCGTGCGTCCCAGGCCCTGGGCCTGGACGACGGCATGAGCTACACGGACGAGAACGGCGTCTGGGATCTCAACATCGCGCCCCCGGGCACCCCGCCCTGCCGCGACTACTCCAGGAGCGAGCTGTCCCGGCGCGGCATCCCCCGCGACTCGTGCGCGCTTCCGGCGTTCGTCCGCTGGCTGTACGCCGACCCGGCTCCGGGTGAGGTGAGCAACTGGACCAAGTTCACCGGCCTGCCGGAACGGAACCTGGAACTCGTGGTCACGAACCCCTCGGCCCAGCCCGCACCCGCCGGGGAGCCGGGCCGGGTCGAGCCGGACACCTCCGGGTACACCGGCTGATGACCATGCCCCGATGGGTCGACGACCACGGCGCGCACCTTCTGGACTACGCCGCGGGCCTCGTCGGACCGGCCAGGGCGCCGGACGTGGTCGCCGCCGTCCTGGCTACGTGCCGCGCGCAGGGGGAGCCGCCCGCCGGCGTCTCCCCCGCCGCCTGGCTGCTCGGGTCGGTACGGCAGCGCTGCCACGCCGACCCCGGGCATCGGACGGGATACGCGCCGGAACCGGCGCTGGGACCGGGGGTTCCCGACCCCCGGTCCGTCGGGCGCGCCTGGACGCTCGCCGATCCGCTGGGCACCGAGGCGCTCCGGCTGATGTACCGGCACGAGCTGGCGCTCCCGGACGTCGCCCACGTGCTGGATCTGTCCGTGGAGGACGCCGGGCGGCTCACCACGCGCACCCAGGACCTGGTCGAGATCATGGTGAGCGCGATGGACGCGCTCGCCCACGGCCGCCCGGCCTGCCGCGAGCTCGCGCCGCTGCTGGACGCGCTTTTCCCCGATCCGCCCGCCGCGCCGACGCCGGAGGAGTTCGCCGACGGGCGCATGGCGCTGACCGCGCACATCGTCGGCTGCGCGGTGTGCAAGCGGCCGATCAACATCCGCTACACCGTCCCGCAGATGACCTCGCATCCGCCGCTCCAGCGTCTTACGGACGAGTCGAGGAGGCTCCTGGAGGGGGCCGTCGCCTCTCCCCCTCCCGACTCCGCTCCCCCTTGGGGCTTTTCTAGCCATAAGTCGGCTTTCGCTGTTGACTCCTGGGCCTCGTCCGGGCTGGAGCGGTTCGGCTCCGGCTACGGCTCGGGCTCAGGAGAGCCCGGCGGGCGCGCGGACCAGGTTCCCCGGCCGCGCCGTCCCTCCGTCTTTCCGGGAGCGGGGGCGAGCGACACGTCCTCGCCGCCCTACGCGCCTCCATCCGGTGACGATGCTCCCTGGTCGCTGCACGCGGCTCCGGGCGATCTCGGCGCTCCCCTGCCTCCGGTCGTGCTCCCCTCCACGAGCGGCCCCGGCCCGGATGCCCGTACGTCACCGACCGACACAGGTTCCGCGCGGGCAGGCGAGCCCTCGACGGATCACCCGAGGACCGCGCCGTCGGCCGGCAGCGGGGCCGAGGAGGGATCGGGTACGGGCGGGAACGCGTCGGACTCCTCCGCCGCCGACTCGGCCGGTATGGCCGCGGGTGGGCGGCACGAGAAGACGACGGCCCGCCCGGCGGACGCGTCCGTTCCCGACAAGGATGCGACAGCACCCACCGGGGACGCAGCCGCCGGCGCGGACACCGCCACGGCCGGCCGCCCCGCCGACGTTCCGGACGGCTCGGCCACCGATGTCATCGTCTGGGTGATCGACGACGTGGCCGACGGTCGCGACACCCAGGGAGCGGTCCCAGCGCCCACTTTGGAACGAGACGACCACCAGGCCGCCGAGGACCAACCGCACGGCGACGACACCGCGGAACCACGTGACCGGGCTCCCGACCGCGGCGCCCCGCAGGCAGGCCGCCGTACCGCTCCGAGCCGCCCCCGCCATCCCTATCGGGACACGGCCGAGCCCCCCGCCGACAAACCCGGCCATCCCACGGACAGCGCGACGGGCACAGCCAAGGGCGACACGAGAGACGCGGAGCCGGACGAAAACCGGCCCGGCGAGCCCGGCCCCGCCGGTACGGACGGGGCGGACGAGTCCGGCCGTCCTGATGGAGACATCGACGCGGATGGATCCGATCGCTCCGGCGACGGCTCCGGGGAGTCCCGGAGGGGATCGGCGGGATCGGCGGGATCGGCGGGATCGCCGGCCGTACCGAAGCCGCCGGGACGGCGCTCGCCCCTGACGCTGCCGTCCACGTCGGAGCCCGCCGCGGCGGAGACGACCGGAGCCGGGTACGACACGCCCCTTTACCACGCGTTGCGGACGCAGGCGTGGGCGCGCGAGGTCCTGGCGCGAGCGGCGGAGACGACGGCCGCGACCCAGCCGATCCCCGTCACCCCGGCGGCGCCCCCGGCCACGCCCGTCACGCCCAGGACCGGTCCGACGGCGACGCCACCGGAGCCCGCGCCGCCCTCCACACCGTCGCCTGCGCCATCGCCCGCGACGGCGCCGGCGGCCGGGTCGTCCGCGCTGCCCCTGTCCGCGCCGCTGCCCTCCCCCCTGCCGGCCGAACTCACCGGTCCGTTGCCGGCCGTACTGACCGAACCGGCGGACGAGCGGCCCGGCCGGACGAGGGACCGGCGGCCGGGCGGCGCGCGGCACCGGCCGCTCTCGGACGAGCCGACCCGGCCGGTTCCGGTGCTGTCCAGGGAACGGCCGATCGCCAGGAACACGTCGCTGAAGATCGCGGTCATCGTCCTCGCCGGGGCCGCGGGCACCGTGACGGGGATCAAGATCCTCGGCCCGGCGCTCGACGGCGAGGCGCCCGCGCGCTCCCTCCAGTCCGTCGCGGTCGAGACGGCGCGGAGCGATCCGGGCACCCAGGGGATCTTCGACGACCCCGGAGCCGCGGACGACCAGAGCCTGGGCAACGGGCCGCTGCGGATACCGGCGACCGTGACGCTCGACGAGTTCGGCCGGGGAACGATGACCCTCACCGTCTCGGAGGGCGCCGAAGGCTCGATCAACTGGCGGATCTCCGCCCCCGGGCTGGTGGTGACGCCCTCCAAGGGCACCCTGAAGCGCGGCGGAAGCGGCGTCGTCAGCGTGCGCGCGCTGCGGGTCCGTTACTGGTGCGGCGATCCGGAGGCGGTGACCGCGCCGCTCACCGTCCACGGGCCGTCCGAGTCGATCACCACGACGGTGCGCTGGCGCACCTGCTGACTGCTCACGTTCGAAAGGACCGTGCCTTGACAGAGATCCACACCTCGGCCGACGCAGACGCTCCGGCCGAGCACGTTCCCGATACGGTCCCGCTCACCGCGGAACACCTGCTCACCAACCGGCGTCCCGAGCCCTCCGGCGGGTGGCGGTGGGTCGTGTGGCGCCTCTCCGGCCGCAGGTATATCCCGTCGGAGTCCTCGGCGGAGCGTGAGCGGCGCACACTGATCGCGCAGGCGCAGACGCCCGTGGCGAGCGGCCACCACCGCATCGCCGTCATGAGCCTCAAGGGCGGCGTCGGCAAGACCACGACGACGGCCGCGCTCGGCAACACGCTGGCCTCGCTGCGCGGGGACCGGGTGATCGCCATCGACGCGAACCCGGACCGAGGGACGCTCGGCCTCAAGGTCAAGTCCGAGACGGCCGCGACCATCCGGACGCTGCTCGCCGAGGCTGACCACATCATGCGGTACGCGGACGCGCGGGCGTTCACGTCGCAGTCCCCGGCCCGGCTCGAGGTGCTGGCCTCCGACACCGACCCGGCCGTGAGCGAGGCGTTCAACGCGGACGACTACCGGAAGGTGGCCGGGCTGATCGAGCGCTACTACTCGATCTGCATCACCGACTGCGGGACGGGGCTGCTGCACGGGGCGATGCGCGCCACCCTCGAACTGGCCGACCAGATCGTGCTGGTCAGCCTGCCCGCGGTGGACGGGGCGAACTCCGCCGCAGCGACCCTCGACTGGCTCACCGCCCACGGGTACGCGGACCTGGTCAAGAGCGCGATCGTCGTGCTCAACTCGGTGGAGAGCAAGTCCGACGTCGACCTCGACCTGCTCGAGCGCCACTTCCGGGCGCGCTGCCGGACCGTGATCCGCGTGCCGTACGACCCGCATCTCAAGGAGGGCGCCGAGGTCGACCTGCTGCGGCTGCGGCCCACCACGCGCGGCGCCTACCTGCGGCTCGCGGCCGCCGTGGGGCACTCCTTCGGCCTGCGGCCGGATCGGACGGGACGCTAGTGCCGCCGGTCGTCGAGGATCCCGCCCTCGACTGGGACCTCCGGCCGCCGCGCCGGATCCGCACCGCCCTGATCGTCGTCGTGGCGGTCGTCGTCGTGGTGGTGACCGTCCTGATCGTCGGGATGTGGCGGGTCATGGGGGCCGCGTCCGCCCCCACGCCGAGCCCGGCGCCGACGTCGGTCGCGCTGGCGCCGCCCATGGCGTACGAGGGGGACGGGGGCTATCCCATCGGGTTCCCCCACACGGAGCTGGGCGCGGTCTCCGCGGCGGCGGCGGCTCTGGAGGCAGCCTGGACGCTGGACGGCACGCAGGCCGAGCAGGCCGCGATGTTGTACGCGCCTCCGGAGCAGCGCAAGGCCGCGAGCGACGGTGCCCGGGCCGCCGTCAGCGGATGGCGCGAGACGCTCGGCCTGCCCAAGGACGGCAAGCTGCCCGAGGGCGCCTCACTCCGCACGCAGACGATCGGGGTGCAGTGGCGGCCGCGCGCCCAGGACCAGATCGAGGTGTCCGTGCTGGTCCAGGTCACGGCCACGACCGGCGGCGACAACGGCCAGACGTACTCCAGTCCGTACGCGATGACCCTGCTCATGGTCTGGTATCCCGGCGTGCGCGGCGAGAACCAGGGCGACTGGGTCAACATCCCCGATCCCACGCCTCCAACCGTGCCGCAGGCGGCCCTCCCGGGTACCCCCGAATTCGCCGCCGCCGGCTGGAAATCCCTTAAAACCGCCTAGAACGAGGAATCCCCCCATGTCCCCTCGTACCTCCCCCCGGCGTGCCGGTTTGCTCTCGAATCTCCTCCTGGTCGGCGTGTCCGCGACGACGGGCGCGATCGTCGCGCAGCCCTTCGCGGCGGGCGCCGATCCCGCCGTGGACGTCTCCGTGCCCGTCGATGCGCCCCCCGACTCCTCCACCGGTTCCTCCAGCGGCTCTTCCAGCGGTTCTTCGGCCGCCGACCCGGGCGCGTCGGACTCGTCGCGTACGCACTCCGACGCGCGGGGCTCCTCCTCCGGCGGCTCGGCCGACACCGGGTCGAGCGGGTCCGGCGCCGCCGACGCTTCGGCGGCTTCCGCCTCGGGTGGTTCTGGCGGTTCGGACGCCCGTACGTCCGGCGCGGTCGAGCCGGGAGACGCCGCCTCGACCTCGACAGACCCCGCCTCGACGGCCGACGGCTCCGTGCGGCGCACCCGTGCGTCCGGCTCCGACCCCGCGACCGGCGCCTCGGCCGCCGACACCGGCTCCTCCGACGCCGCCCGGTCGGACGCGAGCGTCGCCGCCTCGTCCGACACGAGCTCGGCGACCTCCGGCACGACTTCAGGATCGTCCGGCGCTGGATCCGGATCGTCCGGCACCACATCGGGGACGTCCGGCAGGGCGCGAACCTCGGGCGACGCCAGGACCACATCCACGTCGGGCACGGACTCGACGAGGAGCGCGAGCACGTCCAGAGACTCGGGCTCCACGAGGAGCGGCACCTCCTCGACGGGGAGCTCCGGCGGGGCGGGGACGGGACGCACCTCCCGTTCGTTGATGAGCGCCGACCCGGACACCAGCACCACGGTGGCCCAATCCACACCGAAGGCGTCGGACGGCTCCGCCCGTGAGACGGACCCGGCGACCCCGGCGACCACGCCCACCGTCGAGCCCACCTCCGCTCCCTCGGTCACGCCGACCGGAGGAGACGACGGGAAGCCCGATCCGGGCGCGACGTCGACCCCGGCCGTGACCCCCACGACGGGCACGACCCCCGCTCCCGGCAACACGCCCACGGCGACGCCCTCCCCCGAGCCGAGCGGATCTCCCGGCTCCTCGCCGAAGCCGAGTCCGAGCCCGAGTCCGTCGAAGAGCACCTTCCCGAGCCCGACGCCCTCGCCGAGCGCCGGCAAGCCGGACGGCTCAGGCGGCAAGCCGGACGGTTCAGGCGGCGAGCCGAGGCCGACGGTCACGGCCTCCGGCGCCCCTCGCCCCACGCTGCCCGTTCCACCCGCCAAGGCGAACCCGGCCAAGGAGGAGCCGGACCCGTCCACCGACCCCGCGGGCGATCTCGGTGGTGGGGCTGGAGGCACCACCGGGGGTGCCGTCACCCTTCCGGTCATCGAGACGCACGTGCCCGAGTCGCTCCCGCACGTGGTGCCGCTGCCGCCGCTGGCCGTCTCGTTCGCCGAGTCCTGCCGTTCCGTGACGGACGCGTCGTGCTGGAGCCTCGCCCCGTGGCGCGGCCGTACGAGCGGTCAGCCGACAGCGGGCCCGGTCGGGGGGACGCCGTCGGCGGCGCCGCGCTGGGCCTTCGCGCCGCCGCCCACCCGGATCGCCCCCGTCCGGGTCGCGCCGGTCTCATGGGTGCCGACGCCGTCCAGGTCGGGGTGCTGGATCTTCAGCCCGTCCGCCGGCTGCGCCCGGCCCCAGCGGTAGCGGCAACGGAGTCACACAGAGGAGCCGTGCGGCCACACGCTCCCCAACAAGAGTCCCCGGTCCCGCCGATCCCATGTCCAGGGCGTCGGCGGGACCGCCGCACGTGGGCCCAGGACCGCATCACGCTCCGGAACCCGCGCGCCCCTGACCGGCTCTCCAGGGCGGCGCGCACGAGGCCGCACCATGTTCCTCGGCCCGTGACTGAGGTTGTGCCGGTGGCCCATCCGGATCTCCGGGTTGCCCGTTTTTCCTCCATGGTTCGCATATCTCAGAGCTGATGCGATCCGAGGGTGCGCGTGACTCGATCGCGATGCTCGTTCGCCTCACTGAGTCGCCACACTGCGAAGACGACTCGTGTCATTACTCTCCGCAATGGTTTATGTGCTGTAAGTAATTGACCGAGGCGGCACAGACATGCCGGCTCATCGGCAACCGAAGATCGGAGTCTTCATGCGACTAGCCGTACCCACGACCGTCCGACGCTCCAGGGCTGCCACCCTCGCAGCGCTGACCGCTTTCGCGCTGACGGCCGCCGGTGGCACCTCCCTGGCCGCGACCTCGACCGGTCACCCCGCCGCACACGGGCGGTGGGCCACCGGCTTCTGCCTGGACAGCGGCGGGGACGGCTCCCAGATCAAGGTGCCCGCCTACCTCTGGCGCGACTGCACCAACCCCTCGCCGAACCTGAAGTGGGTCATCGAGAACGGCCAGATCAAGAACGTCGCCACGGGCTACTGCCTGGACAGCGGCGGGGACAGCTCCCAGATCAAGGTGCCCGCCTACCTCTGGCGCGACTGCACCAACCCCTCGCCGAACCTGAAGTGGGTCGTCCAGAACGGCCAGATCAAGAACGTCGCCACGGGCTACTGCCTGGACAGCGGCGGGGACAACTCCCAGATCAAGGTGCCCGCCTACCTCTGGCGCGACTGCACCAACCCCTCGCCGAACCTGAAGTGGGTCGTCCAGAACGGCCAGATCAAGAACATGGGCTGACACGCCTCGTTGGCCCGGATCGCGGCAAATGGCCGATCCGGGCCAACAGTAGGAGCACGACGGCACGCCCCTCGGCCGGCCGTGGCGGCCCCGCGGGGATGCACCGCCCTACCGGACGTTCTTTCCGGGAGTGGGTCAGACCTTCCGCCAGCCGGGGACCCAGGCGCCGTCCTCGACGACGTAGTCGCCGAAGAGGGCGGGGGCCTCCTCCTTCATGATCTCGCCGATGCGGCCGAAGACGAGGCGGATCTCCTCCTCGGCCCCGGCGGCCGTACGCGCCTCGATGGTGTGGCGGAGAGTGCGGACGTTGGCGGTCCAGACGAGGCCGGTGGCGACGCCCTCGGGCGCGAACCGGCGCATGAACGAGGTGCGGTGCTTCTTCTCGTGGAAGGGCACCCCCTCGTCGTCCAGGTGGAAGTGCTCGGCCATCCACGTCTGGAACTCCTCGAGCTGGTCGAGCAGGGCCGTTGCGCGCTTCATCAGCTCGCGGTCCTCCTTGGCCCACTCCGGGAACCAGAACGGGATCTCCGACAGCCGGACGTAGCGGAGGGACTCCTGCGAGATGGCGACGCCGGGGCGGTGCCGTATCAGCTCGTGGGTGAACACCCGGCTGACGTTGTGCAGCACGAAGCTGAAGCTGATGTGCTCGAGGACCGAGCCGTGCGCGCTGGCGAGGATGTTGCGCAGGTAGGCGTCCTGGTCCTTCCTGATCCGGGTGACGTTGGCGTTGAGGCCCGGTTCGAAGGACCGGTAGCACAGGCGTCCGGCGAACTCGGCGAGGTTCTGCGCGTCGAACTCGCCCCGCTCCAGCCGCTCCAACCAGGTCTCGCCTCCGATCTCCCGCAGGTAGCGGGCGAGCTCGTCGTAGTCCAGCTCGGGCCTGGCGACGAGGAAGACCTCCGGTTCGACGCTGCGCATGGTTGATCCTCATGTATCAGCGGATGTGACGGTCCAAGGAAATCAGCCTTCTGACCTGGGACGAAACCGGGGGACCCCCGATCGGAGGCCGGAGCTGTGGCAGTTCGGGGCCGGTGGGCATGATGCGTCGCATGGAAGTGCTGAGCAGCCGGGTGCTGATCCGCCCGCGGGACCTCGAGGCGAGCCATCGCTTCTACGGCGAGGTGCTGGGGCTGGCCGTCTATCGCGAGTTCGGCCCTCCAAGCGGTCGGGGCATCGTCTTCTTCCTCGGGCAGGGCCTCCTCGAGGTGTCCGGCCGTCCCGAGGCCACCGCCGAGGCGGACCGGGCCCGCGTGGAGCTCTGGCTCCAGGTGCGGGACGTGCGCGCGGAGCACGTCCGGCTGCGGGAGGCGGGCGTCACCGTGCTGCGGCCGCCGCGTACGGAGCCGTGGGGGCTCGTCGAGATGTGGATCGAGGACCCGGACGGCGTGCGGATCGTCCTGGTCGAGGTTCCTCCTGATCATCCGCTGCGGCGGGACGTCAGGTGACCGGCTCACCGGTCGAGCAGGCTCCGCGCCGCCTCCACGGACGGCGGAAGGAGGCGCCGCCGTGCCAGCGCCACCGGGAGCCTGCCGACGGCGTCCCGCACACCGCGCCGACCTGCCGGACCGTCGCGCAGGGCGGCCAGCGCCCCGGTGACGACCACCCGCCAGGGGCGGCGCAGCACGGCGGTGAGCAACGCGTTCCGTACGGCGAGCGCCTGCCGGCCGCGCGGATCCCTGGACGGGGACGGGTGATGGTGGGCGACGACGTCCTCGACGTAGGCGAGGCCCCACCCGGCGGCGGCCAGATCGACCGCCAGGCGCTCCTCTTCCCCGAAGAAGAAGACGACGTCGTCGAAGCCTCCGGCGGCGAGATAGGCGTCGCGGCGCACGACCGCGCCGCAGGCCAGGAAGCCGAGCACGCTGGGCCCGGGAAGGTCGGGCTCCGCGCCGAGGCGCGAGGCGGCCATTTCCCCACATATGGGGTCGAGCCGCCCGTCCTCCCCGATCAGGACGCGCCCGGCCAGTACGGCGAGGCGCGGATGGGCGTCCATGATCTCGGCCGCCCGGTCGAGCGCGCCGGGAGCCCACCAGGAGTCGTCGTCGGCGAAGGCCACGTAGGGGGTGCGCGCCCGCAGCACGCCGACGTTCCTGGCCGGGGCGCCCCTGTTCCGCCCCAGCTCGACCACCTCGACCCGCGGGAACCGCTCCCGTACGAACCGGGGGGAGCCGTCCGTCGAGCCGTTGTCCACGAGGATCACGTGCGCCTCGTGACGGGGCAGCGAGCGGGCGAGGTCGGCGCGGCGGTCGCGGGTGGCGACCACCACGGTGACGCGCGCGGACGGTGGCGCGGGCACCCGGCGCTCAGCCCGTCCAGGACAGGAGCGGCTCGATGTGCTCCGGCTGGCGGAGCGACCGCAAGGCCTGCCGTTCGAGCTGACGGATCCGCTCGCGGGTGAGCCCGAGCCGGTCGCCGATCTCCTGGTAGGTGTGCGTCTTCCCGTCGCCGAGGCCGTACCGGAGGGTGAGGATGTACGCCTCGCGGTCCGGCAGCGTGTCGACGAGGGAGCGGAGCTGCTCGGCCAGCACCCGGCACTCCAGCACCTCCGAGACAGGGACCACCTCGGCGTCGGCGATCAGGTCGCCGATCCGGGTCTCGCCGTCCTCGCCCACCACCATGTCCAGGCTGACCGTGTCGTGGGCGAGGCGGCGCAGCTCGGCGAGCGCCTCGACGGTCTGCCCGGAGGCCGCGGCGATCTCCTCCTCGGTGGGCTCGTGGCCCAGATGGCCTTCGAGGTGGCGCTCGGCCCTGGTCACCTTGGAGAGCTGTTCGAGGACGTGCACCGGCAGCCGCACCGTCCGGCTCTTGTCGGCCAGGCCGCGCTCGATGGCCTGCCGGATCCACCACATGGCGTACGTCGAAAACTTGAAGCCCTTGGCGTAGTCGAACTTCTCGACCGCCCTGATCAGGCCCAGATTCCCCTCCTGGATCACGTCCAGGAGCGGCCAGCCGCGATGGCCGTACTTCTTGGCCGCGGCGACGACCAGCCGGAGATTGGCGCGCAGCATGTGGTCCTTGGCCGCCTCGCCGTCCTGGACGATCTCCCGCAGCTCCTCCAGCCGGGCCTGCTCGCCCTCGGAGGATCTCTGGGCGGGGACCCGCGCGCCCTCGTGCCCCTGATCCTCCGGGTCGCCGGCGCTTGTCTCATCAAGCAGATGCCGCGCGTACAGCCCCGCCTCGATGCGCCGGGCGAGGTCCACCTCCTCCTGGGCGCTGAGCAGCGGCGTTCTGCCGATCTGGCTCAGGTACTGGCCGAGCAGGTCCTGCTCGTCATAGGGCTCGTACGGCTCCGCGCGGCCGGTGCCCGCATGTCCGCGCATCCTGGTCACCTCTTCGCCACCGAGGCGTCCTTCCCAGGCGGCTCCCGGGTTGCTCCTCGTGGTCGCCTACCCATGGCCCTCCCGGCCATTCTCCTCCGGCGAGTTTCGCCCGGCACAGTCGGGTAGCGGACCGCAGGCAGACAGGACGGCCGCCTCCGGGCGGCGCCGAGGACGGAGAAGGAGGATCGCCATGGCCTTCATCGATCGGGAGTGCGTCCGGCATCTGATCGAGGCGCCGGACCCGGACGCGGCGCTGGTGTTCGTCCGCGGCGACTGCATGGTCCTCCCGCCCGGGGAGATCGACGACGCGCACCAGGCGCTGGTCATCATCCGCCGCAAGGACCTGACCGCGCAGCTCCACGGGGACACGATCACCGATCAGCAGCTCGACCTGCTGGCGGAGCGTCTCGACAACGTCGTCCACGACCTGGGGGCGTGATCGGCGGCCGCCGGACACCGGCGTGCAGTGAGTCGTCAAGGGAATTGAAAGCGGGCCGTTCCAGACTGCGGGCAACCGCAGCACGAAAGGACCCCTCCCATGAAGCTCACCCGCACTCTCGCCGGTCTGGCCCTGACCACCGCCTTCCTCGCCGCCGCGCCGCTCGCCGCCCAGGCCGCGTCCGGCACCTCGTGGGGTCCGTACGCCGCCCCGGGCGGCAAGGCCAAGGCGGTCGGCACCGTGCAGGCCGAGGATGAGGACCACGCCGACATCCCCACGGCCGCCCTCGTCCGGATCTCCGGCAAGGTGTACGACCTGACCAGGTCATCCGCGACCTGCGGCTGGGCGGTCTTCCGCATCACGTACCGCGACGCGCAGGGCGGCCTGCCCTTCGTCCACCGCAGCTTCCGCGACTGCACGTACGGCACGCCGCTGGCGTTCTCGTTCACCCGGCAGGACGTCTACCAGGTCGAGCTCAAGGTCTGCGCCGAGGGCAAGGCGAAGAAGCCGTCCCTCACCTGCCTCTACGCGGGGACCTGGAAGACGCTCTACCTGTCGAAGTGACCACGCACGGCGCGGTCGGATCGTCGCTGGGGTATATATCGCCGTTTATCCCATTTTGTGGCGGGTAAGCAGGGCTGGATCGGCACGGACGAGCATCCGGAGGCACGCGAATGTCCTCCCAGGTCACGGAATCGGGCGTCGTGCAGTGCGTGCACTGCGAGCGGAAGAACAGGGTGCCCAGCGCCGCCTCGGGGGTTCCGCGCTGCGGCCACTGCCACGAGCCCCTGCCCTGGGTCACCGACGCGGGGGACGACGACTTCACCGAGATCGCCGAAGCCGCGCAGATCCCCGTCGTGGTCGACTTCTGGGCCGAGTGGTGCGCGCCGTGCCGCATGGTGACCCCGGCGCTCGAGCGGCTCGCGGAGGAGTTCGCCGGACGGCTCAAGCTCGTGAAGGTGAACGTGGACCAGGCGTACAGGCTGTCCGAGCGCTTCGGCGTCCACGCCATCCCGACCCTCGTCGTGATGAAGCAGGGGCAGGTCGTCAGCCGGCAGAGGGGCGCGGCTCCGCCGCCGGAGCTGCGCGAATGGGTCGGCGACGCGCTGGCCCGATGATCTCGCCGCGCCGCCGTGCGCGGAGACGCGTCCGGGCGGCGGCAGGTCACTCGTTCAGGAGTGCCTGGACCTCCGCGTAGCCGGGGAGGCCGGCGGCCACCGGGCCGCCCTCCGCGACGGCGAGCGCGGTCGTGACGGCCGCACCCAGCGCCGCCCGGTACAGCAGGGAGCCGCAACTGATCCGCCGTACGCCCAGTTCGGCCAGCCCGGCCACGGTGTGCCTGGCGGGCAGGAACAGGACGTTGAGCGGCACTCCCGTTCCGCCGACGAGCGCCCGAATGTGCTCCGCTTCGGCGACGCCGGGCAGGAAGACGCCGTCGGCCCCCGCCTCCGCGTACGCCCGGCACCTGCGCAGGGCCTCGTCCAGCTTCTCGGCCCCGCTCGGCCCCTCCCCCGCGACCTGATCACCGTGCCGGGGCCGGTCCTCCGCCGCCCCGGCCTCGTCTCCCGTCGAGGTCGTGGCGAGCCAGAACGTGTCCGTACGGGCGTTGACGAACATGCCGGGCACCCGTTCCTTGATCGCCGCGACCGTCTCCTGCATGACGGCGACGGGGGCGAGGCGACCGTCGGGCCGTCCGTCCTCCAGGTTCACCCCGACCACGCCGAACGCGGCCAGCTCCGCCGCCAGGTCCGCCACCTGGCTCGGCGTGCCGCCGAACCCGCCCTCGATGTCCACGCTCACCAGGCAGGGCACCCGTGCCAGCCGTCGGGCCAGCGCGACCGTCTCGCCCCTGGTGGCCCCCTCACCGTCCGGCTTTCCGGCGACGGCCGCCACGCCCAGGCTCGTCGTTCCCACCGCCGCGAACCCGGCCCGGGCCAGCGCCGCCGCCGACGCGTAGTCCCACGCGTTCGGCAATACCAGGGGAGCCGGTCCATGGTGCATCTCCCGGAACGCGGCGAAGGCCCGCTCCCCCGGCCTCCCCGCGGTACGGCGGGCATCCGCGACGGCCTCCAGGACGCCGGCGGCCAGGGACAGGGCGATCCGGTCGCCGGGGCAGGGCCGGAGCCCGTGACCGAAGGTGAGATGAGCCGCGCCGGGAGACGCCGGGGCGTCCCTGGTGGCGGTGGGCACGTCGAGCACGACCGCCGTACCCGCTTCGATGACCGCACCGCCCAGCGTCACCCGTTCCGTGGCCACCCGGCGCATGGCCTTCAGCGGCGGGTCGAGCCGCAGCGTCTCCTCCAGCAGCTCGTCGATCGCGGCCGGATCGGGCCGGCCCGTCAGGCGCCGGGCGGCGTTGCGGATCAGTCCGGCGGTGGAGTCGCACGCCTGGACCAGCAGCATGACCGTCGTGGCGAGCGTCCCGGCCTCGGAACGTCCCGGCGGAAGCCTCAAGGGCGCCCCGAGCCCGCGCGAGCGAAGCGAGGGCGATGAGCACAGCAGGTCGGCCAGGCGTTCCAGGGCCGCGTCCGCCGGGGCGTCCGGCCCGGTCCCGGGGAAGTACGCGTCGGCGATCACGCCCACGAGATCGGCCACCTCATCCGGGTCGCTCCCCGAGTCACCGCACAGCGCGTCCGCCAGCACGGCCACGGGGACCCGCCTGGCGACCGCGTCGAGCGGCGCGCCGCCCCGCAGCGCCGCGCCCGCCCGCCCCCGGGCCGCCTCGCGCAGCCGTACGGGCTCCAGCGGCGTGAGCGCCGCGACGGCGGCGCGGCGCCCCTCGGCGTGCCTGCGGCCGTTGGCGAAGCGGCTGACCGCGCCGCGCAGCCACCCCATGCCGGACTCGATGCCGGACTCGATGCCCGGCTCGCCGGGCGGCGCCTCCGGAACCGCGAAGCGGTCGTCGGAGAGCACCGCGCACACGTCCGCGTACCGGCTGATGACCCACTGCCCGCCCTCGAACCGGGGCGACGTCGCTGCTGTCATGCCCTCGACGCTAGGCCCGGGACGTTTCGTCAGCGGCCGAAACGTCCCGGGAGGAGGACGGGCGGCGTCAGCCGAGCAGCGTGTCCCCGACCCAGCCGTTGGGAGCGCAGCCTGGCGGGATCGCGAAGACGGCGGAGCCGATCGGAACCGTCCACGCGTTCAGCAGGTCGGCCTCCGCGAGCTTCCGCTGCACGGGGACGAACTGGCGGTCGATGTCGGCCTGGTACGACGCGAACAGCAGCCCGGAGGAGGACGTGCCGTCCGCGGTGACGCCCTCGTCGTAGTTGTACGGCCTCCGGAAGATCCGCAGTCCCGGGTCCTGGACGTGCGCCCGCCTGATGTGGGCGTACTCGGAGATGACGGGGAACCCGGTGGGGCCGAGCTTCTCGAAGTCCGGCTCGTCGTGCTCGGCGTCGCCGGTGATGGGCGCGCCGTTGTCGAGACGGCGTCCCACGCTGAACTCCCTGCCGACCCGGTCCGCGGCGTCCCAGGTCTCCAGGTCCATGTGGATGCGCCGCAGCACGAGGGTCGTGCCGCCGTGCAGCCACTCGGGACCGTCGCTGATCCAGACCGCGCGGTCGAAGTCCGCCGTGCCCGGCGCCGGGTTGACGGTCCCGTCGAGCTGGCCCATGAGGTTGCGCTGCGTCGTGCCTGGGGCCTGGACCTGCGGGCTCCTGCGGAACCCCCGCTGGGTCCAGCGCACCTTGGCGAACGCCCGCGCGTCCTTCACGATCATGCGGAGGGCGTGGGAGAGCGTGACGCCGTCGTCGGCGCAGATCTGCACCAGCAGGTCGCCGTCGCTCCACTGCTTCTCCAGCCGGTCGACGGAGAACGCGGGCAGCGGCGCCACCGCCTTGGGCCGCAGGTGCTCGACCCCGGCCGCCGTGAACAGCCCGGGGCCGAACCCGAACGTGACAGTCAGCCGGGCCGGGTCGACCGCGAGCTCCGGTTCGACGTCGGCCAGGGCCGCCCGCCCCTGGGTGAGGCGGCGGGCGTCGTCGGTGAGCAGCCGCATCAGGCGGCCGATCGCCTCCTTGTCCATGCCCTTGCGCAGGTCCAGGCCGAGGAAGGCGGCGTACGTCTGCGGGATCGTGGCGACGCCGCTCTGGTTCTTGCCGTGGAAGGGCTCCACCGCCGTACCCGCGGACGCGAGGGCGGCGGTCGCCGCCGCGGTGGCGGCGGTGGGGGTTCCGGAGGGCGCGCACGCGGCGAGGGCGCCGACCGCGGTGGCGGCGCCTCCCGCGAGCAGTCCCCTCCGGCTCAGTCGGGGTTCACGCATGTCGATCAGCCGTGGTCCTTGCCGGTGTCGCCGCTCGCGCCGTGATCATCGCCGGCGCCGTGGTCCATGCCGGGCTGGTAGTTCTCCTTGCCGCCGGCGAAGTCCTTGCCGATGGCGGTGAACTCCAGCTTCCCGCCGTCCTTCAGGGTGAGCGTGAAGGAGATCTGGTCGCCGGGCTTCACCGGCTTGGTGACGCCCATCAGCATGATGTGGTCGGCGCCCGGTTCGAGCTGGTGCGTGCCGTGGGCCGGGATCGTGAAGCCGCCCTCCTTGGGACGCATGACCATCTTGCCGCCGGAGTCGACGACCTCGTGCAGCTCGACGTCGGGCGAGAGCGGGGAGGTCGCGGACAGCACGGTCACCTCGGTGTCGCCGTCGTTGACCAGGGTGCCGAAGGCCGCGGTCATGCCGGACTCGGTGCTCTTCACCCACGGGTCGGTCACGGAGATCGCGGCCTGTCCGGACGGCGCCGGGGTGGTCTGAGGAGCGGTCTGGGCCGCGGCCCGGGTCTCCGGCTGCGCCGCGGGCTGCGAGCCGCAGGCGCTGACCACGGCGATGAGGACGGCGGCGGGTGCGATGCGACGAAGGAGCATTGCGGTTGCCTTTCTTCGACCGGGTACGGCGTGCCGGGTGTGCCGCGGCTGTGCCGTACCGGTCCGTGGTGGTTGTCGTTGGGAGCGATCCGCGGCAGGGCGGGATCGCGAAAGTCTTCGATGCAGGTGGACGGGCCGCTCGGCACGCCGACGGCGGACGGGACGCGCGGTCAACGCGTACGCCGCCGGGGCGACGGAGCGGTCACGACGAGCCGGGACGAGCCGGCCGGTCGGGGAACGCCGGGAGAGGATCGCGCGGCGGGAGCCCGCGAGCCAGGCGTGCCACGGACCCGGCGCGTGCGAGTCGGACCGGCCGTTCCCGAGTCAGGCCGTCCGGGGGCGCGGCCGGTGCGGGTGCGCACCGGATACGATCCGCGGTCGGCCCCGGAAAACGGGCTCGCGAGAGGCGCCGTCCGGCGAATCCCGTACGGAGAGTGCTGTGCCGCGCGTCAGAGCGCGGCGGCCGCGAGCGCCGGCGGCCCGCGCCGGGTGACCGCGTGCCGCAGCTCCCGGGTGCGGAGGATCTCCGGCTCGGTGGAACGGCAGGCGTGGAAGGGAACGGGGGCCGGGACGAGCAGGACGTCCAGAAGGAGGCACAGCCGGGCGGCGAGCCGCCGCAGCAGCGACCACAGCATGGCCTCGCCGCGCGCGAGCCACAGCGCCGTCAGGCCGACGGCCCACCCATGGGTGATCAGCATGCCGATGCCCGGCACCAGCCCGGAGTGGAGGTGCCCGCCCGCCTCGACGTACGGCGTCGCATCACCGAGCCCGCCCGCGACGGGCGCGGCGTACCGGAGGCTGAACAGCAGGTGCAGGGCCACCTGGAGGCCGCCGAGGAGCGGAAGGATCACGGCCATGCCGCGCTCCCTCCCGGTCCAGGGAAGGGCGGCGGCGAACGCGAGCGCGAGCGCGGCGGCGACCCTCGGCCCCGAGAGCGATCCGCCGCCGAACAGGTGCGCGATCACGCCCAGCACGACGCACACCACGGCGAAGGCCGTGGTGCGCGCAAGCCGGAACGGGGTGACGGCACTCATATGGCCTTTATCGTCCCACGGGGACCGGCCGGTCCCCCAACCGCTCCCCGAAGATCACATCATCCGCCGCACGTCACATGAGATAGCGGAACCACAGGTACGGCGTGCAGATCGCGACGGTGACCAGGGTGACGATCAACCCGTACTTGGTGAACTGCCAGAAGCTGATCGGCGTGCGGTTGCGGGCGGCGATGCCGAGGACGACGACGTTGGCGGCGGCGCCCACGGCGGTCGCGTTGCCGCCGAGGTCGGCGCCGAGCGCCAGGGCCCACCACAGCGCCCGCGCCACCTCGTTCCCGCCGTTGGCCTGCACGAGGTCGGCCACGATCGGGCTCATCGTCGCGACGTACGGGATGTTGTCCACGACGCCGGACAGCGCCGCGGAGGCCCACAGCAGCAGCATGGTCGCGAACCCGAGACGGCCCTCGGTGGCCCCGACCGCCGCCTCGGAGATCTTGCCGATCACGCCGGTCTCGACGAGCGCGCCGACCATGACGAACAGCCCGGCGAAGAACACCAGGGTCGGCCACTCGACCTCGCGGATCGCCTCCTCGGTGGTGACCCGGGTGGCGGCGACCAACACCCCGGCGCCCAGGAGTGCCACCACGGAGGGCTCGTAGTGCAGCACCGGATGCAGCACGAACGCCGCCATCACCGCGGCGAGCACCACGAGGCTCTGCCACAGCAGCCTGCGGTCGGCGATCGCCTCCCGCTCGTCCAACGCCATGATCTCGGCGGCCCGGTCGGGGTCGTAGCGGAACTCCTTCCGGAACATCACCCGGCACAGACCGATGAACGCGACCATCAGGACGACGACGAGCGGGGCCAGGTGGACGAGGAAGTCGTTGAACGTGAGCCCGCCCCGGCTGGCGATGATGATGTTGGGCGGATCGCCGACGAGCGTGGACGTGCCGCCGATGTTGGACGCCATGGCCTCGGCGATGAGGAACGGCGCGACGTTGAGCGCGAGCCGCTCGCAGACGAGGAACGTCACCGGGGCGATCAGCAGCACGGTCGTGACGTTGTCCAGCAGCGCGGACGCGCACGCGGTGATCACCACCAGCAGCACCAGCAGCCGGAACGGGCGGCCCCGTGCCCGCTTCGCGGCCCAGATCGCCAGGTATTCGAAGACGCCCGTCTGCTTGAGCACGCCGACGATGACCATCATGCCGAGCAGCAGGAAGATGACGTTCCAGTCGATCCCGGTGTGCTCGGAGAAGAACGCCGAGGGGGCGGAGGTGGCGTGGATCAGCAGCATGATCCCGGCGCCGCCGAGCGCCGCCGCCACGCGGTGGACCCGCTCCGTCGCGATCAGCGCGTACGTGCAGACGAACGCCACCACCGACAGCCAGGCGGTGACGGTCATGAAGCGAGCGCCCGGTCGAGCAGGGCCTGCAGGGTGACCGCTCCGCACAGCCGTCCGTCCTCGACGACCGCGACCAGCGGGCTGCGCGTCCGCGCCATGAGGGCGGCGATCTCCAGCAGCGTGGCGCCCGGATCGGTCACCGGCAGCTCACGCGGATCCTCCGGCAGGCATTCCCGGACGGTACGGCCGGCGAGCGAGCGGAGGAACGCGTCGGCGTGCGCCTCGTCCACGACGCGGGCGAGGGCGGGGTCGTCCTGGCAGTAGCGCGGCACGGCGAGCCGCAGCACCTGCGTACCCGGAAGGACCGTGCGCGGGAGACCGCCGACGTCGACGACGATCAGGCCGGGGAGATCCTGGTCCGCGAGTAACCGCGCGGCCTCCACCATCGGCGTGTCGAGGGTGACCGTCGGGAAGTCGACGGCGAGATCACGAGCTCGCATGGGGGCACTCCGGGGTCGGTGACGGCACTGCCGACCAGACTTCCCGGCTCACCCCCCGGAAACCTATCAAGCCCTGAAGCACCGGTGGAAGCGGGGATCCCAGAACGGCGGGCACTCGCGGAACGCGGGATCCGGCCCGGTCACAGCCGGCGGCAGCGCAGCAGCAGCATGGCCGCGTCGTCGTGCAGCGGGGCGTCCACGTGCGCGACGAGGTCGAGCCGCAGCGCCTCCAGGGCCGCCTCGGGATCGTTCTCCTTGAGCAGGTGGGCGCGCTCGGCGAGCGGATAGAAGCGGCCCGCGCGGTCGCGCGCCTCGATGACCCCGTCCGTGTACAGAAGGACCTGGTCCCCCGTCGCGAACGGGACCTCGTAGGGGGTCGGCCCGTCCACCTCCAGTACGGCGAGGCCGAGCGGCGGCGCGCAGACGTCCGGCTCGACGAACGCGATCTCGCCGTCGGCCCGCAGGATCAGCGGGGCCGGATGCCCGTAGTTGAGCAGGGTCAACGTCCCCTCCGGATGGGCCTCGGCGAGGATCGCGGTGACGAAGTCCTCACCGGTCAGCCGCCGGTTGAGCGCCTTCTCCACGCGGGCGCTGACGCCGAGGAGGTCCGGCTCGTCGTGCGCCGCCTCGCGGAACGCGCCGAGGACCAGGGCCGCGGTCTCCACCGCCTCCAGCCCTTTGCCCTGGACGTCGCCGACGATGACCCGAACTCCGCTCGGGCCGGTGACGACCTCGTACAGGTCGCCGCCGATGCGGGCCTCGGCCGTCGCGGACGTGTAGGAGACGGCGGCGCGCAGGTGGCCCGCCCGCCGGGGCACCGGACGCAGCAGCACGCGCTGGGCGACCTCGGCGACCGAGCGCACGTTGGCCAGTTCGCGCTCGCGGCGCTGCCGCCCGACGGTGGCGAGGATGCTGGCGGCGGTCACGCCGCAGATCGAGACGACGCTCAGGTCGCTCTCGGGGGCGCGCAGCAGGTCGTTGTAGACGGCGAGGAGCAGCGAGAGCACCAGCGCGACGAGGCCGATCAGCACCGTACGGCGGACGCCGCCCACCAGGCTCGCGAACGCCGGGCCGATGGCCAGCAGCGACAGGAACACGTACTGGGACCCGGCGAGGATGTCGGCGGTGGCGATGATGCCCATCATCAGGAAGGGCAGCATCGCCATCAGGGGCTGCGTTCGGCTCACGCGCCCTCCGGCAGCCGGCGTCGTGCGGGACGGATCGCCGCCGGCGTGGATGTCGACCGGCGACTCTGGACGTGCGTCACTGTATGCCTCCGAAATGTCGCCGGGCGCGGTCGCCCGCCGGCCGAGCCTCCCCCGTGCGCCGCCGTCACCTTAACAAGCGGCGTCGCCCGAGAACAGGCGATACGTCCCCTGGACGCCCAGGTTGGCGGCCAGGCCGAAGGGAGAATTCTCACAGTCGCGCCAGCAGCTCCGCCTTCTTCTCCCGGAACTCGGCATCGCTGATGAGACCGGCCGAGTGGAGCTCGCCGAGCTTGCGTATGCGGTCGGCGATGTCGGAGGCGTCGCCGCGCGGCGGCCCGCCGGTGGCCGGAGCGGCCGGGCCAGGCGCGCCGTCCGGTAGCGGTGCTCCGGGGAGTGCGGCGGCCGTGCCGGGTCGCACGGAGCTGTGCCCCTGACGCCGTACGGCGGCCAGCACGGCGGCGGCGAAGGGCAGCGACTCGTGGGTCGACCCGTACAGCATGCCGAAGACCACCGAGGCCGGGTCGTCTTCCGGCTTGGGCGGCTCGGCGGCGCCGCGGACCTTCAGCCGCAGCGCTCCGCCCTGCGGCCGCGGCGCGTGCCATTCGACCCCGTCGAGATCGGACACATGGAACCGCTGGTCGCCGGTCTCGTACTTCACGGTGGTCGCGCCGCTCCAGAACCAGGAGAACGTGACCGTCTGGCCGTCGAAGGAGGCCGCGCCGTCCCACGCCTTGAACGAGCGGGGCGCGGGCGGGGCGTCGACCAGGAACACCGGGGCCGGACCGGGGTCGGCGATCGCGCCGCGGATCTCGGTCGCGTAATAGTCCGCCAGGGTCTCCTTGTCCCGGGGCAGGACCAGGCGGTAGGGGTCGTGCTTCTCCCCGAGCTGCCCGGCGGCGGCCGCGACGACGGGGTCGGCGCCCGGCCGGGGCACCGCGCGCAACACGACCGCGCCCTTCTGGCCGACCGTGACGGTGACGTCGGCGAGCGCCTCGTACGGGATCAGCCGCTCGCCGAGCTCGCGCAGCAGCCGGGGAACCTTGCGTGACCGCTCGTACCGGATTCGTACAGCCCCCGCTTCAAAAGCCCACACGCAGCCGTGGCCGACCAGTACGTCCGTCATGCACCCAGGATAGATCGTCTGTCTGGTTGTCCCGGTCGGGAGCGAGCCAGGCGGACGGGGACGGCCGCCCCTGTTGCCGTCGATAGGGTGACCAGGTGGATCAGGGCACATACCGGAACGCGGATCACGGCGACCATGACGCGGGGCGCGACGCTCTGCGCGCACTGCTGACAGGAGTGGACGCGCGGCGCCACCGCCTGGCGTTGGCCCTGCTGTGCGAGGGCGGATGGTGGACGCGGGCCGATCTGGTCCGGGTCACCGCCACCTCCAGGCGGGGCGTCGAGGCGCTGCTGCGCGAGGTCGCGGTCGAGCAGTCCGGCGACCGGTTCCGGCTGACCCGCGCGGAGGCCCGTGCCTGCCGGGAGCTGCTCGGGGAGGATCCCCTCACCGCGCCCGCCACGGAAGCGGCCCGCGCCCCCGGCCCCGCGCCGGGGGAGACGGTCCCCGGCGCGGAAGTTCCCCGCCCGGCTGCGCCCGGCTCGATGGAACCCGGCTTGAGGGCGCCCGGCCGGCCGCTGGCCATGCTGCCCGCCGACCCGGTCGGGCACCTGCTCCCCCGGCACGCGGAGCTGCTCGCGCGGATGGAGGGGCTCGTCGCGGGCGCGCCCCGCGCCGTGCAGGCCCTGGACCACGTCGCGGCGACGCCGGAGACGGTCGTGCGCCGGGCGCTGCTGCTGGACGCGCGGTTCTGGCTGCCGGGGGCGCGGCTCCTGTGCGTGGGCGACCACGACCTGACCTCGCTCGCGGTGGCGCTGCTCCGTCCGGACGTCGAGGTGACCGTCGTGGACATCGACGAGCGCATCCTGGCCTACATCGGCGAGCAGGCCGAGCGGCTCGGCCTCGACGTGCGCACCCGCTGGGCGGATCTGCGTCTCGGCCTGCCGCCCTCGGTCCACGGGTACGCGGACCTGGCCGTCACCGACCCGCCGTACACCCCGGAGGGCATCGGCCTGTTCGTCGCCCGCGCCTGCGAGGGGCTGCGGGACGTGGAGCAGGGCCGGGTCCTCCTCGCGTACGGCGCGAGCGAGCGGACGCCGATGCTGGCGTTGAAGGTCCAGAGCACCCTCCACGACCTCAACCTCGCCTACGAGGCCATGTATCCGGATTTCAACCGGTATTTCGGGGCGGAGGCCATCGGCTCGGCCGCCGACATGTATGTCCTGCGCCCGACGACCAAGACCCTGCCCGCCGTGGCGGCGCGGACCGAGCGCTTCGCCGCCGCGATCTACACTCACGGCCCGCAGTCGGTGGAATCCCAGGGGGCGGCGAGCGGCGCGGACGCCGCCGCGCTCGCGGAGTTCGCCCCCGGCCTCCTCGTCGGTGAGTGGCCCAGGGACCTGCTGCCCCGTACTCCTCGGGCCAAGCTGGCCACGTGGCTGGCCAAGCCGTACGCGGCGGCCTCCGAGCGCGTGGCGATCGCCGTACCGGCCGGGTTGGAGGCGGCGCTGCCCCGGCTGCTGCTGGCCGCGCGGGCGCCGCAGGTGCGCGCCTACCTGGGCGCGCCCCTGGACGATCTCTCCGCGCTGTCCGAACCGCTCGCGCCCGTCTACGCCGTCAGCGCGCACGGAAACGTCGTGGACGCGACGCGACGCGCGTTGCCGGAGGAGGTCCCCGGCGGGCAGGCGATCGCGGGCGGCGTGGAGGAGCGCGTCGAGATCGTCCTGCGCCGGATCCTGGACCACGCGCACGGCAAGCTGGCCAACACCTGGCGCGAGGCGCTGACCAGGCTGCCCGGCGGCCCGACCAAGAAGCAGGCCCGCTCGATCGTGGCCGCCGTCGCACCCTGGTCGGCCGACGTCACCCCTCTCGAACTGCCCGCGCACCGGCTGCGGGAACTGCGCGCCGCCGTGGCCGCGTCGCTGACACAGACCGAACCGTCCTGACGTCCGTCACGCGCGCCCGGCGCCCGGTCTGTCTCCGGGCCGCCGGGCGCGCGTGTTCAGGCACGCCGGGGTCGCCAATACGGCACGTCGGGCTTGCGCGTCCAGGGACGTCGGCCTCGCCCGTTCAGGCCGGTGGGACGCATGGTTGTCCAGGCCCAGGGGTTGCCTGCGTTCTGGCGCATCCGGCGCGCTGGGGTGTTCAGGCGCGCAGGGCGTCGCTCACCAGCCCGCGGGCCTCCTCCTGCACCTGGGCGAGGTGCTCGGGGCCGTGGAACGACTCGGCATAGATCTTGTACACGTCCTCGGTGCCCGAGGGGCGCGCCGCGAACCACGCGTTGGCGGTGCAGACCTTCAGGCCGCCGATCGGCGCGCCGTTCCCCGGCGCGGTCGTCAGCACCTCGTTGATCGACTCGCCGGCCAGGGTGTCGGCGGTGACCTGCTCGGCGGAGAGCTTCGACAGCACCGCCTTCTCCTCGCGAGTGGCCGGCGCGTCCACCCGCGCGTACGCCGGGTTGCCGAAGCGGGCCACCAGGTCGCCGTAGAGCATGCTGGGCGAGCGGCCGGTGACGGCGAGCATCTCGGCGGCGAGCAGGGCCATGATGATGCCGTCCTTGTCGGTGGTCCACACCGAGCCGTCCCGGCGCAGGAACGACGCGCCCGCGCTCTCCTCGCCGCCGAAGCCCAGGGAGCCGTCGAGCAGCCCCGGGACGAACCACTTGAACCCGACCGGGACCTCGACCAGGCGCCGGTTCAGGTCGGCCGCCACCCGGTCGATCATGCTGCTGCTGACCAGTGTCTTGCCGACCCCGGCCGCCGCCCGCCAGCCGGGCCGGTGGCCGTACAGGTAGGAGATCGCGGCGGCCAGGAAGTGGTTGGGGTTCATCAGCCCGGCGTCGGGGGTCACGATGCCGTGCCGGTCGGCGTCGGCGTCGTTGCCGGTGGACACGTCGTACGCGTCACGGTTCGCGATCAGGGACGCCATCGCATGCGGCGACGAGCAGTCCATCCGGATCTTGCCGTCCCAGTCGAGCGTCATGAACCGCCAGGTCGGGTCGACCAGCGGGTTCACCACGGTCAGGTTCAGCCGGTGCCGCTCGGCGATCTCTCCCCAGTAGGCCACGGACGCGCCGCCGAGCGGGTCGGCGCCGATCCGCACGCCCGCGTTCCTGATCGCGTCCAGGTCGAGCACGGAGCCGAGGTCGTCCACGTACGCGGACAGGAAGTCGTACCGGCCGGTCGTCTCGGCTGCCAGGGCCCGTGCGTACGGCACGCGCCGGACCTCCTTCAGCCCGCCCGCGATCAGTGCGTTGGCCCGGTCCTGGATCCAGCCGGTGGCGTCGGTGTCCGCGGGGCCGCCGTTCGGCGGGTTGTACTTGAAGCCGCCGTCGGCCGGCGGGTTGTGCGACGGCGTCACCACGACGCCGTCCGCCAGACCGGACGTACGGCCGCGGTTGTGGGTCAAGATGGCGTGCGAGACGGCCGGGGTCGGCGTGTAGCCGTCCCTGCTGTCGATCAGCACGGTCACGCCGTTGGCGGCGAACACCTCAAGCGCGGACACCCGGGCGGGCTCGGACAGGGCGTGCGTGTCGGCGCCCAGGAACAGCGGCCCGTCCACGCCCTTCATCGCCCTGAACTCACAGATCGCCTGGCTCGTGGCGAGGATGTGGTCCTCGTTGAACGCGGCGTTCAGCGCCGAACCGCGGTGCCCCGACGTCCCGAAGGCCACCCGCTGCCCCACCTGCTCGGGATCGGGGTGCAGCGCGTAGTACGCGGTGACGAGACGGGCCACGTCGACGAGATCGGACGGCCGGGCGGGCAGTCCCGCGCGCTCATGGGCCATGGGCTTCTCACGCTCCTTCACGCCGGTCCGCACGCGGGCCGGCACGCCGGCCCCTCACACGGGCCGCCACGCTGGCCCGCGTGTTGGCCGGTCACAACAGAACACTCACAAGACCTACAGGTCAGTCTGCCGCATCGCCACCGGCTGCCGGATGCCCGCGCCTCACCTTGTGGACGAGCCGCTCGCGGCGGCGTCCCCGATGTTCTCATCGCACCCGTCCCGACGCGGGACGGCCAACGGCCGGAGAAGATCGGCAGGCTTTCGAACATACAGCGGACGCGCGGCCGGGACGATCCTCAAGGTGTGCTTCGATGGGCCTCGTGCGTGACAAGGTGGAAGCACCCGCCCGATTCAAGGACCTCGCGCTGGACGCACGCGATCACCATGCGCTCTCCGACTGGTGGTGCGCGGCGATCGGCTACGTCCGGAGGCCGACGGCCGACGGCTCCACACAGCCGCACGAGTGGCCGATCTCGATCGTCGACCCCGCTGGGGCGGGCCCGCTGATCTGGTTCAACCCGGTGCCCGAGCGCAAGACCGGGAAGAATCGCCTGCACCTGGATGTCTGGGGCGACCCGGGCCGGCTCCTCGCTCTCGGCGCGACCCTGGTCCGTGAGCCGGGCGACGACATCGACTGACATGTCATGACCGATCCGGAAGGCAACGAGTTCTGCGTCTTCGCGCCTCCTGAGGAGGCGGCCGGCTGATCCGGCGCAGGGGCGCGGCCTCCGCCCGTCAGTGGTCGAGCGGGGGCGACTGGAACAGCCAGATCACCATCGCCGGCACGTCTCCGCCGGCGGCCAGCGCCGCCTCGGGCACCAGTTCCGTCAGGCACCAGGGCCAGACGTCCCAGACCTCGATCGCCTCCGAGGTGGACGGCGTCTCCACCGGTCTCGTGTCTCCCGTCTTCGGCACCCGGGGCTCCTCGCAGCGGCGCACCTGCAATCCGGCCGACAGGCCCGCGCGCAGGTAGTCGCCGATCGAGTGGTGGTAACTCGTGATCCGTCCCGGCTTCCCGTCCGCCCGCCGTAGGGTCGGGACGAAGCCTCGGGCGCCCCCTTCCGGGTGCATGTCCGAGATCAGGACGTACCCGCCCGGACGCAGCACCCTGGCGAACTCGGCCAGCACCGGCTCGAGCGAGGGGACGTGCGTCAGCGCGAGCGAGCAGACGACCAGGTCCACCGCGTCGTCGGGCACCGGCAGGCGGTGCAGGTCCCCGAGCAGGAACTCCCCCTCCGGCACCCGGGCACGCGTCCGGGTGAGCATGTCGGGTGAGCCGTCCACGCCGAGGACCTGGTGTCCGCGCTTGACCAGCGACGCCGCGACCCGGCCGGTGCCACAGGCGGCGTCCAGGGCGACACCCACCGGAATCTCGTCCAGGATCCGCCCGACGACGGGCTCGTCGATGTCGAACAGGCCGTTGGGCCCGTCATAGGTGGCCGACCAGATGCGGTATCCCTCGGTCGTGTCCACGCGCGCCACCTCGACGGCCGCGTCCGCCAGCACCTCGTCGTCGAGCAGCCGCCGGACCTCGGCGATGCGGGCGTCCACGAAGTCGCGGTCGAATTCACCCGTGAAGGACCGCAGCAGGGCCATGCCCTCGACGCCGATCAGGTACGCCAGCGGATGCTCGTAGATCACCCCGCGACACTAACGAGGCCCGCCTCTCCCATTCCATCGAAATAACCCCGCCCGTAAGTACGCACGCGCGAGCAGTTTCGACGCCGTCGTCGCGGCGTTGCCTTCCAGACCTCGCAAGACGCTCGGATGGGACACGCCTGCGCAGCACCTTGCGAAGCTCTTGGCAATCCAGGTCTGACCTGGCCGGCCGTAGTTCTCAGCACTGCGGCTCAACGGGGCGAGGTCGCGGCCAATGGCAACACGCTGACATCGCGATGACAATTCTGATCTCGGCAGTAATTCGGTTGCATGGCGTGGACTGAGTCGTAATGATCCGGCCCGTGCTTGCTGACCTGTGGCCCCAATACGGCCTGACCATCTTCACACCACGACTTGAACTCCGCCTGCCGCGCGAGGAAGAGCTGGCGGCACTCGCAGATCTCGCAGGCAAGGGCGTGCACCGGGCAGACGAGCGCCCGTTCTTGACCCCGTGGACCGACGGCGGTCCCGAGGATCGGGCACGGTCTGTGCTCCAGGAACACTGGAGCCAGCTCGCAGAATGGGACGTGGCAGCGTGGCGGCTCGGACTCGGGGTCTTCCGCAACGGCCAACCGCTTGGCGTGGTCACGCTTCGAGCACGCGATTTCCCAGTCGTTCGGGAGGTCACAACGTCCTCCTGGCTGGGCGTCGAACACCACGGCAAGGGATACGGAACCGAGGCTCGGACCGGCCTGCTCACCCTGGCCTTCGACCACCTCGACGCACGTGCCGCGCGCACCGAAGTGTTCCAGGACAACCACGCTTCTCAGGGCGTGTCCCGCAAGCTCGGCTACGAGCATGACGGCGTCTCGGTTGACGCCCGCGGTGACGAGGCCGTCGTATCCGACCGTCTACGGCTCACCAGGCAGAAGTGGACTCAGCGGAACCGGCCCCCGGTCAGGGTTGACGGGATGACGGCGTGCCGCCCGATGTTCGGCCTCTGACGCCATCCGCTCAGGTCGCCTGTCGGCACCCGAAGGCCCCCTTTACAACGTAGATTTATTTGATCGCCGAACACTCGACATCGGCCGCGGCCTCCATCGGCTCCCCGCAGTGAACGACGAGGGCGTCAACTCGGAGCACTACGCCAGGCTCCCCGAGGCGTGGGCGGGCCTTCGGGGCTTCCACCGAAGGCCCGCCAGGTTGTTCCTACAGGCCGCCGCGCTTCGAGTCGAACACCGTCAGCCGGGCGACCACCTTGTCCGGGGCCTCCGGGTCGACGAGGTCGACGGGCCGGGTCAGCTTGTAGAGATCACCGCGGGGCGGGAACTGGGTGAGGTCCGCCTCGGTGATCATGGGCTCTCTGGTCACCAGTATCACTGGCTCGCCGCCGAAGTCGAAGACGACGGTGACGTCCTGGACGTCGCGGTGCTGGAACCTGGGCGGGAACTGCTGCGTCACCTTCAGCAAGCTCTTGGCGTCGACATCGACGTCGTTCTGTTCGATGGTGATCTGCCCCTTGTCCGTTTCCGCGGTCACCCTGAAGCCGACGGTGCGCAGGCGAACACTGTTCATGGGGTCATGGGGATTGACGTCGACGCGGTGCCTGACACCGCCCCTGAAGTCGCAGGTGATCTTTGTGTTCTCGTACTCGATGGTGCTGTTGATCGCGAGCATGGAGCAGGGAATCTCTGCACCGATAGGCGGCAGCAGCGCGGGCATGCGTGGTCCTTCCGGAAGGCAAGCGGGTTCTCTGCCGGTCTATCCAGGCCGAAGCTCGACCACCCACGTCACGCGCAGATTTACCTGGGCGTGTGACCAAGACTTACCTTCTTACCGGCCTGAGTTGCGCCGCCGGATCACTGATGACGTACACCTCGACGGGGACAGCGGCCCTGGCCGCGGCCGGCAGTCTCGCGCGGGTGATGGCGTTGCCCGGCGTTCCTGCGATTCTGCCGCGCCGGCTCCGCACGCCAAAGCCGGAGACCGGCCAGCGGTAGCCGAGCGGGCCGTACAGCACGACGTCCGCCTCCCCGCAGCCGGGGAGGCGGGCGTTTCTTGCTTCTCTTGCTTCGTGGTGCCGTGTCGGAGCTTCCGCAGGTGAAGACAGCGGGATACTCACGGGAAGCTCAGCCGCGCCACATGCGGTTACGCCGTGGTTGACCAGCCAAGTCAGCAACAACTACCTAACGCAAGCGAGTCATTCCAAATTGTTATTTCGGTAGTACAACGGCCATGTGACGAGGAGCGATGACGGCGGCTCGCTCGCCCAGGCGCCGGCCGCCCGTATGCACACCTGGGCCCGCTACGTCCTCCCTCATCGGCGTGGCACGTACGCCAGCCGCTTGTGGCTGGCCGGCTTCCTGGCATCCGTCCTTGCGGTGACCGCCTTCGTCTTGCCTTCGAGTGAGGCCAGAGCGACAGCGGCGAACCCGACCAGCGGCGGAACCCACTGGTCTCACGCGCTCCTGCAGGGGTCAGAAGAGCCCACGACCACCTCGCTGACCGTGTCGGTCACCCCGTCCTACCCCGGGCAGTCTGTCACGTTCACCGCCACGGTGACTGGGGACTCAGGGCGGATCCCTCATGGGCGGGTCGTCTTCAAGGACTACGGCACCGTCATCGGATCCGGCTATCAGTTCAGCAGTTCGAGCAAGGCCACGTTCACCACCTCGTCGCTCACATTCGGAGTGCACAAGATCACCGCGATGTTCATGGGTGGCAACATCTCTAACTTCGAGGGTTTGATCCACGCCATCTCGAGCACCTCACCTCCGCTTTCACACAGAGTGGTGGACACCGTGTGGGGTGGAGATATCTCGCAACCGGACACGGCACCCGGCACAGATCCGGTGGTGGTCGGCATGAAGTTCCGCACAGCCATCAACGGCACCATCGCAGGCATGAAGTTCTACAAGAACACGCAGGACATCGGCACCCATACAGGCAGCCTCTGGTCCAGGACCGGCGAACTGCTCGCCAGCGCTGTGTTCACGAACGAAACCGCCGAGGGATGGCAAACGGTCGCCTTCGACCCCCCTGTAGCAGTAACCGCAAACACTACCTACATCGTCTCCAACCACACCTCGTCCGGGCACTTCAGCAGAACGCTCAACTACTTCTCGTGGGCGCGCTCCGGCAAGTGGATAACCGCCCTCGCTGACGGCACGGACGGCGGAAACGGCGTCTACGCCTACAGCGACACCAATACTTTCCCCTCCAGCACCTACCAAAAGACGAACTATTGGGTAGACGTTTTTTTCACCCCGCCTAACAGTATGTGGGACACCTCCGAGGAGCCCGGCGAGCTGAATCATTCCGACGCTGAACCGGTCGCACTTGGCACGAAGTTCCGCCCGGCTACCGATGGCACCATCACCGGGATGCGCTTCTACAGGGGTTCGCGAAACTACGGCAGGCACATCGGCAGCCTGTGGTCCAGCAGCGGCCAACTGCTCGCCAGCGCTGTATTCACGAACGAAACCGCCGAGGGATGGCAAACGGTCGCCTTCGACCCCCCAGTGGCGGTGACCGCTGGAACCACCTACGTCGTCTCTTATTACAAAGAAGGCAGGGGCGGAGCCTACTCCAAAACGCTCGACTACTTCACCGGGCAATACGCAAACGGTCCGCTGATGGCCCCTGCTGACGGCGCCGACGGAGGAAACGGCCTCTACATCTACGGCGAAACGAACGCGTTCCCCACCAACACCGACGCGTCCGCTAATTACTGGGTTGACGTTTTGTTCGTCCCCGAGTGACAGAACTCAGCGCTGAGATCGACGTTTTTGGGAGCCGACACGCGGCTCAGGAACCGTCCTCGAGGGCTTCGGGGTACGCCTCGCGCTTGGCGTGCTCGGCGAGCGCCCGGTAGATCCTGGCGACGGAGGGTCTGTGTCCCTTGCGTTTGCCGGTGGGGATGATCAGGTCGGGCTGGAATCTGCTCGACGGACTCGCCGCCCGCGCGGCGCCGCAGCACGGTGTGGAGCATGTCGTCGGTGATGACCGGCGGCCGGCCGCCGTGCTTACCCTTGCGGGCCGCGCTGTCGAGCCCCTCCAGGGTCGACTCGCGGATGTGCTCCCGCTCGGTCTCCGCCATCGCCGCGAAGAATGCGAACAGGAGCGTGCCCGGGCCGGTGGGGTCGTAGATGCCGGGCAGGGGTCCGGCGAGCATCTCCAGGACCAGGCCGTGGGCGGTGAGGTGGTCGGCGAGCGCGGTGAGTTCGGCGGCATCGTGGCCGAGCCGCTTCATCTCGTACACGGTGAAGATGACCCGGCAGTGCGGGGCGTGCGCCTTGATCTCCCGCGCCGTACGGAGCGCCTCCTCGAAGGCGGGCCGTACGCGGCCGCGGGTGCTGATCTTCTCGCTGAAGATCTTGTCCCTCGGGATGCCGTGCTTGCTGAGCGCGTCGAGCCGGGAGTCGAGTTCCTGGCCGAGCGTCGAGCAGCGGGCGTAGCCGATGCGGATGTCCGCGCTCGGCAGATCCGGATCGATCGGCGCCGTGGGCGGGGTGCCCGGCCGCCACGGCCGGCCCGGTCCACGGTCGGCCGGGGTGGGCACCCGCAGTGCCTTCTTCAGCCGGGGCACCATGGTGAAGCGGCGAGCGTGGTAGGCGGAGGAAGGCTCCGCTGCGCGCTCCCGCGCAGGCCAGGCACCCCACAAGTTCCCCCGCTGCCCTCGGCGCGGCCGACCAGCGACCGGAACGTGGTCCAGGCGATGTTGCCGCCGGACAAGACCACACCGATTGTGCCGGGAGGATCTGTGTGGACATCCGCACCGTTGCGGGACGCCTCGGCCACGCAGGCGGGGGAACGACAACGTTGCGGGTCTACGCCGCAGGGTGGAGGAATCGGACCGACACTCCGCGGAGCTGCTCGCAAGTTGGCTTTCCGAAGAATGCCGTGAGTTTGGCGATTCCCTAGCCAGCTTTGTCCAGGTCCGCAAGCTGCGGCCGATCAGGTTCTGCGCGAGATGACCATGATGTATTCGCAGGGAGCGTTCGTTCGGTTGGCGAAGCCGTGGTCCGCGTCGGCCTGGAAGAACAGGGAGTCGCCTGTGTTCAGGGTCTCGTTGATCCCGCCGATCGCGACGGTGAGGGTGCCTTCGAGCACCACGAGTTGTTTCTCCGTACCCGGCGGATACGCGGGCAGCAGCCCGGTGGAGACCTGCGCGGGGAGGTAGTGGACGACCATCTCGGCCCCTCCCGCGCCCGGGGCCGCTGACACCATGTGCCGCTCGAAGCCGGTTTCCGGGTCACGGAAAACGGGGCGATCGTTCTTGCGCATGACAATGGCCACACCAGACGCGGCAGCAGCCGGCGCACCGATCAGGTCCGAGAGCGACGCGTCGAGCGCGTGGGCGATCCTAGACGCGACGCCGATCGTCGGGCTCTTCTCACCTCGTTCGACCTTGGACAGCATCGCCCGGCTGACCGACGACTGTGTGGACAGCTGCTCCAGCGTCAGGCCCGCCTCCTCGCGGCGTCGCCGCACGTTACCGCCGAACGCGCCGGCCAGGTCGTCACCGTGCTGTGGTTCGGCCGCGTTTCCGTCTTGCTCGACCACCGTGCTCCTCGATCGATGGGTATCTCGCTCGCCCACAGTCTAGAGTTTCTCCTAAAGAAGATAGAGTCTTCTATCGAAGACGCGCGATGTGCGCCCAACACGACGGAGGTTCCATGCGTTTGATCTCGAGTGGCCGGCACCATGCCACGTTCGAATTCGGCGATCTGCAGGTGATCTCGTTGCGAGACGGGTACATCGACATGCCGCCGACACGGCTCCGCGACGAGGATGGGCGCACGCTCGATGAGCTGCCAGCCGCCGTGCCGCTGGCCGGCGACAACTTGCGGCTGTCCGTCAACGCCTTCTTCGTCACCGACGGCACGCGGTCGGTTCTCATCGACACCGGCGCGTCCAACGCCTGGCACGACCCCACCATGGGATTGATCTACGACGCGCTCGACGAAGCGGGAATCGACCGCGCGCAGGTCACCGATGTGGCCATCACCCACAAGCACGAAGACCACGTGAGCGGCCTGATCGCGCCGGACGGTTCAGAGGCGTTCACCAAACTCGAGCGCGTGTGGATCGGCGCGGGCGACACCTCGGTGTTCACCGGGCGGCTCGAGCCGATCCGCGACCGGGTCGTACCCGTGTCGGAGAAGGTCGCGATCAACGACTGGACCACCGCGATCCCGACACCGGGCCACACACCCGGTCACACCGTCTACGAGGTCAGGAGCGGCACCGGCCACCTTCTCGCCTGGGGCGACACCGTTCACGTTCCCACGCTCCAATTCGATCAGCCAAACGTGTCCTGGGAGCTCGACGGCAACCAGTCCCAGGCCCGCGCCGCGCGAGCGGCGCTCCTCGAACAACTGACCCAACCACACCACTTCGTAGCCGGCGCCCACCTCGACTCACCCGGCATCGCCCGCGTAACCGCCTCCGGCGACGGTTACGCGCTGGAGTACCTCGCACCACCGATCGGCTGATCGAGCCTGTCGGCTCCGGGCCGCGCTCGCGATGGCGGCCAAGAAGGGCAAGCTCGTCTGGCCCGGCTGGTCGCCCACGAACCTCGCGCACCTTGCCGCCGTTGTAGACCTCAGCGTCAAACGCGGGAGGACGACCTCCCCGACTGCCCTTGCGTTTGCGGTTGGCGATCTGATCCCTACGCTCGGGGATGACGGCCTTGATACCGCGCCGGCGCAGGTAGACGCGGATCTGCTTGGAGAAGTAGCCCTTGTCGCCAATGAGCCGGTCGGGGCGGGTGCGCGGTCGTCCCGGCCCGCGGCGTGGGACCCGTAGCGTGGCCATGGCCGCCTCGAAGGCGGTGCAGTCGACCACGTTCCCTGCGGTCAGGTGCAGGGCCATGGGTAGGCCGCGGGCCTCGGTGATCAGGTGGAGCTTGGTGGTGAGCCCTCCCCGGGAGCGGCCAAGCGCCTGCCGTCTTTGCGACTGCTTCGTATCGATCGTCCCGCCGTCGTCCCCCCTTTTCTCGCTCCGGCCGCATGCTGGTGAGCGCGAGCGATGGTCGAGTCGATGCTGAAGGTCCACTCCACCCGGCCGATGGAGTCGTCCTTGACCTGCATCTCCTCCAGCAGACGCGCCCAGGTGCCGTCCTCGTCCCAGCGCTTGAACCGCTCGTAACAGGTCTGCCAGGGGCCGTAGCGTTCGGGAATCTCGCGCCAGGGTGCGCCGGTCCGCAGCCGCCACAGGATGCCGTCGATGACCTGGCGGTGATCCCGCCACGGACGGCCTTTGCCGTCCGTGGCGGGCAGTAACGGCTCGATCCGCTGCCAGGCCTTATCGGTCAGTTCACCACGTCTCACCACGGAGGATCATCTAACCGCACCCAGCGTGATCATTTGTCGGACACGCTCTAGCGGTGGCCATCCATCCACTAGGACCCTGTCGCGGTACTACCCCGAATCACAAGCAATTCGCGTTGCTGAGGTGACGGTGTAACGGGGCAATCACAACTCACTACACCTTTTTTCGCACGTGTCGTAGTGGTTCGCGGGGTAGTAGTAGGCAGAGACGCCGACATCGGACTGGCCATTGGCGTGGTTGGCCGCACGGACAATACCGAACCCGGCCACCAGGAGAGCGGCAGCCAGCCCGACGCCGCTGAGGGCGCGGAACGAATGTCTCAACATGGTCCTCCTTGAGATCGTGACGGAGGGGGAAGGGGACGCCGCCCCGGCCACCTCCTCGTTATCGACACCGCAGCGTCGCAGCGCGCTTTAGTGATCGGCTTGGAGTCAACTTGGAACGAGGCAGGCCAGACTGCCTGCTGACGGACCGTCCCGCCCTTATGGCTCCCGGTGGTCCATGCGGCGGGCATCCCGAGGACACTGCCGTGCGCTCGCGGCGGGACTGGCGACGGCTGCGGCCTCGCGCGGGTGATGGCGCCACCTGGCGTCCAGGCGATTCTGCCGGGCTGGCTGCGCACGAGCGGGCGAGTCCGGCCAGCGATAGCCGAGCGCAAGCTGTACAGCACGACGCCCCCTCCTGAGGGAGGGGGCGTTTCGTCATGGCGCGGCAAGCCGGACAATCGGCACAGCTCGTAATGGGCGTGCGTCAACCAGTAGCCGTCCTACAACGTCTGTACTACAACGGCCACCTTTGCTCCTCTTGCTTCTCCGTGTCCGGGGCAGTGGTGGCCCTTCACCGATGATCAGCCCCTGTAATCCTTCTGCACTCGGGAACTCGAGGTGCGTCGGTGGGGACGGGAAGAACATGCAAAGCAGGGCCACGAGCGCGACCAGGGATCAAAAGATCTTGCCCAGCACGCCGGACTTGATCACGATGAGCGACCCGATGAGGATGAACACCACCGGGACGATCCAGTGGCCGTAGCGCTCAATGACGGTGACGACCTTCTGATACGAGCCCAGCCAGGAACCGGCCAGGCACCACACGGCGACCCCGACTGCGAATACGGCGATGGTCACCATCGTCGGCCCCATACCGATCGTGCGGAAGACGGGCGTGTAGACGGAGATATTGTCGGCGCCGTTGGCGATCGTCACCCCCACCACGGACACCAGTCCCGAGGCCACCGCCGTGGAGGGGTCGTCCTCTCCGTTGGCGTGAGCCCGAATCGCCTTGATCAGGCCCCAGACGCCGAGCGCGAAGGGCACGAGGCCCAGCAGGCCGACGTAGTCGTCTGACACGATGGTCAGGCCGAGCGCGGCCACCACCGAGACCAGCACCAGCACGCCGATGCCCAGATACTGGCCGGCCCAGATCTGCCAGCGCTTGGGCAGGCCGCTGGCCCGCATCGACAAGGCCAACACCGTCAGCACAACGATGTCGTCGACATTCGTACCGGCGAACATGCCCACTGCCGCCGCCACAGTGCCCAAGATTCCGTCCACGAGCGCCAAAGCTACCGTGTAGCCCAACAAAGGTTAAAAAGTTGCGCAGGTGAGCAACCATTAGCCACGAGCACCGCGGAGGCCTCGCCGCCGCCAAGGCGAAGGAGCTTACGGATCTACGACCGCCTGTGGTCGAAGGAAGAGATAGGCGCGAAATTCCGTACAGAGCTGCTGCAATGGCTCGCGCGTACGGCTGCGCGTGGGATGCGCGCCCACCACCCTTTTTGATCTTGATCGGGATGTCACGGGGGTGTCACACGCCGGCAGGCTCCGGCGCGAGCACGTCCGCGCGGATGATCCGGTAGCAGCGGCGCTCATCGTCCCGCCCGATCACCCCGTCCTCGGCGAGCACGTTCAACAGGCCGAACTTCGCGTCGCCGGCGTACTCCAGGCCGAAGCACCACTTCGCGAGCTGCCCGCGGGCCAGCGTGGGCATCTGCGTGTAGTCGCTGCGCTGCAAGGACATGACGATCGTGCCGCCCGCGCTGCGCAGCTCCTTGACCAGCTCCAGAAACATCTCCTGTTCCTTGTCCGGGAGCGCGTCGAAGATCTTCGGGAACTCCTCCAGCCAGATGATCCAGTAGGTGAGGCCGCACCCGGCCACCCACTTCTGGTAGCCACGTTCGGCCAGCTGGCTCGTACGCTTCGGCGCCTCGGCGTGCAGCGCGCGGAGCATGGCGCGTACGGCCTCGGTCTCGGTCTCGAACCGATGCAGGCCCTGCCGGAGGGGACCGAGGGTCTGCTCGGCCGGGCCATTTCCCTGGTGTGAACGTCTCGGCGCGGAGCGGCTCGAATATGAGACGACCGAACATCCTTCTGGGATTGCCGCCCCTGCCGTTCTCTTCAGCCGGAGCGCTGCCGGCCGAGTGTTAAGCCTGTGCGCACGTACGCCCCGCCGCCTGAATGGCGGCGGGGCGCTTTTCATGATCGTGCGTCATGATCTTGGCGGAACGTGGAGTGTCCTGGAGTTTCCCGAAGGATTCCCGACGTCTCTGCAGCTCAGAAGCTATTTTGGCGCTCCGAGCCGCTCGATCGCGCCGATCATGAGGTCCCAGAAGCGGTCCCGGTCGAGGATCAGGCCCACGTTCGCGTTGGGCTCCCAGTCCATCCGGCTGTGGAGGTCGGCGACCGTGGCGCCCCGGGTGTACCTGCCCTCGACCTCGATCCGCAGCCCCACCCGCGCGTACGTCATGACCTGCGGGTCGATCAGGTACGCGATGGTGATCGGGTCGTGCAGCGGCGGCGCCTCGAAGCCCCACGCCTGGTGGTAGCTCGACCCGAAGAAGGTGAGCAGCTCCACGCAGACGCGAGCCAGCGGGGTGCCGAGCGCGGAGATGCGGTCGAGCACGTCGGGGGTGACCAGCGCCTGGTGGCTGACGTTGAGCCCCACCCACGTCGTCGGGACACCGCTGTCGAGGACCTCGGCGGCGGCCTCCGGGTCGGTGACGATGTTGAACTCGGCGTAGGGGGTGTGGTTGCCCCGCTCGGTCGAGCCACCCATGATCACGATCTCGCGGATCCGCTCCCGGTCCTCGGGGTGGCGCCGCAGCAGGGTCGCGATGTTGGTCAGCGGCCCGATCGCCACGATCGTGACGGGCTCGTCCGCCGCCGCGAGCGTGTCGTGGATGAGCTCGACACCGTGCCGCGGGTCGAGGGGCACGTCCGGCTCGCCGAACGCCGGGCCGTCCAGCCCGCTCTCCCCGTGCACGTAGTCGCCGACCTCCAGGGTCCCGGTCAGCGGCCGGTCGCAGCCGGCCGCGACGGGCACCCCGGTGACCCCCGCCAGGCTGAGCATCCGCCGGGCGTTGAGCGCCGTCTTCTCGACGGTCTGGTTGCCCGCGACGGTGGACACCGCGCGCAGGTCGATCGCCGGATTCGCCACCGCGAGCAGGATGGCCATGGCGTCGTCATGGCCGGGGTCGCAGTCCAGGATCACCGGGATGGGCACGTCAGATCTCCTTGGCCAGCCAGCGCACGGCGCGGGTGAACAGCTTGGCGTACCCGTCCCACGCCACGAACTCGTCGGGGCACCAGTGCGGCGCGATGTCCGACGCCCAGGCGAGCGTACGGCCGGCCCCCGCCTCGCGTACGGCGAGCAGCGGGTCGCCGCCGACCGTGGCGAGGAGGGTCGCGTCCTCCGGCACCTCGAACCGGTTGTACCCGAGCAGCTCGGGCCATCCCGCGGGAAGGCCGGCGGTGATCGGGTGCGAGCCGTCGACGAGGGCGCCGGGCACGCCCTGCGGCGTCTCCACCCGGTCGTCGAAGCGGGAGATGCGGGCGGGCAGTACCCGCTCGACGGCGGTACCGCTGTAGGCGGCCTTGGCCTCGAAGCCCTGGAAGCTCAGGTAGCCGCCCGCCATCGCGAGGCCGCCGCCCTGCTCCACCCAGTCGGCCAGCAGCTCGATGCGGTTGGCGGTCTTGCCGCTGGACAGCCAGGTGTCGGGGTGCAGCAGGATGCTGTTGGCGCCGATGTCGGAGAGCACGACGACGTCGTACGCGGACAGGGCGTCGAGCGTTCCGGGGAACAGCTTGGGCACGTCGTGCGCCGGGAGGTGGTCGACCTCCACGCCGTCGGCGACCAGGACGTCCCGCAGCGGCTCGAAACCGGTGTGGTAGGTGGTCGTGGTGAACGCGTCGAAGCCCTTGTAATGGGTCGAAACGCTCACCCACGATTCGCCGGCGACAAGCACGCGGGTCATGAGGATGTCTCCTTAGAGGGTGTCGTTGGTGTGGGAAGTGTGTCGGTTCCCTGATGCCGCGAAGGCCAGGAAAAGGTCGCGGGGGTTGTCCACGAGCAGCCGCGTGGTGTCCGCGGGGGTCAGCCCGTGCCGGTGCAGCCGCGGCACGAAGTGGGTCAGGATGTGCGCGTAACCGGTGCCGCCGTAGCGGACCAGCATGGTCTTGAGGAACACGTCCTGGGACAGCAGCACCCGGTGGCCCAGCCCGGCGCGGTGCAGCCACGCGACCGCGGCGGCGTTGTCCTCGTCGCACGGGGACTGGCCCTCGCCGGGGTAGAGGTAGTCCATGCCGCACATGTCGTACCCGAGGTAGGCGCCGCGGGTGGCGAGCGCGACCTGGTAGTCGCGGTCCCGCCCGCTGGGGTTGAGGTGTGACAGGACGGTGGCCTCGATCAGGCCGCCCTCCTCGGCGATGACGTCGAGCACGCGGTGGCCGTGCCGTACCCACCCGGGGAGGTGCACGGACAGCGGCACCCGCGTGCGGGCCTGCGCCCGCGCGGCGGCGCGCAGGACCTTCTCCTCCTCGGCGGTGAAGTCCGGGGAGACGCCGATCTCGCCGATGACGCCCGCGCGCACCCCGTCCACGCCCTCGGTGAGGTCGCGCTCGATCTCGGTGGCGACGTCCGCGACGCTCATGCCGCGGACCCGCTCCGGGTGGGTGCGCTCCAGGTAGAAGCCGCAGCCCATCACGATGTTGAGACCGGTGGCGCGGGCGATCGCGGCCAGCTCGGCCGGGGCGCGGCCGAGGCCGTCCGGGGTGACCTCGAGGACGCTGCGCCCGCCGCGCGCGGCGAACCGGGCCACCTCCTCGATCGCCACGCCGGTGTCGTCCAGGGAGACGTTGTCGCGCGAGAGGTACGGGTCGTTGCGCAGCCGGCCGAGGAACTCCATCCGCACCGGCGAGCCGGCGATCAGTTCGCCCTCGGTGTCGCCCTCGGGCGCCGGGTGCCAGGCGAGGGCGCCGTCGTTGCGCAGGTGCTCGTGGCAGAGCGTGACGCCCAGTTCCTCGACGGGCACCGGGCCGAGCACCGTGGTCACGGTGACCCCGGTGCCTCCCGTCTCCACGGTCATTTACGCACCGCGCCGAACCTGGCCCAGACCTTGCTGTTGGCGAAGATGGCCAGCAGCAGGATCGCGCCCTGCACGATCTGGACGTAGAACGGCGAGACGTGCAGCAGCACGAGGCCGTTGGCGATGACGCCGAGGGTGAGCGCGCCCAGGATGGTGCCGAGCATGCTGCCCCGGCCGCCGAAGAGGCTGGTGCCGCCGAGCACCACGGCCGTGATCACTTCGAGCTCGAAGCCGGTCCCCGCGTTCGAGGAGCCGGAGCTGAGCCGGGTGGCGATCAGCACGCCGGCCAGGGCCGCGGCGAGGCCGGTCAGCACGTAGACGGCCAGTCCGACCTTGCGGGTGTTCACGCCGGTACGGCGCAGCGACTCGCCGTTGGAGCCCAGGCCGATCACGTACCGTCCGAACGGCGTGCGGGTCAGGGTGATCCAGCCGACCGCCGCGATCACGACGGCGAGGATGACCGGCACCGGGATCCCGGCGACGCGCCCCTGCCCGAGCTGGACGATCCACAGATCGCCGTCGATCGGGGTGGAGTACCCCTCGGTGGCGCGCAGCGCGGTGCCGCGCATGATCGACAGCATGGCCAGAGTGACGATGAACGGCGGGATGTTCTGGTACGACGAGAACCAGCCGTTCACGAACCCGATCAGCGCGCCGAGCGCGAGGATGGCGACGAGCGCCAGCGTCGGGTCCCAGCCGTGCTGCAGAACGATCGCCAGCAGCGATCCCGACAGCGCGACAGTGGATCCGACCGACAGGTCGATGCCGGACGTGCTGATCACGAACGTCATCGCGATGGCGACGATCAGCGTCGGCGAGATCTGCCGCAGCAGGTTGAGCAGGTTGCCGGTCGTCGCGAACCGGTCCGCCGAGAACGCGAAGAAGATCAGCAGGAGGACCAGCACGACGCCGATCGCGATCGTCTGCGCGTGCTTGCCGATGTGGGCGTTGGCGCGGGCCGAGCGTGTGGTCACGACCCGTTCGCTGACGACGGGGGGCTTGCCTGCGCCGGCCCGCCCGCCGGTGGTGGTCGGCTCGCTGGTGGTCACCGTCGCGCTCCCTCGGTCGTGTCGTGCTCCTTCCGCCCGCCGGCCTCTCCGGCGTCGTTCTTGCCGGAGTCGATCTGGTCGTGGGCGACGATCTCGGAGACGAGCCGCTCCAGGCTGGTGGCCCGGGCGTCGAGGTCGGCCCGCAGGGTGCCCTCGTACATCACGCAGAGCCGGTCGCAGACCCGGAACAGGTCCTGCAGGCGGTGCGTGATCAGGATGACCGAGACGCCCTGCGCGGAGACCGTCTTGATCAGTTCGAGCACGGTCTCGACCTCGGCGACGGCCAGCGCCGCCGTGGGCTCGTCGAGGATGAGCAGCTTGGGGCCGAAGGTCACCGCGCGGGCGATGGCCACCGCCTGGCGCTGCCCTCCGGACAGGCCGCCCACCGGGATGTCGGTGAGCGGGATCCGGATGTTCAGCGCGTCCAGGTGCCGGCGGGCGTCCCTGTGCATCCGCGCGACGTCGAGCAGCAGGCCGCCGGCCTTGCGGGGCTCGCGGCCGAGGAACAGGTTGCCGGCCACGTCGATGTCGTCGCACAGGGCGAGGTCCTGGTACACCATCTCGATGCCCAGCTCGCGCGCGTCGCGCGGCGTGGCGAACGAGACCGTCTGCCCGTCGAAGACGATCTCGCCGGAGTCCGGCACGACCGCGCCCGCGAGCACCTTCATCAGGGTGGACTTGCCGGCGGCGTTGTCGCCGACGAGCCCGATCACCTCACCCGGGCCGACGCGCAGCGTCACGCCGCGCAGCGCGTCGACCATTCCGTAGCGCTTGCGGATGTCGCGCATGACCACGCGGTCGACGGTGCGCTCGGCGGCGCTCTCCGCTGGGGCCACGGGATTCACCTCCTCAGGTTTCCGTTCGGTTGCCGTCTCGTCGCTCACTTGAAGGTGGCCCGGTACTGGTCGACGTTGTCCTTGGTCACGATCGTCACCGGCACGTCGATCTTCTTCTTGGGCTGGGCGCCGCCGACGAGGGCCTTGGCCTCCTTGACCGCCTCGTAGCCCTCGGTCTTCGGGTCCTGCTGGACGACGCCGGCGACGAACCCGGCGTCGATGCCGCTGATCGCCTCCTTGGTGAGGTCCCAGCCGAAGACCTTGACCCGGTCGGCCGCGTTCTGCGACTTCACCGCGGCCACGGTGCCGAGGAGGGCCGGCTCGCCGGTGGCGTAGACGACGTTCATGTCGGAACGGGACGTGAGCAGGTTCTCGGCGGCCGTCATGGCGGCCTCCTGCTTGTTCTGGCCGTCCACCGTCTGCACGATCTTCGCGCCCGCGCCCTCGACCGTCTTGACGAAGTCGTCCTTGCGGATGTTCTGGATGAACGAATTGAGCGCGCCGACGACGCCGATCTTGGGTGCGGAGACGTTCTGCGCCTTGGCCCAGTCGTTCACGAACGCGCCGGCCTGCTGGGCGGCGGCGGCGTTGTCAACGCCGACCTGGGTGTCGACGGACGGGGAGTCCACGATGGCGTCCACCGCGACGACCTTCAGCCCGGCGTCCTTGGCGATCTTGACGGCGGGCTTGATGCCCTCGACGTCGATGGCCACCACGACGACGGCGTCGAATTGCTGCTGGACGAAGTTGTCGATCGCCTCGTTCTGCTTGGCGGGGTCGTCGTTGGCGTTGAAGACCGTCAGCTCGACGCCCGCCTCCTTCGCCGCCTGCTGGGCACCGGCGTTCATCTCGTTGAAGAAGATCGCCTGCTGGTTGATCTGGACGAGGCCGATCTTCGGCTTGTCAGCGCCGCCCGAGGCCGCGGAGCCGGAGTCGTCCGTGCCACCGCACGCGGCGGCCAGCAGGCCGGTCGCGAGGAGTGCGGTCGCCGTGGTGATGCGGGTGAGTCGAATGGATCGTGCCATCGGACAGCCTTTCGGGGGCCGCTCCAGTGGAGCCGCAGGTAAAAGTGTGGGGAGTGTGGTAATCGATTACCAATTTCTGGGATGCTAGCGAGCAGCACAAACGGGCGTCAAGGTGACGTAACCCCCAGAACGATCTATCGTTCTCCTGAACTCTTCAGTGAGGAAGCTCACAGATCGGCAACGAGCGCTCCAGCCCCGACAGGACAGGGAAATCGATTACACGATGATGACACCATGGGCGTGACAATCCATGACGTGGCCAGGGCGGCCGGCGTATCCGTGGCCTCGGCCTCCCGCGCCCTCTCGGGGCGGCGCAAGGTCACCCCCGAGATCGCCGAGCGGGTGTCCCGCGCCGCCGCCGAGCTCGGGTACCAGCCGAACGCGGTCGCCAAGGCGCTGCGCGACCGGACCACGGGCACGATCGGCATGATCGTCCCCGGCATCGGCAACCCGTTCTTCACCACGATCGTCGAGGCGGTCGAGCACCAGCTCCAGGAGACCGGGCGCGACCTGCTCCTGTGCGCGTCGCAGTACCGGCCGGACGTCGAGGCCAGGCGGCTCGAGACGCTGCTCGCCCGGCGGGTGGACGGCCTGATCATCAGCCCGTGCGACATCGAGGCCAGCGTGCCCGCGGTGCTGAACGCCGCGCGACGTGTCCCGCTGGTCCAGGTCGACCGGTACATCGAGGGCGGCGGAGCCGACTGGGTGGGCGTGGACGACGACTCCGCCCTGGCCCAGGCGGTCGAGCACGTGGCCGCCGGCGGCGCGCGAGTGGTCACGTTCGTGGGCAGCCGCCTGATGAACTCCTCGGCCAGATCCCGCCTGTCCGGCTTCGAGCGGGCCGCCGCCCGGGCCGGGGTGAACGCCACGGCACCGCTGCTCGGCGAGTTCACCCTCGAATGGGGCATCGAGGCGGGCCGCCTGCTGCTGGACGGCGACACCATGCCCGACGCCGTGGTGTGCGGCAACGATGAGATCGCCGTGGGGCTGGTGCGGGCGCTGCGGACGGGCGGCGTCCGGGTGCCCGACGACGTGTCGGTCGTCGGCTTCGACGACGTCGGCCACGCCGCGATGTGCGACCCGCCGCTCACCACCGTCCGGCAGCCGGTCGAGGAGATGGCGGCCGAGGCGGTGCGCCTGCTGGGGCAGGTCCGGGTGAGCGACCCGAGGCCCGCCCAGCGCGTCGCGATCGCCCCCCGGCTCGTCGTACGGGAGACCAGCCGACCGGTGGCCGCCGGCGGCGCGAACGGAATGGGAAAGGGAAGGGGAACCGCGTGAGCGAGGCGGTGGAGCTGGCCCGCGACCTGATCAGGATCGACTCGGTCGGCGGCGGCGAGGCGGCGGTCGCCGAGCCGCTCGCCCGGCGGCTGTCGGCGGCGGGCTTCGACGTGCGGGAGCATCGGTACGCGCCAGGGCGTACCGGACTGGTGGCCCGCTGGGGTTCGGGCGTCCCGGTCGTCCTGACCGGGCACCTGGACACCGTGCCGCTGGGCGGCCAGGCGTGGGCGCACGACCCGCACGCCGCCGAGGTGGACGGCGACCGCCTCTACGGGCGCGGCTCCAGCGACATGAAGGCCGGGGTGGCCGCGCTCGTCGTCGCCGCCGAACGGCACGTACGCGGCTCGGGCCCGCGGGCGGCCCTGGAGGTCGTCCTCACCGTCGGTGAGGAGACCGGGTGCGAGGGCGCGATCGACATGATCGCCGCCGGGATGGTCGGCGAGGCGCGGGCGATGCTGGTCGCCGAGCCGACCGCCAACCGGGCGCTGCTCGGGCACAAGGGCGCGCTGTGGCTCAAGGCGGTCGCCCGCGGGCGCACCGCGCACGGCTCGATGCCGCATCTGGGGGACAACGCGGTCTACAAGCTGGCCCGTGCGATCGGCGCGGTGGAGGGGTTCGACCCCGGCGTGCCCGCCCACCCGTGGCTGGGCGCCCCGACCGCCAACGTCGGCACGGTACGCGGCGGGATCAACGTGAACTCCGTCCCCGACCTGGCCGAGGCGACCGTGGACATGCGCACCGTCGCCGGCCAGGACCACGCCGAGTTGCGTGAGCGGCTGGGACGCGCCCTCGGTGAGGAGACCTCCCTCGAGGTGCTGACCGACCTGCCCGCCGTGTGGACCGACCCGGACGACGACTTCGTCCAGGCGCTGCTCGCCGCGGGGGCCACGCCGCCGGGCGACCGGCCCGCGGCCAGCTACTTCACCGACGCGTCCGTCCTGGTCGCCGCCAGTGGCGGGGCGCCGGCCGTGATCTGCGGTCCCGGGGAGCCCGAGCAGGCCCACGTCACCGACGAGTACTGCGTGATCTCGCGCATCGAGGAGGCCGTCGAGATCTACACCGGAGCGCTGGCCCGGCTCGCCTCCTGACGCCCTCCGCCGTCCGGCGGGATCCGGGAACGGTGATCGGCCGCCCAAGCCTGTCACCTGTACGGCACGGCTCCGGCGGAATCGCCCGGACGGGTGTTACAAAGGCGGGATCTCCTGTCCTCCGCGCGCGAGCGTGGTCCCCGCGCGCCTCCCCCGCGCCGGTTCCGCCGGAGGACGGTGGGGCGGACGGCCGGGCGGACTGTGGGAGGCGGGATTGGGCGATCTGCTGGTGCTCGTCGCCCGGGGGCTCTGCGGCGGCCTCTTCGTCATGGCGTTCGCGCTGATCGGAGAGCTGGCCATGCCGAAGCAGTTCGCCGGGATCTTCTCCGCCGCCCCGTCCGTCGCGCTCGCCGGCATGACCATCACGATGGTGGTCCAGGGAGACGTGCCGGTCGCGGAGTCCGCCCTCGGGATGATCGCCGGTGCGATCGCGCTGGTGGCCTACTGCGCCTCGGCGGTCCCGCTGGTCACCCGGCTGGGCGCGACGGTCGGCACCCTGGCCGCACTCGCCGCCTGGGCCGCCACGGCCACCGTCTGCCGAGTGCTGCTCGCGGTGGTCCCATGAGATCGCCCATGAAGATCCGCATCCAGCCGTCACGTCTGAAGAAGATCACCAAGCGTGAGATGGCGGTGCGGTTCGTCTTCGGCGCGGTGATCTCGGTGGCGGCCGCGCTGATCGGCCGCGCCTGGGGTGAGGTCACCGGCGGGGTCTTCCTGGCCTTCCCCGCCATCCTCGCGGCGACGCTCACGCTGATCCAGCATGAGGAGCACAACCGGAGGCCCGCCGCCCAGGACGCGCGCGGCGCGATGCTCGGCGCGGCCGGCATGATCGTGTACGCCGCCTGCGTCTGGGTGCTCGCGACCCGGATCCCGGCGCCGTTCGCCCTGCTCGCCGGGCTCGGCGCCTGGGCAGTCGTCTCCGCCGCCCTGTACTTCCTCGTCTGGGGCGCCTTCCGTCATGGACGCTCCGGATCCGACCACTGACCGCCTCTTCCACTCCACGGGCTATCGCTCGGCGGCCAGTTCCGTCAGGGCGGCGACGGCTTCCTCGGCGGTGCCGCCGAGCCGGACCACCTCGGCGAGGTAGGCGCGGGCGTGCTCCCTGATCAGCTCCTCTCGGGCCGGGCCGGTCTCGGGCTGCGCCAGGACACGGGTGCCACCCCCGCGCTTCCCGGTGACGTATCCGCCTTGCTCCAGCTCTTTGTACGCCCGCGCTACCGTGCCGGCGGCCAGACCGAGGTCCGCGGCGAGCTGCCGTACCGGCGGCAGCCGGGTGTCCGCGCCCAGCACCCCGCACCTGATCAGCTCCGCGAGCTGCGCCCGGATCTGCTCGTACGGCGGCGAGGGACTGGTGACGTCGACCTCGATCATGACGCTCTGATCCGGGGGCGGGAGAGCAACTCGGCCAGGTACCAGACGGCCGAGGCGACCGCGATGAGGGCGACCCCGAGCACCGCGAACCCGGTGGGCACCGCCCAGCCGGCGAGGTCGCTCTGCCGGAAGAGCGCACCGGCCGTGACGACGGCGACGCCGGTCAGCGGCAGGGCCACGCAGAGGCCATAGGCCGCGGTGACGACCCGGGCGGAGTGGGCGCGCTGCGCGTCGTCCACCGCTCTGGCCGCCGCGTCGAGGCCCGGGCGTCCGCGCTGGACGACCCGGTGGACGACCAGAGCGGAGAGCAGGAACGCGGCCGCCAGCACGGCCAGCATCGGCCACGCGTAGAACCAGCCGGGCCACGGGCCGACCGCGCTGCGCACCGTGCCGTCGGCGCTGACCATGGCCAGCGTGCGGCCGGGCCGGCCGAGGTCGTCGGCGGCGGCGGTGACGGAGGTGACGGTCAGCAGCACGACGGCGATCAGCGACAGCCCCGCGGCCAGCGGCGCGGAGAATCCGGGCAGGTAGTCACGGGCGCGTCTGATCTCCAGCGAGGCTCCCCGGACCGGACCGTGCGGCCGCGGCACGGTCAGCTCGCCGGCCAGCGTGCCGAGCAGGAGCCCCACACCCAGCACGGGAGCCGCCAGCATCGGCCCCCGGCCGAGGCCGTCCCAGGCGAACACGAGCCAGGACGCCGTGGCTCCGGCGGCGAGCCCGGCCAGCCGGGCCCACAGGAGCCGCCTCGACGTGGCGCGCAGTACGGCGGGATCGCCGCCGGACGGGACGCTTACCACCCGGTTCAGCGACAACAGCACCGCGAGAAGCACGGCGACGAGAACGAGAAGCGCCGTGAGGGGAAGGACGAGCACAGCCGCCATACCGACTCCTTTGTATCAATCCGTTGACACAAAGATTGCCCGACTCGGCGACTTGTCGCAAGTCGCTGATACAAATCCGCTCTGCTGGAGGCTTCCCTCCCGCGGTCAGACGCTCCGGGCCCGCGCGCCCGCGAGGTCGTCCAGGAAGGCGAGCGTGCGGGCCTGCTCCTTGTCGCTTCCGACCGGGCTGACCAGGAGATCGGTCGCGCCCGCTTCGCGCGCCCCGAGGGCGCTCCTCGATAGAGCGCCCACAACCATAGGCCGACATCCCGAGCGGTCGGCCCCCGTACGACGCGCCACCGGACCGCGGCGTCCGTGGTCCCGCCGAGCTGTCGCCCGCGCCGAGCCGGACCGGCGCCTGGATGTGCCCCGCGCCCGGCCTCGCGCCGCGGGCGGTCACGGTGGCGAAGCCGACGGAACGGGGATCCAGGGGTCGGTCCCATTGACGGCCGCCGCGCATGGCATGAAATGCAATATTCATGGCGTTGCCGCCATATCGGGCCGGTGACCAGGATGGAGGCGTGCCCCGCGACGTCGTCCTTGTGATCTTCGATGGCTTCCAGCTCTTCGACCTGGCCGGACCGGCCGACGTGTTCGCCACCGCGAACCTGCTGCTCCGCGCCGACGGCTACCGGCTGCGTGTGGCCGCCGCCCGGGCCGGCGCCGTACCGGCGCACTCGGGCATCGACGTCGTCGCACAGCTCCCGCTCGGCGAGGTGGCGGAGCCGGTCGACACCCTGCTGGTCGCGGGCGGGCTGTCCGTGCCGTCGCACCTGGGAGACCGGGATCTGGTCGGCGGGATCGCCCGGCTGGCGGGATCCGCCCGCCGGGTCGCGTCGGTGTGCAGCGGAGCGCTGCTGCTGGCCGAGGCCGGGCTGCTCGACGGCAGGCGCGCGACCACCCACTGGCTGACGGCCGACGAGCTCGCCTCCCGTTATCCCGCCGTCCGGGTGGACGCCGACTCGATCTACGTCCGGGATGGCGACGTGTGGACCTCCGCCGGGGTCAGCGCCGGGGTCGACCTCGCCATCGCCATGGTGGCCGAGGACCACGGGCACCGCCTGGCCCGGGACGTCGCGCGGGGCCTCGTGGTGTATCTGCACCGGCCCGGCGGGCAGAGCCAGTTCAGCGCGCCGCTGCGCGCGCTCACCCCGCGCAGCGAGCCGCTGCGGGAACTGCAGGCGTTCATCGACGCCAACCCCGGCGCGGACCTGAGCGTCCCGGCCCTCGCCCACCGCACGGGAATGAGCCCGCGCCACTTCTCCCGGGTCTTCACCGCGCAGACCGGCGTACCGCCCGGCCGGTACGTCGAGCGCAGCCGGGCCGACGCCGCCCGGCGCCTGCTGGAGACGACCGACCACCCCCTGGACCGGGTCGCCCGCGAGTGCGGGCTGGGCACCCCGGAGACCCTCTACCGAGTCTTCCGCCGGCACTGGCGGATCTCACCAGGCGATCACCGTCGCCGATTCCATCTGAAGGAGAGCTGACCATGCACGTCGCCATCCCGCTCTATCCCCGGTTCACCGCCCTCGACGCGGTGGGACCGTACACGGTGCTGGCCTTCGCGCCCGGCTGGCGGGTCACCTTCGTGGCCCCCGAGACGGGACCGGTGCTCGACGACCGCGGCTCCCTCTCGCTCACCGCCACCACGCGCCTCGCCGACCTGCCGCGCCCGGACGTGATCCTGGTCCCCGGCGGCCCCGGGACACTGGACGCCCTGTCCGATCCGGCTCTCGTCGGCTGGATCGGCGCGGCGCACGAGCACGCCCGGTGGACGACCTCGGTCTGCAGCGGGTCCTTCCTGCTGGGCGCCGCCGGGGTGCTGCGCGGCCGCCGGGCGACCACGCACTGGGGCTGGCTCGACCAGCTCGCCGCGTTCGGCGCCGAACCGGTGAGCGAGCGGGTGGTCACCGACGGGACGGTGGTCACCGCGGCGGGTGTCTCGGCCGGGATCGACATGGCGCTGACCCTCCTGGCCGAGGCCGCCGACCCGGCGACCGCCCAGGCGGTGCAGCTCGCGATCGAGTACGACCCGCTGCCGCCGTTCGGCGCGGGCTCCCCGAAGACCGCCCCGGCCGGGCTCGCGGAGCGGGCACTGAGCCTGATCGGCTGACGGACGCCGGCGGTGCTCCTCGGCGACGCGACGGCACGCGAGCGGGCCGCCCGGACGGAGCCGGGCGGCGTCCATGTCGCACAATGGCCTGAACCGCCTACGACCGTGAGGAGAGCCGTGAACCCCAAAGACAACCTCGACGTCGCCATGAGCGCCAGGGAGATGGCGGACAGCGCGCCGGCCGGGTCGCTGCGCCAGGCGGCGGCCGCGTCCGTCGCGATCAGCTGCGCCACCGCCCGCGACCTCGACCAGGCGCGCGTCGCGCTCGACGGCATCACGCCCGACGAGGTACGGCAGGCCGCCATCGAGATCTTCGACCGGCTCGCCACCGTGCCCGCCGAGGGGCGGGGTGGGGAGCCGGACGCGTCCGCCCCGTAACCGTGGCCGACGGCGCGAGGGTGGTCCCGGGCGGTGGTCGTGGCACCGGCCTGCCAGGCCACTTCGTGGAGCCGACACTCGTCCGCGACGCGAACGACCCCGTGCCGCTGGTCGCGCGCGGCAGCATGCCGACACCGGTGTCACCGCCTCATGCCGAGGTCGCCTCACGGGCCGCGTGCACCCACTGCCTGCTCACCCGCAGGTTGACCTGGGCCATCAGTGACGGCTCGATGGACGCGCGCCTTTCCAGGACGTCGACGTAGCACTGCTGGGCGTTGTCGTCGCCCCGGTCGGCCAGGAACGCCCATTCGGCGAGATGGCAGGCGAGCCGGAGATCGACCTCCGCCAGTTCCCTGGCGCGCGCGACGAGTGCGTCCACACCGCCGGCGAGCCGGGCGATCTCCGTCGCCTGGTCGCGCTTCGGTGCCGGCAACAGGTTGGCGGGGTGCCCGTCCCACCAGCCGCTGTAACGCCGGATGACGTTGCGGCAGATGAACTCCGGCTTGTCGTAGATCGCCCGCAGCCTCGGGTGGCCGGCCAGCTCGACCGGGATCCGCAGGGTCTCGACGATCTCGTCATGTGGCACCCCGGAGTTGAGACCGGCGAGGGCGTGATCCACGATGTGGCGCAGGTAGCGGGACATGGCGGTGAGCTCGTCCCTGATGGCGTCGGCGCCCGACACCAGGTCGCCATGCCCCGGAATGATCACTGCCGGATTGAGCGCGGCCATCTCGCCGGCTGCGTCCGCCCATTCCTCGGCGAAACGCTGCACCTTCCTGGGGTTGCCCGCGTTGGGCAGGTATCCCGTCACCAGGTCGCCGGCGGCTATGACGCCCCGCTCCGGGGCCCAGACCCAGGCGGCGTCGTCGGTCTCCCCCTTGCCGTGCCGTACCACGAACGTCTCACCGCCGATGGTCAGCTCCAGGCGGTCGCCGAACAGCCGGGTCGGCCAGGCGAAGTCGGACTCCTCGCACGGCCACCTCTTGCCGTCGGGACCCGGAAGCTGTCCGTTGATCCGCGCGTTCAGCCCCCCGGTCTTCATGTACCTGCGGAAGTGACCGACCAGGTTCTCGTGCGCGATGATCTCGGGGCGCTCGCCCTCCTCGAGGAAGGCCCACAGACCGAAGGCGTGATCGATGTGGCCGTGCGTGTACACCACCGTGTGGAGCGGCCTGTCGCTGATCGAGCGGATCGCCCCCAGCAGAGCCGGGCCGTCCCCGGCGCAGCCGCAGTCGACCAGGAGCAGCCCCTCGTCGGTCTCGAACAGGGCGACGTTCACCATCCCCGGCTGGATGAAGAACGTGCGGGGCGCCGCCTCCAGAACGATGGCCTCGTGGCCCGCGCCGTGTTCCCGGGAAAAGATGTGCCTCGCCTGATCGGCGCTGAACAGTCCGAAGGCCCTTTCCGCCGTCGCCTGCTGGTTGGCAGGGAAAATCTGCGTCGTCACTTCGTTCGACTCCGTTCTCGACAGGTCTCGTGAATTAAGGGAGGGGATGTCGACCCGTCCGATCGATCCGCCCCTGAACGGATAGGACCCTGGATGGTCGCCCACGGGAAAGCCGGAGGTCACGCCCACGTCGAAGGTCTCGTCGATCACCCGGGGGCCTGCACGTCGGTCATCTGAAGTCTCCTCATCGGCGAGATAAGGCACACGAATTAAGGCACGTGTCTTATGGCAAGATAAGGCATATGTCTTACGCAATCAACGGCTTGTCCGCGCAGGACCCCACATGACCGGCCCCGTAGCGAGCCAGAGCCAGGAGAACCAGCACCAGGACACCCGGATCCGGCTGATCGAGGTGGCGGAACGGCTCTTCGCCGAGAACGGGCTCGCCTCGGTCTCGCTGCGGACCGTCGGCGCCAACGCGGGCCAGCGCAACAACTCGGCCGCCCAGTACCACTTCGGGTCGAAAGACGGGCTGATCGACGCGATCGTGCGCCACCGTTCGGCGCCGATCGACGGGCGGCGCATGGAGTTGGTCGCTGAGCTGGAGGCGGCCGGTGAACCCGCGGGCATCGAGTCACTCGTCCGGCTGCTCGTGCTTCCGCTGGCCGAGTCGATGGCGAAGGGTCCTGGGCGAACCTGGTATCTGCGCTTCCTCGCCGGCGCCATCGACCACCCCATCCTGCGGGATCCCCGCACGTACGGCGGTCAGAACCTGCCCGGCAACGCCTACATGCTGAAGCGGCTGCAGTCACGACTGCCCGATCTGCCGCAGGAGGTGTTCGAGCGACGGACCCGGTGGATGGCGCTGACCGTGATTCGCGTCTTGGCCGACCACGAGCGTCAACTGGCGGTCTCCGACGGCCCGGTCGCCACTCTCGGCGACGTTGTGGCGGACCTCGTCGAGAGCATGTCAGCACTGCTCCGCGCCCCACATCCCCCGCGACACGACTTCATGGGGTGAGGACACAGTCGGGGGCGGCGGGAGCCGGAGCGAGAGCCCAGGTACCGGTTACCGGAAGGCGTTCCCGGCCCCCACCCTGACCTCGGCCAGGAGGCCGTCCTCAGGCGCCGCGCCCGGCGCCGTGCGGACGGGCGTCCTCAGTCGGCCGGGCGTCGTTCCCGGGCTCGGTCAACCCGCCCTGGGCGGGTTGGCGGCCGTGCTTCATGACCAGGGCCACCACCAGACCGACCACGCCGACGACCGCGGCGTAGAGGTACCCCTGGGTGAAGGCGCTGTCGGCGTACAGCACGGATCGGGTGTGCTGGTCGACCGTCAGCACGTGCTTGGACATGACGATGCCGGTGAGGGTGGTGGCGATACCGGCGGCGAGCAGTGCGCACATACCGCTGATCGAGGTTCCCACGCCGTTCTGCGAGGGCGGAAGCGCGTCCTGGATCAGGTTGGCGTTCGACGAGTGAAGGAAGCCCACCGCGAAACCAGCCGTCACGCTCATGATCGCAACCTGCCACTGCGCGTTGAACAGCCGGCTACCCAGGAACATCGCCAGGAGGAACAGCACCGCGGAGGCGAGCAGGACCTGGCGCGCCCCGATCTTTTTGGCCAGGTAGCCGCCGAGCGGGCCCACGAACATCGACACGATGCCCAGCCAGCAGGTCCAGATCGCCAACTGGGTCGCCGTCAGCCCGGCGCCGTAGCCGAGTCCGGGAACGCCCTTCGGCGTCTGCAACATCGCGGGGATCATCAGCGCGTGCGCGTTCATCATGTACGCCACGCAGGACACTGCCAGCACCGTCGGGCCGAACCTGCGCCCCAGCAGCACGTTCAGGTCAATCAGGGGATTGCGCGCCACCCGCTGCCGGAACACGAACGCGACCAGCATCGCGATCCCGACGAGCAGCATCGTCGCCGTGGACGCCGAGCCCCACCCCGCTGTCTTGGCGTTGCCCACACCCATCAGCACGATGACGATGCCCGGGCCGAGCAGCACGACGCCGAGATAGTCGATCGGCCGGTCGACACGGACCGGGCTCTCCGGGACCAGAGCCGCGTACAGCGGCAGCAGAACCACCACGTAGGCGGCCATGAACCAGAAGACCCCCCGGTAGTCGAAGCCGTCGATCAGCCAGCCGGCGAGGAACGGCCCCGCGATGGCCGACATCCCGATGCCGGTTACCACGACTCCCAGCGCGATGGGGACGATGTCGCGCGGCACGATGTCGCGGACCAAGCTGTAGGAGAGCGTGACGACTCCGACGAGGCCTCCCTGCAGGGCCCTGCCCACCAGCAGCATCGGGAGGGACGTCGCGACCGCGCAGATGAGGCTGCCGATGACGAAGACGCAGCCGAGCACAATGATCATTCGCTTCTTGCCCCACCTGTCCGCGGCCTTGCCGACCAGCGGGCTGACCGTCGCTCCGGCGAGGGTGACGATGGAGGCGGCCCAGGCGATGTTCAGCGTCTTGAAGGCCGTGGCCATGTGCGGAAGCGCCGGGTAGACCATGAGGATCTCGAAGGTCGCGATCTCCGAGAACAGGACGATCAGGCCGAGCACGGCGAACAGGCGGCCCTTGGGCACCGCACCATGTGATGGATTCAGATTCAGCGCCATCGCGGATCCTTTGTTCCGGGGGGAGAAAGAGTGTTCCGGAGGAGGAAGAGGGGGACGTTCCGGGCCGTTCCGCGGCTCCCGGGCCCCATGGCGCGTGACGCTAGTCACAGGTGAAAGGCATCGCTCCGGGTGTCTCACCCACCGGGAGTAGGGAGGTTGCCAGCATCGCGCCGCGATCCCCTGCCCTCCGTGCCCTCCGTGCGCTCCCCGGCCGTCCCGCCCGGCCGACCGGCACGCTGTCCGTACGGCGGGCCGGCCCGGCAGGGTGCTCCCGGTCACCGGAAGGCGCGGGGCGAGAGCAGCGCGGCCGGTCGGCGCGGCACGCCCCTGAACGCCGTGCCGGGGTCAGCGACGCACCACGTCCAGCAGGGACGTCAGGATCTCCTCGGCGTGGGTCCACAGCAGCGACCCGCCCGCCTCGGGCAACAGGTGCCTGCGCGCGGCGGGGATCCGGCGCGCCAGCTCGGCCCCGTGGTCCGGGGAGTGGACGCTGCTCGCGTCATGCCCGCCGTACCAGAGGTCCACGGGAACGGTGATCAAGGACGGGTCGAAGGGCCAGTGGCCGAAGGCCAGGACGAGATCGCGGACGTACCCCGCGGGCCCCTGGCGGAAGCCCTCCTCCAGCGACGCGCGGTAGACCGCGGCGAAGTCCGGATCGGTGTAGACGGCCAGATCGACGTCGGAGCTCGTCCCGACGACCAGCCGCCACATCATCGCCGCGTCGGCCTCGCGGGCGAACTCCCTCTCGAACCCCTCGGCGTCGGCGGCCACGGCCCGGAGCAGATCGGTCAGGCCCGGGTCGAGCAGCTCGGCGAAGGCCGGGTAGGTGAGATCGTCCTGCCCCGAGACCACGGCCACCGCCGTCGGCAGCCCCGCCGCCGCGCACGCCAGGGCGAACGGCGCGCCCTGGGAGAAGGCGACGATGCCGTACTCCGGCAGCTCCAGCCGTTCGGCGAGGCGCGCCACGTCGGCGGCCCAGCTTTCCAGCGTCCGGCCGGGGAGAGGGGCGGACGCCCCGAGCCCCGGGCGGTCCACCGCGATCAGCCGCGCGCCGAGCCGGCCGAGCGCGTCCGCGCCGAACCCGAGGCCGCGCCCCATCGCCGCGCCGGAGAAGAACAGCACCGGGGTGCCCTCCGGCGGCCCCCACTGCGCCCATCCCAGCGGGCGGCCGTCGGGCAGTTCCGTCTCGCCGAGCAGGTCCGGGGCGCTCACTCCATGAATCACGACCGGCCATGGTAGGCACGCGCCCGCCGCCCGGCCAACCGGTTTTCCTCCGCAGGCCGGGCCGTACACGGGCGGTGCCGAGATGCGCCGAGGGCCTCAGAACACGCGGCGCAGGATCCGGGCGGCGGTGCGGGTGAGCAGCTCGACCTCCTGCTCGTCGTAGTCCGCCTCGCCCGTGCCGAGGACGACCCGGGACACCACCCGGGGATAGGCGAGCACGAGCCCCTCGGCGACCACCACCCCGCGCGGTCCGTCGGGCGTGAACAGCTTGCCGCCGTGCACCGCGAGGATCGGCTGGACGCTCACCTCGATGCCGGACTCGCCGCTCAGCCGCTCGGACATGGCGGCCGCGGCATCGGTCAGCCCCTTGGCGACGGCGCTGCCGTACTTCTCGTCGAAGAACAGCCGGTCGCCGTAGCGGGCGATGTAGACGTCGGGACCCCATGCCTCGTTGTCCACGATCCACACCCCGCCGGGGCCGATCACGAGGTGGTCGATCGAGGTCTCCCCCGGTACGGCACGGCCGTCGAGCACGTTGTATCCGCGCCGCCGCAGGGCGCGGCGGAGCAGCTTGCCGGTGCGGATCTCGCCGCGCCGTTTGCCCCGCCACACGGCGGTGGACTCGCGGTCCCACCAGACCAAGAGCAGGTCGCCTCCGGCCGCGACGGCGGCGCCGAGGGGGACCGCCACAACCGGCAGGAGCCCGAACCGGATCGACAACAGGAGCCCGGCCACGGCGCCGATGCCCGCGACCCAGCGTCGTCGCTTGATCCGGGCGGGCCGGGCCTCATGCCAGAACTGCTCGTACCACCACTGTGGGGAGCTTCCGTGGAACTTCTCATCCTGCTCGACATAGATGGATTTCCTGGGCACAGGGCACCCCCGAGCGACGAAATGGGAGAAATGCGCTTGATCACGCAATACCCGAAAGATCGCCCAGGCCCGACGGAGGTAAGTGAATTAAACCGGCAAAGCTACACACACCACGTCAACATTGGACACATTACGCAAAGCGACCTCATCGGCACCCTCAGGCACGGCCACATCCGGACACGCGAAAGTGCGCCGACGCCGCTGTGGTCCCAGGTGCTCCACCGCCCCGGCCGTCGCGCGCGTGCGGGCGCACCGCCTCCAGAGCGAGGGCGGCGGGCTCGCGCGAGGTGGTCAGGTCCGTCTCTCCACGAGGAGTTCCAGTGTCCGGCCTGTCAGAGGTAGGGCCGCTGGTCGCGCTTGCGCTCCTCGTACCGCTCCCGCGCCGCCCGCGTCTCCGGGAGGCGCGACACCTCGGCGACCGGGACGTCCCACCAGGCCTGGGCCGGCGGCCCCTCCGCCGGGACCGGCTCGACGTACACGACCGTGGTGGTCCTGGCCGCGAGCGCCTTGGCGAGCGCGGCGCGCAGGCCGTCCGGGTCCCTGGCGGTCAGCACGTCGGCGCCGAGGCTGGCCGCGTTGACGGCGAGGTCCACGGGGAGCGGGCCGCCGTCCAGCTCGCCGGAGTCGCCGCGCAGCCGGTACGCGGTGCCGAGCCGCCGCGCGCCCACCGACTCCGACAGGCCGCCGATGGAGGCGAACCCGTGGTTGTCGACCAGGACGACGACGAGCTTGACGCCCTCCTGCACGGCGGTGGCGATCTCCTGGGCCATCATCAGGTAGGACCCGTCGCCGACCAGCACGACCACCTCGCGGTCGGGCCTGGCCAGCTTCACGCCCAGCCCGCCCGCGATCTCGTAGCCCATGCAGGAGTAGCCGTACTCGACCTGGTACTGGTCGGGGTCGCCCGGCCGCCACAGCCGGTGCAGGTCGCCGGGCATCGACCCGGCGGCGTTCACGACCACGCCGCCGTCCGGCAGGTCGTTGAGCGCGTCGTTGACGACGCCGAGGAGCACCGGCTGGGTCAGCTCGCGGCCCGACGTGGCGCGGGCGATCTCCTCCCGCCACTCGCCGGCGAGGCGGGCCGCGCGCGCGGACCACTCGGGGTCGGCCCGCCAGGCCGGCGCGCCGACCGTCCTGCCGACCGCCGCGTCGAGGGCGAACAGCGCCTCCTTCACGTCGGCGACGAGCGTCTCGCCCGCGTGCTTGGCCGCGTCGAACGCGGCGACGTTGATGTTGAGGAACCGCGCACCGCCGAAGAGCGTGCGCGAGGCGGTGGTGAAGTCGGTGTAGCGCGTCCCGATGCCGATCACCAGGTCGGCCTCGCGGGCCAGCGCGTTCGCCGCCGCGGTGCCGGTGTGGCCGACGGCGCCCGCCGCGAGCGGGTGGTCGTACGGCAGCGCGCCCTTGCCCGCCTGGGTCTCGCCGACCGGGATGCCGTGCTTCTCGGCGAAGTGCCGCAGCTCCTCGCACGCCTCGCTGTACTTCACCCCGCCGCCCGCGACGATCAGCGGCCGCCGCGCGGACTCGATCGCGCGTACGGCGCGGGCCAGCGCGGCGGGCTCCGGCACCGGCCGCGGGACGTGCCACACCCGGTCGCGGAACAGCTCCTCCGGCCAGTCGTACGCCTCGGCCTGCACGTCCTGGGGCAGGGCGAGCGTGACCGCGCCGGTCTCGGCCGGGTCGGTGAGCACCCGCATCGCGGCGAGCAGCGCCGACGGGAGCTGCTCGGGACGGTTGATCCGGTCGAAGAAGCGGGAGACCGGGCGCAGCGTGTCGTTGACGGTCACGTCGTAGGAGCGCGGGTCCTCCAGCTCCTGCAGCACCGGCGCGGAGACCCTGGTGGCGAAGACGTCGCCGGGCAGCAGCAGCACCGGGATCCGGTTGATCGTGGCCAGCGCCGCGCCGGTCACCATGTTGGTCGCGCCGGGGCCGATCGAGCTGGTGCAGGCGAAGGTGGACAACCGGTTCGCCGCCCGCGCGTACCCGACGGCGGTGTGGACCATCGCCTGCTCGTTGCGCGCCAGATAGTACGGCAGGGCCGACCGGGCGCCGGCGCCCTGCTCGGCCAGCGCCTGGCCGACGCCCGCGACGTTGCCGTGGCCGAAGATGCCGAGGCAGCCCTCGATGAGCCGCCGCTCCACGCCGTCCCGCTCGCTCCACTGCCGGGACAGGAAGCGGACCAGCGCCTGGGCCGTGGTGAGTCTCATGATGACGTTCCTCCCGATATCTCCAGCAGGCCGGCCGCGGTGTCCACCGCCGCGGCCACGTCGTCGTCGGGGGGGTACAGCAGCGCCCGGCCGACGACCAGGCCGCGCACGCCGGGCAGCCGCAGCGCCTTGCCCCAGGAGGCGAAGACCCGGTCGGGGTGCCGGCCGGGGTCGCCGCCGAGCAGCAGCGTCGGCAGCGTGGTGGCCCGCATGACGCGCTCCATGTCGTCGATCACCGGGACCTTGAGCCAGGTCCTGGCCGAGGTGGCGCCGAGCCCCTGGCAGACGCTGATCGCCCGGATCACCGCCTCCGGCGACAGGTCGTGGGTGACCACTCCGTCCGTCCGCGAGGACCAGAACGGCTCGATCATCGCCATCAGGCCGTGCCCGGCGAGGCCCGTGATCGCCCGGCCGCAGCTCTCCAGGGTGGCCGCGGTGGCGGTGTCCTCCAGGGCGATGCGGCACAGCATCTTGCCGCCATCCAGACGCATGGCCGCGATGGACTCGGTGTCGTACGCGGTGAAGCGGTCGTCGAACTCGAACGCCGCGTTCTGCACGCCGCCCCGGTTCATCGAGCCGATCACGATCTTGTCGTCGAGCGCGCCGAGCAGCAGCAGGTCCTCGACGATGTCGGGCGTGGCGAGCAGGCCGTCCACGCCCGGCCGGGACAGGGCGGTCAGCAGCCGGTCCAGCAGGTCGGCCCGGTTCTCCATCGCCATCGGACGGGCGCCCACGCCGAGCGCGCCCCGGGCCGGATGGTCGGCCGCGATGATCAGGAGTTGGTCGCGGTCGACCAGCAGGGGCCGGCGCCTACGCCGCGCGGCCGCGTCGGCCACCCGGCCGGGCCGCCACGCGCGGTCGTCGAGCAGCCGGCGGTAGTCCTCCTCACGCATCTGACGCGTCCCCCCTCGAAGAGTCGCCTGACAGGACGGCCTCGACCTCGTCGGCCGTGGGCATCGCCGGCGCGCAGGCCAGGCGCCCCGCGACGATCGCGCCCGCCGCGTTCGCGAACCGCAGGATCCGCTCCAGCGGCCAGCCGGCGAGCAGGCCGTGGCAGAGCGCGCCGCCGAAGGCGTCGCCGGCGCCGAGCCCGTTGACGACGTCCACCGGGACCGGCGGCACCTCCACGGCCTCTCTCTTGCTCATGCCCAGCACGCCCGCCGAGCCGCGCTTGACGATCGCCAGTTCGACGCCGGCAGCCAGCAGCGCCCGCGCGGCCTCGTACGGCTCCCGCGTGCCGGTGGCCACCTCGACCTCGTCGATGTTGCCGACCGCGACGGTGACGTGTGGGAGGGCGCGGCGTACCTGCTCGGCGGCGGCCTCCATGCTCGGCCAGAACATCGGCCGGTAGTCGAGGTCGAGCACCGTGTGCGGGCGGCGCCCGCGCGAGCGCCAGGCCGCGAAGTGCGCGCCCCGGGACGGCTCCTGGGACATGCCTGTCACGGTCGCCCAGAACAGGGGCACCCGCGCGATGGCCTCCAGGTCGAGCTCGGACGGGAGGATCTCCAGGTCGGGCGCCTTGGGGAAGCGGTAGAAGTAGAGCGGGAAGTCCTCCGGTGGCCGGATCTCGCAGAACGTCACGGGCGTGGGCAGGCCGGGCACCGCGAGGACGTACCGGTCGTCCACGCCGTACTCGCGCAGCGCGTCGTGGACGAACAGGCCGAACGGGTCGGCCCCGGTGCGGGTGATCACGGCGCTCGACCGGCCGAGCCGGGCGGCGGCCACGGCCACGTTGACCGGGCTGCCGCCGAGGTACTTGCCGAAGGTCTCCACCTCCCGCAGCGACACTCCGGTCTGCAGCGGGTAGACGTCCACGCCGACCCGGCCGATGGTGAGCACGTCCGTCACTCCGCGCTCCTCAGGGACGCGACGAACGCGACACCGGCCGCGCCCGTGTCGGCGTCGGAAACGTCCGGCGCATCCACGAGGGAGGCAAGGGTGACGGCACGAAACGCACCGATGCGGCCCAGGACCGGCGAACCCACACGCATGTCGACTCCTTGCCCAGGGGCCTTCAGTTCTAGATGACCGACGGTGCAGCGTCAAGAGTTTGTCAGGACATTCTGACTAACTTTCGCACCCCCGGGACGCGGACCGGGAGGGCGCGCATCGTTCGTCGTCGAGCCGCCGCCCGCCCGCCTCCCGGCAAACCCCGCAGCCGGTAACGGGGACCGCCGCCACCCGCCAAATAACCGCAGGTCAGCGGGGTGACGCTAGGTGCGCGACGCACTTACCAAGGCAGCCGGAGGTTGATAGACGTTGAGGCACACGGCGTCCGCGTTCACGCGCAGCGCGTGACGCCCCGCTGTGGCCAAGAGAGGGGTAGGCCATGAGCGCACCAGCGGTTACCGCCGCGCTGGACGAGGTGCACATCCTGTGGACCTCGGAGGGGATGAGCTGCGACGGGGACACGGTCTCGGTGACCGCCGCGTCGCTGCCGAGCATCGAGGACGTCGTCCTCGGCCTCGTCCCCGGCCTGCCGAAGGTGCACCTGCACAACAAGGTGCTGGCCCAGCAGGTGGGCGACGAGTTCATGGCCGCCTTCCACCAGGCCGCGCGGGACGAACTCGGCCCCTTCATCTTCGTCGTCGAGGGCTCGATCCCCAACGAGAAGATCAACGGCGAGGGTTACTGGACGTCCATGGGCAACGACCCGGTCACCGGCGACCCCATCACGGTCAACGAGTGGATCGACCGGCTCGCGCCGAGGGCGTGGGCGGTCGTCGCCGCGGGCACCTGCGCCACGTACGGCGGCATCCACGCGATGGCGGGCAACCCCACCGGTTGTATGGGGCTCGCCGACTACCTCGGGGCCGACTTCCGCTCGGCGGGCGGGCTGCCCATCGTGAACGTGCCCGGCTGCCCGGTGCAGCCGGACAACTTCATGGAGACCCTGACCTGGCTGCTCTACCAGGCCGCCGGCCTGGCGCCGATGATCCCGCTCGACGAGCGGCTCCGGCCGACGTGGCTGTTCGGCAAGACGGTCCACGAGGGCTGCGACCGGGCCGGCTACTACGAGCAGGGCGACTTCGCCAAGGACTACAACTCGCCCAAGTGTCAGGTGCGCATCGGGTGCTGGGGCCCGGTGGTCAACTGCAACGTCACCAAGCGCGGCTGGATGGACGGCATCGGCGGCTGCCCCAACGTGGGCGGCATCTGCATCGCCTGCACCATGCCCGGCTTCCCCGACAAGTTCATGCCGTTCATGGACGAACCGCCCGGCGGCAAGATCTCCTCGGCGATGTCCAGCGTGTACGGGGGGATGATCCGCAGGCTGCGCGGGATCACGAACACGACGGTCAACGAGGAGCCCCGCTGGCGGCACAACCGGCCCAAGCTCACCAGCGGCTACGCGCCGCGCTGGCCGCACCGGTAGAAGAGGGGAACGACACGGTGGCAATCCGATCGCAGAAGGCGGCTGAGGAGCAGCGAACGCTGGTCGAGATGTCCTGGGACCCGATCACCAGGATCATCGGGAACCTCGGCATCTACACCAAGATCGACTTCAGCAACAAGGAAGTCGTGGAGTGCAAGAGCACGTCGTCCCTGTTCCGGGGCTACAGCGTGTTCATGCGCGGCAAGGACCCGCGGGACTCGCACTTCATCACCAGCCGGATCTGCGGCATCTGCGGCGACAACCACGCCACCTGCTCGGTCTACGCCCAGAACATGGCGTACGGCATCAAGACGCCGCCGCTCGGCGAGATGATCATCAATCTGGGCGAGGCCGCCGAGTACATGTTCGACCACACGATCTTCCAAGACAACCTGGTGTTCGTCGACTTCTGCGAGCAGATGGTCAAGGAGACGAACCCGGGCCTGCTGCGCCGGGCGGAGACGGCCGAGGCGCCGCACGGCCACATCCACGGCTACCGCACGATCGCCGACATCATGCGCGCCTTCAACCCGTTCACCGGGGCGGTCTACCGCGAGGCGCTGCAGATGAGCCGGCTCACGCGGGAGATGTTCTGCCTGATGGAGGGGCGGCACGTCCACCCGTCCACCCTCTATCCCGGAGGCGTGGGGACGGTCGCGACGCCGCAGGTGTTCACCGACTACCTGGTGCGGCTGCTGCGGGCGCTGGACTTCATCAAGAAGGCCGTCCCGATGAACGACGACGTCTTCGACTTCTTCTACGAGGCGCTGCCCGGCTACGAGGAGGTGGGGCGGCGGCGGATCATGCTCGGCTGCTGGGGCGCGTTCCAGAACCCCGGCGTGGTCGACTACAACTACCGCACCATGAACGACTGGGGCCGCGCGATGTTCGTGACCCCGGGCATCGTCCTGGACGGGCAGCTCCTCACGACCAACCTGGTCGACATCAACCTCGGCATCCGCATCCTGCTGGGCAGCTCCTACTACGACGACTGGGAGAACGAGGAGACGTTCGTCACCCGCGACCCGCTCGGCAACCCGGTGGACCAGCGGCACCCGTGGAACCAGACGACCCTGCCCCGGCCGCAGAAGCGCGACCTGGAGAACGGCAACTACTCCTGGGTCATGAGCCCCCGCTGGTACGACTCGCGCACCGGCGACTACCTCGCGCTGGACACGGGCGGCGGCCCCATCGCCCGCCTCTGGACCACGGCGCTCGCCGGGCTGGTGGACACCGGAACGGTCAAGGCGACCGGCCACAGCGTCATCATCAACCTGCCCAAGAGCGGACAGCTCCCCGAGATGCAGTTCGAGTGGAAGATCCCGAAGTGGTCCAACACCATCGAGCGGGACCGCGCGCGCGTCTACTTCATCGCGTACGCGGCGGCGATGGCGGTGCACTTCGTGGAGCAGGCCCTCGGCGAGGTCAGGGCGGGGCGCACCAAGGTCTTCACCGACTTCGACGTCCCGGAGGAGGGGCTCGGCGTCGGCTTCCACGAGGCGGTGCGCGGCGTGCTGTCGCACCACCTGGTGATCCGCGACGGCAAGATCGCGAACTACCACCCGTACCCGCCCACGCCGTGGAACGCCAGCCCACGGGACGTCTACGGGACGCCCGGTCCGTACGAGGACGCGGTGCAGGGGATGCACATCTTCGAGGAGAACGGCCCGGAGAACTTCAAGGGCATCGACATCATGCGCACGGTGCGCAGCTTCGACCCCTGCCTGCCGTGCGGCGTGCACATGTACCTCGGCGAGGGCAGGGTGCTCAGGCAGGTCCACTCCCCCACACTGGGCACGAGCGTGTCGGGCTGAGGTGAGACCGATGGCAGCGCACATCCCGCTGACGGACGAGGAGGCCGCCGACCGCGCGCACCGCGTGGAGGAGCTGCTCCAGCGGGTCGAGTCGATGACGGACCCGCAGGCCCGCGCCACCGTCGCGGAGCTCCTCCAGCCGCTGCTGGAGCTGTACGGCGAGGGCCTGGCGCGGATCATGGCGGCGGCCGTGACCGCGGGCGGCGCTTCACTGGGCAACGCGCTGGCGGCTGACGAGCTGGTCGGGCACCTGCTCCTGCTGCACGGCCTGCACCCGTCGGATGTCGAGACCCGCGTACGGAAGGCGGTGGAGCGGGCCGCCCCGCGCCTGGGCGGGGCGAACGCCGAGCTGGTCGCGGTCGAGGCGGAGGGCCGCCCGGGGGACGACGAAACGGACGCGGCCCCCGGCGGCCCGGTGGCCCGGGTCCGGCTGCGCCGCCGCGGCGGCTGTCGCTCCGCGGTGCCCGCCCTGCGCGCCGCGCTGGAGGAGGCGATCCGCGACGCCGCGCCCGAGATCGCGCGGGTCGAGATCGAGGAGGCGGCCCCTCCGGCGGCCGTGATCCCCGTGGACAGCCTGCTGCGCGGCCGTTCCGGCGCCGGGACGTCGTGAGGCGGCCGCGATGGAACGACGGATCACGATGGACTCCCTGCGCCGGTATCTCACCCGGCCCCAGGACGCCGCGCCGCAGAACGCCACGGGCGCGGACGCCCCGGCGGCCGTCGAGCGGTGCGACCTGTGCGCGACGCCGGTCGCGGACGGGCACCGGCACCTGGTGGACCTGTCCAGCCGCGAGCTGCGCTGCGCGTGCCGCCCCTGTGCGACGCTCTTCGACCGGCCCGGATCGGGCGGCGGGCAATACCGGGCCGTTCCCGACCGCCGCTGGTACCTGCGCGGGTTCGCACTGGACGACGCGGCATGGGACGCCCTGCGCATCCCCGTCCGGATGGCGTTCTTCTTCCACGACTCGGCCGCGCGGCGGGCGGTGCTCCTCTACCCCAGCCCGGGAGGCGCGGTCGAGTCGCCGCTGGCGCGCGCGACCTGGGCGCGGCTGGAGGCGGCCAACCCGGTGCTCGGCGGGCTGGCCCCCGACGTGGAGGCGCTGCTGGTCGACCGTACGGGCGACGCGCGCGACCACTGGATCGTGCCGATCGACGACTGCTACGCGCTGGTGGGCCTGATCCGGACGCACTGGAAGGGCCTGGCCGGCGGGCCGGAGGTCTGGCGCGAGATCACCGCCTTCTTCGCCGGCCTGCGCCGCGGGGCCGCGACCGTGGACGCCCGCGGCGGCACACGCGACGGGAACCGACCGGAAGGAGCCCGGCCATGACGAAGTCGAGCGCCGCGACCAAGATCAAATCCAAGATCGGGAAGGGCCGGGCGCCCGAGGCGATCAGGACGGGACGCGCCATGGTCAGCCCGGACTTCACCGCGCACATCAAGGGGATCAAGGAGGGCAACGCGGCGGGGCACTACGAGCATCAGCGGGGCCACCTCCCCGACGGCCGCTCGACCGCGGCGCGGTCCACCGGGATCAACCCGGGCAGGCGCGACCCCATCGACCCGCGCATGCCGAACCTCTCCCCGGCCTGAGGAGGAGGCGAGTTTCCGATGACGACGACGGCCTGCCCGCCCGCGCTGCGGGTGACGGTCGAGGGCGTGGAGGCGGCCGAGTTCGCGGCCGTCCCCACGCTCCGGTTCCACGCGCGGCTCGACAGCGCGGGCCCCGCCGAGATCCGCTCGCTCGACCTGCACGCGCAGATCCGCATCGCGGCGGCGCGCCGCCCTTACGACGACGAGGCGCGGGAGCGCCTCGCCGAGCTGTTCGGCCCGCCGCGAGATTGGGGCCGTACGCTGCGCAGCCTCCTGTGGACGCACGCCACCGCGCGGGTCCCCGCCTTCCACGACGGCGGCTGCGTCGCCGAGATCCCGGTGACCTGCACGTACGACTTCGACGTGGTGGCGGCCAAATACCTGCACGCCCTGCCGGACGGGGAGGTCCCGCTGGAGTTCCTCTTCAGCGGCACGATCTTCTACCTGGAGGGCGGGCTGCTGCGGGCGGCCCGCGTCCCGTGGGACACCGAGGCCGAGTTCACCATGCCGGTACGCGTCTGGAAGGACCTGATGGACCACTACTTCCCCGGCAGCGCCTGGCTGCGCCTGGACCGCTCGGTCTTCGACCGGCTCTACGCCTACAAGGTGCGCAACACGCTCACCGGCTGGGACGACGTGATCTCCGCCCTGCTGGAAGGGCGGTGAGCGGGCCGTGGACGACGTGCGACGGATCGCCCAGGCCGTGCTGTACGAGGGCTACCTGCTGTGGCCCTACCGCCGGTCGGCGCTGAAGAACCGGCACCGCTGGACCATCGGGGGCCTCCACCCCAGGGCGTTCTGCGCCGAGGACGGCGACGCGTGGTACGCGCAGACGCAGTGCCTGGTGGAGGCGGCGCCCGAGGACGCGATCGACGTGGAGGTGCGCTTCCTGCACGCGCTCACGTGCGACCCGGCCCGGCCCCGGGACGACGGCCACGGCCTGCGCCTGGAGACGGTCCCGGAGCTGACCGCGGGCGACCTGCGGCACGTCGCCCACGAGGAGGCGACCGAACGCGAGGTCCACGTGCCCGGACTGACCCTCGGCGGCCTCGTGGAGCGTCCGCACCGCGAGCAGGTCGACTTCCCCGCCGGACGCGAGGTCGAGTGGCTGTCGGAGCCGTCCGGGCGGCGGGTCGGCGCGATCGTGCGCGCCTGGCGCAAGGTGCGCGGCGAGGTGGAGATCCGCGCCGAGCGACCGGCCCCCGGGGTCTTCCGGCTCACCGTCCTGGTGGTCAACACGAGCGGATGGGAGGGCGACTCCCGCGAGGAGGCGCTGAAACGGACGCTCCTGTCCTGCCACACCGTGCTGCGGACGCAGGGCGGGACGGGCTTCGTCTCGCTCATGGACCCGCCGGACGAGCTGCGGCCGCTCGCCGAGGGATGCCGCAACGTCGGCGTCTGGCCGGTCCTGGTCGGCCCCTCCGGCACGCGCGACACGATGCTCTCCGCGCCGATCATCCTGTACGACCACCCCGAGATCGCGCCGGAGAGCCCGGGCGACCTCTTCGACGCCTCCGAGATCGACCAGTTGCTGACCCTGAGCGTGCTGTCGCTGACCGACGAGGAGCAGCGCGAGATCCGCGACGGCGACCCCCGCGCACGGGAGATCCTGGACCGGTGCGCCGCGCTGACGCCCGAGCAGCTCATGCGGCTGCACGGCACCCTGCGCGACATCCGCCCGGTCCGGCCCGTACGCCCGATGGCCGAGGAGGGGCCGTGACATGACGATGGACTTCTGGGCGCGCATGGAGAGGCGGGGGCCCGGCACGGTGGAGGTCGACGGCGTGCCCGTCGGCCCGGGGAGCAGGGTGCGGCTGCGGCCGAGGTCCTCCCGGGCGGACATCTTCGACCTCGCGCTCGCCGGACGGATCGCGGTCGTGGAGGCCGTCGAGCAGGACGACGAGGGCCGGCCGCACCTCGCGGTCACCCTGGAGGACGACCCGGGCCGCGACCTCGGTGAGGCGCGGCTTCCCGGCCACCGCTTCTTCTACGCCGCCGAGGAGGTGGAGCCGGTCGTCGAGGAGGAGGCCGTCGCCGCCGCCCGGCCGGTCCGCGTCCTCGTCGCCGGGATCGGCAACATCTTCCTCGGCGACGACGGCTTCGGCGTCGAGGTCGTGCGCCGCCTGGAGCAGTCCCGGCCGCCCGAGCTGCCGACGGGGGTGGACGTCGTGGACTTCGGGATCCGCGGCATGGACCTCGCGTACGCGCTGCAGCGGGACTACGCGGCCGTGCTGTTCGTGGACGCCGCGCCGCGCGGGGAGCGCCCGGGAACGCTCACCCTCCTGGAGCCCCGTCTCTCGGACGAGGGCGGAACGCCGGTGGAGACGCACGGCATGGACCCGGTGCAGGTGCTGCGCCTCGCCCGGGAGCTGGGCCGGATCCCCCCGCGCGTCCTCGTCCTGTGCTGCGAGCCCGCGGCGGTGCTGAGGGGGACGCCCGACGAGGACGTCCTGGTCGAGCTCAGCGTCCCGGTGCGGACCGCGGTCGACGACGCGGCCCGCATGGTCGTGTCGGTGGCGGCCGGCCTGGTCGCCGACGCGGGCGAAGCCGGTCGTGACGGACGTCCGGGAGAGATCCCGGAGGAGGAAGGGAGTGCGCACCGATGAAGAAGCTCAAGGTGACCGCCGCGGTCCTGGCCGGCGTCACGCTGGCGCTCGTCGTGGTGCAGTGGCCGGACATCCGCCGCTACCTCAGAATCAAACGGATGTAGCCCACCGAACGCGGCAAGGCCAGGACCCGCGAGGGGCAGCCGCCAGGACGCCGATCAACAGCGGTCCACCCTGATGAACTTGGCGGGGTAGGCCCGCTGGGAGGTGATGGCATACCCCGCCCCGACACCAAGGCAGTCGGAATCGGTTGCGTATTGCCAAACGATCACGAGGTGCATGTCGACACCGCAGTTGTTCGTTGCGGTCACCGTCCTCGTCAGGCCAGAACTTGACGTCTTCGTGGTTATGCAACTCGGAGCTTGCTGTGCCAGCGCCGACGACGCGGTCACCAGCCCTCCGGCTACGATTGTCAGCGTGGCGGCGATCGTGGTTGTCGCCCTTCTGAACTTCATGATCCATTCCTTTGCCTCGCTGCCGGTTCGGAATTTCACCGACTCGAGCAAGGATCTGACATATCCGTATACGCGCCGTATATCACTACGCGTCATCAGGTGAAGGCACTCCGGCTTCGACCGCCGCTACGAGCACCAGGCCAACCACACACCCGCGAGGGGCGCGGCGGTGTCTGGACTGAGGAGCGAGCGGGGAGCGAGGGACGAGCGACTCCGAGCGACGAGGGAAGACATCGCCTCAAGGCGCCCCGAGCCCGCGCGAGCGCAGCGAGCGCAAATAGACACAGCGAGCGCCATCAAACACCGTCGGGGTGGGATCGGCGGTTCTCGATCAGCGGTGCGAGCCGGCGCATGTAGTAGTCGAGCCTCCTGCGCGTCTCCTCCAGCGTGCCGAGCCAGCTCAGCAGCTCGGCCTGCCCCTTGGCGGTGATCCGGTAGACGCGCCGTGCCGGTCCCGTGCCGGAGGGCGCCCAGTCGGAGCACAGGCATCCGTGGCGTTCCAGCGAGCGGAGCGTGCGGTAGACGGTGCTGGTGTCGCCGTCGACGATGCCGAGGGGACGCAGCCGTCGCACCAGCTCGTACCCGTGGTCGGGGCGCTCGCCGAGCAGCAGGAGCAGGCACGGGCTGAGCAGGTTCTTCGGCTCCCACATGCTCACTCCGCACCACCGTTCCTCGGCCGCTCGTCGTTCCCGAGGCGCCGGCGGCGACCGGCCCCCCAGGGCGGACCTGCCTGGCCGCCGCTGTGGGAACGCGGGCGGGGACGTCCGGGAATTCGACCGTCGAAATCCCCGAATCATGCCGGTGAATACCCGGGCTTCCCCAAAAGCCCACACGAGGGGAATTATCCGGAATTTCATCATTTCCCCAGGAGTCGTCGCGATCACGCCGACGGAACGCCCCTCAACGCCCGGCGCGCGACGTGTACGCCCTGGAACCCGGACGACGTGCGCGAACGAACCCCGGACGACGGCCGGGAAAATCCGGTTCGTAACCCCCGGCGGCGGAGTTAAACCTGCCTTTACCCGATGCTCGACGGTCGCTGAAGAAGCGCTAACTAATCTGGCGCAGATGATTCGCCGAGCCAGGAGGGAAACCTGAGCCGGCTGTGACGGGGAGAAATACGATGAATCAGCTTACGGAGACCGCCGCACGGCGTGGCGGCTCCACGCCGGCGCCGGATCTGTCCTCCCGCAAGGGGATCCGGGCCTGGGCGGCCTCGCGCCGCTGGTACCTGGCGCTCGCCGCGGTGGCCGTCTGCTACTCGGCGGTCCAGCTCATGGTGACGGCCCGGGTCGGGCTGGGCTGGGACGAGAGCATCTACGTCAGCCAGTTCAGGCCGGGGATCCTCCCGGCCTGGTTCAGCGCGCCGCGGGCACGGGGCGTGCCGCTCCTGGTCGCGCCGGTGACCGTGTTCACCTCGTCGGTCATCGCCATCCGCGTCTACCTCAGCCTGCTGTCCGGGCTCGGCCTGTTCCTCGCGTACGCGCCCTGGGTGCGGCTGCGCCCGGGGGCCGCCGTCCCCGCCGCGGCCGCGCTGTTCGCCGGGCTGTGGACGTCGCTCTTCTACGGCAGCGAGGCGATGCCGAACATCTGGGTCGCGTTCTGCGCGGTCGGCGGCGTCGCCCTGTTCTGCCAGACCAAGCGCAGGGGGGCGCTGGTGGGACTGGCGATCGCCTTCGCGATCGCCTCGCTGGTCCGCCCGACGGACGCGTCCTGGCTGGCGCTCCCCCTCGTGGTGTACGGGCTGGCGACCCGGCGGCTCCGGCAGGTCGCGGCCGTCGTCGTGGGGCTCGCGGTCGGCTGGGGCGAGTGGCTGGTCGAGGCGGCGCTGAGCTACGGCGGCCCGCTCGCGCGGCTGTCCGCGGCGAGCGCGAAGAACGAGGCCGGGCTGCACTTCAGCCTGGGCGAGCATCTGCGGGCGCTGGACGGCCCCATCCTGTGCCGCTTCGGCCACCCCTGCGGCGACATCCCGCTCGGCCACCTCGCGTGGTTCGCCGCCATCCCCGTGCTGGCGGCGGTCGGCCTGTGGGCGGTGCGCAAGCCGTCCCGGAGGCGGCCGCTGCTCATCGCGACCGCCTCCGGGACCGCTCTCGCGCTGTCGTACATCTTCACCATCGGGTACGCCGCGCCGCGCTTCCTCCTTCCGGCGTACGCGCTGCTCGCCCTGCCCGTGGCCTGCGGCCTCGCGTCGGTGGCCCGGGTCCGGGTCGGCCGGGTACTGGTCGCCGCCGCGATGCTGGCGTTCTTCGTGCTCCAGGGCGGCACGCTGCTCGAGCGCGCCGAGATCGAGGGCGCGGCCCGGGAGCCCGACCGCCTGGCCGCCGAGGCGCTGCACGGCCTCGGCATCTCGCGCCCGTGCTTCCTGTACGGCCACGCCGCGATCCAGGTCGGCTACCTCTCCGGCTGCGGCATGGTCGGAATCACGAAGGACTACGGCGGCTACGAGCTTCCCCGGCAGATCGACGCCGCGCTCGTCCGCGGGGACTGGGTCGGCGTGCTGAGCAACAGGAAGGACACCCCGGCCGCGTTCCTGACGTCCTGGCGGCGGACCCCGCTGATCACGACGGCGACCGAGCAGTGGTACCTCTACCGGCCGCCGAGCGCCCTCGCACCCGAGCCGCGGCAGCACAGGTAGAGCGCGGCGCGGCGGCCGGGCCGGATCAGAGGCGCTCGATGATCGTGACGTTGGCCTGGCCGCCGCCCTCGCACATGGTCTGCATGCCGTAGCGGCCGCCGGTGCGCTCCAGCTCGTGCAGCAGGGTGATCATGAGGCGGGCGCCGGTGGCGCCGAGCGGGTGTCCGAGGGCGATCGCGCCGCCGTTGACGTTGACCCGCTCGGGGTCGGCGCCCGTCTCCTTGAGCCAGGCCAGCACGACCGAGGCGAACGCCTCGTTGATCTCGACCAGGTCCATGTCCTCGATGCGCATCCCGGCCTTCTTCAGCGCGTACGCGGTGGCGGGGATCGGCGCGGAGAGCATCCGGATGGGGTCCTCTCCGCGGGCGGAGAGGTGGTGGACGCGGGCGCGCGGCCGCAGGCCGTGCGTCCGGACCGCCTCCTCGGAGGCGATGAGCAGCGCGGCGGCGCCGTCGGAGATCTGCGAGGCGACCGCGGCGGTGAGCCGCCCGCCCTCCTCCAGGGTCTTCAGCCCGGCCATCTTCTCCAGGCTGGTGTCGCGCCGCGGGCCCTCGTCGTCCTTGACGCCCTCGATCGGCTCGATCTCACGCGTGAAGCGGCCCTCGTCGATGGCCTGGATGGCGCGCATGTGCGACCGGTAGGCGAACGCCTCCATGTCCTCCCGGGAGATGTCCCAGTCGCGGGCGATCATCTCGGCGCCGCGGAACTGGGAGACGTCCTGCTTGCCGTACCGGGCCTGCCAGCCGAGCGAGCCGACGTACGGGCCCTCGGTGAAGCCGAGCGAGTCGGCCGCGCCGCGCGAGGCGAACGCGATGGGGATCTGCGACATGTTCTGCACGCCGCCGGCGACCACGAGGTCGGAGGTCCCGGACATGACGGCCTGCGCGGCGAAGTGCAGCGCCTGCTGGGACGAGCCGCACTGCCGGTCCACGGTGACGCCGGGCACCTCCTCGGGCAGCCCGGCCGCCAGCCAGCAGGTGCGCGCGATGTCGCCGGCCTGCGGGCCCACGGTGTCGAGGCAGCCGAACACCACGTCCTCCACGGCCGACGGGTCCACGCCCGAGCGGGCCATGAGTGCCCTGAGCGCGTGCGCGCCGAGGTCGGCCGGGTGCACGCCGGACAGGCCGCCGCCCCGCTTGCCGACCGGGGTGCGCACCGCTTCCACGATGTACGCCTCCGCCATCACAACTCCTTAGGTTGAAGGATCCCTTCGAGGACCATCGCGACGTACTGCCTGGCGATCTCGTCGGCGGGCAGCGGGCCGTCGCAGCGGTACCAGGTCGCGGCCACCCAGACGGTGTCGCGGATGAACCGGTAGATGAGGCCGGTGTCGAGGTCGGCGCGCAGCTCGCCGTCCAGGACGCCCCGGTCGAGGACCGACAGCCACACCTCTCGGAACCGCCGCTGGTTGTCCAGCAGGTACGAGAAGCGCGGGTTCGTCGCCAGGTGCTTGGACTCGTTCTGGTAGATCACGACGGCGGGGCGGTGCCGGTGGATCGTCTCGAACGACGCGCCGACCAGGGCGCGGAAGGTCGCGCCGGCGCCGAGCCCCGCGCCGAGCACCTCCTCGTACGCCGCCCACATGTCGGTGAGGAACGCCGACAGGATCTCGTCGGCCATCGACTCCTTGGAGTCGAAGTGGTAGTAGAGGCTGCCCCCGAGGATCCCGGCCGCGTCGGCCACCTCGCGCACGGTGGTGACGGCGTATCCCCGGGAGGCGAAGACCTCGGCCGCCGCGGCGAGCAGCTCGGCCCGCCGCTCGGCCCGCGCGGCCGCGGTGCTGTCGGAGTCTCGGCGACGTGGGCTCATGGATCGGTGGGCCTTTCGGTGCCGTAAGGGGCCAGGGGGGAACGGTCGGCGGACCGGCTCAGGGGTGCTGGCTGGACACGGAGACCACCTCGCCGGTCATGTACGAGGAGTAGTCGCTGGCAAGGAAGACGATGACGTTGGCGACCTCCCACGGCTCCGCGTACCGGCCGAGGGCCTCGCGCCTGGTGAGCTCGTCCAGCAGCTCCTCGGTGGTGACCTTGGCCAGGAAGGGGTGCATGGCCAGCGAGGGGGCCACCGCGTTGATCCGCACGCCGTACGGCGCGGCCTCGAGGGCGGCGCACCGGGTGAGCGCCATGACGCCGGCCTTGGCCGCCGCGTAGTGCGCCTGCCCCTCCTGGGCCCGCCACCCGATGACGGACGCGTTGTTCACGATCACGCCACGCGCGCGCGGCTGCATCCGGGTGAGCGCGGCGCGGGTGCAGCGCATGGTGCCGTTCAGCGTCACGTCGAGCACCTTGTTCCACTGCTCGTCGGTCATCTCGACGAGCGTGGCCGTGCCGCCGAGACCGGCGTTGTTGACGACCACGTCGAGCGGGCCGAAGCGCTCCTCGGCCTCGGAGAACAGACGCTGGACCTGCTCCTCCGAGGTCACGTCGCACGGGACGGCGGTCACCGAGCCGGGGCCGAACTCCTTCTCCAGAGTGGCCTGGGCCTCCGACAGCCGCCGCTCGTGGGCGTCGCTGATCACCACACGGGCGCCCTCCTCCAGCATGCGGCGGGCGCAGGCGCCGCCGATGCCGGTGCCCGCGGCGGCGGTCACCACGGCCACCCGGTCGCGCAGCAGGCCGTGGCCCGGAACGTAGGACGGCTTCATTCCCGACCCTCCTCAGTGAGCTTCACATGGTTTACTCTACCAAACAATTGTTAGAAAGAATGAGGGGTGCCGATGACCGTAGTCCGCTACGAGCGGCGCGGGCCGGTGGCGGTGGTCACCATGAACCGCCCGCAGTACCGCAACGCACAGAACTCAGCGATGACCTACGCCCTCGACGAGGCCTTCTACCGCGCCGTCGCCGACGACGAGGTCAAGGTGATCGTGCTGGCCGGCGAGGGCAAGCACTTCTCGGCCGGGCACGACATCGGCACACCCGGACGCGACGCGCACGTCTCCTTCGACCGCAGGGCGAGCCTGTGGTGGGACCACGTGGGCAAGGAGGGCGCCGAGAGCCGCTTCGCCCGCGAGTCCGAGGTGTACCTCGGCATGTGCCGCCGCTGGCGCGAGATCCCCAAGCCGACGATCGCCATGGTGCAGGGCGCCTGCATCGCGGGCGGGCTCATGCTCGCCTGGGTGTGCGACCTGATCGTCGCCTCGGACGACGCGTTCTTCGCCGACCCGGTGGTGCGCATGGGCATCCCCGGTGTCGAGTACTTCGCCCACCCGTGGGCGATGCCGCCGCGGATCGCCAAGGAGTTCCTCTTCACCGGGGACCGGATGCCCGCCCGCCGGGCGTACGAGGTGGGCATGGTCAACCGGGTCGTCGCCCGCGAGGAGCTGGAGGCCGAGACGTTCGCGCTGGCCGAGCGGATCGCCGCCATGCCGCGCCTCGGGCTCGCGCTGACCAAGAAGGCGGTGAACCAGGCCGAGGACCTGCAGGGGATGCACGCCGGGATGGATTCGGTGTTCGGCCTGCACCACCTCGCGCACGCGCACAACGCCGAGACCTCGGCCGACTCCCTGGCCGGGATGGATCCCAAGAGCATGAAGGCGGCCGCCGATGGATCTTGACCTGTCCTCCGTCGAACCGTTCCGGAGCGAGGTCCGGGACTGGCTGCGCGCGCACGTCCCCGCCACTCCCCTGCCCTCGCTGGAGGTCGAGGAGGGCTTCGCCGCGCACCGCGCGTGGGAGCGCGAGTTGCACGAGGCGCGGCTGTCCGTCGTCTCCTGGCCCAGCCGGTACGGCGGCCGGGACGCGACGACGCTGGAGTGGCTGGTCTTCGAGGAGGAGTACTACGCGGCCGGGGCCCCGGGCCGGGTCAGCCAGAACGGCATCAACCTCCTCGCCCCGACCCTGTTCAACCACGGCACGCCCGAGCAGCTCGACCGGATCCTGCCCTCGATGGCGTCGGGCGAGGTGATCTGGGCCCAGGCGTGGTCGGAGCCGGGCGCCGGCAGCGACCTGGCGTCGCTGCGCGCCACCGCGACCCGGGCGGACGGCGGCTGGCTGCTCAACGGCCAGAAGACGTGGAGCTCCCGCGCCGCCTTCGCCGACTGGGGCTTCGGCCCGTTCCGCTCCGACCCGGAGGCCGAGCGGCACCGCGGCCTGACGTACCTCATGTTCCCGCTGGACGCCGAGGGCGTGACCCGCCGCCCGATCGGGCGCATCGACGGCAAGCCGGCCTTCGCCGAGCTGTTCTTCGACGACGTCTTCGTGCCCGACCGGGACGTGATCGGCGCGCCGGGCGAGGGCTGGCGGGTCGCGATGAGCACCACCGGCAACGAGCGCGGGCTCACCCTGCGCAGCCCCGGGCGGTTCCTCGCCGCCGCCGACCGGCTGGTGGAGCTCTGGAAGGAGCGCGGCGACCCGGCCGACACGGCGCTGCGCGACCGGGTGGCCGACGCGTGGATCAAGTCGCGGGCGTACCGGCTTAAGGGGTTCGAGACCGTCTCGCGCACCGAGGACGTCGGGGCCGAGTCCAGCGTCAACAAGATCTTCTGGTCGGAGCTGGACGTGGCGCTGCACGAGACCGCGCTCGACCTGCTCGGCCCGGACGGTGAGCTCGACGGCGAGTGGCTGGAGGGCTACGTCTTCTCCCTCGCCGGCCCGATCTACGCCGGGACCAACGAGATCCAGCGCAACGTGATCGCCGAGCGCGTCCTCGGCCTGCCCAGGTCGGGGCGGTGACCGATGGGACGCGACCGGGACAGCGCGCGTGTCGGCGCTTGTGACAGCGCTTGCGAGTGGGGCGCCCTCGCCTACCTCGGGCGCGGCGTCATGACGACCATCGGGAGGCGGCCGTGAAGTTCATCCTCGACGCCGAGCAGCGGCTGTTCGGCGAGACCCTGCACAAGCTCCTGGCCGAGGCGGGCACGCCGGCCGCGATCCGCGCCTGGGCGGCCGGGTCGCACGGGCCCGGCCTGGCCCTGTGGCGCTCGCTCGCCGACGCGGGCGCCCTCGCCGTCGCCGTGCCCGAGTCGGCGGGCGGCGCGGGACCGCTCCCCGTCGAGCTGGTCACCGCCTTCCACGAGCTGGGACGGCACGCCGCGCCGGGGCCGCTCGCCGAGAGCGTCGCCGTCGCCGCGCTGCTCGACGGGCTGGCCCCCGAGGATCTCGTCGTCGCGCCCGGGACGGTGGAGGGGTGGCTCGCGGGCATCGCCGAGGGGAACACGGTGGCGACGGTGGCCCTGCCCCCGGCCGTGCCGTACGCGCTGGACGCGGACGCGGCGGGGCTCGTGCTGGCGGTGGACGGCGACGAGCTGCGCGCGGCGCTCCCCGGCGCGGCGCGCGTCTCCCTGGATCCGGCCCGCCGGCTCTTCCCCGTCGAGGGCGGCAAGCTCCTCGCCCGCGGCCCCTCGGTGCGCGCCGCGGCAGAGGCCGCACACGACATGGGCGCGCTGGCGACCGCCGCCCAGCTCGTCGGCGTGGGCCGCGCGCTGCTGGACGCCTCGGTCGAGTACGCCCGGGCGCGGCGGCAGTTCGGACGGCCGATCGGCGAATTCCAGGCGGTCAAGCACCACCTCGCGAACGCGCTCGTCGGCCTGGAGTACGCCCGGCCGCTGGTCCACGGCGCGGCCCTCGCCCACGGCTCGCCGGACTTCCCCCGCGACGTGTCCGCCGCGAAGGTCGCCGCGTCGGAGGCGGCGTACGCGGCGGCCAAGATCGCCCTCCAGGTGCACGGCGCGATCGGCTACACCGACGAGTACGACCCGAGCCTCTGGATCAGGAAGGCCCGGGCCCTCCACTCGGCGTGGGGCTCCTCCTCGGCGCACCGCGCCCGGGTGCTCGCCGCCCTGGCCTGACCCCTCCCCGCAGGCGGGCCCCCGATCGCGTGCCGCGATCGGGGGCCCGTCGCGTTTGGGCGCTTTCGATCAGGTCCGTGGCCGTCTGCCCGGTCCGGAACGGCGCACCGCCGGCCTGAGGTCAGCGTCCGACGCCGACCGTTTCCGGGACGGCGGGGGCGGCGAGGTGGTGGCGCAGGCGTTCGCCCTCGATGTCGAGGTTGGGCAGCGCCCGGTCCAGGGAGCGGGGCAGCCACCAGGCGGCGGCGCCGAACATGGACATCACGGCCGGAACCAGCGTCATTCGGACCACGAAGGCGTCCACCAGCACGCCGACGGCCAGCGCGAAGCCCATGGACTTGATGATCGGGTCGTCCATGAACACGAACCCGCCGAACACGGCCGTCATGATCAGCGCGGCGGCGGTGACGACGCGGGCGTTGTGTCCCATGCCGTTGATCGTGGCCTGGCGCGGCGTGTCGCCGTGCACGTAGTCCTCGCGCATCCGCGAGACCAGGAACACCTGGTAGTCCATGGCCAGCCCGAACAGGATGCCGATCAGCAGGATCGGCAGGAAGCTGACCAGCGGTCCCGGCACGTCCAGGCCGACCAGGTCGGCGAGATGCCCCTGCTGAAAGATCGCCACCGTGACGCCGAAGGTCGAGCCGACGGTGAGCAGGAAGCCCAGCGCCGCCTTGACCGGCACCAGGATCGAGCGGAAGACCAGCATCAGCAGCAGCACCGACAGGCCGATCACCAGCAACAGGTACACCGGCATGGCGTCGGCCAGCTTGTCGGAGACGTCGATGCCCACGGCGGTGGCGCCGGTCACCGCGATCTCCGCGCCCTTGATGTCGGCGACCTTGGCGCGGATGGCGTGGACGGCGTCCTCGGTGGCCGCGGCAGTGGGTCCGGCCTTCGGGATGATGGTCAGCAGCGCGGTGGTGCCCGCGGGGTTGGTCTGGGGCGGGGCCACGGCCAGGACGCCCTCGGTCTGCTGGATCAGCGCGGAGGCCTGTCCGGCGGCCGCGGTGGTCGCCGTGGCGTCGGGGGCGGTGACCACGGCGATCAGCCGGGCGTTGAAGCCCTCGCCGAACCCTTCGCTGGTCAGGTCGTACGCTTCGCGGGCCGGTGAGCCGGTGGCGGCGGTGCCGGCGTCCGGCAGGGCCAGGCGCAGGTCCTGCGCGGGCAGCGTGAGCGCGCCCAGGGCGACGACCCCGGCCAGCAGGATCGACACGCGCAGCCGGGTGACGATCCGCCCCCAGGTGTGTCCGAAGCCCTCCCGGGCCGGGCTCGCCTCCTGGCCCGCCCGCTGCCCACGCGGCAGCACGCGGGCCCCGGCGTACGACAGGAACGCGGGCAGCAGCGTGAGGGCGACCAGGACGGCGACCGCCACGGTGCCCGCGGCGGCCAGGCCCATGACGGTGAGGAAGGGGATGCCGACGACCGACAGACCGGCGAGCGCGATCACGACGGTGGCTCCGGCGAACACGACCGCCGAGCCGGCGGTGCCGGTCGCCAGCCCGGCGGCCTCGTCACCCTCCATGCCCTCCGCGAGGAACTGGCGGTAGCGGGACGTGATGAACAGCGAGTAGTCGATGCCGACGGCCAGGCCCAGCATCAGTGCCAGCACCGGCGTGACCGAGGTCAGCTCGACGACGCCGCTGAGCGCGAAAAGCCCGGCCATGCCGACGCCGACGCCGATCAGCGCGTTCAGCAGCGTCATGCCGGCGGCCACCAGCGAGCCGAAGGTGACGACCAGCACGACCGCGGCGATCAGGACGCCGACCCCTTCGGAGCCGCCCACTTCGGGCGCGGTGGTCATGATCTCGCCGCCGTGCTCCACCCGCAGCCCGGTCACCGAGGAGCCGGCCTTCAGGTACGCGTCACGCTGGGCCGCGGTGACGTCCTTGAGCCCCCGGTCGAACTGGACCTGGACCAGGGCGTGGCGGCCGTCCGCGGAGACCGCGCCGACCTGGAACGGGTCCAGGGCGGCGACGACGCCGGGGACGGCGGCCGCCTCCTTCACGACGGGGGCGACGGCCGCGGGGTCCAGTTTCCTCCCCTGCGGGGCGGCGACGACGATGGTGCCGGTGGCCCCGCTGGCCTGGGGGAACTCCCTGGTGAGCGCGTCCAGCGCCCGCTGCGACTCGGTGCCGGGCATGACGAACTTGTCGGTGGTGGACCCGCCGAAGGCGGCGACCGCCCCTCCCAGCAGCGCCAGCAACAGCAGCCACACGGCGGCCACGCGCCCTCGCCTGCGGAAGGAGAACCGGCCCAGCCGGTACAGCAATGTTGACATCGGAAGCGGGATCTCTTTCTCGAAGAGTCAGTGGATGGGGCGGCCGAGCGCACGCAGCGCGCCCCGGGTCAGCTCCGCGCGCAGCGTCTCCTCGGGCACCGCGAGGTCGGCGGCGCTCGTGAGGGTGACGCCCACCAGCACCATCCAGCCCCAGACCCGGGCCCGCGGGTCCCCGGAACGGCCGGTCAGCGCGTCCACCAGCCGCTCGGTGAGGGCCTTCATGTCAGGCATGTCGGGCACCTCGGGACGGCTGGTCATGGCGTCCAGGTCGTGTATGAGGATCGTGGCTTCGCGCCGGAAGCGCAGGGACAGCTCGACGAGCCCGGCGACCGCCCCGCGTACGGCCTCGTCGCCGTCCAGCCCAGCGAGCCGCTCCTCCAGTTCGGCCAGCTCCCGCCCCACCGGCGACAGCAGCTCGGTGAGGATCGCGTCCTTGTTGGTGAAGTGGTACAGCAGGGACGCCTTGGAGCAGCCCACGTCCGAGGCGATGTCCTGCAGCGACGTGCCGCGGAAGCCGGCCGTGGCGAACAGCCGCGCCGCCGACTCCAGGATGTCCGCGCGCATGGTGGTGGCGGAGCGAGTCATGTGATCACCTTAGCTGACCGATCGGACAGTTCTGACCGATCGGACAGTGGGACGCCGGTACGAGAGACCACCACATCTCCGGGTACGGGCAGAAATTCCGTGAAAGGGTGAGGCGGGACCACCCGCGATCATCGAGGTCAGGAAGGCGGCGTGCCGTGGACTTCAAGCTCGAACTTGTGCCGATCCCCGTCTCGGACGTGGACCGCGCCAAGGAGTTCTACACCGAGAAACTGGGATTCGTCTGCGACGTCGACTTCGGCAACGGCGCGTTCCGCGTCGTACAGGTGACGCCTCCGGGGTCGGCCTGCTCGATCGCGTTCGGCGTCGGCGTCGTGGACACCCCGCCGGGGTCGGTGAAGGCTCTGCACCTGGTGGTGAAGGACATCCACGCCGCCCGTGCCCTGCTCGTCGAGCGCGGGGTGGACATCGCCGAGGTGGAGGATCTCACCGCGCCCGGCAAGCCCACCGTCTGCTACGCCGCCTTCTCCGACCCGGACGGCAACGGCTGGACGCTGCAGCAGCTGCCGTACTGAGCCAGCGGCACACATGGAAAAGGCCGGTACGCCCCCAGAGGCGCACCGGCCTTCGGCCGTCGGCGGCTCAGCCGGCCAGGTTGGCGCCGATGCCCCGCAGGACGTCCGCGGCCTGGGTGACGATCCCGTCGATCAGCTCCTCACAGGAGGGCAGGTCGTCGATCAGCGCCACCACCTGGCCGGAGGCCATCACGCCGAGGTCGGGACGTCCGTCCACCATGGCCGCCTTGAGCAGCATGGGCGTGTTGGCCGCCATCAGCACCTGGGACCAGGTCAGCTCCTTGCCGTGCTTCATGGCCAGCCCGTCGCGGATCATCCCGGTCCAGGACATCCCGGAGACGCGGCGGAACCTCGCGGCGTTGCGCACCGCGCGGACCAGCCCGCTCACCTGCCCCGACCGCTCCAGGGCGTCGACCAGCGGCGTGCGCAGCACCCGGTGCGGCATCCCGTCCACCTGCCGGGTGACCACGGTGTCCGACATGCCGAGGTAGGTCCGCTTGACCGCGTCCGGGACCGAGCTGTCCCGGGTGAGCAGGAAGCGGGTGCCCATCGCCACGCCGGCCGCGCCGTACACAAGGGCGGCGGCCAGGCCGCGCCCGTCGAAGAAGCCGCCGGCGGCGATCACCGGGATGTCGACCGCGTCCACGACCTGGGGCAGCAGCAGGGTGGTGGCGACCGCTCCGGTGTGGCCGCCGCCCTCGCCTCCCTGGACCAGGACGGCGTCGGCGCCCCAGGCGGCGACCTTCTCCGCGTGCCGCCGCGCCCCGACCGAGGGGATCACCACGATCCCGGCGTCTTTCAGCCTGGCGATCAGCTCCTGGCGGGGGGCGAGCGCGAACGAGGCGACCTTCACCCCGTGCTTGATCAGCAGGTCGATGCGGTCGCGCGCGTCCGAGGCGTCCGCGCGCAGGTTCACCCCGAAGGGCGCGTCGGTGCGCGAACGGACCTCCGCGATGGCCGAGGCGAGCTGGTCGAGCGTCATGGTGGCCGAGGCGAGGACGCCGAGGCCGCCCGCGTTCGCCACCGCCGACACCAGCCGCGGGCCCGCCACCCAGCCCATGCCGGTCTGCACGACGGGGTGGCGCACCCCGATGAGCCGGGTCAGCGGGGTGTCCAGGACCTGCTCGATCACGCCCGGACCTCCCGGTCGCGCAGGCTCCTCGGGTCGAGCACCTCGCGGATCAGCCGCAGCTCCTCGTCCGTCGGCTGCCGGGTCTCCGGCACGTCGCCGTCGATCACGAGATCGAACCCGGTGGCGGCGGCGACCTGCTCGACCGTGACGCCGGGATGCGTGGAGACGAGCCGCATCGCGCCGTCCGGCGTGCCGAAGTCGAACACGCCCAGGTCGGTCACCACCCGGCGCAGGTCGTGGAACCGGGACGCACGCGGGCCCAGCTCGGCCGCCCGGTCGTAGCCGACACCGCTGACCATGTCCACCTTCGGGACGAACACCCGGGTGGAATGCTTGGGGATCCAGTAGCTCGTCGGGTTGCAGATCGTGTTGCCGGGGGCGCCGCGCACGCCGAGGAGCTGGGACTTCGGCCGCTCCCAGGCGCCGACGGCCGAGATGTTGGTGTTGCCGTGCCGGTCGATCTGGGAGGCGCCCATCATCACGTGACGGCGGCCGTTCTGCACCAGCCACAGGTGGTCGCGGAACGGCATCCAGCCCTCGACGGGCCCGGCCGGCGCGCCGAACGGCACCGGCTCGGCGGTGAGCATCGCCCCGCCGTCGGTGGTCAGCAGCCCCGGCTCGAACGTGAGCCGGGCCAGCCGGGCGCCCAGGATCGAGCAGGTGCCCATCGCCGCGGCCAGGATCTCGCCGTCGCCGCGCCACGCCTCGGCGCAGGCGACCACGCAGATCTCCGCACGGGTCGCGATCATCGTGCCTTCTCCTCCTGCTCCTCGTGCTCCTCGTGCCAGCGGCGGACCGCCTCCTGGTAGGCCGCCTCGTCCCCGCTCAGAAACCGCTCGGCGAACGCCGCCCACGCGTCCGGGTCGGCCGCCGACGTCGCGTAGTGCCGCTGGAACGCCTCGTCCCTCGCACGGTCGGGGCCGCAGTCGGTGAAGTGGCCGCCGTTCGGGGTCTCCACCACGCCGGCCGTGTGCATCCGGCTGACGAGCAGCGTCTGCGGCGGCCCGTCCAGCTCGCCGGGGCCGACCAGCCGCTCGCAGCTCACGTAGCAGCGGCCCGCCGCCTTGGCGAACAGGTCGTCCATGTACGGGTCGGGGCCGAGGTACTGGCCGTTGCCCCGCGTGTCGGCCCGGTCCAGGTGGATCAGCGCCGCATCGAGCGTCAGCGCGGGCACCGCGAGGAGCTCCTCCCCGTCGTCGTACGGCGAGCGGACGGTGCGCAGGTCCGGGTTGACCCGCAGGACGTCCGAGCCGAGCCCGGCCCGGGTGGGCAGGAACGGCAGCCGGTGCGCGGCGGCGAGCAGGCCGAACATGAACATGCCCTCGTCGTACTCGACGAACTCGACCGCGCCGCTCTGCCTGGCCGCCCTGAAGTGCGGTTCGAGCGGCACGGAGTCCAGCGTCACGAAGGGGGCGACCACCCTGCGGACCTTGCCGGCCGCGCACAGCAGGCCCACATCGGCCCCGCCCAGCGACACGATCGTCAGGTCCTTGAGGGACGAGCGGTAGATCGCGCGGACCAGGGCCATCGGCTTGCGCCGCGAACCCCACCCGCCGATGCCGATCGTCATGCCGCTCTCCAGCGACCCGACGACCTCCTCGACCGTCATGATCTTGCTGGTATTCATTGGTCGCTCACCACTCCTCACTCACTCCACGGGCGGCCTCGTCCCTCGGCCGACCACTCCCCTCGCTGCGTCGAGTTCGCTCCGCGCTCACTGGTCGCTCACCACTCCTCACTCGCTCCGTCATCACGCCCCCTCGGAGACGAAGCCGTCGCGGTGGCGGTCGCCGGCGCCCATGAGGTTGAGCTCGAAGGTGAAGCCCTGCTCGAACCGGTAGCTGCGGTGGACGTCGACCGGGTCGATGCCGTTCAGCGACTCCTTGGCCCGGCGGATCACGTACGGGTCCTTGCCGGCGATCTGGGCCGCGACCTCGAAGGCGGCGTCCCTGAGCCGGTCGCGCGGCACCACCTCCAGCACCGAGCCGTGCGCGTGCAGCTCGGCCGCCGTGATGGTCCGGCAGGTGTACACCATCGCCCGCATCAGGTGCTGCGGAACCAGCCGGGCGAGGTGCGTGGCCGCGCCGAGCGCGCCGCGGTCCACCTCGGGCAGCCCGAAGTACGCGTCCTCGGACGCGACCACGATGTCGGCGTTGCCCACGAGGCCGATGCCGCCGCCGAGGCAGAAACCGTGCACGGCCGCGATGACCGGCACCTCGCACTCGTACACCGCGGAGAACGCGGCGTAGCAGCCCCGGTTGGCGCCCACCAGGGCGTCGAACCCGCTGGTGGCCTGCATCTCCTTGATGTCCACGCCGGCGTTGAATCCGCGGCCCTCGGCGCACAGCACGACGACGCGGGTCTCCGGCTCCCGCCCGGCCTGCCGTACGGCGTCGGCGAGGTCGAACCAGCCGCGCACGGTCAGCGCGTTGACGGGCGGCGTGTCGACGACCACCTCGGCGATGCCGTTGCCATGGTTCCTGGTGGAGATTCCCATACGCTACCTTTCCACCAAACATTTGTTAGAAATGACGGTAGCAGAAGGTACGGTTCCCGGACACGGCTCGCCGTCCCGGGCGTCGCCGCGAACAGGCGGACGACAGGAAGACAAGGGAGAGCTGAGGATGATCTGCAAGGACCGCGTCGTCATCGTGACCGGCGCCGGACGCGGCCTCGGCCGCGCGCACGCCCTGGAGTTCGCCCGGCAGGGCGCCAAGGTCGTCGTCAACGACCTGGGTGTGAGCCGGTCCGGCGACGGCGGCTCGGACGGCCCGGCGCGGCAGGTGGTCGAGGAGATCCGCGCGCTCGGCGGCGAGGCCGTGGCCGAGACCTCCGACATCGCGACCGACGCCGGGGCCTGCGCGCTGGTCGCCACCGCCCTGGAGCGCTTCGGCCGGCTGGACGTGCTGGTCAACAACGCCGGCTTCCTGCGCGACCGCATGCTGGTCAACCTCTCCGAGGAGGAATGGGACGCGGTCATGCGGGTCCACCTGAAGGGCCACTTCCTGCCGCTCAAGCACGCCGGCCTGCACTGGCGGGCGGAGTCCAAGGCGGGCCGGCGGCCCGACGCCCGGGTGATCAACACCTCGTCCGGCGCGGGCCTGCTCGGCAGCGTCGGCCAGGGCAACTACTCCGCCGCCAAGGCGGGCATCGTCGGCCTCACCCTGGTCGCCGCCGCCGAGCTCGGCCGGTACGGCGTGACCGTCAACGCCATCGCCCCGGCGGCGCGCACCCGGATGACCGAGGAGGTCTTCGCCGCCACGATGACCGCGCCTGAGGACGGCGCCTTCGACGCGATGGCCCCCGAGAACGTCTCCCCGCTGGTGGCCTGGCTCGGCTCGGCCGAGTCCAGAAACGTGACCGGCCGCGTCTTCGAGGTCGAGGGCGGCCGGATCTGCGTGATGGAGGGCTTCCGCCACGGCCCGGCCACCGACAAGGGCGCCCGCTGGGACGCGGCCGAGCTGGGCGCCGAGATCGCTGGGCTGCTGAAGGAGGCCGCCCGCCCCGAGCCGGTCTACGGCGCCTGATCCCCCGGGCTCACTCCGCCGTCACCGCGCCGGTCACCGTACTGGTTGCCACGCCGGCGGCCACCATGCCGGTCGCCGGGCGCTTCACCGGGCCGTCGCGCGGCGGCCCGGACGGGCGCGCCACAGGCTCACCGCGCCCAGGGCCGCGGCCACACATGCCAACGGCACGGCGGGCAGCATGTACCGGTGGTCGAAGTCGAGCGCGGCGATCGGCCCGAGGAACAGGAACATCGCCGTCGCCCACGGCAACAGGGCCGGTCGCCGCCGCCCGATCGCGCCGAGGCCGCCGAGCAGCAGGACCACGCCGAACAGCGGACCGTGCAGCGCGTTCGGGTAGCGGTATGCCGCGAAGAAGGCGTCGTAGGGCGCGACGGACGACATCCCGCGGATCGCCGGGTCGTACGCCACCCGGACCTGGTGGATGAGCGGGAACGACGGCAGCGGCCAGGAGCCGACCGGGAACGTCAGCGCCGGGACGACCCGCTTCGGGTGGCTCACGGGCGTCCACGCGAAGGCGAGCGACGCGTCGGAGGCGACCTCGCGGAGGTAGTCGAGCGGCTGGGCGGCGATGGCGCGCAGCGCGAACGACCGGGCGAGGTCGTTGTGGGAGAAGCGGTCGCCCGGCAGCCGGTTGAGTGAGGCGTCCGCGGCCCACACGTACTCGGACGCGGCGTCGACGACGGTGCCGTTCGGGCAGAGCCGCGCCTCGTCGGCCGGCGGCCTGATCTTCGCGCAGTCGGCGAACGTCATGGTGCGCGCCCACAGCGCCACCCCGTCCGAGCCGCTGAGCGCGAAGCGCCCGTGGTGCTGCTGGTACCAGCCCGCGTAGGCGGCGAGCGGCAGCGTCCCCGCGACGGCCAGCGCGACCACCGGCCGCCATCCGGCCCGCTGGAGGAGCAGGTACAGCACGAACAGGGCGAGCAGCGGCGCCGCGGCCGTCCGGGTGAGCCCGGCCGCCGCGAGCAGCACCCCGGCCACGACGGCGGACCGCACCGAGGGCTTCGCCCGCCACATGAGGACCATCAGCGCGGCGATGACGAGGAACGTGACCTGGGTGTCGGAGAGCACGGAGTGTTCGAGCCGCAGGAACGACGGGTCGAACAGCACGGGCAGCGCGGCCAGGGTCGCGCCCCACGCGGGCAGCGAACGCCGGCGCAGCAGAAGATAGATCATCAGGCCCATGCCGAGCCCCATGACGTGCTGCACGCCGACCGCCAACGAGACGCTGTGGAACGGCCACAGCAGCCGCAGGAAGAACGAGTAGCCGGCGGGATGGAACGCGCCGCCGGGCTTCAGATGGACGGCCGTGTCCAGATAGGTGAACGAGTCGTACCAGTAGAGCTGGGCGGTGTCGTAACCGAGCATGACGACCGCGCGCAGCGCCGCCGCCAGGGTGATCACGACGGCGAAGAGGCCGTGGCCCGAGCTGAGCGCGCGGCGCAGGCGGTGGCGCGCGCCGCCGCCCATGGTGGCGGGTTCGATCTGGACGCCACCCGGTGAGGTGAGCATGGACGGTCCCCCTGGTCCAGGGCCGGGCGATTCCCGGCATCGGAGGGGAACTGAAGCCGATGATCGATAAACTCGTCGTCACTTGATCCGGTTACGTCCGCGTTATGGCGCTGATGACATGGTGGCGCGGTTCGACGGCATTTCGCCGAACAGCTCGACGGCATCGCATGACATAGGGGGCACGTTGCGGGTACTGGTCGCCGAGGACGAGCGGATGCTCGCCGACTCGATCGCGGAGGGGCTTCGCGGGGAGGCGCTCGCGGTGGACGTCGCCTACGACGGGGAGGCGGCGCTGGAACGGGTGCGCGTCCACGACTACGACGTGCTGATCCTCGACCGCGACCTGCCGGGCGTCCACGGCGACGAGGTGTGCCGGGCGGTGGTCGCGGACGCGGCCGCGGTGCGCATCCTGATGCTCACCGCGTCGGGTGACGTGCGCTCCCGGGTGGCGGGCCTCTCCCTCGGGGCCGACGACTACCTGCCCAAGCCGTTCGCGTTCGAGGAGCTGGTGGCCCGGGTCCACGCGCTGGGCCGCCGGGTCCGGGCGGCCGATCCGCCGATCCTGGAGCGGGCGGGCATCCGGCTGGACTGGGCGCACCGGCAGGTGTTCCGGGACGGGCGCTACGTGCCGCTGGCGCGCAAGGAGTTCGGCGTGCTGGCCGAACTGCTGCGCGCGCGAGGGGCGGTGGTCTCCGCCGAGACGCTGCTGGAGAAGGTGTGGGACGAGCACATCGACCCGTTCACCAACACGGTGCGCACCACGATGATGAAGCTGCGCCGCAAGATCGGCGACCCGCCGGTCATCGAGACCGTCACCGGAGTGGGGTACCGCATCCAATGAAGAGCAGCGTCCGGCTCCGGTTCGCCCTCGCGTGCGGCGGGGTCTTCGTCCTCGCCGGGGTCATCCTGGTCGCGGTGCTCGCCTTCGTCGTACGGCAGAGCCTGGAACCGCGTGACGGGCTCCGGCAGCCGCGGCAGATCAACGCCGCGGGGCGCACCATCTGGCCCGGCACGGACGAGTACTACATCGCCGGGCAGCGGGTCGCGCAGGTCAGGCGCGTCTACCAGGCCGACACGATCAAGAACGTGCTGGTCTGGGGCGGCGTCGCGGTCCTCGCGGGTGGCGGGCTGGCGGCGGCGGCCGGCTGGCGGGCCGCCGGATGGACGATGCTCCCGGTCCGATCGGTCACGGCGCGCGCGGTGCGCGTCGCCCAGAGCCACGACCTCGCCGAACGCATCGCCCACAAGGGGCCGGACGACGAGCTCAAGGAGCTGGCCGACACCATCGACGACGTCCTCGCCCGGCTGTCTCGCTCGTTCGACGGTCAGCGGCGGTTCATCGCCAACGCCTCGCACGAGCTGCGCACGCCACTCACCATCAACCGCACGCTGGTGGACGTCGCGGTGCGGCGGCCGGACGCGAGCGAGGACGTCAAGCGGCTCGGCGAGTCGCTGCTCGTGGTCAACTCCCGGCACGAGCGGCTGATCAACGGCCTGCTCGCCCTGGCCGAGGGCGAGCGGGCGGTGCTCGACCGGCGGCCCTTCGACCTGGCCGACGTGGCCGAGCACGTGACCGACCTGGCCGCCGGCGAGGCCAAGGAGCAGGGCGTGACCGTCCACCGGCTGCTCGACCCCGCGCCCACCGCGGGCGAGGCCGTCCTGGTCGAACGGCTCGTGCAGAACCTGGTGGAGAACGCGATCCGGCACAATCACGCGGGCGGCGAGGTCTGGGTGTCCACCCGGCGGCGGACGGACCGGGTGGAGCTGGTCGTGTCCAACACCGGCCTGCCCGTACCGCCGTACGAGATCGAGACGATCTTCGAGCCGTTCCGGCGGCTGCACGGCGACCGGCTGCGCTCCGACCGGGGCAGCGGCCTCGGGCTGTCCATCGTGCGGGTGGTCGCCGAGGCGCACGGCGGCACCGTGACGGCCCACCCCCGCGAGGAGGGCGGGCTCACGGTCGCCGTCGAGCTGCCGACCGACTGAGACCCCGCCAGGGTGTGGGCCGGGCACCGGACCGTCGGCCTCACGCCAGGGACGGGTGACCGCGGTGCTTCCGGGGGCCATAGGCCATCCATCGGTGGCGGAGCGAGGGATCGTCTCGGGTGCCGTGCGCTTCAGGAGCGCAAAGGCAGGCGGAGCACGAACCTGGCGCCGCACGGAGAGTCGCCGATCGTGAGCGTGCCGCCATGGTTCTCCGCGATCTGCCGGGCGATCGGCAGGCCGAGGCCGGTGCCCCCGGCGTCCTTCCTCCGTGAGGCGTCCAGCCGGGCGAAGCGCTGGAAGACGATCTCCCGTTGATCGGGCGGGATGCCGTCGCCGTCGTCCACCACTTCGAGCACCGCTGATCCGTCATCGCGGGCGACCTCGACCGTCACGTTGTGCTCGGCGTGGCGCTCCGCGTTGTCGAGAAGGTTGCCCAGAAGCCGGGACAGGTGCAGCGGGTCGCCGTCGACCACCACGCCGGGGGTGAGCTGCTCGGTCACCGTGACCTTGCGTGCCCGCCGTACCAGCTCGGACTTCACCAGCTCGGCCAGGTCGACGGGTTCGCGTCGCCCGGGAGCACCCGCGTCCAGGCGCGCGATGTCCAGAAGGCTGGCGACCATGAGCTGCAGCCGTTCCAGGCTGTCCAGCACCGCACGCGCGGTGCGCGGCCAGTCGGTCTCCTCCGGGTGGAGGAGCGCCTCATCGAGTTCGGTGTGCATGGCGGTCAAGGGGGTGCGCAGATCATGGGACGTATCGGAGGCGAAACGGCGCTGCTGTTCCACCGCACGCTCCGCCCGGTCCAACGTCTGGTTCGCCCGTTCCGCGAGCCGGCGCAGCTCGTCGTGGAACCAGGGCACCGGCACCCGCTGGCTCAGGTCGCCACCGGTGATCTCGGCCAGCTTGGACGTCATCGCGTCCACCGGTTGGAGCGTGCTGCTCACGGCCCGGTAGGCGGCCAGAGCGGTGACCCCGACCAGCAGGAGCCAGCCCGCGATGAGCAGGCCCAGGAAACGGAGGCTGATGTACCAGGGGACGTCGGAGACGACCATGTGGAGCCGCCAGATCCCGTCGGACACGTGGAAGGGGAAATAGACGCCGATCTTGCACTCGCCCGGGAAGGCCCGCAGGTTGCAGATGTCGCTGGTCGCGATGTTGTCGGCGCTGTAGATCAGCCTCGTCATCGGCGGCGCTTTCGCCACGTTCGGTGTCGCCGCGAAGAGAGCGCCGGAGGGGTCGAACACCTGGACCGCGATATCCGGATCCTTGGGAAGGTGGGAGACCGTGCCCTTCTGGCGTACCTCCTGACTGATCTGCACGGCCTCGGCGACGAGGTCCTTCGAGTAGTATTCCCGGACATTGTCCCGCACGTTCACCAGGATGAGCGCCGCGATGACACTGCAGATCAGCGCCATGACGGCGGTCGTCATCACCGTCAAGCGGGTTCTGATGGAGCAGCGCTGCCACATGCGAACCGGGGCCATGACATCGGCCACGTGATGACACTAGGACAGCTTTTTTCCGTTAGCGGGAGATTTAACCCCAAAATAGGCTAATTAGCGTGATATTCGGGGTGTATCGGATGATCCAGGCGAAGACCGCCAGCCGGACCGCGCCGCCTGAGAGGGCGTTCGCCTCGTCGGAGCACATCACGCTCTGGAGACGCGGGAGAGCTCGGCCTTCTGCACCTTGCCCGAGGCGTTCTTGGGCAGGCCGTCCACGACCACGACCTCGCGGGGCACCTTGAAGTTCGCGAGGAGGCCCCGGCAGTACTCCAGGAGCGCGTCCGGGCTGAGGTCGGCGCCGGGGCGCGGCACGACGTAGGCCCGGCCGACCTCGCCCATCCGCTGGTCGGGGACGCCGATCACAGCGGCCTCGGCGACCCCCTCGTGCCGGGCGAGCACCTGCTCGATCTCGGCGGGGTACACGTTGAAGCCGCCGACCACGTACATGTCCTTGGAGCGGCCGGTGATGGTCAGGTTGCCGCGCTCGTCCAGGCGGCCACGGTCCCCGGTCACCAGCCAGCCGTCCCTGATCGCACCGGCGGTCGCCTCGTCGTCGTCGAGGTAGCCGAGCATCACGTTGTAGCCGCGGACGAGGACCTCGCCGTCCTCCCCCGCCGGGACGTCACGGCCCTCCGGGTCCACGATGCGCAGATCCACGCCGTCGATCACGCGGCCGGCGGTGTTCGCCACGGTTTCGTCGTCGTCGTCCAGCGAACAGGAGGAGACGGTGCCGCACGACTCGGTCAGCCCGTACGCGGTGACGACCTCGGGGAACAGCTCCGCCCGCATCCGCCGCACCAGCGCGACCGGCACCACCGCCGCGCCGGTCACCGCGAGGCGGAGCGAGGAGAGGTCGAACCGGGACCGCTCCGGCGCGTCCAGCAGCGAGACGTAGATGGTGGGCGCCCCGGGCAGGACGGTGATCCGCTCGGCCTCGACCAGCCGCATCGTCTCGCCGGTCTCGAAGACCGGCTGCAGCACCATCGTCGCGCCCCGGAGCAGGCAGGCGACCACGCCCGCCTTGTAGCCGAAGGAGTGGAAGAGCGGGTTGACGATGAGGTAGCGGTCGCCGTGCCGTACGCCGGTCCGGTCGCACCACGACCGGTAGGTGCGGACGTTCTGCTCGTGGGTGCACATCGCGCCCTTGGACCGGCCGGTCGTGCCCGAGGTGAACAGGATGTCCGCGACGTCGCCGGGGGCGACCGACGCCGCACGCTCCACCGCGCGCTCGCCGGTGACGCCGCCCGCCTCGGCGAGGAAGGCGTCCCAGGAGGTCGCGCCGGGCCGCGGCTCGGCGTCGTACGTGACCACGGCGGCGAGGCCGGGCAGGCCGGGGACGCCGCCGCCCTCCCCGGGCACGCCGAGCATGTCCAGATAGCCGTTGCCGAGGAACCCGTCCTGTACGAAGAGCATCCGGGCCCGGCTCCGCTGGAGCAGCCACCGGGCCTCGTCGCCCTTGTAGCGCGTGTTGACCGGCACGACGACGGCCCCGGCGGCGAGCGCGCCCAGGGCGGTCACGATCCACCTCAGGCTGTTCGGCGCCCAGATCGCGATCCGGTCGCCGCGCTCGACGCCGAGCGCGACGAACGCCCGCGCCGCCTCGCGCGCCCGGTCCCGCAACTGCGCGTACGTCACCCGGTCGGGGCCGTCCACCACGGCTTCGACGTCGGGGAAGTCGTGCGCGGCACGCTCCAGCGCGACCGGAATCGTCAGTACGTCGTTATCGATCATGCTGCCTGCCTTCTGTAGGCGCCTTTCGGGTTCCGGGGTGAGCCGCCGCGACGCCCATGATCCCGCCGCGCGACGCCCGCCGCCAGGGCCGTCCCGGTGGCCGGTACGGAGCCCCCGCGGGACGCGGCGCGCCCGTAGCCTCCGGTGGGTCGGCTTGACCGAACGAGAGGACCACGATGAACGCGACGATCGACTTCGGCGGCCGTGCCGTACTGGTGACCGGGGGGACCAAGGGCATCGGCTTCGTGATAGCGGAGCGGTTCCTGGCCGCGGGCGCCGAGGTGGCCGTGTGCGGGCGCAACGAGCCGGACGTCCTGCCCGCGGCGGACGGCCGGACCGCGCGGTACTTCCCGGCGGACATCCGGGACGCCGCGGCCGCCGCGGCCCTGGTGGAGGGCGTCGTGGCCGAGTTCGGACGGCTCGACGTCCTGGTGAACAACGCCGGTGGGTCGCCGGACGCGGACGCCGCCACGGTCTCGCCCCGGTTCGTGGAGCGCATCGTGGACCTGAACCTGCTCGCGCCGTTCTACGTGGCGCAGCCGGCCAACAAGGTGATGCGCGAGCAGGAGAGCGGCGGGTCAATCATCAACATCGGCAGCGTGTCCGCGCACGACCCGCAGCCGGGCACCGCCGCCTACTCCGCCGCCAAGGCGGGCCTCCTCGTGCTGACCCGCGCGCTGGCGCTCGAATGGTCCCCCAAGGTGCGGGTCAACCACATCACGACCGGGCTGATCCGCACCGAGGCCGCCGCCCATATCTACGGCCCGGACGAGGGCGCCTCGGTCGCCAAGGTCATCCCGATGGGCCGCATGGCGGCGCCCGGCGACGTGGCCGACACCTGCCTCTACCTGGCCAGCGACCTGGCGTCCTACGTGACCGGCGCGGACATCGCGGTCCACGGCGGCGGCGAGATCCCGGCACGCTACCTGGCGGCACGGCCGGCCACCCCGTGACCGGCGGTCCCCCGCGCGCCACCTGCACCAGCACCTCGTGCTCGCGCGCGGTCACGTGCGCCGGTCGAGCCGCATGCGGGCAAGCTGCCGGTGGTTCTGTTCGGTTCGGGGGACGGCGGGCCGCGCACGCTGGGCACCACGCTGGTCGAGGACCTGGCCTCGCGCGGCTACCTGGTCGTCACCGTCGACCACACCTACGAGGCCGACCAGGTCGAGTTCCCCGGCCGACGTCTGGCGCGCGCCCTGCCGCTGCCCGCGAAACTGACGCCGAAGGTCATCGCCAAGCTGCTGGCCAAGCACGCGCGGGCGCGCCTGGCGGACATGCGCTACGTCCTGGACCAGGTCACCGCCCTGGCCCACGGCTCGTTCACCGACCTGCAGCCGTTGCTGCCGCAGATCGCGGCCAAGCTCCCCAAGGTGCCGCTCGCGGACTACGTGGGCACGATCGATCCCGGCCGTTCGGTCGCGGCCCAGCGCGCCTACGTCGGGGCCTTCTTCGACCTGCACCTGCGAGGCAGGCCGACCCACCTGTTCGATGGCCCCGACACTCGCTTCCCCGAGGTCTCCCTCATCCCCTGACCCCCGCCACATCACCGCGTTCAACCGTCGTCGCAGGTCCGGGATCGGGCCCCCTCACCCAAGGGCAGGGAGGGCTCGATCAAGGACCACTCTTCATCAGTGAGGTCACCCCGCGCCATGGCGAGATGATCTACCGGTGTCAGCCGGCTCGGCGCGGGCGAATCCGCAACATCGTGATCTCAACCCCGTACGGGCCCTAACGCGCGCGGAAGCGGGCACGGCCGCCGGAGATCGCCGTCCTGCCGTCGGCGACGGCCTCGAAGCGCACCGCCGCCCCGTCGCCTCCGTCCGCCCAGGCGCGCGTGTCCAGCCGGTCGCCGGGGAAGACGGGGGCGGCGAAGCGCCCCTCCAGCTCGACCAGGTCGGCGGGGTGCGCGCCCACGGCCGCGGCCAGCGGCAGGGTCACCGTCGCCAGCGTGCAGAGGCCGTGCATGAACGGCCGCGGCATCCCGGCCGCCTTCGCCGCCTCCGGGTCGATGTGCATGTGGTGCCGGTCGCCCAGCAGCCGGTACAGCGCCGCCTGGTTGGGCGAGGTACGGACCTCCAGCTCGTGGTCGGCGGGCGTCTCCTGCGGCTTCGGGCGGGAGGCCCCGCGCTCACCGCCGAACCCGCCGCATCCCGGCGCGAAGAGCGACCAGGTGGCCTGGAAGCACTCGCTCTCCACCTCGACGTCGAAGACGGCGGCGCTGCCCTTGTCCCACACGGCCGCGACCCGGGCCCGCATCGTCAGCTCGCCGGACGCGGGCAGCGGCGCGCGCGCCACGAGGCGCTGCGCGCCGTGCACCGCGGTCGCGACGTCGAACGCGCCGAGCGCGCCCAGCGCGTCCGGGGCCCACTGCGCCTGCGTCAGCGCGAACGTCGGCAGCACCCGCAGCCGCTCCTCGAACACCAGGTCCAGGTCGGTCCCCTCCGCGCCGACGGCGAGCGCGTAGAGGATCACGTCCCGCTCGTCGTAGGCGACCGTGCGCTCGCCCAGGTCGTGGCCCGCCCACGCGCCCGCGTCCCGCGTCGTCGTATGCGTCACGTCGTCCCTTACATCCCTCGTGGCGGGGGCCGCTCCCCCGCCGCTCATCCGTCCGCTCCCAGCACCAGACCGCTGGTGGGCACGCCCGTGCCCGCGGTCACGATCACGTTGCGCACGTCGTCCGGCTGGTTCACCGAGGTGCCCCGGACCAGCCGGACCGCCTCCGCGACGCCGTTCATGCCGTGCAGGTACGCCTCACCGAGCTGCCCGCCGTGCGTGTTGAACGGCAGCCGCCCGCCGCGTTCGAGGTGCCCGTCCGCGATGAAGTCCTTGGCCTCTCCCGTCCCGCAGAAGCCCAGCTCCTCGAGCTGCGGGAGCACCAGCGGGGTGAAGTGGTCGTACAGGATCGCCGCGTCGATGTCGTCCGGCCCCAGACCGCTCTGCCGGTAGAGCTGACGCCCGACCAGGCCCATCTCGGGGATGCCGGAGATCGAGGGCCGGTAGTAGCTGGTCATCATGTGCTGGTCCGCGCCGGACCCCTGCGCGGCGGCCCGGATGACCGCGGGCGGGTGCGCAAGGTCGCGGGCCCGCTCGGCGGAGACCACGACCAGCGCCTGGCCGCCGTCGGTCTCCTGGCAGCAGTCGAGCAGGTGCAGCGGCTCGGCGATCCAGCGGGACGCCTGGTGCTCCTCCAGCGTGATCGGCCGCCCGTAGAACCACGCGGCCGGGTTGACGGCGGCGTGCCGGCGGTCCACGACCGCGACCCGGCCGAAGTCCTCGCTGGTCGCGCCGTACTCGTGCATGTAGCGGCGGGCGAACATCGCGACCCACTGCGCCGGCGTGCTCAACCCGTACGGGGTCATCCAGGCGTAGGCGGCGCGGTCGGCGCTGGTGTCCATCGGCCGCTCCGCCTGGCCGAGGCCGTACCGCTCGCCGGAGCGCTCGTTGAACGCGCGGTAGCAGACGACGACCTCGGCGGCGCCGGTCGCGACGGCCATCGCCGCCTGCTGGAGCGTGCCGCAGGCGGCACCGCCGCCGTACCCGACCCGGGAGAAGAACGTCAGCTCGCCGATGCCGGTGTTGCGCGCGACGTGGATCTCGCTGTTGGTGTCGGCGGTGAACGTGACCAGGCCGTCCACGTCGGACGGCTGCAGCCCGGCGTCGGCGACGGCGGCGAGCACCGCCTCGCACGCGAGCTGGAGCTCGCTGCGCCCGGAGTCCTTGGAGAACTCGGTGGCGCCGATGCCCGCGATCGCCGCGGCGCCGGAGAGGGGGCTTGCGACGTTCACGCGTTCTCTCCCTTCGGGAGCCGTACGACGACGGTGCCGGTCACGTGCGCGCCGAGGGCGTTCTCGCCGCGCACGGAGACCTCGACCCGGCCCTCCGCGTCGTCCTTCGCGGTGACCTCGCCGGTCAGCACCATGGTGTCGCCCGGGTAGTTGGGCGCGCCGAGCCTGATCCGGATCGCGGCGACGACCGCGGCCGGGCCCGCCCAGCGGGTGACGAAGCGTTCCACCAGGCCGTTGCTGGTCAGGATGTTCATGAAGATGTCCCGGGACCCGCGCTCGACCGCCAGCTCGGGGTCGTGGTGCACGTCCTGGTAGTCACGGCTGGCGATCGCGGTCGCCACGATCAGCGTCCGGGTCAGCGGGATGGACAGCTCGGGCAGGCGGTCGCCGACCGCCACCTCGTCGTACGCCAGGCCGGGCCGTCCAAGGGGCCGGACGGTCTGCCGCACTGTGTGATTCGCGGTGGTCTCGGTCATGACGCCACCGGCCCCGCCGCCAGCACCGCGCCGAGGCGGGCGAGATCCGCGCTCGCGCCGCCCAGAGTGCCGGAGATCTGCTTGCCCCACAGGAAGTGCCGGTGCACCGGATAGTCGACGTCCACCCCGATGCCGCCGTGCAGGTGCTGGGTGCGGTGGACGACGTTCAGCCCGGCCTCGCCCGCCCACCACTTGGCGACGAGCACGGCGGCCGCGGCGGCCTCGCCCGCCTCCAGCGAGGTGACGGCCTGCCACATGGCGACCCCCATGGCCTCGATGTCGATGTAGCAGTCGGCGAGCTGGTGCTGCACCGCCTGGAACGTGGCCAGGGGGCGGCCGAACTGCCGACGCTCGGCGAGGTAGCCCGCCGCGAGCCGCAGCGCCCCTTGGGCGACGCCGAGCTGGACGGCTGCCAGCGCCACCGAGGCCCGCTCGATCGTCCAGTCGAGGACGCCGGAGCCGGGGTGCCCGATCTCCTGGGCGGGCGCGCCGTCCAGGGTCATGGTGCCGGCGAGGTCGCGGCTCGTGGTCTCGGCCGCCTCCCAGGTCACGCCGTCGGCGTCGCGGGCGACCAGGAACAGCCCGGTTCCGCTGTCGGCCCGGGCGGCGACCAGGACGTGCGCGGCACCGAAGGGCGAGGGGACGACCGCCTTGACCCCGGTGAGCCGCCAGCCGCCGGACCCGTCATCGCGCACCGCCGCGCAGCGCGGCGCGCCGGGTTCGTGCGGCCCGAACTCCTCCAGGGCGAGGGTGAGCCGTGACGAGCCGTCCACGGCGCCCGGCAGCAGGCGCGCGCGCTGCTCGGCGGTGCCGTGCGCGGCGACCGCGAGCGCGGCGACGGAGGCCGGCCACAGCGGGACGGGCGCCACGGCGCGGCCCTGCTCCTCCAGCAGGACGCACAGCGCGCCGAGGCCGAGACCGGCTCCCCCGACCTCCTCCGGCGCGCAGACGCCGAGCAGTCCCGCCTTGGCCAGCTCGGCCCACAGGCTCTCGTCCACGCGCTCGGGCGAACCCTCCACCTCGCGCGCCCGCTCGGGGGTGGCGCGGTCGGTGAAGATCTTCCGGGCCAGGTCGCGGATCGCTTCGAGCTCTTCGTCAAGGGTGAAGTCCATCAGTGACCTTCCTGGGCGACCGGCCGGAACACCGGAAGCGACAACTCGGGGTCCGCGTCCACCCAGTCGAGGACGACCGGCATGTCGATCTCGACCTCCTCCGGGCTGACGCCGACCAGGTTGGTGATCAGCCGGGTGCCCTCCGCCAGTTCGACGACCGCGACGATCAACGGGTAATCGAACGCCGGATGGCGGGGGTGGTGGTTGACCACGAAGCTGTAGACGTGCGCGTCGCCGGACGCCCGCACGGTGTCCCACTCGAACGAGCCGCACTCGGGGCAGCAGGGGCCGGGCGGGTGGCGCAACGTCCGGCAGGCGGCGCAGCGCTGGATCAGCAGCCGGTGCTCGCGGGCCGCCTCGAACCAGAACGCGTTGTCCCTGTTGATCGCCGGCTGGGGCCGGGACGCCCGCTCCTCAGGCCGCTCCGCCGCGTCGGCCTCGGACCGCTCCTCCGGCTCCTGTGGCTTCGCCTTCGGGCGGAAGCGCAGGAGACGCCAGCGCTGCACGGCCACGACCTCGCCGTCCTGGTCGTGGTACGTCCGCAGGGACGTGATGAAGCGGCCGGTGCCCAAGGCGGTGGCCTTCTCCGGCGAGATGGACTCGACGACCTCCCGCACGGCGACGTGGTCGCCGGGCACCAACTCGCGGTGGAACTCGAACTCCGAGTCGGTCGCCACGACCGAGGTGTAGCCGCCCTCGGCGAGCAGGTCGGTCAGCTCGTCGGCGGGGCCGCCTCCCCCCTCCGCCGCCGTCGTCGCGGCGTACCCGCGCATCACCCACGCCTGCGCCATGGACGCGGGCGCGACGACGCCGTCCCTGCCGGTGGCGCGGGCGGCCTCCTCGTCCAGATGGATCGGGTTGTCGTCCTCCATGGCCTCGACCCAGTGCCGGATCATCGGCACGTTGACCGGGTCCTGGCCCGGCCGCAGCGGGTGGATCTCGCGGCCGACGAACGCGCGCAGCCGGTCCTCGTACGCCGCGCTCATACGCCCCGCCCCAACCGCGGCAGGCCGAGCCCCTGGGTGGCGACCATGTCCCTGAGGATCTCGTTCACGCCGCCGCCGAAGGTGTTCACGATGCCCTGGCGGGAGAGCTGCTCGATCTGGCCGGCGAGCGCCGCGCCGGGTGACTCGGGCCGGATCCGCCCGGCCGCGCCGAGGATGCCGGTGAGGGTGCGCTGCACGTCGATGTGCGTCTCGGTGCCGTACGCCTTGGCGGCCCCGGCCTCCGCGCCGGACAGGGAGCCGCGCGCCACCGCGCTGGTCATCTTCCAGTTGAGCAGGCGCATCGCCTCCAGCTTGGCGTAGGTGCGGGCGAAGTCCCGCTGGACCCACGGCAGCTCGATGGTCCCGTTCTCCCTGGCCCAGGCGAGGACGTCCTCCCAGAGCTTGATCATGCGGCCGCCGAGCGCGGCGAGCCCGATCCGCTCGTGGTTGAGCTGGTGGGTGATCAGCCGCCAGCCGCCGTTCACCTCGCCGACGACGTCGGTCGCGGGCACCCGTACGCCGCCGTAGTACGTGGCGGTCACGACCATCCCGCCCACGGTCCGGATCGGGCTCCACGAGAATCCGGGCGCGTCCGTCGGCACGATCAGGATGGAGATGCCCTTGTGCTTCGGCGCGTCCGGGTCGGTACGGCAGGCCAGCCACACGTAGTCGGCGGTGTTCGCGCCGCTGGTGAAGATCTTGCTGCCGTCCACGACGAACTCGTCGCCGTCGCGGACCGCGCGGGTCGTCAGGGACGCGAGGTCGGTGCCGGCGTCCGGCTCGGTGTAGCCGATGGCGAAGACGATGTCGCCGGACAGGATGCCGGGCAGGAAGCGCTTCCTCTGCTCCTCCGACCCCTGGCTCATCAGGGTCGGGCCGACCGTGTTGACGGTGACGAACGGGAACGGCAGCCCGGCCCGCTGGACCTCGTCGAAGAAGACGTACTGCTCCTCGATCGAGCGGCCCTGGCCGCCGTACTCGACCGGCCACCCGATGCCGAGCCAGCCGTCGGCCCCGAGGCGTTTGACCACCTCGCGGAAGCGGTCGCCTCCGACGCCCTGCTCGCCGACGCGGCGGCGTTCCTCCTCCGGCATGAGGGCGGCGAAGTACCTTCGCAGCTCCATGCGCAGCTCTCGTTGCGCGGCGGTCTCGCGCAGATCCATGTTCCGCTCTCCTACTCGGGTTGCCGGGCCGTGACTACGGCAGGAAGCGCTGCCGGCCGTTGGCGTGGAACTCCGCGCGCAACGCGGCCTTGTCCTCGGCGGTCATCGGGGTGTAGTGCGGCTCGCCGCGGCCGGCCCAGCGGTACACGGCGTCCTCGGTCCGCCAGCCGTCGTGCTGCATCTCCTTCTTGCGGAGCTTGTTCGAGCCGGTGGCCGGCAGCGCGTGGGACACCCGGACGTAGCGCGGCGCGCCCTTGGTGCCGAGGTCCGCCTGCCGGGCGAGGAACGCGGGCAGGTCGAGGTCCTCGAACGCCGTCCCCTCGGGGATCTCGATCGCGGCCATCACCTGGTCGCCGGAGCGCGGGTCGGGCACGCCGAAGACGGCGGCGGCGACGATGCGCGGGTGGCGGCGCAGGACGCGCTCGGTCAGCAGCGCCGAGATGTTCTCGCCGTCCACCCGGATCCAGTCGCCGGAACGGCCGGCGAAGTACATGTAGCCGGCCTCGTCGATGTAGCCGAGGTCGCCGGTCCAGTACCAGCCATGCCGTACCCGTTCGGCGTTGGCCACGTCGTTCTTGTAGTAGCCCTCGAACTTCGCCGCGCCCTCCGTGTTGACGATCTCGCCGATCGCCTCCTCGGCGTTGACGACCCGGCCGTACTCGTCGAGCACCGCGCGGGGCCGCCGCTCCCTGGTCTCCGGATCGACGACGACGACACCGTCGTGGGCGGGGCGGCCCAGCGCGCTCGCGGGCCCTTCGGGCGCGAGCGTGATCATGCCGGAGCCCTCGCTCGACCCGTAGCTCTCGATCAGCCGGCAGCCGAAGCGGCGCAGGAACTCGGCCTGGTCCTCGGGCGAGGCCTCCGTGCCGAAGGCGTGGTCGAGCGTGTTGTCCGCGTCGTCCGGAAGCTCGGGCGTGGCCAGGATGTACGCGATCGCCTTGCCGACGTACGTGAAGAACGTGACGCCGTAGAACCGGACGTCGGGCAGGAACCCGGACGCGGAGAACCTGGGCACGAGGGTGACGGTCGCGCCCGCGGCGAGCGAGGGCGCCCACAGGCCCATGACGGCGTTGCCGTGGAACAGCGGCATGCCGCAGTACGTGACGTCGTCCCTGGCCACGCCGTACTTGGCACAGTTGGCGTAGCCGAGCGCGGCCAGCCGGCCTTGGGAGCAGATCGCCGCCTTGGACGCGCCGGTGGTGCCGGAGGTGAACAGCAGCAGCATCCGGGTCGCGGCGGTGATGCCGGGGTCGCGCTCCGGCTCGCAGGTGTGCGCGGCCACCCGGGCCGCGTAGTCCCCGCCGTCCACGAGGAGGAAGCGGTCGCGCTCCACGCCGATGTCGAGGCCGTCGAGCAGCTTCAGCCCGGCCTCGTCGGTGACGACGAGCTGCAGGTCGGTGTGCCTGACCTCCTGCTCCAGGTACGCGCCGCGCCGGGTCGAGTTGATGCCGACGATCGAGGCGCCGCTGAGCGCCGCCGCGCCGAGCCAGAAGACGTACTCGGGCACGTTGTCGAGCAGGACCCCGACGTGGAAGGGGCCCTCGACCCGCAGCTCGCGCAGCAGGGAGGCCCGGGCGGCGCTCTCGCGGACCACCTCGTCCCAGGTCCAGGTCCGCTCGCGGGTGCGCAGGCCCGGGCGGTCGTCCCCCACCCGGTCGAGCAGCAGGTCGGCGATCGTCTCTCGGTGCACGGTTCTCCGTTCTCCCCCTCAGTCCTGCGCGTTTCGTACCGGCGGCTGTGCGATCAGGGGGCCGGTGAGCACGCAGTGGGTGCCGCCGTAGATCGCCGTCATGCACTTGTTGCAGTGGATGCACAGGGAGCGGACGCTCTCGTCGGCCGCGATCCGGTTGATCAGGTCGGGTTCGCGCAGCAGCGCCCGCGCCATCGCGACGAACTGGAAGCCCTCGGCCATCGCCTGGTCCATGACCGCCTTGTTCGTGATGCCGCCGAGCAGGATGAGCGGCATCGTGACGGCGGCGCGGATCTGCCGGGCGTCGTCCAGCAGGTACGCGTCCCGGTAGGGGTAGGCGCGCAGGAAATGCTTGCCGACCAGCTTGACGCCGAGCTTGACCGGCTGCTTCATGACCGCCGCGAACTCCCGCAGCGGCGCGTCGCCCTTGAACAGGTACATGGGGTTGAGCAGGGAACTGCCCGCGGTGAGTTCGAGGGCGTCGAGCGAGCCGTCCCGCTCCAGCCACTGCGCGACGGTGATCGCCTCGTCGAGCCAGAACCCGCCGGGCACGCCGTCGTCCATGTTGAGCTTGGCGGTGATGGCGATGCGGTCGCCGACGGCGTCGCGCACGGCCCGGGCGATGTCCCGCGAGAGGCGGGCGCGGTTCTCCAGGCTTCCGCCGTACTCGTCCTTGCGGTGGTTGATCTTGGGGCTGAGGAACGAGCTGGCCAGGTAGTTGTGCCCGAGGTGGATCTCGACGGCGTCGAACCCGGCCTCGACGGCCATCGACGCGGCGTGGCCGTGGGCCGCGACGATCCGGGTCAGGTCGTCCCGGGTCGCCTCCCTGGTGAAGCTCGTCGTGGTGGCGTGGAAGTGCCTGCTGGGCGCGAGCGCGGGCAGGCGGTTGGCCTTGGGGTTGGCGACCGGGCCGGCGTGGCCGATCTGCGCGGCGACCGCCGCGCCCTCGGCGTGCACCGCCTCGGTCAGTCTGCGCAGGCCGGGCAGCGAGTCCTGGGTCCACAGGATCTGGCGCGGGTCGGTCCGCCCCTCGGGCGCGACCGCGCAGTAGGCCACCGTGGTCATCCCGACGCCGCCGGCCGCGTGGCGCACGTGGAAGTCGATGAGCTCGTCGGTGACGAGGCCCTTGCGGCTCAACCCCTCGTAGGTCGCGGCCTTGATGATGCGGTTGCGCAGGGCCACCGGGCCGAGCTTCGCCGGAGCGAGCACGTCCGGTACCTCGTCGGCCCTGGGCGTTGTGTGAGTCAAGGGGGGATCCTCCGTCCGGACTCCGTCTCAGGGAGCACGGCCGACGTTAGCCAGCGGAGGGTCCCCCGACTCCGGCGAATCCCGCTGAACGGGAAGCCGCGGGGACGGAACGGGCGATCGTCAGAAGTTCGCCTGCCCGCCGTCGAGCGGCACGGTGGCGCCGGTGAGGTAGCGCAGGTCGGGGCCGCACAGCGCGACCACGGCCCGGCCGATGTCCCGCTCGCAGTCGCCGACGTACCCGAGCGGGATTGTCCTGCGGAACTCCTCCGCCTCGGCGGGGTTGGCCGCCATCCAGCGCTCCAGGCCCGGTGAGAGCGCGTGCGGGGCGATCGAGTTGGCGCGGATGCCGTCCACGCCCCATTCGGCGGCCGCCGTCCTGGTCAGCGAGCGGAGCGCCTGCTTGGCCGCCGCGTACGCGCCGTAGGTCGTGGGATCCCATCGGACCGCGGCCGAGCTGATCAGGTTGACGATGCTGCCGCCGCCGCGCCGCTTCATGTGCGGGTGGCAGGCCCGCATGAACGCGAAGGCCGCGAAGGGCCCGCTACGGAAACCTCTCTGGAAGGCGGCGTCGTCCATGGACAGCAGCGGCCCGAACGCCCCCGAGTACGCGTTGTTGACGAGGATGTCGACTCCGCCGAACCGCGCGACCACCTCGGCGACGACGCCGGGGACGGCGTCGGTGTCGCTCACGTCGCAGACGAAGGGCTCGGCCCGCGCGCCGCGTTCGCGGATCAGCGCGCAGGTAGCCGCCAGCTTCGGCATGGTGCGGCCGAGCACCGCGATGGACGCGCCCTCCGAGGCGAGGGCGAGGGCGATTCCCTGCCCGACGCCCTGGCCGGCGCCGGTCACGATGGCGATCTTCCCGTCGAGGCTTCCCATTGCGATTGATCTCCCGTTTCACCCGTGTGGCCGCCATGGTGATGCGACCGCACACACGCGCGAAGCGGGGAGTCCCGCTCACCGGAAATCTCCGGCCTCTCGCAGAGCCGGTCGTGCCCGGCGCCTTCGGTCCCGGTGACCGGGAAGACGCGTTCCGCGGCGCCCGCGATGGCCAATATTGGCGGCCAGGAAGATGGAGTCCCGGCGGCACGAGAGGGAACTGATGTCGACGTCGACGGATCCGAGAGCGGCGGCCCTCGCCGCGATGACCCGGCTGACCGGCCCCGGCGGGGATTTCGAACTGGTCGAGGAGGACGTCCTCGGCGCGCGCATGCGGGTCTACAAGAACCGCGCCAGGTCCCTGGGAGAGGTGCTGGCCCGGTCCGCCCGGTTCGGCGACCGCGACTACATCGTCACCGCGGACGGGCGGCTGAGCTTCGCCGAGCACGCCGCCCAGGTCGCCTCTCTCGCCACCGCCTTCCGGGACGAGTACGGCGTGCGCCCCGGCGACCGGGTGGCGATCAACGCGGCCAACTCCCCCGGGTGGATCCTCTCCTTCTGGGCCACGGTCGCGATCGGCGCCGTCGCCGTCGGCTACAACGCCTGGTGGTCGCGCCGCGAGGTCGCGTACGCGATCGGCCACACCGAGCCCGCGCTGATCGTCGCGGACGCGAAGCGGGCAGCGCTGGTCGAGGACGGCGTCACCGTCCTGACGGTCGCGGACGACGTCCCCCGGCTCGCCCACCGCCACCCCGGCGCCGTCCTGCCCGTCGCCGACGTCGCCGACGACGACCCCGCGGTCATCCTCTACACCAGCGGCACGTCCGGGCGCCCGAAGGGAGCCGTCCACTCGCACCGCAACCTGACGTCGGTCATCGAGTACCACCGGATGAACGACGCCCTGGCCGCCGCGTTCGGCGACCCGGTCGATCCCGCCGACCGGCGCTACCTGCTCGCCCTACCGCTGTTCCACATCGCGAGCCTGCACAACCTCGCCGTGCCCCGCCTGGCGACCGGCAGCGCCGTCGTGATGCACCAGGGGGCCTTCGACGTGGACCGGGTGCTGCGCCTCATCGAGAAGGAGCGGGTCACGAACTGGGGCGCGGTGCCGACGATGGCGCACCGCCTGATCGAGCACGGCGACCTGTCGAAATACGACCTCTCCTCGCTGACCGCCTTCGCGCTCGCCTCCGCGCCGTCCTCGCCCGCGTTCAAGGAGCGGCTGCGCGCGGCCTTCCCTCCGGCGAAGGACGCCCTGGTCGACAGCTACGGCATGACCGAGACCTCGACCGCCGTGTCCGCCGCGACACCCGCCGACCTCGCCGAGGCGCCCGGCACGCTGGGCCGCCCCATCCTCACGGTGCAGGTGGAGATCCGCGACCCGCTGGGCGAGCCGCTCCCCGAGGGCGAGGAGGGCGAGATCTGCGTCCGCAGCCCGTTCAACATGCTCGGTTACTGGAACGACCCGGCGGCCACGGAGCAGACCATCCGGGCCGACCGGTGGCTGCACACCGGCGACATCGGCGTGATGGAGCAGGGGCGGCTGCGCCTCACCACCCGCCGCTCGGACCTGATCCTGCGCGGCGGCGAGAACGTCTACCCCGCCGAGATCGAGAACGTCCTGGTGGAGCACCCCGCCGTGCTGGAGTGCGCCGTGATCGGCGTCCCCCACCCCGACCTCGGCCAGGAGGTCATGGCCGTGGTCGTCACGAACGGCGAGGCGCCCGTCGGCGAGGAGGAGCTGCGCGCCTACGCCGCGGGCGAGCTCGCGTACTTCAAGGTGCCGTCCCGCTGGCGCATCACCACCGACCGCCTCCCGCGCAACGCCACCGGCAAGGTGATCCGCCGGGACATCGAAACCTCCGTGACCGGCCCCTCCACCTAACCATCCAGCCCGCACCCCCGACGGACCCCCTGCGCCCGGGGTCCGTCGTCTCCTCTCATTCGGCAGACAGCCGCGCTCAAACAGGCCACTCGAACGGATTGAGCAGTCGCGCTCCCGTGCGCTCAAAGTCCTTGGTGTTACGCGTGACCATGGTCCACCCTCGCACCCGGGCGGTCGCGGCCAGCAGCCCGTCGACGACCGGCAGCGGCGTCCGTGAACTGATGGCGCCCCACTCCTGGGCGATCATCAGATCGATGGGAACTATCCTCTCGCCGAAACTGTGCTCCAGCCGGACCAGCCAGGATTCAAAGACTCCCGCCCGCACCGGATCGCGATCGCGGATTCGCTCTATGCCTTGCCTGATCTCTCCGATGACGAGCACCGACAGGTACAGAGCCGGTCCCGGGACCGTATCCAACCAAGCACTCACGCCAGGATGCGGGCGACTTTTCGTGAGTTCTGACGCGACATTCGTGTCCAGAAGGTAGCCCATCATTCGAGCGTCAAATCGATAGACGGCGCCGGCTCACTCGCCCGGCGGATGTCCAACTCGCTGAGGTCGGGCCCCGATCGGAGAAAATCCTTGAAATCGAGGCGGGCCGCCTTGAGCGCGCGGTATTCCTCGATGTCGATGACCACGGCGATCTCCTCACCGTGCCGGGTGACGATCTGCGGCCCCTCTGTATGAGCATGGCGCAGCACCTCGCTGAAGCGCTGCTTGGCTTCTTGGACCTGCCAATTCGACATGGCCCCCTCCGGATTTCTGTCTAGGCCGATCTAGACAGCAGCGTAGGCGTCGTGGGGCAGATGTGCAGGCATACTGCGGATACCGCATGCCCTGGGCGGAGACCGATACGGCCCCACGTCCGCGCCTCGGCCCAGTGGTCGCCTGGCGCTCTGATGGGATCATGACCGGTGTGAAGGGCTTCAGAAGACGGCGGATCCGGCCGCTTGCCCGGGCGAAGCGGTTCGTGGACGTCGTCCCCGAGCTCGTGGCGGCGGTGGACGCCGGCCGCCCGCACGCGGTCCAGGACCTGTGCGTGGTTCTCGTCAACGTGGTCACGCACGACGGGCTCGCCGAGCGCGCCCTCGACGCACTTGCGTCCGGCCGCCCCACGCTGTGGCTGGATCTCGACCCCATGATGCGACACCCCTGGTACGGCTACAGCGGCCCAGTCCCACGCGGGAGGGTCTCCGTCGTCCGGGAGCCCGCCAACCCGCTCGCCGTCGCGTTGCGGGCCTGCTCACCCGACGGCCACCGGCGCGAGCAGGCCGTACGTGACGCCGTGATGCGGACCGATCCCCGGCTCCTGCCCGTGTTGCTGATCCGCGCGGCCGACTGGGTGGAGGAGGTCAGGGCGGCGGCGCTGGAGACGCTGGCGCTGGTGCTCACCGAGGTCGCGACCTCGGACCTGCTCTCCCTCGTCCCGGTGGCGGTGCGGCTCGGCGACCGGCGGCGCGGTGGATGCGCGCTGGCCTCGGTCCGTTCGGCGCTGGTGCGCGCGGACGACGAAACGCTGGCGACGATGCGGGACTGCGCCGATCTGCGCGCCCGCAGGTTCGCCTACGAGATTTCCCTTGACAGGGACCGCCTGCCCGAATCCGATCTGGTGGCCGCCGCCCTCGGCGAGGCGGACGTCGTCTCCCGGATCCGGTGCGCGGAGGCGATCTCCCGCATGGACCGGCCCGACCTGCTGGCGCGTCTGCTGGCCGCCCGTTCCGCCCGGGTCCGGGCCGTCGCGCTCACCGGCCTGGTCCGGCTGGGACGCCCGGAGCACGGGTCGCGCTTCCTGGGCGACCCGTCCACAGTGACCCGCCTGACCGCGCAATGGGCGGTCAGGCGAGCGGGCGGAGACCCGGCGCACATCTACCGCCGGCTCCTGGCCGGACGGCCGGGGCCGGAGGTCCGTAACCTGATCGCCGGCCTCGCCGACTGCGGCGGCGGTGCCGACGCCGATCTCGTCCGGCCGTACCTGGCCGACCCCCGCCCCCGGGTCCGGGCCGAGGCCGTCCGGACGCTGCATCGCCTCGGCGCGCCGATGGACCTCGTCGCCCTGCTCGGCGATCCCTCCCCCGTGGTGGTCAGACGGGCGGCCGCGGCGCTGCGGGACTCCGGCGTGCCCGCGGACCGCCTCTGGCCGCTGCTCGACACCACCCGGCCACGGCACGTACGGCAGGCCGCCCACCGGCTCCTGTCCGGCGCGGACGACTGGACCAGGCTCAAGGCCGACCTGACGCTGGTGGGCGACGCCGACGCGTCGCTCCGCCGCCGGGCCCGCGATGACCTCGCCGCCTGGCGCGAGAACAAGGCCCCGACGCTGTACACGAAGCCGCCGGAGCCGCTCCGGGACGAGCTGACCGCGCTGATCGACATTGCCGAGACGTCTCTCGGCCCGGGAGGCGCCGCCGGGCTGCGTTGGTTCCTTTCTCAGTGAACCGATGGACGCCGGCCGGGCCGTTCGCCATGGCTTCTCGGCGGGACCTCCATCGAGGGCTCGAACCGGCCGCTGGAAGGGGACTGACGACCAGTAGGCCGGTCTCGGATCAGGACAGCGCGCGGTTGACCGCGGTCACGTAGCGGTAGAAGGCCTCGGTGCGGTTGGTGGGGTTCTCGACCCAGGCACGGCCCAGCTTCCCCTGGGCGAAGAACCGCTCTCGCTGGCCGCGGCTGATCTCCAGCTGCACACCCATGCCCCGGCGGTTCTTGTTGGCGATGTTGCGCGGGCTCACACCCGCGATCTCGCCGGGCACCGAGGTCGCGACGGTGAACCCCGCCGCCCGCAGTTCGGCGCTGACCTTGCGGACGAGTCCCTTGTCACGGCCACCGACGTACGTCGTCGCCGTTCCGCCGGCGGCCGCGTGCCAGGAGACGGTGTAGTCGACCGCCGCCACCAATTTGAGGGCCTTGGGCTCGTCGAAATGGGTGGCGGTGATGTGGAGCTCCCTGTTGCCGGACGGCTTGAGCCCCTCAAAGGAGTAGAAGGCGTAATTGCTCCCCGCGGCCGCGTCGGCGAGTTGGGTGGTCGGCGCCTCGATCGCCCCGCCGTGGATGGCGATGTGCGCCACTCGCGCCCCACGCGGCAAGCGCTGTACTCGGCGGAAGTCCTTCCCTTCGACCTCGTGCGCCGCGAGCTGCCGGAAGTTGGCATACGTATCGGCCCTCTTGACCGCGGCGGCCTGGGCCGTATCGCACAACGTGAGCGCCAGTACATTGGCCGCGACGACGAAGAGCGCTTTCCTCATGGGCAAACCTTTCGAAGATCAAAGGTCGCCCAGAATACAACGCATGATCACCCGATGATCCCAGTGATGTGTTCGCCAAGAACCCGAGGCAGAGGGGCCGCGACTCGCTGATCGACGCGGCCGATCTCCCTCGGCCCGGTGACGCCACCGAGTTGCGCTGGTTCCTCTCCCGGGCTCGCTGAGCCCGAACGGCCGGGGGTCAGTCAGACGGTGAGCTGGCGAGTGATGGACGGGTCGGTGATGGCCCTGTCGTTCGCCAGCAGGAACGCCTTGGACACGATGACAGAGAGCATTCCGCCGTCCTCCTCGAAGGGCAGGAAGACGGTCTGAGCGGCACGATCGTTCCCCGGGACGATGCACAGATACGCGTCGTTGGGCTCCATGAGGATGTTGCCCGACCCCAGATGGATCTTGTATGTGCGCAGGCTCCCACGGACGCGGAGGAAGCGGCCGTCCAGCTCCACCCGATTGGCGATCTTCAATCTGGGCAGCAGGCGAGCCAGTGCGTCACTCCGCGTCCTGGCCGTCTCGCTGAGCTCACCGAACCCGTAGGAGTGCCAGTATTCCTCGTGCCCGCCGATCGCCTGCGGGTCGAGCCCGACCGAGGCGACGCCCACGGCCAGGTCGGCGTCGCGGAGCACCTCGGACAGCACCAGCGGCGGCACCTCGGTCAACGGCACGCCTTCGGCACTCCAGCCGTGGAAGTCGGGGATCTCCTGGCCCTCACGGAAGAAGCGGATGTCCTCAGCGACGCTGAACGAGGCCGTCCCCCATCCGTCGGCTTCCGGCTCGCCGGTGACGTGCATGCCCCAACGGGCCCGCCAGCCGGACAGCTCCTTGACGGCCTCTCCCTGGTCACCACCGCACTCGTAGTCCCAGTGACCGATCGACAGGCCGGTCCAGCCGCGCTGGTTGAGCAGCGCCTTGGCCTGGCCGTACCGGAGCACGTGCCCGGCGAACCGGTTGGACAAGGTACGGGTCCGCTCCTCGGCCGGGGTGAGGAGGTAGACCTCGCGGAAGGCCTGCTTGTACGGCTGGCGCACGTCGTGCTCCAGCAGGTGGTCGCGCCAGGCCCGGACGTCCTCCGCGGTCTCACGGATGGGATGCCACAGCTGGACCGGAGTGTCAGGGTATGGCTGGATCCTGCGGCCCTGCGGATCGACGAGCTCCCACCCGGTGCCGGTCGCGACAGGAAGCCCCGCCGGCCCCTGCAGGATCTGCCAGATCAGGTTCCTGGCGTAGGGACCGGTGACCGGATGGTCGAGGAAGAACTCGGCGACGTCGTGCCAGCGCCACAGCCGCTCCTCGATCAGCGCCCTCTCCAACCGGAACCGCTCCGCCGGAAGCGCCTGCTTGAGCTCCTTCAGCGTGCTCTTGAGCTCGGCCAGGGCCGGGTCGCGGCGGATCGCCTGCGGCACCGATTTGACGGTCTTCCCGGCGGGGCTGACGAACCGGAGAGCGGGACCGTCGGCGCACAGCCGCGCCAGGTAGTCGCCGACCTTCTCCTCGCGTACCCCGTCCGGGCCGAGCCCGAAGGTCGGGACCGTGCGGTCCAGCAACTGTTCCCGGCGCAGCCCCGCCTCGGCGGCCACCGCGTCCAGGGTGCGGGCCACGTTGGTCAGCACGGACTTCTTGCGGACCTTGACCTGGACCCTGGCCAGGGCCGCCACGACGTCGAGCCCGCCGCGGCGAGCCAGCACGTTGATCGCGGCGTTGGCGAGCATCTCACTACGGCTGTTCGGGCCCGATCCGCCGATGCCGGTCCCGCAGGTCAGCGCGACGTCGCCGAGCAGCCCGGTCACCCAGGGCTCGTCGATCAGCACGCACGTCCACACCATCCCACGCGCCGGTACGGCGGTGCGCTCGTGCAGGAAGACGGTCTCGCTCCACTCGTATCCCTCGTCGGACCGATGACGGAGCGTCTTCTCCCGATGCGCCGCCACCAGCGTGAGGATCTCGCGGACCAGCCCTGCGGCTTCGTCCGTCAAGAGCGTTCCGGCGGTCTTGAGCCATTTGGCGCTGGGTTTGGACGACCTGGCAGTGTTCCAGTGGCGCAGGAGAGGCAGGACCGACGGGGCGGCGAGACGGGCGCCGTACTCCTCGGCCAGCCGGCACGCGATCTCGTCACAGTTCCAGATCACGTTTCGCACCGCCCCGGCCGGGCCGTTCTCGGCGGGTTCGGTCAACAGGTCGTCCAGCTCTTCGTGCAGCGCGTCCCAGGCCGGCCGGTGGTACCGCCGGTACCAGTCCTGGCTGCCCTCCAGGACGCGGCGGCGCTCGGCGTACTCGAGCCGTCGGACCGCGGCGATCGGGATTTGATACAGCTCCCCGTAGTTGGTGTGCCGCCAGACCATCAGCGCGTCGGCGACCGACCACAGCAGGCGGACGTCCTTGGCCGTCCACGGAGTATCGCCGACGGCGACGTCCCGCACCGCCTTCCGGGTCTGCTCGTCGTAGTCGTGCCCGCCGTCATGGCCCAGGCTCAGCCGCATCTGCGTCCAGAGCCCGAACAACCGCCGTTCGGTCGCGTCGTCGCCGGGCCGGTGTCCCGCGTCGAACCGTGCGAGGGTCTCGAGGGCCGACGCGTCAAGGCGGCGGAGAACGAAGTCATGCGAGCTGGGGAAGCGGTCGATGACACCCATGTCAGCCTCCGGCCCGCCGTACCGGCGTGCGTGCCGCCGTCTTCTCGGACGGGTCGGGGAGCGTGAACCCGTCTGGAGGTGTGCCCGTCGCACCCTCATCCGGGAACGTGTCAGTCGCCATCGCATGGCTCCACATTGGTTCGGAGATCATTTGCAAGGCCATGGATAGCACCCGGGGCCGACAGAACTCGGGCGGCGAGAACCTCGGTCCGTCACCGGCGCTCTCGCCGTGCTCGTACGACGAAGAGAGCCCGGGCCGGTGACGCCCGGCCCGGGCTCTCTCGTCGTCAGCGGGGGCGCGGGAGGTGCTTGGCGACGAACAGGCCCTCCGCGCTGACGCACACCTCGCCGCCGGCCGAGATCGTGCCGACGGCGCGGATCTTGCGGCCGTCCACCGCGACCTGCCGCCCCGTGACCGTCAGCGGCTCGAACAGCGGCGTCGGCCGGTGGTAGCGCAGGGTCAGCTCGGCGGTCATGCCGGACGGCCCGCCCCAATGGTTCGCCACACCGAGCGTGTGATCCAGGAGCAGCGCCGAGACCCCGCCGTGCACGAACCCGGGCGGCCCCTGGTACGGCATGCCCAGGACGACGACGCCCTCGATCGAGCCGTCCTCCTTGCCGGTGAGCGCGAGCGGGGGCGCGAGGGCGTTCTCGGGGCCGGTCACGGGGTCGTGCCGGGTCACGCCCTCGCCCCGCCACATGTCCACCATCCGCTCCTCCACGGCGGGGGCGTGCTCGTCGAGGTAGTCGGCGACGGCGTTCAGCCGCTCCGCCACCTCGGACATCTCGGCGTCCGACCCGTCGCCCGCGTGCAGCAGCGAGGCGATGACCCGGCGGGCGGCGGCGACGGCGGCGTCCACGCCCTTGTTGTTCGCCCTGGCGGTCAGCTCCGACCGGTCGTCGTTCACGCGCCCACCTCCGCGGTCGCGTGGGTGAGCACGGGGGCGCCGTCCCGTTCCGGGCAGGTCGAGGTCAGCACGAGCCGGTCGCCCTCGCGCCACACCGTGGTGCGGAGTGTCTCGCCGGGGAACAGCGTCCCGGCGAACCGGACCGACAGGCCCGTCAGCCGCGTCACGTCGCCGCCGAGGACGCCGTCCACCAGCGCCTTGGCGACGATGCCGTACGACGCGAGCCCGTGCAGGATCGGCCGGTCGAAGCCGGCCATTCGCGCGAACTCGGGGTCGGCGTGCAGCGGGTTGAGGTCGCCGTTGAGCCGGTACAGCAGGGCCTGGCGGGCGCTGGTGGGGGTGTCGAGCACGTGGTCGGGCGCGCGATCCGGCGCCGCCCACGGGGTCTCCGGGCCGGGGTCGCCGCCGAAGCCGCCCTCGCCCCGCGCCCAGATCTGCATGGTGGTGGTCCACAGGGGCGCGCCGTCGGGAGCGGCCGCGGACTGCTCCAGGACGATCACCGCCGCCTTGCCCTTGTCCCAGACGTGGGCCACGCGGGAGGTGACGGTGGCGGCGCCCGAGGCCGGCAGCGGCCGGTGGGCGGTGAGGCCCTGCCCGGCGTGCAGGATCCGGCGCAGGTCGATGTGCATGCCGGGCAGGTGCAGCGCGGCGGGGCCGCGCTCCCCGGCCGAGACGCCCTGGCCGGCGACCATCGCGAACGTCGGCAGCACGCGCAGGTCCCGCTCGTAGGTGTAGGTCAGCTCGGGATCGGCGCCGCGGCCCGCCCCCAGGCTGAGGTGGTAGAGCAGCACGTCACGGCTGGTCCACGCGATCTCCCGCACGGAGGGCGGCGCGCCGAGCGCCTCGTCGACGTCGATCGGCATGGTTCAGTCCTCCTCGCTCGTACCGGGACGGGAGACGGAACCGTCCAGCGTGCCCGCGCCGTACAGGGTGACGACGCAGGCGCCGCCGAGCCCGAGATTGTGTTGCAGGCCGATCCGCGCGCCGTCCACCTGGCGGGCGCCGGCCTCGCCGCGGAGCTGCCAGGTCAGCTCGGCGCACTGCGCCAGGCCGGTCGCGCCCAGCGGGTGTCCCTTGGAGATGAGGCCGCCGGACGGGTTGACCACCCACCGGCCCCCGTACGTCGTGGCGCCGGACTCGGCGAGTTCGCCGCCCTCACCTTCGGAGCACATGCCGAGCGCCTCGTACGTGAGGATCTCGTTGATCGAGAAGCAGTCGTGCAGCTCGATCACGTCGACGTCGCCGATGCCGAGCCCGGACCGGGCGAAGACCTGGCGGGCGGCCGCGCGGGTCATCGGGGCGCCGACGACGTCGATGTGGGAGCGCGTGGCGAACGCCTCGTCCGTGTCGGTCGTCATGGCCTGGGCGAGGATCTCGACCGCCCGGCCCTCCAGCCCGTGCTCGCGGACGTACCGCTCGCTGACGACGACCGCGGCGGCGGCGCCGTCGGAGGTCGGCGAGCACTGCGAGCGGGTGAGCGGGTCGTGGATCGGCTTGTCGCCGAGCACCTGCTCCAGCGTGTACGCGCTCTGGAACTGCGCGTACGGGTTGTTCACCGAGTGCCGGTGGTTCTTGACCGCGACGGAGGCGATCTGCGCGGCGGTCGTGCCGTGCCGCCCCATGTGCTCGCGCGCGGCGTTGCCGAAGAACTGCGCGGTCATCGGCGCGGCGGCCCAGCCATAGGTGGAGACGAGCACCTCCAGGTGCCGGTCCACGGTCGTCACCTTGGGCATCGCGCCGGACGGGTTCAGCGCGTCCCTGGTCATCTTCTCGAAGCCGACCGCGAGGACGACGTCGGCGACGCCGGCCTGCACCCACTCCCTGGCCAGCATCAGCGCGGTAGAGCCGGTGGCGCAGTTGTTGTTGACGTTGACGATCGGGATGCCGGTCAGGCCCACGTCGTAGAGGGCGCGCTGGCCGGCGGTCGAGGTGCCGAACACGTAGCCGACGGCGGCGCGCTCCACCGCCTCGTACGCGACCCCGGCGTCCGCCAGGGCCGCGCCGACCGCCTCCCCGACCATGTCGGGGTACTCCCATTCACGGGTCTCGATCTTCTCGAACTTCGTCATCCCGACGCCGATGACGAACGTCCTCTCGCTCATGTCAGGTCTTCCTTCGTCCGGGGTTGTCAGCCCTTGGCGGGCGCGGGCTCGGGGTCGCGGGGCAGGCCGAGCAGGCGCTCGCCGATGATGTTGAGCTGGACGTCGGTGGTGCCGCCCGCGATGGACATGCAGCGGGAGTTGAGGAACATCCAGGTGGCGTTCCTGCGCGCGCCGCGCCGTTCGGGGCCCTCGTCCTCCTCGCCGGTCAGCGCATCGGCTCCGGTCCAGTCGACGGCGGTCTCCCACACCTCCTGGATGTGCTCGACGCCGATCAGCTTGGCGACGCTGGACTCGGCCCCCGGCTGCTGCCCGGAGAGGGAGCGGAGGGTGGTGCGCAGGCCGAACAGCCCGCCGGACTGGGCGTCGCAGAGGATGCCGCCGAGCCGGGTCAGCCGCTCGTCGTCCATCTCCTCCGGGGACGCGGCGGCGAGCCGGAGCAGCGCCTCGCCGCCGCTGCCGAGGGAGGAGTCGTGCGAGAGCGAGACCCGCTCGTTGGCCAGGGTGGTGCGGGCCAGCTTCCATCCGTCACCGGGCCCGCCCACCAGCATGTCGTCGGGGACGAAGACATCGTCGAGGAACACCTCGTTGAACAGCGCCTCACCGGTCAGCTCGCGAAGGGGCCGGATGTCGATGCCGGGGCTCGCCATGTCGAGCAGGAAGTACGACAGCCCCTTGTGCTTGGGCGCGGACGGGTCGGTGCGGGCCAGCAGGATGCCCCACTGGGCCTCGCGGGCCATCGAGGTCCAGACCTTCTGGCCGCTGACCTTCCAGCCGCCGTCCACCTTCTCGGCGCGGGTGCTGAGCCCGGCCAGGTCGGAGCCGGCTCCGGGCTCGCTGAAGAGCTGGCACCACACGATGTCACCGCGCAGCGTCGCCGGGAGGAACCGCTCGTGCTGCTCGGGGCTGCCGTGCGCGATCAGGGTCGGCACCACCCAGTTGCCGATGACCATGTCGGCGGCGCGCAGCCCGGCCGCGCGCGTCTCCTCCGCGATCACGAGCTGGGTGACGGCGTCGGCGCCCTTGCCCCACGGCGCGGGCAGGTGGGGCGCGGTGTAGCCGTGCTCGGCCAGGTAGGCGAGCCGTTCGCCGCCGCTCAGCGCGAGCGCGGGCTCCAGCTCGGCCCGGATCGCGGCGCGCACGGTCTCGGCCTCGGGCGGCAGCTCGACCCCGAGCGTACGGCGCACGCCCGACAGGGTGAGCCGGGCGACCCGCCGCCGCCACCAGGAGGTGGAGCCGAGGAGGACGCGCAGGGTCTGGGCCCGGCGCAGGTAGAGGCCGGCGTCGTGCTCCCAGGTGAAGCCGATGCCGCCGAGGGTCTGGACGCAGTCCTTGGCGGTGGAGAACGCGGCCTCGACGCCGGTCGCGCCGGCCACCGCGGCGGCGAGCACCGCCTCGCCGAGATCGCCGCCGTCGCCCGCCGTGGTCAGGTCGGCGGCGCGCGCGGCGTCCCAGGCGCACACCCGGGCCTGCTCGGCCCTGGTCAGCATCCGCGCGCAGCGGTGCTTGACGCCCTGGAACTGGCCGATCGGACGGCCGAACTGCCGCCGCACCCGCGCGTACCCGGCGGCGGTCGCGGTCGCCCGATCGGCGAGGCCGGACGCCTCGGCCGCGAAGAGCGTCGCCGCCAGGTCGAGCACGCCGTACGCGTCGAGACCGGCGAGGACGTCGTCCGGGGCGACCGCGACGGCGTCCGCCCGTACCCGCGACAGCCGCCGGGTCAGGTCGTGGCTGGCGAGGTCGGTCGTCTCCACGGCGGAGCGGGGCAGGACGACCCAGGCGACGCCCCCGCCGGGGAGCGCGGCGGGCAGCACGAACAGGTCGGCGACCTGGCCGCCGAGCACCGGCTCGGACTCGCCCGAGAGGGTCAGATCGCCGCCGTCGCCGCGGGTCAGCGCGAGGGTGCCGGGCCTGAGGCCGACCGCGCCGACGGTCGTGCCGTCGGCGAGCCCGGCCAGGTGGGTCCGGTGCCCGGCGCGGAGCAGGACGGAGCTCGCGAGGACGGTGGGCAGGAACGGACCCGGGGCGATCATCCGGCCCAGCTCCTCGACGACGACGGCGAGCTCCAGGAGGCCGTATCCCGCGCCGCCCGCCTCCTCGGGCAGATGCAGGCCGAGGAGGCCCTGCTCGGCGAGGACCGCCCAGAACTCCGGCAGCTCCTCCTTCTTGGCGTCCACGGCTCTGCGCACGGCCTCCGGCGTGACGTGGCGGGAGGCGAGGGCGCGTACGGAGTCGCGCAGGGCGCGGTGCTCCTCGGTGAGTCCGATGCTCATGTCGTTCTCAGATCCGTTCGATGATGGTCGCCGTGGAGTGGGCGCCGCCCGCGCACATGGTGATCAGCGCGGTGGAGCGTCCGGTCCGTTCGAGCTCGTGCAGCGCCTGGGTGATCAGGCGGGCGCCGGTGGAGCCGACCGCGTGCCCGAGGGCGATGGCGCCGCCGTTCACGTTGACCTTGTCCATGTCGGCCTCGTGGACCCGCGCCCAGGACAGCACGACCGACGCGAACGCCTCGTTGATCTCGACCAGGTCGATGTCGGAGAGCGTCATCCCGGCCGTGCGCAGCACATGCGCGGTGGCCTCCACCGGGCCGTCCAGGTGGTAGTACGGGTCGGAGCCGACCATGCCGGACGCGACGATGCGGGCCCGCGGCCGCAGGCCGAGCGCCGCCGCCTTCTCCGCGCTCATCAGCAGTACGGCCGCGGCGCCGTCGCTGATCTGCGAGGAGTTCCCGGCCGTGTGGACGCCGTCGGGGATCACGGGGGCGAGCTTGGCCAGCGCCTCGGGGCTCGTCTCGCGCAGCCCCTGGTCGCGGGTGACGAGGGCGGTCTCCCCCGTGGGTCCGTCCGGGCCCGGCACGGGCGCCTCGATCGGGATGATCTGCCCGTCGAACCGTCCCTCGGCCCACGCGGCGGCGGCGCGCCGCTGCGACTCCAGGCCGAAGGCGTCCACGTCGGCGCGGGTGATGCCGCGGCGGCTCGCGATCCGCTCGGCGGCGGTGAACTGGTCGGGCATGTCGAGGGACCAGTCCTGCGGGAAGGGGCTGCCGGTCTCGGGCGTGAGCGCCTGCCCGAGGAAGACGCGGCTCATCGACTCGACGCCGCAGCCGATGCCGGCGTCGATCGCGCCGGAGGCGATCAGGCCGGCGACCAGGTGCACGGCCTGCTGGGAGGACCCGCAGGCGCAGTCGATCGTGGTGCACGCCGTCTGGTACGGCAGGCCCGCGTGCAGCCACGCCTGGCGGGTGACGTTGTTCGACTGCTCGCCCGCCTGGGTGACGCAGCCGCCGATCACCTGCCCGATCTCGCCGGGCACGACGCCCGTACGGTCGAGCAGGCCCTTGTGGACGCGCCCGAGCAGGTCGGCGGGGTGCACACCGGACAGCGCGCCCCGGCGCTTGCCGACCGGCGTGCGGGCGGCGTCGACGATGACGGCCTCAGCCATGGAGTTCTCCTCGATTCGGTGGTTTCGGCACAGTGCGGCCCCGGGGGCCTCAGGGGGTTTCGCCGGCGAGCACGCGCTTGGCCCACCGGTAGTCCGCCTTGCCGCTGGGCGAGCGCACGACCTCGTCGACGACGACGAGGGCGGCCGGCACCTTGTATCCGGCGATCCGGCCGCGGCAGTGCGTCCGCAGCTCCTCGGCGTCGGGGGCGGCCACGCCCGCGCGCATCTCCACGACCGCGCCGACCCGCTCGCCGAAGCGGGGGTCGGGCACCCCGGCGACCAGCGCGTCCATCACGGCGGGGTGGGACTTGAGCGCCTGCTCGACCTCCTCGGGGAAGACCTTCTCGCCTCCGGAGTTGATGCAGCCGGAGCCGCGGCCGAGCAGGACCGTGGTGCCGTCCGCCTCGACCCTGGCCATGTCGCCCAGCACCGCCCAGCGGACGCCGTCGATGACGGGGAAGGTCTTGGCGGTCTTGCCGGGGTCGTTGTAGTACCCGAGCGGGACGTGCCCGGTCCGGGCGATGAGCCCGATGTCGGGCGAGCCGGGCGTGATCGGCCGGAAGCGCTCGTCGATGACGGAGACGCGGGGGTTGGCGGCGAGCCGCATGAGGCCGTCCGGCCCCACCTGGAGCCTCCCGTCCACGCCGGACTCCGACGCGCCGAAGCCGTCAGTGATGTAAAGGCCGGGGATCAGCGCGGCGGCCTCCTCCTGGACCGGCCGCGACAGGAGCGCCCCTCCGGAGCCGAGCACCTTCATCGAGCTGAGGTCGTACTCGGCGCCGTGCTCGCGGATCGCGTCCACCAGCGGGCGGGCGATGGCGTCGCCGACCACGGTGACGACGATGGCGCGCTCCCGCTCGATCAGGCGGAGCGTCTCGATCGGGTCGTACCGGCGCATCAGGATCACCGGCGAGCCGCCGAGGAGGCCGCTGAACAGGGTGTACGCCGCCGCGCCGTGCATGAGCGGCGCGGTGATCAGATAGTTCAGCGCGTCGCCGCCGACCGCCGCCGCGGCCAGCTCCTCGGCCGTCCGGTACGGCGGGCCGTAGTGGTTGCCGCCGTTGAGCGCGGCGAAGTAGAAGTCCTCATGCCGCCAGACGACCCCCTTGGGCATCCCCGTGGTGCCGCCGGTGTAGATCACGTAGTGGTCGTCCGCGGTGCGCTCGTCCGCCATGGGGGCGGTGCGGGGGCGGCCGGCCAGGGCTTCCTCATAGCCGACGACGCCGACCCGGTCCGGCCACGCCGTACGCGCCGGGTCCCCGACGACCACCGCGTGCCGCAGCTTGGGACAGGCGTCCGCGGGACCGGCCGCCGCGGGGACGAACTCCTCCTCGATGACGAGGGCCACCAGGTCCGCGTCGTCGTACAGGTAACGCAGCTCGTGGTCGGTGTAGCGGTAGTTGATGTTGACCGGCACCGCCCGGATCTTCAGGCAGGCCAGGAGGGCCTCGACGAACTCCGTGCCGTTGAGCATGTGCAGCCCCACGTGCTCGTGCGGTCCGACGCCGGCCGACTGCAGATGGTGTGCCAGCGCGTTGGCACGCTCGTCGAGCTGTGAGTGGCTCAACCGACGGTCACCGCAGACAAGGGCCGGCCGATCGGGGATCGCCGCGGCCACCGACTCGTACAGAGTCGCCAGGTTCAACGTCATGGCGGCGACACTAGAATCAATTCTTGTTTACCACAATGCTCGTGTCCCGGTGAGTGGCAACCACAGGTCGAGGGCCGACGACCCCCTCCACTGAGTGGGACGCCACATCGGTCAAAATTAGAATACGTACTAGTTTTGTGGCCCTCGTATCGTGATCGGACAGGAGCAGGGACATGAGCCCGAACATCAGCCTGGAGGGCAGGACCGCCGTCGTCACCGGCGCGGGCGCCGGACTCGGACGCAGCGAGGCGCTCGCACTCGCCGCGCGCGGCGCGAACGTCGTCGTGAACGACATGGGACCGGCCGCGGACGAGGTCGTGGCCGAGATCGAGGCGCTCGGGCGGAAGGCCGTCGCGGTGACCGGCGACGTGAGCGAGTGGGCCATGGGCGACCGCCTTGTCCGCACCGCGGTGGACACGTTCGGCGGCCTCGACATCCTGGTCAACAACGCGGGCGTGCTCCGCGACAAGATGCTCTTCAACCTGACCGAGTCCGACTGGGACGACGTCGTCCGCGTCCACCTCAAGGGGCACGCGGCGGTGTCCCGCGCGGCGGCCGCGTACTGGCGCTCCGCGAGCAAGGCCGCGGGCGGGCCGGTCTACGGCCGCGTGATCAACACCTCGTCCGAGGCGTTCCTGTTCGGCTCGGCGGGCCAGCCGAACTACTCGGCGGCCAAGGCGGGCATCGTCGCGCTCACCCTCTCGACCGCCCAGGGCCTGTCGCGGTACGGCGTGCGGGCCAACGCGATCTGCCCGCGCGCCCGCACCGGCATGACCGCGGCCGTGTTCGCCGAGGGCGGGAACACCCCCGGCGGCCTGGACGTCCTGGCGCCCGAGCGGGTGGGCACGTTCGTGAGCTACCTCGCCTCCCCGGCCGCGGCCGAGATCAACGGCCAGGTCTTCGTGGTGTACGGCGACATGGTCGCGCTCATGGCCGCCCCGACGGTCGAGCGGAAGTTCACCGCGGCCGACGGCGTCTTCTCCGCCGAGGAACTCGACGCGCAGATCACGCCGTACTTCGACGGCCGCGGCCCGTACCGGAACTTCGCCGCCTACAGCGTCGCCGAACTCGACATGACCGGAGTCCCGAACGCCGCCGCGAAAAAGTGACTCCGCCCTCCCACGAAGAACGGGGCCGCCTCCATCAGGAGGCGGCCCCGTTCCCGTTTCCGAGCCGATAGATGTCCGGCCCGCACAGCGTCGCCTCGGCACCGGCATACGGCAGGCGCCGCCCTCACGTCGGACTCAGAGAATTCGGCGAACGCCGCGCCGAACCCGAGGCAGCCCAAGAGGGACACACCTGCTATCTCAGATGGCGGCCATAGTGATGTGGATCACAGTCGCGCCCCGCGCCGTCCGCACGATAGGTCGACGACTCAACCTCCGACATGGAGCGTTGGCACACACGGCGCCAGTTTCCCCAGATGGGGTACCGGCCTAACGACATCGCGTTCTTACCAGATTTGGACCTCGCTGGACTTCTCGTTCACCGCTCGGGATTCCAAGACCAACGGACCGGCGTACAAGCGCAGATCCAAACTCCTAGCATCAGGCAGGCTCTCTGGTGCTCGGTCGAAAGACAATCAGAGTGGTATAACGACGGCGGCTGCTACAAGAGCCCCGCACTGGCGAGTAAGCCTCTGAACTGATAGAAAACTTGCCTCATGGGGGCCAACCCAGGCCTCCATGAGGCAAGTTTATTTGCGGAATCGAGAAACACGTCATGAGCGCAACTCCCCTTTCCCGATGGTGTCGTCCGATCGCCTTGGTCCTGATGGCTACGACATGCGTGGTCGCAGTCCTACTCGTGCCGACATTCGATATGGCCTCCGGACCATGGGCCCCATATTCAAAGAATGACCGCGCACGGTCAGTCCTTCTCAACGCGTTCGCAGCCGCTAACCCGGACTACCAAATCGACTTCCTGGCGACCACTCAAGAGATGAGTAAGACAGAGGACGGCACGCCGACATTCAAGGACGAGGCGCTTCCAGTTGTCATAGAGCCACGAACGCTGGAATCATCACCATCAGGAAGGGCCTGGCATGACTCCATCGCCCTGCCCCCGACAGGGAAGGCCCTGATTCCAACTCTAGGAGAATGGAGACTCACAAAAATTCTGCTCGACCAAACAGCACTGAGCAACGACCCTCAATATGATCCGCACCAAGAGGGCCGGTTGATCGAATCCATGGGAACCAAGGTCAACATACAGCTCATGGTGAAGCTATCCAAACCAATGAGCGAACAGGAAATCCAGGCGCTCCTACCGGAGCCATATTACTATGATGTGGCACTCTTCTCCGCCGGAGACGCTCACACCAAGCCGCTATCCTGGGATCACGCTCCATGCAACGCTCGCGGCATCCCCTGCGATTTCGATCAATCTTCCCTGACTGCAGGGTTTAGACGATGGGCGTCACTTCTAGAGCAAAGAGATGCTGCAGCATTACGCCAATTCGGCATCGATCTGGATGAAGTACGAGAGCGAGCCAAGGATGGACAGATACACGGCTTCATAATAACAACTGAAGCCGCGAGCATCCCGCCGCTACTTGCACACAAAGAGATAGCTTTGGCGCAAATAGTAGACATGCAACCGTCAGCACAGTTCGGACGATGAAGGACGCACCTTTTCTGTTGTTGTCGATCTCTGCAAGCCGACAACGTGCCAGGCAGCCGAAGAGACGGCCGGGCGAAGGCCGAAGGGGAAGCGGCCCTTTCAGGGGTCAGTAGACGTCGGGGCCGCGCAGGGTGGCTTCGGCGCCGCCGTCCACGTACACGATCTGCCCGGTCATGTGGGTGTTCGCCGGGCTGATCAGCCAGCGCAGCGCCTCGCCGATCACCTCGGGCCGGGCGTGCCCGTTCAGGGGCATGGGGACGGCGGCCGCCATGGCGGCGCGCATCGCCTCGTCCGCGAAGAGCGGCGCCGTCATCGGGGTGAGCACGACGCCGGGGGCGATCGCGTTGAGGGGGATGCCCGCGCCCGCCCACTCGGGCGTGACCGCCACGCGGCGCAGCCACTGCGCCAGCGCCGACTTGGACGACGGGTAGAGCCGCGGCCCCTCCCCGCGCTCGATCGCCCGCTCCGCCAGGGCGACCGCGGCGTCCTCGTCGCCGTCCAGGCAGGCTGCCACCACGTCCGGGTCCACCGGCTGGGTGCCGGCGATCGAGGCGACCACGGCGGCGCGCGGCGCGGGGGCGGCGGCGAGCGCCGGGCGCAGCCCCTCCAGCAGGGCGACGACGCCGAAGTAATTCACCCGCGCCGTCAGCGGGGTGATCCCGGCGACGCCCGCGCAGGCGACCACGCCGTCGAGGGCGCCGCCGGCCAGCCGGAGCACCGACTCCGCCGCCAGCGCCCGCCCGTCCCGGGTGCCGAGGTCCGCGCACACATCGGCGTCCTTCAGATCGATCCCGATCACCTGGTCGCCCTGCTCGCGCAGCAGTCCGGCCAGCGCCCTGCCGATGCCCGACGCCGTGCCGCTGACAGCGATCTTCCGCGTCATTCGTCCGCTCTCCTTCCGAAGGCCGCCCCGGACGCTAGCCGTACGGCGGGCCGCCGGACAGCGGGATCCCGGTCATCAGGACGGCCCGGACGGCTCAGCCGCCGGAGGAAGGAGCCGGTACGGGGTCAGGCGTCGGCGGCGTTGGAGCGGGGGGCGAGCAGCAGCCGCGAGGCCAGCCGGATGTCGCTCTCCATGTCCGGGATCGAGGCCCGGCCGTTGAGGCTCGACTGGAGCACGCCGTACCAGCACTGCATGAGCAGCCGGACGAGGGTGACGTCCTGAGCGGTGGGGTCGTCGATGCCGAGGGCCCGCAGCACGATGTCGCGGAACGTGCTGTCGATGCGGCCCGCGTCGGCCACCGCCGCGGCGTTGGCGGCGTTGGCGGAGTTGAGCATCGCGGTCGCCAGCGCGGGCCGGCGCAGCAACTGCCTGCTCGCGCTCACCAGCAGGTCGCCGACCGCGTCCTCCGGGCTCACGCCGGGCTTCGGGCGGGTGACGGTCTCGTTGAACCGGTCGATCTGCTCGGCCATCACCGCGGTGAACAGGTGGGTCTTCGACGGGAAGTAGCGGTACAGCGTGCCGATCGCGACGCCCGCGGACTTCGCCACCTCGTGCATCTGGACCCGTTCCAGGCCCTTGTCCGCGCCGAGGTGCGCGGCCGCGCGGAGGATGCGCAGATGCCGGGCGCGCTGCTCGGGCGAGCTCGGCTCGGCCGGCGGCCTGGCTTCGGCGATTCTCGGCACGGTCTTCCCCCCAGGTGTTTCGTCAAGACATTACACACGGCTCCGGGCGGCTCCGTGAACTGGTCCATACCGGTGAGTGGGATGCCACCCCGACGCGGCGGGCGCGCTGCGGTTCCCTTGGGTGCGGACAGCGCGCGACGTTTCGGAAGGACGGATGGCATGGCCGCTACCGGGCTGTGGGACGACGAGTACGACGTTGTGGTGGCGGGCTCCGGCGCCGGGGCGATGACCGGGGCGCTCGCCGCCGCGTCGCACGGCCTGCGCACCGTGGTGCTGGAGAAGACCTCCCTGCTCGGCGGCACCTCCGCGTACGCCGGCGCCGCCGTCTGGCTGCCGGGCACCCGGGTCCAGGAGCGGGCGGGCATCGGCGACTCGACCGAGTCGGCGCGCGCCTACCTGCGCGCCCTGCTGGGCGAGGACGCCGACGGCCGGCGGGAGGCGTTCCTGGCGACCGCCCCCGAGGTCGCCGAGTTCCTGGAGCGCGACCCGGCGATCGAGTTCGAGTGGCGTCCCTTCCCCGACTACTACGCCGCCCAGGGCCGTATGGACGCCGGGCGCTCGTTCGTCCCGCTGGACCTGCCCGCCGAACGCCTGGGCGAGCTCGCCTCCCTGGTGCGCCCGCCGGTGGACCGCGACCGGTCCGGACGCGGTCACGCCGCCGGCGCGCTCGCCCAGGGCCGCGCCCTCATCGGCCGGCTGCTGCTCGCGCTGACGAACACGGGAAACGCCACCGTGCGCACCGGCGTCCGGTTCCGCCGCCTCGTCGTCGAGGACGGCCGGGTGACCGGCGTGGAGGTCGAGACCGCGGACGGTCCGGCGCGGATCCGCGCGGCGCGCGGGGTGCTGCTGGCGGCGGGCGGCTTCGAGGGGAACGGCGGGATGCGCGCCGAGCACGGCGTCCCCGGCGCGGCCGAGTGGTCGATGGGGCCCGCCGGGGCCAACACCGGCGATCCCATCCTGGCCGCCGTCGCCGCCGGGGCCGCCACCGACCTGATGGACCAGGCGTGGTGGTGCCCCGGCGTGGAGGACGAGAACGGCCGCGGCTGCTTCACCCTCGGCTTCCGCGGCGGGCTGGTGGTCGACTCGACGGGCCGCCGGTTCGCCAACGAGTCGCTCCCGTACGACCGGATGGGGCGGGAGATGGCCGCCGCGCCCGAGCGGGTGCCGGCCTACGTCGTCTTCGACTCGCGGCACGCGGACGTGCTCCCGGCCATCTCGATCCCGTCCCTCCCCCGCTCGGCCTGGGTCGAGGCGGACACGCTGGACGAGCTGGCGGAGAAGGTGGGCCTGCCCGCCGACGCGCTGGCCGCCACGGTCGAGCGGTTCAACGGCTTCGCCCGGGACGGCGTGGACGCCGACTTCCACCGGGGCGAGGACCCCTACGACCTGTTCTTCGCCGACCGCTCCGAGGGGGCGGGCCCGAACCCCTGCCTGGTCCCGGTGGACCGCCCGCCGTACTACGCGGCGCGCCTGGTCCTCAGCGACCTCGGCACCAAGGGCGGCCTGCGCACCGACACGGAGGGCCGCGTGCTGGACGACACGGGCCGCCCGATCGCCGGCCTGTACGCCGCGGGCAACACCAGCGCCTCCTTCTCCGGGCGCGTCTACCCCGGCCCGGGGGTGCCGATCGGGTCCGCGATGGTCTTCGCCTATCGGGCGGCGCAGGACATGGCGGGGACCACGGCCGGGGAGACGGCCGCGATCGCGGAGAGCGCCCACTGACGATCAGGTGAACCACAACTCGGGGGATGTCCGACGCGCCATGGCCCGCAACTCTCGGAAGGACCCAGCATGGACGCGACCGATTCCGCTGAATCCCCCGAACTCATCCCATCCACCGAACCCCCGGAACCGTCCGGCGACGTGCCGGAGGCGGCCCGCCGGGTCATCACCGTCGATCCGACGGACCTCGACGCGGCGCGCGCCGCCCTGGCCGGCTGGCTGGCCGAACGGCTCGACGCCGACGGCCCGGTACGGCTGAGCGGGCTGACCCGGCCGGCCCACTCCGGCATGTCGAGCGTCTCGGTCCTGTTCGACGCCGAGTGGACGGTCGCCGGCGAGGAGCGGCGAGCGTCCCTGGTCGCCCGGCTGGCGCCCCGGCCGAGCACCTTCCCGGTCTTCCCCGGCTACGACATCCGCCGCCAGTTCGAGGTGATGCGGGCGGTGGCCCGGCACACCGAGGTCCCGGTCCCCGAGGTCCACTGGCTGGAGGAGTCCGGCGACGTCCTCGGCGTGCCGTTCCTCGTGATGAGCCGCGCGGACGGCCGGGTGCCCGTCGACAACCCGCCGTACGTCTTCGACGGGTGGTTGCGCGACGCGACCGCGCGGGAGAGGCGCGAGGTCCAGGACTCGGGCGTCGCGGTCCTGGCCGGGGTCCACGGGCTGGCGGGGGCCGCCGACCTGCTCCCCGATCTGGCCGCCGAGGCGGGCGCGGACGCGCTGCGCGGCCACGTCGAGCGGGAGCGCGCCTACTACGAGTGGACCCGTCGCGACGACGGCGTGCGCATCCCGGTGATCGAGGACGCGTTCGCCTGGCTGGAGGAGAACTGGCCGGCCGACCCCGGTCCGCCGGTGCTGCTGTGGGGCGACGCGCGGGTCGGCAACATCGTGTACGGCGGGACCCGGCCCGTCGCCGTCCTCGACTGGGAGATGGCCGCGCTGGGGCCGCGCGAGATGGACCTCGGGTGGTTCGTCTTCCTCCACCGGTTCTTCCAGGACATCGCCGAGGTGCTGGAGGCGCCGGGCCTGCCCGACTTCTGCCGCCGCTCCGACGTGGTCGAGGAGTACGAGCGGCGCACCGGCCACCGGGTCCGCGACCTCGACTTCTACCTGACGTACGCCGCGCTGCGGCACGCGATCGTCATGTCGCAGATCAGACGCCGGGCCATCCGGTTCGGCGAGGAGACCACGCCGCCGACCCCCGACGAGTACGTCATGCACCACGCCGCCCTGCGCGACCTCGTCGCCGGAACCTACGCCTGGGAGTGATGAATGAGACCGGCCCCTCTGGACGAGTACCCGATCCACCAGTCGCCGCTGTCGATGGCCCTGGTCACGGCCACCGACCGCAACTTCTACGACCGGTGCTACTTCAACGCCCACGACCGCACGGGTGAGGTGTTCCTGGTCACCGGGCTCGGCGTGTACCCGAACCTCGGCGTGACCGACGCGTTCGCGACCGTGCGGCGCGGCGACGAGCAGTGGGCGGTGCGCTTCTCCGACGCCCTCGACGAGCGCTCCCTCGAGGCGCGGGTGGGCGGCTACCGGGTGGAGGTGGTGGAGCCACTGCGCCGCGTCCGGGTCGTGTGCGAGCCGGCGGACGGCTCCGTGTGCTTCGACCTCACCTGGGAGGGCGCGTTCCCGGCGGTCCTCGAAGACCGGCACGTGCTCATGTCGGGGCCGCGGGCGATCCTCGACGCCACCCGGTTCGCGCAGGTCGGCGGCTGGTCGGGCACGCTGAGCGTGGCCGGCGAGGAGCTGCGGGTCGATCCCGATGTCTGGGTCGGCAGCCGCGACCGGTCGTGGGGCATCCGCCCTGTCGGCGACGCGGACCCCGCCGGGCGGCTCGCCGACGAGCCCCTCGCCGGCCACTGGTGGGTGTACGCGCCGCTGCGGTTCGACGACTTCGGCCTCCTCGTCATCGCGCAGGAGTCCGCCGACGGGACCCGCACCCTGAACCACGCCAGCCGCGTCTTCCCGGACGGCCGGGTGGAGCAGCTCGGCTGGCCCCGCGTGGAGATCGCGTACGCGAGCGGGACCCGGCACCCGGAGTCCGCGCGCCTGCACCTGACGACGCCCGCCGGGGAGCCGGTGGTGGTCGAGATCGAGACCCTCACGTCGGTCGCCCTGAGCGTCGGCGCCGGGTACGGCGGCGACCCGGACTGGACGCACGGCCAGTGGCGGGGCCGCGACTGGACGAGCTCCTCGAAGTACCACCTCGACGACCCGGCGATCACCTCCCGGCTGCCGTTCGCCACCGTGGACCACGTCGCGCGGGCCACCTGCGGCGGGGCGGTCGGGTGGGGCATGTTCGAGCACGCGAACGTGGGCCGTCACGACCCGAGCGGGTTCGCCGACTGGTTCGCGACGGCCCCCTGACCGGGCCGCGCCCCGGTCTCAGATCATGTTGTCCTCGACGGCAAGGCCGAACTCGGCCTTGCCGTACATGGCCAGGGCGCGCTCGACGTCGTTGGCCACGTGGACGCTGCCGGCGTGCGCGTCCCGCCAGGCGCGCTCGATGGGGTTGCCGCGCTGGAGCGAGTTCCCCCCGGCGGTCTTGAACAGGATGTCGATCGCCTCCAGCACCCGCTCGGTGGCGCGCACCTGGTCCCGGCGGGCCCGCAGCCGCAGCTCCATCGGGATCTCCACGCCGTCCACGGCGTGCTGGTAGACCTCGCGGATGTTGCGGTCCATCTGCAGGATCGCCGCGTCGATCTCGGAGGCGGCCCGCGCCACCGCCACCTGGGCGAACTGGTCCTCGGCGAACCGGCCGCCGCCGAGGCTGAGCCGTACCCGGTCGCGCATCGCGGCGACGTAGGACGCGTAACAGCCCGCGACCGCGCCGACGACCGCGCCCGTGATCGCGGAGGTGAAGACGGTGGCGAAGGGCATCCGGTACAGCGGGCCGGTGTTCACCTTCTGCCCGGGGCCGCGCAGCTGCGCCTGCTCGTAGTTGCGCATCGTCCGGTACTCGGGCACGAACGCGCGCTCGACGATGATGTCGTTGCTGGCGGTGCCGCGCAGGCCGATGACGTCCCAGACCTCCTCGATCCGGTAGTCGGTCCGCGGGACCAGCACGGTCATGAAGTCGACCGGCCGCCCCTCGGCGCCCACGATCAGGCCGCCGATCAGCGCCCACGACGCGTGCTCGCAGCCGGAGGAGAACTTCCACCGCCCGGACAGCTCGTAGCCGCCCTCGACCGGGATCAGCCGCCCCACCGGCGCGTACGACGAGGCCACCAGCGTGTCGGGATCCGCGCCCCAGACGTCGTCCTGGGCGGCCTCGGCGAACAGGCCGAGCTGCCAGGGATGGACGCCGAGCACCGCGGCCACCCAGCCGGTCGAGCCGCACACACCGGAGATCTCGCGCACGACCTCGTAGAACCGAACCGGGTCGCTCTCGGCACCGCCGTACCTGCGGGGCTGCAACATCCGGAAGACGCCGGCCTCGACGAGCTCCCGGATGGTCTCCGCCGGGACGCGTCCGTTCTCGTCGGTGGACGGGGCCCGTCCCGCGATGGACGGCAGCAGCGCGCGAACCGACTCCAGGACCTCGTTGCTCATGGGGGCGTCTCCGTGTCACATTCGTCGAATGGGGCGTTCGTGATGGGTGCCTCCATGATGGTGCTTCCGGTTTCGCGGGCACGACCCGGGGCATCCCGCCCACTGGGACTCCCCGTCCGCCGCCGGTCCGGGCGACCTACCTTTCCATCGAGAGAACCCGCGTTCCGAAGGGTGGGGTCAACAGTGACCGCAGTGGATTCCCGACACGACGACGTGCGCGCGATCGAGGCCGGGGCCGCGCCGACACGGTTCGCCCGCGGATGGCACTGCCTGGGGTTGTCCAGCAGGTTCGCGGACGGGAAGCCGCACACCGTCAACGCCTTCGGCCAGAAGCTCGTGGTCTTCCAGAGCGGTGACGGCAGGCTGAACGTCCTCGACGCGTACTGCCGGCACATGGGCGGCGACCTGTCCCAGGGCACCGTCAAGGGCAACGAGATCGCCTGCCCGTTCCACGACTGGCGCTGGGGCGGCGACGGCAGGTGCAAGAGCATCCCGTACTCGCGCCGGGTGCCGCTGCGCGCCCGCACCGCCGCCTGGGTCACCATGCAGCAGGACGGTCTGCTCTTCGTCTGGAACGACCCGGAGGGCAACCCGCCGCCCGCGGATGTGACGATCCCGCTCATCGAAGGGGCGACGCGCGACGACTGGACCGACTGGGTCTGGTCCGAGACGATCGTCAACACGAACTGCCGCGAGGTCGTGGACAACGTCGTCGACATGGCGCACTTCTTCTACGTCCACTACTCGTTCCCGACGTACTTCAAGAACATCTTCGAGGGACAGACCGCGACCCAGATCATGAAGGGCATGGGCCGCCCGGACGCCCGCCCGCCGGCGAAGAGCGGCGAGCCGCAGTTGCTGGGCAACACCTCGGTGGCGTCCTACCACGGGCCGTCGTTCATGATCGACGACCTGACGTACCACTACGAGGGCATGGACATCAAGTCGGTGCTGATCAACGCGCACTACCCGATCGACGCGAACTCGTTCGTGCTGCACTCGGGCATCATCGTGCAGCGCACGGACGCGCTTCCGGGCGAGGCCGCGGACGCGATGGCGCGCAAGATGGGCGACTTCATCCTCAGGGGCTTCGACCAGGACATCCAGATCTGGAAGAACAAGACCAGGATCGACAACCCGCTGCTGTGCGAGGAGGACGGCCCGGTCTACCAGCTCCGCCGCTGGTACGAGCAGTTCTACGTGGACGTCGCCGACGTCACGCCGGAGATGGTCGAGCGCTTCGAGTACGAGCTGGACACCACGCGCCCGGTCGAGGCGTGGCGCAAGGAGGTCGAGGAGAACCTCGCCCGCAGGGCCGCCGAGAGCCGGCCGGCATGACGGTTCGGCAGGACAACCGGCTGCTGGACGCGCCGATGGTGCCTGTGGGGTGCCGCCAGTGCGGCGCCCGGGTCCAGGTGCGCAAGTCGAGCTGGCAGCAGACCAGTGTCCAGTGGGACACCGAGGCCATGGACACCTGCCTGGAACGGCGCGCCGGCCCGGACGACGGCCGTTTCATCGCGTGCGAGGCGCTGCGGGAGACCATCGCGCAGGCCGCGCTCGACGGCCACGTCCCCGTGCCGGACGACCACTACGGCCCGGTGACGACCGTCCCGGAAACGCCGTGACGGTCGCCCGGCTCCACGGCACGCGTTCGACGAAGAGAAAGACGATGATCGACAGCAACCTGTACGGCCCCTGGGCCGTGATCGCCGGCGGCTCGGAAGGGGTGGGCGCGTCGTTCGCGCACCGGCTCGCGGACGCCGGGATCAACCTCGTGCTCATCGCCCGCAAACCGGGCCCGCTGGAGGAGACGGCGGCTCAGGTCCGGGCGAAGGGGGTCGAGGTCCGCACCATCGAGCTGGACCTGCTCGTCCCCGACGCGCTCAAGGTGATCCGCACGGTCACCGACGAGCTGGAGGTCGGCCTGCTGATCTTCAACGCGGGCGCCAACACGTACGGGCACGAGTTCGTGACCGGCGATCTGGACCGCGTCCAGGACGTCATCGACCTGAACATCACCGCGCAGCTCGCGCTGACGCACCACTTCGGCGCACCCATGAAGGAGCGCGGCCGCGGCGGCGTCATCCTGGTCGGGTCGCTGGCGGGCTACATGGGCCAGCCGCACATCAGCGTCTACTCCGCGGTCAAGGCGTTCAGCCGGGTCTTCGCCGAGGGCCTGTGGCTGGAGCTCGGGGAGCACGGCGTCCACGTGCTCGAACTCGTCCTCGGCGTCACCCGCACCCCCGCCATGGAGCGCGCCGGCCTGCGCATGGACCTGCCGGGCCTCAATGTGGCCGAGCCGGACGACGTCGCGAGGGAGGGCCTGGCGCACCTGGCCGACGGCCCGGTCCGGGTGGCGGGCGGCAACGGGTCCGCGGCCGAGAAGCGCAGCGGCTTCCCCCGCGCTCCCCTCGTCAAGGGCGCGTACGAGACCACCAAACGCCTCCTCCCCACCGATTGACGCGCTCCCCGGCCTGACGACCGAGGATTCAGCCCGTGCCGCGCGTTCACGCGGATGCGCGGGCGCGGGGTCCCGCGTCGGCCCGGTGCGTACGGCTAGCCTCGGGGCGTACGGCGTCCTCGTCGCGGCGGCCGCCGATGTGGGTCCGCCGCGCGGGGGCACGGCCGCGGATCGGCCGCGACACCCGCGTGGAGGAGGTCTCCCGTGCTGCTCAGCCGCCTGCGCGTTCCCGGCCGGGTGCCGGAGGAGTGGCCGTTCACGCTCCCCGCCGTGCGGCACCTGGCCGGGCGCGGCGTGCGGCTGACCGCCCCCGTGGCGTTCCTCGTCGGCGAGAACGGCTCGGGGAAGTCCACGATCGTCGAGGCGATCGCCGACGTGTGCGGCGTCAACGCGCAGGGCGGGAAGGCGGGTACGAAGTACGCCAGCCGCGGCCCCGCCACCCCGCTCGGCCGGGTCATCGACGCCGAACTGACCGCGGCCGGGCTGCGCCTGCTCCACGGCCCCCGGCTCCGGCGCCGGGCGTTCTTCTTCCGCGCCGAGACGCTGTTCACCCTCGGGCAGAACGTCTCCGGCCGGTACGGCTTCTGGGAGGACGACCTGACCGAGCAGTCGCACGGCGAGGGCTTCTTCACGGTCCTGGACCGGATGGTGTCCGGGCCGGGGCTCTACCTGATGGACGAGCCGGAGGCCGCGCTGTCGTTCACCTCGTGCCTGCGGCTGATCGGCCTCATGGACCAGGTGGCCCGCGATGGCGGTCAGATCATCTGCGCCACCCACTCGCCGATCCTGGCCGGTCTCCCCGGAGCGCAGATCCTGGAACTCGACGACGAGGGCATCCGCACGGCCGAGTGGGAGGGGCTGCAGCTCGTGGACCACTGGCGCCGCTACCTGGCCAGGCCGGACTTCTACCTCCGGCACGTCCTGTCCGACTGAACCTCCCGTGGCCGTACGGCGAGGGCGGCGGCGACGCAGGCCACCGGCACGACGGGCAGGACGTAGCGGTGGTCGAAGTCGAGCGCGGCGACCGGGCCGACCAGGAGCCCGACGGCCACCGCCCACGGCAGTGCCGCCCGGCCGGGCCGCAGCACCGCGCCGACCGCGCCCAGCAGCAGGATCGCCGCGAGCACCGGACCACGCAGGTAGGCGAGGTGCTGGTACGCGATGAGCACGTCGGCCCACGGCCCCACCGAGCGCATGGCCGTGATGTCGGAGCCGTACGTCCGGCGGACCTCGGCCACGAGGGGCTGGTCCGGCAGCGGCGAGATTTCACGGGTGAACCCGAACGCGGGCACGGTCCGGGCCGGGTGCGCGACGGGCGTCCAGTGGAACGCGATGGAGGTGTCGGCGAGGACGTCGCGGAGGTAGTCGAGCGGCTGGGCGGCGATGGCGCGCAGCGCGAAGTCGCGTGCATGCTCGTTGTGCGCGAACCGGCCGCCGGGCAGCAGGTTGATGGAGGCCGTCGGGTCCCACACGTACTCCGAGGCGGCGTCCTGGACGGCCCCGTTCGGGCAGAGCGGGGCCAGCTCCGGCGGCGGCTGGACGGCCGCGCAGTCGGCGAAGGTCATCGTGCGCGCCCACAGCGCGACCCCGTCGGCGCCGCTCAGCGCGACTCTGCCGTGGACCGCCCCGTACCAGGCGGCGTATCCGGCGAGCGGCAGCGCGCCCGCCACCGCCAGGGCGGCCAGCGAGCGCCAGGACACGCGGCGCAGCGCGAGCACCAGCAGGACGAGCACGAGCAGCGGCAGCCCGATCGTGCGGGTGAGCGCGGCCCCCGCGAGCAGCAGGCCGGCCGCCAGCGCGGCCCGCGTGGACGGTCGCTCCCGCCACCCGAGGACGGCGACCGCGGACACGACGAACAGGATGAACAGCGCGTCGGACAGCACCGCGTGCTCCAGCCGGAGGAACGAGGCGTCGAACAGGACCGGCGCGGCGGCGAGCACCCCCACCCATGCCGGGAGCCCCCGGCGGCGGGCCAGCGCGTACACGATCAGGCCGGTGGCGAGGCCCATCGCGTGCTGGACCGCGACGACCACCGTCACGCTGTGGAACGGCAGCAGGGCGCGCAGCAGCAGCGGATAGCCGATCGGGTGGAACGTGGCCGACGGCTGCAGATGGACCGCGTTGTCCAGGTAGGTGAAGGAGTCGTACCAGTACAGCCGGGCCGGCGGATAGCCGAGCATCGTGACGACCCTGAGCGCGGCGGCGAGCGCGATCGCGACGGTGAAGGCACGGTGGCGCGCGAGCGACGCGACGGCCCGGCGCCACCCGGCGGCGGGCCGGGTGGGCGCGGGCGCGGGCGCGCCGCGGAGTCCGGTGGGCATGGCGAATCCGATCGTCGGCGGAACCAGGGGAAACCCGCGCGGCACGGGCGGCGCGGCGAGGCGGAGTGCGGACGCGGGCGTCCGCACTCCGGGGGCTGTCAGCGGCCCCGCGAGGAGACCGTCAGCGAAGGGCGGGAGCGGTCAGCGGCCGTCGGGACAGAAGGCCTTCTTCGGCCGTGGCGTGGGGTTGGGCACCCGGTTGACCGCTATGAGCGCCTCGCCCGGAGCGGTCAGCACCCCGTCGTAGACGTACCAGTCGCGGGGAACCGGCTCCTTCACGCCGTACGCGGTGAACGTCGCCTTCAGACCGCGTGCCCGGAGCATCGGCTCGACGTCGGCGACGGTCTTGTTGATGAAGTCCACGCACTGGAGCGGCTCGCCCGGAAAGTCGATCGGGACCATCCAGCCGTAGCGCTCTCCCGCGCGAGCCGGTCGACCGAGGGAGACGAGCACCTGCTTGCGATAGCCCACCGGGATGCGCAGGCCGATCGAGCAGAAGCTGAACGGACGGCGGCATTCGCCCGGGCCCTGGATGCGGCTGACGCCGCTGGCGCTTCGGCGCGTCGCCGTCCTGCGGCCGTTGGGGAGCACGCGCCTGGCCACGCCGTACAGCCAGAGCCGCGCGGCGTGGCCGTCCGGGACGTCGGGCAGCCGGCGCCACGCGGTGGCGAACGTCTCGGCGAGCGCGTCGGCGGCGTCGTCGTGCGAGTCGACGCGCCGCCGGATGTAGGCGAGCAGGTCGGCGTAGTACGCCAGGTAGATCTCCTCGAAGCGCTGTCTCGCCTCTGGACGGCCCACTGTGCTCCCTCTCGCCGGGTGCTCCTTCAAACCCGTACGTGTCCGGATGCTGTGGAGTGTTCCACCTAGATCTTGAAAAGGATTGCGATTTCCGTTTATTCGCGGGTAGACGGGCCCCGCCGCGGTCGGCGGAGCCCCCGGAGCCCCGGTGCCCCTGCCGGGTCAGATGCCGAGGCGGGCGGCGATGCCGTCGAGCACGCATTCGAGCCCGAGCTCGAACCGCCACTCGCTCTCGTCCTTCCGGACGCCCTCCCGGATGTAGCGCTCGAAGGCCGGGTAGCGGCCCGAGGCGAGCAGCCACTTCATGCGCGAGGCGTACAGGTGGCGCAGCTCGTTCATCCCGGAGACGCCCTCGTTCCGCATCTGCTCGACCATGCCGATGTCGGTGGAGACCGTCCCGTTGACGTAGGCGCTGACCGTGCCGACCACCACCATCCGGGTGTCGGCGTCGAGGCCGAGGTGTTCGAGCGAGGTCAGCAGCCCGTCGAGGCGGCCGACGAGATGGGGGGTCAGCGGCCCCGACCAGGTGGAGATCCGCACGATCCAGGGATGGCGCAGCAGGACGGCCCGCAGCCCCCAGGCGGACTCGCGCAGGGCGGCCCTCCAGTCGGCGGCGGACGCCACCTGCGCCTCCCGTCCGATGACCGTGTCGAGCATGAGCTCGATGACCTCGTCCTTGCCGCGCACGTACCGGTAGAGGCCCATCGTGGCGACGCCGAGCCGCTCGGCCAGGCGGCGCATCGACACGGCGTCGATGCCCTCCGCGTCGGCGATGGCGACCGCCGCCTCCGCGATCCGGTCGTGGGTCAGCGCGGCGCGCGGCGGCCGGGTCGGCCGTTCCATCCGCTGCCAGACGGACTCGTGCTCCTCGACCTCCTTGTCGACCTCCTTGTCGGCCTCGCTCCTGGCCTCGCTGTCCTCGGCCATCGCCGCACCTCATTCCACGCTCGATCCGTCCTCGTTCGCGTACATCGTATCCGAACTTGTACGGCGTACGCAGGTGTGCGTACTCTGTACACACCAGATGTACGGCGTACGCAGCTTGCGCCGCCGTGCGCCGAGAACGTGAACGAAAGGCTGTGTCATGTCCGAGAAGCCGCTGAACGTCGCGGTGATCGTCGGAAGCGTCCGCGAGGGCAGGGTGGCGCCCGTGATCGCGAACTGGCTCGTCCGCCAGGCGGAACGGCGCGACGACGTCGCGATCGACCTGATCGACCTGGTGGAGGCCCGGCTGCCGGGCGAGCTGCGGGGCCACTTCGGGGGCGACAAGCCGGCCGAGGTGACCGCCCTCCGGCCCCGCCTCGCGGCGGCCGACGCCTTCGTCGTGGTGGTCCCCGAGTACAACCGGGGCTACCCCGGCGCGCTCAAGACGATGATCGACAGCTACCACGCGGAGTGGCAGGCCAAGCCGGTCGGTTTCGTCTGCTACGGCGGCATGTCCAGCGGACTGCGCGCCGTCGAGCAGCTCCGTCTGGTCTTCGCCGAACTGCACGCGGTCACCGTCCGCGACTCCGTGGCCTTCCAGAGCCCGTGGACGATGTTCGACGCGGACGGGAACTGGCCGGCGGACTCCTCCGGCTGCGACGCCGCCGCCAAGATGATGCTCGACGAGCTCGTCTGGTACGCCAGGGCGCTGCGCGACGCCAAGACCGTCCGCCCCTACGCGAGCTGAGCCGCGCCATGCTGATCCGCCTCCTCCGCCCGCGCCTGCGCCCCCACCTGCGGTCGATCGCCCTGGTCGGGGCGTTGCAGATCGCGCAGGCCGTCACCGCCCTGACGCTGCCCACCCTCAACGCGAGGCTGGTGGACGACGGCGTGCTGAAGGGCGACGCCGGTCTCGTCCTGCGCACCGGCGGCCTCATGCTGGCCGGTACGGCGGCGCAGGTCCTGTGCTCCGCCACGGTCGGGTTCCTCGCCGCGCGCACCGCCCTGGCCGTCGGCCGGGACCTGCGGGCCGCCGTCTTCACCCGGGTCCAGGGGTTCTCCGCCCGCGAGGTCGGCCGGTTCGGAGTCTCCTCACTGGTCACCCGGACCGTCAACGACGTGCAGCAGGTGCAGACCGTCGTCCTCATGGCGCTGACCGGCCTCGCCGCCGCCCCGATGATGTGCGCCGGCGGCGTCGTGATGGCGCTCCGCCAGGACGCACGGCTGTCCGCCCTGCTCCTGGTCGCCCTTCCCGCGCTGCTCGGCGTGCTGGGAACGCTCGTCCGCCGGGCGCGCGTCCCCGCCCAGGGCGTGCAGGAGGGCGTCGACGCGGTCAACCGCGTGCTGCGCGAGCAGATCGCCGGCGTGCGCGTGATCCGCGCCTTCGCCCGCGACGGGCACGAACGGACCCGGTTCGCCGCGGCCAACACCGGTCTCATGGAGATGTCGGTACGGGCGTCCCGGCTCATGATGACGCTGTTCCCCGCCGGGATGCTGGTCGCCAACGTTTCCTCGGTCGCCGTCCTCTGGATCGGCGGGCACCTCGTGGACGAGGGATCGACCGGGATCGGCTCCCTGATCGCCTTCCTCAACTACTTCGCGCTGATCTTCGGCTCCGCGCTGCTGGCCACGTTCACCTTCCTCGCCGCGCCGCGCGCCCAGGTGAGTGCCCGCCGCGTCCAGGAGGTGCTCGACGACTCCCCCACCCCCGCCCCGGCTGTGTCGGTGGTGCGGGCGCCCTCTTGGGCGACCTCTCAGGCGACCGCCCTGTCCTCCGGCTCCCGGCACCCGGGTCTTCTGGAGTTCGAGGACGTCCGGGTCCGCTATCCGGGGGCGGAGCTGCCGGTCCTGCGCGGCGTGAGCCTGGTGGCCCGGCCGGGCGAGACCACGGCCGTCGTCGGCTCCACGGGAGCGGGCAAGACGACGCTGCTCAGCCTCGTGCCCCGGCTCCTCACCCCGGAGGGCGGCGCCGTACGCGTCGGCGGCGTGGACGTGGCCGAGCTGCCGCCGAAGGCGCTGGTGCGCGCGGTCGGCCTGGTGCCGCAACGGCCGTACCTCTTCTCCGGCACCGTCGCGTCCAACCTGCGGTACGGCGACCCGGACGCGACGGACGCGGACCTGTGGCACGCGCTGGAGATCGCGCAGGCCCGCGACTTCGTCGCGGCCCTGCCGGACGGCCTGAACACGGTCGTCGGGCAGGGGGGCGGCTCGCTCTCCGGCGGGCAGCGGCAGCGGATCACCATCGCCAGGGCGCTGGTCGCCCGTCCCGCGATCTACCTGTTCGACGACCCCTTCTCCGCGCTCGACCCCGTCACCGAGCACGCGCTGCGCGCGGCGCTGGCGGACGAGACGCGGGGCGCGACCGTCCTGATCGTCGCCCAGCGGGTGCCGTCCGTCCGGCACGCCGACCGGATCGTCGTGCTCGACGAAGGCCGGGTCGCCGGAGAGGGCGGCCACCGCGAGCTGATGGCGACCTGCGGTGTCTACCGGGAGATCGTCCTCTCCCAGCTCACCGAGGAGGAAGCGGCATGAACGCCGACGAGAGGCGCGGCGTCGCCGTGCGGCTGCTGCGCGCGGCCCGTCCCGAGCGGTGGCACGCGGCGGGCGCGCTGGTACTCGGCGCCGCCGGCGTCGCGCTGACCGTGACCGTGCCCCGGCTGCTCGGCGAGGCCACCGACCTGATCGTGTCCGCCGTCGCGGGCGGCCGCCCGGTCGGCTTCACCGGGGTCGGGCGGGTGCTGCTGGCCGCGCTGGCCTGCCATCTGGCCGCCTTCGGGTTCGCGTACGCCCAGCAGCGGCTGACCGTCACCGTCACGCAGCGGCTGGTCTTCCGCCTGCGGGAGCGGACCCAGGCCAAGCTGGCCCGGTTGCCGATGGCGTACTTCGACCGGCACTCCCGCGGCGACATCCTCTCCCGGGCCGCGAACGACATCGACACCGTCGCCCAGACGCTGCAGCAGACACTCAGCGTGCTCGCCAACGCGCTGCTCACGCTCGTCGGCGTGCTCGCCATGATGGTGTGGATCTCGCCGCTGCTCGCGCTGGTCTCGCTCGTCGTGGTGCCGCTGTCGGCGGTGGCGGCGCGGGCCGTCGGCGCCCGCGCCCGGCGCGGCTTCGGGGAGCAGGCGGCGGCCACGGGACGGCTCAACGCCCACATCGAGGAGATGTACACCGGACACTCGCTCGTCAAGGTCTTCGGCAGGGAGCGGCAGGCCCTGCGGACTTTCACGGAGCACAACGACGCGGCGTTCCGCGCCGGGTTCGCGGCGCAGTTCGTCTCCGGCCTGATCGGGCCGACGATGACGCTGCTCCTCAACGTCAACTTCGTGCTCGTCGCGGTGATCGGCGGGTTGCGCGTCGCCGCGGGCGCCCTGTCGATCGGCGACGTGCAGGCGTTCATCCAGTACTGCCTCCAGTTCGGCCAGCCGATCAACCAGGCGGCGTCGATGTCCGCGCTGCTCCAGTCGGTGCTGGCCTCGGCCCGCCGGGTCTTCGAGCTCCTTGACGAGGACGAGGACGAGAGAGGCGGTTCGGACGTGGACGCGGCGCCGTCCGGCACGAGGGGCCGCGTGGCGTTCGAGGACGTCTCCTTCCGGTACGTCCCGGACCGGCCGCTGATCGAGGGCCTGTCGCTCGTGGCGGAGCCCGGACGGACCGTGGCCATCGTCGGGCCGACCGGAGCGGGCAAGACCACGCTGCTCAACCTGCTCATGCGGTTCTACGACGTCACCGGCGGCCGCATCACCCTGGACGGCGTGGACATCGCCCGCCTGCCGGTGGAGGAACTGCGCGGCCGGATCGGCATGGTGCTCCAGGAGACCTGGCTGTTCGGCGGGACGCTCGCCGACAACATCGCGTACGGCGCGGGCGACGTGCCGCGCGAGCGGGTCGTCGAGGTGGCCCGCGCCACCGGCCTCGACCACCTCGCGCGCACCCTGCCCGACGGGTACGACACCGTGATCGACGACGAGGGCGCCGCCCTCAGTGCCGGCGAGCGGCAGCTCGTCACCATCGCGCGGGCCTTCCTGACCGACCCGGCGATCCTCGTCCTGGACGAGGCGACCAGCGCGCTGGACACCCGCACCGAGGTGCTGGTCCAGCGGGCGATGACGTCGCTGCGCGCCGGGCGCACCTGCTTCGTCATCGCCCACCGGCTCTCCACGATCCGCCACGCCGACCTGATCCTGGTGATGGACTCCGGCCGGATCGTCGAGCAGGGGGCGCACGACGAGCTCGTCGGCCGCCCCGGCGGCGCGTACGCCCGGCTCTACGCCGCCCAGTTCTCCGGCGTGTCCATCGACGCGGTGGGCGGGCGCTGAACCTGGAGTTCGCGGCGGGCGGCGCGACGGCCCTCATGGGCCAGTCAGGGGCGGGCAAGTCCACCCTGCTGCACCTGATCGGGGGCATGGACCTCCCCGACTCGGGAGAGATCCTGATCGAGGACCGGCCGCCGCCCCGCCGCGGGCTCGACGCGCATCGGCGTCGCGTGGGCCGCTGGCAGCCGTCCTGGCACGGGGCTGAGGGTCGCTCCCCCGAGCCGTCACGGAACGGGGAACACCGGGCCGCCGCCGAACGCGGCCCGGTGCGAGGCCGGGAGCCGGCCGTCCCGCTCGGTCACGCCGTACTCGACCGCCGTCTCCGCCGAGATGAGCGTCTGCCCGCTGCGGGCGCGCACCTTCGGGTCGGCGGCGAGCGCGGCGATCACCCGCCCCTGGAACTCCGGGGTCTCCGCCTCGGCGATCGGGAACCCGGCGATGGTCTCGACCCCCTTCGCCAGCACGCGCTCGGTCTGCACGAGGCCGGGCCACAGCGAGAGGACGGTGACCTCGTGGTCGGCCAGCTCCACCGCCATGTCGGCGGTCATCTTGTCGATCCCCGCCTTGGACATGCCGTACAGCACCGAGTGCAGGTGGCGGCGGGTGCCGAAGGACGAGATGTTCACGATCAGGCCGCTGCCGCGCCGTACCATCCGGGTGGTCGCGGCTACGGTCGCCACGTAGTGGGCGCGCAGGCCCACCGTGATGAGGCTGTCCCAGTCGCTGAGCGGCCGCCGCCAGAACGGCTCGGCGGCGCTGTCGTAGTCCGGCCCGGCCCAGACGTTGTTGACGAGGAGGTCGATCCGGCCCCGCTCCGCGTCCACCCGATCGAAGAGGGCGGCGATCTGCGCGTCGTCGCGGTGGTCGCAGGCCACCGCGACGCCGGTGCCGCCCCGGGCCGTCACCTCGTCGGCCGAGCGCCGCAGGCGGTTGTTCTCCTCGAGTGGGCCGCGGCCGGTGACGTACACCGTCCAGCCCTCCTCGCCGAGGGCGAGGGCGACGCCCTTGCCGACGCCGCGGCTCGCGCCGGTGACGACGGCCACCTTCCCCGCGCCCGGCCCGCTGCCCGTGCCCATCTCAGAAATCCTCCGTGACGACGGTGCCCTCGGGGAGCGGCCGGGTGATCGACCAGAGCTCGCGCGCGTGGCACTTCGACTTCTTCCACCGGCCGTCCTCGACGACGTACGCGTCGTCGTACTCCACGGTGGCGATCTTCTCGGTGTTGTCGATCAGGTTGACCTGCCGGAAGCGCAGCGTCCACCGGCCGACGGCCTCGGTCTCCGAGACCAGCGTGATGTCGGGGTGGATGCCGTGGTGCATGTCGAGGATCACGTGCCTGCCGTCCACCGTGCGGAGCGCGATCTTCTCGAAGGTCTCCACCAGCCCCGCCGCGTCGTCGTAGTCGCCCATCCGGCCGAACCGGATGGACGCGCCCTCGCGAACGAAGCAGTCCCGGAACGCCTCCGGGTCCTTGGTGTCGCAGGCGCGCCAGTACCGGTACTTGAGCGCCTTGATCGCCGCGATCCGCTCCTGGTCCGCGACGCGTTCCTCCAGCGTCCTCGCGGTCGTGCTCATCGGCCCCGTCACCCCTCCCCCGCCGCCGCGCGCCCGGCCCGGCGGCCGAAGAACGTGCCGTCCCCGAGCGAGGTGCCGCTGATGTAGCCCTCGCCGTGGATGCCGGAGCCGGCCCGGCCCGCGGCGTACAGGCCGGGGATCGGACGGCCCGACTGGTCGAGCACGGCGCCGTCCACGGTGGTGTGCAGGCCGCCGAGGGTGAAGCCGGCCGCGCCGGTGCCCCGGGCCGCGGCGTCCCTGTCGCCGGGGACGAACCCGAGCCGCGGATCGATCGCGGCGAAGGGCGCCCTGAGCGGCCGGAGCCACTTGGCGTCCTTGTGGAAGTAGGGGTCCTCACCGCGCTCGGCGTGCCGGTTGTAGACGCCGATCGTGGTCTCCAGCGCGCCGGCGGGCATCCCGAGCGTCTCCTCCAGCTCGGCGAGGGTCTCCGCGACGATCTCGGGACGTACGCCCCAGAGGTCGCGCTCGGGGATGTCCTCGTACCCCTCCTCGTCGATGATCACCCAGTACGGTCCCGGCTGGTGCCGGACCGCGGCGACGCTGAACAGACCCGGGTACACGTCCTCGTTGACGAACCGCTGGCCGAGCCCGTTGACGAGCATCCCGCGGGTGACCATGGCGGGCAGGGCGGTCAGCGCGATCTCCACCTCCGCCATGTGGCGGGTGGCCGCGCCGATCGCGGCCGCCATGCGGATGCCTCCGCCGTCGTCGAGGCCGGCGCTGACCTTCCCGTGCCCGAGGAGCACCGGCGCGTGCTGCCGGAGCATCTCCTCGGAGTCGACGAAGCCGCCGGTCGTGAGCACGACGCCCCGGCGCGCGCGGTAGGTCAGGGTTTCGCCGTACCGGCGGGCCGTCACGCCGACGACGCGGCCCTCGTCATCGACCACCAGGGCGGTGGCGACAGTGTCGGTGTGACAGCCCGCGCCCGCGCCCTTCGCCGCCTCGACCAGCTTCTCCATGATCAGCCAGCCGCCGAAGCTCTCGGTGGCGGGCCGGTGGCCGCGCGGCACCGGCCGGGCGACCGTGTTGTACGGCCAGGCGTTCTCGCCCAGCCACATCAGCCCGTCCGTGGTCGGCGGCATCCAGGACGGGGCGTCGAACAGCGACTCGTTGAAGGTGAGGCCGCGCGCGAGGAACCACTCGAAATGCTCGACGCTGCCGTCGCAGTACAGCCGCAGCTTCTCCTCGTCGGCGTGCGGGCCGAGGGCCGCCGCGAGGTAGGCGAACATGTTCTCCGCGTCGTCCTCGAAGCCGCACGCCTTCTGCACGCTCGTTCCGCCGCCGAGATACAGCTCGCCGCCGGACAGCGCGGACGAGCCGCCCGGCCCGCTCGCGCGTTCCAGCACGAGGACGTCGGCGCCCGCCGCGGCGGCCTCGAAGGCGGCGGAGGCGCCGGCGCAGCCGAATCCGACGACGAGCACATCGCATTCATGGTCGAACCGGGCGACGGTCGACGCCTTGACCGGTTCGACCGAGGGGAGGGAGCTCATCCGCCGCCTCTCAGGAACGCGGGATAAAAGCGGCGAGCGGCTCGGAGCCGGACCAGTCGTGCCCCCAGTAGCTGTCCGCGGTGATCTCCTCGGCGGTGTAGTACGTCTCGTCCACGAGCATCCCCTCGCAGCCGTACTCGATGTCCCAGCCTCCGGGGGCACGGACGTAGAACGACACCATCTTGTCGTTCGTGTGCCGGCCCAGCGTGGACGAGATGGAGAAGCCCAGCTTGCGTACCTTGTCCAGGGCCATGCCGACCGCGTCGAGGGTGTCCACCTCGACCATGAGGTGGACCAGGCCGGGCTCCTCGCCGTGCGGCGCGGGGCAGATGGCGAGGCTGTGGTGACGCTGGTTGACGCCCATGAAGCGGATGCGCAGCACGGGCACGCCGCCCTGGCCGCCGCCGACCTTCATGGCGCCGCGCGGGAGGAAGCCGAGCACCTCCGTGTAGAAGGAGACGGTCTCCTGCATCGCGGTGGTGGGCAGGACCACGTGGCCCATCCCCTGCGGGCCGGTGACGAACCGCTGGCCCATCCCGGTGATCACCGGGCTGTGGTCCAGCACGGGGCCGAAGAAGACCTCGACCGGCGTACCGGCCGGGTCCTCGAAGGCGATGACCTGCTCGGCGGCCCGCTCGGCGGCCTCCGCCTCCGACAGCACCTTGACGGCGACGCCCGCGGCCTCCACCGCGCGGCCGACGGCGGCGAGCGCGAACTGGTCGCGCACCTCCCAGCCGACCGCGAGCACCCGGTCGGACTCGCCGGGCAGCACGATCAGCCGCGCCTGGCGCTCGTCCATCCGCAGATACAGGCCCTCGGGGTCGGGCCCGCTCCCCTCGGCGAACCCGAGGCCGTCGATCACCAGCTCGCGCCAGCGCTTGATGTCCCGTGTCTGGACCTTGAGATAGCCCAGCCCTCGGATCTGCGTCACAGTCCTCAATCCAATCTGCCGGTGCCCCGCTGGGGCGTAATAGCCCTCCGGTCCGCGCGGGACGCTCTTCTCTGCCCCAAAGGTGACAGAGCCGCCGTACGAAAGCCCCCGGCCTCCCGCTCAGTGAGATCCGCCCCGCGTTCGTGGCGGGCGCGGCCCACGATGCGGGAGCCGCCCGCATCCGGAGGAGAGGACGAGGTGCACGACTCGATGGCTCCGGCCGCGCGTACCGCGCCCCGGGAAGGACGTCCGACGGCGCTGGTCACCGAGGCCAGCCGGGGCATCGGCCGCGAAACCGCGCTGGCCCTGGCCCGCGCCGGGTAGGCAGCCGTGCAGCCCGCGCCCCGAACCCGAGCGAGAAGGTCAAGCTCCCCGGCCGGTGGTTGTTTCGGTCCCTGGCCGGTCGTTGTTCCGCTTCCGACCCGCGAAGGTAGCCAAGGAAGCCGTCAACACGTAACACCAACTCGTCAGCAGCCCGCGCGGGCCGCCTGCTGACCACCTCGTCCGGCGCCTTGAGCGGGCTGCCGACTGACCACCTCGTCCGGCGCCTTGACCTCTACTTCCTAGCCTTGACCTCTACTTCCTAGCCGCCGGCATGGTTCCCACCCCCGGCGAACTGCTGCTCACTCCAACGGATCGAGTCGGCGCCAAGGACGAACCAGCTCTCGCCGGACGGCGCCACGGACAAACCAACACGAATCGGCGATCGCGGGACCCCTCAGGCCGCAGCGAGCCAATGCCCGAAGGCGCTCGAAGGTGGCCGGTGCGCCTCCTGCGGCACAGCTGGGCCGAGCGAAGACCCGTCAAGCGTGCCGAGTTCAAGCCTCGGGCGGCGATCTCCACCCTTCGGAGAGCCACCCCGCCGCGCGGCTCACCTTGGGCCGGAAGGCGGGAAGCTACAGCTCGGGCGGGAGCGCGAGGATCACCGGCCAGTCGTCCTCGCAAGCCAGCACCTCGTCGAGCGTGCGCTCCGGGCCTGCGACGAACACGGCGGTTGCGTGCGCCGCCCGCGCGTACAGCTCCAGGTCCACCGCACCTTCCGCGCGCAGCACCAGCGTCGCCTCGGGATCGATCGCCGACCGGTCGGAGAACTCCGCAGAGTCGACACCTATCTGTCCCAGTGCAAACGGGTACACGGCGATATCGACCACCAGGCGGTTGTCGTCAAGCGTGTGCTCGGCCCAGCCGTCGGTCTGTAGCAGGAAGAACACGCCGTCACCCTCGTAGCAGTAATCGCCGAGCCGGGCGACGGCGCGCTCGCCCGGTGTGCCATCGGGGTCGACCACGAGCATCACGACGGGCACGTCCGGCTCGTCCCGGTTGACGCCAGGACAGATGCCGAGCCGGACCACGGCGACCTCCGATGATGGCGGCAGATGCGGAGGGCACCAGTAGAGCACGATCGTCCAGACGGACGAACCCGGGCGAACGCCACAAGTCCACACGAGCCCTGTGCGCTCCGGGAGGCGTTCACGATCGCCCCTTCGCCTGCCCGTTCTCAATGCCGCATCGCCCCTTCGCCTGCCCGTTTTCAGTGCCACCACAGGCCACGAGGCCACCAGGCACCGCCCGCCCGTGAACCGGTCATTGTCGACGCCACCCGGTCGCCGCATCGGCCCGCCGGAGCCCTGGCTCGTGGAGTTGCGGCGCGCTGCCATACCAGCCCACATGCGGGCGGGTCAGCACCAACGCGATCATCACCCCTGCGTGTCCGACATCTCTGGCGGCTCCGGTAGGTGGCGCCCGCCCGTGTACCCATCACGGTCGCCGGCACGCCCGGTCGCCACGGCGGCCCGCGCAGAACCCAGGCTCGCGGAGTTCCAACACCCGGCCGGGCCAGCCCCTGGACGGGCAAGATCAGCACCGACGCGATCGTCTGTCCGCCCATTCCCTGGGGCAGCGGCGGACGGAGCTCCGCCCACGACGTCCGGCACCTGGGGCACTGGTGCCCGGAGTCCTGGCACGCTCAGGTCCGCCCGTAGCGGGCCGGATCAGTAGTGATCGATCTCCGCCTTGCCAGCCGCTGCCTGGGCGGACAGGCGAAACGCCGGCACGGGAAGCCCCGGCGCACGAAGCTCCAGCACTTCCGCCACCCGGATGCCCGGCGGGTATGGCCCTGGCATGAGCACGTTCATGGCATGCCGCCAAGCTGTCCGATGTACGGACCAGATCAGCACCGACGCGTTCGGGTGATCACTGCCTGTCCACCCGCCACCTCGGGCAGCTCGTGGAGTTCGAGCATGTGGGAGTTCCGGCAGGTGAGATGCCGGGCGCGTGGAGCCCTGCCATTGGCAAGCTCGGGCAATACTGCCGGGCCGGCCGGTGGACCGGCCTGATCATCGGTGACCGGTCGCAGCGCCGAGTCACTGCCTGTTCGCGCACCGTCTGAGACGGCCTGGGGCAGACGCGGGCGGAGCCCTGGCCACGCTGACTTCTGGCCTGTGCATCCCTGGAGCGTGCAGCCCTCCCTGGAGCGTGGAGTTCGGGCATGCTGCCGGGCCGGCCCGTGGGAGGGGCCGGATCACCGGTGACCGATGCGATCACTACGTCAACCACGTCGCCGATCGCCCGTCGCGGATCACCGATCAGAGGTTGCGGATCGCCGTTCAGCGGTCGTCGATCAGCGTCTGTCGGTCCAGCGTCGGGGGCGGAGCTTGGAATACCGGTGGAACCGCATCGACACCGTCCCGTCCCCCTGATCGATCACCTCTACCCG
>NZ_BBYK01000044.1 GCF_001570365.1 Microtetraspora fusca | reverse complement strand
CAGGCTGACCGAGGGCGAAGCCGTACGGGCCGCCCTTCCCGGGGAGGAACGGGAAGGGCGGCCCGTCGCTTGTCTATCTTATCTACAATTTGTGGAATTTTTCGGTCAAGCGACAAGGAGTGTCGGAAAACGGGGTGTTGATCCCAAATCCCTTTCTCGGCATATCCACATAACGGGAAAATCACGGTAGCCTCAACGTGGCTCAATCAACGGGGAGGGGGCTGCGCGGTGAGCGTGATCGTTACGAATGCCGAAGTCACCCTTGCCGACGTGCTCTCCGTACGGATCACGCTTGAGGAGCCGCTGACGGGCGACGAGCGGCTGGTCCTGCGGCACCGCGGCACCGGAGCCGAGCGCCTGATCTCCCTTGACGGACACGAGGAGGCCGAGGCCCCGGCGGGGACGGCCGGGCTCGCGGTCCCGCTGGCGTCGCTTTCGCTCACGCCCGGCCGCTGGGACGCCTACCTGCAGCGCGACGGTCTTCGGACGCGGATGCGCAGCGTCGACCCCGGGTTCTCCCTGGACCGCCTCGACGCGTACGCGCTGGGACGGCGCACACTGGCATACCGGGCGTATCGGACCCGCAACGGCTTTCTGGCCGTCAAGATCGACCGGGCCGCGCCGGTGGCGGACGTCCGGGCGGTGTGGTTCCGCGAGGGGCGCTTCGAGGTCACCGGCCTGCTCGCGTACACCGGGCTGGACGACGACGACCGGAACCGCGACGCGCGACTGGCGATGCGCCGCGGCCACCAGAACGGCCAGGGCGAGCGGGACGCGAGCGTGACCGTCGCCGCCACCGTGCAGGGCGTGCGATTCCACGCGGCGCTCTCGCTGTGCGACGTGCTCGCCGCCGCGCCCGAGCAGGAGGGCGTCTGGCAGCCGTCCCTGGAGGTGGACGGCGTCGACGGACCGCTCCCGCTGGGCGCCAGGATCGACGACGTCGAGGGCAAGCGCCGCCGGGTCCACTTCCCGCGCGTGCTCGTGGACGGCGTCCCGGTCACCCCCACTTTCACCTCCGACGACGAGCTGCGGCTGGAGGTAGGGGCGTGAAGATCTCCTTTCTCGTCCCCTCGGCGTACGCGATGCGTGGAGACGTGCGCGCCACCCTGAACCTCGCGGCCGGGTTGGCGGCGCGGCACGAGGTGGAGGTCGTGAGCGTCAAGCGGACCAGGGAGACGCCGTTCTTCCCGGTCGATCCGCGGGTCTCCCTGCGCTGGCTGGTCGACGCGCGCCCCGGCGTGCGCCACCTGCTGCCCCCCGGCCAGGTGCGCACCGAGGTCGCGCTCTGGCGCACCCTGCGCGGGCTGCGCACCGACGTGCTCGTCACGACCCGGCCCGGCCTCGGCGTCCAGGCCGCCCGGCACGCGCCGCGCGAGGTGGTGCGCATCGCCCGCGAGTGGTCGCGCCCCTCGGTGCCCGACCCGGTCCGCCGGTTCTATCCCCGTCTGGACGCGGTGGTGACCAGCACGGCGGGCGCGCGGGACGAGTGGGCCCGCCTCCTCGACGACGACCTCTCGGTGCACGCCATCCCGGACGCGCTGCCCGCCGGCCCGTGGCCGCGATCCCGGATGGACAACCGCATCGTCAGCGCCGGCGGCCGGCTGGTGCCCGTCAAGGCGTACAACCGGCTGATCCGCGCGTTCGCGATCGTCGCGGACAAGCGGCCCGACTGGCGGCTGCGCCTGTACGGCACCGGCCCGGAGGAGAAGCGGCTGCGCGCCCTCGTCAGCGAGCTGGACCTCCACAACCACGTCTATTTCATGGGCGCGACGTCCGACCTGCCCGGCGAGTTCGCCAAGGCGTCCATCGTGGCGGTGCCGTCCCGGCAGGAGGCGCCCGGCATGAGCGTGGTCGAGGCGCTGAGCTGCGGTGTGCCGGTGGTGGGGTTCGAGGGCCCGCGCGGACCGGTGGAGTTCGTCCGGCCCGGCCACGACAGCGTGCTGGTGCCCGAAGGCGACGACGAGGTCGAGGCGTACGCCGCCGCGCTGCTCGGCCTGGTGGACGACGACCGCCGCCGCCTGGCGCTCGCCGGCGGGGCCCTCCGGACCGCCGCGACGCACGCCGCGGACGCTATCGCGGCCCGCTGGCAGGAGCTGATGTACGGTTTGCGATCCCGCGAGTGACTGGCGTTCATACCCAAAACGGGTAGCGTGAGGTCATGCACGGGTACAGCGGTGACAAGCAGGCGTATCTCACGCGGTTGCGCCGGATCGAGGGACAGATCCGAGGGCTGCATCGGATGGTCGATGAGGACGCGTACTGCATCGACATTCTCACCCAGGTGTCCGCGGCCACCCGTGCGCTGCAGGCGGTGGCTCTCGGGCTGCTGGAGGACCACATCGCGCACTGCGTCGCCCACGCGGTGAACGAGGGCGGCCCTGCGGCGGACGAGAAGATCAAGGAGGCGTCCGCGGCCATCGCCCGGCTCGTACGCTCCTGAAGCCTTTCCTGAGCGGTGGCAGGGAGTTTCGGCGGGGACTGGTTGACTAGTCCGGGAAAACGATCCCGGACTCCGTCGCCGGAGTCCGGGATGATCGGCTGTCGGGTTTCTCGTATTCGCCTTCAGCGGCTCGCCGAAGTCCCCAAACCGAGTGCGTTGTCGAGTTCTTCCAAGGTCAGTCGCTCATCGCTGAAGTTGACGGCCTCCAGCACCTCTGCGTAGAGCGCGATCTCGTCCAACGCGACACGGTCGTGGACCCGAGAGTCCAGGTCGTCGTGCCCCACCGCGTCGTCCTTCCTTCTGCAGCCCACACCCATCACGAGGTTACGTCCGGCTGTCTTTCCCCGACATGGCCCATCGGGACCATTCCTGGGGGCTGGTCCGCCCCCTATCAGTAACCATTTCCCAGATTCTGAGATCACAATTCGGTTAATTTCGGGAGGGGGTCCGGATGCTTTGGTAAAAGCAGAGGTTATCGCGCTTCATGGGTTTCGCGTGAACAATGCGTCAGCTGTGAAAAAGCCACCCGGACTCTGACCGTTCGTGGAATTCCTTGGTCACCGTGACGCCGGGAACGGTGTCGTCCCGCTGGTGCATGAGGCACGCGACGAGCGCCGACGCGACCGGGAACCCGCGCGGGGGCGGCGCCGTGCCGGTCACCGCGCACCAGGCCAGGCCGGTGGCGTACGCGGCTCCGAGCAGGGCGGCGGCCGCGTCGCGGCCGGGCGGCACCAGGGCGGCGGGAAGCGCGCCCGAGGAGGGCCAGCAACCGCGCAGCGGATGCGCCCGGTCGGTGAGCGTCACGTAGAACGACCGGCGCATCTCGTCGTCCATCCAGGGGTAGAGCAGCGGCACCACGCCGGCCGTGGCGCCCCCTGTCACAGCCGTGACGTCGGCGGCGAGCAGTGAGGCGGCGACCGCGCGCGGGTCGGCTCCCGAGGCGGTCACGTGCCCCAGCGCCTCGACCAGGTCGTACAGCCGGTGCCGGAAGTGCTCGCCCGGGGACGTCTCGGACAGGGTCGCCACGGCGAGGTGTGGCGGGCGGCGGGCCAGCCAGGCCTGCCGTACGGCGCCGGCCTGGGCCGCCGGGCCGTCCAGCCAGGGGCTCGCGGCGGCCGGGCCGGCCATCGCGAGGAGGGCGTCGGCCCTGGGGCGGAACCGCGCGTCGGCCCGGAGCGCCGAGGCGGTCTCGACGACCAGCCCGGCCATCTGCCCGGCGAGCCGCGCCCCCGCCTCGCCCGGCCGGGCGAGCATCCGCTCGGCGTACAGCGACACGATCGCGTCGAGGGGGACCGGCGGGAGCCAGCGCACCCACTCGTCCCCGGGCAGCGGCCGGGCCAGGAACTCGCCGAACATCGACAGCAGCACCTCGTTGCCGTCGAAGGCGGGGGCGTAGGCGCACCACATGATCGTCGCCCACACGGCGGCGACCGTGCCGGCGACGTCCGCGGCGAAGACGTCGTGGAACGACCCCGGGGGCAGCGGGAAGTCGTCGCGGCCCAGCCGGCGGTGCGCGACCACGAGCTCCCTGATCCGCTCGGTGACGCCCTGGGGCACGTCCGGCCCGACGAACCCCTGCGTGGAGCCGCGCTCGACCGCGAAGTCGGGCCCGTCGGGCACGAGGAGCGGCGGGATCGCCGCGCCCGGCGCCGGGCGGGCGGCGGAGCGGACGTGGGGCAGCGCCGGGGGCGCCGAGAGGTGCCAGCGGCCGTCCACCCGGTCCAGCCGGTACCAGCGCGCGTGCGTGCCGAACAGCCAGCACGAGCCGTCGGGGGCCATCAGGGCCCGCGCGGCGATCGCCTGCGCGCGTGCGGGACCGGGCAGCGTCGCCCACCGCGGATCGGCGACCATGGCGCGGACGTCCCGCTCGATCGCCGTGAAGCCGTCCCAGTGCACCCGGCAATGGTAGATCCCGCCGCCGACACGACGGCCTGAAACTTTCACCCGAGTTATGCCGATGACCTGGGAGGATGGTGGGGCCCGGGTGGGGAGTCGGGTTTTCCTCTCGACTCTCCCTTTGCACAGGGGGGTGTCACGTACTTCCATTGGTCAGCGTGACGGAGACTCAGCGGGCGGAGGCCGGAGTGGAACCCGCAATCGACCCCGGCGTGGCGCGAGGGGAAGAACGGCTCGGCCGGCTGCGGCGGCTCCTCGGCCGGCCGGCCGACCGGACCGCCCTGCTGATCTGGTTCTTCTGGCACGTCGCGACGTATATCTACATGGTGCTGGCGGCGCCCGGCCGCACCGAGGCGCCCCTGCTCGACCGGCTCACGCCGTGGGACGCGGACAACTTCATCGCGATCGCGCAGTACGGCTACGACGGCCCGCCGGACATGACTGACGCGCCGAAGCTGGTCGCGTTCTTCCCCGGGCTGCCGCTGCTGCTGCGGGACCTGCACTGGCTGATCTCCGACTGGAGCCTGGCCATCGTCCTGGTGTCCCTTGTGGCCAGCGCGGTGGTCGCGGTGGCGCTGTCCCGGCTGAGCGACTCCTACCGGCAGGGAACGGGCACCTGGACGGTGCTGGCGTTCTTCCTCAGCCCGTTCGCGGTGTTCCTGCTCGCGGGGTACTCGGAGGCGCCGTTTCTCGCGCTGGCGATCCCCGCGTGGCTGCTCGCCCGCCGGGGGCGCTGGGCCGCCGCCTCCGTCTGCGCCGCGCTGGCGTCCTCGATCCGGGTGTCCGGGCTGTTCCTCGCGTTCGGTCTGGCCGTGATGTTCCTGGTCGCCGAGAACGGCAGGCAGTGGCGCAAGCTGCCGTGGCTGGCGCTGCCCGGCGTGCCGGTCCTCGCGTACATGCTCTATCTCTGGAACCGTACGGGCGACCTGATGGCGTGGAAGGCGGCCGAGGCGCAGTACTGGGGGCGGTTCCCCGAGAAGCCCTGGCAGGTGTTCCTCAACACCTGGAACCGCTCGATCGACGAGGTGGCGCTGCGCACGTCGTACCAGGAGGAGATGCTGGCGGCGGCGGTGCTCGTGGCGCTCATCGTCTGGCGGCTGGCGCGCTTCCGGTGGGCGGACGTCGCCTATCTCGCTCCGCAGGCGGTGGCGCTGCTGGCGATGTCGTCGTTCTACATGTCCGTGGGGCGGGCCTCGCTGCTGTGGTGGCCGCTTTATCTCTCCGTCGGCATCGTGGGCTCGCGCCGTCCCTGGGTGTTCATGGCATACCTGGCGGTGGCCGCGCCCGTCATGGCAATCAACGTGGGGAATTTCACCACCGGTGCGTGGGTGGGGTAAGACGTCCTTTTTGCCGCGATCTATCCCCGTCTCGCTAGTATGATCACGTTTGCTACGCTCAGTAGTCTATTGATTATGGAGAGTGAGCTATGATCGGTACGCGGCGACATGACATGGCCAGGCTTCTGATCTCCGGTGTGCTGCTCGCCTCACCACTCGTGGGGGCCGCCGGGGCGAGGGCGGCCGACGGATCGCTGACGTACCGGGTGAGCGTGCTCACCTACAACGTGTGCGGGGGCAACAACAAGCGGAACACCTGCGGCGAGGATCTGACCCCCGAACGGCGGCGGGTCTGGGCGCCCGAGGTCTCCGCGCTGATCAGGAGCAGGGACGTGGACGTCGCGTCCTTCACCGAGATGTGTTACGCCCAGGTCGATCTGCTGCAGCGGGAGCTCCCCGATTACGACTTCGTCTGGTACGGCCTCGGCAGGTCGGCCAACTGCCGCGAGATCTGGGGCGACCTGACCGACCAGACGACGGCGCCGAACGGCAGGACCGCCGGCATCGCCCTGGCGTTCAAGAACGGCGTCGTGGGCGCCCCGTTCCGCCGGCGGCTGGTCGTCGACAACCCGGACGCCGACCCGTCCGCGCCCATCCACCGGCGCGGCGTGCTGTGCGCGCGTTCCGTCATCGGCATGGAGTACGGCGTCGGTTGCGTGACCCACATCTCGCCCCTGGAGTCCCCGCAGCAGGTCACCGGCGAGATCGGCCGGTGGGCGGGGGGCGTGCCGATCATCCTCGGGGGCGACTTCAACCGCATGCCCGAGCACCCCGAGATGGGCGCGGTGTACGGGACGGGCCTCGGTGCGGGGAACTACACGGAGGTGGACGCGGGACCGGCCGGAAAGCAGAGCCGCGGCGGCAACCCGACCACGCGGGGCGGCCGGAAGATCGACTACATCTTCGCCAGCCAGTCGAACTATCGGAACGCCGGGGCCGAGGTGATCCAGACGAATCCCGAGCTCTCGGACCACCGGCCGCTGGTCGGCTCGTTCACCGGAGCCGCGGACGGCGCGCAGACTGGGACGTTCGTGCACACGTTCACCCAGGTCGTCGCGGCGGCGTTCGCGGCCATTCCGAAGTGACCGCGGATCGTCGGGCATCCGTGCCGGACGCCCGACGTCACTCCGACGTGAGCCGGGTCGCCGCGGCGTGGCGGTGGGCCTTGGCCATGTAGTTGTCCGGGGTGTGGGCGAACGAGGCGCGGTCGCCGTCGGTCAGTTCGCGGACGACCTTGGCGGGCACACCCGCGACCAGCACTCCCGCCGGGATCCGCGCCCCCGGCGTGACCACCGCGCCCGCGGCGACCAGCGTGCCCGCGCCGACGCGCGCGCCGCCGAGGACGATCGCGCCGATGCCGATCAGCGCGCCCGTCTCGACGTGGGCGCCGTGCACCATCGCCTTGTGCCCGAGGCTCACCCGGTCCTCCAGGATCGCGGGCTGCCGGGGGTCGGCGTGCAGGCAGCAGAGGTCCTGGATGTTGCACTCGGCCCCGACCTCGATCCGCTCGTCGTCGCCGCGCAGGACCGAGCCGTACCAGACGCTCGACGCGCGGCCGAGCCGTACCCGGCCGACGATCACGGCGCCGGGCGCGACCCATGATTCGGGGTGCAGTTCGGGGGTGGCGTCGTCGTCAAGAGCAGCGATGTACGGCATGGCGCCATGATCCCACGGGCGTGTTCTCGGCGGGCTCCCGGTCGCACGGCGCGGGCGTGGGCGGAGCGTCCAGGGGTGCGAGGTCGGGCGTTCGGGTTGCGAGGTAGGGCGGATAGCAGGAAAGTCATGTCCTGACGTGCGTTACCGCCTCAATTCCCAACCCCAGGGCTTGTCATGACGAATCAGACCGAGAACTTCCCCGACCTCTTGAGTGACGACTCCTTCGAGGTCGTCATGCGTGGATACAGCCGCAGGCAGGTCCATGACTACATGATCAGGACCCGGAACCAGATCAGGGACCTGGAGGAGCGGCTTGCGCGGACCATCGACCAGGCCGAGCAGGGCCGGGCCGAGCTGGCCGAGGCGCGCCGCAGGCTCGCGGGCGCCCCGCAGAACCCCGATGAGCTGGGCGAGCGGCTGAGCCAGATACTGAAGCTGGCGCAGGAGGAGGCGGCGGCCAACAAGGAGGCGTCCCAGTCGGAGGCCACGCAGCTGCGCGAGCAGGCCATGACCGAGGCCGAGCGGATGGTCACGACCGCGCGGGAGCAGGCCGACTCGATCAGGACCGCCGCCCAGGAGGAGGCCGAGCGCCGGGTCGCCGACGCCACCAGCGCCGCCGAGCGCCTGCTCGCCCAGGCGGGCTCCGACGCGGAGGAGACTCTGAACACGGCGCGGGCCGAGGCCGAGGACGCGCTGCGCGCAGCGCGCGCCGAGGCCGACCGGCAGCTCACGGTCGCGCGCCTGGAGGCGGAGAAGCTGGTCGGCGACGCCCGCGCCGAGTCGCACGCGACCCTCACCGCCGCCCAGCAGCGGGCCGCCTCGCTCGACGAGCACACCGGCCGTCGCGTGGCCTATCTGACCGACACGCACGCCGAGGTCATGCGCCGGCTGGGTGAGATCGGGTCGGTCCTGGGCGACCTGCTTCACCGGGAGAGCGCGGCGGGCCCCCTGATCGACGAGGCAGCCGTGCTGCCGCCGCAGGCGCACGTCGTCCAGCAGCCGCTCGAACTCGCGCCCGCCGACGGCGCCGCCGAGGAGGACGAGGACATCCGGGTCATCGTGGAGGGCGTGCCGGTGGAGGGCGTCCCGCAGCAGCCCGCCCAGGACATCGACGTGACGACGGACGTCGCCGTGGTCCGGGTGCAGAACGAGCAGAACGAGCAGCACGGTCAGCCCGGCCAGCGCCGGTAGCCGCGGACGGACGGCCGCCGAGGGGTGGCGCGTCTGGTGCCCGTGGAGGCGTCGTTGGGATGGCACCAGTGGCGACGCCCCCACGGGGGATCAAGGATGCGGAAGCCTCCGCCCCCGATAGGGTCGGAGGCTTCCGCGCTCGTGGCCGGGCCCTGCCGCCTCCGTCGTCCTGGGGTGCCGTGGGCGCCGGACGCGACGTGGCCTCTCTATTCAAGGTGCGCGACATCTCTAGAGAAATCAATGATCGGTATGGTCATGTCCTTCTAACGCCGGCGGTCTCCTTGACCTATGCGTCGAAGTCGTACTGGAGCACGTACGAGGCGGCGTCGAGGACCATCTCGTTGTACTCGACGGGGCGGCCCTCCGCGGTGTAGGCGGTGCGGATGATCGCGATGATGGGGGTGCCGGCGGGCAGGCCGAGCAGATCCGTCTCCCGCGGGTGGGGCATCCGGGCGCGGAGCTCCTCGGTGAAATGCGCCGGGGAGTGGCCGAGGTCGCCGAGCCGGGCGTAGACGCCGCCGGGGCCGGTGTCGGGCAGCACGACCGCCGTCCCCTCGACCAGGTCGGCCGGGAAGTGCGAGGCGGCGAGCTGGACCGGCCGGTCGTCCACCAGGTAACGCCGCCGCCGTACCCACACCTCGCCGGTGTCCAGTACGCGGGCGACCTCCTCACTCGCCGCCTCCCGCTCGATCTGGACCTGGTCGACCGCGTAGGCGCGGCCGTGGGCGTCGGTGTCCCAGATGGCGCGGCCCGCCGCCCACTGCTCGCGGGCGAGCCGCCGCGAGCCGTGCCGGCGGATCGGGCGGAACAACCGGACGTACACGCCGGAGCCGCGCCTGGGTACGGCCAGGCCCTCGTTGATGAGCACGGCGAGGGCCTGCCGGGCCGTCGCGCGCGCGACGCCGTACTCGGCCATCAGTGCGTTCTCGCCCGGTAGCCGATCTCCGTCGTGCAGATCGCCGGACAGGATCTTGTCGCGTAGCCTGTCGGCGATGCGCCGATAGATCGGGAGCTCGTGATGCACCGGGGCCGATTCCGTCACGTTTGATCACCCTCTGTCACCAACGGGGGGTTAGCGTCTGTAGAGAACTTGCCCCGTCTTGTCCACGATCGCACAGGAAATGACGTTGGTCCTGGGCTTATTTTGAGTGGATCGTGCCTGTGTGACGATCTCCGGGGAGAATCGCTACCCGTTACCGTGGAACGGTCCGGCCGTCTCGGGGGTCGCGCGCGTGCCAGTGCCGGGTCATGATCGCGGCCAGGACGGCCCCCGCCGTGTTGATCAGCACGTCGTCGATCGACGACACCCGGTGGAGATGCAGGCCGTACTGCAGGGCCTCGACGGTGATCGAGGCGGCGGCGGCCACGAGCGCCACGGTCCGGAGCCGGGCGAACCGCGCGGACCTGACCGGCAGCAGCGCGCCCAGCGCCGCGAAGACCAGGAGATTGCCCCCGACCTGCACGATCACGGTCGTTGCCGGCGCCTGGAGCACGGCGGCCAGATCGCGTAGCGGGACGAGATTGACGCCCTCCGTGCCGCTTCCCGGGGTGAGGATCATCCACAGCCAGGGGAGCGTGCCGACGATCATGCCGACGTCGGCGTACGCCGTGCGGGCCGGGTGGGGGTGGCCGCGCGCCGCCCTCCGCCGGGCGAGCAGGTGGGCGGCGAGGAGCGCGACCGGGACCGCCAGCACGGCGGCCACGATGACATGTCCCCACATCTGCCACACCAGCCACATGGCGGACATTCTGCGGCCGATGAGAGGATCACGGCCACTCGACGAGGTCATCGCGCCCGCTGTTGTGTGCGACGCCGCATTTGGCGGTACTTCACGAAAAGGCCACCGACTAAAGGAGTTCATCGTGTCTGTCAGCCGTGCCGACTGTTACGTCCTCGACAGCGAGGACCCGCTGCGGGATATGCGTGAGGAGTTCTCCCTGCCCAGCGGGATCACGTACCTGCTGGGCAACTCGCTGGGCGCGCTGCCGAGGCGTACGGCGGCGAAGGTGGCGCACACCGTGGAGACCGAGTGGGGCCGCGACCTCGGCGCGAGCTGGAACACCGCGGGCTGGTGGGACCTGCCGCAGACCACCGGAGACCGGTTGGCGCGGTTGATCGGCGCGGGGCCGGGCGAGGTCCTCGCCGGCGACTCCACGTCGACGAACATCTTCAAGGTGATGGCCGCCGCGCTGCCGCTCCGGCCCGGCCGCCGCGTGATCGTCTCCGACCTGGAGAACTTCCCCACCGACCGGTACGTCGTCGAGGGCGTCGCCAGGGCGTTCGGCTCGTACGAGATCAGGGACATCGGGTCGCTCGACGAGGCGCTCGGCGACGACGTGGCCGCGGTCCTGCTCAGCCACGTGGACTACCGGACCGGCGCGCTGCGCGACATCGACGCCGTGACCGCGCGGGTGCACGCCGCGGGGGCGCTGATGATCTGGGACCTCTGCCACAGCGCGGGAGCCGTGCCGGTGGACCTGCGCGCCGCCGACGCGGACTTCGCCGTCGGCTGCACGTACAAGTACCTCAACGGCGGCCCGGGCGCGCCCGCCTACCTTTACGTGGCCGAGCGGCACCAGGACGCCGCGTACAACGTCGTCTCGGGATGGCACGGGCACGCGGACCCGTTCGCGTTCGAGCCGAACTACCGGCCCGCCGACGGGGTGCGCCGGTTCGCCGCGGGCAGCCCGCCCGTGCTCTCCTACAGCGCGCTGAACGCCTCGCTCGACATCTGGGAGACGGTCGACATGGCGCAGATCAGGGCCAAGAGCGTGGCCCTGACCACGCTGTTCATCGACCTGCTCGACGAGCTGTGCCCCGATCTGACCCTCGTCACGCCGCGCGACCCCGCCGAACGCGGCAGCCAGGTGAGCTATCGGCACCAGGACGGCTATCCCGTGATGCGCGCGCTCATCGACCGGGGCGTCGTCGGCGACTATCGGAAGCCGGACATCATGCGGTTGGGCTTCGCCCCGCTGTACGTGCGTTACGTGGACGTGTACGACGCGGCCACGGCGCTGGCCGAGGTGCTCGGCAAGGAGTTGTGGCGGGAGGAGCGCTATCAGGAGCAGCTGACCGTGACCTGATCGGTTCGCGGGACGAGGATCCCGGGCCGGGTTCGTGCCGGACCCGGGGTCCCCCGTTCCTGCGCCGCTTTACGGGTTATCGGCGCTTGGCGAGGTCGGCCACGATGTCGCTGGCCAGTGACACGCAGGCGCCGCAGATCCGGCCCGCCTCGCCGTGAACCATGTGGCTGCGGGGACCGGGTGTCTGGCGGCAGAAGGAGCAGGCGGCGTCGCGCTTCTTCCGGCGGTTCGCCAGATGGCGACCGGCGAAAGGCGGGGAGAAGCGCTTCCTGGCGGCCTGCTTCGAGAACCCGAACCGCTCTCCGATGGCGGTCCAGGATGCGCCCGCCGCGCGCGCGTCGCGTACGGCGAGGTCGAGCAGGGCGTCGGTGTCACGGCTGAGCTCCTCGCCCAGGGTGATCGCGGCGGAGAGGGTCTCAAGGGGGTCCGCCGGGTCGGTCGACCGTGACCGAGCCTGTGAGAGTAATTCGGATGGCTCCATGCATGACAACCTTAGGTTGTCATGCGAAGATCATCAACCGAGGCGATCTACCGTACCGGCGGCCGGACGGCGCCCGTTCCGATCGTCTCCCTCGACGGGAGGACGGGCGGGCTACCAGAGGGTCCAGGGGCTCTCCACGCCGCCGCTGAAGGCGGGTGCCCCCGTCTTGCGCCAGCGCTGCCGTACGTCGTGCTTGGCCCCGATGCGTGGCGCAGTGGTGGTGAAGGGGCCGCAGGTCACGATCGCGCCGTCCTGGGACGGCGAGACGCCCGAGCAGATGAAGGGCTGCGAGACGTTGACGTCGGCGTCGGTGTTGTAGAGCTGGACGTGGATGTCGGAGCGGACGCCGCTGGACCCCTTGATCCGGCCGAGCAGGTAGAAGACGTCGCCCACCATGGCCATGCAGGGCGACATCTCGATGCCGGTGCTGGGCGAGAACCACGAACGGCACCGCCACCGGGGTTCGGACGCCTGCCCGCTCCCGATGACCGTCGTCTTCTCGTCCGGCTCCACCGTCGTCGGTTTCTCGGGGGCGGGCGTGCGGGTTTTCCGGGTCACCGATTTCGTCGGACCGGGCTCAGGTGGCTCGGGCGGCCGGGAGACGACCGGATCCGGCGAGGGGGTCCGCCTCGGCCGGGTCCGGTGCTTCGGCGTCGGGGAACCGGACGCGACGCCGCGCGGCGTGGCGCTCGGGTTTTCCCCGAGCCCGCCCGTCGACGCGTCCTGCAGCGCCTGGGTCTTCTCGATCCTCGCGTCGGACGCCCGCCAGGGAGCGACGACGGCCACGGCGGCTGTGGAGAGCGCCAGCGCCGTGCCGGCCGCCGCAGCGGCGATCAGCCGTTTCCTGGAGCGGCGGCGCGGGGCCGAGAGTGAGGTCTCCTCGCCCGGAGTCGCCGACCCCGTGGCGACCGGGCCCGTGCCTCCCGCGCCTTCTGAGGAGGGGGCCGGCAGAGGGATGGGTTCGGAGGTCGCCGACGGCGCCTCTCCCCTCGGGACGGGAGGCAGGGCGGGCAGCCCCGCCAGCGACGGCGCCGCCCCGCGCAGCGCCGCCGCCACGTCGCCCGCGCCCGGCCGCCGGGACGGCTCCTTGGCGGCGCACGCGGCGATGACCCGCCAGAGAGGATCAGGCATCCCCGGCAGCCGCCGCGGCATGGCCGTCGCGTGCTGGCGGAGCAGGGCCATGGGATGGTCGCCGACGAACGGCGTGCGCCCGGCGAGCAGCTCGTACAGGATCAGGCCGATCGCGTAGACGTCCACGGCGGGCGTCGGGGTGCTGCCGTCGGCCACCTCGGGGGCCAGGTACGCGGGTGTGCCGATGACCGAGGTGGTCTGGGTGAGGCCCGGACCGTGGACGATGCGGGCCACGCCGAAGTCGGTCAGCCGCGCCTGCCCGGTGGCCGCGTCGAGCAGGACGTTCCCCGGCTTGACGTCGCGGTGGACGACGCCCTGGGCGTGCGCGGTGGCCAGCGCGTCGGCGACCTCGGCCATCAGGCGGCCCGCCTCGGCCGGGGCCAGCGTGCCGCGCTCGCGCAGCAGGGTGCGGAGGTCTCCACCCTGGATGAGATCCATCACGAGGGCGAGAGCCGCCGATACCGCAGCTTGCTCTGCGGCAGGCGTTCCGTGATTCTCCGGGCGCGTTGTCGGCGGCAACTATTTGGATATCTCGCTTGATTTCGTTTTTCGAGGGTCGCGAATTCCCGTGCCGAGGCAAGATCCGGTCATCATCTCCGCCAGGGACCCTGGGGTGCGTGGCAGGCGGACGGCCGTAGGGTACACAGGCTGGCATCGCTCGTTTCATTTCCGCCACGACGTGTTCGCCGCCGAATGACGTGAAGGGGCAGGTGCCACAACGACATGGCTCGTCATCTCGTGGAGACGTCGCACGTCCCGTCCATCCGTGACGCCCTGCGCCTCGCGCCGCTCGTGACGGCGGTCGCGATCGCCGGGGCGGTCGCGTGGCCGCAGGGAAGGGCGGACGCGACCGCGATCCGTCCCGCCGCCTGGGTGACCACGATGGCGTACGGCCACGGTCCCGTCGTAAACACAGGAAACGGCAAGTGCAACAAGAACTACTCGGCCTCGGTCAACAGCCCCACCATCCAACGCGGCCTGCAACAGGCGTCGAGCACCGCGAGGAACTCCAACACCCAGTCGGCCCTCTGCAAGAAGGGGTCGCGGGTCTGCCGGATCTTCCAGAAGATCAAGTTCTTCCACGGGTGATGAAGCACCCCGCTGTCGCCGGATAAACGGTAATGAAGCCGTAATAACCATTTATCTCGTCATGTGTGCTCGGATTCTCGTACGGGCGGCCAGTACGCTGGCGAAACGGTTCCGGCCGAATGTCGCCGGAATTCGTCCGAATTGAGCAGAGGGCGACACAGATGTTTTGTCAGCATGACAGCGGGATGCGCGGCGGAAAGATCCGCACACCCCTTTTTCTCGCCGGCGCCTGCGCTTTCGCCGCGTTCGTCGTGAACGTCGCGTCGCTCCCCGCCCAGGCGGAGACGGAGCGGTCCGCGGCGGGGCGCAAAGCGGTCGCCGTCAGATCCGCCCGCGATGGCGGCGGAGGAGACGAGACCAACGCCGGAAACGGCACCCGCAACAGCACTATCTCGTCGGTGAAGAGCCCGACGAACCTTCACGGTTACCAGCACACGTCGACCAGTGACATCGGCGGCGCGACCAGCGTCCAGAACGTCCTGTGCCGCAACGTCAGAGTCTGTTCGGTGACCCAGAACATCACGGTGACCGCCCCCGAGCAGGCGCTGAAGGGCGATCCGGGGCCGCCGGGGACCGCCACCATCTCGGAGACGCCCGACCCGGCCGCGACCCGCGAACGGGCCGCGGTCGACCCCGACATGTTCGACGCGGCACTGCTCTGGCTGGGACCCGACCTCGGCGATCTGTGGTGAGGTGATCCGCCGGAGGCCGGGCCCGCCCGCCAGTGCACGTGCTCCTTACCGGCGTCAGGCGGCGGCCAGCGCCACGGTCGGGGACAGACGGGCGGCGCGCATGGCCGGATAGAGGCCCGCGACCGTGCCGACGACGAGCGTGGCGCCGACCGCGCCCGCGATCGACCAGGGCGGCACGACCGGCGGCCAGTCCTGGGACAGCGCGTAGCCGACCGTGGCCAGCGCGCCCAGCACCGACCCCGCGACGCCGCCCAGCGCGGACAGCAGCAGCGACTCCGTCAGAAACTGGATCCGCACCTGGCCCCGGGTGGCCCCGAGGGAGCGGCGCAGGCCGATCTCCTTGCGGCGTTCCAGCACCGAGATCACCATCGTGTTGGCCACGCCGACCCCGCCGACCAGCAGCGCGACGCCGCCGAGCCCGAGCAGCAGATTGGTGAACGCGCCCGCGGCGGCGGCCCGCGCGGCGAGCGCGTCCGAGGGCCGGCTGACCTCGACCTCCTCCGGGTTCTCCGGGTTCACCGTACGGGGCAGCACGGCCCGCACGGCCTCGACCGACTCCTCCGCCGACCGCTCGTAGATCGTCGTCGGGTGTCCGTCGAAGCCCAGGCGCTCGGCGGCGACCGGGAACCCGACCAGCGCCGACCGTTCGATCTCGGGGGCGAGCGGCATCGGACCGAGTACGCCGACGACGGTGAACCACCGGTTCCCGATCCACACCTGCACGCCGATCCGGTCCACGCCGAGCCGTTTCGCCGCGACGGAGCCGAGCACGACGGCGGGCTGCCGCTCGGTCGCGGCGTTCAGCCAGGTCCCCTTCGCGACGTTTCCCTCCAGCGTGGTGAGCAGGTCGGTCGTCGCCGCCTGTACGGCGATGCCACCGGTCACCGCCTTGGGAATCAGGTTCGTCCGCCGGACGGTCGCCTCGACGGTGCCGGTGGCGGCGGCCGTGCTGACCGGGCCGATCCGCTTGACCATGGCGACCGCGTCGGTGGGGAGCTGGGACGTCTCGCCGAAGAGGGTATGGCCGGCCGAGACGGTGAGCATGTTGGTGCCGAGCCGGTCGAGCTGGCGCAGGAGCTGCTCCCGCGAGGACGACGAGATGCCGATCACCGCGATCATGGTGGCGATGCCGATCGCGATGCCCAGCGCGGACAGGAACACGCGGGTCGGGCGGGTGCGCAGTCCGGCCGCGCCGACGCGCAGGACGTCGGCTGGGCCGAGCCGGGCGGGCACGAGCCTCCGGGTCATTCGCGGGCTCCGATCGTGATCTCCGCGGGCGGGCGGTGGCCGGAGCCCTCGTCGCCGACGATCCGTCCGTCGCGGACCCGGACCCGGCGCGGGCACCACTCCGCGATCTCCATGTCGTGCGTGATGACCGCGATCGTGGTCCCGGCGGAGTGCAGGTCGCGCAGGACCCGCAGCACCTCGGCGCCCGCGGCCGAGTCCAGGTTCCCGGTCGGCTCGTCGGCGAGCAGCAGCGGCGGATCGCCCGCCACCGCGCGGGCCACCGCCACCCGCTGCTGCTCGCCGCCCGACATCTGCTCCGGCCGGTGCCCGAGCCGGTGGCCGAGGCCGACCCGCTCCAGCGCGGCGGCGGCGCGCTCCCGGCGGACCCGCAGCGGCACGCCCGCGTACAGCAGGCCGTCGGCCACGTTGTCCAGCGCGCTCGTCCCAGGGGACAGGTGGAACTTCTGGAAGACGAACCCCAGATGGCGGGCGCGCAGCGCGGACAGCTCCCGGTCCGACAGGCCGGCGACGTCGTGTCCGGCGATCCGCACGGTGCCGCCGGTGGGCCGGTCCAGAGTGCCGATCATGTGGAGCATGGTCGACTTGCCCGACCCGGAGGGCCCGACGATGGCAACCAGTTCGCCGGCGCCGATCGTCAGGTTCACCCCGCGCAGCGCCTGCACCCGGCCGCCGTACATCTTGGTCACGTCGTGCAGCTCCACCACGTACGGCCCGTCCGGCGCGTCGGGGTCGCCGTCCCGGAGCGTGGGGCGCTCGTCGATCCGTTCCCTCACGACTCGGGCACCCCCACCCGCATGCCCTCGGTCAAGCCCTCGCCGCTGATCTCGACCATGCCGCCGCCGAAGGCGCCGGTCTTGACGGCCACGAGGCGCGCGGCGCCGTTCTCGACGACCTCGACGCCGAACCCGCCCTCGCGCAGCGCGAGCAGCGCCTCCACAGGGACGGCCAGCACGTTCTTGTGCCGCTCGCTCACCAGCTCGACCTCGACCGGCGCCTGGTCCAGCCGGGTCTTCGGCGTCTTGTCCAGGGTGATGTCGACGTCCACGGTGGTGCTGTCGTCGCCCTGCCCCTGCGCCGAGGCGCTCTTGGCGACCGTGCCGATCGCGCGGACGCGGCCCTTGATCCGCTCCCCACCGGGAAGCTCCACTGTGACCCTGGCGCCCTTCTTCACGAGTGCCTGGTCGCCGGTGTCCAGGTCCACGTGGACCAGCCGCCGCAGCCCGCTGATCGTGAGCACGGGCCGCCCGGGCGCGGTGCGGTCGCCCACCGACACCTTCGCCTCGGTCACCCGGACCGCCGAGGGCAGGAACACCGCCTGTGTCGCGTCCACCTGGCCGGTCTCCGGCAGGCCGTTGTCCTCCTGCCACGCCTTGACCGCGAGGTACGTCGCGTAGCTGAAGTGCTCGTCCACCGTCAGGTCGTTCCCGTAGCCGAGGGCCTTGAGATTGCGCTCCAGCTGCTCGACGTCCGGGCCGTCGTCCACGCCCTGTCGCAGTGGGCGGTAGAGCGGCAGGCTGCCGTACAGCAGGACGACGGGCTTGCGGTCGATCTTGAGCAGCGGGCGGCCGCGGCGGATCGTGGAACCCTCCTTGGCGACCCACGTCACCGTGCCGGAGGCGTCCGTGCCGATCCGCCGTTCCCCGGCGTAGGTGAGCGCGCCGTCCACGGTCTTGGTGTCCACCAGGTCCTGCCGGGTGATCGCGGCGGTCGCGGTGACGGACGGCGCCTGGGGCGCGGCCGCCTCCGTGTCACCGCCGACGAGGAGTGCCGCCGTCGTTCCGGCGGCGAGCGCGAGGAGGCCGGCGACGGCGGCGAGCGCCTTCCTCACGGGTTCGTCTTCATCTGGGGGGCGAACTCCTTGCACGCCTCCTGGGCTTCCTTGAGCTTCTGCTCGCCGCCCTCGGGGATCGTCATCTTGATGCCGCCGCCACTCGGATCGGGCATGTCGACGCCGTGCTCGCGCATGCACTGGGCGAACTTCACCATCCGGTCGCGGGTCGCCGGATCGGGCGCCTTCGCCCGGTCGCCGACGGCCTGCTCCATGAGCGGCTGGCATTCCTTCATCGCCGCGTCGCCCTTGCTCTTGTCCATGCCCTTGGGGAACGGGATGCGGATCGCGCCGCTCGTGTCCGGGTCGGGCATGTCGATGCCATGCTCGCGCATGCACTGGGCGAACTTGAGCTGTGCTTCCCGCGCGTCGAGGGTGGCCGACGCGGACGGGGAGGACTCGGGGCCGGACGCGCCACCGCCCGCCGAGGCGATTCCTCCGTCCCCGGAGGCGGCACCGCCGCAGGCGGCGAGCGCCAGTGCCAGCGGCGCCGCGGCTGCGAGTAGCCGGATCTTCATGGTTCACTCCTTCGCCCCCGGGTCGCTCGCCCGGGGCGCGGACCAACTCCAGCGATCTCGGGGCTAAACGCGGATAAATCAGCAGAGGCGGGTTCGCCTTATCCGCCGTTAACACCCGGTCGGTCACCCTCGGATTCGGGATCCGGGGAGGCAGGGATGCGCGTGCTCGTCGTCGAGGACGAGGAACAGCTGGCCGACGCCCTCGCGCGGGGGATGCGGCTGCACGCACTCGCCGTGGACGTCGCCTACGACGGCCAGGAGGCGCTCGAACTGGCGGCCTACGTCGACTACGACGTCGTCGTGCTCGACCGCGACCTCCCGGAGGTGCACGGCGACGACGTCTGCCGGGCGCTGGCGGCCGCGAGCCCGGCGAGCCGGGTCCTGATGCTCACCGCCGCTGGGCGGCTGCGCGACCGGGTGGACGGGCTGTCCCTCGGCGCCGACGACTACCTGGTCAAGCCGTTCGCGTTCGCCGAGCTGGTGGCCCGGGTGCGGACGCTCGGCCGCCGCTCGCCCAGGGCCGCGCCCCCGGTGCTGGAACGGGCCGGCGTACGGCTCGACCCGGCCCGCCGTACGGTCACCCGGGACGGGCGGCCGATCGCGCTGAACCGCAAGGAGTTCGACGTCCTGCTCGAACTGCTGCGCGCGGACGGGAACCTGGTCTCCTCGGCCGACCTGCTCCGGGCCGTCTGGGACGAGTACGCCGACACGGGCACGGGTGTGCTGCGGGTGACCCTCACCTCGCTGCGCAGAAAGCTCGGCGAGCCGCGGCTGATCGAGAACGTGCCTGGCAGGGGGTACCGCTTTTGACCGCCCGCGGCACGTCGCGGGCGCGACGCATCCTCGCCGCGGCGCTCCCCTGGAACCGGCTGGGGCTGCGGGCGCGGCTGACCCTGCTGTACGGCGGGCTGTTCTTCGCCGGAAGCTCGGCGGTGCTGTGGGTGGGGCACCTGATGACGGCGCGGGCGCTGGACCAGCGGCTCGTCATGAAGTTCGCGAAGTTGACGGGCCTGGGCGACCCGCTCACGGAGCTGAGGCTGACCCCGACCCTCGTCGGCGCGGTCCCGCAGCTGGTGCAGACGGAGGTCGAGCAGCGGGCCGCCGACGTGCTGCAGGAGACGACCCGGTCGTCGCTCCTCGTCATGGTCCTTACCGGGATCGTCGCCCTGCTGCTCGGCCATCTGGTCGCCGCACGCGCGCTGCGACCCCTCGGCCGGGTGACCGAGACCGCGCGGCGGCTCTCGGAGAGCAGGCCGCACGAGCGCATCGCGCTGAACGAGAGGATCGCGCTGCGCGGCCCGCAGGACGAGGTCAAGCGGCTGGCCGACACCTTCGACGCGATGCTCGACCGGCTGCACCGCGTGTTCGACGCCCAGCGCCGGTTCATCGCCAACGCGTCGCACGAGCTGCGCACCCCGCTCGCCATCAACCGCACGGTCCTGGAGGTGTCGCTGGAGGAGCCGGCCGCCTCCGAGGACCTCAAGGCGCTGGCCCGCGCGTTGCTCGGCACGAACGCGCGGTACGAGCGGCTGATCGACGGGCTGCTGCTGCTCGCCCAGTCGGAGCAGGAGCTCACCGTGAGCAGGCCGGTCGATCTGCGGCACGTCGTCCGCGTCGTGCTGGAGGAGCAGGCGCTCGCGCCGCGGAAGCGGAGGGTTGTCGTCCACCAGGACCTGCGCCCGGCGGTCGTCCAGGGTGATCCGCTGCTGCTGGAACGCTGCGTGGCCAACATGGTGGAGAACGCGGTCAAGTACAACGTCCGCGACGGCGACGTGTGGGTGACGCTCCGCGTGGACGACGCCGCCGGCGAGGTGGTGGTCACGGTGGAGAACACCGGGCCCCAGGTCCCGCCGTACGAGGTGGACGACCTGTTCGAGCCGTTCCGGCGGCTGCACGGCGAGCGGGTGCGGTCGGCGGGCGGCGCCGGGCTCGGCCTGTCCATCGTCCGCGCCATCGTGGACGCGCACGGCGGCGCGATCGCCGCCCGGGCCCGCTCCGAGGGCGGCCTCGCGGTCACCGTACGGCTGCCCGCCGTGCCGGGCGCGGGAGACGACCCCGGCGAGAAGGCAAGCGGCCGGGCGCGGCTGACCGCCGCGATTTCCGGTGATCCCGCCCTTCACGGGTAGGGGGAAGGGCGACCGTACCGGAAGCGTGGAGGAGGTCGCCTGAGAATGGATCTGTCCCCGAGGAAACTGGGCCTACCCGACCGGGTGCGGGCCTGCCTGTTCGACCTGGACGGTGTCCTGACGCGTACGGCCCGGCTGCACGCCGCCGCGTGGAAGGAGATGTTCGACGGATTCCTGAGCGAGCGCGCCGCGCGCACCGGCACTCCGCTGGACCCCTTCGACGACGTGGAGGACTACGACACGTACGTGGACGGCAAGACGAGGGCGGACGGCACCCGCGCGTTCCTCGCTTCGCGCGGCATCCGGCTCCCCGAGGGCGAGCCCGACGACCCGCCGGACGCCGAGACCGTCAACGGCCTGGGCAACCGCAAGAACGAGCTGATGCTGAACCGGCTCAGGAGGGACGGCGTGGAGGTGTTCGAGGGCTCGGTCCGCTACGTGCACGCGGTGCGGGACGCCGGGCTGCACCGGGCGGTGGTGTCGTCGAGCGCCAACTGCCGGGAGATGCTCGCCGGCGCAGGGATCGAGGACCTGTTCGAGGTGGGAGTGGACGGCGGCACCGTCGTCCGGGAGCACCTGGCGGGCAAGCCGGCGCCGGACGCCTACCTGGCCGCCGCGCGGGCGCTCGGGGTGGCGCCGGACGAGGCGGCGGTGTTCGAGGACGCGCTCGCGGGGGTGGAGGCCGGGCGGGCCGGCGGCTTCGCCTGCGTGGTCGGTGTGGACAGGGTCGGGCAGGCCGACGCGCTGCGCGAGCACGGCGCCCATGTGGTGGTCTCCGATCTCGCCGAGCTGTTGGAGCGATCATGATCACTCATCCCGCTTTCGCGTGCGAGCCCTGGAGTCTGCGGCTGACCGGGCTGGACGTCGACGTCCTCGCCCAGTCCGAGTCGCTGTTCGCGTTGTCCAACGGGCACATCGGCTGGCGCGGCAACCTCGACGAGGGGGAGCCGCACGGCCTGCCCGGTAGCTACCTGTCCGGTGTCTACGAGGTGCGGCCCCTGCCGTACGCCGAGGCCGGCTACGGCTTCCCCGAGTCGGGGCAGACCGTCATCAACGTCACGAACGGCAAGGTGATCCGCCTGCTCGTGAACGACGAGCCGTTCGACATCCGCTACGGACGGCTGCGCGCGCACGAGCAGACCCTGGACTTCCGCGACGGCGTGCTGCGGCGGACCGTCGAATGGGAGTCGCCGGACGGGTGCCCGGTCCGGGTGTCCTCCGTCCGGCTGGTGTCGCTGGTTCAGCGGTCGGTCGCCGCGATCTGCTACGAGGTGGAGCCCATCGACGAGCCGCTACGCGTGGTCGTGCAGTCCGAGCTCGTCGCCAACGAGCAGATGCCCACGGCGGCGGGCGACCCCCGGGTCGCCGCCGCGGTGGAGGCGCCGCTGATCTCCTGCGAGAACGCCGCGCGGGAGGCCCGCGTCGTGCTCGTGCACAACACCCGCGCGAGCGGCCTGCGCGTCGCCGCCGCGATGGATCACGTCGTCGACGGTCCGGACGGCACCGGCGTCGTCGCGGAGAGCTTCCCCGACCTCGGCCGGGTGACGGTGATCGCCTCGCTCGAGCCCGGCCGGCCGCTCCGGGTGATCAAGTTCGTCTCGTACGGCTGGTCGGGTGCGCGGTCGCGTCCGGCGGTGCGCGACCAGGCCGACGCCGCGCTCGCCGCCGCCCGCCAGACCGGCTGGGACGGCCTGCTCGCCGAACAGCGGAGCTACCTGGACGACTTCTGGGCCCGCGCCGACGTCAAGGTGGAGGGCGACGCGGAGATCCAGCAGGCCGTGCGGTTCGGGCTCTTCCACATGCTCCAGGCCACGGCGCGCGGCGAGGGAAGGGGCATCCCGGCCAAGGGCCTCACCGGCAGCGGCTACGACGGGCACTGCTTCTGGGACAGCGAGGCGTTCGTTATGCCGGTGCTGACCTACGTGCTGCCCGAGGCGGTCGCCCACGCGCTGAGCTGGCGGCAGAGCACGCTGCCGATGGCGATGGACCGGGCGCGGCAGCTCGGGCTGCGCGGGGCGGCCTTCCCCTGGCGGACCATCCACGGGGAGGAGTGCTCGGGCTACTGGCCCGCCGGGACGGCGGCCTTCCACATCAACGCGGCCATCGCCGACGCCGTCGGCCGTTACAACGACATCACCCAGGACGAGGCGTTCGACCGGGGCGTCGGCCTGGAGCTGCTCGTGCAGACCGCGCGGCTGTGGCGGTCGCTGGGGCACCACGACGCCGACGGCGACTTCCGCATCCCCGGGGTCACCGGTCCGGACGAGTACAGCGCCATCGCCGACAACAACGTGTACACGAACCTGATGGCGCAGCGGAACCTGTACGCCGCCGCCGACGCGGCCAAACGGCACCCCGTGGAGGCCAGGAAGCTGCACGTGGACGAGGAGGAGATGGCGGCCTGGCGGGACGCGGCGCGGGCGATGTACGTGCCCTACGACGAGAAGCTGGGGATCCACCCGCAGGCCGACGGTTTCACCGAGCACCAGGTGTGGGACTTCGCCGCGACGCGACCCGACCAGTACCCGCTGATGCTGCACTTCCCGTACTTCGACCTGTACCGCAAGCAGGTCGTCAAGCAGGCCGACCTCGTGCTGGCGCTGCACCGCCGGGGCGACGCGTTCACGGCCGAGCAGAAGGCGCGCGACTTCGCCTACTACGAGCGGATGACCGTACGGGACTCCTCGCTGTCGGCGTGCACGCAGTCGGTGATCGCGGCCGAGGTGGGCCATCTGGACCTGGCCTACGACTACCTCGCCGAGGCCGCGCTGATGGATCTCGAGGACGTCGAGCACAACACCCGCGACGGCCTGCACATCGCGGCCCTGGTCGGGGCTTGGATCGCTCTGGTCGAGGGGCTCGCCGGGATGCGCCACCACGGCGGCGTGCTCTGCTTCGCGCCGCGGCTGCCCTCGGCGCTCACCGGGCTCTCCTTCACGGTGTCCCTGCTGGGGCGGCGGCTCACGGTCAAGGTGGACCAGGCGTGCGCCACGTACACGCTGCTCGACGGGGACCCGCTCAAGATCGTCCACCATGGGAAGCAGGACGTCGTCTCCAGGGGCGCGCCGATCACCTGCGCGATCCCTCCGGCGTTCCCCGGCCCGGCCCCCACCCAGCCCCCCGGCCGCCGCCCGGCGCACCGGCAGACGAGGGAGGCCTCCGGGATCATGCGGCCAGCAGGGTCACCAGCTCATCCAGCGACGTGATCACCGTGATGCCGTCCGCACCCGGCACGTCGGCCCCGGCGCCGGTCCGGTCCAGCCAGTACGCGCGCAGCCCGGCGTCCCGGGCGCCGCACGCGTCCACGTCGTACTTGTCGCCGACGTACGCGACCTGGTGCGGCGGCAGGCCGAGGAGCGCGCACCCGGCCAGGAAGATGCCGGGGTCCGGCTTGGGCGCGCCGTGCTCCTCCGAGCAGAGGACGGCGTCGCCGAAGTGGTCGAGCAGGCCGATCGCGTGCAGCTTCTCCCGTTGGTGCGCGAGCGTCGAGTTGGAGACGACGCCGAGCTGGTAGCGCGCGGCGAGCGAGGAGAGCGCGGGGGCGGCGTCCGGGAAGGCGGCCCACGCCGACTTCCGGAACGTGGTGTATCTGGCGAACCAGACGGAGAGCGCGTCGTCGGACGGGTCACCCGCGGGAAGGCGGCCGACGTGCGCCAGGAGCCGCCGGGCCCGGGCGAGCTGCTGGCCGGCGAACGTCAGCTCGCCGGCGAGGAACCGGGTGTACTCCTCCTCCATGATCTGCCGCCACAGCGCCACCGCGTCGGCGGGCGAGGGAAACAGCTCCAGCAGTTCCTCGGCGGCCAGGTGCTTGAGCAGGCCGACCCGCTCCGAGGTCGAGTAGTCGAAGAGCGTGTCGTCGATGTCGAAGAGCACCCCGCGGACCGTCATCCGTCCACATTGCCAGATTTGCCGGTAAAGGCAGTAAACCGGGCGGCCGATCCGTGGTCGACGCCGTCGGTCGTGAAGCGCGAGCCGAACTGGACGAACACCAGGGAGTGCGCGCGGCCTCGGAAGATACCGGGAAGGTGGGGCGATCCGCCGGATTTGGCCTACTGTGATCAGCGTGCAGCGACCCGAGGACCCGGGCGATGGCGGACCCGCCGTGCCGCCGTCCGGCCCGTTCGAGGAGGAGCTCTGGGCGGCCTTCGCGGCCGGCCGTACGGCACTGTGCCTCAGCATGCTCAAAGACGCCGACTTCGCGCTGCCGATCACCCGGGCCGCGTTCGAGGGCGCGGAGCCGGTCGCCTGGCCGACCGCCTCCGACGGCCGGCGGACCTGGCTGATCGCCTACACCTCGGCCGAGACGATGGCGCTGGGCACCGGGGGCGTCGCCACGCACCACCGGGTCGTCTCCCTGCTTGAACTGGCCGCCGGGTGGCCCGACCCGCGCTGGGGGCTGGCGATCAACCCCGGCCTGCCGGTCGGTTTCCTCCTGGAGTCGGGCACGGTGGCCAGGCTCGCCGTCCCCACGCTCGCCCAGGATCTCGCGCTCGCCCCCGAGAGGGGCGTCCCCGTCCTGCAGAAGGTGCTGTGCCCGGAGGAGGTGCCTGAGCTGCTGTACGGCGGTGAGCCGCGGGTCTCCGGCTACTGCCACCACGCCCTCGACGTGTCGCACATCGCCACGCCCGCCGTGCTAGCCGAGGCGCTCGGCCGCACCGACGCGTTCACCGCGAACGGCGCGCTCACGCTGCTGCGGTGGCGTCCCGTCGGGCTCGGCCTGTACCGCACGCCGTACGGCGGGCGGGACGAGGAGGGCCGTGACGCGGTGGCCGGATGGGTGGTGGAGGAGCCGCCCTTCGTGGGGCTGGGCCTGGTGCCCAACCCGGACCAGGTCATCCGCGAGTACAAGGTGTACGGCGTCGGGCTCACCCACGGTGCCGAGATCTGGGAGCTGTCCGTGGACGGCAGGGAGCGCCGGCACGCCATCTATCACGGCGACCTGCGCCGCTGGCTGCTGGTCGGGGTCCGGGAGGAGGCGTCGTGACGTGGCACTTCTACCGCGCCCGCTGGCACGGCGCCGACTACCCGTGCAGCCCCGAGGCGTCCGCGCTGGAGACGTGGGTCCGGCTGCGCCGGGACGAGCCGGCCGAGGGGTTCGAGGAGGTCGAGCCGGGATGCCACGTACGGACCGTCCCGGTGGCGGAATGCGAGTCCGTGCACTTCGTGACGACCCTCTGCCGGTGGCGTGACGCCGAGTTCCACGTGCACGCCGAGCGCGAGGGCGAGCTGCTGCTGGAGTATCTCGGCGGCTCCGCGCCCGAGGCGGTCGCGCTCGGGCTCGAACGGATCGAACGCGGCGTCTACCGGGCGTGGGTCCCGCGCGCCGAGGTCGGCGAGCTCCAGGAACGGGCCGTCCCCCTGGATTTGTGAACCTCTGCCGGAGATCATCGATTTTGGTAATGCTCTTGTCGGATGATGTTCACTTATCGGAAACTAACCCGAAAGCGTGATCTGCGGGCGCGACTCAGGGGGTGTGTCGTGGAGTCCGACATCGAGGCGCATGTCGCCGGTCTTCGGGCCTACACCGAGCAGCTCCGCACCACCTTCCTGCGGCTCCAGGACGAGGGCGTCGAACTGCACGCCAAGGCCAAGGCCATCCAGGTGACCGAGAAGTCCCGCGACGGCATGGTCTCGGTCACCGTGGGCGCGCGCGGCGAGGTGATCCGGCTCGACATCGACCCGCGCGTCTACCGCCGTCCCGACGCCCGCGCGCTCGCCGACGCCATCACGGAGACCATCCAGCGGGCGGCCGCCACGGCCCAGGAGCGGATCGTCGAGATCTTCGAGCCGCTGATCCCGCCCGACCAGATGAAGGCCCACCTCGACGGCGACATCGAAACGGTGATGACCCAGCTCGCCGACCAGATGGGCGGGAAGCGATGAACGGCCCCTACGACGGCGTCGCCATCAACAGGACCGCGGTGACCAGAGGGCTTTCGCAATGGAGCACCATGGCCGGCGACCTGGAGCGGGCCTACCCCGGGCTGGTCGCCAGGATCACCGAGCTCAACTCGGCCGAGCCGTGGGGCGACGGCAGCGAGGGCGATTCCTTCCGGAACTCCTACTACCAGAACGGCGGTCCCGAGGCCCTCATCGCCAAGGGCAAGGCCGTGGTCAAGGAGATCGCCGAGGCGGGCCCGCGACTGCGCACGACGTTCGACAACACGCACGGCGTGGACGAGGCGCACGCCCAGGACCTGGCCCAGGTCATGGCGGACGGCACGGGCCAGTACAGGACCCCGAGCACGGTGCGGGTCACCGCCCCGAACGCAGCCCAGGACGACACGGCCCAGGACACGGTGCGGCAGGTTTGACACGCCCCACCCGGGCGTCCGGATGTGAACCCAGACTGAGCGGCGGAGCGGGGACGGCATGGCCACGAGCACGGGCACCATCGTCAACCAGGCCGGGCAGGCGACCCGGCAGGGCGTGGCCGTCCACATCGACAGGGACGTCACGCCCGCCTGGGAGACCGGTGCCCTGCCCGACTGGGTGGTCTACACCCTGGTCCCCCTGCTCTCGGCCGGGCAGGAGTGGCCGAAAGCCAGCGAGAGCAAGCTGTCGGAGCTGGCCCAGGCGTGGGAGGAAATGGCGGCCGGGCTCCCGCCGCACGCCGAGCCGGCCGGGAAGGCCGTCCGCACCGTCGTGGCCGGCTGGCAGGCGCCGGCGACGGCCGACTTCGTCGGCCGGGCGCAGAACATGTTCGGGAACCAGGCCGGCCTGAACGGCATCTCCCGCGGCGCGCTCGGCTACTCCGGGCAGGCGAGCGACTTCGCGGTCGAGACGCAGTACTCCAAGCTCTCCGTCAACGTGGCGTTCTGGGTGACGGCCGTCGCCATCGCCATCGCCATGTACGTCGCGTTCTTCACCGCGGGCTCGACCACGCCGCTCATCGGCCCGTACGCGCAGGCGGGCCGCGCGGCGATCGGCCGCATCCTCGCCCGGTTGGCCGCCGTCGCGGGACGCGGGGCCGGAGCCACCCAGGTCGCCAAGCTCGCGGCGCTCAGCGGCCCGACCGGGCGGAGTTTGATCGCACGGCTGCTCGCCTCCCCGCTCGGCCGGGAGCTCATCGAGGAGATGGGCGAGGAGTTCTTCATCGACGGCGTCGCCCAGTACCAGCAGATCCAGATGGGCACCCGCACCGATTGGGACTGGGACAAGTCCAAGGCCGCCCTCATCGGCGCGGGCACCGGTGCGGTGGCCGGCATGCAGCTGGCCGGCCCGATCTCCCGGATCACCAGTAACGTCCCCGGCTTCGCCGGGCGGGCCCTGAGCACCGGCGTCAGCAACATGGTCGCGTCCCCCGCCGGCAGCTACATCGCCAACGGCGTGGTGTACGGCGAGTGGAGCAACCCGTTCTCCGGCGAGTCTCTGGCGGGCGCGTTCTTCGGCGGTGTCGGACGCACCGGGTCGATCAGCCCGTTCAACCCCGAGGTCTACACAGCGCTCTCCCATCCGACCACCACGCTCGCCTCCGCGTACGACATGGCGGCCCAGTCGGACGCCCGCCGGATGGGCCTCACCATCGACCCGAACGCGGGCGGTGGATCGGGCGGCGACGCCACGGGCACCGGGGGCGCCCCGGGAGGCACCGGGGGCGGCGGTGCCGGGGGCGTGGTCGCCGGCGCCGGGGCGGGTGCGGGCGGCGGCGGCCGGGCCTCCGGCGGCGCCACACGCGGCGGTACCTCCGTGTCCACCCCCTCCGGAGGCGGTACGGCCTCGCGTACGGGCCCGGTCACCGCGGACGCGGAGGACGGCGGCCGTCGCGCCGTGGCCCCGACGGCCGCCGACGCGGAGGGCCGGGGCAGCCGGAGAAGCCAGCCCGACGACAAGACCCGGACCGACGCCGAGGCGAACTCCGACCCCGACACGAGCGGCGACACAAGCCCCGACACCGCTCCGCGCGCGGCGAACGACGCGAAGACCGACACGGACCGCCGGGCGACCACCGACACCGACGAGGCGGCGGCGACCACGCCGGACGAGGAGGCGCGGGACAAGGCCGGCGAGCAGGAGACACGTCCCCGGGTGGCGGTGCCGGACGAGCAGGCGACCACGCCGGACGTCCGGCCGGACGCCACGACCTCGCCGGACGCCACGGCCCGTACCCAGCCGGATGCCGCACCCGCCGCGCCCGACGCACGGCCGGAGGCGTCGCCCGTCGCGCCCGAGACGCAGCCGGACGCGACGTCGGCCACCCCCGACCAGTCGACCGATCCGGCTCCGGCGGCATCCGACGCGGAGACCAGGACGGACGGCTCCCCCGACGGCGCTCCCACCACCGACACCGGCGCGACCCGGGACACCGCTCCGGCTCCGGACAGCGGTACGGTCACGGACGGCGACACGGCCACGGACGGCGACACGGGCGCGGCGGTGGCTCCGAACAGCACGCCGGACGCCCGGCCCGCGCCTGACACGGCACCCGACACGGCACAGGGGGAGGCCACACCGACCACGCTCGCCCAGGAGGAGACGAACCCCCACTTGGCTCGGGCCAGGGAGGCGGTCTTCCGGGCACTGCTCGACGGCCATCCGAATGCCGTTCTGCTCCCTGACGGTGGCCTCATCGTGCCGCTTCAGGGAGCCGACGTCGTCGTCCCTCCCGCCGCCGTGGCTCGCGTCATCGACAGTATGAGGCGGCGTTCGGCGCAGGTGGAGGACGACGAGGCGCTGCAGGCGGAGGCGCTGGCCATGCTCGACGAGCAGTTCGCCGCCGACACCACGCCCGAGGACGCGTACGCGGGCGACCTCGCCCCCGGGCAGCCCGTCGGCCTGCGCGCGGACGCCGCGCTCGACTACGCGCTGAACCGTCTGGCACCGGGGGCCGTTCTGCTGGCGGACGGCGGGCATCTCGTGTCCGACGAGTCCGGCCACTACGTGATCACGCCGAGGATGCTGCGCGCCGTCCGCTCCGTCCTGGAGGCCGCCGCGGCGAACGGTCATGACGCCGCCGCGCTGCGAACCCAGGCGCTCCTGGCCATGAGCCAGGCGATGGCCGTCAGCCAGGAGACCTCGCCGGCCCCCGAGCCGGTCACCAGCCGCCCCGGCACCGTCACGTCCCGGCCGATCGCCGGCACCTGGTTCGTCCCTGACGGCCGCCCGAACCAGCGCCTCACCGACGACGAGGTCAGCGCCGAGGTCGAGAAGCTCCTGGCGTCCCAGTTCACGGTCGGAGAGGTGGAGAGCTGGGCCTGGTCCCGCAGCGAGGCGACCCTGGTGGTGAAAAGCACGGACCATGGCACGCAGCGCTTCCGGATCGTGATCGGTGGCCTCGACTCCCGCCTCATGGCCGAGACCCACGTGAACCGCAGCGGCGGCGACCAGATCATCCACATGGCGCCGCACATGGCCCCGGACCAGATCGCTCGTGTCGTGCTGCACGAGATCACCGACACTCTCCACGAGCTGAGCCGGCCCGAACAGGGTGTCATCCGCAGGACGCTCTTCCGCCGGGGCCGACAGCAGAACGAGCTCGACGGATGTGTGCCGGCCCGGCTCAACGAGTACGCCTACCTGGTCCACAAGTGGCAGGACGCGACGTCCGCGGACGAGCGCTGGAAAATCCAGGTCGATCTCGACGGCATCGCCCGTGACCTCCGCGAGCACGGGCAGATCCCCCCGCCGCCGCCCTGGGGTGTGACGCCTCCCGTACGCCAAGTTCACGCGCCTACTGTGGCCGACGCGGCGTTGGCCGAGCTGCGGCGGCTGGTCGACGATCTCGGCGGGGCGCGGACCGAGCTTGCGGACCGGGCCAGGCCGTACCTGGCCGAGCTGCAACGCGTCGCCGACGATCTGACCCGGGCCGAGGAGGAGCTGAGGAAACAGGCAGAGTCGCACGAAGACACCGCGGGCAAGGCGGAGGAGGAGGCGAACGCCGCTAAGGACAAGGCCGGCGAAACCGCCGCGATGCGCGACCGGGGCAAGGAGGCGCGCAAGGCGAATCACGAGAAGGCGGAGGCGCAGCACCGGGCCAAGCAGGCCAGGCACCTGCGGATCGCCGAGGCGTACGCGAAGGCGCGGGAGAAGGCGGAGGCGGCGAGGAATGCCTACAGGCAGGTGGCCGGCCTCGTAAGACTGGCCGCGACGTCGTCGAACCCCCAGGAGGCGTCCCTGGCCATGTCGCGGCTCACCAGCCTGCTGGCGGACGCCCGTACGCTCCACGATGAGTACCTGAAGTCGGTGAACGCGGCCCTCCCGCCGGAGGTGTCGCTGCCCTCGGCGCTGCCGACCCGCAACCTGGCGCACCTGACGCCGTTGACCGACATGATCAACAAGGTGCTCGCCGAGAACGGCTCCCCGCGTCGGTTCACTCCCCGGAAGCTGGAGCACATCCTCCGGGCCGACTTCCGGAAGGTCGTCTCGCCGGACGGCGCGATCCTCCGCATCGGCACCGGGAAGTCGGCGGTGGAGCTGAAGATCCGGCTCAGCCTCTCCGACATGGTCCAGATCATCGATCCGGAGATCGTGGCCTCGGAGATCATGCTCGGCGTCATGCCGCAGGGAGGCCGTTCGGCCCGGACCGGCGAGGCGGGCAGCGGCGGCCTGACGGTGCCGGTCGGCCCCGGGCTGATCGCCCCCATGGTCCCCGAGGAGCACATACGAACCGCGCTCGAAATCATGGGCAATGTGGGGATCAACGTATCCTTCGGGCGCTCGTGGTCGCGCGGTCCCGGCGCCGCCGACTACGCCCTCGCGGGCGCGGTCGAGGACAACCGGGGAGAGTCCCTGCTGTTCGACGCCGCGGCCACCTGGTCGGTGAGCGTGCGCACCCCCCGCCAGAGCACCTGGCAGGAGGTCGGGACGATCAGTTCCGGGGCGCCGGGGGACGCTCCATCACAGCGGATCTGGGTCTCGCACGCCTACACCGTCGGGCCTCCCGAGAGGACGGCCACCATCGACCCGGGCAAGGAGAGCCACCGGCTGCCCGAGCACTTCGTCAACGGCCTGACCGGGCTGGACCAACTCGCCGACGACGTCATCGGGCGCCTCCACGAGGGTCTGGGAAGGGTCCGCGGCCGGGCGGGAGTGGAGCCGCTCCACGAGAGGGAGACGAGGATCGGCCGCATCACCCGGCAGCAGATCCTTACGATGATCAACGACGAATTGCCGGGCCGGCTCGGGGAGGCGACCGATCCCGATTACGGGATGACTCGCGTGATCACCGACAGGCACGGCCGGCCGGTGGCCACCGTGACGATCAGGACAACGGTTCAGAAGGACAGTGCCGTCCTGGTCGGCCAGGCGACCCGTGACCACTGGCAGGAACGGCTACGGGTGGGCAACTCCAACGCCACCGGCAGCGAGTCGTTCAACGGATCCCTCTCCGCGTCGGTCAGCGCACTGCCCATCCCCGTCCTCGGCGACATGATCGGCGGGGTTCCGGTTCCCGGCGGTTACGGCGATGTCGACGTGACCGCCGGGGCCGGGCGCGGAGTCTCCCGTTCGCAGTCGTCGTTCGCGAACGGGAACGCCATCCACCCCAGCGTCCAGCGCTACACGGGACACACCCAGGGGTACCAGCTCACGCTGAAGCACGAGGTCACCATCGTTCTGGCCGACGGTTCCAGAGTGCTCGACAAGGTGACGGGCACGAGCGAGGGACTGTTCCGGATGCCGGAGACCGACGCCTACCGGTACGGCCTCCCGGTCGACGAGGCGGCGCTGCTCACGCTGCCCAACGGCAAGCCTCGGCGGGATCGGCACGGCGACCAGATGCTCAGAGGGGACCCGGAAAGATCGCGTCCGCCGGGCCGGAAAATGGAGCTGCCGACCTGGCTCCGGCCGCCGCAGCTCGGGCGCCGTGGGATGGCAGCCGCGAACCAGACGGCCACGGACCAGGCGGCGATGCACGGCGCTGGTCCGGCGCTGGTCCAGCGGCTGACCGGCGTGGACGAGGTCAGGAAGCAGGTCCTGGAGAAGCTCGCCGACCTCGGCCTCGTCCCGAAGTTCGAGAACGGCGTCCCGCAGTACTCCCGGCTCCCGATACAGCGGGCCGGACAGATGGCGAACCTGCGCGAGGTGCTCGAACAGCTCTCGTCGCAGCGCCTGGAGACCGGATACGACCAGGCGGCCCAGGACGGCATCCCCATCACCCTGACCCGCGACGGCTTCGGCCGGTCGTCGCGCACGTACACGCTGCTCGTCCGGCTGGAGCAGGATCACGACGCGGCGACCTACCTCGGGCGCACCGACACCGAGGCCGTGGTCAACCTCGACATCGGGTCCGACACCGCCGGGCGCGGCAGCGGCCGGAGCTGGACCGGCAGCCTGGACGTGCCGTACAGCACGTCGGAGGGGTCGGCCGAGGGTGAGGACGGGCAGACGCGAACGCACGAGCGCAAGAAGGGTGGCAACTACACCCGCTCGACCGGTTCCAGCGTCGGCGGCACCGTCAACCGGGTGACACTCGTGGAAAGCGGCGGCGAGGTCGCTCTCTTCGACGTGCCCCACAAGGTGGTGGTCGACATCGTCGCGGACGACAAGGTCGTGGATCAGGTGTCGGGGGACGGCAGCGCGCGGCTGGTCTTCGCGACCGACCTGCTCCCCGTGGACACGCCCCATCAGCCGCACAAGGTGGGCCGGCTGACGGAGGAGGTGCTCAGCCGGGCGACGCTGCTGCACATGGACACGACCGGCATGCTGGAGCGGGTGCGGCAGGTGCTGCCCCGCAGCATGCGTCGCGACTCCGCCGCGTACCACCACTTCGTGGCGTTCAGCAATGTGCGCAACCTCATCGCGCATCCGGAGTGGCGCAACTCGCCGTACGGCACCGGAGTGGGCGTCCGGCCGCAGGGCGCTCTGCCGACGGAGGCGTCGCTGACGATCAATGGCAGCTTCGGTGAGGCGTCCCTGGTCGGCGTCGCCGACCTCGTGGTGGGCGACATCAACTTCACCATGGGCAGCGCCGGCGTGAGCTGGGGCCGGGGCTGGGGCACCTCCGGCGGCTCGTCGAACAGCATCTCCGACTCCGACGGCCACGGCGCCGCCCACCAGGGTGGCGGTGGCAGCCACACGGGCTCGGGCGGCCGCTCCAGATCTCACGGCCAGCTCGACATCTGGGGCCGGGAACAGCTCATCATCGAAACCGGCAAGCAGTACATATTCCGCGGCACCGTCGACTTCGCCCTGGAGGGCAAGGAAAGCGTTCCGGACTTCACCGAACTCGGCGGCAGCGCGAAGGCCACGACCGGCAACGCGTCGTTGAACGGCCGTCCCGTCGTCTACTCGATTCCGGAGTACGACGCGCTGACCTTCTACACCGAGGGCAAGCTCGATCTTCCGCTGAGCCAGGTGGCCGACGCGGTGGAGAGGTTCGTGAACGGCAGCCTGACCCTCGACCGGACCCTCGCGACCTCGCTGGTCCAGAAGTACCTGGTCGAGCTGAAGCAGGCACGCGACGCGGGGAAGAACGTCTCGTTCGCCGACGGACACACCGCCGACACCCTGCTGCCGGCCCTGATCAAGGTGAGCGGCCTGGAGCAGGTGGACATCGACCCGAAGGGCCTGGCGGAGCAGGAGCGGCTCGATCGGGCGCTGAGCGAAGCGGCGGATCTGACCCGGAAACTGCGCCAGGTCAGGGTGGCCCCGCACTACGACGGGACCGTGGGGTTCGCCGCGGTGGAGACCTTCGCGGTGACGGACAAGACCGCGTCCGTCACCGTGCTGGACGCGGTGCAGACCGCGATCGACGAGGCGGCGCCCGGCGCGGTCGACAGCAGCCCCGTCATGCGCCGGAGCCTCAACGTCGACTTCGCCGGAGACCGGGTCCGGGGGCACGTCAACGACATGCTCAGCCCGCGGGGCTACGTCAAGACCTACGAGACCCTGGCCGACCCGTCGAGCGGCCGGGCCGAGCTGGTCACGGTCCGGGCCAAACTGGTTCCGGTGCCGGGCAGCGCCGAACTCGTCGGTCGCACCTACGACGCCGGCCTGATCCAGCAGGACTATCTCTACCGGGAGGTCTCCGACTCCGGTTCGTACAGCGGCTCGCACTCTTTCAGCCTGTCGGGCTCGGGAGACGGGTCCGGCGCGGGCGCCGACGGCAGCGTCAGCACGGATCGGGGCCGCTCGTACGGGGCCGCCAGCACGGAGCAGGTCACCAGGCTGCAGCGCATCGCGCAGTTCGGCGGGGTGGACCGGGTCCAGCAGCGGTACCAGTTGGTGATCGAGGTGGAACGCACGCCGGTGCGGATGGGACCGGGGCGCCAGCCGGCGCGCCATGCCCTCGACAGGGTGAAACGCCGAGGCGACGGCCGGTCCACGAAGACGTTCGACGCCGTCCTGGTCCGCCGGATGCCGATCGGCATGACCCGGCCGGTGAACGACAGCACGGCGGAGCCGGACTGGATCACCGACACCAGGCGGGCGGAGCTGCCGCCCGCCCACTATGTCAGCTCGGTGCACAACGCCCAGGACGGCCGCCCCAGCCTGTACGACGCGGTCCAGAAGCAGTTGACGTCAATGGTGGGCGCCACCGCGGCTCGGGAGCAGATGGCGGAGCTGGAGGCTCGGCTATCGCCCATGTCGATGACCGCCGCCTTCGGGCAGATGGCCGCCCCCGGCGGCCACGAGTTGGTTCCGACGATCCGTAAGGGAACCACGAGCCAGGGCGTGGACGTCCGTGTCGAGGCCCATCTCTCCGACCTTCAGGTGGTGTCCGGCCCCGTCGTGGTCGCCCCGAATGGGGACATTCCGGTCGAGGCCGAGCTCGGTGTGGTCGATCGCGTCCAGCACACCTCGTCCATCTCGACCTCTCGCGGCCGGCTGCTCCCGATCAGCAGCGGAGTGGGCGGGCAGACGGCCTTCGGCCACATCTCGGCGAGCGTGGGAGAGCAGGCGTCGGACGGTGTCAGCGACAACAGCGGCCTGCGCAACGAGGCCAGCACGTTCGAAAGGGCGAGGGTCGTCACCGTCCGGGCCCGGGTGGACTACGATCTCACGTTCCAGCACAAGACGCGGTCGACCGACGGCAACGAGGCTCCCTTCAGGACCCCGGTGAGGCTGCCCTCCGCCGCCTCCGGCGAGGTGCTCGTGGTCATGTTCGAGGCCGACTTCAAGGAGATGCAGGCCCGCATGGAGGCCGGGGTCCAGGCACGACCCGGATGGGATTTCACCGACGAGTCGCAGCCGAGGTCCGCGCTCAAACAGCCGGAGGGTCCCCACCAACGACTGGATCCCAGTGATCTGCTCGGGCACGCCACCAGGGCGAGACAGCAGGCCAGGGACGAGGGCCAGGTCGTCCGGTTCACCGTACGAGACGGACAGCACGCCGACATTTACCTGGCCGCCCCGGACGGCTCCCTGCACAGCGTGAAGCCGGACGGCGGGTTCACCGAGGCGGTCGCCACGCTGCCGCCCCACGTGCTGGACGCGGCGGCGGGCCTCGACCTGCGGCAGATCTTCACGGACCCGCAGAGGTCGGGCACGTTGACCGACCGGGTGATGGCCGCGCTGGCCGACCAGAACGTCGAGCCGGCGGCGCCGACGCCGGTCTGGCCGTCGGAGTCCGCCGCGCCCGGCGCCGAGGCGCAGGGCGGCAGCGTGGGGCAGAGTGCGGCCGGGGCGCCGTCGCCGGCGCTGCCGGGCACGCCCTTCGACACCCAGGCCCGGCCGGCGGGGGTGCCCGACCTGACCGTGACGGAGCTGGTCGGCCAGAACATCTCGGTCGCCGACTTCGGCGGCGGGGTCACCGCGCTCGACTGGAGCACCGACCAGGGCGTTCCGATCGCACCGGACGCGCCGCCCGCCGACCTCGACGGCGCGGTCGTCGCCGTCACCACGCCGACGAACGGCGTGCAGCACGCCCGCGTCGTCGTCGGCGATCCCGGGGAGGGCCGGACCGGCTACACGACGTACCGTTCCGGGACGCCCGAGGACCCGCACATCATCACGATCGCCCCGCGTACGGACCCGGCCGTGGTCTCCTCGGTCCTGGTGCACGAGATCTCGCACGTCGCCGACCAGCATGCGGCGGAGGCGGCGGGCGCGCCGCAGGGGGTGATCCGGTCCTCGCTGCCGGAGCACGCGCACGAGGAGGGCACCGACCACTGCCTCACCCCGCGCCTCAACGAGCACGCGCATCTTTCCCGCAAGTGGAGCGAGACCACCGATCCGGTGGTCAAGGCCCGCATCGCCGAGGCGATCGACGCCATCGCGGACGACATCGCCGGGCGCGGGCACACCCCGCCCGCGCCGCCCTGGCAGGCGACGGAGACCACGACGGAGTCGAGAGCCAAGCCCTCGATCGCGGACCTGCTCAACGGCGACGCCTCACCCGCTCCCGCCGCGCCCCAGGCCGTCCAGGCCCGGCCGCTCACGCTGCCGGAGCGGGCCGCCGCCGACGCGGCCGAGCGGGCCGCCGCCGACATGGGCGCGAGCGTACGGCGGCTGGGCGGCGGCCTGCTGGAGGTCACCGTGCCGGGCGGGGAGACCGTCACCGTCCGGGTGGGGTCCGCTCCGGACCCGGGGACGGCGGCGGACGTGGACGTCCCGGTCCGGCCCTACCTCACGATCGGAGCCAACCAGCGGGCCGCGGCGGCGGCCGTGGCCCAAGCGGTGGCCGAGGCGTCCGGGCTGCCCACGAGCCCCACGGTGCTGTCCGGGGCGCCCGACGCCGACGCACTGACCGTCTCCGACGCCCGCGCCCTCGCAGAGCTGGGCGAGGCCGTACGCCAGGTGGACACGGCGACGCCCCAGCAGCGCGCGGCGCGGCTGCGGGTGCTGGTCGAGATCGCCGGGCGGCTGGGGCTGGCGGCGGGCGGCGCCGAGCGGTTCCGGGGGCTCGCGCCCGACCCGCTGCTCGACCGGATCGCCGCCCTGGTGGACGGCCCCCGGCCCTCCGGCGTCCGGGAGTTCCTGGAGCGGGGACGCCGCCTCAGCGACGTCACCGGCTGGCAGCCGCCGGAGGAGGACGACGACGAGGACAGGCGGCTCGGGCCGGACGGCGGCGAGGACTGGGATCCGCTGAAGGACGACGTCTGCCGGTGCCCGGCTGAGGGGCCCTGCGTCTGCGGCCGGCGCGGCGAGGCGGTCCTGGCCGAGGCATGATGGGGATTCCCTAGGAGAGGACGGCTATGACGTTCGCGGTCGCGCGGACCAGGGACGAGGCGCATCTCTACCTCGACCTGCATCCGTGCAAGCAGTGCGGTTCCGTGGAGACGACCTGGGACAGGGGCCTGGCCAGCATGGACGGCGCGCTCGTCGACCGCTACGCCGGCACCTGCGAGGACTGCGGCGCGGAGCGCGAGTTCCTGTTCGGGCTGCCGGAGCGGCCGGTCGCGTCGGCGGGCTATCCGACGTTCGGCGGATCGGAGCCCTCCCAGCTCCTCGACGCCGGCGAATGGATGTGGGTGGCCGACCTGACCGCGGGAAACGTGCCGGTTGACGATCCGGCCGAGGCGCGCCGCGCGCTGTCGGTCGCCGCGGCGGCGGTCGAGGAGATCGTCAAGTTCATCCCGCCGGGCGAGGAGGAGGTCCCCGACGACGGGTTCTGGTCCGAGCGCGGAAGGCAGATGCGCGCGGCGGAGCCGGGCCGCTTCCAGCTCGACCGGCTGCTGATCGTCCGCGACACCTACCGCGATCTGGTGGCCCGGCATGGCTGACCGCGAGAGCCCCGCCGGCCCGGGAGGGGAGGGCGCGGCGGCTCACCCCGGCGGACCGGGGTTTTCCGGCGGGGGCCCGGCCCGCTCGCTGGTCGAGGCGTACGTCTACCTGGACGTGACGGGCGGCCCCGGAGGCCGCAGGGCCGCCGAGCACGCGGTGCTGTCCGAGGAGGAGGACGGCTGGCGGGTCACGCTCGACGACGCCGAGGTCTTCGTCCCGTACGTCGCGGAGGCGGAGGTACGGCGCGAGGACCTGACGTTCGGCTCAGGCGTCTCAGAGCTGATCGACCCCGGCCAGTGGGTGCAGATCGGCACCACCTACGCGCGCAGGGCGCTGGAGGCGTCGCTCTTCTTCGCCGCCGACCCGTCCTCCGACGAGCGATACATGGACATCGTCACGGACTGGCGGTTCGCGGCCGACGCGGTGGCGGAGGCGCTGAAGTTCGTCCCGGACGACGCCGACGCGTTGCCCGAGGCGTCGTTCTGGACGGAGCCGGGGCGGGAGGCGTACGAGCGGGAGCCCGCCCGCTTCACCCGGGCGAGGATGGAGGACGACCTCGCCTACTATCGGACCTCCCTTGACGGCTTCGTCCGCCTGCACGCCGAGGACGACGGGGACGACGACCGTCCCTGATCCGGGTGCTATCGCTCGAGCAGGGCCGCGAGGGCGGTGGTGGTCTCGGGATGCCGGGCCAGCAGCGCGCCCGCCTCCCCGCTGTCCGCGCCGACGCCGGTGATCTCCTGCCATCCGCCGTCGCATCCGAGCAGGGCGGCGACGGCGTCGCACGCCGCCCGGTGGCCCGCCAGCAGCTCGGCCACCGGCCCGCCGACCGGCGCGGTCCCCGCGTGCCCGCCCGGCCCCGCCTTCGCCGCGCCCGGCGGCCGGCCCAGCCACGGCGGCACGAACGCGTCCAGGGACGGCAGGGCCGCCGGGAACGTGCGGCCCGCCTCGCGTACGAGCACGGGCACCAGCTCGCCCGCCTGGTCGCGCAGCGTGGTGATCAGCTTGGGCAGCCACGGGAGGAGGACCGCGTCGGGCAGCCGCGCGAACGCCTTGGACAGCAGCTCGACCACGAACGGTGCCAGCGCGGGAGCGGGTTCGAGCGCCTGCACGAACCCGCTCAGGTACATCGGGAACGACGGGACCACGAGAGGGTTGGCGAGCAGCGCGTCGCACCGCTCCCGCAGCTCGGCCATCGGCAGCAGGCCGAGCTGGGACCGGGCCGCCCACAGCAGCGCCACCTTGGCGGGCGCCTCGGGGTGCGACTGCAGCACGGCGAGTTCGAGCTGGGCGCGGTCGCAGCCCAGGGCCAGCGCGAGGCTCTCCATGCTGAACAGGAAGCCGAGCATCGCGGCCACCTGGCGTACGCCGGTCTCCTCGTCCACGAAGGCGGTCGGCAGCAGGGTGCAGTAATGCGCGTACCCGGCGGTGACGAACGCCTCGCACCACCCCGGCAGCGCCGGCTCCGTGGCGCGATAGTAGGTGAGCAGGCGGCGGATCCGGCGCAGCACCTCGGGGGCGTCGTCCACCGTGCGCTCGGCGGACAGCAGCTCGACGGCACGCGCCCCCAGCTCGTCGGCGAGTCGGCCGCCGCCCAGGTACAGGACGGCGTCCTCGACGGCGCCGAGCGCGACGGCCGCGGTCGCCTTGGGATCCCACACCGTACGGCGGAGCCGCTGCTCGAGCACCTGCTCGATGGTGATGCCCTCGTAGCCCAGCTCGATGATCGACCGCTGGTGGCGGCCGATCGCGAGGTCCCAGCTCTCCTGGGTGGACCGCTCGCCCAGCCGTCGCTCGCCCATGATGGGACGTACCGCGTCCTCGGGCAGCAGGCGGCGCAGGATCCACAGCAGGTCCGAGCAGCCGGTGAGCTCCGGGTTCGTGGAGAGGTCGAGCAGCGCCCGCTGGATGGTGCGCTTCTCCAGGTCGACGCCGAGCGGCTCCAGCCGGTCGTACACGTCGCGAGCCAGCGGCGGCAGGGCCTCGTACCCCACCTGGCCGATCCGGTCGCCGCCAAGAAGGATCTCGCACAGGCGGCGTACGTCGCGGCGGCCCGGCACGACATCCTTCTCGATGCAGGTGACGGCCGCGTCCTGGAAGTCGTACGGCGTGGGCCTGGCCCGGTTGCGCATCCCGGCGAGCAGGACGGACGTCTCGAAGACGGCGATGGCGTCCGCCGTGCTGGCGAGGTAGCCGTTGCGGCGGGCCAGCCGGACGATGTCCACGCACCAGCCGAGCAGCTCGGCCTCGTCGAGGCCGTCCTGTTCCGGAGGGCTCGACAGGAAGCCGGACAGCCGGTCGGCGGCCGGCGTCGCCGCCGTCGAGGGCGGCGGCAGCGGGGCGCGCTTGGCCCGCTTCGCGGCCCCCTTCTGGCCGTCCAGCCGGAACGGCGTGTCACGGAAGCGGGTCACCGCCTTGCTCCAGGTGGCGGCGGCGATCGACACCGTGCCGGAGGCGAGGCCGAACTGCGCCTCGATCGCGGAGTGGCTGGACGGGATCAGCCCGTACCGCCAGCGTGTCCCGGTCCGGGGGCTGATCTCGTACGGCGCGTCCGATGCCAGCCCGAACTGCTCGACCCGGCTCGCGGCGTGGTAGGCGCCGCACACGTACAGGCAGTCGGCCGGGTCGGCGCCGGACGCGGCGAGGTGCTCGCGCATCCGGGTCCACATGTAGCGCTCGCGCTCCTCGTCGCGCGCCACCCGCTCGTCCTCCGACGGCCGCAGCCGGCGGAACAGGCTGCCGATGAGCACCATGACCTGGCGATAGGTGTCGTAGTCCGCGCCGGTGAGCGGCTGCTCGACGTACTGGTCCCACCACTCGGACCAATGCCGCACCTTGCCGTGGTGCAGCAGGTGCGCCTCAAGCTCGGCGAAGCGCGGGCGCAGGTCGCCGATCTCGATGCCGACGGCGTCGCCGTGCAGGGCCGCCTCCTCGGCGCGTTCGGCGTCCTCGTCGCCCTCGGACGGCGCGGGCCGAGCGGGCTCGTCCGGCAGCCACTGGAAGACGTGGTCGGTCGAGCGGTCCACCAGCACCAGCTCGACGCCCGGCGTGTCCAGCGCGTACGCGATGGCCTGGTACTCGGCGGACGCCTCCGTGATGGGGGCGACGACGCTGAGCGGCCCCGCGCCGGGCGGGAAGCCGTCGAGCTCGGACGCGAAGGCCTGCAACGCCACGGGCAGGCGGCAGTTGCGCAGCTCGTCGAGCAGCGGCCGCAGGTCCTCGCACAGCTCCAGGTAGACGACCTTGGGCTGCTTCTCGCGCAGGCGGCGCACCATGGCCAGGGCCGAGGCCGGCGAGTGGTGGCACACCGGGAAGATCTCCAGCTCCTCGGCCAGCGCCCGGTCGACGTCGTCCACGATGCCCGACAGGATGCCGGCCAGCGCGTCGGACGCGGCCTCGGCGGTCCCGGTCGTGTGGGCGAAGGTCCTGGCGGCGTCGAGGAGCTGCCCGCGGAGCGCGTCGAACGTGTCCGGAGTCATGGAATCTCCTTGCGCGTGGAGACCCCCGGCCTCGGCCGTGGGAAGGGGGTCACGAGAGCGTCGCGATGGCCTCGCGGCCGCCTTCGAGGAACTCCTGCCAATCCCCGCCGTCCTGCTTGCCGCGCGGCTCGACCACGCCGTGCCAGTACTTGTTCAGGATGGCCAGGTCCTCCGGGCTGCGGCGGGCGAGCGACCCCACGAGCGAGCCGGCGAGCGTCCGCGCCCGCAGTGTTTGGTCACCGAAGAAGTGGCTGTGCAGGATCGCGTCCTCCAGTACGCCGATCTGCTCGGCGGTGGACAGCGCCGACTCCAGCCTCTCGTCGTCGCTGGTCGCCGAGGCCGCGGCGGCGCGCAGGTCGGCGAAGCTCTGCAGCAGGATGTCCAGCAGCGTGGGCGGCAGGTCCAGGTCGATCCGGTGCCGGCGGAGCAGCTCGGTGGTGCGGAACCGCACGATCTCCGCCTCGCTGCGCCGGCTGGTCACCACCGGGATGCGGACGAAGTTGAACCGCCGCTTCAGGGCGGAGGAGAGGTCGTTCACCCCGCGGTCCCGGCTGTTGGCCGTGGCGATGATCGAGAAGCCCGGCTTGGCGAACACGATGTTGTCGTCGTCCAGCTCGGGGATCGACACGTACTTCTCGGAGAGGATCGAGATCAGCGCGTCCTGCACGTCGCTGGTCGAGCGGGTCAGCTCCTCGAAGCGCCCGATCACGCCGCCCTCCATCGCCGTCATGATCGGCGATGGGATCATCGACTCGCGGGACTGGCCCTTGGCGATCACCATCGAGACGTTCCACGAGTACTTGATGTGGTCCTCGGTGGTGCCCGCGGTGCCCTGCACGACGAGGGTCGAGTTGCGGCAGATCGCCGCGGAGAGCAGCTCGGCGAGCCAGCTCTTCCCGGTGCCCGGGTCGCCGATCAGCAGCAGCCCCCGGTCGGACGCCAGGGTCACGATGCTGCGCTCGACGAAGCTGCGGTCGCCGAACCACTTCTGGGAGATCTCGCGGTCGAGCCCGTCCGAGCGCTCGGAGCCGAGCACGAACAGCCGCACCATGCGGGGGCTCAGCCGCCACGAGAACGGCTTGGGTCCGTCGTCGATCGACTCCAGCCAGTCGAGCTCCTCTGCGTACTTGACCTCGGCGGGGGCACGCAACATGTCGTCGGTCATCGCGGTCTCCTAGGTGAGGAAGCTCTTGAGCTCGAACACGAGTTTTCGGATGTGGCCCGAGATCACGGGGGTCCCCAGGTCCTTGAGGTTCTGACGGAACCACGGGTCCACGCTCTGGTGGCCGGAGCTGTTCACCGACCCGACGGGGATGAACTTCACGCCCGAGCGGTGCAGCGACTGGAAGTCGGTCAGCAGCGACCGGTTGTCGTAGAAGTCGGAGATCCAGACCATGACGGTGTTGCGCGGGTCGGCGATCTTCGGCCGGGCCAGGGCCATCGCGACCGTGCCGTCGGTGCCGCCGCCGAGGGTCGTCCTGAGCAGGACCTCGAACGGGTCGTGCACCCACGGGGTCAGGTCGAGCGCCCGGGTGTCGTACGCGATGAGATGCACGTCCACCTTCGGCAGCCCGGCGAAGATCGACGCCAGGATGGTGCAGTTCACCATCGCGTCGACCATCGACCCCGACTGGTCCACCACCACGATCATCCGTGCGGGCGTGGTCCGCCTGGCGGTGTGCCGGTAGTACAGCCGGTCCACGTAGAGCCGCTGGTCGTCCGGGCTCCAGTTGGTGAGGTTCTTCCAGATCGTGCGTTCGATGTCGAGGTTGCGGAACACGCGCTTCGGCGGCACGGATCTGTCGATGGAGCCGACGGTCGTCTTCTCGACCTGTGTGCGCAGCACCTCGGCGACCTCGTCCACGTACCTGCGGATCAACGCCTTGGCGTTGGCCAGCGCGACACCGGACAGGTTGGCCTTGTCCCGGAGGAGCTGCTCGATGAGCGACATGCTCGGCGTGAGCCGCCGCGCGAGAGCCGGGTCGGCCAGCACCTCGCGCAGCCGCATCCGGCGGACGAGGTCGCCCTCCAGACCGGCCAGCACGCCGGCCAACTCCTCGCCGCCCGGCCGGGACCGCAGTTGCCCCGGCTCGCAGCCGAGCGCGCGCTGGAACCAGGCGGCGTCCTGCTGCCAGTCGGCGAGCTGGGTGGCGGTCACGCTGCCCGTCCCGGTCGAGAACACGTTGAGCAGCAGCTTCGACACCAGGACGGCCCGGCGGACCTCGTCCGCGCCGACCCGCTCGGGGGCGGCGGCGTCCTCCGGCTCCGCCATCAGGTCCCGCAGCTCCTCGCCCAGCTCGGGGAAGCGCTGCACGAGGTTGTCCACCGACACCGAGGGGTCGAGCAGCGCGGGCGGCAGCCCGAGATCCCCGGCGACGGCGACGCTCGCCGCCTCAAGCGTCGGCTGCTCCTCCGAGTCGAACAGCCGGGCCAGCAGCCGCCAGTAGAGCACCTGCCGCCGGTTCTCGTCGGCGTTGACCTCCGGTGCGGCGGGCGGGTCGGCCGGGGGCGTGGTCAAGGGGTCGCTCATCGCCGCAGCAGCCGTCCGGCGCGCTCGCGCAGCACGGCGACCGAGTCGCCGGCCTTGGCCTCCGCCTTCATGACCTTCGGATCCGTCGGGCCGAGCGCCCAGTCTCCGTTGTGCGCGGTGACCGGCTTGCGCTTGACCGTCGCCTGTACGGCGAGGGGCTGCAGCGCCCACCTGCCGCCGTCCCAGCGGACCAGGCCGATGCACGCTGTGGAGGCCGCCACCAGCTCGGGCGTGAGCGGTCCGCAGGACGGCAGCCGCTCGACGTCGACCGCGAGCGGCCGCCCGCCGAGGTCGAACGTGACCTCGCCGCCGTCGGCTGCCGCCGTGTACCCCTCCACCAGCACGGGTTCGGATATCCGTACCGGATGGCGGTCGAGGGGCGGCACCGCCGGGGCGAGCGCGCCGCCGAGCAGGACGCGTGCGGTGGCGAACGGGTCGGCGGGCTCGCCGGCCTCGGCCCGGTCGTCGTGCCACACCAGGTCGCCGCTGTCGAGGATCGGCTGGTCCGTGATGTCCAGGCTGCGGTGCTCGGCCAGCGCGCCCAGCAGCACCGGGTGCCACTGGAGCAGCCGCCACAGGGCGGGGCCGACGATGGTGTCCACCTTCGGCGCGGCGACACTCGCCCGCACCAGCCGCGCCGGGCCGCCGTCCGCGGGCTCCAGCACGGCGTGGACCTGGATCTGCACCGCCGTGCCGTGCTCGTGGACGTCCACGCCGAGGAGCAGCAGCCGTCCCGACACCGTCGCCGCCGGTTCCGGCACGGCGGCGGCCGGGCCGCCGGGCTGCGACAGCAGCAGGGCGCGGGTCCACAGGTCCGCCCACCGCCGCGCGGGCAGCCGCTCCATCGTCGCGATCGGGCTCGATGCCCGCAGCTCGGCCGCCAGGCCGTCGAGCAGAACCGCCGTCCTGCGCAGCCCGGGTACGGCGAGCAGCGCCTCGATCGTCTGGTCGGCCGCGGAGACGAGGTCGTGGTCCACGCCGCGCCAGCCGGTGATGGCCAGCTCGTGCAGCCAGGACCGGCAACCGGCGAGCAGGTTGTCCGCGCCGGAGGAGGCCGCGGACGGCGACGCCTCCCACGGAGCCCTGGCCCGGCCCAGCGCGCCGTCGAGGCGGCCGAGCAGGGCGTCGTGCACCGCGCCGAACAGCGCCGCCCGGCCTCCCGCCAGCACGCTCAGGTGCTCGTCGGTGACCGAACCCGCGGCGATCTTCTCGGCCGCCTCGCCCGCCCGTACGCCGAGGGGGCTTCCGGCGAACGCGCCGGCCAGGGCGGACAGGGCGGCGGCGCGGTCCTCGCCCAGCCGGGCGAGCCCGTGGACGAGGGCGTCGTCGAAGCCCGCGACCAGGTCGAGGGCCTCCTCGACCCCGTGGAGGGGGCCGTCGAGCAGCTCGGAAAGGTTCACGGCGAGCATCAGCGGCCCGCCCCCAGCGCCGGGAACCAGTGCATCTCGGGGATGGGCGTCGTCGTGTCCGGGATCTCGAGATAGTTCAGGTGGCGGAGGAACCGGCTGAACACCGTGGCCGCCGGCGCGCGCTCGACCTGGCCGTTCATGCTGTCCACGAGGTCCGCGCCCGTGGAGGCGCCGTCACCGACGTCGACGCGGAGATAGCGGGCGACGCGGTCGACGCCGTACTGCAGCACCGCCTCGGCGGCGAGCAGGTGCAGGTGCTTGCACGGCGAGCTGCCGGACGGCAGGGCGCCGCACGGCCGGTTGTTGTTGGTGCTGCAGCTGTACGCGTGGGTGCCGGCGGTGAACGACGAGACGTACACCCGCTCGATGTCCGAGCCGCTCGACACGACGCCCTGCAGCCGCCCGTCGGCCAGCTCGACGAAGGGGACCTTCGCCAGCTTGCGCGGCCGGACGGGCGGAACGACCCGCACCGCGCTCCGCCGCTCCCATGCGGAAGTCTCCGCGTTCACGCCCTTCGACCTCCAGCCCGACGGCTCGCGGACGCCGGCCGGTGCGGCGGCGCGTGCGGGGGCACGTGCGCGAACGGCCGATCCATGATCGGCCAACTTACCCCATCATCCGACCTACCTCAGGTGATCACGATAAGTCCGCATATCCGGTGGATTGTGGCGCCGCGGCGGCGGGGGGCGTCGCGACGGCCGCCTGTCGATCACAGGCGCGCCAGTTTCCGTGGGTCTCACTCAGCGGCTTTCATATGTGCGGGCCGCTTTAGACGGGCGAATGGCGAATCCGGTGCCGAGAATCTGATGTGATTCGCGTCACATTCTGAACATTCCCTGACAGCTCGCCGAACGGCGGGTCCAGGTGACCGGAAACCCGGGGTGACCTGGAGGCGCTCCGCGCCCCGAGGCCGCGTCCGCGCCTGATCACGAAAAGATAACGGCCATTTACCTGGGAAAACGCTGTGGATGACGACCCTTACGAACCCCCGGACCCCTCTGTAGTTTCTTGGCCTGTCCTTTACTGACGGATGGGGCGCAGGTGACGTCCCACGACAGCGCAAGGAGCATCCCCCTTGAAGCGCACCCTCGCCATCGGCGGAACCCTCGCCACCGCCGCCGGCCTCCTCGCTACCGCCATGGTGTCCACCCCGGCCCAGGCGGCGAACAACTACAAGGTCAAGGAGACCCTCGCCGGGACCTCCAACGTCGCCCAGCAGGTGGCGTTCTTCTGGTCGTCCAAGACACTGGAGGAGGCGACGCCGTACAACGTCGAGCCCGTCGTCTCGGCCAAGCACGTCTCCACCGGCGGCTTCGCCGGCAGCTCGAAGCCGGGTGTCGTCCCGGCCATCGGCGACGAGAAGAAGACCGTCTCGAAGTCGAAGAACGTCAACCTCCCGATGAACATCGGCAAGGTGTTCTTCCTCGGTGCCGACGGCAAGCCGCACTGGTGCACCGGCACCTCGGTGCAGTCCAAGTACCGCAACCTCGTCGCCACAGCCGGGCACTGCGCGTACGACACGAAGAGCAGCAAGGCCACGCTGGACAAGTGGATCTTCGTCCCCGGCTACTACAAGGGCAAGGCGCCCTGGGGCATCTACGTCGGCAAGCAGGCGTTCACGCACTACGACTTCGACGTGTACGAGGACGGCGACCGCGACTACGCGTTCGTCACCGTGTACAACGGCATCAACATCGGTGGCGACAAGGCGGTCGACAAGAAGGCCTACGACGCCTACACCGGTGACAAGCAGATCATCTCCCAGGAGGTGACCGCCGCGGAGTTCGCCGAGAAGTACACCGAGGACGGGCCGTACTGGAAGGAGACCGTCCCCGGCGGCACCGAGGTGGACCCGCCGGCCGACGCCTTCGCCAAGCGCTGGGAGTACATCAAGAAGGGCGTCGACGGCGTCAAGCTGACCGCCGACGAGGTCACCGGCGCCCAGTACAAGGCCGCCCCGAACGCCTCCACCGCCATGAAGAACGGCGAGAAGTGGGGCTTCCGCGGCGACGACTGGGTCCGCATCTCCCTGCGTGAGTACCACGAGCTGTCCAAGGCCAAGAAGGCCGGCACGTTCAAGGGTGACCTGCAGCTCAAGCGCGGCAAGCGCGTCGTCGAGGCGTTCAAGAAGCAGTACTTCGTGAAGAAGTGGGTCAAGGACGCCGCGGAGAAGTACTACAAGGACACCTACATCATCCGCGAGATCACCGACGCGGGCCGTCTGGGCGACCGGGTCGGCGGCCAGGGCTTCGCCTACAACCAGAAGCTCGGCAAGAACGTGTTCATGTTCGGCTACCCGAGCGGCTCCCACCCCGACGGCACCAAGCCGTTCACCGGCCAGGTGGCGAAGTGGAGCTACGGCAAGACCTTCGGCGCCACCGCGCCCTCGATGAAGGCCGAGGAGCTGCAGGGTCTGAAGTCCTCCTTCACCGGTGAGGGCTCCATGGGCTCGGCCTGGCTGCTCAACTACAGCAACGCCCGCCGCCTCGGCTACCTGAACGGCGTGACCATCGCCCTCGCCGACCGCGACAACAACCAGCGCATCGACACCAGCCTCTCGCCGTACTTCGACGGTGAGACCTACGGCGTGTACGCGCAGGCCGCGAACGTCTGGTCCGGCTCGATCCTTTAGCGGGACCAGCGACCGGGGAAACGAGAGGTCCGGCCTCTCTGGGGAACACCCTTGGTCGGGGCCCGGCGGTGACGCCGGGCCCCTCTCGTTTTTCTCACCCTTGTATGGCGAGGTTTGAGCCGATCGATCCTCCGGTACGTCCTAGGAAGTATGAGGATTTGGCGAATCACGCTTCTGGCGGCACTCGTCCTGATCGTGGGTGTCACGACCATCGCCCCCGAGTCGTCGGCGCAGGCGGCGGCCGCGCGGAAGAAAGTGCTGGTGCAGCTCCGCGAGCAGGGCGGCTTCGTGGGCTTCGACGACCGCGTCACCGTGTACACCGACGGATGCGTCCGGCTGAGCCGCCGCACCGGACCGGTCGTGCGGACGTGCCTCACCGACGCGGAGATGCGCGCGTTGCGCCGCGACCTCGCCCACCTGCGGCTCGGTGACTCCGAGCCCCAGCCGCCGGGCGCCGACTTCATCGGCTACACGCTGACCTACCGCGGCCACCGCGTTCTCCGCTACACGCTCCCCTCCTCCTGGACCCCGGTGGTGCGGCGGCTGGAGACGATCCTCCACAAGCACTGGACGCCGTCCTGACGGCGATGCAACGGATCCGGACGCTCGGACGTCCCTGGGATCGTGGACGACACCTTCGACGAATTCGTCCGGGCACGAAGCGGCGCTCTCTTCCGCTACGGCGTCGCGCTGACGGGCAACCCGCACGACGCGGCCGACCTCGTGCAGGAGGCGCTGCTGCGCCTCGGCGACGCCTGGCGGCGCGTCGTCCGTAAGGAAGACCCCGAAGGCTACGTCCGGACAGTGATGGCCCGCCAGCACATCAGCTGGTGGCGGCGCAGGCGGCGCGAGCACCTCGTGGCGGACACGCCCGAGCACGGCTACACCGACCCGCTGCTCGACGGCGATGCCGGACTGTGGAAGGAGCTCGCCGGGCTACCGCCGAAACAGCGAGCGGTGCTCGTGCTCCGTTACTACGAGGACCTCCCGGACGCCGAGATCGCGCGGATCCTCGGCATCTCCCAGGGCACCGTACGCAGCCAGGCCTCGCGCGCCCTCGACAAGCTGCGGATCCAGCGCCGCGCGATCCGGATGGAGGAAGTATGAGAACGGAAAACGATCTCGTCGAGGCGCTCAGGAACGCGGCGAACGGCGCCTCCGTCCCGGCCGACCTCGACCGGGGCGTCGCGGACCGCCGCAGGCGCAGGACGCGCCGCCGCCACCGGTCGCTCCTGGCCGCAGCCGGGGTCGTCGCCGTCGTCCTCGGCGGCACGGCCGTCGTACGCGGTGGCCACGTCGCGCGGAGCGCCGACCCGGTGGCGTCGGCCGCCGCGGGCGCGCCCGACGTCGCCGGCGCCGACAAGGAACCACGGGCCCGCGAGGTGTGGCCGGAGGCGGTCGCCACGTTTCCCAAGAAGGCCGCGGACGGCTTCAAATACCGGCCCGTCACCGCGCTCGGCCCCACGGAGATCCTGCTCACCGCCGAGGGGTCGTTCGAGAAGGCCGGCCGGCTGGAGGTCTACGACACGCGGACGCGGGCGTCCCGGGTGCTCGCCACGATGACCCCCGGCGGGAAGGGCTACTACGTGCAGGACGTCGAGCCGGGCCGCGACTACATCGCCTGGTACGGCACCACCCCGAACAACGGCCGGAAGTGGGCGGACTTCTGGGTCGTCCCCCGGCAGGGCGGAGAGCCGGTCCGGGTCGGCGAGGTGACCGGGGATCTGGCCCTGGTGGACCGGATCGGGGTCACCGGCGATCACATCGTCTGGTCGCCCCAGTCCGGTGGGGTGTACCGGATGCCGATCACCGGGGGGGAGCCCGAGAAGGTCGAGGGAACCGACGGGCTGTGGCTGGACTCCTGGCCGTGGGCGCGTGACGTGCCGGGCGACCCCTTCATTGACGATAAGTGGCGGAACGCCAACCAGGCCCTGCTGGTCGATCTGGAGAACGGCACGCGGCGGACGATCACCCCGCCTCCCGGCGTGACCGGCCTGCGCTGCTCCACCGAGTGGTGCCTCGGCGCGGTGGACGGGACGTCGGTCTCCATGCGAGTCGACGGCGCCGACGTCCGCCGCCTGACCGGGTTCTCGCACATGGGGGAGATCTACGGAGGCCGCTTCGCCGAGGTGAGCGGCAGCGTCCTGCTTCCCGTCCTCTACGACCTCGCCACGGGGAAGGCGGGCGCCATCGGCGCCGCCAGCGCGGACGGCCGCGGCGGCGGAGGATGGGGGCACGGCGTCTCGTCCTCGTCCACCCAGGTCTTCTACTGGAACGCCCAGGATGTCGAGACCAAGGAGACCTGTCGCGCGATGCCGGAACGGCAGCGCAAGGCCCTGGTCGCGGAAGGGGCCGCCCCCTCGCCGGGCGCCAAAACGTGCACCACGGAGACGGTCGAGCCGGGGGACGAGAACGAGATCCTCAACCTGGCCGCCGTCCCGCCCGCCGGCTGACACGGCGGGCTCCGCTCAGCCGGGCACGCGGTGGGCGGCGAGATGGGCGAGGACCGCCTGGTTGGCCTCCCAGCCGTCCGGGAACTTGACCGGCTCGTTCAGCCGTACCCGCCCGGTGCTCGGGTGGGCGTCCAGGAGCTCGGGGATCCCGGCGCGGGCCACGACGACGCAGGCGTGCCGGTGGCGCGAGGTCAGCACGCACAGGCGGCCCGACTCCAGGTGGAAGGCGGTGGCGTCGCGCCGCCCGGACAGCGGGTGCAGGACGATCGTCACGTCGTACTCCCGGCCCTGGAGCCGGTTGGCGGTGTCCACGGTGACGCCGTCCGGGACCCCGGCGGCCCGGATGGCGGCCACCTGGTCGTTGTGCGCGGCGCCGATGGCGATGCGCGCGGCGTCCACGCGATGCGAGCCGTGCTCGTCGTGCGCGACCGCGCCGCGCTCCACCAGCCGGGTCGCCAGCCCGGCGCACGCCCGCACCGCGTCGGCGTCGGTCCGTATCGTATGGCGGCTGGGCAGCTCGTGCAGCGCCCAGCCGGTCGCCGCGGCCTCCTCAAGAGCGCGGTCCCAGGCGGCGGGGGTCCCGGTGACGGGCGATCCGGGGCCGGCGAGTTCGAGGACCCGCTCGCCCGGCCCGGTGCCCGACCGGAACGGCGTGAACGGATAGAACGCCTCCGAGACGAGCGGGGCGGCCGAGGCCGGAAGCCGCCAGGAGACGGGCAGCCGGTGGACCGGCAGGTCGTTGAGCCGGGCGGTGACGGCCACCGCGCTCTGCAGGGGATCCCAGGCGAGGCCCGCCCAGCGCTCGGTCTCCACCACGGAGAACGGGTCGAGCTGGCCGGGGTCGCCGACGAAGAGCGCCCGCTCGAACAGCGCGGCGATGGCCAGCAGCTTGTCCGAGCGCATCTGGTACGCCTCGTCGATGATCGCCCACTGCCAGGTCTGGCCGGCCACGTAGGCCCACTTGTCCGCGGTGGCGAGGACCACCGAGCAGGAGGCCACGTCGTCGATCTTCTTGGACGCCCGGACGCCGGGGTGCCGGGCCACCCGCTCGGGCACCTGGAAGCCGTCCTTGTGCAGGCGGCCGATCGTGAGCGACGGGTTGCGCGTGGCGATCTTGTCGGCCAGGTCGTCCACCTGCTCGTTGGTCTGCGCCACGATCATCAGGCGCTCGCCGGCTCGGGCAAGCTCCAGCGTGGCGGCCACGACCAGGGTGGACTTGCCCGCCCCCGGTGGCGAGTCGACGATGACGCCCCGGTGCGCGCCGCCGGTGAAGTCGGCGAGGATCGCGGCGGTGGCGCGGGCCGCCGCCTCCGCCGGGCCGCCCTCCGGCCAGGGGTCGGCGGGTGCGGGGCCGAGCGGGTCGGGGAAGGGGGCGACGGTCACGACCAGTCCTCCTCGGCGTCCTCGTCTGTCGGCTCGTACGCGGCGGGCGGCCCGCCGTGCGTCCAGGGCGTCTCCTCCGCGGCCGGGAAGCCGGGCCGGATCCGTCCGCCGAGGTCCAACTCGGTGAAGCAGACCGCGTCGCCGACGCCCGGCACGCCCGCGCCCTTGGCGAGCTGGTCGTTGAGCTGCACCACGACGAGGCCGCCGTCGCTCTCGACGATCTCGCCCGACTGCCTGCGCCGGTGCGCGGAGAACACCTTCTTGCCCGGCGCGAGCCGTACCGGGTCGGCGGTGCGGACGGTGACCAGCGGTCGCGACACCGGCTTCTTCCCTCCGGGCAGCAGGATCGTCCGCTCCCTGTCCACGTGGACCACCTCGCCGGCGAACGCCTTGCCGGTCGCGCGATGCTCGGCCATCACCAACGGGTCGTCGTAGGCGCGCTGCGCGTCGTACGACTGCCGCGCCGACTCCATGTCCCAGAGCCGCGCGGCGGCGGATCCGGCCCGGTCGCGGCGGCCCCGGGGAGGGCCGCCCTCGGCCAGGCGGGCGACCTCCCGGGTGTACCGGTCCCGGTCCATGGCCCACCGCTCGCCGACGCTCGCCGCCTCGGGCAGGCCGCGCAGCAGCTCGACGGCCCGCCACATGAGCCGCCAGGTCGGCTCCAACTGGCCGCGCAGGGCCTCGCGGACCGGCTCCGGCGAGCCGGACGCGTCGTACGCGTCGATCGCCGGCCGCAGCACCCGCGCGTCGAAGCCCGGATCGGTGTCCGGACCGGCCGGAGGCCACAGGACGGGGTCCTCCGCGGCGGCGGCCGCCTCCTGCCCGGTGCGGCCGGGCGGCGGACAGACCCACGCCAGCAGCGTGGCCAGGTTCGCGTCCTCCATCGGGCTCTGCCCGGTCGCCCAGTGCAGGGAGAGCGCCTCGGTCATCGGGACCAGCGCCGACGACCCGGCGAACTCGGTCCGCTCGTACAGGTAGGTCAGCCATTGGCCGAGGACGGGCACGGCGGGATCGACCGGGTAGGGGCCGTCGGGGCGGCGGAACCGGGTGGAGCGGCCCAGCAGCCGGACGAACTCGACCGCGCCCCGTCCCGGCACGATGACCTGCGGCGCGTCCAGATAACGCTCGCGCTCGTTCTTCCCCGGGACCGTCTCGGTCGCCGCGGCCCGGCCCTCGATGTACGGAAGCATGATCCGGGCCAGCTCGGCCATGAAGGCGAACCGCAGGTCGCGGTTGCGCGGCTGCGGGACGACCAGCAGGTGGGGGCGGGCCGGGTCGTTGCCCACCATCGCGCCCAGCGGCGCGGCGGCCTCACCCGCGAGCCTGAGCGGGATGAAGACCAGGGGGTCGGCCGCCAGGTGCAGGTGCCGCACGGTCGCGATCGGCTGCGCCCGGCCTTCGCGGACGGCCAGCGCGCGGGCGTAGGACGTCACGACGCTCACCGCCCCTCCTCGCCGACGCTCGCCGGGCCCGTGAGCAGGCCGCGGCGCCTGTCGGTTCCCTCGCTTCGCTCGCTGCTGTGCTTCTCGGTTCGCTCGCTTCGCTCGTTCACGCGACGACCGCCTCGGCCGTGGCGTGTGCGCGATAGATCGCATGGACGTGGTGGAGCTGCTCGGCTATCTCGGCGTGCTCCGACGAGGCGCGGCGGTCGCCGGCGGCGAGATCGAGCACCGCGTCCACCGAGTCGAGGCCGCCGAGGTCGTCGCGGGTGACCCGGCCGAGGACCTCCAGCGAGCCGCACCCGCGGGCGTCGGAGCGGCAGAAGTACGCCATCTCGCAGGTGGACAGGCACTCGGGCGCGTACCTGGCCTCGACCGTGCGGACCGCCCGGGCCAGCTCGGCGGGCGACTGCTCCAGGCTGAACGTGAGGTCGGACGGCAGCCGGTCGAGGATCCGGTCGATGCGGGTGAGCCGCGACAGTTGCCGCCTGAGCGCGGCGAGCTGCAGGCGCACGTCGAGCAGGGTCGCGGTGGGGTGGTTGGCGAAGTCCTTGGGACACACCAGCACGACCTCGTGCGACACCAGCCCGGGGTCGATGCCCTCGGCCGCGAACATCGCCTTCAACGCGTACACGTAGACGGCGGAGAGCCGGGAGGCGGCGGCGACCTGCGCCGAGTCGGCGGCGCCGTCGATGACGGCGAACGACTTGATCTCGACGATGTGGAACCGGCCCCCGGCCTGGACGGCGAGGACGGCCGGATCCAGGTAGACCTCGTGGCCCGCGACCGGCAGCGTGAGCAGCGGGTGGTCGACCAGCGTGCCGTCGCCGGAGCCGTCCCGGACGGCGCTCTCGGCGGCCAGGCGCAGTTCCTTGCGGGTGCGGGCATGCCGCAGCTCGCGGGTGGCCTGGCCGCCCGCCTGCGGGACGTCGACGTACGCGATCGCGGGGATCGGCAGGCCGAGCGTCTCGCGCAGCAGCCGCAGCAGGTGCGCGCAGCGGTCGGCCTTCACCAGCTCCTCGAAGGACCTCGCCCGGGCCAGGGCGAACGGCGACTGCCCGAAGGGGGCGGGGTGGCCGAGGTGGACGGCGGTGTCCCGCTTGCTGATCCCGGCCGCGTCGAGCACCGCCCGCCGGTCGCACCCGGGGTTGCCGGCCAGGGCGGCGACGGTGCGGGCGTTGTGGTCGACGGGCGCGGCGCCGCCTCGCAGGGCGTCGAGCCGCTCGGTGGACGTGCTCACTCGGTCCTCGCGGTCGTTTCTCGAGTCGGTCCGTACGGCGGGGTCGTGCGGGCCCGTAAGGAAGCCCATATGGAGGCCGTACCGGGTGGTCGTTGGGGCGGCAGCCTAACAGCGGCGACCGTCAAAACCTCGCCGCACGCATGAGGCCGCCGTACCCCGCGGGTACGGCGGCCTCGATGTGGACCGGCCGAGAAACGTGGACCGGCCGAGAAACGTGGACCGGCCGAGAGACGGTCAGGTGATGGAGAAGTCGTCCGCGTAGACGTCGCCCTGGCCGTACCAGCCGTTGACGTAGACGGTCACCGTGCCGGACGCGCCGGTGGTGAAGGGCACGGACAGCTCCTTCCAGCCGCTCGACGACGTCCAGGTGCTGCCGGTGGCGCCGCCGGAGACGCCGACGAAGGCGTAGTTCCCCTGCACCCACGCCTTGAGCGTGTAGCTGTGGTTGGGCGCGAGCGTCACCGACTGCGTGCACTGCCCGGTCTGGCTCGCGCTGGGCGAGACCCGCAGCGCGTGCGCGCCGGAGTGGACCGGGGAGCCGACGACCGCGCCGCCGTTCTGGCAGGTCCACGGGCTGAGCGCGCCCGACTCGAAGCCGGGGTTGCCCATCGTGGTGCCGCCGGATCCGTTGATCGTCAGGGTGTAGGTCGCGGTGTGGCTGCCCGCGGGCGAGGTGCCGCTGACGGTGATCGAATAGCTGCCGGGCTGGGCCGCCGAGGTGGTGGCCAGCGTCAGCGTCGAGCTGCCGCCGGTCGTGACCGAGGGCGGGCTGAGGGTCGCGGTCACCCCGGAGGGCGCGCCGGTCGCGGACAGCGTGACCGTCTGCGCGTTCCCGCCGGTCAGCGCGGTGCTGACGGTCGCGGTCGCGGCGGCGCCGGGATCGACGGAGCCGGACGCCGGCGAGACGGCGAGCGAGAAGTCGTCGCTCGGGGGCTGGCCGCCGCCGGAGAACGGCGCGAACGTCTGGCTGAAGTACCAGGTGCTCTGCGGGATGCCCGAGCAACTGTCGGAGCCGGGGACGTTGGGGCAGTCGCCGTTGTCGCGCTGGAGCGCCCAGAACGAGATCATGGCGAGGCCCTTGGACGTCGCCCAGTTGAGCACGGGCACCGCGTCCGCGGTGGTGAACGTCTCGGCGGGGCCGTAGTCGTCGATGCCGATCATCTCGGTGACACCGATCATGTTCCAGATCTGCGCCGACGTCTTGTCCGGATACAGCGCCGCGAGCTGGTCGTGCAGCCCGGTCGCCGCGGTCTGGGTGTCGTTCGCCATGTTGTGGTTCGCGCCGTCGTAGTAGTCGAACGTCATGATGTTGACGACGTCGACCTTGGCGTTGTTGGTCTTGGCGTTCCGCAGCACGGCCAGGCCGCTGTCGGCGAGACCGTGCGTGGTCGTCGGCAGCGTGTACGAGAACTGGACCGCCTTCCCGTTGGCCGCGGCCCAGTCCTGGGTCAGCTTGATCGCCTTGTTGCGGCGGTCGATCCCGGCGCTGTTGTCCAGCGAGTTGTCCTCGATGTCGAGGTCGATCCGGGTGACGCCGTACGTGTTGATCACGTTCTGGAAGACGGCGGCGATCGAGTTGACGTTCGTGCAGCTGTCGGCGATCTCGGTGCCGGTGTTGGTGGCGGTGTAGCCGCCGAAGGACGGGATGACGTCGCCGCCCGCGTTCCGCATCTTGGTGATGGACGCGCCGAAGGTCGAGGCCGCGATCGGCATGTCGGTGTCGCCGTTCCAGTAGGCCGTGCACGACCCGCGGGTCGCGGCCTGGAGGAACGCCATGGTCAGGTACTTGGCCCCGGACTGCTCGGAGAGCGTCGCCGGGTCCTCGCCCGTCCACGCCTCGAAGTACGGGGCGAACACGTGCGGGGGAAGGGCGGCCGACGCCTGCGCGGTGGCGGGCGGGGTCGCGGTGAGGGTGAGCGTCGCGGCGGCGGTGGCGAAAAACGCCAGCGTCGCGCGCAGCAGCGTGCGTGGTCGCATGAAGGTCTCCTGCACCAGGAGCGATCGGAGCCGTCGGGCGCCGATCGTGGGGGGTGATGGTGCACCGGCCTCGTCGCCGGTGGGCTTTCCTCGCACACGGATCCGCGTTCCTCTATGGTCGAGATCGGTACCCTATCTGTCAAGTTTCTTAACAGATAACCGCGCCAGCAGCGCCGACGGCTCTGCCTGTCCGGCAGGTCGGCGGCGGATCCCGGTGTCGGCCGGGCCCCTCGCCCTCGTACGGTGGAGGCCCGGCCGCGTGACGCGGGGCGAGGGCCAGGGTGTCGGACGCCGAGGCGAGCGGTGGAGGGTCTCATGGAGCTGCGGCAGGTGGAGCACTTCCTGGCCGTCACCGACCACCTGAGTTTCACCAGGGCCGCCGAGACCGTCGGCCTGTCGCAGTCGGCGCTCAGCTCGTCCATCCGCAGCCTGGAGCGGGAGCTGGGCGGCGAGCTGTTCAGCCGCAGTACGCGGCGGGTCGCGCTCACCGTAGCGGGAGAGGCGCTGCTGCCCCTGGCCCGCCAGCTCGTCAACCAGGCCAGGAGGGCGAAGGAAGCGGTGGTCGCCGTCTCCGAGCTGACCGGCGGACGGCTCGCCGTCGGCACGGTGCAGACGCTCTCCTCGGTGGATCTGCCCGCGCTCCTCGCCGGCTTCCGGCGCGCCCACCCCGGCGTGCAGATCACGCTCGTCGAGGCGCCCACGGCGCGACTTCTCGACCAGGTCCGCGCGGGAGACCTCCACCTGGCGTACCTGGCCAGGGACGCGACGCCGCTGCCGCCGGACGTGCTGGTCGTCGAGGAGCGCGTCGAGGAGCTGGTGCTGATCACCGCACCCGGGCACCGGCTCGCGACGGCCGGCCGGGTCGTTCTCGCCGACCTGCACGCCGAGCCGTTCGTGGACTTCCAGGCGGGGATGGGCCTGCAGACCGTGGTGCGCGAGCTGTGCGCGCGAGAGGGGCTGGCCCGCGTCATCAGTTGCCGGGTCAGCCAGATGGACCAGCTCCTGGCCCTCGTCGGGCACGGGCTCGGGGTCGCGATCGTGCCCGAGCCGGTCGCGCAGCGCGGCGGCCTGCCGATCGCCCGGCTCGGCGACCCCGCCCCCACGCGCACGATCGCACTCGTGACCCGGCCGCCGGTCAACCCCGCCGCGCGCGCCTTCCTGGCCGAGCTGGCGCGTACGCGCTGACGCCGAGATTAAGCGCTTCTACCGATCAGTGCGACAAGAAAGATGCGTTGGACAGCTTAATCGGCCCCGTCTGAAGATGGAGCGATGCGAAGCTCGACGTCAGACGCGGGAAACGATCGGCGGATGGACCGGGGTCTGGTGCTGGTCATGGCGCTGGCCTCCGGCATGGTGGTGGCGAACAGTTACTACGCCCAGCCGCTCGTCGGAGCGATCGCCGCCGCATTCGGCGCGTCCACGACCAGCGTCGGGCTGGTCGTCACGGCCAGCCAGGTCGGCTACGCGGTGGGGCTGGCGCTCCTGGTGCCACTCGGCGACCTGGTCGAGCGGCGCCGCCTGCTGGTCGCCATCCTCGCCGCGACCACGCTGTCGCTGGCCGGGATGGCCCTCGCGCCGAGCTGGCCCGTCCTCGGCGTGGCCGCCCTGCTCGTCGGCGTCACCTCCGTGGTCGGCCAGGTGCTGGTGCCGTTCGCCGCGACGCTCGCCCGGCCCGACGAGCGCGGGCGGGTCATCGGAAGTGTCATGACCGGGCTGCTCCTCGGCATCCTGCTGTCCCGCACGGTGGCCGGCCTGGTCGCCGAGGTGGCCGGATGGCGGGCGGTGTTCTGGCTGGCCGCCGCGCTCATGGTGGCGACCTCGCTGCTGCTGTACCGCAGGCTGCCGGTGGTCGCGCCGAGCACCCGGCTCGGCTATCGCGCCCTGCTGCGCTCGGTCGTGCGGCTGGTCGCCGAGGAGCCGGTGCTGCGGCTGCGCATGGCCTACGGCGCGTTGACGTACGCGTCGTTCGGCGTGTTCTGGACCAGCGTCGGCTTCCTGCTCGCCGGGCCCGGTTACGGGTGGAGCGACGCGCAGATCGGTCTGTTCACCCTCGTCGGCGTGGCCGGGGCGCTCGCCGCGCGGTTCGCGGGGACCCTGGCCGACCGCGGCCACGCCCGGACCCAGACCGGCGCGTTCGTCGCGGCGACGGCGGTGAGCTTCGTGTTGCTCGCGCTGGGTCGGACGAGCGTGGCCGCGCTGGCCGCGGGGGTGGCGCTGCTCGACCTCGGGATCCAGGGCACCCACATCAGCAACCAGAGCCTGTTCTATCCGCTGCGTCCGGAGGCGCGCAGCCGGCTGAACACCGCCTACATGACGAGCTATTTCGCGGCCGGGTCGCTGGGCAGCGGCCTTTCCGCAATCGTCTACTCCGCCTACGGCTGGACCGCGGTCTGCGTGCTCGGCGCGCTCTTCCCGGTCGCGGGAACGCTGCTGTGGGCCGGCGAGACGGTCTCCCGCTCCCGCGCGCGGCGGTGCGAGGTCACGTCCTGTCCAGCACGAACATGATGTGCTCGTTCTCGCCGTGCATGATCGTGCCGGACGACCGGAAGCCGCACTTCTCCAGCAGCCGCACCGAGCCGGTGTTCCCCTTGTAGGGGTCCGCGTACAGCGGGCGGACCTGCTCCAGCTCCAGGAAGAGCGTCAGGGAAGTGGTGCCGACGCCGCGGCCCCAGAACGGGCGACCGAAGACATACCCGATGAAGCGCCGGTCCTCCTCCCACCAGGCCACGATGTTGCCCGCCGTCTCGCCGTTCACGGTGACCGTGCGGATCAGGATGGTGGGGTCGCCCAGGACCCTGGTGTGCCAGTGGGTCATGAACCTGTCCCGCTCGCGGGGTGGGAACTTCGACCGCCGCACTGTCTCGGGGTCGTGCTCGTGCTGGAAGAACAGCTCCAGGTCCGCTTCCTCGACGGCTCTCAGCCGCACGTCGTCGTCCACGGGAGGAGTTTTGCAGCGGGCACCGACAATTCCGTGCCGCGTCGGGAAGCGGGGCCTGTCATGCTCGCCCCGTCCCTGGGTAGGGGCCGACCACGCGCCGACAACGGGGGGCCGGCATGACCAGGGACGACGGACTCGACGGCGCGCCCGCGGCCGTCGCGCGCGTCGTCGTGATCGCGACCGGCGGGACCATCGCCTCAATCAGCGACCCCGGCGGCGCGGCGGTGGCGCGCAGAACCGCCGCGCAGCTCCTCGGCTCCGCCGGTTACGGAGACGTCGAGGTCGAGGGGCGCGATGTGCTCAACCTCGGCTCCTACCTCTTCGGCCACCGGGAGCTGCGCGTCATCGCCGAAGCCGTGGCGGCCGCGCTGGCCCGCGACGAGGTGACCGGCGTCGTGGTGAGCCACGGCACCGACACCATGGAGGAGACGGCGTTCCTCCTGGACCTCGTCCACGACGGCGACAAACCCGTCGTCCTCACCGGCGCGCAGCGGGCCGCCGACCAGCCCGACAGCGACGGGCCACGCAACCTCCGGGAGGCCATAGCCGTCGCCGCGTCCCCCGGGGCGCGCGGGTGCGGCGCGGTCATCTCGTTCGCCGGGCGGATCTTCTCCCCCGGGCGCACCCGCAAGCACCACACCGTCGCGGCCGAGCCGTACCGGACCGCGGATGGCGGGCCGATCGGGCGGATCGGCGCGTCCGGGGTCGTGATCACGGCGCTGCCGGTGCGCCCGGCGCCGCTCGCCCGGCCCGGTCCGCGCTTCGACGGCACCCGGGTGGACATCGTGACCGTCCACCCCGGGGCCGACGCGGCGCTCGCGCGGGCCGCCGTCCGCACCGGCGCCGAGGCGGTCGTGCTCGCCGGGACCGGCGTCGGCAACGCCAACCACGCGCTGCTGGAGTGGGTGTCCGAGGCGGTGGCGGCGGGAACCGTCGTGGGGCTGTCCACCCGCGTGGCCGAGGGGCCGGTCGTGCCCACGTACGGCAACGCCGGAGGGGCGGACCTGGTGCGGGCCGGCGCGCTCAGCATGGGCGCGCTGCCCCTCTACCACGCGAGGCTGCTGCTGGCGCTGCTGATCTCCGAGGGCGTCGCCGTCACCGAGCCGACCATCGCGCCGTACGTCTGACCCCCGTCACATCACGTCCGTGAACGAAGCCTGGAGAGAGGACGCGCCGTGGCCAAGGAAATCTTCGTGGCGTTCGGGATCGACGTCGACGCCGTCGGCGGCTGGCTCGGCTCCTACGGGGGCGAGAACTCGCCGTGCGACATCTCGCGCGGCGTCTTCGCCGGAGAGGTGGGCGTTCCCCGGCTCAACACCCTGCTGGAGAAGTACGACCTGCCGGCGACCTGGTTCTGGCCCGGCCACTCCATAGAGACCTTTCCGGAGCAGTTCGACCAGGTCGTGGCTGCCGGGCACGAGATCGGGCTGCACGGATACAGCCACGAGAACCCGATCGCGATGAGCCGCGAGCAGGAGTCGGCGATCCTCGACCACTGCGTCGAGCTCATCGAGACGCGCGCCGGCCGGCGCCCCACCGGGTACGTCGCCCCCTGGTGGGAGTTCTCGCCGGTCACCAACGAGCTGCTGCTCGAACGCGGCATCAAGTACGACCACTCGCTCATGCACCGCGACTTCGAGCCCTACTACGTCCGGGTCGGGGACACCTGGACGGCGATCGACTACGCCAAGGACGCCCGCGCGTGGATGAAGCCGCTCGTGCGCGGACAGGAGACCGACCTCGTCGAGATCCCGGCGAGCTGGTACCTCGACGACCTCCCGCCGATGATGTTCATCAAGGCCAGCCCGAACAGCCACGGGTTCGTCAACCCCCGCGACATCGAGCAGATGTGGCGGGATCAGTTCACCTGGGTCCACCGCGAGTCGGAGTACGCCGTCTTCCCGATGACGATCCACCCGGACGTCTCCGGCCGCCCGCAGGTCCTGCTCATGCTGGAGCGCCTCATCGAGCACATCAGCGGGCACGAGGGCGTCCGGTGGGCCACGTTCGACGCCATCGCGGACGACTTCCGGACGCGCCGCCCCCGGACGTAGACGCGAGCACGCCCGCGGCCGGATCGCGGCACGGATTCCCCCCGGGCCGAGCTGAAAAAAGATCGTCAGGCATCGTGGCCGGTCAGTACTGTGACCGCATCAGCCGCCTGACATTCGACCGCCACCGCGACGAGATGGTCCGGCGGACCGATCTGGAGCTCACGCAGCGGAGAGAGGCGGAGAGGCGATGTGGCCGAGAGTCGACGGGATGCGTTCGCTTGAGCTGGGGACCCCGGGGGCGGTGCGGCGCGAGCTGAACGCCCTCGTCCTGGCCGGGACGAAGACCGCCACGACTGGCCTGCTGGTCGAGGACTACACGAAGGAGACCGAGGGCCTGGAGTATCCCGGCGAGCGCCTGGCGCTCCTGGACGACGAGGGCCGCTCCATCGCCACCGTCGAGGTCACCGGCGTGGAGGTGACAACCTTCGTGGAGGTGACGTGGGAGCACGCCAGAGCCGAGGGCGAGGGCGACGCCTCCCTTGAGGAGTGGCGCGACGTCCATCGCCGCTACTGGGATGGGGTCGGCGCGCCGGTCGACGATCGGACCGCCGTCGTCTGCCTGGCCTTCCGGGTCGTGGAGATCTCGCGGCCACACGGCTGACCGGGGCTCAGACGCGTAAGGGGCCGCTCCCGGGCGGACGGGAGCGGCCCCCGCGTACGGGTCAGCGACCCTGCAGTGCCTTGACGTTGTCGCCGAAGGTCCAGCCCTTCGACCCGTCCCAGTTGATGGACCAGGTCATCAGGCCCTTGAGGTTGCCGCTGAAGGCGTTCCAGCTCTGGCTCACCAGCGAGGGCGCCATGTACCCGCCACCGGCTCCGGGCTGGGCGGGCAGGCCGGGGACCTGCTTGTCGTACGGGACCCGGATGGTGGTGCCCTGGATGACGAGACCCTTGTCCAGGCAGGTGGTCTGGGCGGTGAAGCCCTGCACGGTGCCCGCGGAGTAGGAGTCGCCGGAGCAGCCGTACATGCTGCCGTTGTAGTACTGCATGTTCAGCCACCAGAGGCGGCCGTTGTCGACGTACTTCTTGATGATCGGCAGGTACGCGCCCCAGATGGAGCCGTAGGTGACGCTGCCGCCGGTCACGTACGCCGTCTCGGGCGCCATGGTGAGGCCGAAGTTCGAGGGCATCTGGGCGAGCACGCCGTCGATGATCCGGATGAGGTTGGACTGCGACGCCGAGAGCTGGTTGATGTTGCCGCTGCCGCTCAGGCCGGTCTCGATGTCGATGTCGATGCCGTCGAAGTTGTACTGCTTGAGGATCGGCACGACGGTCGCGACGAAGCGGTCGGCGACCGTGCTGGAGCTGAGGTCGATGCCGGCGGCCGCCCCGCCGATGGACATCAGGATCGTCGCGCCGGCGGCCTTGGCCTGGCACATCTCGGCGGGAGTCGCGACCTTGACGGTGGAGTCCATGCCGTCCTCCCACAGGACGGTGCCGTCAGAGCGGATGACCGGGAACGCCGCGTTGATGACGTTGTAGCCGTGCGCCTGGATGCGCGAGTCGGTGATCGGGATCCAGCCGAGCGGCGGGTGCACGCCGTTCGACGCGCCGTCCCAGTTCTCCCAGTACCCCTGCACGACCTTGCCGGTCGGCCGGGACTTCACCGGGCACGTCGTTCCCGTGGGTGACGTCGAGGGCGAGGCCGACGGAGACGGAGAGGCGGACGGAGAGGCCGACGGAGACGGCGACGCCGAGGACGAGGGTGAGGCGGAGGGGGACGCCGAGGCGGACGGCGAAGGAGACGGGCCACCCGGGCCGTCGAAGTTCACGTCATCGGCGTAGTAGGTGCCCTGGCCGTACCAGCCGTGCAGGTAGATGACGGCGGAGGTCTGCCCGGCCGCGGTGGTGAAGGAGACGGTGAGCTGCGTGTACGCCGAGGGCGACGAGGTCCAGGTGGACCCGCCGCCGTTCACGCCCAGGTAGACGTAGCTGCCGCGGACCCAGGCGGACAGGGTGTACGCGGTGCTCGGCCGGACGGACACGGACTGGCTGCACTGGGCGGTGTCGGACGCGCTCGCCGCGCCGGCCAGCGCCTTGGTGCCGGAGTGGACCGGGGAGCCGACCACCGATCCGAGCCCGCCGGTGCAGGACCAGGGGGAGAGGGTTCCGGTCTCGAAGTCCGGATTAACGAGCAGGTTGGCCGCGCTGGCCGAGGTCTGGGTGACGAGGGCACCCAGGGCCGCGAGCAGGAGTGCCACCGCCAGCGTCAGCAGGCGCGGTGTTCGGTTTCGCATGGGGGTTCTCCCGAACCAGGAGCGATCGGAGCCGTCGCGCCGATCGAGGGGGGTGAGGGCACGGGTGAGTGGCGCGCGCCGGCGACGTCGTCGGCGGATTTCCTCGTCGGCGAGCTGCTGGATGGGGGGAACGGATCCGCGCTTACATCGTCGGGATCGAGCCCCTCATCTGTCAAGTTTCTTAACTGATAACTCGCCTACCGGCCAGAACACCCTCCCGCGAAGGCCTCAAGGGCGCCCCGAGCCCGCGCGAGCACCATCAATCATCACGGTGCCGAGCCCGCGCGAGCGGAGCGAGCGCAAATAGACACGGCAGTGTCAGGGGAGCCGGCCGGGGGCGTCGACGATCCTCGTGTTCACCAGGGCGGTGGCCGACAGCGTTCGGCCCTGCGGCACGCCCTTGAGATCGGAGAAGAGGCGGTTGTACGCCGCCGCGTCGGCGAGCACGCTGCGCGAGCCCAGGGGGGCGTACGTCTGCCGGTCGAAGATGATTTCCTGGCGGACACCTTCGCGGAAGGTGAGGGCCACGGCGACGCCGTGCCGCCCGGCGGCGTCGATCGAGTCCTCGACCAAAGTGATGCCCTTGATCTTCTTGGCCGCCTGGAACAGCGCGGCCCGCAGCGAAGGCGGCAGGTAGCTTTCCGCCACCATCCCACTGATCCCGTCGAAGACCTGCTCGTCGGCGCTCCGGTCACGAGCCGGATCGGAGCTGTGCTGCGCCGGATACCTCCGCTGGAGTTGTGCGAGCAACTCGTCGGGATCCCGGGAGAGCCGGTCGAGCGCGGCGTAGTTGTTCTGGACGTCCAGGGGCCCACCACCCGGCTGCCTGAGCACCGTGGTGCTCCACGCGCCGGTGGTGGATCCGCCGCCGGCGGTCCTCCGCTCCCGCAGCAGTCCCTCGCGCTTGCCGTCCACGGGGAGCCAGATCATCCGCCGCATGCCCTGCCACTTGGGCGTCTGCCCGGGGCCGGACACATAGTCGCCGCTCTGTGACTCCGCGAAGACGTACTGATCGGCTCGGGGACGCGGGTCGTCCTGCTGACGGGCGGCCGTGGCGGCCCGGTCCAGCACCTGGACCGCGCCGGCCGGTACGGCGTTCAGCGTGCTCACCCGAGTGTCGTCATTGATCACCTGGACGACGACGAGGCCGACGCAGGCCGCCAGGCCGAGGGCGCCGATCCCCAGGGAGAGCCGGCCGAGGCGGGGTACGCGGAGACGACGGGACCGCGAATGTGCCGCGAGCCGTTCCCGCGCCGCGCGGACCGTGGCGGGCGAAGGCGCCGGCTGGGCGTCGTGGTGGTCGCGCAGCATGGTCATCTCATCCATGGATGTTCATCTCCTTACCGAGGGTCGTGCGGAGTCGTTTCCTGGCGCGGTTGAGCCGCGAGCCGACGGTTCCGGCCGGAATGCCGAGGGCGCGGGCCACCTCGTCGTACGTGAGCTGGCCGCATGCGACGAGGAGGAGCACGTCCCGGTCGTGCTTGGACAGGTCGGCCAGCGCGGCGGCCAGCCGTGGCTGCATGCGTTCGGCGCTGACCCGTTCGGCGATCTTCTCGTCGTGGGAGTCGCCGTCGTCACGGACGTCCATCCGCGCCATCGCCCGGTACCGGCGCACCTCGGACCGTCGATGACGGCCGATGAGGTTGGTGGCGATGCCGAAAAGCCAGGCGCTCGCCTCCGGCCGTGTCAGGTCATATCGCCGACGCTGGTCGAAAGCGGCCAGGAAGGTGTCCGCGGCGACATCATCGGCGGCGCTCGGCCCGAGCCGGGAGGACACGTACCGGTGGATCCGCGCGTAGTACCGATCGAAGATCAGCGAGAACAGTTCGGGCTCGTGCCGGGATCGCTCGATCACCTCCGCGTCGGTGGGATCAGCGGTCATCCGCGCGCTCCCGGGCACGGACGGCGGTGCGACAGTCATGCATTAGGCGCCTTTCGTGGGGCTACGAGGTCACCCGTCATTGCCCGCACCCGGACTTCGTCTTCACACTGATCTTCCCGGGCAGGCGTACGACCCGGTCCAGTGGCGTTTCGCAGCTGATCGTGGCCAGTGGTTTCCCCACCACCGCGGACGGCGTCGAACAGACTCTGATCGGCGCATGCGGGATCACGAGCTGATTGGCGACGGGCCTCGTCAGGGCGGGTCGCCCGCTTGGCGGCCGAGCCGCATGGTCGCCAGGCGGCCCGGCCATCTGGTCTTCCTGACCTCGCTCGCCGGCAACTCAAATACGAGAGGAGTGTCTGCGGCGGAGGTCGCCCATGCGGGTTCAGAGCGGCCAGGAGACGAGGCGTCCCCACGCGACGACCGCGGCGATGACGATCACGACGATGTTCCCCGCGATCAGGTGCGCCTCTCCCCGCACCAGGTGCGTGACGGTGGCTCCGACCATGAGGATCGCGAGGCCGATCGCCGCGATCGGCGTCAGCACGGGTGCGATCCGGGTGATCCCGGGAAGGACGAGGCCCGCCGCGCCGAGGATCTCCAGGCTTCCGATGCCGATGACCTGGAGCCGGGAGAAGTCCTCCACCCACGGCATCAGCCCGGTCAGGGCGTCGAGCGGCCTGGCGATCTTGAGACCGCCGGCGGCGAGGAACAGCGCGGCCAGCAGGGCCTGAAACACCCACAAGACGATAGACATGGCTCTAGTCCACAGGGACGCCGACATGTTGGTCCAAGACATGTTTCCGCACGTCCGATAGGCCGCGCCTATCATTGCCGGAATGGGGTGGGACCTGCGCCGGCTGCGCTATTTCCAGGCGGTGGCCGAGGAGCTGCACTTCGGCCGGGCGGCCCGCAGGCTGCACATCGCCCAGCCATCGCTGAGCCAGCAAATCAAGGCCCTGGAGAAGGAGGTCGGCGCCTCCCTCCTGGAGCGCACCTCGCGCGGCCTGCGGTTGACCCCGGCGGGGGTGGCGACGCTCGACGCGGCGCGTGACCTGCTCGCCCGTTCCGAACGGACCCTGCGTGACATCCGCGACCTCGCCGCCGGCTACCGGCCCGCGCTCAGGATCGGGCTGTCCAACGGGATCGGCCCCGACCTGCTCGGGCGGGTCCGCGCCGCCGCCGACGCCGCCGGCGTGGAAGCCGCCTTCCATGACGCCACCTGCGCGGAGCAGCCGGAGCTGCTCTCCCGGGGCGAGCTGGACCTCGGCCTCCTCCTCGAACCCGTGGAGGTCGGGGAGCTGCGCCTGTTGCGTCTGGCCGACGAGCCGCTCGGTGTGATCGGCGGGCGGCGGCGCCCGCTGCCCGACGGACTGCCCGACGGACTGTCCGCGGACGACCTCGCCGGTCGCCGCCTGCTCTGGTTCGACCGTGAGGAGGCCCCCGGCTATCACGACCACGTGCTGGAGACCTGCGCCGCGGCAGGGTGGCGGCCCGAGGTCCAGGTGTGCCACAGCCGGCGGCTCAGTGCCGTCGTCCACCTGCTCACTGCCGACCCGGACCTCATCTCGCTGGTGCCCGCCGCCAAGGCGACCCATCCCGAGCTGGTCTGGCGTCCGCTCGCGGGTGCTCCGCGGCATCGCGTCGCGCTGGCCTGGCGCGACGGCGACGGTAGGGAGGCGGTTGCGCGGCTGCACGCAGAACTGGCCTCGCACGTCGGGGGCCGGACGGCCGAGGACGGCCGAATCGGATGACGGCGGCGGCCGATCACCTACTTCCGTAGGTCCGCAGGTTCCTGCTTTCCCCGCTGGGGCGGCCGGATGATCGCGAACGAGACTGGCACGGTCCTCAGGGCGCGCGGCCAGGCCGCGGCCCCAATCAACGGATCTGGGAGATCACATGCCGATCGTTCACCGCCGCCGCGCCCGCGCCGCCCTGCTCGCGGCCCTCATCTTGCCGGTCGCGCTCGCGTCGGCCACCCCGGCCTTCGCGGCCCCGGCCGCCGGAGGCGACGTCGAGCTGCGCCAGGCGTTGGAGCAGGTCGTCGCGCGGGGGTCCGTCGGCGCGTTCGCGGACGTCCGTGACGAGAACGGCCATTGGGCCGAACGCGCGGGCACGGCGCGGCTGGGCGGGACGCAGCCGGTGCCGCACGACCCCAACTTCAGGATGGGCAGCACCACCAAGAGCTTCGTCGCCACTGTGGTGCTGCAGCTCGTGGGTGAGGGCAGGCTCTCGCTGGAGGACCCGGTCGAGCGCTGGCTGCCCGGCGTGGTCCCGAACGGGGACGGCGTCACGGTGCGGCAGCTGCTCAACCACACCAGCGGCCTGTACGACTACTCGCAGGACAAGGATGTGCCGCTGTACGGGGAGGAGTTCCTGCGCAACCGGTACCGCACCTACACCGCCGAGGAACTGGTGCGCCTCGCGCTGCGCAACCCGCCCTACTTCGCCCCCGGCAAGGGGTGGCGCTACTCCAACACGAACTACTTCCTGGCCGGAATGATCATCAAGAAGGTCACCGGTAGCTCCTACGGCGAGGAGATCACCCGCCGGATCCTGCGCCCGCTGGGGTTGGGGCGTACCGTCGTGCCCGGCACGTCGCCGGCGATCCCCGGCCGCCACGCCCACGGCTACATGCCGCTCTCGATGGAGCCCGGCGCGACGATGGCGGACGTCACGCGGTTCAACCCCTCCGTCGCCGGGGCGGCGGGAGAGATGATCTCGTCCGCCGGCGACATTCAGCGGTTCTTCGCCGCACTGCTCCAGGGCAAGCTGTTGCGCCCGGCGCAGCTCGCCGAGATGACCCGTACGGTGGACATCTCCCACGACACCGGCGTTCCCGGCCTCGGGTACGGCCTGGGCCTGGAGGTCAGGCGGCTGAGCTGCGGCGTGGACAGCCTGGCGCACGGCGGCAGCAGCCCCGGCTTCCACACGTACGTGGGGAACACCCGCGACGGCCGCCGCCAGGTGGTGCTGTCGGTGACCGGCATGAACAAGGACGAGAGCAGAGCGGCCGCCGTCGCGCTGGTGGACACGCTGCTGTGCGGGAAGAACGGGCGCTCCTGACCGTTCGTATGGAACGCGTACCGCACATACCCACGAAAGTAGGTATTCGCCCGACTAGTCGCGCTACCTGGGCAAATGTCGGGATACGGTGTGCGGCGTGCGGGGGTTCGGGATGTCGGCGTGGGGGTGGGAGCTGCTGCTCGGGATCGGAGTGGCGACGCTCGGCACGTTCGGGAGCGCGGTGACCACCCCCGGGCGCATCGCCGTCGAGGCGGCGTGCGGCCTCGCCCTGGTGCTGCGGCGGCGTCACCCCGTGCCGGTGGCGGTCGGGGTCGCCGCCGCGAGCCTGCTGGGCGGTGTTCCGTTCGCGCTGCCGTTCGCCGCCTACGCCCTCGCCGTACGGGTGCGTGACTCACGGGTGTTGTGGGCGGTGGCGGTGCCGGCGATCGCGGTGGCGGCCGGCCCCGGCAGGCCAGAAGGGTGGCCGGCCGTCGCGCCGCCGCGACTCGTGGTCGAGGCCGCGGTCATCGTCTGCGCCCCGCTGCTGCTCGGCCTGTACGTGCGGACCCGGCGGGACCTCGCCGAGCGGGAGGCGCGCGGGCAGGTGGAGCGCGCCCGCACCGAGGAACGCGCGCGGCTCGCCCGCGAGATGCACGACGTGGTGACCCACCGGGTCAGCCTGATGGTGCTCCAGGCCGGCACCCTGCGGATGCGGGCGGAGGCGGTCCGGGGCGAGGAGGTGCGGGCGGCCGCCGAGCAGATCCGCGCGACCGGGGTGCAGGCCCTGGACGAGCTGCGGGCGGTCGTCGGAGTCCTGCGGGCGGGCGACCCCGTCGAGGCGGCCCCGCTGTCGCCGCAGCCGGACCTGCCCGACCTGGACGCACTGGTACGTGAGAGCCGCTCCGTCGGCGTCCCCGTCGAGCTGGTCGTCAGGGGAGAGGCGCCGGAGCTGCCGCCCCCGCTCAGCAGGACCGCTTACCGGATCGTGCAGGAGGCCCTGACGAACGCGCGCAAGCACGCACCCGGCGCCTCTGTCGCGGTCGAGGTGGACTACGGCCCCGAACGGGTCGGCGTCCGGGTGCGCAACACCCCTCCTCGGGCGGGCCGCCCGGCCGACCCGCTGCCCGGCGGCGGCAGCGGCCTGCTCGGCCTGCGTGAGCGGGTCGCCCTGGTCGGCGGCGCCCTGTGGGCCGGTCCGACCGCCGAGGGCGGTTTCGAGGTACGCGCCGAGCTGCCGGTCACGGCGGTCGCGTCATGATCCGCGTCATGGTCGTGGACGACGAGCGCATGGTCTGCGCCTACCTGTCCGCTCTGCTGGCGACGGCGGGCGACATCGAGGTGGCCGCCCAGGCGTACGACGGGGCCGAGGCGGTCGAGAAGGCCATGGCCCACCGGGTGGACGTCGTGCTCCTCGACGTGCGGATGCCGGTGGTGGACGGGCTGGCCGCCGCCGAACGGCTGGCCCGGCTGCCGGACCCGCCCAAGGTCGTCATGCTGACCACCTTCGACCTGGAGGAGTACGTCCACCGGGCGCTGCGGGCGCACGCCGTCGGCTTCCTGCTCAAGGAGGCCGACCCGGAGGTCATCGTCGCGGCCGTACGGGCGGCGGCCACGGGAGGCGCGATGCTCGCACCGTCGGTGACCCGGCGGCTCCTGGCCGAGTTCACCCGTACAGAGGTGGCCGCCCGTCACGAGGCGCGGCGCGCGGTGGCGGCGCTCACCACGAGGGAGCAGGACGTTCTGGCCGGTCTGGGCGAGGGCCTGTCCAACGCGGAGATCGCCGCTCGGCTGTACCTGGAGGAGACGACGATCAAGGGGTACGTCTCGCGGGTGCTGACCAAGTTGGACTGCGCCAACCGCACACAGGCCGCGTTGGTCGCGCACGACGCGGGCCTCGTCGCCCGCCGCGGGTGAGGGGGGGCGCCCCGGGGGTGGCACTGTGCGGGACCGGGTGATCCCGGCGCCGAACGCCGCGGTGTTCGTGGTGCCCACCAGCGCGGAATCCCGCCGGGCGACCCGCAGCACGTACGGGGAACCCGAACCCGCAGGCCCCGAGGAGGAACAGGGTGACCACCGTCAGCGGCTTGTCGTGGGCCACCACTGGCAGGGGCATCCTTCGTGGAGGCCCGGTGAAGGGGACGCCGGTAGCCTGGCGGCATGGGAGGAAGCGGCGAGCCGGGGAAGTTTCCGCGCCGCCGTGCCGCCGGCACCCCGGCCGGGCGGCGCAGGATGACCGGCCTGCACTGCGAGGGGTCCGCCGCGGCCGCGCTCGAACGCGGCCTGGTCCATGAGGCCCCGTCGCGCGCTTCCGCGGACGCGGACTGAGCCATGCTGCCCGGCTGGCTGTGGTGGGTCCCGCCGCTCATCGTGACGGCGGCGCTGTACGGCCTGGCCCTGCGGCGGACCGCGGGCGTGGCCGCCGGGGGCGTCGCGGTCGCCGCGGCGTTGAGCGCGGGCACGGCGATCGCGCTCGGAGAGCCGGCCAGGTCCGTCACCGGCGTGGCGCTGCTGGCCGTCGGCCTCGGCGCGGTCACGTGGGCCCTCGGCAGGGCGCGCAGGCGCGGCCGGGCGCGACGCCTCGCATTGGCCGCGTACCGGGCGGCCGCGCCGGACGTTCCCGGGGTCGCGGCCGAGGTCGAGCGGCACCGCCTCGCCGCCGAACTCCACGACACCGCCGCCCACAGGCTCACCGGCATCGTGGTCGGCTCCGCGTCCGCGCTGCGCCTCGCCGATCAGGCCCTGGTCGAGGAGGCGGCCCGGCACGCCGCCGAGACCGGACGGCTCGCCGTCGAGGAGCTGGAGCGGCTGACCGACGCCGACACCCCGGCCGGCCGTGGGGACTTCGCCGATCTGGATGCCCTGATCGCCACCTGGCCCGACCCCCGGCTCAGCTACCGCAGAACGGGCGGGAGCGCCCCGCCGGAGATCGCCGCGGTCGCGTACCGGGTGGTCCGCGAGGCGCTGACGAACGCCCTGCGGTACGGGCCGGGAGGCGACGTGCGGGTCGGCGTGGAGCGCGAGCACGGCCGCCTGCTCGTCTCGGTCGTCAACACTCCAGGCGACCCGGCCGTGAACGGCGGGGACGTGGCGCGCGGGCTGGGCGGCGGTCACGGACTCGCGGGACTCAGGGCGGCGACGGCCGCCTGCGGCGGCTCCCTGTCCGCGGGGCCGGAGGGCCAGGGGTGGGCCGTACGCGCCGAACTCCCGCTCGCCCCCGAAGACCGCCCGCCGTCCTCGCCGTCCTCGACGTACTCGCCGTCCTCGCCGTCCTCGACGTACGAGTGGCGCGGCCGGCAGGCGGCCGACGTGGCGCTGGCGATCCTCGCGCTGGCGCTGTCCATCGGGACGAGCCTGGTGACGGCCGACGTGCCCGAGGAGCTGCCCGGAGAGGTCGCCCTGCTGGTGCCGCTCTTCGCCGCGCACGCCCTGCCGCTCGCCCTGCGCAGGCGGGCGCCGCTCGCCGGCCTCGCGGCCGCGCTGTCGGTCTATCCGCTTCTGCTCGCCGCCGGGCTCGCCGGCTGGACGACGCAGCCCGCGGGAGACGTCTTCCTGTGGTGTCTCTGGGTGGAGCTGGCGCTGCTGTACGCGGTGGGCGCGTACGGCCGGCCCGCGCTCCGGCGGTGGGGCGCCATGGCCCCGGCGGCCGTGGCGGCGGTGGGCGGGCTCGCCCTGGCGTGCGGGCCCGGGATCATCGGAAACCGGCTGGCGGCGTGGGCGGTGCTGGCCATGGGTGTCGCGGTCCCCGCGACGGCGACGTGGGCGCTCGGCCTCGCGGTCGCGGCCCGGCGCGGGCGGCGCCGTACGGCCATGGCCAGGGAACGGGACCTGCTCGGCCGCGAGGCGGCGGCGGTCGTGCTGGCGGAGCGGAGCCGCCTGGCGGCGGAGCTGCGCCGTACGGCACTGCGACACGCCAGGGCCATCGTGGCGGCCGCGGACGCGCGTCGGCTGGACGACGTGCTGGCCGAGGCCAGGGCCGGGCTGGCCGCGCTCAGGGAGTCGCTCGACGAGCTGCGGCTTCAAGGGGACGACCCGCCGCCGACCATCGCGGGGATCGCCCTGCTCGCCGCGCGGCACCAGGGCGCCGTCCGTTACGCCGGGACGCGGCGTGCGGCGTCCCCGAGCGTGGAGGTCGCCGCGTTCCGGGCGGCCGAGCTGATCCTGCGGCACGGCGGGCCGGAGGTCACCGTGGCCTGCCACGCGGACGGCGTGGCGGTGTCGGGGCCGTCCTCCCCTGGCGCGGAGCGGCGGCTACGCGCGCTGGCCGACGCGGCCGGAGGCGGCTTCTCGCAGGACGAGTATGGGACGACGAGGGTGTGGATCCCGGAGGTGCTGGCGTGATCAGGGTGACGGTCGCCGACGATCAGGCGGTGGTGCGGGTGGGCATCGCGGCGGTCCTGGACGCCGAACCCGACCTGAGTGTGGTGGGTCAGGCGGCGGACGGCGAGGCCGCCGTGGCGCTGGCCGTGGCGCTGCGGCCCGACGTGGCCCTCATGGACATCCGGATGCCGGGCCTGGACGGGCTGCGCGCGACCGCCAGGATCGGCGCCGAGGCACCCGGCACGCGGGTCGTCGTGCTGACGACGTTCGGCTTCGACGAGTACCTGTTCGCCGCGCTCCGCGCGGGCGCCAGCGGGTTCCTCCTCAAGGACACCGAGCCGGAGCGGCTCGCCGACGCGGTCCGGGTGGTGGCCTCGGGAGACGCGCTCCTCGACCCGGGGGTCACCCGGCGGCTCATCGACCGGTTCGCGTCCGAGCCCGAACCCCGCGACGCGGCGGTACTCCGCACGCTGACCCGGCGCGAGACCGAGGTGCTGACGCAGATGGCCCGCGGCCTCACCAACGCCGAGATCGGCGAGGTGCTCGGCATCAGCCCCGCGACCGTCAAGGACCACGTCGCGGTGATCCTCGCCAAGCTCGGGGTCCGCGACCGTCTCCAGGCGACCATCGCCGCGTACGAGACCGGCCTGATCCGCCCGGGGGTCCGCTGAGCCGGACTTCGCCGAGGGGGAGGGCGACCCCGCCGCGCGGCGGGGGTGACGACGGTTCCGCGGCATGAGGTGGCGGCGAGATCGGCTTCCTAGCGTCGTTCGCATGAGATCCAACCTGTTGTACGGCGGTGCGTGGGCGCTCGCCGGGATGATCGCCGCGGTCGTGGCCGGGACGGCGGCGCTCCTCGGGACGGCCGCCCTCGTCCCGGTGGTGGCGGTGTTCGGCGCGGCCGGCTTGATGGCGGCGGCCGGAGCCGCCTGGCTGTTCGGACGCCCCGCCGTCCGGCGGTTCGGCGCGCCGCGGGCGCTGTGGCCGTACGTCGCCGTGGTGGTCCTCTTGGGCGCCTGCCTCGGGGCCGCCACGGTCTTCCACCCCTTCCCCGTGCCGCCAGTGGCCGCGGCCCCGCCCGGGGTCTCCCACTGGGACCTGCCCACGGGCTCCCGCATCGCGTACGTGAAGATCCCCGCGTCGGGGCGGGCCCGGCCGACGCCGGTGATCTTCCTGCACGGCGGGCCGGGGACGCCGGGAGAGGGCGTCCCCGAGGGGGGACGGGAGCTGGCCGCCGCCGGTTTCGACGTCTACGCGTACGACCAGGTCGGCGCCGGCCGCTCCACGCGGCTGGCCGACGTGACCGGCTACACGGTCGGCCGGCACGTCGCCGACCTGGACGCTATCCGCCGCGCGATCCACGCCGAGAAGGTCATCCTCGTCGGCAGGTCCTGGGGCGGGACGCTGTCGGCGGCCTACATGGCCGCCCATCCCGGCAACGTCGCCAAGGCCGTGCTCACCTCGCCCGGCGCGATCTGGGAACCGGCCTTCCCCGGTGGGCCGGGCGGCCCCTGGGACCGGCTCGCCCCGGCCCAGGCCGAACTCGCCGACGAGCTGACCTCCACCCCCCGGTTCCTCGCCCAGGCGCTGCTGCTCCAGGTCAACCCGGCCGCCGCGCACGCCCTCGTGCCCGACTCCGAGGCCGACGCGTACTTCCGCGAGCTGCTGCTCACCGCCAAGGACGCCACCGGTTGCCCGGGCAGCGCGCCCGCGCCCGTCCACGACAACCGGCCCGGCTTCTACTCCAACCAGATGACGTCCGCCGACGCGGCCGCCGTCCCCGACCCGCGGCCGCGGCTGCGTGCCGTCCACGTGCCCACGCTCGTCGTACGGGGCGAGTGCGACTACCTGAAGTGGGCGGTCACCTACGACTACCGCCGCACGCTGCCCGAATCGACCCTCGTCTACGTGCGCGGCGCCGGGCACTCGATCGCGAACGGCCGCCCCGACCTCTACCGCGACCTGCTCCTGGCCTTCCTTCTCGACCGGCCGCTGCCCCTCCCGCCGGTCACGTCGGCGGACGAGCCCGCCTGAGCCGGCCGTCCGACCGGCCCGGCGGGTCGCGAGGGGCGCGGCGGTGTCTGGACTGAGGAATGAGTGGGCTCAATCACTACAGCGCCGAACTATCACGCGAGGGGCGCGGCGGTGAAGTAACTGAGGAACGCCCGGAGCGAGGAACGAGTGAGGACGTGACGAGGGCACGAGCCGACTTCAGGCGCCCCGAGCCCGCGCGAGCGAAGCGAGCGCAAATAGAGCCGCGGCCTCGTCGATCGCCCGGGTCAGGGCCTCCGGCTCCGGCCGTAGTGTCGCGACGATCGCGTCGATGTCGCGCAGCCCGGCTCGCTGCAGCAGCCGCTTCTCGTTGGTCACCCATTCGCCGCGCGCGGCGAGGACGGCGTGGGCGGTCTGCATCGCCGCGACGGCGACAGCTCCCGCGACCTCGGTGACCTGGCCGCGCGCGGCGTAGGCGGACCTGGCGTACCGGAGCGTCAGGTCCGCACGGCCCCGCCACATCGGCGGGGCCGCCGCGCGCAGCGGCGCAGGGTAGGCGGGACGGGGCAGCGTGCCGCGGAGCACCTGGTTGACGGCCAGCTCGGCCACCACCAGATAGCTGGGGATGCCGGCCAGGTGGAACATGAGCGGCTCCCAGTGGAAGCGCCCCTGCTCCGCCTCGGCGAGCTCGTGCTCCACGACGTCGAGGTCGCGGTAGTGGACGTCCACGCGGCGTCCGTCGATGTCGAGCCACGCGCCGCCGTTGAAGACGCCCCCACCCCAGCCGCCGATCTCGGAGACCTCGCCCTCCCAGCCGACGGCGCGCAGGTCGGCCGGGTCGAAGCCGCCGCGGTAGTAGAGGGCGAAATCCCAGTCGCTGGACGGGGTGTGGGTGCCCTGCGCGCGGGAGCCGCCCAGCGTGACGGCACGTACGGCGGGCAGGGCGGCGAGGCGGTCGGCGACGTGGTCGAGAAACGTCTGGTCGGTCATCGAAGGCGCTCTTTCGGAAGTGGACGATTCGGATGCGGACACGATCAGTCCGACGCCGGAGCACGGCTCGTACGGCGTCGGGCAAGGGGACGGCGCGTCGTCACTTCACGGGACCAGAGCGTACCTCCGGCCTTTCCCGGACCCTCACTCGCCTGGGTGGCGCGGGGTTCGCGGTCGCGGCGGAAACGTCGGTCGGCATGGCTACGATCTGTGCTTGCTCGATCTCTCTTTGTGATTTCCGTTGATCGTCCTGGAGGGGCTGATGGCGTTGTCATCCCGGGCGTCGGCCGGCGGGCCGCGGTCCGTGTCGGGGCGCCGCTCCGTCTGGCTGTGGCTGGGGGAGGCGGTGGCGCGCCGTCACCGGGCGGTGCTGGCCGTGTGGCTGGTACTGCTGGCCGCGTCGGCCCTGATGGCGCCCGGTCTGCTCCAGCGGGCCGTCGCGCCCGCCGTGCGAGTGAACGGATCGCCTTCGGCGGCGGGGGCGAACCTGCTGGAGCACGGCTTCGCCGGGCTGGGCACCGAGCAGATGCTGCTCGTGTTCGCGTCGGCGACGCTGTCGAGCGGCGACGAGACGTACCAGCGCGCGCTCCAGGCCGGGGTGCGCGCGGTGTCGGCCCAGCCGCAGGTCGGCGGGGTGCAGCTCCTGCCTCCGCTGCGCGGCCAGGACGGGCGGCGGGCGTACGCGATCGTCGGCCTGAACGGGGACCAGGCGGCGCGCCAGGCGGCTCTGCCGCTACTGCGTGACGCCGCCCAGCGCGCCGTACGGCAGGCGTCCGACTCTCTCGTGGACGCGCACATCGTGGGCGAGACCGCCACGCTCGCGGAGGCCAAGCAGGCCGATCTGGCCGACCTGCGGCGGGCCGAGCTGGTGGCGGTCCCAGTGGCGCTGCTGGCGCTGCTGATCGGCCTGGGGGCGGCCGGCGCCGCTCTGGTGGTGCTGGCGACGGCCCTGACCGTCATGGTGACGGCTCTGGGCGTGCTCGCGGCGGCGAGCCTGCTCGGCACCGAGACGGACACCTTCATGCTGGCGGTGGCGGCGACCGTCGGGATGGGCCTCGGGCTGGACTACGCGCTGCTGATCCTCCTGCGCTACCGCCGCGCCCGTGGCATGGGGCATGACCGAGTGCACGCCGCCGGGGTCGCCACGAGCACCGCGGGGCGGACGGCGGGCTGGTGTGCCCTGGCGGTCGCGCTGACGGCGGCGGCGCTCCTCGTGGTGCGCATGTCGATGATCCGCACGATGGCGGCGGCGGTGGGCATAGCGGCCGTGATCGCCGCGACGGCGGCCCTGACGTTGCTGCCCGCCGCGCTGGTGGCCGCCGACCGGTGGCTGGCCCGGGGGCGGCTGAGACTGCCGCGCCGACGGCGCGCCGCCGGCCGGCGCCGGCGCGTCCACCCCGGCCGGCCGGAACGCGACGGAGACGGCGGCGGGTGGAGCCGGTGGGCGCGCCACCTGATGCGCCATCCCATCGCGTACACGCTGGCCTGCGCCGGTGTGCTCGCCGCCGCCGCGGCGCCGGCCGCCGGCCTGCACCTGGGCTTCGACCTGGACCGCGCCTCGATCGCCCGGACCGATCTCGGGCGAGGGCTGACGTACATGGAGGCCGACGGGGTCGCGTCCGCGCTGGCCGTGGTGCTGCCGCATGCGACGGGAGCGCCGCTGGTCGACACCGGCCCGCTGGTCACCGCGCTCCGCGCGGACCCGCGGGTCGCTCTGGCGGCCCCCATGGACAACGGCCGCGACCTGACCGTCATCCTCGTCGTGGTGCGCACGCCGATCGACGATCCGGTGACCACGGCGCTGGCGCGGCGGCTCACGGATCACGACGCTCCGGCCCTGCTGCCGCCCGGCCAGCGCGTCCTGGTGACCGGGCCCAACGCGATCTTCTCCGAGCTGGTCGAGGAGAGCACCGCCCAGCTCGGCACGGTGATCGCGCTCGTGCTCGGGTGCTCGCTGGTCTTCCTGCTGGTGACCTTCCGCAGCGTCCTGCTGCCGATCAAGGCCGTCGTGATGAACCTGCTCGCCGTCACCGCCGCGTTCGGCCTGCTGACCCTGGCCACCCGCCACTTCCCGCAGATCGTCGGCCACCAGGTCAACACGCTGATCCCGCTGCTGGCCTTCACGCTGGTGTTCGGCCTCTCGATCGACTACGAGATGTTCCTCATCCACCGCATCGCCGAGCACTACCACGTCAGTGGGGACAACACCGACGCCGTGGTCCACGGCCTGCGCCACACCGCTCGGCCGATCACCGTCGCCGCGGCCGTCATGGTCACCACGTTCGGCGCGCTGCTCACCGCGCACCGCCACGAGCTGGCCCAGCTCGGCCTGGCCGTCGCCACCGCGATCGCCCTGGACGCCACCGTCATCAGGCTGGCCCTGGTCCCGGCCCTGATGCGCATTCTCGGCGCGCGCAACTGGTGGCTGCCCGGCGGGCTGGCGCGGCTGTTGCCCGCGCCACGCGGCGGCTCCGGCGTCGTGCCCGGCGAGACCACCGCCCTCCCCGAACCCTCGGACGTCACGTGACAGGGCGGCACGGCAGGACCTCCGGGGCGGCGCCGAAGGGCACGGCAGCCGCCACCGGGTGCCGGGGGACAGCGAGGTTCAGCGAGGCCCGAGCGCCTGGGGCCGCATTGGGGCATCGCACGACAGCCACCGCCGGGTGGCGTTCGGCGAGGCCAGAGTGCCTCAGACCGCCTTGGGGTACTCACCTGGCAGCCACCGCCGGGGGATAGCGAGGTTCAGCGAGTCCCCGAACGTCGGGCCGGGGTCGCCGTGGGCCGGCTCCCCGGCGGACGGTTATTCGTCGAGGTAGCGCTGGGCGGCATAGATGCCGAGGGCGCGGATCGTGATCGTGTGCCGGTTGAGGGGCAGCAGATCCTGCAGCGGCTTCCATGCCTGGTCGATCACCTCGCGGGCGTCGGCCAGCGCCGCCGCGACGGCGCCGCAGTCCCGCAGGGCCTCGGCGACGCGGACCGCGGCGGCCGGGTCGGCGGTGCCGCCCGCGCGGACGATCTCCCAGACCTCGCGCAGCCGGGGCCGGGGCAGGAGGGTGACGGCGTGGGCCAGGGGCAGGGTGACCTTCGCCTCGCGGATGTCCTCGCCGGCGACCCGGGCGACCCGGGCGGCGGCGTCGCCGGGGGAGGCGAGCAGGCCGAGCAGGTCAGCGATGTCGTCGTTGATCTGGTAGGCCAGCCCCACGGCCTCGTAATACGCGCTGATCGCGGCGAACCGCTCGTCGTCCGCGTCGGCCAGGATCGCCCCGAACTCTCCCACTCCGCGGACCACTCCGCCGGTCTTCAGCCGGTGCGTGGTCCGCACCCTCTGCAGCACCGTGCCGGCGTCCCCCGTGGCGACGGCGGCGTCCATGGCGTCGTGGTGTCCGATGATGTCCAGCGCCTGCCCGGCGTGGCTGCGGCGCAGGCCGCCCAGGTAGGCCTCGTACAGGCGCAGCCGCCGTCGCGGGTCGTCGGGCAGCAGTCGTCGGACGACCTGGTCGAAGACGAAGTACGCGTGCGTCCCGGTGTTGATCGCGGTTGCCGGGCCGAACACGGTGTGGACCGAGGGACGGCCCCGGCGGGTCGGGGCGCTGTCCTCCACGTCGTCCACGATGAGACTGGCCGTGTGCAGCAACTCGGCCAGCGCGGTCAGCTCCGGATACGACCGGCTGTCCACGCCCAGCATCTCCATCGCGGCGAGCGCGCCGTAGCTGCGCCAGCCCTTGCCCATGGCGTCGGCCATGTGCCGGATCGGCGCGACCAGCGAGCGGTGCAGCGGGTCGGCGACGAGGTCGATGGGCCATCCCCCGTCCAGGTCCATCCCGGCCAACGCCGCGATCGCCGCAGGTTCCGGAGCATCCGGATATACGCGTACAAGCTCGGCATGGGTGACCTCACGCAGCCGCTCCATATGACGTTCGAAGTCGGGGATGCGGTTGACCGGCAGCACCTCCAGCCATCCGCTGCCGCGCACCGGTCGGCCGTGCAGCGTGCCCTCCGCCGTGGCGCCGCCGTCCAGCTGGGAGCCCAGGCCGAAGACGACGTACCGTTCCTGCTCGGGGAAGCGGGTGCGGACCCGTAGTGAGAGGCCCGCCTGAGGTGATTCGATCCGCCACTCCGTGGGATAGGAGTTCAGCGTCGTCATCGAGTTCCACGACGCGGCACCCGTGAGCTGCGCGGGAGCCTCGTGGCGGACGCCGTCCGGCGCCACGAGCACCACCGACGCCGGCCGGTCGGCCACGCCGCCGGCGAGGTCCGCCGTCCGGGAGTGGACGGCCACCACCTCCCAGCCGTTGTCCAGGTGCAACCCGCTCCACGTCCGGCTGTGGTCGATCGGCGCACGGGCGTCTGCCTGGGGAAGCTCGGCCGCGCCGAAGGCGTGCCGGTACATCGCCTCGCCGAACATCGCCGCGTCCCGCCGTCCCGGCCGGCTCCGCGTCGCCTCGACCGCCAGACGGGGCACGACGTACGTGTAGCACGCCTCGTCCACGCCGAGCGGGGCCCCCAGCCGCACCGATTCCGTCACGGCGGGCTTGAGGGGGCGCAGCCGCAGGCGCCAGCTCTCCCGGTCGCCGCGCAGGACGATGCGATAGGTGCCGTCGGTGTCCCCGGACAGCTCGGCGATCCCGCCGAAATCGAGACGCAGCTCACCGGCGGCGAGCCGGACCGGGCCGGGGAACACCTGGTCGGGGGCGATCGGCCGCCCGCTGGAGCAGGCCTCCCACACCGCCTCGCCCACACAGGGATCCCAACCTCTGGACGCGTCCAGACAGGTCAGCTCCAGCGCGCCGACGTCACGCCAGGTCTCGGTGCGGTAGGTGGCACCCTCCGCGGTACTCCAGGAACACCCGTACGAGGTCAACGGGCTGCCGTCCGGCCTGGTGGTCCGGTGGCTCATGAAGGTGACCAGGAGCTGGAGCTCCTCCCCGTCTTCATCGCGCAGGTCGGCGGCGAACCGCCACGACTCGGTTCCGCAGTCGAGGTGCGGCCGGTCCTGCGTGGGCACATCGACCGGCTCGCCCGGTCCGGGCCAGCTCGCCATCCACTCCGCCGGGACCTCCCGCTCGGCCACCACAGCATCTCCCTTTGTTGTGACTGTCAGCGATCGATTGATCGCGAACTGTAATGATGGGGGATGTGTGACACGACGGCCACCTGATCGGGAGGACTCGGAGCGCGCAAGATTCCGATGGGTGACGGCCGACGCGCCCCCGCGGGCGGTGAGTGGAAGGCACCGAGTCCACCGGATGCCGTGGCCTCCCGCACTCCGTGCCCACCGACCTTTCGCGAGGACCGCAGGTTCCTTCCGGGCCAAGTGACCGGCCAAGGTTCGTGGACGCTCCCTAGCCGGGGAACTCGGCTCTGACGCCCAGTAGCCGAACCGGCCGCCCTTCCGAGAAGCGGTCGAGGGCGGCGAGCGCCGCCTCCTCGATCGTCGCCGGCTCGGCCGTCGGCGTCTCCAGGGCGTGGCCGTGGGTGTGGGTGACGAACGGCGCGTAGCGCACCTTGACCACGACGCGGACCGCGGGCCGCCGCTCGGCGGCCACGTCGTCGGCCACCCGCCGGGCCAGCCGTACCACCTCGCGCCGCACCTCGTCCCAGTCGTCGAGGTTGTGCTGGAAGGTGGTCTCACGGCTGCGCGAACGCGGCACGTACGGCGTGCCGACCACCGGCGACGTGTCCTGGCCGCGGGCGAGCCGGACCAGCCACGGCCCGATCGTGGGGCCGAACCGTTCGGCGAGGACGCGCGGATCGGTGCCCGCCAGCTCGGACACGGTGCCGATCCCCATGGCGGCGAGCCGTCTGGCGGTCTTGGGCCCCACTCCCCACAGGGCGTCCGTCGGCCGGTCGCCCAGTACGTCGAACCACGTCTCGCCGGTCAGCCGGAAGACGCCGGCGGGCTTGCCGAAGCCGGTCGCCAGCTTGGCCTGCAGCTTGTTCCGTCCGATGCCGACCGTGCAGTCGAGGTCCGTGGACTCCCGTATCCGCCTCTGGATGAGCCGGGCCGTCCCCTCGGGATCGTCGTCGACGATGCCGAGGAACGCCTCGTCCCAGCCGACCACCTCGACCACGGCCTCGAACTCCCGCAGCGTCGCCATCACCTGAGCCGACGCCGCCTCGTACGCCTCGCGGTCCACGGGCAGGAACACCGCGTCCGGGCATCGCCGCGCCGCGGTGCGCAGCGGAAGGCCGGAGTGCACGCCGTACGGACGCGCCTCGTACGAGGCCGTGCTGACCACGCCGCGCTTGGTCGGGTCACCGTCCCCGCCGACGACGACCGGACGGCCGCGCAGCTCGGGACGGCGCAGCAACTCGACGGCGGCGACGAACTGGTCGAGGTCGACGTGCAGCACCCATCGGGCCACACCTCATTGTGTGCTCCGGCGCCCCGCCGAGCATGAGCCAGGGGCCACAGTGACGCCGAAGCCGAGATCGGAAAGACGGTCAGCCGCCCCGGGCGTGGAGTAGCGTGGCCCGCCGTGACCGACTTCATCTCCCTCCCCTTCTATGACCTGTTCCACGAAAACGGGCACGTGCCGGAGATCCGTAAGAAGCTCCCCCCGCTCCTCGCGGGGGTACGGCGCAGCATCCTGGAGATCGGCGCGGGGACCGGCCTGATCACCACGTCGCTGGCCGACTGGACGCCCGCCGAGATCTTCGCGCTGGAGCCCTCGGCCGGCATGCGCGCGGTGCTGCTGTCCCGGCTGGGCGCGCGTCCGGAACTGCTCGAGCGCGTGACCGTGCTCCCCGGCGACGCGCTGAGCGTGGCCCTGGACGAGCCGGTCGAGGCCATGGTGATGATCAACGTGATGTACGCCATGGAGTCGGGCTACCGCAAGCGGCTCTGGCCGGTGCTGGCGGCCCAGCTGGAACCCGGCGGGCTGCTGGTCTTCACCTGGCGCGCCGGCGGTGCCCCGCCGGTGCGCCCCCTCAAGGAGCTGGAGTCGCGTCAGGTCGGCCGGCACACCTACACGGTCTCCTCCGAGATCCTCGAGTCGGAGGGTTCGGAGGGGGCGGAGGGGGAGGTGTGTACGGCCCGCTACCTCTACCAGATCACCCAGGACGGCAAGGTGATCAGCGAGGAGGAGATCGTCGGCCACGCCTACCGTCCGGTGTGGGAGACGCTCGAAGGCGAGCTGGTCGGCGCCGGGTTCGTGCAGACCGATGCGCCCGAGGGGCTGCTCGCGTGGCGGCTCGCCTGAGGCGACCATCACGGTGCTCAAGCCGCTGCGCGGGATGGCACGTGATCCACCGCCTAGCCGTCTTCCTTCGCGATCGCTTCGCGTACGGCCGGGACGATCTCTGTGGCCCAGTGACCGAGGGAGACGAGGTCCTGCGTCCCGCCTTCGGGTGAGAAGAGCGTGAACCCGGATGCGCGATGCTCCAGTACGGCCTCGGTCAGTTCCTCGACCCACTGGCCCACCGAACCGCCGATCCAGCGGCCCTCGCGGTCGCGCGTGGCGGGCAGCGGCCGGTCGGTGATGCGCCCGGGGAGATTGAAGACCGTGCGGATCTCGTGCGGATCGCGGCCCACGGCCGCCGCCGCCTGGTCGATGATCGGTCGCGAGGTCCGATATCGGTCGCTGAGCCAATCCGCCGCGTGGCCGGGGATCCAGCCGTCGGCCACCCGGCCGGTGGCGGCCAGGGATTTCCGGCCGACCGATCCGGTCCACACGGGGGGCGCGGCCACGGGAGCGGGCTCGATCTGGTCAACCTGGTAGTGGCGGCCCTGGTAGGTGACCGGCGGTCCGCCACCCGACAGCTTCTTGACCAGGATGATCGCCTCTTCGAAGGCGTCCACGGCATCGGCCGGCGACAGCCGTGGCACTCCCATGTCCGAGATCCGATCCCACAACCCGCCCGCGCCCATGCCCAGCACGACGCGACCGCCGGACAGCGCCGACAGCGATGTCACCATCCGCGCCAGCATCGGAGCGGGGCGGGTCGGCAGGTTGGTCACGTTGGCGAAGCCCGAGATCTGCTGCGTGCGTCCGAGGATGAATCCGATGGAAGCGTAGGCGTCCAGCCGCCTGCCGATGTAGGGATGGTCCGACAGCGAGAAGTGGTCGAGCCCGTCGCGGTCGGCCTGTTCGACCATGCGCAGCAGCTCCGGCCCGTCGTCGATACCGCTGTGCGCGCCGAACCCGAAGACGACCTTTTGTACAGACAATTCTCTGCCTTTCATTCGATGTGCTGTGTCGCCGGTCAGTCCGCTGCGCACGGTGTGCCCGCGAAGCCGTCGTGGCATGGAGACGTCGGCAACGGCCCGGACGTGATCGCCGGCATGCCGGCGTTCAGAGTAGGGATGTGATCACCAGGCGTACGCCTCGGGTGCCGGCTTGGCCCCGTTCGGTCCCGGCGGCGGGAACAGCTGGTCCAGCTTGGCCAGGATGCCGTCGTCGAGTGTGATCTGCAGTGCGCGCAGCGAGCCGTCGAGCTGCTCGGTCGTACGCGGCCCGATGATCGGCCCGGTCACCCCGTCCTGCGCGAGCAGCCACGCCAGTCCGACGTGGGCCGGGTCCGCGCCGAGGTCGGCGCACAACTTCTCATATCTCTCAATGGTTTCCCGATGCTCGGCGAGCGTGGCGGCCGCGCGCCCCGAGGCGCCACGGGAGGCGCCCCCCTCCTTGAGCTTGCGCAGGGCGCCGCCGAGCACGCCACCGTTCAACGGCCCCCATGGGATCACGCCGACGCCGTACGCCCGGGCTGCGGGCAGCACCTCCAGTTCGGCCCAACGGGTCATCAGGTTGTACCTCGACTGTTCGGAGACCAGTCCGAGGAAGTGCCGGGACCGCGCGGCCTCCTGCGCCTGCGCGATGTGCCAGCCCGCGAAGTTGGACGAGCCGAAGTACAGCACCTTCCCCTGCTGGCGCAGAACGCTGAACGCCTCCCAGATCTCCTCCCAGGGCGTATTCCGGTCGATGTGGTGCATCTGGTACAGGTCGATGTAGTCGGTCTGGAGCCGCTTGAGCGACGCCTCGAACGCGCGCCGGATGTGCAGTGCGGACAGGAACGACTCGTTGGGCCCATCGCCCGTCGGGAGGTAGACCTTGGTGGCCAGCACCGTCTTGGCGCGCCGGTCGCCGCCGGCGGCGAACCACCGGCCGATGATCTCCTCGGTGACGCCGTCGCCCGGCTGGATGCCGTACACGTTGGCCGTGTCGAAGAAGTTGATTCCGTGTGCGTGCGCACGGTCCATGATCGCGTGACTGTCGGCTTCGGATGCTTGCGGCCCGAAGTTCATGGTGCCCAGGACCAGCCGGGACACCGACAGGCCGCTGCGGCCCAGGCGGGTGTACTGCATGTGTGCCAACCCTTCAGGTGGTCTCTTCCGGCTGTCTCTTCAGACTGTGGGGCCGAACTGCTCGATGAAACGGCCGGTGAACAGGTCCGTGCCCTTGAACTCGGCGACCATCGACGCCGGAGCGACGAACGGGCCCTCGGGAGAGGGCAGCTGGCCCACACCGCCGTTCGGACCGAGCGGGAGCAGGATCATGGGGTAGGGCAGAGGCTGGTAGGTGGCCGTGGGCTGCTCGCCGTTCAGCTGGGCGGTGATGTTCTTGGCGACCACCTCGGCGTGCTGCATCGCGTAGCCGGCCATCTTGGCCTCCGCGACATCGGTGATGTCGCCGACCGCGTAGACGTTGTCGTACTCCTCGACGTTGAGGAACTCGGTCACGGGGACCTGGCCCCGCGAGTTGAGAGTCGTGAGCTTGCCGTCCGCGAGGTAGCCGCTGTTGGTGCTCACCCCATAAGCGCGGAACCAGATGTCGGCGGTGATCTCCTCGCCGTCGGTGGTGGCGACGGCGAACGGGTCGGCCCGGCCGGGTTCGGTGCTCGGCAGCGCCGCCAGGCTGGTGCCCAGGCGTACCTCGACGCCCCGGGCATCGAGCTGGCCGTGCAGGTCCTCGACCACCTCCGGCTGGAACCCGGGGAGCAGTTCCCCGGCCGGGTCGACGATGGTCACGTGCTTGCCCGGCCAGACCTCCTTGATCTCTCCGGCCAGTTCCAGGCCGACCGGACCCGCACCCAGGATCAGCACCTTGTCGGCCTGGCGCAGTTCCTTGTGCGTCCAGCGCAGGTCGTCCATCGCCGCGCTGATCGAGTCGGAGGCGGGCTTGGCCGGGTAGGTGTAGCTGGACCCGGTGGCCAGGACCACGTAGTCCGCCGCAACACGCTCGCCCGAGGCCAGGGTGACACCGCCGGGGTCCACCGAGACCGCGCGGTCGCGTACCACCGTGCCCTTGGTAAGCAACGTCTCGAAGGGGAAGAACATGTTGCTCGCCCAGTCGGGCTGGGCCAGTGCCCGCAGCGATCCGGCCGAGTTGACGAACGCGTCCCGGGGATCAATGAGGACGACGTCGGCCTCGGACTCCAGCGCCTTGGCGACCGAAGCGCCTCCGTAGCCTCCGCCAATGACCGCCACTGTGCGACTCATGATTTCGTGCTCCTCAGAGAAGGTTGCAGTTCGTGCCACGAACTAGAAAGTTCGTGACACGAACCATATTAGTTCGTGCCACGAACTGCAACCCTCGGGGAGCGCGGTTTCGCGCGTCAGCGCTCGCGAGCGGCGGAGCCTCCTTCGTCCGGTTCCAGGAAGACCGCAGGAACCTCGTTGTCCAGCACGACGCGGCCCAGCAGGGCGGCGAGCGTGTCTCGTTCAGCCGGATTGAGACTCCCCGGCAACTCCTCGATCCGCCTGCACGTCTCGGTATAGAACTCCCCTGCCACCTTGCTGCCTTGCGCGGTTAGCGCGACCCACACCGCACGCGTGTCCTGCGGATCCGGCTCACGCCGAACCAGGCCGTTGCGCTCGGTGCGGTCCACCAGGCCGGTGAGGCTCGACTTGGCGAGACTCAGCATCGCCCCCAACTCGCTCATGCCGTGCGGACGCGCCATCAGCACACACAGCAACTGCCCCTGCTGCGGAGTCAGTCCGTACTCCCGCGCCGACTTGGCGTACACGGCATTCACCAGGAACGAGGACCGCACCAGCGCGGCCACAATCCCGATCGGGCCATCATCAGGTTTACCCATTCGGCCAGGATAACACCGGGCATCTTTTTAATTCGTGCGACGAACTATGCATGTCCGCGCGTGGAGAGAGGCGGCCGGGCGCGGCACGCTGTTCGAGATCGGCGTCGGGTTCGGGCTTACTTGGGCTGAACCCCGATCACCGTCCTGTCCCCGTCATCGAGTCATGAGACGGGCGTAGAGGATGACGTTGTCGGTGTAGTGGCCGCGCCGGCGGTCGAACGTGCCGCCGCAGGTCACCAGGCGCAGGCCCGCGTGGTCCAGGGGGCCGTACACGCGGCGGGTGGGGAACCGGTTCTTCGGCACCATCTCCACCGACTCGACCACGAACCTGGCCACCGAGCCGTCGGCGCGGCCGACCTCGACGGTGTCCCCGGTCCGCATGCGGCCGAGGTCGTAGAAGACGCCCTTGCGGCCTCCGCCGTCGACGTGGCCGAGGATGACCGCCGCCCCGCGCTCGCCGGGGGTCGCTCCGTGCGCGTACCAGCCGGCCTCCTCGGGGTGGTCCACCGGCGGGATCTGCACCGTGCCGTCGGGGTTGAGCCCGAGCCGGCCGAGCGCCACGTGGACGCCGATCTTCGGGATGTCCAGGCGGCGAGGCTCGGACGGCCCGAGCACGGGCGCCGCGGTGGAGGAGATCCGCTCCGCCGCGGCCGCCGTTCCCTCGGCGGTCGGTGCGGTCTGGGCGGCCACGGGCGGCGGGGCCGGAGGAGCGTCGGCCGGGAGGACCCCGCAGCCCACGAACACGGCGCCGGTCACAACGACGGCGGCGGCCGCCACGCCCAGGGCGCGACGGCCGCCGTCCGTCCTCGCGCCCGGCATGTCAGGCACCGGCGCGCGACCTGCGGCGCAGCGTCAGCACGCCCATCCCGGCCCCCGCGGCGAGAAGGGCGGCACCCGTAGGAACCAGCACGCTCGCGGTGTCCGAGGGGCCGCCGCCGGTCTCCGGGGCGCCTCGCGGCACGAGCCGAGGGCGCGGAATCGGGGCGGCCTTCTTCTCGCTCGGGGAGGTCGGCACGGGCGAGGGGAAGAGCGACGGCTTGGCGGCCGCCGGCTGGGTGTCCGCCATGGCGGCGGAAGTCATGGGCGCGGCCAGTACGGCGATGCCGAGCGCCGAGGCGGCCAGCGCGGTACGGATGAATCGCATGCGTCCTCCTTGCGTGGCGGCGTGGCGGGAGGATCCCCGCGACCCGCACGCCGGTCGTTGATCAGGAACGACGTCGATGCTGGCAGGGGAATGTCCGCCGGCCATGACCGGAATGTCATGAGCATGTAATGGATGTCGGCATTCGCAGGAAGAAGAACCGGCGTACCGGATACTTGACGAGTGGCCCGGGTGATGCTGATCGAGGATGACCACTCCGTACGGGAGAGTCTGCGTCTGTCGTTGGGCCGGAACGGGCACGACGTCGAGGCCGCGCGGACCGGTGAGGAAGGACTTCGCCGCCTGTCCGCCGCCCCCGCCGACATCGTGGTGCTCGATCTGATGCTTCCCGGGCTCGACGGATTCGAGGTGTGCCGCCGCATCCGCGCCGGGGGTTCCACGCCGATCGTCATGCTCACCGCCCGCGGCGACGACCTCGACGTGGTCAGCGGCCTGGAGGCGGGCGCCGACGACTACGTGGTGAAGCCGGTCCGGCCGCGCGTGCTGGAGGCGCGGATCCGCGCGGTGCTGCGGCGCGGAGGGCCCGCCGAGACGCCGGCCTCCGCCTCGGCCGGGCCGGAGACCCACGGCGACCTGACCATCGACCGGGGCGCCCTCACCGTGTCCAGGGCCGGGGTCCCGATCGCCCTGCCGCCCATGGAGCTGCGGCTGTTGCTGGAGCTGTCGGCGGCCTACAACCAGGTGTTCAGCCGCCAGCAGCTCCTGGAGTCGGTCTGGGAGCTCGACTTCCTCGGCGACTCCCGGCTGGTGGACGCGTGCGTGCAGCGGCTGCGCGCGAAGATCGAGGACGTCCCCTCCAAGCCCCGGTACATCCAGACGGTGCGCGGGTTCGGATACCGGTTCGGCCCCCTGTGAGGCGAGATCGCGGGAACGGCCGGCTCCCCGTCTGGGTGCGCGGGCTGCGCCCCCGGCTGATGATCGTCTGCGTGCTCCTCGCGGTGCTCAGCGCCGTGACCGCCGCCGGGCTGGTGTACCGCCAGGCGCGCGACCTCATGCTGGCCCGTACGGAATGGTCGCTCGTCAACGAGTTCCGGCTGCGCGTCGCGACGCTCACCGAGAACATGCAGCACCCGCCGGACCGGCCGGCGCTGCAACGGCTGGCCAACGGCGTCGCGCCCTCGTTCCTGGAGGCGACCGGGGCCGCCGCCTACCGGGGTGGGGGACTGGTCGCCTCGGGTGACGACACGGGCGCGATCACGTCCGAGCTGCGCCGTACCGTCCTCGACCGCGGCCGTCTCTTCTACCAGCGCGTCGTCAGGTCCGGCACGCCGTACCTGGTGGTCGGCACGCCGGTGGTGCTCGGCAAGCAGGCCACCTCGTCGGGCGTCGAGGTGTACCTCGTGCTCTCCCTCGCCAAGGAGCAGCGAGAGGAGGAGCTCCTGGTCACGGCCGCGAGGAACGGGGCGATCCCCGTCGTGCTACTCGCCGTGGCGCTCGCCCTCGTGGCGGCGCGCGGCGTCCTGCGCCCGGTCCGCGATCTGGACCGGGCGGCGCGCAGGCTCGGCGCGGGCGAACTGGACACGCGTCTGAAGGCGACCGGCGGCGACGAACTGGCGCGGCTGGTCAAGACCTTCAACGCCACGGCCGCCGCCCTGGAGGCGAACGTCTCGGAACTGCGGACCATGGAGGTCCAGGCCCGCCGGTTCGTCGCCGACGTGTCGCACGAGCTGCGCACCCCGCTGGCGTCCATCCTCGCGATGGCCGACGTGTTCGAGGAGGAGGCCGGCCACCTGGAGGGGGACCTGGAGCAGGCGGCCCGCCTGATGAACCTCGAAGTCGGCAGGCTGGTCCGGCTTGTCGAGGACCTCATGGAGATCTCCCGGTTCGACGCCGGCGCGGCGAAGCTGGTCCTGGACGACGTCGACGCGGCGGACGCGATCCGCGCCTGCCTGCGGACCCGCGGCTGGACCGGCCGGGTAGGCCTCGATCTGCCCGCGGGCGTACGGATCCGGCTGGACCCGCGCCGGTTCGACGTGATCATGGCGAACCTCGTGGGCAACGCCCTCCGCCACGGTGCGCCCCCGGTCACCGTACGGCTCCGCGCCGAGCCCGAGACCGTCGTCATCGAGGTGCGGGACGCGGGCGGCGGGGTGGACCCGCGCATCCTTCCGCACGTCTTCGACCGTTTCTCCAAGGCCGACGAGGCACGGACCAGGTCGGACGGAAGCGGCCTCGGGCTCGCCATCGCCCGCGAGAACGCCCGCCTGCACGGCGGCACGATCGAGGTGGCCAACCCGCCGGAAGGAGGAGCCGTGTTCACCCTCACGCTGCCCCGCCACCCGCGGCCGCCCCAGAACGACCCCGACGACGCCTCGCCGATCGGGAGGGGCGAGCTGTGATCTTCCGTACCCGCCGCGCGGCGGCGGCCCTCGCGGTGGTCGTCGTGTCGTCGATGGCGGCCGCCGGCTGCGGCATCGCCCCGACCGGCGTCAGGGACGGAGGCGAGCCCGCGGTGGGGTTCCGCCCGAGCGTCCGGCTGTACTTCGTGTCGGGCGCGCGGCTCCGGGCCGTGACCCGCCCCATCCCGTCGCTCACGCTGAAGGAGACGCTCGACCTGCTGCTGGACGGCCCGAGCGCCGACGAGCGCAAACGGGGGCTGCGCACCGACCTGATCGCCGATGTGCACGGGCCAGTCAAGGTCAGCGCGGGCCGTGCGAGAGTTCTGATCACGCTCCCTCCGTCCCGGCCGTATCCGACGGCAAGGCCGGAACTCTTCCCCGCCGAGGCCCCCCGCATCGACCTGTCGATGGGCCAGCTCACCTGCACCGCCGCGGGCGCCGTGGCCGCGCGCGAGAACATCGACCCCGACGCGGTCACCGTCGTCTTCCAGCACAGGGGCATCGGCCAAAACGAATCGTTCCACTGCTCGGAATTCCCCCGAGGCTAGACTCCGCCGCTTTCTCGCGCGTCCCGGTCATCGTCGAGATCCAGGACCGCGACCACGGCTCACTCGGGGATGTCCGCTGCATGTGAACAAATCGTGCGGACGGCCGTGGCGGTGCCGACATGGGCGATGCGCTCGGGCGGGGCGGCGCGCCTCCGGCGGTCAGTTGCTGCAGCACTCCAAGCAGGTGCAGCAGGTACAGCATTCGCAGCAATCGCAGCAACTGCCGTCGCGCAGGTAGCAGCGCTCCTCGGAAGGACGGCCCTTGCGCCTGCTCCACCGGGGCCGCCACAGTCCGCAGGTGAAGAAGGTGCCCACGCCGGCCGCTGACTTGCGCACCCAGCCCGGCTGCTCGTAGGAGGCCGTCGCCGCGTTGTCGGTGAAGGTGCGCTCGATGGCCCGCCGCACCTCGGCGTCGAGCAGCACGTCCACCAGGTGCCGGTCGGCCAGCTCCACCTCGCGCAGCGCCAGGGCCAGCCCGTGCGCGGCGTCGTCGCACAGCCGCCGCGCCTCGGCGCGACCGGTGCCGGTGACGGTCAGCGGGTTGAACGCGCCCCGGGCGTCGTCCTCGTCCTGGTCGGCGACCGCGTCCAGCAGGTGGGCGATGCGGCCGAAGAAGCCGCCCGCCTCGGCCAGCGTCGCGGCGTTGCCCGGTCGTTCGGCCAGCACCGCCGTGTGGGCGAACGCCGCCGCGACGGCCTGCTCGGTGGGGGCGGTCAGCTCCAGCAGTCCGATCGGCCGCCCGTTGAGAGGGAAAGCCGACCCCGCCTGGCGCTCCAGCTCCAGTTGGCGGTCCACGGTCGCGGTCAGCACGCCGACGTCGAACCCGACCCCGGCGGCCAGCCGGGCGCCGCCCTCCTGCCAGCGGGCCGCCAGGCGCGTACGTGCCGCGACCGTGGCGGCGGCGACATCCCCGTCGGCCACCTGGTCACGCATCCGGCTCGCGGCCAGCACCAGCGAAACCCCGGCGGCGAGCCGGGCACCCCGTGCTCGTGCGTCCACCACGTCAGCCGTACGGAATCCGCGCAGCGCGCACGGACCGGCGGTCCGATGCGGCGAGGCCGAGGGAAGCTGCGCCTCGGCGAGCACCGAGATGATCAGCGTGTCGTAGTTGGTGGCCAGCCGGGCCGCCTGACTCTGGCCATCCCGCAAGGTCAGACACAGCCCGCAGAGGTGCGCCCGCCATGCCTCATGCAACGAAGGACAGGAGTGCGCGCTGCAGGGGCGAATGATTCCGAACAAGGGGACCTCGCCGGGATTTGGAACGGTATATCCGTGTGATCGCAGGAATATTACACCCGTACCGATCTTCGGCGGCAGGTTCCGATGCGAATGGTTGTCGGTCTTCGATCATTGTGAACCCGTGAGCGTTTTGGGCCGTCTCAGGGGCATGAGAGGCATCTGGCTCGCGGCCGTGCTCGTGGCGCTCGCCACCTGTGGGACGGCCTCAGCCGCGATCGCTCCCAAAATGCGGTACCAGGCCGACGGGACGGTGCTCTCCAACACCTGGCACGGTCCCCAGCTCTGCGCAATAGTCATGCTCTCCGCGCCGCCCCAGTGCGACGGACTCGACGTCATCGGGTGGGACTGGGACGCGGTCGAGCACTCCGCCCAGGACGGCGTGAGCTGGGGCGACTACCACGTGGTCGGCACCTGGGACGGGACGCGCCTGACGCTCACCGAGCCTCCGCGTCCGGCCAAGCCGCGCCCGGACCGGAGCGGTCAAACCGACTTCACCACACCGTGTCCGACGCCCGCGGGCGGCTGGCGTCCGGTCGCTCGGGAGAAGGCCACTGACAGGGCGTTGGACGCGGCGCTCGACAGAGCCCGCGAGCTCCCCGGGTACGCGGCCAGCTGGGTGGACCAGGCCTACCTGGACGAGATCGACGGCTATGACTCCACAGACCCGCGAGACGCGCAGCGATACGCCAACGATCCCAAGCGGCTCGTGCTGAACCTGCAGTTCACCGGCGACGCGACCGCCCGTGAGTCCGCGATCCGCGCGGTCTGGGGCGGCGCGTTGTGCCTGAGTCGGGCCCCTCACAGCGAGGCAGAGCTCCAGGCCCTTCAAGAAAAGGCGACCAAGGAGATCAAGGGCGTGCTCTCCGCCCGGAAAGACGGGCGGGCGGGCAACGTCTTGATCTGGGTCTGGGTGGTCAGGCCGGAGCTCCAGCGCGAGGTCGACGAGAAGTACGGCAAGGGCCTGGTGGTTCTCCACGGCTACCTGAAGCCGGTGCGCCCCTAAAACGCGCCCGGTCAGGACGTTCGCTGCTCCTCGAACACGGCGACCACGTCGTGCGGCCGGCCAAGCGCGCCGTACGTGCCGAAGATGTCCATGTAGTTCCTGAAGCCAGGAGGAAAGAGCCGGAGATCAGGGCTTTCGGCGGCAAACACCCGTATTGCGGACTATTTCCCGGAGTCGCGAAGCGTGACACGATAAATGGTCAACATCGGTTAGCCGATGGAAGGGTGCAGCCCATGCCGCCTGCGATCGTCGGGCATGAAGGTCCTCTTGCCGGACAGCGGTTTCCGATCAGCGACAAACCGATCACCTTCGGTCGCAGGGGCGACAACAGCGTGGTGATCACGAGCGAAAGGGCGTCGCGCTTTCACGCGGAGGTGCGCCGGGAGGCCGACGGCTATGTCGTGCACGACCGCGGAAGCCGCAACGGGACGCTGGTCAACGGAGAACGTGTCACCTCCCACGTGCTCCGCCCCGGCGATGTGATCACCATCGGCGGGGAGGCGTTCTGGTTCGAGGCGTTCGACGAATCGGAGACCGTCATGGACGCCTCCCTGCTCCAGACGGTCGTCGGGTCCGTTCCGAGCGTGGAGCCGGGGCAGGTCATGCGCGTCACCGTTTCGGGTGGCGGCCCCGTCGGGCTGAGCCTCGCCCTGCTGCTCGACCACCTCATGGGGCAGCGGGTGGCCATCACGATGTACGACGGCCGCTGGACCCAGGACGGATCGCGCGTCGTCTGGAAGAACGCGGCACAGGGCAACAACCGGCGGCAGCAGGTCGTGACCGTCCAGAGCCGCCAGTACCTGAACCTTCCGGAGGAGGTCCAGGCGCGGCTGTTCACCGCCGGCTCCTACACGGAGATGTGGCCGGCCGGTCCTGATTCGATTCGCGGCTACAGCCCGCGGAACATCCGGATCGCGTTCATCGAGGACACGCTGCTGGAGATGGCGAACGAGAAAGCCGACCGCATCCGCCTGATCCCCGCCAATTTCGATCCGGTGAAACACCACGAGGCCGTGGTGGGGGACCATGTGTTGGCCATCTGCGAGGGAGGGCGCTCGCGCACCCGCGAGCATTTCACCGACAAGTTCGGCAAGGCCGACAAATCGATCTACTCGCTGGATGGCACGCACGTCCAGGACGTCGTGCTGGGGTTACGGGTGAAGTCCGGCCTGTCGGACCCCATGACCGTCCTGCTGACCGTGGCCCAGAATCGTTTCCTCCTGAACGCGCTGCGCGGCGAGGGATTCCTGAACATGCGCCTCACCGACGAGGAGGCGAAGGAAGTCGTCGGCATCGACCCCGTCCGGCACGTGTTCGAAGAATGCATCGCCTCCAGCCCGTGCCTGATGGCGCGCAACGAAGACGGCGACTTCCACTGCTCGACGCACCGGACGCTTTTCCTGCCCGCCCTGATCAGAGGATCGGCGTTGTGGAAGCGGGCGAAGGAAGGGCTGGTGCTCTTCGGCATCACGGAAGACGACGTGAGCGCGGTCACCGCGTTCCGGCTGGACATGGTGCAGCGCCCGCGGTTCACCGCCCAGTTGCACTCCCCGACGTCGACCACACCCGGAACGTACGGCTTCCTCCTCGGGGACGCGGCCAACGCGATCCACTTCTGGCCGGGGCGCGGGCTCAACAGCGGGTTGGCGTCGGCCATCTCGCTGGCGCGGTCTCTCAACCGCAACTGGCGTGGCAGGCCGTTCCGCGACGCGGACTTCATCCGGCACGAAGCGGCGATGTCGATGCTGCAGTACCGGCACAAGAGCCGCGCGTGGAACGCGATGGTGACGACCGACGAGAACGGGGTCACCCGGGCGATCAAAGACAAGATCGTTCAGGGCATCGACGAGGGCGACGCCGGGTCGGACAAGGACACGGACGTCGACGCCCTGACAGAGCGACTGCGGCAGATCCGCGCTCGCCTGTCACCGCGGATCGCCGGCATGCCCGACGACGCGACCCTCGTCGAGCACCTGCGCAAGCTGAAGAGCGAGACCGTGCGGACCCTGCTGGTCAGCGGCGCCTGGGACACGTTGGTCGTCGGCGGCGAAGAGGTCGACATCGACATCTTCGACCGGCCGGTCTCGCCGGACCCGCCCCTGCCGGACAGACGCCTGGTCTCGTCGCGCGGCGAAGGGCCGCACAGGCGGACCGAGGCGGTCTCGGGAGGATCCGGCGACGCGGCGTCGCCCGGATGACACCTCCCCGGTACGGCGAAGCCGCACGGGCGCCGCTCGTCCATCCGCCGTTCGACGTGGAGCCGTGTGATGGGCGGCAGTCGACGACCTCCTGTGGTCCGTACGCTGTCCAGCCTGGGAGTCGGTTATAGGTATTGCCGGGCTGAACTGGGAAGACGAGCGTGAAGGCCGAAGCGGACCGCGTGCCCGACCCGGCCGGTACCGGGACGACTGCCGAGGACGCGGATCACGGTGTCCCGACCTCCGGGCGCCATCGCGCGGCGGCCCTGCGTCGATACGGGCGGGCGAACCCGTGCAGCAGGAGGAACCGCGGCACCGCCGGGACCTCGCGGACGACGACCTGATAGCCCTCCGCGTCGATGCCGTCGAGCAGCCAGTGCCCCACCATCCCGAGCTGGACGAAGGACTTCGGTTTGACGTTGTACGCCTGGTCCCACGCGTGCCACTCGGCCCGGGTGACGCTCGCCGACACCACTGGCATGGCCTCGTCCACCTCGCGTTCCAGATGCGGCACCAGCACGGCCGTCAGCGCGTCCAGCGCCTCTGCCAGCTCGACGCGCGCGTCGTCGCCGGTCGTGGCCGCGTACCGTCGCCCGGCGGCCGTGAACGCGGCGATCGCCGGGCCGATCCGGCGGTGCTCGGCCTCCAGCGAGTCGAGCAGCGGGCCCGCGGCCGGGTCGCGTTCGCGTACCAGGGGCCAGAGCCCCTCGTCCTCACCGGTGTGGTGGTCGTGCAGAAACTCCATCATCCACACCGCGTGCTCGCCGAGCGCGCGCCGCTGCCGACCGCGCGGGTACGGCTGCGCGGCCAGCTCCGCACGCGTCCGGTCCAGGTCGCGGCGAAGCGCGGCGTGCACGATCGCCATGATCCGCGTGTCCGCCTGGGGGGAATCCGTTCGCATCCCGGTCTCCGTCCGGTGTCTCGGTGTCAGAAGGGCACGGGCTGGGTGAGCAGCCCGGTTCCTTCGCCCCGGCCGGAGAGGATCCGGCAGAACTCGACGGCGTCCAGGGTGATCTCCTCGCCGTCGCCGTCGCCGATGAAAAGGCCTCCCGCGGGGCCGTGCAGGTGGAGCCGGAACGGCCGGCCGTGACGCCGCGCCCACTCGGCCGCCACGTCCGCCACGATGCGGCCGTCATGGTCCGGCGTGAGCACCAGAGGGCGGCCCGTCGCCCGGGCGATGTCGACGCGGTGCATCCATGTGTCGCGGGTGTAGATGACGTCGTACAGGTAGCCCAGCGGCCAGGTCTCGGTCACTCCTGCGACGTCCGACTTGAACGGCAACCGGCGCAGCGGCGCCGGCAGCCTGCGCCGGGCCCGGGCCGCACGCGGCGCCGTGGCGACGAGCCGTTCGACCAGCAGGGACGTGCTCAGATGGGCGCGTTCGGCGACCTGCACCTCGGTCATGCCGTCGACGAGCGGACGGCCGCCCGCCGCCCGGCCGCCCGCCCGGAGCTGGTGAACCAACTCGCGCGGGGAGACGATCGACTCCATCGCGCCCAGAACGTGCGCGACCATCGCGCGCACGTCCCAGGCCGGGCAGTCGGTCTGCCTGGTCCAGTCACCGGTGTCCAGCGATCGGACCAGGTCGACGAAACGCTCGTTCTCGGCCGCCGCCAGCGAGGCGGCCTGTGTGCGATCGAGTAACGGCACCGACTCGATCATCGTCGCGCTGTCGGGCATCAGCGGACCTTCCTTCGCGTACGGGTGTTCATGTGAGCGAGGAACATCTCCATGGCCTCGTCGAGCAGCTTGAGCCAGCGATCGCCACCCGGGTCGTTGGAGATCTGCTGGTCGGCCAGGCCGGTGGTGAGCGCGGTGAGCATGTCCAGCGCGTCGGGGGCGGTGATGCCGATCTTCACCAGCTCCGCCCGGAGCGACTCGAGTCCCTCGACCGCCAGGGCGTACGACTCGGTGGACGGCTCGAACCCGGGAATCGTGCGCTGGAACATCAGCTGGTAGCGAGCCGGGTCTTCGACGCAGAAGTCGAGGAACATCCGGGCACCGGCCCGCAGATCGGTCAAAGCGTCGCCGGTGAGGTCGAGCCGCGACACCCGCCCGAGGAACTCCCGGCAGCCCTGGGCGTACATGGCGTCATAGATGGCGTGCTTGGACGCGAAGTAGGAGTACACCGACGGCGGGCGCATCCCCACCTTGCGCGCCACGTCCCGCAGCGTCAGCCCGGCCAGGCCGTCGGCGCGAGCGACATCCCAGGCGGCGTCCAGGATCTCGGCCTTGGTCCGCTCATGTCGTTCGGCTCTTCTATCGCGAGTCGGTTCTCCTAACACGATTAGGACTATCACACGCCGTTAGGAGATGGTCAAGAGCCGCCGGTGGAAGCGGGTCGGGGCTCCAGGCCGCGGAAGCGCCGCCGCGTGGCCGGCTCGCCGCCGAAGATGGCCGGGTCCAGTCCTCCGTCATCGCAGAAGGAGCGCAATGGTCATCCAGGGACGCGTGTTCGCCCTCGCGGCCGCGGCGGCGGCTCTGCTGCTCACCACCCCTACGGCCCACGCCTCGGCGTCAGTGAGAGAAACAGGGCCGTGCGCCGCCGAACTGGCGGCGACTGCCGCCCTTCCTGGGACGTACACCCCGCAATGCACCGGCAAGGGCTATTACGAGGTGATCCAGCACCACGGTTCCACCGGATACAGCTGGTGCGTGAACCCGGTGACCGGAGCGAAGATCGAGGGAACAGAAGTGGCACCGGGGCGGGGCCGGCCGTCATGCGGCACCTGCCTGACCCAGCTCGCGGCCTCCTACGAACACCCTGTCGTCGGCGCGTACCGGCCGCAATGCGACGGCAACGGCGACTTCAGCCGACGCCAGGTCAACGCGTCCACCGGCATGGCCTGGTGTGCCGACCCCAAGACCGGCCAGAGGATCGGCAACGCGGTGCGGAACGACGGCACTCTCAGCTGCCCCTGAGATGCCTGCGCGCAGGCGTGGGTCACGTCGTGGCGCGGACCACCAGACGAGTGGGGAGCACGACGGAGGTGGTGTGCCGGCCGTCGAGGCGGGACAGGAGCAGGCGGGCCAGGGCCAGCGCCTGGTCCGCGGTGGGCACCCGGACGGTGGTGAGCGGCGGGGTCGTGCAGGAGGCGGCGTGGACGTCGTCGAAGCCCACGATCGCCAGGTCCTGGGGCACCCGCAGCCCCGCCTCGCGCGCCGCCTCCAGCGCGCCGATCGCGAGCTCGTCGGAGGTGGCGAACACGGCGTTCAGGTCGGGATGGCCGGAGAGGAGCTCGCGGGCCGCCGCGACGCCCGACTGCCTGTCCGGACCGGCGAGCGCGATCGCCGGCCGCAGCCCGTCCTCGTGGAGCGCCGCCAGGTGCCCGGCGAGGCGGTCCTGCACGGCGACGAGCTCCATCGGCCCGCAGATCACGCCGATCCGGCGACGTCCCCGGTCGAGGAGATGCCGGGTCGCGGCTTTCGCGCCGCCCGCGTTGTCCACGTCCACGTACGGCACGAGGGAGGCGATGGCGGGCCGGCCGAGCAGCACGATCGGCACACCGGTACGCGCGAGGCGCTCGGCCAGCGGGTCGGGACCGTCCGGAGGGACGAGGACGACCCCGTCCACCTGCCCCGCCTCCACGTGCCTGATGATGCGCCGATGGCTCTCGGCCGTGTCGGCGAGCATCAGCGTGATCTGCTTGCCCGCCCCCTCCAGGACGCCGGTGACGTACTGGACGACGGCGGAGATCAGCGCGTCGCCGCCGTTCCGGGGGATGGACAGGACGAGCGCGACCGAGTCGGTCCGCTGGGTGACGAGGCTCCTGGCGGCGGCGTTGGGCACGTAGCCCAGCTCCTGGACCGCGCGTAACACGGCGGCGCGCGCCTCGGGGCTGACCGACGCCTCGCCGTTGACGACCCGCGAGACCGTGGCCCGGGAGACGCCCGCACGGGCGGCGACGGTCTCCAGCGTGGGCCGTCTCGGCCGCTCCGCGCCGAGGCCGTTGCGCTTGATGACGTCGCGGTACCACAGGGCGCTGTCCTTGAGCAGCCGCCGCTGGGTGGTGAAGTCGACGTGGACGATGCCGAACTTGCGCCGGTAGCCGTCCGTCCACTCGACGCAGTCGAGCAGTGACCAGAGCAGGTAGCCGCGAACCCGCGCGCCCTCGTCGAGCGAGGCGCGCAGGGCGCGCAGGTGCTCCTCCAGGAAGCTCATCCGGTCGATGTCGTGGACGCCGTCGCCGGCCACGACGTCGACGAAGTCGGCGCCGTTCTCCGTGATCATCACGTCGGTCTCGGGGTACTCCTCCGACAGGCGCCGCAGGACCAGGGAAAGACCGCTCGGCATGATGGGCCAGCCCATCGCGGTGACGGCCGTGGGAACGCTGCAGAAGAGGACGCCCTCGCTGCCCGGGAAGGCCGGCTCCGCCGGAGCACCGGGCTGGGCCCGCACCACGATGGGCGTGTAGTAGTTGACGCCCAGCAGGTCGATGGGCCCGCCGATGGCGTCGAGGTCGCCGTCGTGGATGTGGTCGAGCCCCGCGACCTTCTCGACCAGGGGCAGCAGGTCGGCAGGGTAACGGCCGCGCAGCACCGGCTCCAGGAACTGCCGATTGTGCAGGGTGTCGATCCGCGCCACCGCCTCGGCGTCCTCCTCCGGAAGGTCGAGGGACACGTCAGCGAGCTGCGCGGGAGTGAGGACGGGCGAGAGGTTCACCACGACGCCGGCCCTGGCGGCGCCCTGCGCGCGCAGCGCCTCCAGGCCCAGCCCGTGCGCGAGCAGCATGTGGTGGGCGCCGACGAAGGCGTCCGCCGCCGACCGCCGGCCCGGGGCGTGCACGCCCGAGGCGTGCCCGAGGAAGGCGGCCACCTGCGGCTCGTTGAACGTGAACCAGGTGTCCACGCGGTCGCCGATCCGGTCGTATACGACACGGGCGTAGTCGGCGAAGTGATGGGCCGTGTCGCGCGAGGTCCACCCTCCGACGTCTTGGAGCGCCTGGGGCAGGTCCCAGTGGTACAGGGTGGCGTACGGGGCGATGCCCGCCCGCAGCAACTCGTCCACGAGCCTGTCGTAGAAGTCGAGCCCCGGGTCGTTGACCCGGCCGCGCCCCTCCGGAAGCACCCGCGACCAGCTCACCGAGAACCGGTAGGCGGCGATGCCCAGATCCTGCATGAGTCGGACGTCTTCGGCGTAGCGGTGGTAGTGATCGCAGGCCGGGTCGCCGTACGCCCCGCCCGCGAAGGTGTCCCAGATGGACGGGCCCCGGCCGTCCTGGTCGGTGGCGCCCTCGATCTGGAACGCGGACGTGGACACTCCCCAGACGAAACCCTCCGGGAACGAAGCGGTGCGCATCTACGCGAAACCCTCCAGGCGACTCGGTGCGCCTAGTCTGCCACCACACCGCGAAGTGAGGCCGGGCCGTACGAACTGATCGTTTAGGGTGCGGGCATGACGGCCGATCACGACGACCTGACGCCGCTGCGCGACCGCCCCTGGGCGGAGCTCTCCCACCGGCAGGCGCTGGCCGAGCTGGTGCTGCTTGGCTGGACCCCGTGCGGCGTCGGAGACTGGGCCGTGGGACTGCGCTCTCCCGGCGGGCACCTCGCCGCGCGGGTCTGCCCGTTCGACCCCGCGTACGCGGCCTTCCTGGAGCTGTGCCGCCGCTGCCCGGGTAACCCGTACCTGCCCCGGGTCGCCGTCGAGGCCGCGCTCGACGGAGGAGGGACGCTGGTCGTGCTGGAGTTCCTCGCCCCGCTGGACACGGCGGCCGAGGTCGTACGGCAGTGGCGGGACGGTGGCGGCGACGCGGCCCTGGCCGAGGTGCGGCGCACCGCGACCGAGATCGACGCCGAACGGCGGGAGACGGTCCCCTGGTGGGACGGCGTCGACCTGAACACCGGCAACGTCCGGCGCGCCCTGGACGGCCGCGTCGTTCTCATCGACGTGTTCTGCATGGACGGCGCCGCGCTGTACGGCCAGATCCTCAAGGACGCCACTGTCGTCCGCGACCAGCTTCCGCACAGCCGGTACGCGCTGGACATCCCCTACATCGCCAGGGAGAGCACTCCCGACGAGATCCACGCCCTCCGGGCCGCCTGGACCGCGGGCGCCTGACCCGCCACAGGAAGGTGGCCCTCCCGCTGACTGCGTACGTCGCGGGATCTGGACGTCCGGCTGCTCGCGTCCGGACGCGCATGGGGCCGGCCGGTGCTCACGAGGTCGGGATATAAATCCACAGAATCGCGAATTTTGCCGCATTTCGCATCGCCCTCGGGGTGGCGCTCGGCTGAAGCTGGGATGCGAATCGACGAGATATTTCAGACTTTATGGCATCTGTTCTGTTCGCCGGTATTGGTGGCATTTTGGGATGTAAAGGGGAATCGCGCTAGGAACGCGCGGGTAATTTTTTGGCATGGTATTTTCCAGTCGGAATCCCGATTGCGGGTTCCATCAGATCTGGCGATTCCCCTGCCGGGTTCATCCGGCAGGGGAATCGCTTCCTCGATGTGGTTCTGTTGTTCGAAACGGGCAGGGGCTTGTCCGTCGCCTACCTCGGCCGAGGAAAGCGAGAAGCCGCTCCCTTCAAGGAGCGGAGGAGTCACTTCTGCTGGCGACCAAAGAAAGGCGACAAGAGATGCGGCAGGCGGCTCTCGATCGAGTAAAGCTCATCTTCACCCTGCTCGACGCCGACGGCACCGGCAGTCTCGAAGCCGAGGACTTCGAGCTCATGGCCACCCGCGTGGTGGCCGCGTCCCCCGACTCCGGCGAAGCGGCCAAGGCGGCCATGCTCGCCGCTTTCCGGCGCTACTGGACAACCCTGGCCGCCGAACTCGACGCCAACCACGACGGCCGGATCACGTTCGAGGAGTACACCGCGTGTGTGCTCTCCCCGGAGCGTTTCGACACGGCGCTCACCGACTTCGCCGAGGCGCTGGCCGCACTGGGCGACCCGAACGGCGACGGCCTCATCGAGCGGGGCCTCTTCGTGGCGCTCATGACGGCCATCGGCTTCGAGCGGGCGAACATCGAGGCGCTCTTCGACGCGTTCCAGCCGTCCGACGACGACCAGATCGAGGTCTCGGTCTGGGCCGCGGGCATCAAGGACTACTACAGCCCGGAGAAGGCGGGAATCCCGGGCGACCATCTGGTCGCGGTCCGGGGCTGATCGCGGCCGCCGCCCCGACGCATCGGCCTTCGACAAAGGAGCACAGGTGGAACCAGTCATCGGACTCGCCGTCGGCGGGGGAACCGGCCCAGAACTCGCGGCCGTCTTCGAGCGCGTATTGGGCCGGATCACCGACGTGTATTCGGTCGGCATCGGCATCACGCGGTCGGAAAGGGTCTATCACTCGTATTCGTCGGTGAAGGCCGATGCGGCGGTCGAGCGGATCCGCGAGCTCACGCGAGAGGACGCCGACCACTACGCCGAGTTCTGCCGCGCGCAGGCCGCTCTCGGCGTCCCGGCCATATTCCGCACGGCGATCAACGCCCAGTCGCTGTACCTCGTGCGCCGACGCCTGCAGGCGGTGAAGGCCGACGTCATCACCGCCCCGGACGCGTCGCTGCTGCTGGTCCGCGACGAGGCCCAGGGCTTCTACACCGGTGAGAACACCCACGTTCCCGGTGCGCTCATCCGCACGATGGCGTTCAGCCGGGAGATCACCGAGAAGGTCATCGCCTTCGCGGTACGGCGCGCCCGACAGGAGTGGCCGGACGGCGAAATCGACGAGATCATCATGGCCTACAAGTTCCACCTGCTCGACGGCGCTCTGGACGAGTGGGTGGCCGAGAGTGCCGCGCGGCACGGCGTCGAGATCCGCCTGTCCCAGCCGGACACGGTGAACCGCAACCTGATCGAGCGCGGTCCGCGCCCCCGCACGTTGATCATCGCGGGCAACGAATGGGCCGACATCATGCACGTGGTCCTGCTGGACCGCTTCGGTGCCGAGCGCCAGGAGAACCGCTGCACCGAGAACGTCTACCTGCACTTCGAGGTGGCCGGTCTGGTCGAGTACCAGACCGTGCACGGCTCGGCCGACGACCTGGAGGGGAAGGACGCGGTCAACCCGGTGGCGACCGTACGGGCGGCGGCGACGATCGCCGAGCGGCACGGGGGCTGCGCCGGGGCGGTGCGGATGGTGGAGCGCGGTCTCGAAACACTCCGCGGTCGCGGCATCGGCACCCCGGACCTCGGGGGACGCCACTCGACCACCGCCGTGGTGGACGCGCTGCTCGACGTGCTGGAGCCGGAGGGGCAGCGGATCCTGGTGACGGAGCCGTGACATCCGTGGAGAGCATGGCGCTGGTCGTCGTAGACCTGCAGAACGACTTCTGCGTCGAGGAGGACGCGTGCCGGCCGCGCAGCACACCGGTGTCGAAGACGGCGTCGGCCTGACCGCCCTCATGGTCGCCGCCGCGCGGGCGATCGAGACCCACCGGCCCGACGCCCTGGCCCGCGACACCTACGCCGAGCACTTCGTCCGCGCGGCCGAGGCGTCCGCGGCCTGGCCGGTCCGCCCGGCGGAGGTGCCGGACGGCGACGCGAACCCGTTGTGGGGCAGGCTGGGACGGTACTTCGGGCTGCGTACCCGGGTTTTCGACGACTTCCTCGTCCGCCCGGCCCACGCGGGCGTCCGGCAGGTCGTTCTGCTCGGCGCGGGCCTCGACACGCGGGCGTTCCGGCTCGGCTGGTCACCGGACCACACCGTCTACGAGATCGACCGCGACGGCGTCCTGGCGTTCAAACACGACGTGCTCGACGGCCTCGCCGCCGTCCCGACGGCCACGCGCCGTCCGATCGCGGTCGATTTGAGCGGGGACTGGGTCGCCTCGTTGGTGAGCGCGGGCTTCGACCCGGCCGCGCCGGCCGCCTGGCTGGCCGAGGGCCTGTTGCTCTATCTCCCCTCGGCCGCCGAGCGGCGGCTCATCGACACCGTGGACCGCCTGAGCGCCGACGGCAGCTCGATGGCCTTCGAGGTCAAGCTCGGGACGGAGTCCCCGGAGGTCCGCGCCAGCCCCGTCTACGCCGCGACCCGGCAGCAGATCGGCGTCGACCTGCTCGCCCTGTTCGACGGGGAGCCGCGCCCCGACTCCGTCGCCTCGCTGAAGGCGCGGGGCTGGTCCACCGCCGTCGCCACCCCCTTCGACTTCGCCCGCCACCTCGGTCGTGGTCCACTCCCCGAGCCGGACGACGCCCTGGCGAGCAACCGCTGGGTGTTCGCGTACAAACCCGCCGACCGCTGAATCGTCCTGCGCAGGCCCTCCACGCCGGCGGCGTCGGTTACCCAGGTGCTCCACCGGTTGATCCGTCCGTGGGCGCGCTCGGTGGTGACGCGGTGGGCCGGGCCGCCGGGGATCAGTGCGGTGCAGGCTGAGATGGCCGCCTGCAGCAGGTTGGCCCAACTACGCGACTACGAAATGGCTCTGTCCTGATGGTGACGCCCTGGCCTAATCCTCTTTCGATGCGTCTCATCGCCGTCGGTGCCTTCGTGGCAATGGCCGCGGCGGCGACTCCCGCGTACGCCGCTGCGCCCGCCGGCGACGTCGTGGTCAACGGCTCGCTGGACAACGGGGTCAAGGGCTGGTGGGCCTCCAAGAACACCCCGATCAACGTGACGGGCGGGCGGTTATGCGCCCAGGTCCCCACGGGGGGGTGACAACGTGTGGGCCGCGATGGTCGGGCAGAGCGGCATCGCCGTGGCGGCCGGGAAGACGTACCGGCTGAGCTTCAAGGCGCCGGCGACGCGGACGGTGAAGATCAGGTCGGTGGTCCAGGGCAGCGGTGAGACGCACACTGCGATCGTGGACGGCTACCCCGAGGTCGGCACCGGGTCCAGGACCTACGCCTACCAGAACACCGCCAAGACCTCGGACCGGGAGGCCCAGGTGTTGTTCCAGTTGGGCGGTGCGGACGCGCCGTACACGCTGTGCCTGGACGACATCCTGCTCACCGACTAGAACGCCGGGCGCAGCGGTCCGGCCGTCCTGGCGCAAGCTCCGGCGGACCGCTGCGTCATCCATGTTCTCCGTTCGGCTTCCAGTGGCTCGTGCCGAGTGGCCTGCCGGACGTTGTCGTGCGGAACGGTTCCTTCGGTTGGGGTACGTCGTCCGTAGAGCATGTGGTTCCGAAGTCGGGCTTTCCTCCATCCCGATTTCGCCCACCGGACACGTCTCCTGGGCCGGCGTGCACACGTGCCGAACTGGCGGGGCGGCTATGAGAATGAACTCTGCGCGGGTGCGGGGTCGTCGGTCCAGCCCAGCCGCTTGACCACGTATGCCGCGAATGTCGCGCCGGTGCCAGACAGCTCCTTCTGGATGGCGAGGAGTTCGCCGCTGTCCCGGTCGATGATGATCTGCTCGCGGGTGGGCGCCTTGCCGTATGTCAGTGCGATCCCGGTGCGGCCGTCGATGTCGATGACGTTGTCCTCTACACGTACGCCTGGCAGGCCGGCGAGGACCCGGTAGAGCGCCGCCCTGGTGGCCGGGGTGGTCTCGGCGTTGAGGAGGAGCCATGGGCTGGCGCCCCAGATCCACGTCTCCGGGGTGTCCTTTAGGCTGGCGCCCCAGATCGCCTCCGGGATGTCCTTGTCGTTTTGGGGGACGTAGACGCTCAGCAGCTTGGCCTTGAGCGCTTGCGGTTCGGCAGGCAGCTCCATCGCGGGACTCACCGTCAGCTTGAGCGGGGTGAAGTACCCGCCGACCATCTCGCAGCGGTCGCACAGATCGGGCGAGCCCGCGTTCCTCCACGCCTGTTCATCGGCGGGCGTGCGTGGTTTGGCGGAGATTTGCGCTTGCTGCGTCCGCGCCCCATGCTCTCGGCTCAACCAAAGCACATCCCTGCGCCGGCGCTCGACGGTATAGGCCGGGGTTCTGGTCCACTCCACCTGCGTCATGTCCCGCCGCCACCAAGCACCGGTACCCGGGGGTTGTGCGGCCAGCCGGTCCGCCGCCGCGGCGAGCACCGCGTCCGGCGGCACCGCGGCCGTCTGGATACCGGACCCGTCGGACCCGCCCACCAGGGGCGCCGCCACGAAGCCGCCGGTGATCACCATGCTGACCGCCGCTGCCGCGAGCACCACCTTCGGCCAGACCCGCCGGCGCTGCCGTCGCGCGCCGCCCAGCATCCGGGCGCGGGCAGCCATCATCGTGGCGTAGTCGGCGGGCGGCACCTGCGGCATCACCTCGTCGATGAGCTGGAACTCCTTCATCACACCTCAACTCCCAACGCATCACGTAGTTTGGTCCTGGCCCGGCTCAGCCGGGAGGCGACGGTGCCGTACGCGATACCAAGCGCTGCGGCCACCTCGTCGTAGGTCAGCTCGCCGTACGCGACGAGCAGCACCACGTCGCGCTCACCGCGCGACAGTCCGGCCAGCGCGGCCGAGAGCTTCTGTACGGTCACCCGCGCCGTGACCCGATCCACCACACGCTGGTCATGGCTGTCGTCGGCATCGGATGGCTCCGATCTGGCCAGCGCCCGGTAGCGTCGCAGTTCGGCACGCCGGTGGCTGCCGATGAGGTTGGTGGCGATGCCGTACAGCCAGGGCCTGATGCCGCCTTTGGCGGCGTCGAAGCTGTCACGTCGGCGGAAGGCGATCAGGAAGGTCTCGGCGGCGAGGTCCTCGGCGATGTCGAGGTCGAGGCGCCGGCCGATATAGCGGCGTATCTCCTCATAGTGGGCGTCGAAGAGGGCGGAGAATCGCTCAGGATCGGCGACCGCTCCGTCGAGGAACGTGGTCATGCAGGGTCACTCTCGCCGGGAACGTCTGGACACCAGTGATTGCCCGCTCCCGGCCGACCCTTCCATCCGGGATCACAGGAGGCTGAGGTGCCGTGCCTCAGTAGCGGGGGGACGCCGGGTCGCGGCCTTCCTGCCGGTCCTCGGCGGGAAACACGATCGCGCTGGCCAGGTGGAGGGGTGCGACCAGGCGCGGGCTTGTTGCCCCACCTGGCCGCGAGCACCTCGCGCATGTCGTCCATCATCTCCGCGAGTTCGTCGTGACTGAGCCAGAGCACGCCCTGCCGGTAGCCCACCAGGTCGGCGGTCGGGTCGGCTCCGTCCCGGTCCAGGTAGGCGCTGAACTCGGCGTGCACCGCGGCCATGGCCGCGGTGAACCCTCGGCGGTGGTCGTCCAGGGACATCGAGGCGGCCGCGTCGGCGTCGATCCTCGTCTGTTCCCGGCGTAGCCGGTAGTGGCGTTCGACGGCGCCGCGCACGCGCTGTTCGCCCGCGACCTCCAGCACTCCCGCCTCGGCCAGGAGGCTGACGTGCCGGTACACGGTGGTTTTCGGGACATCAGGCAGCCGCGCGCACAGGTCGGCAGTGGTGTGGGTGCGCTGCCGCCGCCTCCCCGGAACCGTCCGCGTTCTCCGCGCCTGCGGCCATCGCCGCCTATGGCGCGCTCGCAGTCGAGACCAAAGACGCGCTCACGGCGGGCCTTGCCGATCTCGCCGCGCGTATGACCAGCCGGCGCCTGGGCTACATTCGGCAGACCACCGTCGATGCCTACGAACGTGCGCTCCGTTCGCTGCGTATCACTGTCACGCTCGACAGCGTCGCCCGCGCCATGGTCCGCGGCGACCAGCAGGCAGCGATGTGCAACCGCGACGCCGCGATCGCGGACACCGTCGAGTGGATCCTGCGCAGGGAGGACCGCATCGTCCTGGCCGCCCACAACGGCCACATTCAACGCCGACCAGGCACCATTCCCGGCAGGCCTCCGATGACCCCCAATGGGTATGCACCTCGCCGATCGGCTGGGCGCCGAGCGCGGGGATTGGGCCGAATCGCTGGTGAGCGCGGGCTTCGACCCGGTCGCGCCAACCGCCTGGCTGGCCGAGGGCCTGCTGCTCTATCTCCCGTCGGCCGCGGAGCGGCGGCTCATCGACACCGTGGACCGCCTGAGCGCCGACGGCAGCGCGCTGGCTTTCGAGGTCAAGCTCGGGGCGGAGTCTCCGGAGGTGCGCGCCAGTCCTGTTTACACCGCGACCCGGCAGCAGATCGGCGTCGACCTGCTCGCCCTGTTCGACGGGGAGCCGCGCCCCGACTCCGTCGCCTCGCTGAAGGCGCGGGGCTGGTCCACCGCCGTCGCCACCCCCTTCGACTTCGCCCGCCACCACGGTCGCGGTCCACTCCCCGAGCCGGACGACGCCCTCGCGAGCAACCGCTGGGTGTTCGCGTACAAACCCGGCCTGCTCTGAATCGCCCTGCATGGTGGGCAACCCGCGTACGCTGCACTGCCCCCTGACTCCCGAACGGCGATAGGGGCTCATCCCGATTCGCCGTTGGCGCACGACTCCCAGACGTTCTCATTTCAGATTATTTGACGCGAGTAGGATTTCTCCATACTGTCTCACTTCAGATGGTCTCATCTCAGAACATATTGAGGAGTAGTCATGGCGGTAGCACTGTCCAACGTGGACCTGGCCGACTCCCTGGAGGGCGACTTCTCCAGCCGTCTCGCTGAGGTCAACGGGGTCCGTTTGCACTATGTGGAAGGGGGGCAGGGTGACCCACTGGTGTTGCTGGGTGGCTGGCCACAGACCTGGTGGCAGTTCAACAAGGTCATGCCGATGCTCGCACGCCGTTACCGGGTAATCGCCGTCGACCTTCGCGGCATGGGCGGCTCGGACACGCCCGCGAACGGTTACGACAAGAAGACCATGGCCCAGGACATCTACGGACTGGTGCGGCACCTCGGCCACGACAGGGTGTACGTCGCCGGCCACGACATCGGCGCCATGGTCGCCCAGGCGATGGCGGCCAACCACCCGCAGGCCGTCAAGAAGATCGCCCTGCTGGACGTCCACCACCCCGACGAGACCATGTACGGGCTGACGCTGCTGCCGCAGCCCGACCAGCATGTTGACGGCGACTTCACCGCCGGATCCCGGACCTACCTGTGGTGGTTCGCCCTCAACCAGGTCCGCGAACTGCCCGAAAGGCTGCTGGCCGGGCGTGAGCGTGACTGGATCGATGCCCTCTTCGACTACCTGCTTCTCGACCCCGGGTCGATCGGCGAGCTGGACCGTGACCTGTACGCCGAGGCCTACTCCTCTCCGGAGGCGATCCGGGCCGGCAACGCCTGGTATCAGGCGTTCATGCAGGACATCGAGGACGAGAAGGGCTATGGGCCGTTGACCACCCCGATCCTGGCGCTCGGCGGTGACCGCAGTAATTACGCCTACCTGGCCTCGGTGCTGCCGGACAAGGGCACCGACGTGCGAGTGGTGAAGATCAAGGACAGCGGCCACTACCTGGCGGAGGAACAGCCCGAGGCCGTCGTCCAGCTACTCACCGAGTTCTTCCTCTGACCGACCACGCCGTCGGCCCGCCCGCGATCACATGTGGGGCGGGCCCGCCGAGCCGACAGGGGCCGGCAGCTACAACCGCGGACCGAACGCGGCAGAGCGGCAGCGCTCCTGCGCAACGGGCCGGCCAGTTCACCCTCTACATGGGACTGGCCGCCGCACGCGACCGCTGCATCGAAACCCCGCATCGCACGCCCGCGCGCCGAGGTAGTCTAGATTCAGAAAATCTGAACTCAACCTTTATTGGCCGAGGGAACACACGATGAAGGTGCGTCCGCTGCGCGAGAACCTCATCTCGCTGTTGGCGATCACCGCCCACGTCTCCAAGCAGATCCAGGAGCAGCACCTGGCGGAACTGGGCCTGAGCGTGCGCGGACACGCCGTCCTCACCGCCATCGCAGAGGGCGCACCCACCCAACTTGCCATCGCCCACAAGGCGGGCCTCGACAAGAGCACCCTGATTCCCGTTCTCGACCACCTCGAACAGCAGAAACTGATCGAACGGCACCCCGCCCCCGACGACCGCCGCGCCCGCATCGTCACCATCACCGACGCCGGGCGCCGCGCCCTGACCCGCTCGTGTCGGACAGTCATCAAGGTGGAAGACGACCTCCTCGCCGATCTCACACCCGCCGAGCAGGAACAGTTCCGCACACTGCTGCAACGCATCGTCGAAGGACGGATGGCCGACCTCACCGTTCCCGGCTCCTGTCTCTAATGCGCCGTTCGCAAACGTTCACCGGGGTTGAGGGAGCGGAGCGGAGGAGAGCGAGGACCGGTGCGAAGGCCCAGCGAAGCGGGCCGTACGGCAGGCGTTCTCCCTATGGAAGCCGCACTGGCATCCGCGTCGACGGGTGGTTCAGGGAATCGACCGTCCAAGACGCAGGCCGGTGGCACCCGGCTCTGATTCGGATCGGTTCGGCGATGTCGGCATAGATCCGCGCGCGGTCCACGTCCTTGCTTGGTGAAACTGCGAGGAGGACAGGTGGATCCAGGATTTGAGGCGGACTTCCGGGAGTTCGTCATCGATCGATCGGGGGCGCTGTTCCGTACCGCGTACTTGCTGACCGGTGACCGGCACACCGCCGAGGACCTGGTGCAGTCGGCGCTGGCGAAGACGGCCGCGAAGTGGCGCAGCCTGCGCGATCCCGCGTCCATCGAGGGTTACGTCCGCCGTGTCATGTACCACGAGCAGGTGAGCCGGTGGCGGCGCCGTTCCCGCGTCGTGGAAGTGTCCACCGGATGGCTGCCCGACCAGATCAGCGGGGGGCACGCCGAGATGGTGGATCTTCGCCTGATGATGCGTACGGCTCTCGCCCGGCTGACGCCCCGGCAGCGGACCATGCTCGTGCTCCGCTACTTCGAAGACCTGTCCGAGACCGAGATCGCCCGGCTGCTCGGCCTCAGGGTGGGGTCGGTCCGTAGCCAGATTTACCGGTCGTTGGAGCGTCTGAAGAAGGCGGCGCCCGAACTGAGCACCGTGAGGGAGTTCGGATGAACATCGAGGATCTGCTGCGCGAGACTCTTTCCGACATGGCCCATGAGGAGCAGCCACCCCCGCCTGGCCGGTTCCTCCCCGTCAACGGGAGCCGATCCCGTCGCCGCAGCCTCGCGCTGGCGGCGGCGGCAGCCGTCACCGTGCTGGCGGTCGGATCCACGCTCACGGTCCAGAGCTTGTCCTCCGGGACGGCGGCTCCCGAGGTTCTCACCGGGCAGGGCTCCGGCGAGACGCGCGCGGAGAACCGGATCACGGTGAACGAAGGGCTGCGGCTCTCCAGTGTCTTGACGGATCTGTCCGCCGCCACCGGCAAGCCGCTGGAGGAGTTCCAGCGGGCCGCCAAGGACGGTAGGGCGCTCGGCCTTCCCTCCTACGCCAAGGGCGCGCTGGAAGGGTTCGCCTTCCCGGGCACCTACGACGTCTCGCCCACGTCGAGCCCGGAGGAGATCCTCGCCGCGATGGTGACGCGCTTCGGCCGCGCCGCCGAGGACACCGACTTGGTGGAAGGCGCCAGGCGTCTCGGCCGTACACCACTGGAGATCATGACCATCGCCAGCATCGTGCAGGCCGAGTCGCACGACAAGCGCGACATGCCCAAGGTCGCGCGGGTTGTCTACAACCGGCTGAACCGCACGCCTGAGATGAGACTGCAGCTGGACAGCACGGTCCTGTACGGCCTGAACACGTTCGGCATCAGGGCTTCGAACGAGGATCTCAGGAGCCGGTCGCCGTACAACACCTATGCGCGCCTCGGACTGCCGCCCGGTCCCATCTGCAACCCAGGTGAGGACGCCATCAGGGCTGCCCTGAACCCGGCCGCCGGCCGCTGGCTGTACTTCGTGGTGACCGACCCGAAGAAGGGCGTCACGAAGTTCGCCGACTCCGAATCCGAGTACTTGAAGCTGGTGGAGGAACACCACAGCAGGACCAGGTGACTCGGTCGCTGGACGAACCCCGTACCTGCCGTCGAATCACGATGACGGCAGGTACTCCTGGTCGGAGCGAGGGGTGCGTCGGCAGTGGCAGGCGGCCCTGTGCCGTCGAGGACGCCCAGGTGACTCAGGCGTGGAGGACCTCGTGCGGGAGGGCGACGGCTTCGCGGCCGTTCGGCGCACGGACGGTTCGCGCGGCCAGCAGCCCATCGACGACCGCTTCCTCCACCGAGTCCAGGACGGCGGCGAAGACGGCGTCGAGCTCGACCGGGCTCAGCGTCCTGGGGGCGTCGGAGGGCTCGGCGGAGAAGGCCAGCCCGTAGTCGCCGCTGCCGTGGCTGTACGAGGCGCCGACCCTGCCCAGGGCGAAGACGCCCCTCGCCGCGATCCGGGACAGTTGCAGGGCACTGCACGGAACGTCGAGGGCGACCACGACGACGCAGGAGCCGCGCTCACCGGAAGGTCCCGCTCGCCTCAGATCCAGGCTCTCCGGAGTGATCGTGCGGCCCAGCAGCCGCAGGTCTCCGCCCATGTTCGCCTGGACCAGCACGCCTACCGTCGCCTCGCGGTCGCGTAGGGACACCCGGCGTGACGCCGTACCGATGCCCGCCTTGAAGCCGAGCGCGCAGGCACCCGTGCCACCGCCGACGTTGCCCATCGCCACCGGCCCGTCGGACGCCCCGTCAAGGGCGGCATAGACGTGCTCGGCGGTGACCGGGCGCGGGTCTCCCGTCGAGAGCCAGCCGTTGTTGACCTCGCCGACCACCGGGTTGACCGAGACGATCGGCTCGCGGCTGCGGTCGATGAGCCAGCTCAGCAGGCTGTCGGCGACCCGGAACGTGGACAGGGTGGAGGTCAGCAGGATGGGCGTCTCCACCTCGCCGAGCTCCATGACCTGAGTGGCACCCACGAACTTCCCATAGCCGTTGCCGACGTGCAGCCCGGCGGAGACGGTACGAGCCTGGCCGGACGTCAAAGAGGTCGGCACGATGGCGGTGACGCCGGAGTAGACACCCAAGGTCTCGTCAACGAGGGTGGTCTGTCCCACGAGGATCCCCGCCACGTCGGTGATGGCGTTGAGCGGCCCCGGTTCCAGACGACCGACCACATGCCCGAAGTCCCGCAGGCGTCGTTGCTGCATCTGAGTCAACCCTCTCGTAGTGCGGACCCTTGGATTCTGGGTCCTTCTCCGCGTCCGTGTGTGGTCGCGGAGACCGAAAATGATCGACGAATTGTGGCAGTCGTCCCAGACCGAACGGTGCGGCGGTCGTCAGTTTCCGTCCGCCTCGCGGGGGGACCGCCGCTCAGGGGCCGCGAGCATCCCGACGGCCATGACGCGCAGCGAGGCGGCCAGCCGTGCCGACTCTCCGCGCTCCAGCAGCCGCAGGACCGGTTCGCTCTGCAGGCTGCCGAGCAGGATGTGGGCCAGCAACTCCGCGTCCAGGTCCGGTCGCCGCTCGGCGATCAGCCCGCTGGCATGGCCGTGCCAGAACCGGTAGACGGGGCTGTCGTCCGGCGACCCCTCCGCGCAGTCGTCACTCCGCTCCTTGCTGGAGGAGCTTTTGGAGGAAGCCGTGGCGGCGTGGCCGAGCGCGGCGAGCAGCCCCTTGTTGCGGCCGACGAGTTCGGCGACCGCGTCCAGGAAGGCCATGAGCCGTTCCTCCGGCGGGGCTCCGGGTCCCAGTGGCGGCGGCCCTTTCGTGACGGCCTCGTCCAGCGCGTACGCCCGTTCTCGCATCAGTGCGACCATCAGCCCCATCCGGCTGCCGAAGCGGTGGAACACGGTGCCCTTGCCGACCCCGGCCGCGGCGGCGACCCGCTCCATGGAGACCTGCTCGGGCCGGTACCGGGCCAGCAGTTCCTCGGTCGCCCGCAGGATCGCCTCCCGGTTCCGCGCCGCGTCGGCGCGTTCGCGCCGCCCCTCAGTCATGACGCTCCCCACCCATGAGGACCTCTTCCACATAGACAAGTGGACCGTCGGTCAAGTACGCTCTGCGCCTAACTTGACCATCGGTCCAGTTTATTCGGAACCCAGGAGGACATCATGCGCCGAATCCGCTATCACGCGTACGGCGGCCCCGAGGTGCTCGTCATGGAGGAGACCGATCCCCCGATCCCCGGCTCCGGCCAGGTACGGCTCCGCGTCGAGGTGATCGGCGCGAACTTCGTCGACGTGAAGTTCCGCCGCGGCCCGGACGCCGGCGGCATCTATCGGCGGGACCTGCCGGCCGTGCTGACCGGTGACGTGGTGGGCACGGTCGAGGCCATCGGCCCCGGTGTCGAGCCCGGTCTCATGGGACGTCGAGTCGCCGCGCTCGCGGAGGACGCGTTCGCCGACCAGGTCGTGGCCGACGCCGAGTGGCTCGCGCACGTGCCGGAGGGGATCGACGACGCCACCGCCAGCATCCTGCCGATGGCCGCGCCGGTGGCGCTCGGCGCTCTGCGCGCCGCGCGGACGGCGCCCGGCGAAACCGTGCTGGTCCACGCCGCGTCAGGAGGCATCGGCCACCTGGCCGTGCAGCTTGCCAAGATCTCCGGCGCGACGGTGATCGCCACCGCGGGCTCCCCCGCCAAGCTCGACTTCGTGTGCGCGATGGGCGCGGACGCCGCCGTCGACTACTCCGCCGCGGACTGGCCCGAGCGGGTACGCGAGGCCGCACCGGGCGGCGTCGACGTCGTCCTGGACTCCGTCGGGGGAGGCGTGCTGCGCCGCAGCCTCGACCTGCTCGCCCCGTTCGGCCGGGCCGTCGTGTACGGCGCGGCGAGCGGCGAGCCCACCGACATCCCCGTGACCAGCCTGTTCGCGCTCGGGTCCGTCACCGGATTCTCGCTGCTCGCCCTGCGTGCTGCCGCCCCGAAACAGGCGCGCGAGGACGTGGAGGAGGCCACGCGGTACGCGGTGGAGGGCAGGCTGCGCGCCGCGCTCCACGCCCGCCTGCCGCTGACCGAGGCGGCCGAGGCGCACCGGATCCTGGAGGGCCGCTCCCAGCTCGGGCGCGTCCTCCTCGTGCCCTGACGTCGCCCCGCAGTCAAGGCCGCCTTCTTCCGTGGTGGCTCGGGTGTGTATCGACCGCGCATCCGCCGTCGACCACGGGCCGCTTTCGCCCGAGGGCACGCGACGAAGTCGCAGGCGGTCGGGCGTTACCTCAGCCACTCAGTGACGAAGCCCTGCTCCTCGTGAGCGTCCCGGAGCTGCAGTCCCCGCCGGCCGACGAACCGACGCACCAGAGCGTCCGCCACGGCGTACAGGACGATGATGAGCGCGCCGGTTACGCCGACAGCGGCGACGACCAGGCCGACGCCGAGGAGCAGAGGAGCGACGCCCTCCCAGGCAAGGCCGAAAAGGATGGATAACTCGTACAACGACAAAGCGGCTCCTCATCACGTCAGAGGGGCTGTCGGACTGTGGGCTGTTCTCATCGGCCCGGTCGCGCTCGGAGCGCTCTTGGGCGACAGAGTGCCGTAGGAAGGGGGAGAGGGTTCTGACAACGGACTCTGACTGATCTACCACGGGCCCGCCCGATCACGGAAGTGGTACGGCGCGCGAGCCCATCGAGCCGTTCGACGATGACCGGTCCGTGTCGGACGCGGTTCCCCAGGGGCGCCCTGCGGACTCTTCGGCGTGCTCAAGGAACGTACGGACCTCCTCGGCCTCAGGAACACCGAGCTCCCCGTAGAGGCCGAGGGCCAGCCGCCCGTGCTCACATGCCTGCTCCGGGTGCCCGAGTGCGAGGTGGGCGCGCGCCAGCCCGTCGTGAGCACGCGCCTGCTCCGGCCGGTTGCGCGTCAGGTCGGCGAGCGCGAGCGCGGCCGCATGCTCCTCGACCGCCCGAGCCGGGTCGTCCGCGGCCTCGGCCAGGCCGTTGAGCGCGGCCGCCTCGTCGGTGGTGTTGCCGAGCTCGCGGTGGAGAGCCGCGGCCTGCTCGTGGCGGGTGCGTGCCTGGGCGAGCTCGCCCTGGTGCCGGAGGACGACGCCGAGGTGGTTGAGGGTCACCGCCTCTCCGGCAGGGTTGCCCGCCTTGCGGTGGAGCGCCAGCGCCAGGTCGAGATGGCGCCGGGCCTCCTCCGGACGGCCGGCCCGGTCGAGGACGAGGGCGAGAAGGCCGAGCACGTGGGCCTCGGCCCAGACGTCGGCGCCGATCCGGGTGAGGTCGAGTGCCTGCTTGAGGTACTGCTCCGCCTGAGTGTCCTGGCGGCGTCGCAGGGCCACGTTTCCCAGGGTGAGGAGTGCCCGAGCCCGTTCGTGGTCCTTCTCGCACCCGTCGAGGGCCTGGTGGGCGTGCTCCTCTGCCCGCTCGTACTCGCCGCGCCGCCAGTAGGTCCACGCCAGGTCGGTGAGCGCTCGCGCCTGGACCTCGCGGTCGCCGAGCTTGCGGCTGCGCTGGAGCGCCAGGGTGTGCAGCGTGAGCGCGTCGTCGTGGTGCGCCTGCCGGTCGAGGTAGGGGCGCATCGTCAGAGCCAGGAGGCCGAGGCAGATCTCCGGTCCGTGGACGGCGGTCGCGATGATGTTGGAGCGCTCGGCGTCGAGCCAGGCGATCGCCTCTGCGGCGTCGCGGATGGGCGCGATCGGCGCGGCCGGCTGGGGGACGCCCTCCCTCTGGCTGACGCTGTGCGGGAAGAGCCGGTCCATCGCCGCGCGGGAGCGGTGCAGGTAGTAGACGAGCAGCCGCATGACGGCGGCGTCGTCCTCGGCGATCGAGCGCGCGTGCTCGCGGAGCAGGTCGTGGAAGGTGTATCTGCCCGGTTCGAGCTGCAGGAGCATGTGGGCGTCGAGGAGGCCTTCGAGGAGCTCCTCCGCCTCGTCCTCCGAGATCCCGGCCAGCGCGGCCGCGCCGCAGGCGTCGATGTCGCGCCCGGGCACCAGCCCGAGCAGGCGGAACATGTGCTGCTCGCCCTCATGGAGTTGCTCGTAGGAGAGGCTGAAGGCCGCCGACACCCCGTCCAGGAGCCGGCGATGGTCACGCAGCCGGCCCGCCAGATAGGACACGGTCCAGCGCGGGCGGTGCTGGAGACGGGCGGCGGAGATCCGGATGGCGAGGGGCAGGTACCCGCACAGGCGCAGCACGTCGCGTACGGCGTCCGGTTCGTGGTGAGCACGTTCGCCCACAATGCGCTCGAACAGCCGGGCCGAGTCCTCCTCGCCCAGCACGTCGACCGACAGCGCGTGGGCGCCGTCCAGGTCGATGAGCCGCCGCCTGCTGGTGATCAGGAGGAGGGTGTCGGAGTGACCCGGCAGTAGGGGACGTACGTGCTCGGCGTCGAGGACGTTGTCGAGTACGGCGAGCACGCGGCGATCGGCCAGCTCGGCGCGCCAGAGGGCGCTCCGCTCGACCAGCGTGACCGGGATGCGGTCCGCGGGCACCCCGAGCTGGCGGAGCAGGGCCTCCAGCGCGGCGGCGGCGTCGATCGGCTCCCGGCCCGCCGTGTGGGCGTGGAGGTCGAGGAAGAGCCGGCCGTCCGGATAGCGGGCGGCCAGCCGGTGGGCCACGTGGACGGCGAGCGTGGTCTTGCCGATCCCGGCCATGCCGTCGATCGTGACGACCGCCGACCCGTGGTGCTCGCCCAGCTGTTCCAGCTCGACGGCGCGTCCGGCGAAATCGGGGATGTCGTAGGGCAGGAAGGTGGAGCGACGCGGCGGCCCGGGAACCACTGGCGCCGCGTCAGCCAGGCGCAAGGCCGGATCGTCCGCCAGGACCGCCCGCTCCAGCTCGGTGAAGGCGTGTCCGGGGTCGAGGCCCTGTTCGTCCGCGAGAGCCGTACGGTAAGAACGCGCCGCTGCCAGGGCGTCGGCCTGCCGTCCCGCCCGGTGCAGGGCCACGACGAGATGGCCGTTGAGCTTCTCGCGGAGCGGGTTGGCGGTCACCTGGGCGGCGAGCTCGTCGAGCAGGTCGCCGTGTCGCCCGGCGGCGAGCTCGCCCTCCACCAGGCGCTCGTACGCCGACAGCCGCCGGTCGGTCCAGAGCTCCCGGACGCCGGTGACGTAATGCGCGTGCACGTCCTCCAGCGCCTCGCCGCTCCACAGATCCAGCGCTTCGCGCAGCTCGCCAGCGGCTACCAGCTCGGTGAACTCCTGCGCGTCGACCTGCCCGGGCTCCGGCTGCGCGACGTAGCCGCCGGCACGCGTCTCAAGGAGGTGTACGGCTCCCGCGCCACGCAGCGCCTTGCGGATCACGGTGATCGAGGCATGGATTTGCGATCGGGCGGTGTCCGGTCGGTCGTAGCCCCACATCGCGTCGATCAGCCGCTCGACGCTGATCACCCGGCCGGCATTGAGCAGAAGGTAGGCCAGCACAGCCCGGTGACGTGGGGCGATGCCTGTGAGGGGCGCGCCGTCGACGACCATCTGGACCGGGCCGAGAAGGGTGAAGCGCAGCATCGTCTCCTCATCGCCGTCGCATCGTGCGCGCATAGCGAATGTATCAATCCGGGCAGCCACTCTGATCTCACACGAACCGAGACGGAAGGAAGCACGATGGAAGCCCGGATGAAGAACCCCGCCACGATCATCCCCGCCGCGATGAAGCCGATCATGGAGCTGATCAAGGCCGCTCAGTCGCAGGGTCTCCCCCAGGAGCTCATGGAGATGATCCACCTGCGGATCAGCCAGATCAACGGCTGCAGCTTCTGCGTCGACGCCGGCCTGAAGAACCTGCGCAAGCTCGGCGAGAGCGACGAGCGCATCGGCCTGGTCGCCGCGTGGCGCGAGGCTCCGTACTACACGGATGCCGAGCGGGCCGCGCTGGAGCTGGCCGAGGCCTCGACCCGGCTGGCCGACCGCGCCGACGCCGTCCCCGACGACGTCTGGAACAACGCCGCCGACCACTTCGACGAGCGGCAGCTGGCGTCGATCCTGCTGATGACCGCCGTCACCAACCTCTTCAACCGCCTGAACGCCCCGATCCGCCAGGTCGCCGGCAGCTGGTAAGCCGCGAACCCCCCACGCACAAGGAGACACCGACATGTCCGTCGTCCGCTCGCACCGTTACTCCGTCGCCGATGCCGACCTGGAGGAGTTCCTGGCCCGCCGGAGCTCGCTGATCGCGACCGTCCGGGAGGGGCACCCCGGGCTCACCCACGTCGTGCTGATCCAACTCGAGGACGGCGCCTACACCGACACCTGGCACTGGGAGACCGCCGAGCAGATGGGCGCCGCGCTCGCCGCCCTCCCCACCTTCCCGGAGGCGCCGCTGACCATGGCCTTCACCAAGGACGGCATCGCCCTGAACGGCCAGGTCGTCGACGAGCGCTGAGACTCGCTGATCGTCTTCAGCGCCGACATCTCGGCGACCTTCACGTGGCGTCCGGCGCCGAGGCCGCCGCAGGAGCCCACCGACCGGCCCTGGGGGTCGCGCGACCCCCAGGTTCCACCTGCCGCGCGATGCGCCGGCCGGCGCCACCTGTCCCAAGGTGAGACGTGTGGCGTGCGCTTCATCCTCAGGTGAAGCGGATGAGGATCATGCAGGCATTCGGGCGGTTCACGTAGGCTGCGCGGACCGTGTATCGCCCTGGTGTGAGTTCGATCCGCAGATGCTTCTCTGAGGCGAGTTCCTTGTGACTGAAGGCGGAATCGAAGAGGATCAACGGCTCGCGAACCGTCCAGATGAGTTCTTCGTCGTCTGGAATCGCCGCTGAGTCGATGATCTCGACGGCCGCGTCCACGAGGTCATCCACGGAGTTCCCGCCGACCCATCGGACGACGGCCTTCCGTTCAGGTATGTACGTCGTGTCGCTTGGCTCGTCGCCAAGGACCAGAGCCTGTGCCGGTCCGACATCGATCAACCCGATGTAGCCCTCGACTGAGCACGCGCGGCCATAGTCCCCCTCGCCTTCGGAATCGTCCATCGGTGCGCCCTGCCAGTGCCGGCACGCTGATTCGGGGACGAGGATGTGCGGGCCACCCAAGGTGGCCACCCATGCGGTGGCAGCCGCTTTCGCCTGCCTTGGGACGGTTCCCGGCATGGCGGTCAGCGTACGCGTGGAGGAGCCGGGAGATCGACGCCGTACGGGCGATGCCTGCTCGCGGCGGATCGTTATCGGCGATCTCCACGAAGCTTACATGTCACAGCTAGTAGTCATATAGGTGGATTTCGTAGCGTATGTGTGTCGTGTAGGACGCGACCTGAGATCAAGGCTGTCTGCGGCCGATTTCAGCGGGAGTTCCACGGCCCTGCTGCTGTCGACCGGCCGCGACAGGGTACGGAGCCGGTCGATCCTTCGCCTCTGTGCGCGGGTGAGCCCGGGATTCACACAGGTAATCATCGGGGAGGTCGCTGTGGTCCACGATCAGGTATCAGGCTCAGTAGCGGGATCGGCGGTGCCGGAAGACGGAGACAGCGCCACTCCGACGGACCTTCTCACCCCCGAGCTTCTTCTCCGGCCCCGGCGACACGCCGCCCCCGCGGGTGGCTGGCGTCGCATGCTCTACCAGGTCACCGGAGGGATTGTCCGTCCCGGCGAGTCACCGGAAGAGGTGCACCGTCGCCGTCTGATCGGCCTCGCGCGGACGCCGGTGGCAGGTGGCCATCATCGCGTGGCGGTGCTCAGCCTCAAAGGCGGCGTCGGTAAGACCACCACGGCCGTGGGGATGGGGGCGATGCTCAGCAGCGTCAGAGGCGACCGCGTCATCGCGTTGGACGCCAACCCGGACCGCGGAACCCTCTCGGACCGGGTGCGACTCGAGACGACCGCGACCGTCCGCGACCTCCTCACCAAGTTCGTCGCGATGGACAAGCCGCGGTACGCCGACGTCCGCGCGTTCACGTCGCAGTCGGCGTCGAGCAGGCTGGAGATCCTGGCATCGTCCCGTGACCCGGCCGTCTCCAAGGCGTTCAGTGCCGACGACTACCGGGCCGTCGCCACGCTGTTGGAGTACTACTACTCGATCTGCATCACTGACTGCGGCACCGGCCTCCTGCATTCGGCCATGTCCGCGACCCTGGAGTTGGCCCACCAGATCGTGCTGGTGACTGTTCCCTCCGTGGCCGCCGCCCGGTCGGCCGGTGCGACCCTCGACTGGCTGGAAGCCCACGGTCGTGCCGAACTGGCGCGATCGGCGACCGTGGTCCTGTCGGGTGTGCGCCACGAGAGCAGGTCCACCGTGGACACGGACGCACTGCGCCGCCACTTCGGCGAGCGCTGCCGCACCGTGATCAGCGTTCCGTTCGACCCGCACCTGGAGGAGGACTCCGAAGTCGAGCTGGACCGGCTGAATCCCGCGACGTACGAGGCCTACCTGACCCTCGCCGCCACGGTGGGCGCGGCCTTCTCGCCGCAGAGCCATCCATTGGACGAGCATGAGGAGCCCGCCACTCCATCGCCGTCAGAGTTTTTCCACCCATCCGAGCTCGACGACGAAGTCGTTCATCCGGGCGAGACCGTGGTCGCCGACTGACAGAGGGGCGGCGAAGCCCGGTTCCGCGTTCGGAACCGGGCCAGGTCCCGTTGACCGACGGCCACTCTCCGCCTCCTCGGCGGTGCTGCTCGCTATTTGAGCAGGGCGAGAGCCTTGTCCAGGCCCGGGTCTGTGCACTTGTCGTCGGCGTCACACCGATAGCCAGTGATCTTGCCATGGGCGAAGGCTCCCAGCAGCGGCGGGGGAGGGCAGGGGCTCAGCTTGTCGAGGCGGGGCGGGGTGTCGGCTTGGTGCCTTCGCCCGGTACTTCGATGGCCGGGCAGCTGGTGCCCTCCTTGGGTGTCTTGAGGTCGATGAGGAAGGCGTCGATCACGTCGTTGATGCAGGTGCTCGGTCCGAAGGCGACGGTGGAGGGGTAGATGGTGTGCCCGAAGCCTTCGTAGGTCACGAGGGAGGCTCCGCTCTGCTTGGCGGAGTTCTTGGACCAGGCGTACACGCTCGCGGGGTCATTGAGGTTGCCGATCATGACCAGCGGCAGGCCGTCCTTCACCCTCAGGGGTCTTTGGGGGTTGGTGGTCTTGCCTTGCCATCCCACGCAGTCCAGCGCGCCGTCGGTGGCGTTGGGGTTCCATTCGACGTTGGGGTAGCGCTTGGACAGCCGCGCGATGGTGCTCTTGAGCTCGGTGTAGTTCTTGATCTCGAAGGTCCAGTCCTGGCACCACATCCCCTGCCGCGGGTAGGTCATGGTTTCGGGCAGGTCGGGCTGCTGCGACGTCGGCGAAGGCGAGGATGAGGATGAATCCGTGCCGTCGTGCAGCGACTTGAAGAGCGTGGCCAGATCCTTCCAGTACTCCGGCGCGCTGACGGCCTGGGCTCTCCCGGTCAGCATGCCGAAGTCGACCTTCATACCGGTGGCCGGGTCCACAAGCTTCCCGCTCTTGGCACGCTCGCGGAGGACACCGTAGACATTCTTGGCGTCCATTCCGTACAGGGCGCAGTCGGAGGTCTTGTCGCACCAGTCCGCCCACTGGACGAAGGCCTTCTCCATCGCCGCAGTCTGGCCGTCCAGGAAGTCCCACACGGATCGCAGGCTGCGGTCCACGTTGCCGTCGGCGGCCAGGGCTCGCACGTGCTGGGGGAACTTCTCGGCGTACTGCTGGATCATGAGGGTGCCGTAGGAGTACCCCACCTGGGTGATCTTGTCTTCGCCCAGGGCGGTCCTGATGGCGTCGATGTCCCGGATGACGTGCAGGTTGTCGAGGTGGTCGTACAGCGGGCCGGTGAGCTTGCGGCAGTTCCGGCTGAGCTTCTGGTTGGCGCGTCTGAGGGCGGCGAAGTCGGCCGCGCTCCGGCTGGCCCGCCTTTTGGCCTCGTCCGCCTGGAAGATCAATTCCGTGGCGCACCTGACCGGGGTGCTGGTGTTGACACCGCGTGGGTCGAAGCTGATCACGTCGAAGCGCTCGCTGACAGCCGAGGTGAACAGGTTCGGCTTCCGCTTGACCTCGTCGACACCGGAGACTCCGGGGCCGCCCGGGTCCATGAGGATGGAGCCGATGCGGGCGCTCGGCTTGGTGGCCTTGCGGCGGGCCAGGCCGATCTTGATGGTCTGACCATTCGGGTGGGACCAGTCGAGCGGCACCTTGATGGTCGCGCACTCGACCACCGCCCTGGCGTCCTCGCAGGCATGCCAGTTGATCTTGCTCTTCGTGGACGTGGCGTGGGCCGGGACGGCCGTGCCCGCTGCCAGGATCAACGCGGCACCGAGAAGGGCGGTCAGGCGATCGGTGCGAGACCTGGTGGAGGAATGATGTTCGTGGACTCGTAGCCTCACTGGGCGTCCTTTCGCCGGGGGATCAGGAGTTCGGCAACGAAGGGCGGCATCACGCGCGAATTGCGGTCGTGGCCGTTGCGGCTTGACGGATGCCGAACTCGACAGCTGACAGGTATACGGGAGCGGCGGTTTCGGGAGAGTTTCATGCGCGTCCGGCGGCGGCCGAGCTCTGCCAGGGCGTTCTGCCTGGTCACAAGGCATGCCAAGGCTGCCCGGTGCCGCGCTGTTCGTCCGCGGCGCCGGGTGGCGGTCGGGGCGGTGGGCTCAGACGGTCCTGAGCGCCTCCGTGGGTTGCATACGGGCGGCGCACAGCGCGGGGAGAAGCCCCGCGACGGCTCCGATGGCGACGGCCGCGCCGAGCCCGCCGCCCCAGGCGAGTGATGGCACCACGGTCGCCCACGCCTTGACATGGGCATAGACCGCCGTGGCCGCCACCCCGATGACCACTCCGGCGGCCCCGCCGAGCGCGGCGAGCAGGATCGCCTCGGACAGGAACTGCAGCCGTACATGTCCCTTGGTCGCGCCGAGCGCGCGCCTGAGCCCGATTTCCGACCGGCGTTCCAGCACGGAGACGACCATGGTGTTGGCCACGCCGATGCCGCCCACGAGTAGGGCGACCGCGCCGAGGCCGAGAATGAGGCCGCCCAGCGCCGACTGTGCCGCGGCGCGGGCCACCAGGGCGGCCGAGGGGCGGCTGACGCCTACCTCACCGGGGTTGCGCGGATTGGCCGTGGCGGCGAGCACCTTCTGCACGTCGCTCACCTGCTCGGTCTGGGCGCGCACGTACACCCTGGACGGATGGCCGTCGAAATTCAGGTACTTCCGCGCGGCCGGGTATCCGACCAGCACCGAGGAGTCGATCTCGGGGGTCAGCGCGGCCCGGTTGAGTATTCCGGCCAGGTAGAACCACTGGCCGCCGACCCAGATGCGCGCGTCCGGGTGGATCCCGGCGATGCCCAGGCGGGCGGCGGCGTCCGCACCGAGCACCGCGACCGGTTGCTCGGCCGTGGCGGCGTTGAGGTAGCGACCTTGGGCGACGGCGGCGCGTACCGCCGCGGGCAGGTTCAAGCTGGCGGCGTGGACGCTGATCGAGTTGGTGTTGAGGCTCGGGATGTGCGGGCTGCGGTAGGCGCTCGCCGCCACCTTCCCGGTGTGTTCGACCATGTCCACCGGACCGATCCTGGCGATCATCGCCGGGGCGTCCATGGGCAGCCTGGCGTCGGCGCCGCCCATGGTCTGGCCGGGGGTGACGGTCAGCAGGTTGGTGCCGAGCTTGTCGATCTCGGCCAGCAGCCCGGCCTGCGAGGAGGCCGACAGGCCGAGCACCGCCACCATCGCGGCGACGCCGATCGCGATGCCGAGGGCGGACAGGGCGGCGCGCATGGGACGGGTACGCAGGCCGACGACGGCGGTGCGGGCCAGGTCGGCCGGGTGCAGCCGGCCGGGGGCCGCCCCGTCGTGGTGAGGGGGCGTCATGGCCGGTCCCTTCGCGTGTCGGCGACGACGCGGCCGTCGAGAACCTCGATGCGGCGGGGCAGTCGCGCGGCCAGCTCCCGATCGTGAGTGATCATGATGATGGTGGCGCCTTCGGCGTTGAGCTCCCGCAACAGAGCGAAGATCGCGTTCCCGGAGGCGCTGTCGAGGTTCCCGGTCGGTTCGTCCGCCAGCACGATGTCCGGGTCGCCGGCCAGCGCACGGGCGATCGCCACGCGCTGCCGTTCACCGCCCGACAGCTCCGGCGGCCGGTGGCGGAGGCGATGGCCGAGCCCGACTCGCTCCAGGGCGGTTGCGGCGGCCCGTGTCCGCGTCCGGTGCCGGGCGCCCGAATACAGCATCCCGTCGGCCACGTTCTCCAGCGCGGTGGCGTGCTGGGCCAGGAAGAACTGCTGGAAGACGAAGCCGATCCGGGACGCGCGAAGCCCGGCCAGTGCCCGGTCGGACATGCGCGCGACATCGTCGCCCACGATGTGGACCGTCCCGGAGGTGGGCCGGTCCAGGGTGCCCATCACCTGCAACAGGGTCGACTTGCCCGAGCCCGACGGGCCCACGATGGCGACCAGTTCGCCCCGCCGTACGGTGAAGGTGGCCTCGGCGAGAGCCACCACCGGGGTGGCGCCGGGATAGATCTTGGTCACCCGCTCAAGCCGGAGCACCGGCTCGCCGCCCTGCCGGTCGCCGAGCGGCCGCGGTTCCGCCTGAACGCCGGTCATGTGCCCGGCACCACGATGTTCTGACCGGCCGCCAGGCCGTCACCGGCGACTTCGACCGTGCCGGCGCTGTCGTCGAACAGCCCGGTCTCCACCCGGATCAGCCGGTGCCTGCCGTCCGCCTCCACGGCCTCGACCGCGTAGCCGCCTCCGGCCAGCGCCAGCAGCGCGTTCACCGGCACCGACAGCACGTCCTCGACCGTGTCGGTCACGATGGACACGTGCACGGGCGCCTGGTCGAGCCGTCCCGTCGCCTGCGGCTTGAGCGGTTTGACGCGAACCTCGACGGTGGTGCCGCTGTCCGCTTTGACGGCCACCTTGCCTACCGAGGAGACCACGCCGGGGGTGGTCGTGCCATTGGGCAGCGTGATGGTCACCTTGTCGCCGGTCGCGACCTGCGACTGCCGGCTCGCGTTCAGTTCGACGGTGATCCGGCGGGCCGTCGACGAGGCCCGCAGCACCACGGACCCGGTCGCCGCCATGCCACCGCGCACCGCCATGACCTTGGTGACGCGGATCCGCCCGGCGGGCACGAACACCGCCTGGCCCAGTGTCAGGGTCCCTGTCCGCTCCAGTCCCACCGCCTCCTGCAGTTCCTTGAGCGCGTAGTAGGTCCGCCGTCCGAAGTAATCGGAACCGGGGTCGAGCTCGCCTTCGGCGGCGTATCCGAGATCCACCAGCGCGGTGTTCAGTTGCCGTACGTCGGTGCCCTGCGTGCCCCAGGACAGGTCGCGGTAGATCGGGACCTCACCGCGCAGCAACACCACGGGCTTGCCGTCCACGTGGTAGAGCACCCGGCCCTGGGGGACGACCCGGCCCACCGCGGGCAGCCCGGTCACGGTGCCGCCGGCCTTGTTGACCACCTGATAGTCGCCCGCGTAGCCGAGCGTGCCGTTCTCCATCGTCCTGGCCGACAAAGTCCCCCTGGTCACCTGTGCCAGCGCCGTCGTGGCCGCGGTCTGGGCCGGCGTCTCCTTGGTCCCGGTGGCGAGCGGTCCGGACAGCGCGAACCGCGTACCGGCCGCGATCACGGCCCCGCCCACGAGGACCACCACGAGCCGGCCGAGCCGACCGCAGCGCGGACGCCGACCCTTCGCGCTCGCCGGGCCGGCGTCCATCGTCTGGGCGGCACTCACGAGGTGCCGCCCTTCATCTGCCCCGGCTCCGGCATGTTCCGCGGCTGGTGCTGCTTACAGGCCCCCTCCGCCTTCTTGAACTGCTCCGAGGCGGGGTCCACGGTGCCGTTCTGCGGGAAGATGAACCCGCCGTTGTCGTCGGGGTCGGGGAAGCTCGGCACGCCGTTCTCCCGCATGCACGCGGCGTACTTCAGCTTGTCCGACACGGGCCAGGACTCGTCGGGCATGGGTGGCCGGTCCGGGGCCGGCGGTTGGAACCGCGCGCAGCTCTTCTCCGCCGCCTTGAACTGCGGGGAGTCGGCCAACTCCGGCGAGAAGGCGAGGCCCTTCTCGGGCTTGGGGTCGGGGAAGTCCGGCATGCCGTTCTCCCGCATGCACCGGGCGAAGGCCAGCGCGTCACCCTCGGTGGCGGTCGCGTCCGGGGACTTCGCGCCGCCTGCCTGGGGCGCCGCGGACGCGACGGTCCTGGCCGGCCCCTCGTCGCCGGAACAGGCGGCGGTGGTCAGCGCGGTGGTCAGCGCGACGGACGCCAACACGACGGCCATCACGCCGTCCCGCCGCACGCGGCCTTTCCCACGTGTATTCGTACCTGCAACGCTTCGCATGTCGCTCTCCATCACGTCCGGTGAGGTTCTTGTCCCGACGGCCCGTACGCGCGGGGCCGAGAGGGTGCGTCTGGTGGAATGCGATCGTTTGTAGGGGAGCTGCGGTTTCGGCGCGGTTTCACCGCCCCTGACCCGCGGATGAAACGCCGCCGAAACCGGGGGAGGAGGATGCTGGCGGAGATGATCTGTCCCGGCGGAGGGAGCCGTGGGTGCGCGTGCTCGTGGTGGAGGACGACGAGGTGACCGCGCGGACGGTGGCTGTAGGCCTGCGCAGAGCCCAGATGGCCGTGGACGTGGCGCTCGACGGGCCCAGCGGGCTGGAGCGGGCGCTGTTCAACGACTACGACGTGATCGTGCTCGACCGCGACCTGCCGGGGATACACGGCGACGACGTGTGCGCGCGACTGCTCGAGGCGGGCTGCCGCAGCCGGGTGCTGATGCTGACCGCGGCGGCGACGACCGAGGACCTGGTCGACGGTCTTGGCCTGGGCGCCGACGACTACCTCACCAAGCCGTTCGACTTCCCCGCGCTGGTGGCGCGGATCGGCGCGCTGGCTCGTCGCGCCCATCCCGCGGTGCCCCCTGTGCTGCGCCACGGTGATCTCGCGCTTGACACCGCGCGGCGCCGGGTCAGCCGAGGCGATCGGCCGCTGGAGCTGACCCCCAAGGAGTTCGGTGTGCTGGAACTGCTGCTGGCCTCCAAGGGCCGGGTGGTCTCCACCGAGGAACTGCTCGAACGGGTCTGGGACGAGAACGCCGACCCGTTCACGAATGCCGTGAAGATCACCGTCAGCAGGCTCAGGACCAAGCTCGGCGATCCACCGATCATCGAGACCGTCGCCAGGCGCGGTTACCGCGTCTGATGGCGTTCCTGTCGGCCTTCACGCGGCTCGCCGGCCGCCTGGCCCGTTCACACCTGCCCCGCCGTACCGTGCGGCTGCGGCTGACCCTTCTGTACGGAGGCCTGTTTCTGGTCTCCGGCGCCACCTTGCTGGCGATCACGTACGTGTTGGTGCGCCACGCGGTCATGGGGCAGGTGGTCAAGAGCTTCATCCCCGCGCCGGACAACGCCCCCATTCCCTCTCCGGGCATGCCGCCGCCCGGCAAGTCGCGCTCGGTCGAGCTGCTCCCCGCCCAGTTTCAGCAGGTCCTGAAGCTCCAGCGGGCCGAGGCGCTGGACCAGCTCCTGATCAATTCCGCGCTCGCGCTCGCCCTCATGTCGGTGATCTCGGTGGTGCTCGGCTGGGTCGTCGCCGGACGCATCCTGCGCAGGCTCCGTACGATCATCGCGACCGCCCGAGAGATCTCGGCGACGGACCTGCACCGGCGCCTGGCCTTCGACGGCCCCGCCGACGAGATCAAGGCGCTGGGCGACACCTTCGACGGCCTGCTGGCCCGGTTGGAGGCGTCCTTCCAGGCCCAGCGCCAGTTCGTCGCCAACGCCTCTCACGAGCTCCGCACCCCGCTGACCCGGCAGCGGGCGCTCGGCCAGGTCGCCCTCTCCGACCCCATGCCCACTGTGGAGTCGCTACGGGAGGCGCACGAGGAGATCCTCGCCGCCGGAGTCCAACAGGAACGCCTGATCGAGGCGTTGCTCACGCTGAGCCGCGGACAGGCGGGCATCGAGGCCCGCCATGCCTTCGACCTGGCCCGGCTCGGCGGAGATGTCGTGGACGACCGCCGCGCGGAAGCCCGCCGGCGGGGTGTGGCGATCCGCCAGTCGTTCGGCGCCGCCCCGGCGGCCGGTCACCGCCCTCTCGCCGAACGCCTGGTCGCGAACCTGGTGGACAACGCGCTGTGCCACAACACCTTGCCCGGCTGGGTAGAGGTGGAGACCCGGACCGTGGACGGCCACGCCGTACTCACGATCAGTAACTCGGGCCCCCTGGTGCCCCCTGACGCCGTCGAACGCCTCTTCCAGCCCTTCCAACGCCTCGGCACGGCCCGCACGGGGCACCCGGACGGGCTGGGCCTCGGTCTGTCCATCGTCCACGCCATCGCCACCGCCCACGACGCCGCCGTCACCGCGACCCCCAGAGCCGAGGGCGGCCTCACGGTAACCGTCACCTTCCCGTGACGGTGCGGATGACAGCTCTGGCGCGAAGAGAGCCGGCCGTCGAAGCACGCGTACTCGGACCGTACGGCGCGCACGCATCGGTCGACGTCGAGGAGCACGCCGTCGCCCACGGGGTCGGCCTGCGGTGATGTCCGAAATCCGCTAGACCCCGTGCGGCGCGAACTGGTGGACTCTCACCATGACGACTCACGTTGAGAAGGCCCAGCTGTTCCGTTCCCTGCACGTCGCGGGCAGTCCGTTGCTGCTCGCCAACGCCTGGGACGCCGCCAGCGCGCGCATCGTCGAAGCCGCCGGGGCTTCCGCCATCGCCACCACCAGCGCGGGGGTGGCCTGGAGCCTCGGTGCCTCAGATGGCAACCGGTTGGACCGCCGCCGCGCCCTCGACCTCATCGCACGCGTCGCGGCGGCCGTGGACGTCCCCGTGACCGCCGACATCGAGGCCGGGTACGCCGACGACGCCGACGGGGTCGCGGATACCGTGCGAGCCGTGCTTGAGGCCGGCGCCGTGGGGGTCAACCTGGAAGACGCCCACCACGACGGGCCGACGCCGCTGCGGCCGGTCCAGGAGCAGGCGGCCCGGATCGGCGCCGCTCGCCGGGCCGCGGACGAGAGCGGGGTTCCGTTGTTCGTCAACGCGCGCGTCGACACGTACCTCCTTTCGGTGGGCGACCCCGACACCCGCTTTGACGAGACGCTGGCCCGTGCCGCGGCCTACATCGTGGCCGGCGCCGACGGCGTCTTCATCCCCGGTCTCGCCGACCTCTCGACGATCGCGGCCTTCGTCGAGAAGGCGGCCGTACCGGTGAACGTGCTCGCCGGGCCGGGCGCACCCGATGTGGCGGCGCTGGCGGAGCGGGGTGTCGCGCGGATCAGCCTGGGCAGCTCCGTCGCCCAGGCGGCCTACGCGGTCGCCAGGAGGGCGGCCCTTGAACTGCTCGGCAGCGGCACCTACACCACGCTGACCGACGGCCTCACCTACGCCGAGATCAACGCACTGCTGGCGACCACCTGACCGTCCGCATGGCATGCGCGGCGAGCGGCTGCGGGATGGCCGTGAAGTGATTCCCCGGAAGTCGTCTGATCGCCGGTCTCCGTGGGCCTTTCCGGGGCGTACGGCATGATGGGGGTTGTGGGTAGATCCTTGATCGTCTATGACGGGGACTGCGGTTTCTGCACCACCGCGGCGAACTTCATCGAGCGGCGCATGAATGTTCCCGCCGATGTTCGGGCCTGGCAGTTCACCGACCTGGCCGGGCTCGGCACCACCCGGGAGCGGGCGGAGTACGAGCTGCTCTGGGTGGACACCAGGGGCCGCATATACGGCGGGGCCCAGGCGGTGGCCAAGATCCTCATCGCGGCGGGACTGCCGTGGTCACCCCTGGGGCTGCTCCTGCGCGTCCCGCCCTTCCGGTGGCTGGCCCACGGGGCGTACCGGCTCATCGCCGACAACCGGCACCGTCTCCCCGGCGGCACCCCGATGTGCGTCCTGTCCGCCGACGAGCGTCGGAGCGGTTGACCCCGCGGCCCCCGCGCCCGCGGCGCCGCGCCGTACGAGACGCTCTGTCGGCAGGAAGGCGAACAGCAGGCAGAGCACGTGCGGCCAGAACATGATCGAGATCGTGGCGTAGACCATCAGATGGAACGCGGTCAGCACGCCGACGGCGGCGTACCGCCACCGGCCGCGCAGGACGAGGACCACGGGCGAGCTCAGCTCCATGAGCATGATCCCCCACTGGGCCCAGTGCAGCGTCCAGGGGTAGTCGAGCAGCAACCGGCCGACCCCGGTGCCCCGGCGCATCACGGCGCGGACCAGCGTCGCGCTGTTGACCCACTCGATGCCCCCGAAACGGAGCTTCGCGAACGCCGACAGGAAGTACGTCGCCACAACCGCGATCTGTACGCATCGGAGCGCCCACGCGGCCGATTCGGCCGAGCCGGAGCCTCGCAACCGGGCCCCCGCCACCGTCGGCAGGACCGCCAGCGCCACCACGTACGCGATGCGGTCGTGGTCGACCTTCCCGAACGAGAAACTGATGATCAACTGCTCGAAGTAGAGCAGGAAGATGGCCGTTCCGAGGACGCGCTGCCACCGGCCGGACGGCGCGAGGGCCGCGGCGGCCAGGGCCAGCGGGATCAACGTCCAGGTGACGACGACGATCAACCAGGGAGTCGGCCGGGGCAGATGGAGAAGCTCGGCGACGATCAGCGGCTTGTACAGGTCGGTCGCCGAGGCGTGCTGGGACCCGAGCGGGCGGAGCACCAGCAGGTCGAGCGGGATGAACAGGTACGCGGCGATCCGGAAGACCGCCACTCGCGCGAGGGGAACCGGCCCGAAGAACCAGCGGTTCAGCGCAGCCACTGGGCCACCACCCTTTCCTCGGTGCCGACGAACCTACGGTCGCGGAGCTTGAGATAGCGCATCACGAGCCGGGCGCCCGTCCAGCGCGGCTCCGCGGGGCGCAGCCGGTCGTGAGCCTCGACGAGCTTGCCCACGAGCGCGGGATCGGCCTGGAAACGCGGGACCTGGCCCTCCACTTCGGCCCGGTTCACGCCCACGACGGGCGCGTCGAGCGGCACCTCCCGCCATGAGCCGTCCGGCATCCGGGCCTCCAGCGCCATCACATGGATGTTCCCGTTGGGCGGGGTGCTGGTGGAGTACATCCGGAACGGTCCGAAGGGGAAGGCGTCGTCGTCCCCCCAGAAGGTCCCGACGCAGAGCAGCGCGACACCGACCACGGCAGCCATCAGCCGTACGCCCTTGGCTCGGGCGGAAAGGGAGGTTTGCCTGGTGACGGGCGGGCCGGCGGGCTCGGCGGAGGGGGGCATGGCGGGCCGTTCGCCTCGCGTGATCATGAGTGGTGAGTTTACCCAGCCGGTTCTGAACGCGCCGCGTCTTTACCTTTCTCGGCAAACGCGTGAATTCCGGGCAAGTTCCTCGGCGGGTGAGTGCTCGCAGAAGCAGCCAGGTTGAAATTTTGGAGACGTTTTCCAGATCGCCGCGAAGGCGGAACTCGCTTATTAAGTCTCCTGCGGAGTCACCCGCTGTGCCCGCGCGGTCAGCGACCAGAGGGTCCAGGACAGCCAGCCGACCGGAATCTCGATCAGGTGGGCGAAGAACCAGAACAGCAGCACGGCGGCCGTGGCCACCCCGGGTGCCACGCCGAAGCCGAGCAGTGCCAACACGGTCGCCGACTCGCTGATCCCCGAGCCTCCGGGTGTGATGACGGCGGTGGTCAGCACCCGATTGATCGCGAAGGCGGCGACCGCTTCGGGGATGGGGATCCTGGCGCCGGTCGCCTCCAGGCAGCCGATGAACAGGACGCACTGCAGCGCCATGTAGCCGATCATGCCGAGCGTGAGCTGTGGCCACTTGGTGCGGGTGATCTCGATGGTGGAGCGGCGCAGGTCGATCAGGCCGTCCCGCAGGCTGGGCTTGGACTTGATCGGCAGCCGTCCGACCACCCGATCCAGCCCCCTGCCCAGCATGTCGGCCACGCCTTCCCGGTAGAGGGCGGCCGACATGGCGACCACGACACCGAGGAGCAGTGCGCCGCCGGTGCCGGCGGCCACGGCCAGCCGGTTGTCCGGCACCCGCCCCGTACCGACCAGGCAGATGAGCCCCACGGCGGGGAGGAGGAACCGTGCGAGCATGTTCCACACACCCGTCACCACGGTCGAGACCACTACGGGCCGCCGTCTGAAGCCCCATCCGGCCGTCATCGTGAACGTCATGGCGACGCCCACGGCTCCGCCGAAGGGCAGTACGTTGCTGACACCGCTGCCGACACAGTTGACCAGAAGCGCCCGACGCTTGCTCAACCCGGGCAGGGAGCCGCTGAGCACAACCGAGTAGGCGCACAGCCCGGTCACCCACAGTCCGGTGAGCGCTGCCATCGTGCCCCAGCCGATCCGCGAGAAGCGGTGGTAGAGCTCCTGCCACGTGACTCCGGCGATGTGCGGCAGGAAGAAGATGAGCGTCGCCGCCAAAGTCAAAGAGATCAGCGACATCACAGTCCGGCGGAGAGACGAGCGGCTCGCTGTCACCTCCGCCGGCATGGTCTCCAAGGCCAATTCTCCGCCCCTGTCCCCAATTCGCCGGGCCGATCCACCGTCGCGTCTCAAGGAAGGATACTCGCAGACTTGCGCATTTGAGCAATGATCCCAACGCGGCGGGAACCAAAGAGGTGGTGGCGGTCCTGCCCGCCGGAGTTCGGGAGCGGGCAGGACCACCCATCCGGGGACGCTCAGCGGCCCTTCAGCCGGTAACGCAGGTGTGTCACACCGGTCCCTGCGACGGTCAGCGGGTCCTCCAGTTCGATGATGCCGTCGAGGTTGTCGAAGAAGCGGGTGCCCTCACCGAGAAACACGGGCACCAGGTCCACGTGAACCTCATCCAGCAGGCCCGCGTTGAGGCACTGCTGGGTGATGTCGGCACTCGCCACCGCGACGATCTTCTCGCCGGCGACGGCCTTCGCCTTCTCGACGGCGCTCTCGACGCCGTCCGTGACGAAGATGATGTTCGGGTCGTCCTGCGGCCAGCCGTCCGGCACCGTGTGAGTGACGACGAAGACCGGGGCGCCCATCGGGTGCTTGCCGCCCCAGCCCTTCGCGTCGTCAAAGGTGCGGCGGCCGGAGACCAGCGCGCCGACCCCGGCGGTCGCGTCGCGCAACAGACCCGCGCTCGCCTCGGACATCTGGAAGGTGAACTGCGGGACGGCCGTCGGGACGGCGACGTCACCGTTGAAGTACCAGCCGAACAGGCGCTCCACCCCACTGGAGGGGTGGGCGACGAAGCCGTCCAGCGACATCGACATGTTGGCGATCACTGTGGCCATGGTGTCTCTCCGTTCTCACGTGCCGCGGGTGACAGGTGCCCCCCGCGGGCGAAGGTCGAACGTTGAGACGCATCCGGTCCGGAGAACTCATCGGTCCGCTGTCGTGTCGGCCGCCGCGGCGTAGCTCACAACTTCAGCGGCAGGCCGAACGCGGGGAGCAGGTGAGGCTCGAACGTGGTGATCTCCACGATCTTCCCGTCGGCGATCCGGATCACATCGAGGTTCTGCGCGCGGTAAACCGTCGTGCCCGGCCGCTGCACGTAGCCGGCCAGGGCCGGCTGCCCGTTGGCTCGGGTCGGCAGGTGCCGCCAGCGTCCGAGATATTGAGGCGAGCCGGAATCGAACACCGGCGCGACGAAGGACAGGATCGCGCTACGGCCCACGAACCACAGCGGGTTCGGCGGCATCGTCAGCCGCGCGTCCTCGCTGAGCAACTCGGCCATCGCGCTGATATCGCCCCGTTCGGCGGCCGCCATGTAGCGTCGCACGATCGCGCGTTCCTCACGGCCGAGCGTCTCCGAGGCCGTCCATTCCGTACGGCGTTCGGGGAGATGCCCGCGTATCGTCGGCCGAGCCCGTTGCAGCGCGCTGTTCACCGCGGGGACGGAGAGCTTCAGCAGTTCCGCCGTCTCGGTGGCCGGCCAACCGAGCACGTCCCGCAGGATCAGTACCGCACGCTGGCGGGGCGGCAGATGCTGGATCGCGGTCAGGAACACCAGCTCCATCGTCTCCTTGGACACCACCGCCGCGTCCGGCCCCACCTCGTCCGCGACCACCCCTTCCAGGAGCCGGTCGGGGTAGGGCTGCAACCAGGTGACGCGCGCGGGAGGCTCCCCGCTGCCGTGCTCCATTCCCGGCAGCGCCTCGTAGTGCTGCGGCCGGCGCGTGTGTCGCCGCAGGAAGTCGAGGCAGGCATTGGTGGCGATCCGATACAGCCACGCGCGTACGGTGGACCGCCCCTCGAAGCCGTCGCGCCTGCGCCAGGCCTTGAGGAACGTCTCCTGCACGAGGTCCTCGGCGTCGTCGTAGGAGCCGACCATCCGGTAGCAGTGCACCTGCAGCTCCGGCCGGTACGGCTCGACCACCTGGGCGAACATCGACTCGTCCCCCGAGCGAACGGCGGAGAAAGCCGCGGCGGCCTGCTCCTCGTCCGGTCGGATGTGCGGCCCGGAGTCGTTCGTCGAGTTCGTCACCGTTTCCGGCGTGACGATTTCGACGGCCGTACGCGGCCTCCGCCCGACCACGGCGATCCGGGCGGCGTCATGGGCGCTCCGGGCGATGCGGCGCAACCTGCCGATCGAGGACGACAATGCCGTCACCTCGGAATAGAACACCTCCGGTGGTTGCGGAACCAGCAGCTGGACCCGCCGTTGGACTTCGGCGATCAGCTCGCGCACCGCCTGCTCTCCTGGTGCGGCCTGCCGCGACCGGTGCGCCCTCTGCCGGCATGCGCCCGAGCAGTACACCGACGACCGACCCGGTTTGCCCATCCGGCTCGGCAGCGGCTTGCCGCAGCTGCGGCACACGTCCTCGGACATTCTCAGCACTCCATTACGTCACGCCGGGTGGGCGTTACGATCAACCCTCGCGCCCAGCAAGCGCTAATACGTTACGGGCTTTCGCCGAGACGTTTCAGGCCTGCCATGGGACTGTGCCGAGTCAGAAGTCGTCGTAGGGTGCTTGACCTGCGGATCGACCAGAGATGGCGGGCGCGTTCCGTGGACGCCCCGTCAGACCGGGCGCCATGCGAGCGGCGGGTCTTCCCCGACGCGCCCGTCCACGGCCTCGCGCAGCAGGTCGGCGTGGCCGGTATGCCGGCCGTACTCCTCGATCAGGTCGCACACGATGCGCCGCAGGCTGGCCCGTCGACCATCGGGCCAGGCCAGGTGGACGAGCTGGTCGAGCCCGCCGTCGAGCAGGGCGGCGTCGAACTTCGCCCTGGAGCGTGCGACGGCGCCGTCCCAGAGCGCGTAGAGCTGTGCGGGAGCGTCCTCGGCGGCCGATGCGAAGTCCCAGTCCGGGTCGGCCGTCCAGTCCACAGCGTCCCACGGGGCGCCGAGCGGTGTGCCGCTGAGCTTGGTGCTGAAGCATTGCTCCTCGACCCACGCGAGGTGCTTGAGCAGGCCGCCGAGGGTCAGCGACGAAGCGCCGACGCGGGCCCGTAGCCCGGCCGAGTCGAGGCCGTCGACCTTCCACCGGAAGGTCGAGCGCAGGCGGTCCAGCGCACCGGCGAGGTGCTCCGCCTCCGTGCCGGCGAGCGGCGGCTCCCATGGAGGCTGTGTCCATTTCGCGTCGCTGTCGGCCATGGCGTCAGCGTACATGCGTCACTGCACCCGTTATGGGGTCTTGTGTCGGAGACCTTGTCGTCTGGCGGTGATGTTCGCCGGGATGAGCAGCCCGGCAGGGATGATCCCGGAAATGAAACCGCTTAAGGACGGTGACGCTCGGGGAAGGTCAGGGCCGCATTTCGGTTCGGCCCGTCGACTCCGTCACCTCGGCTTGGCGGCCCACAGTATGACGTTCGTGCCGAAGAACTTCTTGCGCCATCCGATGTTCTGAAACCCGAGTCCACGCAGAATGCCGGCGATATGTTGTGGTGATTTGAAGGCGAGCGTGCTGGATTCGAGATAGCTGTAAGACGATCGGTCGCGAGCCACGACCTGCCCCAGCAGCGGAACAAGAACGCGAACTCCCCACTCCATGACCGGCTTCACCAGGCCGCTCGGGGGGCACGTTTCGAGGATCACGATCCGGCCGCCAGGCTTGAGAACTCGGTACTGTTCGCGAAGCACTCCGTCCAGGTCTTCGACGTTCCTGAGGAGATAACCCACGGTGATCCCGTCGAAAGACTCGTTCTCGAACGGCAGGCGGGCCGCATCCGCATGCTGCCATCGAACCGCGTCCGCCCCGGGCTTGGCCATCGCACGACTCAGCATCTCCTCGGAGAAGTCGACGCCCGTCACGGTGGCGGCAGGATATCTCCGTGCCGCCTCCAAAGCGATCACACCTGTCCCTGTGGCCAGGTCCAAGAGCTGTCCGCCAGCGGCAGGCGCGACACGCGCGGCCACCTCGCGGCACCATTGTCCATGGCGGCCGAGAGTCATGACGAAATTCATCCGGTCGTAGTATCCGGCGATCTTCTCGAAGATCCCGTGTACCTGTGAGCCTTTGCCGCGGGGCGTGCGGTCATTCGTCACCTCTAAGACCTCCTCCATCAGGAATGCTCAATGTCGACTCGGCCTGGGCGAGACGGCGACTCGCTCTCACCGGCCCGAAGGTGGGGCTGTGTTGACCTCGACGACGGCCAGTCCCTCCAGGCCCAGCAGGGGTCCTATTGTTGACCACCCTCTGAACGGGAGCCCCCGGCGGGGCGGGCGAATCACGCAGGGGCCGTCTCCTGGTCTCGGGCCGCTCCCGGCCGATCCTTCTTCCGCGCCGCCACGATGATGAGTGCCCCGGAGATCGTTCCGGCGAAGAACGGGAACGGCACGAGAAGGGACGCCGCCCACCACACACCACGCCGCGAGGCCCCAGCCGATTCCGGCGGGCACCACCACCCCGCGGCCGACGAGGGTCCTTGAACGGCGCTCCGAGGTGGAGCGGTACGGCACCGCCTTCGGCATCCATCCCACCGCGCAGGCGGCGCTGGACCGGCTCGGGGTGGGGGAGAAGTGGCCGGGGGTGAGACTTCTTCCCGGCGACCCGGCAGGCAGACTCTCTGGCCCAGCAGGGCGCGTTCGGCATGGGATGGTCGCTTGAAAACAAATTTCCAACCTGATTTTATGGACGCATGGCCGGGAGGTGCCCGGCCGATTCCCCCCTTCGAGGAGCAACGATGAAGCTCACCCAGGCCGCCGCTGCGACGTTCGGACTCAACGACGACTCTTGGAAGCGGCACGCCAACGCCTGGAGCGTGTGGACTCGGATGGCCGGGCTGGCGCCGATCCTGCTGCCGATCTACTTCCGTGACGAGCTCGGCTGGTGGGCGCTGGCGCCGATCGTGGCGGGCGTGATCTGGATGTGGATCAACCCGCATGCGTTCAAGCCGGTCCACGAGCCGCGCAGTTGGGCGGAGAAGGGCATCTACGGCGAGAAGATGTACGCCGCCGACCGGTCACTGGCGGCCGAGGCGCACCGGCCCGCGATTCGGTGGCTGATCGCCATGGCCGCCGTCGGTGCCGCGATCATGGTGTACGGCCTGGTCCGCGTCGAGGCCTGGCCCGCCGTCTTCGGCTGGGCGCTCGTCTTCATCTCCCAGCTGTGGCAGATCGACCGATTCGTCGCCATCTATGAAGAGGGCCTGCGGCGGGCCGCCGCAGAGGGCGACGTTGCGTAACCCCTGCTACCGCAGCACCGTGCCCGAAAGAAGATGAGAGACCATCATGCACACCCCTGGGACGGCGCACCCGCGCCGCTGGTGGATCCTGGCGGCGCTCTGCCTGAGCCTGCTCGTCCTGGTGATCGACAACACCATTCTCAACCTGGCCATCCCCTCGCTGATGAGCGCACTCGGCGCGTCCCCGCAGGACATCCAGTGGATCATCAGCTCCTACACGCTCGCCTTCGCCGGCCTGCTGCTGACAGCGGGAGGACTGGCGGACCGCTACGGCTGCAAGCGAATGCTGATCACCGGCCTGGCCGTGTTCGCCGTCGCGTCCCTGCTGGCCTCGCGGGCGACCTCGCCCGCCATCCTGATCGCCGGGCGGGCGCTGATGGGCGTCGGCGGCTCGCTGGTCATGCCTGCCACCCTGTCCATCCTGGTCACCGTCTTCGACGAGAGCGAGCGGCGCAAGGCCATCGCCGCCTGGAGCGCGGTTTCGTTGGCCGGCATCCTGATCGGGCCGTCGCTGGGCGGCTTCCTGCTGGAGCATTTCTGGTGGGGGTCGGTGTTCCTGGTCAACGTGCCCGTCGCCGTCGTGGCGATCGCCGCCGCGGCGTGGCTGATGCCCGAGTCCACCGGTAGGGCCGGCCGTGCCGACGTGCTCGGCGCAGTGTTGTGCACGGTGGGGATGGTGGCCGTGGCGTACGCGGTCATCGCCGCGTCCGAGCACGGCTGGGACGGCCTCGCCACCATGGGCGTGCTGGCGTTCGGGCTCGGAGTCATGGCCGTCTTCGTGGTCTGGGAACTGCGGGCGCCCGCCCCGATGCTGCGTCGCCGCGCGGGCGGCCTTCACCGGGTCGATGTCCGTGGGCATGGCGGTCGGTGCGGCGTTGTCGGTGGCGGCCGCGGTCCTCGCACTGTCCCTGATCCGGGCCCGGCCCGCCGCAGCCCACGTCCCCATTCCAAAGGCCACGTCCGCACGCAACCGTGAAAACATATGAACAAAGCGTTCGCTTGAAGGAAGGTTGTCTCCGATGCCGCCCGCGTTCACCGCCGAGGAAAAGGCCCACATCACCGCCCTGCTCCTGGAGACCGGAGAGAAGCTCTTCACCGCCCAAGGGCTGCGCAAGACCTCGTTGGAGGAGCTGATGGCCCCCACCGGAGTGGCCAAGAGCAGCTTCTACGTCTTCTTCGACTCCAAGGAAGCGCTGTATCTGGAGCTGATGATCCGCCAGTCGGGCGAGGTCAAGCGCCGGGTCATCGACGGCGGCCTGCTGAGCACCGACGACCCGCGCGAGGGGCTGCGCCGCTTTCTGCACGCCACCCTCGCCGAGCTGTCGGCGAACCCGCTGTGGCGCCGCCTGATGACCCACCCGGAAGAGATGCAGGCTGTGGCTCGCAAGCTCGACCCGGCACGTGTCACCGCCATGAGCGACAACCCTGTCACGGCATTGACGGAGTTCGTCGCCGACCGCTCCGGTCGCGGTGAGCTCGTCCCCGCCGACCCGGCCGTGATCATCGGCGTACTGCAGTGCGTGCTGCTGGTGCCGATGTTCGCCGACCGGCTCGGTGACCCCGATCTCTACCGCAAGACCCTCGACCTGCTCGTCGACATCGTCGCCTCAGGTCTCACCCAGCAAAAGTGACCCGCGCATAAACGGTCCGCACAACCCCGACTGCCTGTACCTGCAGGGGGCCCTTGGACGATGAGGCGGACAAGATCGACTCTGCCGGTTTCGGAGGGCGGCTGCTGCTGGCCCGAAGCTCGAAACCGAACGCCACGCGAGCGGCGAACGCGTGCTCATGCATACCCAGGCCGCGACCGCTCTGATGGCACCGGGAGGCGATGTCATCGCGCTACGACAGCTCTTCGCAGAACTCCTCGAGCGCCCCGAGAACATGCACATGGTCGCCGCCCTGATGGCGGGCGCAGATGTCCGCTACGACATGGGCGAGGAAAACCCCGCTGCCCCCACCGGCTGGTTCGTGCCACCATCAACCTGACCACCGACGACGGGCACACGCGGCGCCTGGCCGAGCTCCTGCGCGACGCCCGCCCCCTGCTCCTTGACCTCACCGGCGGGAACGACCTCGCCGCCACCGCAGAGTCCTGGAATGACCGAGTGCACCGCGTGACCGCGACCGCCGACGACTTCCCGGCACCCGCATTGCTCATCCGACCCGACGGCTACGTCGCCTGGGCAGGCGCGGACCCCGACAGCCTGAAGAAAGCCCTCACCCGCTGGTTCAGCCCGGGCTGAGGCTCCACCATCTCCCGGCTCTGTCACGTACTACGGAGAGATGCCGCGCGCACCGCGGGTGCCGGAAATCCATCCGTGCACGTCAGGTATCGATCGATGATCACATGGTTCGATCTTGGGGGCCGCACGACTTACGCCGCCGAGGCATGATGATCCGTCATGCTGCCGCGTCTGGTCCACCTCGCCGTGACGACCACCTTCGCGTTCATGCGGCTGCTGCTGGGAAGCGGTCGTGACAGGAGATCGAGATCCCATCCCGTCTGCCGCGACCTACCGCGAAGCGGCAACGGGCCGGCGGGGGAGAGGCAAGCCCGTCCTCACTGTCTCTGTCAGCCGGTTGCCGTTCGACCATTGGACGCCGACGGTCACAGACGGGCTTGAGCCGTAGGAACCGGCCTTCTGGGCTTGCCTGGGTCGTGCCTGGTGGGACGATCAGACTTCCACTCAGCCATCTAAGGATGTTGCCCGCGCACGGTGATCGCCCCTGGAGCCGGCGTGCCCCGCCGGAGGTGCTCTTTTGATCGGAGGGATGGGATGAGAGAGTTTGCGATATGAATGTGCGGCGATCCGTTTGGTATCAGCTCGGGTCTGCGTTCTTTTTCGTCTTCTGCGGCTGGACCATGTCCGGCGGAGTGTTCGGACTTTCTGGGTTTCATGGTCCGATGCCGGATGCATGGCTGACGGGCATGTGGGTGTTTCTCTCGCTTGGGATCCTGTTCAAGCTGGTGGCTGGAGTTTCATATCTCATGCGGAAGCAGGGCGGCCGTGATTCTAAGGATGCCGCCGGGTAACGGGTCGAGCGGATGCACGAACGAGCTGCGGCAGAGGTCGATGTCCTACAGCTCGATGGCTTGCGATCAGTTAGCCCCTGGCTAGCAGAAATGCCAGTCCAGGGGCTCTCTTCGTTATCGCCCTCTTTCCCTGTGGCTCCCCCTTGATCACCGCTAGGTCTGGCGGGTGGCATGCGAATGATCTTGCGTAAACGGACCAAGGCGGTACCAGCCGTCAGGCCAGCGCCAGGAAAATCGCGAAAGGGACGGGGATGAGCGTAGCCGCGCCGAGCCATGCCGCTAGCCTTCGTCCACGCTGGAGCGGGATGATCACGTCGATCATGGCCACGAATGCCAATGTGAATATGCCGGTCACGGCCAGGAGAAACATGATGCCGGACGCATGATCGAGGGTCGTGTAGTTGCAGTTGGTGAGCTCCGGCTTGGTAAGGTCTTCCGGCCTCTTGCAGTCCATCGGCATGTACTTGGTCAGCAGCCACCACGCCAGATAGAGCGGCACACCCGCGGGCACACCGAGTCCGAGGTTCACCAGAACGGGACCCCAGAGGCCGCCCCTTGCTACTTCCTTACGCCCGGGTACGCGCATCAGCCCTGTGCCCGGTCATCGCCACGCTCATTCTCATGCTCCTGTCGGTCTCCGAGGAGAATCGGAACCACCACGCAACACGCGGCGATCCGCCACGTTACTCGGTGACAGGGGTGTGAAAACGAACTCCGGAACTTCAATCGTCCCTAATCACGGCAGAGATCGGCCACCCTGTGGCGATACTCGTTCCTCGGCCATTGGATGCCAACTCCACGATCACCCGGAGACGGAGGCCCCCGCCGGAGGCGTCTCGGACGCAAGGAGCGCAAGGGTTTCGACGAGGTCCGGGCTCCATGTGTATTCGATGACGGGCAATTCGAACCCTGCGGCGAACCGTTCAACGAATTCCTTCGTGAGGCGGCCGCCGAGTCGCTGATAGAAGGCGATCGCGGAGACGTTGTCACGCAGTACCTCAAGGTAGATCACCCTGCCGGGATGATGCGTGGCAGCCCAGGAGAAAGCGCGGTGTACGAGTCGGCGGCCGATACCGGAACGTTTGAGCCCGGGTCGGACATGGAGGTTGTCGAGTAGGACACGGCCGTCAGATTCGAGGGTGAGGTAGGCGAATCCCACGAGGGTGGTGCCCTCGGCGGCGACGAGCAGGCAGGAGGCGTGATCCGACTCAGGGGCGACGGCAGTAAGCCGGGTTTTCCACATGACCTTGCGCTCGTCGAGTAGTGACCCGTTCAGGTAGCTGGCGGGCATGATTTCGCTGTAGGCGGTCTGCCAGCTATGGGTGTGCAGTTCTGCGATGCGCTCGGCGTCGTCTTGGGTGCCGAATCGGATGTGCATGGCGTAGAGGTTGGCATAGGCACTGATAGATCCGGTAATTGCCAGGAGTGACGTCCTGAGAGCGGGATGTGCTATGGAAGCGGCCCGGCAGCGTCGGCTCGAAGGACGTGCACCCTGCATGGTGGTTGGGCTCGGTCATTGAGTGACTGGCGGCGGTGTGCCGGTGGTCGGCGAGTTCGTTGGGTACGGCGGGGCCGCATACGGCGATGCCCCCCTCGGCGCCCGTGTCGCGACCGGCCCCGAGGCCGCAGCGCGGCACGAGGACACTGGCGCGGTGCGTATGGCGGCGCGGCGCGCCGCTGCTGAGAAGTGGGTGATTCCTTTCCTCTGCCGTATGCCACTGACCTGCTCGACAAGCTATTGGCGTACGGCGGCCGGGGGGAGATCATCCGGGACATATCCCGTAGGCCCATCCGCTACCGTGACGCCGTGTCGAGTAGCGAGCGTCATCTGTCAGTCGAGGAGCAGGCCGTCATCCTGGCACTCCTCGCGCAGGATTTCCCCGGCGCGGACGAACTTCGGGCTCAGGTTCCTTCGGCAGTTGTCAGCGGGCGATGCGCATGCGGGTGCGCGACAGTGGACCTTCGCGCGGGAACAGAACCTCGCGCACTCACCTCACCGGTGCAAGACGGCGTGCTGATTTCCGCCGACGTACGTGGGCGCAGCGATGGCGTCTTGCTCTTCGTCGAAGAAGGCCATCTTTCGTGTCTTGAGGTCTACTCCGTCGAAGATGAGCCGGCCACGCTCCCGCGGCCTGAAGATCTCATCGTTGCCGCGCCAGGCTCGTGGGAGTGATGTCCTGCAAGAGGAGCAAGTTCAAAGGTCAACTCATGAATCCGCGGATCAAAAGATCGGGCTTGCCGTAGTTCCGCACAGTTCAATGCAGGTCAGAGCTCGTACGTAATCCGATTTGAACCGTCCTGGATCACCTGGAACTGCAACCAGGAATGCGACTCGGCGGCTAAAGCGCCATTAATGCCTTTGCTAGATCGTCTCCGTAAGAAGACCAGCAGCAGACGGACTCCGAATCATGAATCTCTCCCATGAGATACTCACCGTCTCGGGCGTCACGTGCCAGACACAATCCTCCGACCTTGATGATCAGCGAGACTGGGACTTTCTCTCGGCCGTCTAGATCGTCTAGAAACACGGGGGTGTCGAGAGGCAACAACTCAGCCGAGTCAGCCACGGCCACCTCGGCGACGCGCGCTAAGGTCCACCCATCGGGAAGCTGCCCGACATCGTGTCTCACCCTGTGATGGTAGTCGGCAGTGACAGGAGGCTATAGACCCCGGGGCAATCCCCATGTGCAGCTGGGAAGGGCATAGATTTCGGCTCGTAGGGCCGCCGAGTTGGGCTTCGGGGCGGTCGTGAGTGACCGTGGCCGGCCACTCGTCACCCTGTCTAATCGCACGCCAATTGCACGACGATCAGCCCGTGACCTGGTCTTCCCTGCGCGACACGTATGCCTTGCCTCCTGATCATCCCTCAGTCTGAATGCCTCCGCCGGAGCCGGGTCAGTTGTGCCGGCTTGAGGCGCTTTCCAATAAGCGAAGAGACCAGAACGGTCGCAAGCGTGTGGTGCTGATCCTCGATGGCGATCGGGCGACTTTGCGGGGCCGGTCCCGGCCATGAGCGCCTTCGGGCCGCTCTCCGCAATTACGCTGATCCACAAAGGACGCTCGACATCAAACTGTTACGTTGAGCCGGGCTCCAAGACCTGATGAATTGAACGCCCGCTACTAAATCATGGTCAGCTATGGTGACCGCATGAGCCCACCGCCGGATCGTGGAAACTGGCGGCGCGAGGTTGCCATCGGCCGATTTTCGCGCCTGATCGAGCATGCCCGATCAGGCGCGCTTGTCGGAGGCGTGCGCGGGCGCCCAGGCGTGCTCGTTGAAGTGATTGTTCTGCTGCTCGGGTTTCTGTTCTTCACGCACTTTCACGCCCTCGCAGGCAAGGACGTCGCGTCTGCCACCGCCAACGCTCTCGCCCTGCAGTCCGTGGAGCGCGCCCTCCACGTGGACATCGAGCAGATGGCGAACGAGTGGCTCACCGGACATCCGGCCCTGATCCAGCCGGCGGTGTACTACTACCGCTTGTACTACGTCGTGCTTGTCGGTGTGCTGATATGGGTTTTCGTCTGGCACGCCGATGTCTACATCAAGGTCCGCCGGACCCTTCTCGCGATGATCGTCCTCGTTCTGCCGGTCTTCTGGGCGCTGCCCATGTCGCCCCCGCGGTTCGCCCTGCCGGGTGTCGTCGACATCGTCGCCGAATACGACATCCTGGGGAGCCATGCCTCACAGGGGACCGGGAACGGCCAGAATCTCTACTCGGCCATGCCCAGTCTGCACGTGGGATGGTCGGCGTGGTGCGCGTATGCCGTGTGGTCCGCGCTTCGGGCCTCTCACCCGCGATTGGCGCTGCTGTCGTGGGTGTTCCCACTCGCCATGGCGGCAAATGTGCTCGTCACAGGGAACCACTACGTGCTCGACATTGTCGGAAGCGGTGTGTTGCTCCTCGTCTCCATCGCTGCCGCATCAGTGTGGGGCCGCCTCGCCGAACGCTGGCGCAGGGCGAGATCCGGCATTCGGACTCAAGGCTGCACGCTCAGCGGTCCTGGGCACTAATTGGCCGGGGGCGGAGCCAAGGTGTTGGGGGAAGTAGAAGCCGCCGACGCAGTCACCTCCCCATCGGCTCTCCTCCCTTTCGGCCGTGCTGGTGCGACGTCCCGGGTGCGCCGGGCCGGGCGCGACCCACTCAGCTTCCGTAGTGGCACCAGACGCCCTTGACCTCGGTGTAGGCGTCGATCGCGTACGACCCCATCTCCCGGCCCCAGCCGCTGGCCTTGAACCCACCCCAGGGAGCAGCCATGTCGGGGATCGGCGGCATGTTGATGAAGATCGCACCCGCGCGGACGCCCTCGGCCACCCGGTTCGCCACCGCGAGGTCCCTGGTCCAGATCGTCGCCGCCAAGCCGTACTCGGTGCGGTTGGCCCGGGCAATCACTGCGGCCAGTTCGTCCTCGTCGTCGTAGGAGAGCACCGACAGCACCGGACCGAAGATCTCCTTGGTGGCGATCGTCATCCCGTCCTTCACCCCGGCGAAGACCGTCGGCTGGAAGAACCACCCCTTGCCCGCCGCACGCCGACCGCCGGTGACGAGCTCGGCACCCTCGGCCGGCCCGGTAGCGACCATTTGCTCCACCGAGCGTAGGTGCTCGGCGGAGACGAGCGGGCCGAGCTGGGTGGACTCGTCCAGGCCCGGCCCGAGTCGCATCCCACTCACCCCCTCGGCGAGCTTGCTGACGAACTCGTCCTCGCGCTTGCGGTCGACGTAGAAGCGGGTGTACGCCGCGCAGACCTGGCCGCTGTTGAGGGTGCTACCGGCGATGTTGCCGGCGACCGCGGCGTCGATGTCGGCGTCAGCGGCGATGATCGATGGGGCCTTGCCCCCGAGTTCGAGGGTCACCCGCTTGAGGTTGCCGGCGCTGGCCCGCACGATCGAGCGGCCGACCTCGGTCGAGCCGGTGAACGACACCTTGTCCACCCCGCGGTGCGCGGCGAGCGCCGCCCCGGTGGAGCCGTCGCCGGTGACCAGGTTGATCACCCCGGGCGGGAAGCCCACCCGATCGGCGAGCTGAACGAGCCGGATGGAGGTGAGCGGGGTCTGCTCGGCCGGCTTGATGACCACGGTGTTGCCGGTGGCCAGCGCGGGGGCGAGCTTCCACGCCAAGATCATGAGGGGGAAGTTCCATGGCGTGATCAACGCGCAGACTCCGACCGGCTCGCGGCGGGTGTAGTGGAGCGTGTCCGGGAAAGAGACCGGCGTGGTGGCACCCTCGATCTTGGTGACCCAGCCGGCGTAGTAGCGGAAGTGCTCGGCGGCCCCGGCGACGCTCACGGCGCGGGAGATGCCGACCGGTTGGCCCTGGTCGCGGGTCTCCAGGACGGCGAGCTCCTCGGCGTGTGCCTCGATGAGGTCGGCGAGGTCGAACAGCAGGCGGGCGCGCCGCACCGGCGGCATCGACCGCCACTGCCGATCCTCGAAAGCCCGCCGCGCGGCGGCGACGGCGGCGTCGACGTCGGAAGCGTTGGCGAACCCGACCTCCTCGAGCAGTTCCTCCGTCGCGGGGTCATGGGTCGGGATGACGCCGCCCGATGCCGGCACCCATGCCCCGTCGATGTAGACGTTGGTCGCCACTGCCGCCTCTTCCTGCTCGAGTGGACTCTCTCGGCGCTCCCGCGCCGGCGAGAGCTTCCGCCAGGATGAGGGCCGGCCACTGCGATCACCTTGACTATGCGCGTAGGGCCGTTGACCACGCGCGAAAAGCTGCCGTCGCACCAGGAGCCGGCGCACAGATGTGCCCGCGACGACAAGTCGGGGCAGCCGGCATCTCCGTCGAGTTGGAAGTGGCCGCGCGGTGCAGTCGATCGCTGCTCGTTACCAGAGCGCCGCGCGGTGCAGTCGATGGCTGCTCGCTACCAGAGCATCGACGTCGCCGTCGTCCGCGCGGGCTCGGTGGGCCGGTCGGCAAGAACGTGCACGACACCACCGCCGACGTCTGGGCCACTGTCATGGCCGGCAACCTGCGCAGCGCCTTCCTGCTCGTCAAACACGCGTATCCGCACCTGGTCGCCTCCGAGGCGCCGACCGTCGCCCTACGCGCGCCTGCCTGCAGTGGCACCGACTTCGGTGGACAACGCCGCCAATGGGACCGCGTTGCAGTTGCCCCGGGCGCTGGCCGGGGAACCGGTCGAGGACCGCAGCCAGGTCAACTGCGTGGGCCCGTCGGTCGGCGATTCGCCGCCGACCCCCTGACTGATTCGTCAGGGAGGCCCGAGATTTCCGGGTCGGCCGCTTTTCGGGCGCTACCGACGAGCGAGAAGTCGCCGAACGGATCCTCTGCCTCGCATCCCCGCTCCGCGCCGGTCATCGGCACGAGCCTGACGTCGGGTTTCGGCTGCCCAGCCCCCTGAATCGTGCGAGGCGATCACGCCCCAAGCGCCGCGAGGAAAGCCGAGCTGATGGATCCCTTTTTTTGTACGTGATCGTATATGTTTGTACGACCTGGCTTCTTGGCCCGACTTCTCACAGCGCAGTGCAACCTTCTGGCAAGGAGGAGCAGGGTGAGATCAACCGCCGATGACCTCGCTGTCTCCGTCGCGTCGTCCTTCGATGAGTGGCAGGACCTCGTCTCTCGATCCTTCGTCTCCCTCGGGGTCACCAGAGACGGTTCGCGGCGATTCCGCGGCGGCATCCGCCGCCGGGTGCTCACCGACGTATCCCTGTGCGAAATCACCGCGTCGAGCCACACCGTCCGTCGCACCGCGACGCTGATCGGCCGGGACGACGCCGCGTTCTTCAAGCTGAGCCTGCAACTGTCCGGCACCGGACTGCTGGTCCAGGATGGCCGGGAGGCGGTGCTCTCCCCCGGAGACCTCGCGATCTACGACACGAGCCGGCCGTACACCCTGACGCACGACGACGACTTTCGCTCGCTCATCGTGATGTTCCCGCGCACGCTGATCGACCTCCCCGTCGATGCTGTGGGGCAACTGACCGCCGTCCGGATGCCAGGCAACACCGGTCTCGGCCGGGTGATCAGCCCCTTCCTTGTCCAGCTGGCCCAGAACCTCGATCAGTTCTCCGGCACAAGCGGGCTACGCCTCGCGCACAACGCCCTGGACTTGGTGACGACGATGTTCGCCGACGAGCTCGGCACCGCGCGCCAGGCGGGAAACCCGAACCAGACGCTCGTCGACCGGATCCGCGACTACATCGACGCCAACCTCGGTGACCCGGACCTCTGTCCGGCCAAGGTGGCGGCGGCCCACTTCATCTCGACTCGGCACCTGCACAACCTGTTTCGGGCCGAGGGGACGACGATCGCTGCGTGGATCCGCTCGCGGCGGCTTGAGCGCTGCCGCCGCGACCTTCTCGATCCGCTGCACTGCCACCGCTCCGTCGCGGCGTTGGCGGCTCGATGGGGGTTCCTGGACGCCGCGCATTTCAGCCGCATCTTCAAGGCCGCCTTCGGCTTCTCGCCGAGCGCCTACCGGCAGCGTCGCGCGGCCTGAGCGCCAGTAGCGGTCAGCCTGACACGGCGGCGTTGAGCGGCGCGTTGTCCACGATCTGCTCGAACTCCACTACCTTGCCGCCGTCCAGCCGCCAGACATGCACCATCCGGGCACGGAAGGAGTGGCCTGTTCCACGGTGCTTTCCCGAGTAGTGGCCCAGCGCGACCACCTGGTCACCAGCGTCGAGCAGTCGGTCGATCTCGGCGGTGAACCCCTCGAACTGCTCGCCGATCGGCGCGAAGACGTTCGCCACGATCGCGTCAGGCCCCACGTAGGTGCCCTCGTAAAGCGATCCCTCGGCTTCGGTCCAGCGGATGCCGGGCGCGAACGGGGCGAGCATGCCATTGAGATCGCCGCGGGTGGAGGCGGCGTAGTGGGCGGCGACGATGTCGGTGTTCTTCACGGTGTCACTCCGATCAGGCAGGCGGGACGACGGTAGGCATGACTACCGGGCACGGCAGCCCCACAACGTATCGACCTGCTCCGCCGTCCTCCATGTCTGTTTCTGCACTCCTGTTGATATTCCGCGCAGGCAGGGCGGGGTACCGGCCTTGCGCCTGCCGATAATGTCACCCGCCCAGGTCACGGCCGCGGCTTCGCCTGACGTAGCGATCTCCGGCCGTCAGGGAGGGGTGGGAGTGCGGCACGGGCCCCCGCCAACCGTCCGCTCTGTCCGCTCTGTCTGCAGGCGCGGTGTAGGGGCAGGAGCACGTGCCGCGGACCCGGGAACTCAAGTCGTGGAATGCCGCCCATATTGGATAGCGTCACTATCCGAATTTGGATAGCATGGCTATCCAAGAGAAGGGTGAGTGCTATGACCGTGATCGTTCTCGCTGTGGCCGCGCTGTGTTTCCGCCTGTTGGGCGTGGCGCTCGGCCTGGCCCGCTTCACCACCTGGCGTCTGAGCGCCGCGCACGGCTTGGCCGTCATGCTCGTCATGACGGCCAGTGCCCACTTCGTCCCGTCGGGCGTGACCTTCATGCCGAACCACGCCGACATGGTGGCCATGGTTCCGCCGTTCGTCCCGTTCCCCGCTCTCGTGGTCTACCTGACCGGTGTCCTGGAACTGGCGGGGGCGGTGGGCCTCGTACTCCCGGCCACCCGGCGGGCGGCCGGGATCTGCCTGGCGCTGCTGTTCGTGCTCATGCTTCCGGCCAACATCCACGCCGCCCTGGCCGGGGCGACCTTGGCGGGAGAGGCGGCGACGCCGCTGTGGCAGCGCCTCCCCGAGCAGGTCCTCTACATCGGCGTGGCGCTCTGGGCGGCGGGCGTCATCGGGCGACGGCGTTCGGGTCGTACGCCCTCCGCGAGCAGCGCGTCTCCTGCGCGTTGACACTGCCCCGGCCGTGATCAGGAGTTCAGAACTTGGCCCCGACCAGTGCTGGACGGATGTGAATATGAGCCGCCATGTGGCTTTGCTGTGGTACTGCCGGAATCTCGAAGATCAAAGCAGTTGCACAGCGGGGAGCCAACGGCACATGATCAGGAACATGGCCGCACTGCCTGACCCCTTGCCTGTGTTCATCGACTGCGGCTGTTCGGACATCTACTACTGCCCGCGAGCTGGTGAAGTCGAGTGCCCCCGGCACAGTGGTTTCGATGTTTGCTGCGACGCGCTTGAGCAGCACACCTCGATTCGTGCCACCACCAGCCAGCAGGAGGCTCCGTGACAGAGGAAGAGGAAGTACCCGTCGGCGAGGCTCTGAATGGCCTCAACGTCTACCCGCTTCCCGAAGGATGGACCGCTCTGGGCGCGATAGTTCTCGTGAAGTGCCTTGATGAGGAAGGTCACTCCTCATGGGCCTTCAGGACCACGGACGGGCTGAGCGATGAGGAACTTCTTGGTGCCCTGACTGTCCGAACCGATCTCCTCCGCCGCAAGCTGTACGACGCATATACGAGTGACGACGATGATGAATAAGACCAGGCGCTCTTCCAACGACAACATCAGCTTGGGAAGTCTTTCAAGATAATGCTGTCTGAGCTGCGAAAACGCTGACCTGGGTTTATGTCGATCCAGTTACCGTGAGTCCCTGTGACTCCTCGCTGATCGCCGTCCGAACAGGCACGCAACGGGCACGCACCTTCTGATCCGTAGGTCCCCAAACGATCTCCAGTGTCGTTCAGGATCGTTCGCCGTGCTGGTCGGAGGTCGCCCCGCCGTTCAGGTTTGTTCGGCTCAGTTTGTGAGTCTCCGTTCGGGTGGCTCCCACGCCGGGAGCGGTGTCTTTCTTATCAGGGCTTTTCACCTTGTGATCAGACGGCTGTGGCCTGGCTCGTGACGGTGGCCAACGGTTGTGATCGTGAGTGAGTGGGTGTGTGTCTGTTGCAGTACGCGTTGCAGTACTACGCCCGCCCCCTGGTTCCCGCCGTCCTCCTCGTAGCTGTCAATCCCCAGGGCGGGGCCGCCGTGTCGAGGGTCAACGAAGTTGATCGCATGGCGAGGCCGTAGGCGCCCTCGACTCGGTGGCCCCAACCGGGACACTCGATCAGCGAGGAGGACGTAAACCGTCAGGGGGTGGGCTGTCTCATGTGGTCCGTGCTCAGGACGTCGGCCCGCGAGGATGACCCCGATATCACCTCTCAAGGTCGTACAGACTTTTCGTCGGACTCGCATGCCAGGATCTCCATGATCTGTCCCTAGAGAGAACAGGATTCTCATGAGCGGCTACGACTGGCTCGATGACGATGCGTTCTGCGCAACCTTCGTCCGCGGCCTTACCCCGCACGAGGCGCTGGCCCGCCTTGGCATTGACGTATTCGACGGCGATGCCGAGGAAGGCGAGATCGATGAGGGCCTCATCTCTGCCCGGTCGGCTGAGGGCGGGACCATTCTGAGCGAGTGGAACGGCTTCGCCGGCACGCTGGACGAGGTGCTGCGGCCCTTGTCGGCTGGGACGGTCACGGCGAGCGTCTTCGTCAACGTGAACATGGTCGCGTCCTTCGACCATTACGTTGACGGCCGCAGGATCCTGTCCTTCGATCCGCTGTTTCCCGACGACGAGGATGGCATCTCAGAGGACTACCTGGCCGACCGGATCGAGCTCGGGCTGGTCGGCGACAAGTCGGAGGGCGGGCTTGCCGCTGCGCTGCTGCTGGCCGAGCGCATCACCGAGGTGCGGCCGAACGCATCAAGTGACATCGTGGCCGCCCACGGCGTTCTCGAGTACTGAGCCGCTTCCGCCCTGTTTCCACGGCTCGACAGTAGCCCGTCGTGCTCCTGGCGCAGTGCCAGAAAGTCGTCCAGACATTGCAGCAGCGTCTCGACGGCGCGGGCGTCAGTGTCGGGGTCCATGTCACGCGCGCTCTTCGGGCCCTCCGGCTCGGTCAGACGCAGAACGAGGCTCCACCAAACCAGGTTGTTCCCACACCCAACCCGGGTCACCAGCCATTCCCGAAAGCCGGTGAGCAGGGCACCCGCGTTCCCATGATTGCAGCCTTCGACAAACGCAACGACGCTCGTGAAGTCCGCCCGAGGCAGGTACATGAGTGGCCACTTACTGAGCGTGGAGAACAGCTCCCGGTAGTCCCCGGTCCTCAACCCGCTTCACCGCCTGTGTGTCTGTCTGCCTGCTTACCGATCTTGCTCTGCCGGTGACAGGAAATCGAATCCGCGCTGTCAGCTTGGGAATCGGGTTGATCCGCACGCTGCGGATCTGGTTCGCCGGCCCCCTGCTACGCAGCGTTGACAAGCGGCCCAGCGGTTCGCCGTCGCGTCCCCGTGTTGGCCGTTGTATCGGGCACGGCCGGGCTCCAAAACGCGCGCAATCTTCGGAGCGGGCGCGGTCAGTGGATTTCCGCCATGCCACCGAAACCCTGGCCGGGGGTTAACCCCCGGTTGTATCCGGGGGCGTATCGGATGGTTACGGGGTGCGCATTCACTGAGGCTGGTGGACACATCAGCATCGCCCAAGGCGGGCTCGTTCAAATAGCTACGACCCCCCTGATCCTCGTCTGGAGCGCCCGTTGACCATCCTTGCAACACGTCTCAGCGCCATGCGCGGCTGGCACCGCCCGCTGGTGACGAACGCCACGCTCATGTTCACCCTGACCTTGCTCTCCGCCGTCGGTCTGCTCGTCGACGATCGCCTGCTCATGGGCGAATCGGTCTGGGTGAAGCCGATGAAGTTCGGCTTCGCCATGGGGGTGTACGGCCTGACGCTGGCGTGGCTGCTCAGCAAGCTGAGCAAGGGCAGACGTTTCGGCTGGTGGCTCGGCACCGTTTTCGCGGTCGCCGGTCTGCTGGACGTCGGTGCCGTCCTCTATGCTGCCGCGCACGGCACCATCAGCCATTTCAACAACAACGCCGAGCCTGTCGCTCAAACCGTGCGGACCGTGTTCTCCATCGGCGTCGCGCCGCTCCTGCTGATCACTTTGATCATCGCGGTCCTGGTCCTGATCCAACGCACCGGCGACCGCGCCATGACCTGCGCTCTGCGCGCCGGACTCGGGCTCGCCGTCGCCAGCATGGCCGTGGCCCTCTGGCTCAGCAACTCCTCAGGCGCAACACCCCGCACGGTGACCGACGCCAACGGCAACCCGGTGTCCATGAAGGGCGGCCACGGCATCGGCGACCCCGACGGTAACGGGATGTTCCTTACCAACTGGAGTACGACCGGCGGCGACCTTCGCGTACCGCACTTCGTCGGCTTGCACGCCATCCAGGTGCTGCTGCTCATCACCGCGATCCTGGGTGTGCTCGCGACCAGTCATAGCTGGCTCCGCGACGAACGGGTCCGGGCCCGGCTGGTCGGCGTCGCCGGCCTCGGCTACACCGGTGTGTTCGCCGTGCTCACCTGGCAGGCGAAGCGAGGCATACCGGTCACCCGTCTCGATCGGCAGACACTGATCGCCTTCGCGGGGGTAGCGGTGTTCACACTCGTGACGGCCGCCGCAGTAGTCGTCGCTGCGCGTCGGCGGTCTGCATCGCCCACCGACGCGATGCCCGCCCAGATCTGCTCGGCCGCATCTGCGCATGCCTCGCCGTCCCCCTCGGTCAGATCCCGCTCGTAACGCTGAAATTCGGTAGAAGTCGTGACAGGTAAGACCAGAACCCCATCGCCGCAGACCTGGGTCAAGGGCGGCCCGCAGGGCTTTCTCGCGCACCCGGCCTTGTTCGTATCTTCCATGCGAAGAGAAGGAGCGGACCTTGAATGTGGACAAGGATCTCTGGGACCTCCTCGTGGCCCGCGGCATCGACTACGACACCCCGTTCCGGAGGATGGTCACGTCCCGTGGAGTGGTGTAACTCGAGCCGATCATGTTGGGCCGGCGAGTTGTATCGGAACGTTGTGACTATGACGCGGCCAGAGCGGTCGGCGCCAGTGGTTCGGTCAGATCTCCGCTCGGCTCGCTGATCGGTGCGGCGAGTTGGGCCATGGAACCCTCTGACAGGTAGCGGCGGTCGCTGACCTGCCATTCATCGTGATGTTCGGCCAGCGCCGCACCTGCTAGGCGAGCGAGGGCGGCGGGGTTGGGGAAGACGCCGACGACGTCGGACCGGCGTTTGATCTCCCCGTTCAGCCGCTCCAAGGGGTTGGTCGACCAGATCTTCTTCCAGTGCCGGTGGGGGAAGTCGGCGGAGGTGGTGATGTCGTCGGCCGCATCCAGGAGGATCTGCTCCACGGGTGGGAACTGGCGGCCGAGCATGGTCGCGATCGTGGCGAGCTGAGCGCGGACGGTTTGGGCGGTGGGTTGGGCGAAGATCGTGCGGATAGCGGCGGAGACCATCTCGGCCGAGCCCTTGGGGACGCGGACTAAAAACGTTGCGTACGAAGTGAACCCGGCAGCGCTGCCAGGCTGCGCCGAGGAAGACGGCCCGCAGCGCGGCGACCAGGCCGACGTGCGCGTCGGAGATGACCAGCTGGATATCGTCTAGGCCGCGGGCCCTCAGTGAGGGCAGGAACGCGGTCCAGAACGCGCCGTCTTCGCTGTCGCCGACGGAGAAGCCGAGGATCTCCCGGCGCCCGTCGGCGGAGACGCCGGTGGCGATGACGACGGCCTGGGCGATGGCCCGGTGGTTCACCCTCGCCTTGCCGTAGGTCGCGTCCAGGAACACGTACGGGAAGGCGGTGTGCGAGAGTGGCCGGTCCCGGAAGGCGGCGACCTCGTTGTCGAGGTCGGCGCAGATGCGGGAGACCTCGCTTTTGGAGATCCCGCTGTCGGCGCCGAGGGCTTTGACCAGGTCATCGATGCTTTCCAGGTCAGATGGGGCATGGAGTGGTGCGGCGCCAGGGATTCGCACCCGGAACCTACGGATCAGAAACGATCTCGCTGAGGTGTCGATGTCTCGAACGTGTCGCTGACCAGCGCGGGCGCACCCGGCCGACGTCAGTGACGGGCGGCGAAAAACATGCGAATGTCATCGGCGAGGAGTTGGGGTTCCTCCTGTGCGGCATGGTGCCCGCCTTTGTCGAACTCGTTCCAGTGCACGATAGCGCTGTGATCTCGTTCGGCGAGCGGGCGGATGGAGGGGAAGAAGTCTCCGGCGAAGTACGCCAGGCCCAAGGGAAAGGATGACGGCTCGGCTGGCGGCCGGTTTCCGTGATAACCGGTGAGGGCCGAGGTGCCGGCGGTATCGGTCAGCCAGTAGATCGTGACGTTGGTGAGAATGTAGTCGTCGCTCACCGAATCCGGGAAAAGCTGTAGGTTCCATGCGAGCTGGCCGGCCGGAGAGTCCGCCATTGCGTGCGCGAGAGATTGCGGCTGGGTGGAGTGGACCGTGAGGTAGGCGCTGCTGTCGGCCATGAACCGTTCCATGCGACGCAGTTTCGCCAGGTCGTCCGGTCCCAGCGTGGCCCGCTCCGCCGGATCGCCGGAGGGCAGGGAGAAGATCTGGGTGACGTGCACCCCGAGGACGCGGTGGGGGTCCAGTCGCCCGAGCTCGATGGAGATCATGGATCCGACATCGTTGCCATGCGCGCCGTAGCGTTCATAGCCCAACCGGCGCATCAGCTCCGCCCACGTCGCGGCGATGCGGCGCCGGTTCCAGCCAGGCTCTCGCGGCGCGCTGGAGAACCCGAAACCGGGCACCGAGGGGATGACGAGGTGGAACGCATCGCTCAATCGCTCGATCAGCGGCAAATACTCCACAACAGACATGGGCCAGCCGTGCGTGAGGATGAGCGGCAAGGCGTCTGGGCGTGCCGAACGGATGTGGAGGAAGTGCACGTCAAGCCCGTCGATCTCAGTCATGAACTGCGGGTGGGCGTTGACCCGCCTCTCCCAGACGCGCCAGTCGTAGCCGTCCCGCCAGTACTCCACCAGCTGCCGCACGCGGTCGACGGGCACGCCGAGCCCGTGGCCGGGCAGAGGGCGGGTGAAGCGGGTCCTGGCCAGGCGGGCGGCCAGCTCGTCCAGGCGCGCTTGCGGGATCGCCACTTGGAACGGCCGCATCATGACCGGGCCACCTTGTCCAGCACCCGGGCCAGCTCCGCCGGCGCATTGATCATCGGCCAGTGCCCGGCATTCAGAGTGATCATGTCGTGGCCGGGGAGACCGGGTGGGTCGCCCGGATCGCCCGCACAGGCGATGTAGGTGCGTGGCAGCCTCTCCACTGCGCTGAGGTCGGCCGGCGCCGGGTCCTGGTAGGTGCCGATCGGCTGGCCGACGCCGCGTGCCCGCAGCCACGTCCGGTCCTCGGGGGTGAGCCCGTGCTCACCGAAGCCGGCGTCGATGATCTCGTCGCTCATCACGGGGATCCGCCCGTCCTGGACGGTTTCCGTGATCGCCTCGACGACAGGCGCGGGAGTGATGTCGAACAGGCTCTTGCCCGGCTCGGGCAGGAGCCCGGCGAGGTAGACCACCCGGGCGATCCGCTCGGGGATCGCGTTGGCGGCGATGGTGGCCGGCCCCGCCGTAGGAGTGCGCCACGAGCACCACCTCGCGCAGGCCGGCGAACTCGATGGCGGCCGTGATGTCGCGGGCGTGCGTCGCGAGCGCCGTGGTCGGCGAGCCAAGATGCGCACGGTCACCGAAGCCGGTGAGCGTCAGCGGGTGCACCTGGTGGCCGGACGCGGTCAGCAGCGGCGTGACCCGCTCCCATGCCCACGCGCCAAGGAACGAACCGCCGACGAGAACGATGGTCGGCATGAACCGACTCCCTTCGATCGATCTGTAGCGGCGCCAGACTAGGAAGGATTGTGGACGCTTTCTGCCCTCATTACGATGATGATCGTGTCCCGTCCGGCAACCCGTGTCCTTTCGCTGTTGGAGATCCTTCAGGACCGCGGCCTGGTGCCTGCCGACGAACTCGCCCGGCGCCTGGACGTCGATGCCCGCGCCGTTCGCCGGTACGTCACCGCCCTACGGGAGATGGACATCCCCGTCGAGTCGGTCCGAGGGCGTTACGGCGGCTATCGGCTTGCCTATGGCGTCCGACTGCCGCCTCTGATGCTCGGCGACGAGGAGGCGGTCGCCGTGGCCGTGGCGCTGGCCACGGCGGGTGAGCGGGAGAAGACAGGGGAGCCCAGCCCGACCGACCGCGCGCTGGTCAAGCTCAACCGGATCCTGCCCGCATCGCTGCGCCAACGCGTCACCGCGCTGATCGCCGCTACCTCCGCCACTACGGGTCCGTTGACCCCCGAACCGCATCTGGCGCTGACGCTGGCCGAGGCCGTCCATTCCCGCCGCACCGTCCGGATCGAGCACACCCGCGGCGCGCGCGATGTGGATCCCTACGGGCTCGTCGTGCACGCACGCGCCTGGTACCTGGTCGGACACGACCATCTCCGCGACGCGGTCCGCATGTTCCGCCTGGACAGGATCGGCGGCGCCGCCGAACTATCCCGTCAGTTCACCCCACCCAGCGGGTTCGACCCCGTGGCGCACGTCCTGCACACGTTGACGCTCGGCGCCTGGACCCACCGCACCGAGGTGTGGCTGGACACCGACCTGGAGACCGCGCGCAACCACCTGCCTGCCACCTTCGGCGACCTCTACTCCTGTGCCGACGGTGGTGTCATCCTGATCAGCGGGGCAGAAGACCTGCCGGCCATGGCGCGGATTCTCACCGGTCTGCCCTGGCGTTTCACCGTCAGGAACCCGCCCACCCTGGTCACGGCGCTCGCCGAGCACGTCACCGCTCTCGCCCAAGCCGTCGCCCGCTCCCAATCGGCACTGTAGGCGCCGGCACCCCCATATCGAGGCCTCTTCCGATGTCCTGAACCAGCACACTATTGGCGCCCCGGCCGAAGCCCAGGACCTCGTCTTCGGCTGGGGCCTACGGCCCTTCTGGCGACCTTGTCGAGTCTGGTGGGGCGTGCTCCCAGTGGTCGGCGAGGAGGGCGGGAGAAGGGGCGGTCCCGGCAATCGAGGATGGTGGGGGCGCAGGCCGTCGAGAGCGATGGTGATCGTCCGTTTCCGGGCGTTGCGTGCTGAGTCGATCAGGTCGGTGCGGCCCTGACAGTCGAGTTGTTCGATCAGCGGGGACTTGCCGAGTTGCTCGATCAGGAGCGAGATGTCCATGACCTACCACCTCATTGGCAGCCCGCGCCGGCCTCCATCGCGGCACCTATCAGCGGCGAGGAGCGTCAGGTTGCAGCGCGATCGGGCTCACCTCAGCCAGCTACGGCCTTCAGGAGACGACCAATGATCATCCCGGAGCCGGAGTGCCCCCGCCGGAGGCATCTCGACTTCGCACTCGATGCCTTGCCCTACTCATCACATTCGGACAAATATCAGATAAGGGAATTTAACGCCTCAGATTTATATTAGGTGGCCCAATTTCCATATTTAGGAAATGCCTGGAAGAACTCTAGAAAATCTCTTAAGGGCCACATATCCTTCGCTATGGCGCGATCCAAAAGGGTCGTTCTTGAACGGAGAGAAACGAAGGGAGTCGACATGCCGGATGTCGACCTCGGGGTGGCCACCGAGTGGGATGAAGGTGACACTCACGGCCGAATCAAGCTGCGCCAGAACCAGATCTACCCGACCTCTCCGAAGAAGGGCGTGCTCATAAGCTCACCGATGAGCATCGAGCTTTCGGTGAACACGAACCTTTCCAGCTCTCAAGAGGCGGACAAGATTTATTTCACGACCCACCACGGGTCGCAGAAGAAGATCATCGTGGACTCCAGCGGGAACCTCCACATCGCCGGCCAGGTGAAAACCGGCCAAACGAACATGACTTACGGAACGGGCATGTAGCGCCTCGTGGTGCGTGGGCACTGGTTCGTCGGCTGGCACAGCCCCGACCGGGCGACGGCCGGCGCGGCCGATAGCGTCCGCCAGGACGACAAAATGCTCGCGGCCGGCAGCGACGCACCAGTGCCTGTGCGCGACACCTGATCGGGGTCGGCGGAGTTCCCGTCGGCCCCGATCAGTAGAAGGAAATGACTACCTCTGCTCGGATAGGGCCCGCCGCCTCGAAGAGGTGTGTTGTGTCCATCGCAAGATGTCGAGCAGTTGTTGACGCGGAAGATGATTGCACTCCGAATGCTCATCCCCGCAAGATCTCGATGGATTTGCGCCATCAGCGTCAAAGTCCATCGAAATGGTCAAGCTAATTGGGTGGCACGCCCGCTTCTTTAGCCTCCTGAGGGAACTCCCGGGCTGCTCCTGCTGAAGTCGTCGAAATCGACGTCTCCGCTAGCCGCCGCTAGCCATTCGAAAGTTGTCGCTCAGCCCATCCGTTGCTATCTCGAAGGCGGGCACAGTCGCATGCGGGAACGTTCATTGCGTTCACGCCGGCCTCGATCACTACGCCGGTAACGCTCCGCATTCGAGGCTCAACCTGATACTCCCAACCGGGTCTGTCTCGTCAGCGGCTGCCGGCAGCGTCGATGTGCTCAAGGGGCGCCGGGGCGCGTACAACAAGGAACGCCTTCAGGCGGGGAGATCGTCCATTCTGGTGATCGGGCGGTGGGCACCTGCGGGACGGCAACCGCCGAGCACCCACTCAGGCGATGGCATGGCCATCAGTACGCCGACTGCCCGACTGCGAGCACCTGCGGCAACCAGCAGATCGTCCGTCCGCTGGTTGCCGAGTTGCCGACCTCAATTCTTGAGGTTTCACCTATTTCCCGGAGTCGGCGCCGCCGGATCCGCTGCGATCGGCGGCGATTTCGCCGTACACCTTCGGATGTTCAGGCCTTGACGGCGACGTCCGGGGCGGCGCGGTCGAGGTGCTCGCGCAGCCGCTCGCCCTCGATGTCGACGTTGGGCAGAACACGCGCGAGCCAGCGGGGCAGCCACCAGGCGCGGGCGTCCAGCAAGGACATCACGGCCGGCACGATCGTCATTCTGACCACGAAAGCGTCGACGGCCACGCCGAGGGCCAGGGCGAAGCCGATCGATTTGATGATCGGGTCATCCATGAACACGAAGCCGCCGAAGACCGAGATCATGATCAGCGCGGCGGCGGTGACGACGCGGGCACCGTGTCCCATCCCGGAGATCGTCGCCTGCCGTGCCGTGTCGCCGTGGACGAAGTCCTCGCGCATCCGGGAGACCAGAAAGACCTGATAGTCCATGGCCAGCCCGAACAGGATGCCGATCAGCAGGATGGGCAGGAAGCTGACCAGCGGCCCGGGAGTGTCGACGCCGAACAGGTCGCTCAGCCGGCCCTGCTGGAAGACCGCGACGGTGATGCCGAAGGTGGCACCCACGGTGAGCAGGAAGCCGAGCGCGGCCTTGATCGGGACCAGGACGGACCGGAAGACCAGCATCAGCAGCAGCACCGACAAGCCGACGACAAGCAGCAGGTAGACGGGCAGCGCGTCGGCCAGCTTCTCGGAGACGTCGATGCCGATCGCGGTCTGGCCGGTCAGGGAGACGTCGCCGATCTTCGCGACCTTGGCGCGGATGTCGTGCACGAGGGTCTCGGTGGCCTCGTCGGTGGGGCCCGTGGCCGGGAAGACGGCCAGCAGGGCGGTAGTGCCCGAGGCGTTGAGCTGCGGCGGCGTGACCGCCAGCACCCCCTTGGTGGCCTGGATCGCCGCCGCGGCCTCCTTCGCGGCACGCGTCGTGGCCTTGGGGGACTCGCCGGTGACGACGGCGGCCAGCCGGCCGTTGAAGCCGGGGCCGAAGCCCTCGCTGATGAGGTCGTACGCCCGACGGGCCGCGCTGCCCTCTGCCGCCGTTCCCGCGTCGGGCAACGCCAGGCGCATCTGCGCGGCCGGTACGGCAAGGCCGCCCAGGACAAGCACCCCCGCCACGATGAACGGCACCCGCCAGCGGGTCACGACGTACGCCCAGCGGAACCCGAAACCGGGGCGCGCCGCGGCGGGGTCGTGCTCCGCCCCGCGTTCCTTGCGTGGCAGCACCCGGAGCCCGGCGAAGCCGAGCAGGGCGGGCTGGAGGGTGATGGCGACGAGGACGGCGACGGCCACGGTGGCGGACGCGGCCAGGCCCATCACGCTGAGGAACGGGATGCCGACCACGGCCAGGCCCGCGAGGGCGATCACCACCGTGGCTCCGGCGAAGACGACGGCCGAGCCCGCGGTGCCGACGGCCCGTGCGGCGGCCTCCTCCGGGTCGAGCCCGTCCCGTAGGTTCTGCCGGTGACGTGAGGTGATGAACAGCGAGTAGTCGATGCCGACAGCCAGGCCGAGCATGAGGGCAAGGACCGGGGCGGTGCTGGTGAGCTCGATGGTGCTACTCAGGGCGAAGAGCCCCGCCATGCCGGCGCCGACGCCGATGAGCGCGGTGAGCAGAGTCATCCCGGCCGCCACGAGCGAGCCGAAGGTGATGATGAGAACCACGGCCGCCACGGCGACACCCAGGCCCTCGGTCCCGCCGATTTCCGTCCCCGTCCCCGTCACCTCGCCGCCGTGCTCCACCCGCAGCCCTGCCGCCCGCGCGCTCTTCCCGCTGTTCTCGTACGCGGTGCGCTGCGCGTCGGTCAGCTTGTCGCGGGGCTCGGCGAACTGCACCTGCACCAGGGCGTAGCGGCCGTCCTGGGACACGGCACCGGCCTGGAAGGGGTCGAGGGCCGCCACCACGCCCGGAAGCGCGGCGGCCTCCTTGGTGAGTGCCTGTAGCGCGGCCCGGTTGCCGGCCGAGGCGAGCGCCTGCCCCTCGGGGGCGGCGACCACGATCGTGCCGGTGGCGCCCACGGCCTGTGGGAACTGCTTGGCCAGCGCGTCGAGTGCGCGCTGGGACTCGGTTCCCGGCATGGTGAAGTCACCGGTGGTCGGCCCGTTGAACGCCGCGGCCGACGCGCCGAGGGCCGCCAGTACGGCGATCCACAGGGCGAGCACCATCCGCCGGTGGCGGAAGGATGCGCGGCCGATCCGGTAAAGCAGTGTGGCCATGGAGAGAGGGATCCTTCTCAGGAGCGGGTGGGATCGCGGTCAAGGGTGCGCAGCGCGCACCGGACGAGTACGGCGCGCAGCTCGTCATCCGGTAGCGGGACCGGGCTCACGCCGACGACGGGCACGGACCCGAGCACCATCAGCGCGGCCACGCGAGCCTCGGGATCGGCGGAGTGACCGGCGAACGCGTCGATCAGCCGGTCCATCTTGTCCGGCACCCCGGCCAGTGCCGGGTGGCGGAGCATCTCCGGAATGTCGTCATAAATGATCTTGACCTCGCGTCGGAATCGGAGCATGAGGTCGACGAATCCCGCGACGGCCGGGAGGACGGCCTCGTCGCCTTCCAGGCCGGTCAGTCGCGCGTCGAGCTCGGCGAGCGCCTCCGCCGCGGGGATCAGCAGTTCGGTGAGGATCGCGTCCTTGCCGTCGAAGTGGTACAGCAATGCCGCTTTGGAGCAGTCGACCTCGCGGGCGATGTCCTGCAAGGAGGTGGCTTTGAAGCTGGTCGCGGCGAATAGCCGGGATGCCGTTTCGAGGATCTCCCTGCGGAAGCCGGAACTGTTGCGCGCCATGGACGCCACACTACTTGACCGATCGGTCAGATGCTGACCGATCGGCCAGTTTTGTGATCGTTGCCACAGAAGGGGCAGAGGTGGCCGGCCCGATCGCCGATGAGCCGGCTACAGGTGCCGGATCGCGGCGGCGGACAGGCAGGAGCGTCGGCCGGCCAGGCGTGCCGCCTCTCCCGCCACCTCGAACGCGCCGGTGAGGCGGATGTCATCGGAGGAGGCCCCGGCCTGGACCTCGACCGGGCCGGGTTCCAGTACGAGGTCGCCGTCGCGGCCGAGGTGGCCGAGCCGGCTCAGTTCGACGGTGAACTCGACGCGGGCCGACGCGCCGGGGTCGAGTGAGACCCGGGCGAAGCCGGCCAGCTCCCGGGCGGTACGGGTGATGCCGGTCGCATGGTCGGAGAGGTAGAGCTGGACGACCTCGGTTCCGGCGCGCCCGCCGGTGTTGGTCACGGTGAGCGAGATGGCGATCGCCGCACCGGGCTCCACTCGTTGGGGGGCGACGGCCAGGTCGCGGTAGTCGAAGGTGGTGTAGCTCAGGCCGTGGCCGAAGCAGTATGGCGGGGTCGAGGGCAGGTCGAGATAGCCCTTGTGGGAGACGGTGGCGGCGCGCCGGTATCCGGAGCCGCGCAGCTGACCGCTGTGGGTCGGGACCCGGCCCGCGTGCCGGGGCAGCGAAACGGGCAGCTTGCCGCTCGGGTTCACCTCGCCGAACAGCACGTCGACCAGGGCGTCGGCGGCCCGCGGCCCGCCGTAGGCGGTGTGCAGCAACGCGGGCAGGTCCTCGGCGACCGCGGTGAGCGCGACGGGCCGGCCGGTGCGGACGATCCCGACCGCGGGCGTCCCGGTCGCGGTCACGGCCTTGACCAACTCCACCTGTACGGCGGGCAGGTCGATGTTCGCGGTGTCGCCGGGCTCGCCCTCGGTGTCGGGGCTGAACCAGCCGCCGCGCCCGCCCAGGGCCACGACGACCACCTCGGCGTTTCTGGCCGCCTCGACCGCGGCCGCCGGCCCGGCAGGGTCGGCCTCGGTCACCCCGAAGCCCGGCACGACGGTGACCTCGGCATGCGGCACGAGCCTGCGCACGGCGTCGGCGAGGGACTCGGCCTGCGGGCCGACGATGGCGATGCGCGCCACCTGGCGCGACAGCGGCAGCAACTCGTCGTTGTGCAGCAGCACGATCGACTGCCGGGCGAGCCGGTCGGCCGGCTCCACGCCTTCGCGGGCCACTGACAGCGGCGTGACCGGGTTCTCGCTGACGTACGGCTGGTCGAACAGGCTGAGCGCGGACGTGGACCCAGCCGGTTTGATGGCCGCCTCGGAGGGCCGGGTGTAGACCTCGTACAGGTCGCGGGGCTCCTGGGACAGCATGCTGGTGAGCTGCTGGGCCTTCTCCTCGACGGTCATCTGTTCCAGCAGCTTGCCCACGCGATCGTTCACAAGGTCTCCCCGTTCTTGCGAGCGAGGGCGCCGAGGTAGCGGGCGCTGTCCTTGACGGTGCGCGTCTGGGTGGCGCGGTCGACGGCGATGATGCCGAAGGTGGGGGCGTAGCCGAGCATCCACTCGAAGTTGTCCAGCGCCGACCAGTAGTAGTAGCCGCCCACGTCGATGCCGTCGGCCAGGCAGCGCCGCACGCCTTCCAGAGCCTGGCGGACGTACTCGGTGCGGCGGGTGTCGTCGGTGGTGGCGATGCCGTTCTCGGTGACGATCACCGGCAGGCCGGCCGCGGCCGCGCCGCGGATGACGTTCTCCAGCGATCCCGGGAAGAACTCGTAGCCCATCTGGGTGACCTCGGCCCCGTCGGGGGCCGGCAGGAGGCCGTCGGCGCCGACGCGCATGCGGCTGTAGCTCTGCACGCCGAGAAAGTCGTCGCCGTCGAGGGCGGGCAGGAAGTCCGTGAAGGTCTCGCACCACATCTGCCGCGCCCGCTCCTGCCCGCCCGGCTCGGGGTGGTAGTCCTGCAGGGCGAGGGTGAGGCCGACGCGGGTGTCCGGGCTGACTTCCCTGATCTCGGCGCGGGCGGCCGTGTGTGCCTGCATGATCACCTCGTTGGCGGCCTGGTCGTAGGCGAACAGGAAGGGGTTGACCCGGTCGGGAGTGGTGTCCAGGGCGTGGGCGGCGGCGGACAGCCAGGCACCGAGTCCGCCGGCAGGGGCGTCGCCGAGCCCGACCGGGGCCAGTTCGAGCAGGTCGCCGGCGATCTGACGTACGACGGGGCCGATGTTGGCCTCGTTGATCGTGCATACGTAGGGGATGAGCGGGCCGAGTTCGGCCATGACCGTGCGGCAGTAGGCCGCGAAGCGCTCGGGGGTGCCCGGGGCGCTCCAGCCGCCGAGCCTCATCAGCCAGCGCGGGCTGGTGAAGTGGTGCAGCGTGACCATCGGGGTCAGGCCGTGCTCGTGGCAGGCGTCCAGCACGTCGCGGTAGTGGGCCAGGGCCGCCCGGGAGTATCTGCCCGGCTCGGGCTCGACCCGGGCCCATTCGACGGAGAAGCGGTAGCTGGTCAGCCCCAGCTCCGCGAGCAGAGCCACGTCCTGGCGGTAGAGCCGGTAGTGGTCGCAGGCGTCGCCGCTGGGCTCGGCGAAGATCGTTCCTGCGGTGTTCTCCAGCACCCAGAAGTCGCTGTTGACGTTGTTTCCTTCGACCTGGTGGGCGGCGGTCGCAGCGCCCCACAGGAAACCGTCCGGAAAGCTCATCCCTGGCCCCATTCACTAACGCGCGTTACCAACGCGCGTTAGCACGCTAGCATTGGGCTCTGCCGTACGGGCAAGCCAAGGTTTGATAACGGGGAGGGGCGCATGGCCAAAGCCGCGAGGCGGGTCACCAGCGCCGACGTGGCCCGGGCCGTCGGCGTCTCCCGCACCACGGTGAGCTTCGTGCTCAACGACCGGCCGGGCCAGTCCATCCCCGAGGAGACCAGGCGCCGCGTGCTGGAGGCCGCCCAGCGCTTGGGCTATCGGCCACACGCCCCGGCTCGCGCCCTGGCAGCCGGGCGCAGCGACATCGTGCTGCTGTCGCTGCACTCGATGACGCAGGGGCCGACCGTCACCAGCGTCGTCGAGGGCCTGGCCGCCGCGCTGGCGGCCAGGCGGCTCACGCTCGTTCTGCACCTGGGAGGCGAGGGCACACGCCCGCTGCCCGATGTCTGCGCCGCCGTCGCGGCCTCGGCGGTCCTGGGCCTGGAGCCCTTCGACGCCGCCACCTCCGCCGCGCTGTACGAGGCCGGCGCCGACGTGGTGTTGCCGACCGAGACCGACAGCCTCGCCGACTACCAGCGCGAGGTCGGCCGTCTGCAGGCCGAGCACCTGATCGCCAGGGGGCACGGGCGCATCGGCTACGCCACCCCCGGCATCGCGCTCGCCGAGCCGATCGCGAACGAGCGCCTGCGCGGCGTGGGACAGGCCTGCGCGGCCGCCGGGCTGGCGCCACCGGTGGTGCTGACCGTGGACCTGGAGGCCGACAGCGCGGCGCGGGCCGTGGCCGGCTGGCGGCAGGAGGGCGTGAGCGCGGTGTGCGCCTACAGCGACGAGGTCGCCGTCGCCGTCCTGGCGGGCCTGCGGGAGCGGGGCCTTGCCGCCCCGGACGACCTGGCTGTCGTGGGGGTGGAGGACATGCCGACCGCACGGCTGGCCGGGCCGCCGCTGACCACCGTCGCCTTCGACAGCCACGCGCTGGGCCGGGAACTGGCCGACGCGGTGCTGGAGGCCCTGGAAGGCAGGCGGTACGGCCTGGCCGCGGACGCCCGGCACTTCCGACTGATCCCACGCTCGTCCACCTGATCAGCCCTCGATCAGGTCGCGGCAGAGCACCCGGGTGAAGGCGTCCATCGCCGCCAGCATGTCGAAGGACTCATCCAGCAGCCACTGCTCCTCCAGCCCGGTGATCGCGGCGATGATGAGCGACGCGGTCGCGACGGGGTCGGCGTCGGCGCGCACGCGACCGGCGGCGATGTCCTGCGCGATCACCGTGGCCAGGTCCGTGCGATAGGTGTGGACGCGCCGCCTGGCCCACTCCCGCGCCAGCTCGGGAACCTCGTCGGAGCCGGACGTGCCGAGGTGCCCCAGGCGGGTGAGCCCGCGATTGCCGCGGGCCTGGGCGAGCATGTCGTGCACGATCTCCAGGGCGCACACCAGGTTGGGCCCCTCGGCCGCGCGGTCGCTGCCGGCGGCCAGCAGGACCTGCCGGTCGCGCTCGGCCAGCACCTCGGCGAGCAGTGCCTCCTTGCTGGGGAAGTGGTGCAGCAGGCCCGGTTGGGTGATCCCGGCCGCCTCGGCGACGGCCGCGATCGAGGTGCCCCGATAGCCGCGGGCCGCGAAGAGGTCGAGAGCGACGTTCAGGATCTTGGCGCGCCGGGCCGCCCCGGCGCGCTCGGCGCCACGTGTCCTGGCCATCCGCCGACCCTAACGCACCCCCTTGATCGGCAGGACCGCCAGCGCGCCCAGGACCGTGATGATCGCCACCGCGCCGTACAGCGGGCCGTACCCGCCGAACGCCGACACGACGGCCCCTGCGGCGGCGGGTGCCACCGTGTTGGGCAGGGTCGCGGCCAGGTTGAGCACACCCAGGTCCTTGGCGAAGTCGTCGCGGCTGGGCAGCACCTCCGAGACCAGGGCCTGGTCGACGGAGATGAAGACGCCGAAGCCGATGGTCGCGACGATGGCCGAGACGAGCATGCCGGCCACGGTCGGCATCAGCAGCGGGACGAGCGCCGACAGGGAGATGACCAGCCCGCCGGTCAGGGTGAGCGGCTTGCGCCTGCCCATCCGGTCCGACAGCGGTCCGGACACGGCGATCGCGACCAGGAAGCCGGGCACGCCCGCCAGCCCGAGCAGGGGCGTCAGCCTGGCGGCCTCCTCGGCATCGAGGCCGAGGTAGTCCTGGGCGATGTAGAAGCTGTAGGTGAGGGCCATGTAGTAGCCGCCGAAGATGAGGATGCGGCCCAGGAACGCCCAGAAGAAGTCGGGGTGGCGCACGGGGTTGACCCAGAACGCCTTGAGGAAGGCCGCCGCGGAGAAGGGCGGCCGGGCCAGGTCCCGGTTGCCGGGGTCGCGGTTCAGCACGACGAACAGCAGGATGACCGCCAGGACGACGACCGAGAAGGTGGCGTAGCCGGCGGGGATACGGCTGAGGAACAGGGAGGCCAGGACCGGTCCGAGGATCGCTCCGAGGACCTGGCCCAGCCCGATCAGCGTCGAGTAGCGGCCGCGCAGCCGGGTGGGCACCCGATCCGGCATGATCGCCCCCAGCGGGCCCTGGAAGGCGTTGAAGCCGAACTGGACCAGCATCATCGCCGCGATCAGCAGGGCCACGGTGCTCGCCTGGCCCGCCAGCAGCAGTGCGGCGAAGCCGATGGCCGCGCCGGCGACCATCCACGGTGCCCGGGCGCCGAAGCGGGTGCGGGTCCGGTCGGACAGCAGGCCGATGACGGGTTGGGCGACCATCGCCGCGCAGGCGCTCAGGGTGTTGATGAGAGCCAGGTTCCCGACCTTGGCCCCGTTGTCGATGGCCTGGACCTGGATCGGCAGGAAGTAGCCGGAGGTGGCGTAGGCCAGGGGCGCGGCGGCGCCGACGAAGGGCACGGTGAGGAAGAGCCGCCGCAGCGAGGCGGGCACGGCTTCCTTAGTGCGGGGCATCGCGCTGCAGTGCGTCACCCGCGAGCTGCCACAGCTCCCGCACCTGGGAGTGGAAGAGGTCGCGGCCGTGCGAGGGGAGGGCGAAGACCAGCGGGGCGCCGCGCAGGACGCCCTCGACGGCCTCGCGGGCGACCTGCCCCGGCTCGATGGCCATCGGGACGGGGCCGGTGCCGAACGGCTCGGCTGCCCGCCGGCCGAAGGTGCCCGGGCGGTTGCGCTGGGAGTCGAGGATGCGGGTGTCGACCTGGCCGGGACACAGGACGGTGACGCCGATGCCGTCGGGCTCCAGCTCGGTCCGCAGGCCGAGGGAGAGCGCGACGATGGCGTTCTTGGTGGCGCTGTAGAGGGCGGTGAAGCCCGGGTCGGGCAGGAAGGCGTGGGTGGAGGCGGTGTTCATCACGTGCCGCCACCCGCCCTGCCCGCGCATCCTGGGCAGGAAGGCGTGCAAGCAGTTGAGCAGGCCCTCGACGTTGACCGAGGACAGCCACCGCCAGTCGCCGACCGAGGAGTCGGCGATCGTGCCGAACAGCAGCACACCTGCGTTGTTGCACAGCAGCTCGACCGAGCCGAACTCGGCGTAGGCGGCCCGCGCGAGAGCCTCGGCCGACTCGGGGTCGGTGACGTCGGTGGGCACGCCGAGGGCGGGCCCGTCCAGCTCGGCGGCGACGCGTCGTGCGCCCGCGCCGTCGATGTCGGCCACGACGACCGCCATCCCGCGCGATGCGAGTTCCGCGCAGAGAGCGGCCCCGATGCCGCTGGCCCCGCCGGTGACGACCGCCGTACGGCCCTGGAGTTGATCAGACATCGGCATCCCTTCGGAAAGATGCCGCGAGCATACTTACCAAGCACTCGGTAGGCTAGGGGTGATCGGGCGCAGGCCGAGCGGAAGAGGTAGTGATGTCCATCCGAGCAGGCGTGGTCGAGGGTCCTCTGGGCGAGGTGCTCCGCGTGATGATGGCTTCGGAACCGGTCGACCAGGAGCGGAGCGCCGCCGAACTGCGCGAGGAGAACGCCCAGCTGTGGCGAGCCTCGCTCGAGTTCGTGGTCAGACCCGCCCCCGAGGGCGTCGCCACCGAGGACCTGGAGATCCCGGGCGAGGGCGGCGTGATCGGCGCGCGGATCTACCGCTGCGAAGGCGCGGTGGGAACCCACGTGTTCTTCCACGGGGGCGCCTACTGGCTGGGCAGCGTGGAGCTGTCCGACATCCACAGCCGCTGGCTGGCCAAGCTGTCCGGGGTCGCGATCGTCTCGGTCGACTACCGGCTGGCGCCCGAGCATCCCTACCCGATTCCGATCGACGACTGCGCGGAGGCGACGGCCTGGCTCGCCGCCAACGGCGCGGAGCTGGGCCTCGACCCCTCGTCGCTGTCGGTGGGAGGGGAGAGCGCGGGCGCGAACGCGGCGGCGGTCGTCGCCCTGCGTTGCGCGGCCGGTGACGGGCCCAGACTGGTCGCCCAGGTGCTCAGCGTGCCATTGACCGACTGGCTCGACGACGCGATCTACGAGGCGGAGATGGACCCGCGGTGCACTCCCACCGCCGCCGACCTCGCGCTGGCCCGTCGCCACCTGTTCGGCGAGTCTCCCCGCTCGGAGCAACTGCTCGCGGCCTCACCGCTGCGCGCGGCGATCCCGGACGGCATGCGCGGCATCAAGACCATGATCATGACCAATCAGTTCGACCGGCTGCGCGACTCTGGTCAGGCTTACGCCCAGCTGCTCCTGCGGGAGGGCGTGGAGGTGACGACCTATCACGCCCCGGACATCTTCCATGGCGGGACCGGCATGACCGCCCTGTCGGCCTCCGCCCGCCGTTACGAAGCCGTCTACGCGGCCTACGTACGTGAAACGCACGTGAACCGGGATCTGCGCTGCGCATGAAAGATCAAGTTCTGGCTCGGCGCGAGCGGACAGTCTCCGCAGACGGTGCGGTTGCTACGCCGTCATGAACGCGACCGGCGGGCGGAGAAGACACGTCGCGGGGAGGCCTGGGACGACACGGCGCAGACTCGCCGGGGCGGCAGCTCGGTGGCGCCGGACTACCTGACCTACCGGTTCCATGGGCTGGTGCTGAGGAGCGGGCTACCGCCGGTGCGGTTGCACGACCTGCGGTACGGCGCGGTCACGATGGCGCTGGCCGCACATGTGGATCTACCGGTCGTACAGGACCAGGTCGGCCACGCCAGCATCGTGCTGACCGCCGACACCTACACCTCGGTGCTACCGGAGCTGCATCACCGGGCGGCCAGGGCGACGGCACGGCTGGTGCTGTCGGCGGCGCGCGGGACCGCCCGACGGGTGCGCCGGGGGCGATGCGGCTGGATGACCCAGGTGTGACCCATCCGTGTCCCAGGCCATGATCGAGTGATCTCCCGTTAAGGCGCACGCCCAGGTCAGTGTGGTGGGGCGCCAGGGATTCGAACCCTGAACCTACGGATTAAAAGCGCCATGGATCAGTGTCGCCCGGTGTCGCACCGTGTCGTTTCACACCGTTTCGTCCGCCATTCTCCCTGCCGCTCTGCCGGGTGATGACACCGTGTGCCGTGCTGTACCGGGGACAGGCGAGCAACCAGCGAGCAAACACGGATCGCTTGACCATCGCCGGGTTGCCCACGCGCCCTACGCGGAGTGGTCGCCCAAGTCGGCTACCGCGCCCAGCATGACGTTCTGATCGAGTTGGTCAAGCGATCGCGGCGATATCACCGTCATCGAAGTAGATCGACTGGTGGAGTCGGCCTCCGAGGGCGGCCGCGTAGCGGGCCAGGATGTCCTGGCCAGAGATCTTGCCCTGCTCGATCTGAGAGATGCGCCCCTTGGTGACCCCCATGCGCTCGGCCACCTGCTGCTGAGTCAGGCCACGGCTGCGGCGGATCTCCGCCAGCCGATGTCCCTGGACCTCGGCCAGAAGCTCCCGCTTACCGGCTTCGACCGCTTCCTCGCCGCCGGCCCGCTCGACATGCTTCGCCCGGATATCGTTCCAGCGAACGTACCCGCTCATCTGCCCTCCTCCTGCTGAGCGCGCTCCTTTAGATAGACCTCAAACCGGTGCTCGGCCAGCGGAATGGCCTCCTCGTACCAGCTTTTCCATCGCCCGGCCTTGTCGCCGGCGACCAGCAGGATGCTGGAGCGCCACGGGTCAAAGGCGAACAGGACGCGTACCGTGCCGGGCCGGAGTTCCTTGAGGTTCTGAATCGACGATCCGCTGATCGTATCGACCAGCGGCCGTCCCAGCCCGGGGCCACCTTCGGCGAGCGCGTCGATGGCCTGCACCACCCTGGCGTGGGTGGCATCGTCGAGCTGCTCGATCCATTCGCGGACCTCGGTTACGAGGTAGACGTCCCATTCCTCTCCGGCCACCTATGGAGTATAGCAATAGGTATACCTCAGAGGTCCATGAGCAGGCCCGGTGGCTCCGGCTTTCGACAGGCGATGCAATTGCCGTAGAGCCCGCTCCAGCGCAGAGTCCCGGGCTATGTACCCAGGGTCATGGATATACATTGCCAACCTCGACCGGCCACCATCGGTTCGCGGTGAAGGCCAGCACTACAGCCACCTCCCACCCGATCCGGGCGAGGTGGCTGATCTCCGGTGGCACGGCCAGCGGACCGATGTCCTCGTCGAACCAGAGCTTGCCCGGCTCAACTGATCGGAAGGGGAATGCCCTCCTCCACCCAGCGATCAGTGGTATCCGGGTCACGATGCGGAGTCTTCAGCGACGACCGGTGCAGCGCCTCGGCCAGACGGTCCGCCTTGGGCGGGTCGCGCGCCGCATCGGCGGCTCGCGCGGCTTGGGCGGCTGCCATTTCCCGCTCGATCACGCCCTGCTCGGCGAGCCATGTGACGAGCTTCTTGGTGACGGTTCCGGCAGCGAGTAGTAGTCCCTGGACCGCCATCACTTTGCGGATCATGAAATAGCCGAGAAACTCGCTCAGCATGCTCTCGATGTATCCCGCGTCCAGCAGTCGGGTGAAGGCGTCCTCGTCACCGTTGTCGAAGGTTTCGCGCCACCGCTTCTCGTCCTCCTCGTCCAGGATGTTGGGACCGTACATGTTCATGCAGTCCCGGAAGAGGTCGATCACCTCCTCATAAGTGTGAAAGGTCCGCGGAGCCGATCGGGCGCGCTGCTCGTTCAGAAACCGGGTAAGCGCCTCGTCGATCGTTATCGTCGTCACGCACGGCAGTCTGGTATGCCAAGCGCTCGGCCAGCGTCTGGTTGACGGCGTCCTGGTCGAACGGCACCGGTTCTTCGGGGTAGTCAGGGTTGTAGTCCTCGATTGGGTTGTCGCCATGCCCGTCCACACAGATCGGGATGTCGATCTCCGGGTCGAGGATCTTCTCCAGGACGATCTCGTGCCGCCGGCAGTCGCCGAGGTCGTAGGTGTAGGTGAGCTTCGTCCGCAGGGCGGGCAGCGCCCGGTTCAGCCGGCACAGCTCCTCATCCCCGCAATTCTCCAGCGGGTAGAAAGGGTCGGTGTAGCGGCGCTTGCCGTGCTCGAAGAGATGCAGGTGATCGCCGCTCCAGCCGAACAGCACCTGGATCACCCGATGCAGTGCGCCCAGCGAATAGTTTTCCGGCACCAGGACGCGCCGCCACAACCCGCGTGACAAAGAGATTTTGAGCTGATAGATCGGGATCCGCAGTGGCGCGGCCGGCAATGCCTTCAACAGCCGCGCAGCTTCTGGGTGCCGGCTGTCGCGCACGTCTGCGTGCAGGTCACCGCCCATCATGTCCTTCAGGACATACCAGGCGTCCCTCGCGCTGTAGCGCTCCAGTGCGGCCAGCGCGCCGCGCCGCCCTTGCCTGCGAAGAACGCGGCGAAGAGGAGTGAGCGAGCGCCGACCGTCAGCCGTGTGGGCTCTCAGGTTGAACTGGACAAGTCAGTCTCTCCCTCTGTGTATGCCTCGACGGGCTCGACCCAGCTCGGCGATCGCCGCACGCCCCGCGGCTACACCCTCAACTGCGAAGAGCCGTTTTGAAGCAGTACAGGCACGGTAGAACGGCACTCGAAGCTCCTGGAGTGGCGTTGCGGCCGGCGCGATCGAGGTGAAGGCTCCGCGGGTCAACGACAAGCGCATCGACGAGGTCACCGGCGAGCGCAAGCGGTTCTTCTCGGCGATTCTGCCCTGTACCGCTTCAAAAGTCGTCGCAGGGTAGGCGGGCCTGGGCGGGGCGTCGCTTGATCCGCGCTGGGATCGGATCCGGTGTCAGGAGGCTCACGTGTCGCCGCCCAGCCGGGTCCACGAGCGTTTTGTCGCGCGCAGGACGACGGACACGTCGGTGGCCAGTACTCCCGCCAACGGGGCCAGCGAACGGTGAAAGAGCATTGTGATCTCGCCGGGAGTGCGATGGGCGGCGTAGCCGAGGACGTTGAACGGTCCGGTCACCACCTCCAAGGTGCGGATCACCGGCTCGGCGGCAAGCTGTCGCAGAGCACGCTCCAGGTGGCGGGGCTGCACGTTAAGCAGGAACCGGGTCTCCACCGGGTATCCGAGCAGGTCGGCGGGCACCTCGCACCGCAGCACGAGGGCCTCGCACGCCAGCAGGTGTTCGAGGCGCCGCCGTACCCCGGACTCCGACATGCCCAGTTCCTGGGCGAGACGGGCCACCGGGAGCCGGGCGTCGCGGCGTAGCGCCTGCTCGATTCTCCTGTCCGTGGTGTCCAGGGCAGGCGCGCGGGGCGGCTGCTCGCCGCGTCTGGCCCGCGCACGCCAGGGAGTGTCCGGCCCGCCCGGATCCCAGTCGTTGGCGGTCAGCAGTGTCTCCAGGACGATCGCCGTGCGCATGGACAGGATGCCGGGGATCCGCGGGATGTCGTCGCTCAGCGAGCGGACGAGGGTGGCGCGGTCGGCGGCGGTCAGTTCGGCAACGACGTCGGCACTGCCGACGGTCTGTGCGGCGAAGCGAACGTCGTCGCGTGCCGCGAGCTCATCGGCCACCTGCGCGGCCCGGCCGGGTGCGCACGTCACGTCGAGTGCGGCCACCAGGCCCTCGCCGATCCGCTCGGAGATCAGTGTCGCGGTGACCCTTATAGTGCCTCGGTCGAGCAAGGCGTCCAGATGGCGTCCCGCCGTGCGTTCGCTGACCCCGCAGGCAGCCGCCAGATCCTTGAGCGGGGCGCGAGGGTGGCGCCGGAGCGCCCGGACCAGCGTGAGGTCAAGCTGTGACAGGGCGTTCATCCTGCCTGAATCCTTCATCAAGAGCGATCAAGTTGCCGGTTTCCGCGTTTTTACTGCGGGGTGGTTGTCGTTATGGCCACCCATCACTGACCTTAGTGCGGCAGAGCCAACTGGCCGTCCAATCGAACGCTGCCTTCTCGCACACCCCCCGCACCGAGGTGATCGTTTTGCCTACTCTCCCCGCCGGCGCCGCAACCGGCGAGTCCCCGCGCACCGCGCTCCGGCCGCTCGTGGCCGGGACCACCATCGGGCAGATCGTCGAGTGGTTCGACTGGTCGGTCTATGCGATCTTCGCGCCTTACTTCGCGGAGAAGTTCTTCCCCGCCTCCTCGCCGCTGGCCTCCTTGCTCGCCACCTATCTGGTCTTCGCGGTGTCGTTCGTCGTCCGGCCACTCGGCGGTGTCCTGTTCGGCTACGCGGCGGACCGCTTCGGCCGCCGTCCCGCCTTCGCCGCGTCCATCCTGCTCATGTCCGCCAGCATGGCAGTGATCGCCATCACCCCCTCCTACGCGACGATCGGCTGGGTCGCTCCCACGCTGCTCACTACCGCCCGCTTGCTGCAGGGCCTGTCGGCCGGCGGCGAGATGCCGAGCAGCAGCGCCTTCCTCACTGAGGCTGTGCCGGCGGCCCGACGGGGCTTCTACTCCTCGTTCATCTTTCTCGGTGTGGGCGCGGGCACCCTTTTGGCGACACTGTTCGGGACGGCTCTGTCCGTGCTGCTGTCACCGGCCCAGCTCACCGACTGGGGATGGCGTCTGGCCTTCGTTCTGGGGGCTGTGCTGTGCCTGTACGGTCTACGCTTGCGTAAGCAGCTCCCGGAGACCGAGGCGTTCCGCGAGGTCGCGAAGCGCGCCGACGGCCCGAAGCAAGGACTGAGAGCACTGCTGCGCAGGCACCCCGGAGCCGTGGTGCGTGTGGTCTGCTTCAACGTCGGCGGCACGATCGCCTACTACACCTTCGCCGTTCACATGCCGACTTACCTGAAGACCGCGGTGGGAATGTCGGCCACGGCGGCCTTCGTCGTCACCTCGATCACCCTTATCGTCTACTCCGCGCAGATGCCGCTGTGGGGACACCTGACCGACAGGTTCGGCCGACGACCGATCATGGCGGCAGGTGCGTTCGGCATGGCCGTCGCGGTCGTGCCCGTCTCCCTCGCCCTCGACGGCGGACCGGTCCTCGCGGTCCTCCTCCTGTGCGTCGCGATCACCTTCCTCGCCATGACCAGCGCCACCGTCTCAGCGGTGATGGCCGAGCAGTTCCCCACGTCGGTGCGTGCTCTGGGCATCGGACTGCCCTACGCCCTGGCCACGGCGGCCTTCGGTGGCACCGCGCCCTACCTGGCCACCTGGCTGGAGGGTCAGGGCCTCCGCGCGGCGTACTTCGGGTGGGTTGCCCTGCTCTGCGCGATCACCGGCGTCGCTTTCCTCACGATGCGGGAGATGGCCGGGAGAGAGCTGTCCAGAGACTGAGCCCCTTTGTCGTAGCCCGGCTTCCACACCCTGGAGGAGAACATGTCCGAAGCCCTGGCTGGCTTCCGCCCCATCGGGCCCTCCCCCGATCGTTCCGCGGACAACACCCCTGGCCAAGGCCCATATCGCCGTATGATCCTGCGCGGTCTCACCGTAGTGGACGGCACCGGGGCGCCTCCCTACGGGCCGGTGGACCTCGTCATCGAAGGCGGCACCATCGCCGCCGTGCTCGCAGCGGGCAACGCCACGCGGGTCGCCGATGCCCCCGAGGCATGGGCGACGGTATCTGCCGACCGGGTGCTCGACCTGACCGGACACTACGTTCTACCGGGTCTGATCGACGCGCACGCTCACATCGCCACACCCGAGCAGGCGCCACGGGCCGACTACTGCTACAAGCTGTGGCTCGGGCACGGAGTGACCACAGTCCGCGAGCTGGGCGCGATGACGAACGGCTTCGCCTTCACCGCCGAAGAGGCCCGGCGCAGCCAGGAGCTGGAGATCGTCGCACCCTCGATCGTTCCGTATGTGTATTTCGGGCACGGCTTGGGCGCGACACCGACCGGCGAAAGGCAGGCGTGCGCCTGGGTCCAGGCGGCGGCGGAGCAGGGGGCGGCTGGCGTGAAGTTCTTCGGGGCACCGCCGAAGGCCATGCAGGCTGCGCTGCAGGAGGCCGCACATCTCGGGCTCGGCACCGCCTGCCACCACGCCCAGCAGGACGTGGCGCGGGTCAACGCGCTGGCCACGTCGCGGTGGGGGCTGCGCAGCGTCGAGCACTGGTATGGGCTGGCCGAGGCCATGTTCACCGACCGAACGGTGCAGCACTACCGGCCGGACTACAACTACCTTGATGAAGCCGTCCGCTTCGGCGTGGGCGCCGAGGTGTGGCAGCAGTGCGCCGAGCCGGGCAGCGCCCGCTGGGACGCCGTGCTGGACGAGCTGCTGAGCCTGGGCACCACGCTGGTACCGACGTTCAACATCTACATCGCGACCCGCGACGCCGCCAGGACACGCGCCTCGGAGTGGCACGCTGACTACACGGCTCCCCAACTCGAGAGCTTCTTCACCCCGAGCCCTCGTGCGCACGGCTCGTTCTTCTCCGATTGGGGCACCGAGCAGGAGGTCGCCTGGCGGCACGCCTATCAGAAGTGGATGCAGCTCGTCCGCGACTTCCACCAGCGAGGCGGCAGGGTCGCCGCGGGCTCGGACTCCGGTTTCATCTACAAGGTCTACGGATTCGGCCTGGTGGAAGAACTGGAACTCCTGCGTGAGGCGGGCTTGCATCCTTTGGAGGTCATACGCGCGGCCACCCTGTCCGGTGCGGAGCTGCTCGGCATCGATGACGTGACCGGCAGCATCGAGCCCGGCAAGCGCGCCGACCTTCTCATCGTCGAGGAGAACCCGCTGGCCAACCTCAAGCTGCTCTACGGCCACGGCCACCTGCGCTATAGCCCCGAAGGCCTTCCCTATCGCACGGGTGGAGTGAAGCTGACGGTCAGGGAGGGCATCGTCTACGATGCAGCCCGCCTGCGCGCCGATGTACGGGCCATGGTGCAAGACGAGCGCGCCCGGCAAAAGGACATTGTGCTGGCCGGCGAAGACGGCAGCACAAGGCAGTGAGCTTCCCCTCCTAGCGAGGAGTGTCAATCCCCTGAAAACGTGGAGAGGTCCTAAGCCACAGCGGCCCACATGCCACCCCGAGCCGATGTATCCACGGAGGCAAACATGATCACAGCAGCGCACGGGAAACCCGAGTCGCAATCGCCGGCATTCCGTACGCTGGTTTGCGCCGCCGTGGTAGTAGCGGCGCTGACGGGATGTGGGGCGGCCCCTGCCTGCAAGCCGTGCGCGGGACACAGGGTTCAGCTCACCGTGCATCATTCGATCGTGAGATCCGGCCTCACCTATCAGCTGTGCGACGCACATGACATTTGCCGGGAAGGGCTGTTGAACGTTCCCAGCTCGTCTATGTTCCCCACCCCTGCCCAGGGGCTCAGCACCCTGGCCGGAGTCCAGGACATCGTCTTCAACGTCAACCTTCCTGGACAGGCCACCGACTACTCGCGCATGCCCGTTCGAGTCGTCGTAAAGAACAGGAAGGGGCAGGTTGTCGGCCGTGGAGAGGCTACCTTCCCCGAATACCCGCCGATCGAAGCCGAGCCGTGCTACTGCTACAACGCGTTTGTGAAGGTGGACGTCCGCCCCGGCATGTAACGCCAGGCGTGAGGAAGCACACCTCGCGGGTGAACGTCGGTTGAGCAGTTTCACCAGCGGATTATCCGTCCGCTGGTTCAGGAGGCCGTAAGTCCAGCAGAGTACGTGGAGACGATCCTTGACGGTTGGCATGCCATCGTCGGGCGTGGTTGCCCCGAGGGGTCTTCGGTTGTGATCTTCTCTTGATCGTCTCTCGGGTCTGCCCTGACATGGGCGGTCTGAACGATCTACCGCGTGCCCGATCCGTGCCCGCGAGGAGACAACGAGCAACCAAACGAGATCAACTTCTCGATCCGAAGCCGCGCCTGATCGAGAAATCCCACGTCAGACGGGGTGCGGAGTGGTGGGGCGCCAGGGATTCGAACCCCGAACCTACGGATTAAAAGATCACTTGTTACTTGCCATTTGCTATCCGGGCATGCCGATTCGTGTCACCCTGTCCGGCGTTGTCGCCGTTTTCGTATCGGCTGGTGACGGTCCATGTCATGTCGTATCCCATACACGCGAGCGATCATCGAGCAACCGACCGGGGCATCCAAACGAGCAAATGAGGGCTTGACCTGATAACTGGGGAACTCCTTCACGCTCTCGTGGTTGGGCAGCGCACACCTCCCGTACGAGGCTCACTTGCCCCGCCCTGTATGGGAGGTGCAACCGACCCCGCTGTCAGTCGATGAGCAACCAGCGATGCCGGGTGGGCTTTACCCCACCGACTATGGCTATACGTTCCGCGGCGAACGCACATCGCCGATGTTCAAGGCCGGGATTTCTGGTCACTCCGCGACGAGGCCGGCTTCGGTGAATCGCTTGATCAGACTGGGCTTGCTCCGGTGCCGTTCCCGAAGGTGGGTAAAGCGTTGAGCGAAGGTGCCGACATGGTCGTCGCGGATGGCCAGGGCCTGCAGGTCGCGGAGGAGATCGACGGCCTGGTCGTACTCGCGTGGCTTCTTGGTGTCGATGAACATCTCCACCCGTGCCCACGCGGCTTCGAGATCGTGGGCGAGCCGGTTCAAATGAAGTTCCCGGGCCTGGCGCCGCTCCTGTTCCTGGCGTGCCAGTTCTTCCGCGCGCCGGGCTGTCTCCTGCTGCTCACGGGCGTGGCGGCGAGCGCCGGCGGCGTCCAGCAGCTCAGCGACCGTCCGCCCGGCCTCCACCTGGGAGGCGGTGTTGCCGCCGAACTCGCGGAGCAGTTCCCATCGGACCCGCGTGGTGTCGTCCTCGGCCACCCGCAACAGCAGCGCGGTCTTGCGTTTGGCGGGCAGGCTACCGATCCAGGCGGCCAGAGCAGCCCGATCATGTTGCACGGCTTGCGCCGGTGGGCTGGCCTCGGCGGCGGTCGCGAGGAGGTCGTCGTCCAAGCGCAGGAAGTCAGCCAGGGCACGCTGGGCGGCACTGAGCGAGCCCAGCCCCGGTGGGACAGGAGGCTCCGGCTCGTCCTCTTCGGCGTAGTCGAAGGCGTCCTCGTCGCGCTCCCATGTCCCGTAGGCCGACAACCAGGCAAGATAGAGCGGCCGCAGATCACCGGCGGCCAGTTCGGCACGGACCCCGACGATCGCTGACAGGGAGCGTTCGACGCCGTCTTCCCAGTACTCCTCTTCCGCCTCGCTGGTGAAGTTGAGGATGAGGTGTTCGCCGCTGGTCCAGGCGCTGACCTGGTCGCCTGCGCAGTAGCGTTCGGCCAGCGCGGGATCCAGCACGGTTCGGGGGAGGCGGAGCATGACCTGGTGGGTGCCCCAATTGGTCAGATACAGGTGGGCGTCGTAGTAGCGCTCCATCATGCGGTGCGGGTCGCCGCGGAAGTTACCCCAGTGGTATTCGTTGGTGAAGCTGGTGGCGGTGATGTGGGCTCGGGTGGACAGGGCGCGGACCTCGGCCTGCTGCCGGTCGGTGAGCGGCCGGTCGATGGTCAGGAACTCGTAGTACTGGTACTCGCTCACGCTTTCACCCGGCCCAGCGGCGGTACGCGTCGATCCATTCGGCGCCGGCCGGGGGTGGGTCAGGCAACGGCAGGTCGAGGATGCCGATCGCCTGCCGTTGCCGGCCGTGGCGGCAGATCGCCACGATGCCGCTCCCTACGCGGAAGTCGATCGCGGTGACGGTGACCTGCAGGCCGAGCATGTTCGTCTCGAACGGCACTGCCAGGTTGTCGCCGATCATCATCTGGAAGCTGGAGAGCTGCTCTTCGTCGGTGTAGGCGTCCACAATCACCTGCTCGATCAGCTCGTCCAGGTGTTCTTTCGGGGGGCGGCGAGTCATGGCCGCAGACGATACTCCTGCCGAGGACTGCCTGCGATCATCCTCGGGCAGGGGATGCGTTGACCGTCATGGCTTGGCAGGGGTGATGTCCGTGTGTGGAAAATCCTCGCCTTTGAAGAGCAGGGGCTGGTCCAGGTCCTTGGCGAGAGCGTAGGCGAAGCAGTCGCCCATGTTGAGTTTGGCCTTGGAGTGGTTGCCTTTGCCGTAAGTCTGGTAAGCGCGGCGCGCGATTCTTGCCTGATTAGGTGTTACGGGCTCGATGATGAGCCCCATCTCGTTGACGAGCGTGTCGAAGGCGTTACGCATGGTCTCGCCGCGGTTGTCCGCCACGATGGCCGCCTCGACGTAGTTGACAGCCGAGATACGACACACGGCTGCGGCGATGGCGTGGGCAAAGCGGGTGGCCTCGGGCTCGCCGTTGATGACGGCGATGATGGCGCTGGAATCGATGATCATGCGGGAAGGCCGGTGTCCGGGTCGTACAGGTCATCGGTGGACAGCTTGTCCTGGCCAAGGCGGGTTCGCATATCGGCGGCAACGCTCAGGATGCGTTCGGCTCTGCCGGCGGCTCCGGTGCGGCGTTCCAGCGCTTCCAAACGGCGCTCGAGCACTTGAGCGGCGTGCTGGGTTTCCTCGGCCAACCGGATGACCCGGCGGGCGAGATCGTGAATGGGCTCGTGTTCGAGGTCCACGCTCACCGTCGCTCGACTCCTTCGGTCGCGTCACCTGGGTTGTTTTTTCAGCGTAGCTGGTGGCCAAGCCTTACTCGTGCCGACGAATAGAATCCGTCCACGTCCATGTCATGAGGTTGCGTTCGAACCGAATCTCAGCCTGGATCCCGAGTTTCGCAGTTCGTGGGCACATGAGGCTTGATCGCGGGATGTAGGTACTGGTCAGCGGGCTGAGGTGCGCCCTGAGGCGTGCAAATCGTGGGCACACGACTGTTCGTGATTCTGCTGCGCTGTCTGCTAGCTGTGATAGATGATGCGGGCATATATCTGCGGAAGATGCAGCGGCGCAACGGCGACGGAAGCGTGGTCCGGTACCTGCAACTGGCGAACAACCGGCGGGTGAACGGGACGACCCAGGCCGAGGTGCTGGTCAACCTGGGCCGCGAAGACAAGCTCGACGTGGACGCGCTTCGACGGCTGGTCGCCTCCATCAACCGGTACCTCGGCGATGAAGACGACGTCACGGTGCCGTTGGCAGCCGATGCGGCGGGCCCGCTGTCGGCTGAGTCCGCCCGCCCGTTCGGGGCGATCTGGCTGCTGGACGAGCTGTGGCGGATGCTGAACATCGACAAAGCCCTGGCCACGGTGCTCGGGCCGCGACGGTTTCGCACCGACATCGAGCGGATCATCTTCGCACTGATCGCCAACCGGGCCGTGGCCCCCTCCTCCAAGCTCGCCGCGGCTGACCGGGCCACCCATACCGTTGCCGTCCCAGGCCTGGCCGGCATGGATAAGGACCAGGCGATGCGGGCGATGGACCTGCTGGCAGGCGCCGACGCCCGCGGCGAGGTCACCCGTGAGGTGTTCTTCTCCGTGGCCAACCTGCTGAACCTGGAAGTCGACCTGATCTTCTTCGATACGACCTCGACGTACTTCGAACGCGACGGAGAGCCGGCCCCGGATGAGGGCGGAGAGCAGGGGCTTCGACGGTTCGGACACTCCAAGGACCACCGCCGGGACCTGCCGCGGATCGTGATCGGCTTGGCGGTGACCCGCGAGGGCATCCCGGTCCGCTGCTGGGTGTGGCCCGGCAACACCTCGGACATGACCGTGATCGAGCAGGTGAAAGACGATCTGCGGGACTGGCGGCTGGGCCGGGCCGTCACGGTCACCGACTCGGGGTTTTCCTCGAAGGAGAACATGGCCTACCTGCAGCGGGCCGGCGGCCATTACATCTGCGGCGTCAAGATGCGCGAGGGGACCGAGCAGGCAGCCGAGGCGCTCTCGCGGCAGGGCCGCTACCAGGATGTCCGCGACAACCTGCGGGTCAAGGAGGTCAAGCTCGCCTCCGATCCCGGGCGCAGGTGGATCATCTGCCACAACCCCATCGAGGCCGAGCGGGACAAGATGCGCCGCGACACCCAGCTGGACGCGATCAGACAAGAGCTGGAACGGATCGCCGCTTCCCGCGCCGCTGATGTGAGGAAGGCCCAGGCGAAGGCCGCGCAGCAGGGCAAGGGGCGGATGGCAGCCAAGCCGTCGGATGCCCCGCACCGCAAGGCCGAATGCGCGCTACGCGATCACGCTTCCCTCGGCCGCTGGCTCAAGCAGCACCCCACCACCGGCCGCCTGTCGATCGACATGCGCAAGGTGAAGGCCGAGGCGAACCTGGACGGTAAGTACCTCATCGCCACGTCCGACCCCGATCTGACCCCCGAGGACATCGCGCTCGGCTACAAGAACCTCCTCGAAGCCGAGGCCGCATTCCGGACCATGAAGACCACCCTGGATCTGCGGCCGGTCTATCACCGCCTGGACGAACGGATCGTCGCGCACGTCCTGCTGTGCTGGCTGGTGCTGCTGCTCATCCGCGTTGCCGAACGCCGCACCGGGCAGACCTGGCGCACTATCAACCGCGAACTCGGCCGCGTCCATCAGGTCACCCTGTCCGGCCCTGCCGGGCGGCTGACCCAGACCACCAAACTCACCCGGCCCAAGCCCAGCTCTTCAAAGACTGCGGAGCGTCTCCGCCGCCGAAGATGAGCGGTCTCCAACCCGCCGAATAGGCCCTGAACAGGGGAATCGCTGAGCAGGGGCGTGGACACACGCCTTTGCCGCTACTTCACGCATGTCTCCGCAGGCCAGCCCCCGAATTGACGAGTCTCGTCTGCCCACCAACTGCGAAACTCGGGACTACCGGCCGAAACGTACCTACGCACGATCCAATCTCGCGCAGATGCTCTTCGGCTTCGAACTCGACCGCCGCCTGCACGCCGCCGGCAGCACGACGCTGAGCGTGATCACCCACCCCGGCGGCGCACTCGACTCCCTCACGCCCTCACGCCCGCCGGTCCGCCTCCGAACCACGGGCGAACGACTGTGCGGCCTGCCGGCCGGCCTCCTCTTGCAAAGCAAGGAGGCCGCTGCCTGGCCCGCCGTCCGGGCCGTCGTCGACCCGTCCGTGCGCGGCGGCCAGCTTTTGGGACCTCGGGTATTCGGGATCCGCGGCCTACCCACGCTCGAGCCCATCCAAGGTCACCTGGCCGACACCGTACTCGCGGCGCGCCTGTGGACCGCCACCGCCAGCCTGACCGGCCTCGATCCAAGCTTGAATCTCAGGTGAGCCGCCTCGAGCCAAGGACGCGGTTCTCATAAGCGAGCGATCTAGCGGGCGAGTGTCTGTTCGACAAGGAAGAAGGAGATGGGACGGCGAATGTGGGCACTGGATCCTGCCGGTGGCCCAATCGAGCGGCCGCCCTGGCCGCTACAGTTGGCGCAGTCCTGCGAGCAGGAGCGCGACCAGTCGGCGCGCGTCGTAGCCGGGGTCGCTGTCCGCGCCGATGCAGAGATTTCCGATGCCGCGCATGAGCTCGTAGGCCTCCAGGTCGGTGTGGATCTCGCCGGCGGCGGCTGCGGCCTGGATCAGTTGGGCGCACACGGGCACGAGGCGGTCCACGAAGTAGGTGTGCAGGGCGTCGAACTGGCCGTTGTCCGACCTCAGCACGGCGGCGAGCCCGTGCTTGGTGACCAGGAAGTCCACGAAGAGGCCGGCCCATCGCTCCAGTGCTGCGTGTGGGGTCGCGCTGGTCGCCAGCAGGGCCGGACCGGCCTCGACACAGGCTTCGACCTGGTGCCGGTACACGGCGATGATGAGATCCGCTCGCGTCGGAAAGTGACGATAGATCGTGGCGGTTCCCACGCCGGCCTTGGCCGCGATGTCGCGTATCGGTGCTTCCACGCCCGATGTGACGAAGACCGCGGCGGCCGCGTCGAGCAGGGTCTCCTCGTTGCGCCGGGCGTCGGCTCGCCTGGGCCTGCCCGCGCGCTCGGCGCCCGGTTCGCCGTCATTCACCGCGACGTTCACCTCCACCCTCGACATTGATAAACGGGACAGTGTCCCGTATCGTCAAACGGGACAGAGTCCCGCTTGTTCATGGTGCCAGATCAACTGCCCGACCACCAGGCCGCGCCCTGTCACCATGCCGTTCCATCACCTAGCCGCCCACGGAACCGAACGAAGGTGCATCCATGTCCCCCTCGAGCCTTGCCGGCACGCCGAAGTCCGCCGACTCGCCCGCGACGGTGATATCTGCGCAACCGGTCGTGCTGTCCGCCCCGGACCGCGGGCAGGATCTGCAGGTCCGTGTATCCGCGCCCGCGACCGGCGACAACCTGCCCATCATCGTCTTCTCACATGGCTTCGGCTCGTCGATGAACGGCTACGCCCCGCTGGCCGACTACTGGGCCGCCCCTGCCGCACACGCGCCCCGCGCTCGAGCGGTTGAAGGCAGCCGTCATCGCGCCGGGCAGCGAGACGGTTCGGTACTGCGCCGCTTCGAACAGGCAATCGACGGACCGTAAAACTGGACGGCTCCTCACAGATGGCAGAACCTATGCACGGGCGCCATCAGCGGTCTAGCTCACCATCAGGTGGTTCACCGTTCCTCCTGGGAGAGGAAGGTGATGGCGATGCGTGAGAGCCATCCAGTGGTCTACAAGCGGTGCGGGTGCACTGAACGGAGCGGGCGGTGCCCGAGGCTGCTCGAGGACGGGCATGGCTCGTGGTATTTCGCGGTGCAGATTCGGGGTCTGTCGGGACGCCGGGAGCGTGTTCGGCGAGGAGGCTATGCCAGCGCGGGGGAAGCCGAGCAAGCCGGGTGCCAGTTGATCGCAGCCGAGCAGGGCGGCCCGATCGGGGCGGGGTGCACGGTGGCCCAGTGGCTGCGGTACTGGTTGGCGACCGATCAGGGGATCCGGCCGAGGACGCGTCAGGGGTATGCGGATCATGTCCGGCTGCACCTGGTCCCGGCGCTGGGACGGATCGTGCTGTCGGAACTGTCCGCCCGCGATGTACGGCGAATGTTCACGGCGTTGGCCGGACGCCGGAATCGGTACGGCAGACCGCTGGCGGCGGCGTCGCTGGAGCGGATCCGCGCCACGCTGAGGGCCGCGCTGAACGAGCCGTCCGGGAAGGGCTGATCGACAGCAATCCCGCCCGAACTCTACGGTTGCCTGCCGCGCCGCGTCAGAGGGCGCAGGTGTGGACCGACCGGTGGGTGGCGGTGTGGAAGGCCACCGGGGAGAGGCCCAGGGTGGCGGTGTGGACGATTCCGCAGCTTGTGGCCTTCCTGGACGGCGTCCGCGAGGATCCGCTGTTCCCGCTGTGGTGGCTGGCCGCGCTTCGCGGGCTTCGCCGGGGCGAACTGGCCAGCCTGCGTTGGGTGGATCTCAGCCTGGAGACATCCGAACTCGCCGTGGTCCAGCAGTTGGTGCACGTCGGCGGGAAGTTGGTCCCGTTCCCGCCCAAGAGTGCGGCCGGCAGGCGCACGGTCGCGCTGGATCCGCAGACGGTGCGGCTACTACGCCGTCATGAACGCGACCGGCGGGCGGAGAAGACACGTCGCGGGGAGGCCTGGGACGACACGGCGCAGACTCGCCGGGGCGGCAGCTCGGTGGCGCCGGACTACCTGACCTACCGGTTCCATGGGCTGGTGCTGAGGAGCGGGCTACCGCCGGTGCGGTTGCACGACCTGCGGTACGGCGCGGTCACGATGGCGCTGGCCGCACATGTGGATCTACCGGTCGTACAGGACCAGGTCGGCCACGCCAGCATCGTGCTGACCGCCGACACCTACACCTCGGTGCTACCGGAGCTGCATCACCGGGCGGCCAGGGCGACGGCACGGCTGGTGCTGTCGGCGGCGCGCGGGACCGCCCGACGGGTTCGCCGGGGGCGATGCGGCTGGATGACCCAGGTGTGACCCATCCGTGTCCCAGGCCATGATCGGAAGACCTCCCATTGAGGAGAACGCCCAGCCCATTGGTAGTGGGGCGCCAGGGATTGGAAGCAGGCGGGGCGGCGAACACCGCGTACATCTCGAGCGAGTTGCCCGCGTTGAGGTAACCGCCCACTTCGCTGCACACGCACTTGGCGTCCTCACCGGTGCCGTGTCAAGGTCCAACAGTGCACCGCCGAGGGCCAGCTGCGCCTGCGCGGCCCCCTTGTCGTCGGCGTACTCGCGGTAGATCCCGAGTGCCTCCTCCGCGCCGCGGCGAGCGGCATCGGGCCGCCCCTCGGCCAGAGCCACCCTGGACATGACCAGCGTCCCCGCGGTCTCGGGCAGCCGATCGCCCAGGCGTCTGACGGCCTCGCCGCGCGGATCGCCCAGCTCGCGGTACGCGTCAAGGCTCCGCACGAGCAGGTCCTCGGCTTGCCGCACCCCGCCGAGCGCGACCGCACGATGCGGTCAGGCCGGGGCGGTCTCGCCGCGTGGCGTGGCCTGCCAGAGCCGCGCGAGGAACAGGACGAGCGTGTCGGCGACGGAGCTGTCGAGCTCGTGGGGACGGTCGAGCGCCCATGTGTCGAGGGCGTCGAAGATGCCCGTGGTCGCCACGGTGACCAGTTCGGCGCTGGGGTGCGGGGCGATGAGGCCGATCTTGAGGCCGTTCGCGACGAGGCTCTGGACCCACGAACCGCTGTCGGACCAGGGCAGACCGGCGAGCACCGCCCTGTCATCCGGATGCTCGCGTAGATGCGCGACCAGTCGTGTCGTACCGGCCACCACCTGTTCCCACAGTTCGTCCGCGGTCGCCACTTCGGTCCAGGGGCCGAGCGCGGTGAGCGTGCGGGCCGCCGCGTCGGCGACCACGGCGCCGAAGAGGTCGTCCTTGCCGTCGAAGTAGTGGTAGGCGGAGCTCTTGGAGATGCCGGCCTCGGCGATGATCTGGTTGAACGACGCCGTGTCCTTGCCGTCGCGGGCGAAGTGGGCGCGGGCGACCGCGAGGATGGCGGCTCGTGCGTCGGCCGGCAGCCGGTCGAAGCGGGGCAGTGGCATCGGTGTCCCTAGAGGCTGTGTGCGGGCGAGGCGGCCTGCCGCCGGAGGGCGAGCGTGCGATTGACGCGGGCCGTCATGATCCAGTGTGCCGCCCACATCAGGAGGGCGATCGCCCCGCCGACGTATCCGGCCGCCCCCGGGAAGAGCGACAGGATCTGGAACGCGCACCAACCGTAGCCGAGTGCCGCCCATCGCCGGACGAAGCCGCTCGGCACGTACGCGTCTGCGGCCAGTGAGGTGGAGACGGTCCGCACGATGAAGAAGTCCTCGGTGAAGTTGTAGGGGATCGCGAACATCCACCAGACCGACGCGGGAGCCGCCGTCCTGGCATCCGGCCGTACGGCCGTCATCGTGCGCTGGAGGGCGCGGCAGTACAGCGCGACGAGGCCGAAGAAGACGGCGACGGCGATGAGCCCGCCGGGCATGCCCAGCGCGGCGATCTCGCCCAGGATTCCCCGCCCCCACTGAGGTGCCCACAGCGGGTACGTGAGGACGATCGAGACCAGGACGGTGCCCACGGTTTTGACGATGATCCGCATGCCCCAGAGTGTACTAGTGGTACACACCGATGGTGCACCCTCTCTTTTCGGGCGGCGCCCACCGGGTTCCTACGCGTCGTCCGCGTGGGACCGGGGGAGCCGCAGCGCATCGTCAAGGAGACCGGCAAACCCGTATCGCACGTCGCGCGGGACCTTGGTATCAACGAGTACACGCTGCACAACTGGGTGCAGATGGACCGGCATGCCAGCGGGCAGGCCGTCGGCGGTGGAGGCGGGACGCTGAAGGAGTCCGAAAGCGAGGAGCTGGCGCGGCTGCGGCGGGAGAAGGCCGAGCTGGTCAAGGAGCGCGCTCGCGAGAAGGCGGCGTGGGAGAAGGAACGCGCTGAGCTGGAGGACGAGCGTGATGTTCTCAAGCGCTCGGTGGTCTTGTGGGTGAAAGAGGCGATGGGCCGGTGAGCGTGGCGGCCTTCATCTGCTCTCAGAAGACCGACCACAGCATCGACCATGCCACCTCCTGCCGGGCGCTGGGGGTGTCGCAGTCGTGGTTCTACAAGTGGAAGAACCGCATCGGCCAGACCGCCCCGACGGCGCGTGAGCAGCGGCGGGCGCGTCTGGATGAGGAGATCAAGCGCCTGTTTGCGGCATCGGGCGGCACCTATGGCTCGCCCCGGATCACGCAGGACCTGCATGCCGAGGGCTGGAAGGTGTCGGAGAACACGGTCGCAGCCCGGATGGTCGTGCTCGGGCTGGCCGGCCGGCCGCCCAAGAAGCGCCGGTCGCTGACCCGGCAGGGCAAACGGCGAGCGGCGCCGGACCTGGTCGGCCGCACGTTCACGGCGGTCGCGCCGGACGTGTTGTGGGTCGGCGACGGCACGATGATCGATACCGATGAAGGGCCGCTGTACCTGGCCACGGTTGAGGACCTGTTCTCTCGCCGGCTGCTCGGCTACGCCATGTCCGAGCACCACGACGCGGCGCTGACCGTCGCTTCACTGCAGATGGCGGTGGCCACCAGGGGCGGGAATGTGGACGGGGTGATTTTTCACTCGGACCGTGGGTCGGAGTACACCGCTGCCCGTTACCAGGCCGAATGCTGCAAGCACGGCGTCGTGCAGTCGATGGGCCGGGTGGGATGCGCTCTCGACAACGCTGCGGCCGAGGCGTTCAACAGCACGCTCAAGGTCGAGTACGTGCACCGGCAGCGTTTCCGGACGCGGGCCGAGGCCCGCGTGAAGATCGCAACCTGGATCACCGATTTCTACAACGCAAGGAGGAGGCACAGCGCCAACGACGGACTGTCGCCCATCGCATTCGAGCGTCAGATGACCGAGAAGAGGCAACCGTCAACGGGCCTGCTGAGGGCCGGTGTGGCATAGGACCGTCTCCACGTTTTCAGGGGATTGACAGTTCGACCGTCACCAAGCTCCGGGCATGCGAGAACATCCCTGCATGGCCGGATGACTGCAGTGCCTGGCAATCGTAAGTAGCCCTAGCCATGCTTGGAGTCGGGCGGGCAGCTGCTGCCCGCCCGACACCGCCTTAAGGTGATTGATGACCACAGACTTTCCCTCACCTGTCCTCCATATCGAAAAGCTCTGTTATTCGGCTGGAGGCACACGGATCTTCGATGAGCTCGATCTTGATGTCTATCCAGGCGAGTCCGTCGTGCTGTGCGGCCCGAGTGGGACGGGCAAGACCAGCCTTCTCACATGCGTGCTGGGCCTCACCAGTCCGAGCCATGGCCGCGTTCTCGTGGCCGGCGACGACGTGACGCGAATGTCCAAGCGCCAGCTCGCGGCTCATCGCCGGAGATATATGGGCATGGTCTTCCAGTTCGGCGAGCTTCTGCCCGAGCTTTCCGCGAGGGAGAACGTGGCGCTCGCCGCGCTACTGGCAGGTGTTGCGCACACCACCGCGTACGACAGGGCGGAAGCACTGCTCGCGCATCTTGGTGTGCCCGAGGGCGGGACTCCGACCGCGTACCTGTCCGGTGGGGAAAGACAGCGGGTGGCGGTAGCCCGAGCGCTGATCACGGATCCGCCGCTGATCCTGGCGGATGAGCCCACGGGAGCTCTTGATCAGGAGAACCGCGATGCCGTGGCCGACATCCTCTTCGATCTTCCGAAGCGGGATGGGCGCGCGCTGCTTGTCGTGACCCACGATCAGGCCGTCGCCCGTCGAGCCGATCGGTGGCTCGATCTCATCGCGGGCCGACTCGCTGGGGCTAGCGGATGAGGGGGCGGACGCTGTGGAGCCAACTGCTGCGGATCGGCATGGCGTCCGCGTGGCGTTCGTCCGGCGGCCGGTTGCGGCAGATCGCTCTGATCTCCGCTGCGGCGGTCATGACGGCAACTCTCATGTCCTGCCTCATGGTGCTGGCCGTCTACGACGGATGGGACCGGCGTGAGTCGGCCCGCGGCGCAGAGCTCGCCAGGAACAACAACACACCGGCGATCGCCCTCTACAAGTGGAGCGGGGACGCAGTAGGCACAGTGCCCCACAGCGTCATCTCCATCGAACCGCTCTCCTCATCCGCCTCTCCACCGCCGGGACTCCCCAGATGGCCTGAGCCGGGCGAGGCGTTCCTCTCCCCAGAGCTGATCCGTGAAGGAGTGGATGAGCACATCACCACGCGATATGGCACGCTCGCCGGAGTCATCGGTAAGGAAGGCCTCGCCTCTCCGGGAGAGCGGCTCGCTTATGTACGGCCCAAGCTCGACGCCCATAGGGGCTGGTTCAAGATCGCCCGATTCGGCTCTCCGCATGCCCAGCCGGTGGGCGATTCGCTGAACCGCGTTCCCGCGGGGCAGTTCCTTGGCGCGCTCGCGCTGACACTAGGAGGCACAGCCCTGGTATTGCTGGTGATCGCTGTGCGCACCGGATCGGTCGCGCGGGACAGGCGTACCCACCTCCTTGCCGCACTGGGTGGAAACAGATGGCACCGAGCTCTGGTCAATGTCGGCGAGGCGCTGCCGCCCACCATCCTCGGCACAGCCCTGGGCGTGCTCCCTTACCTCGTCATGATGACGGTTACCACCAGGCTGCCGATCTCAGGGTTCGTCCTCGACCCGGCCGATCTGCGTGTATGGGCTTGGTCGGTGCCCCTGGCGGCATTGATCGCCTGCGCGGTCGTGTTTCTCGCGGTTGTCATGCTGCACCGGATCTCGCTGGACGGCCGCACCACCCGGCCGCGCACCTTCGCCGCGCGGGTTCCGGTGTGGCGGCTGATGGCCGGGCTGGCCGGGCTGACGCTGGTAGTCATCACTCCCTACTTGCCGAAGGTCATGAGCTTCCTCGGCTACATCGGAGGCACCGCACTGCTGTGGGGCATGCTGCCTTCAGCTGCAGGTGTGGTCGTCCGATGGTCGGGCGCACGATTAGCAGAATTCGGTCTCCGGACCGGCCAAGGCGCCGCGCTGGTCGCGGGCCGGTGGGCCCAGGCCCGGCCCGGCGTCGTGGTGCGGCTGGTGGCCGTGGTCGTCATCGGTCTCGGCGTCATCACCCAGGCGCAGGTGTGGACCAGCCGGCTGGGTGATACCGGGCAGAACGCCAAGCGCCTGGAGCAGCAGCTACACGACTCAGTGATGATGGTCGCCGCGCCCTCCATGACCTCCGCTCAGATAAGCGTGTTCCGTGGTCTGCTCCCCAAAACGAGCAGTCTTATGGCGGTCAGGACGTCGGGTGATCCCGAGAGGCCCCCAGAGCTACATGCCTCGTGCCCGGTTTTCCGCCAGATTGGGCTCACATGCCCTGTATTGACAAGTAACTTGAGTGAAGGCGATGTCCGTGCTCAGATCCTGGCTGGCACCGTCGGCTATATGACCGGTGAGGTCTCGCTGAGGGAGGGGGACGTTCTCCGCAGCGAGAGACCTGTCGATCAGCTCGTTGTCGTCTCCCCGCTGGGCTCCGATGGTCTCGATTGGAAAGTGAAAGCCGCCGCCAATAGGGCGTTCGGCATGGCCAGGGTGGACCGGCCCTTCGATGGTTTCCTCCTCGGGGCGGACCGGCTCGCCACAATGGCCGCATGGGTGAGGCTGCTCACCGTGCTGACGCTGGCGATCCTGCTGGTTGCGGTGGCGCTCAGCTCAGCTGCCGAGTTCCTCGTCTTCACGGTCGCGGTCGCACCGTTGACGGTACTGAGCGAACGCAAACGACTGCCTCTCGGCATCGCGATGGTGAACCTCACCCTCCCCACGATGCTCGCCGTCGTCATCGGCGTGGTCGTGGCAGCCTGGCAAGGTAAGTTCTTCGTCGCTATGTCAAGATCCGGAACTTTCTCCTGGGAGATTCTCGGGGCGAGCGCGGTGGCGGCGACAGTACTCGCAGTCGTCATCGGATTGGCCGGTGGCGTAGGGGCTCTCCGAGCCGCTCGCCACTGGCGCCCCACCGCTGACTGATCTGGTGGCGGCGCGCGGCTGGCCGTCCGCTGCGAGCGGAGCCTGGTAGGCCCACCTGCTTTCTCCGACATCAGCGGCATGTTCGACGCGATCGAGGAGTTCAACGACGTCATCGCCACCGCCCGCGCCAGCAGTGACCCGCAGGAGCGGGCGAAGGTCAAGTACCGCAAGCCGGTCGGCCCGGCCACGATGCACCGCATCCGCGCCACCCTCCGCCACGCGCTCAACGTGGCGATCAAGCAGGACCGGCTGATCGACTTCAACCCCGCCGCCGTGGTCGAACTCCCCACGGTCACCCGGCCCAAAGGACTCGTGTGGACGGAGGAACGCCTCACCCGCTGGAGCGCCGACCACGCCGCCAACCACGCCGCTGAGAACCAGCGGCGGGCCGGACGCAGCGTGGACGTGGTCAACGTCTACCTGACCACCGCCCGGCCCTCACCGGTCATGGTGTGGACCCCGGAACAAACCTCAGCGTTCCTCGCGTATGCGCGCCGCCACCGCCTGTATGCCCTGTATCGGTTGATCGCGTTGCGGGGGCTCCGCCGGGGCGAGGCGGTCGGGCTGCGCTGGCCGGAGGTGAGCTTCACAGCCGGGACGATCGGCGTGAACTGGCAGATCACCCAGCTCGGCTGGACCCCCGTACAGGGAAAGCCGAAGACCGACGCCAGCGACCGCGTCATCGCCCTGGACGCTGAGACCGTGCAGATCCTGAAGGACCATCACCGTCGCCAGGCCAGGGAAAGGCTGAAGGCCGGCGAGGCGTGGACGGACAGCGGGTTCGTTTTCACCGACGCACTCGGGCGGCCGCTACACCCGCAGCATGTCACCGACCAGTTCTACTGGATGTGCTACGAGGCCGGACTGCCGCCGATCCGGCTCCACGACTTGCGCCACGGCGCCGCCTCCCTGATGCTCGCGGCCGGGGTGGAGTTGAAGGTGGTCCAGGAAACCCTCGGCCACGTCTCCTCCACGTTTACTCGCGACACCTACACCAGTGTCTACCCCGAGGTCGCGCGAGCGGCGGCCGAATCCACCGCCGCGCTATTGGCCGCTCCAACTCCGCCGACGCCGTCTCCTGATGGGGGAAGTGACTATCGCGGCGACACCCCCGGGCAGGCTCCGTCGTCACGACCAGTGGCCCGTACGGGCTCCCTCTTGCGTTTGGCCGTCGTCCCGAGCCCCTGATCGGCCTTCCGCCCAGAATTGCCTCCCGGGCCCGCTGGAATCGCCAGCGGGCCCGAAGTCTTAATAGACCCGTATGGGTCGGGCCAACAGCGCGATGGAGTGAAATAAGAGAAAAATCTGAAAGGTATCACGTCGCAAGACAGAGGTCAACACTTGATATTTTTTAACACCCCAAGCGATCATCGAACTGTGACAAAACAAGACAATTAGCGCTGGGTTGCTCCATGTTTACGGTGTGCACTCGACATGGCTTGAGAGGCAATCCGTAGTGAGAGCACAGGCGACCTCGGTCGCCACGTCGATCCTCATGGCATAAGAGCCATAACAGCAATCCCGGCATCGTCAGCTGCCGCTAACTCGTCACGCTCGGCCAGTCAGCCTCTGGGGGAGCTCGGGCCAAACTGAACAAGTTGACCTGGAAGGCTATGGGTAGGCGGACATCGAGGGCATTCGATACGAGCCGTTGAGCATGCGTAACGGCCGCAATCAGCTGGCGCAACGAGCTCGATGGACCCGCTACCCAGCCACTGATCGCGCACGACCACTTCTCCATCCGGATTTACCTGGAAGACGTGATGTGCCTGCTGGAGGAAGCGTGATGAAGGCAGCGCAGGAAAAGGGCGCGTCGCGACCGCCGAGCTTCCGTGTGCTGTTGCACATGGCCGTGAGCTTGTCACTGCTGTCTGGGTGCACTCGGGGCACTCCCAGCTGCGGTCCGTGCCCTGGAAGCGGTGTGGAGCTCACCGCGTATCGGTCGATCGTAAGCCCTGAACACACATACGAACTCTGTGACGCACGTGACTTCTGCCGGAAAGGGCACTTGCCCCTTGCCGGCTCCTCCCGCTTCCCCGCGCCTGCCGAGGGAACCGACCTAAGTACCGAAATCCAGATTCCTCTCGGCTTCGTCGATCTCCCGGGGAAGGCTACGGACTACTCGCGGATGGCCGTCCGCGCAGTCATCAAAGACAAAAAGGGGCGGATCATTGGTCGCGGGCAAGCGACTTTCCCTGAATATCCGCCCGTCGAAGCTGCTGACCCCTGCTCCTGCGACAACGCATCCGTGCAGCTGGACATCTATCCCAGCTCCTGAAACAAACCTTACCAAAGCTCCAATTCGCGGCAGAATTTCGCGAGACCAATAGATATTGAATCGGACACTTTCCCGATGTCTACTGTTCGCGGCAATCACTGCCAAATTTGCCCGAATTCCCCCATTTTTTAGCCATGGCTTTCTGCAACTACTACGCCATCAGGGAGAACCTGTCGTGCGAAACGTTCAACCATGCGAGCGACGCTTACGACGGACTGCATCCGAACGGCCTTGGCGAGTACAAAATCGCCAAGGCGTTTGCTGACGCCTTCGCGGCTCATCTCTCGATCGGCTCGCCGTTCGGGTCCATCCCTTCCGACGTGCCCGGCATCACCCTAACCGCGCCGCAATGGATGACGGCACAGGCCGTACCGGAAGGCATCCAGCTCAAGTGGGACAGGGTCTACGGTGCAGGCGGCTACTACATCCACACACGCGATGTGACCGCAGGTGAGTCGTCGTTCAACAAGCTTCCCTACCCGGTCGCTAATGACAACTGGTTATCCGGCAGCTTGTTCAAGGGACACACCTACGAATACAAGGTCACTCCGGTCCACGGTTACCAGGGGGGTCCCGCTTCACCAGTCGCCTCGGCGGTAGCCGACCCGCAGACCCCGCCGCAGACCGAGGGGGTGAAGTTGATACCGGGCCAGACCAGTGTCGAGGTGACGTGGAAGGCGACCCCCGGTGCGACGAAGTACGAGGTCTACGGACAGGACCAGACCACCGGAGCCTGGCTGCCCTCCGTGACCGTCACCGGGACCAGCTACACCTACACGGGCCTTGCCACGGACCACCGCTACAACATTGCTGTCGCCAGCGCCAATGCCGTCGGACCGGGTGTGCCCGGAGGAGCGCTGCCCGCGCACACCGGCAGAGGTACGCCGCCGGTCGTATCAATGATCGATGCCTGGCAGACGGGTCCCGCCGAGGCTCGGTTCACCTGGAATCCCTCCTTTGGCGCGGTTGGGTACTGGATCGAGTACTTCCAGCACACGCAAAGCAACGCTGACTGGGTCCGGGTGCCTTTTCCTCTGGAAGCCACAACGCTTGATCCCGGCTTCACCATGGGCTATCTGTTCGGCGGGCCTACCAACTACAGCTTCCGGGTTGTCGCGGCCAATGGTGGGTTGGAAGCTGCGGCCTCGTCTCCGCTCAGGGTCCGGCAGCAGCCTGCCGCCCCGTCTCGTGTCCTGACAGACAAGGAGCTGTCCAAGTTCCGTAAGCAGGCAGAGGAGGCCGGGTACCTCTTCAAACGGCTTCCAGACTCGGCCTTCGGTATCCCGCCGCAAAACGCCGGTGACTGCCGGTGCCTGCAGGGGCGGAGGTAATTGAGCAAGTACCGCATGCCGTAGAACGAGAAAGCGCTGCGGGCCCGTGGGAGGCGCCATCGGGTGCCGCCCACGGGCCCGCAGTCTTCTCGTGACCCAGACGCGCTCAAGGTGAGGAACGATGCGCCACTCCGAGCCGATGTATCCACGGAGGCAAACATGATCACAGCAGCGCATCGAAAACCCGAGTCGCAACCGCCGACATTCCGTACGCTGCTCTGCGCCGCCGTGGTAGCGGCGGCGCTGACGGGATGCGGGACGACCCCTGCCTGCAAACCGTGCGCGGGACACAGGGTCCAGCTCACCGTGCATCACTCGATCGTGAGATCCGGCCTCACCTATCAACTCTGCGACGCACATGACATTTGCAGGGAAGGGCCATTGATCGTTCCCAGCTCGTCTATGTTCCCCACCCCTGCCCAGGGGCTCAGCACCCCGGCCGGAGCCCAGGACATCGTCTTCAACGTCAACCTTCCTGGACAGGCCATCGACTACTCGCGCATGCCCGTCCGAGTTGTCGTAAAGAACAGGAAGGGGCAGGTTGTCGGCCGTGGAGAGGCTACCTTCCCCGAATACCCGCCGATCGAAGCCGAGCCGTGCTACTGCTACAACGCGTTTGTGAAGGTGGACGTCCGCCCCGGCATGTAACACCAGGGTGAGAAAGCACACCTCGCGGGTGAACATCGGCTGAGCAGCTTCACCAGCGGATTATCCGTCCGCTGGTTCAGGAGGCCGTAAGTCCAGCAGAGTACGTTGAGACGATCCTTGACGGTTGGCATGCCATCGTCGGGCGTGGGTGCCCCGAGAGGTCTTCGGTTGTGATCTTCTCTTGATCGTCTCTCGGGTCTGCCCTGACATGGGCGGTCTAAACGATCTACCGCGTGCCCGATCCGTGCCCGCGAGCAAACAACGAGCAACCAAACGAGATCAACTTCTCGATCCGAGGTCATGCCTGGTCGAGAAACCCCACGTCAGATGGGGTATGGAGTGGTGGGGCGCCAGGGATTCGAACCCTGAACCTACGGATTAAAAGCTCGGCGGATCATGGTTCCGGACAGTTCAATGCAGGTCGGCGCGCATGGCTGGTCTGATTTGAACGGATCTGGATCACTCGGAACTGCAACTCAAACTGCAACCCCCGGAGGTTCTGCAGGGCAGGGATCAAGATCAGTCGCGAGTTCGCTCGCGCCGGCCTTTCGTGATCATCTTCAGACTATCCACAACAGCGAATACGAAGGAGATGATGATCGCGAACGAGAACATCCACGCTAGAACAGCCAAGGTCACGCTTACCGCGTGCCAACCGCTTGCCTCCACAGGCTCATCCAAGAGATCCACGAGCACCAGGCCCAGAAAACACCCCAAGAGCGTCAGCAAATCAACTTTCAGCGCCCGCGGCATCCGACTCCTCGGCGACAAGCCGCACCTCCTCCTGCCTGATCTTCCCGTATGCCTCGACCCACCCCGAAGGGGCAGTGGGCCGGCGACGGAGGGGCAAGCCCGTCTTTGCGTGTACGTTAGCCCGGAACTCGTTCCTCGGCCATTGGACGCCAACGGTCACAGACGGGCTTGAGCCGTAGGAGTCGGTCTGCTGGGCTTGCCTGGGTCGTGGCAGGCGGGGCGATCAGGCTTCCACCTCAGCCAGCTACGGACTCCGGCTCACGCTCGGGCGATCATCCCGGAGCCGAGGCTCCCGTCGGAGACAGGGTTCGTGAATGCAAAACCGCCCTATGCGCTGTGGTGGGTGCGGAAGGTGGCAGCGGCCGGACCGTTCTGGCCGGAGATCCACTCGTCGAAGTCTTCGCGGCGACGATGGGGGTCGGCGGGTAGGAGGCGGATCTGTGGATATTCGTCTATCCACCAGATGTAGAACTCCATCTGGGTGCCTTCGAGAGGCCAGTGGGTGGTGTCGCGGGGCAGCAGAAGGACGTCGACGAAGCCGCCGATTGGGAGGTCGACATCCACGCCGATGCCTATCGCGCCGGGGTGGGGAACCCAGACGACTGTGCCGCTGAGTCGTTGGGCGAGTTCCAGCCGGGCCCGCAACTGGTCCCAGACGTCTTGACTGGCCGGAAGGTAGAGGAAGCGCCCGTCTACGTGTCGCCATGGCCGCATGATGCAGCAGGATAGCGGCCCGCTTTCCCGTCGCTGGCGGCCCGAGCTGCCGGCGGTCGGGACCGGCCCCCAGGCCGCATGCCCGGCCGCCGAGCGGGCGCAGGGCCGCGAGGCGGCGCGCAGCGCCGCCCTTGATCCTTACAAGGGTAATTCGGCAGCAAGTTCTGCAGCCTCTGCGGCGACAAGACGGTCGTCCATCACTTGCTTGGTGGCCCTCATCACGTCTTCCCAGAGACTTTCGATGGAGGTACTATCACCGTTTTGCCGGGACAGAGAGACGGTCTCGGTATATCCGTCGTATTTTTCGGAGTCGAATGGAAGGACTGGCCCCCAATCGTCGCCTCGGGAACGCCAAGTCCTCAGCACTTCTTGTTCCACGAGCCAGGCGGATTCTCCTGTATCGAACGAATAGGTCCTATGCGCAGCCCATCCTAATCGTTCGTGCTTAGCTAGGCGACCACTTCCCACGTTGCAGATGCCGACTTTTGCGGCTTTCCAGAGCTCGTGGCGTAGCAGATATATAGATGCTGGCTCGGCTACCTTGAAACCACTCTTTGCGCAGACAAGACAGCCTCCCTGAATTCCACTTACAAGGCTATCGTAGCGCGGTGAGTTGAATTCCCCGCATTTCATGCAGACACAGAGGATGCGGTCATGGGAGCCAATTATCCTCGCGATGGGCCAATATCCGCGCTCAATCATCCTGGCTTTCGCCACTTCTGGATTGAGTGCCTTCTTGGCGCAGAACTTACATCCGGACCCGCGATAACGCGTCACCCCGTAACGCGGCGTGATAAATTCTCCACAGTCCATACATATGCATAGCCAAGGAGCGTTGCCAGTCACAAACTCCTCGACTGGCCACATGCCCTTCGAAATCATGAATGACTTTGCCTGCACGGGGTCGATTTCTCTTCGCCCGCAAGGCGCGCAGCCGCCGTTACCCTTGTGTACGACGGAGTTGTATCGGGGGGTGACAAACTCCCCGCACTCCATGCATACTGAGAGCCACTTATCGCTCGTATTTCTGAAGCTTGCGATTGGCCAGACGCCACGGTCTATCATCGCTTGTTTGGCTTCGCTGGGATCGACGGTTCTGGACCGGGTTGCACAGGGCTGACATCCACCCTGGCCCTTGGTTACAACGTTGGCGTAGCTCGGTTTAACAAATTCACCGCACTCCATGCAGACACACAGCCAAGGTGCGAGCGTTCTTTTAAATGCCGACACCGGCCAGACGCCGCAGGAAATCATTTTCATTTTTGCGACTGCTGGATTCATCGTCAACTTGCTGGTTGTGGTCGCCGTTCCACATGGCCGACACCCTCCAGCACCTTTATTGACGACATTGTTGTATCGCGGCTCGACAAACTCGCCGCAGTTCATGCATACGCACAGCCATTTGTCTTGCGTGTTCTTATATACGGCTATTGGCCAGAGATTGCGCTCAATCATTCGAGTCTTTGCGGTCTCTGCGGGGATTCTGGCCAATTATGCCGCCCTATGTATTTAGGAGTAGGTCGGTGGGTCGATCTAATGTATAGCCGTGATCGCCGCCTTGCTAGAGTATGCGGCCTGCATCTTTTTCGGCGGCTGCGGCCAGTTCGACGAGTTCGGCGACGATTTTGGGGGTGGCGGCGATTGTGGCTCGGGCTTTAGTGCTATGAGGGCTTCCGTCGATGTCGGTGACGATTGCTCCGGCTTCGCGGGCGATGAGGACGCCTGCGGCGGTGTCCCAGGGGTTGTTGGACAGCATGATGCAGGCGTCGGTCTTGCCTTCGGCGACCCAGGCGAGGTCGACGGCGGCTGATCCGAACATTCGGACTCGCTGCACTCGGGTGGCGAGCTGGTAGTTCAGGGGCAGACGTACCCGGTTCTTGGCTTCCGCGCCGTTGCCGACGGCGTAGTCCCCTACGGACACGATCGCGGTATCCAGAGCATCTGTGCCGCTGGCGTTGATCGGCTGGCCGTTGGCGGTGGCGCCGGCTCCTTCGGCTGCGGCGTACCGCGAGCCGAGGAACGGCAGGTCGATTACTCCGAGGATCGATCGGTCGTGGTCCACGAGACCAAGGGAGATGCCACAGAGCGGGATGCCGTGGGTGAAGTTGGCGGTGCCGTCCACCGGATCGAGCGCCCACATGAGGCCGTGCCCGGTGCTGCTGATGCCTTCCTCTTCGCCGAGAAACCCGATCTGGGGTGTCTCGCGGGACAGGAACTCGCGTACGGCGTGCTCGACGGCGTAGTCCACTTCGGTGACCATGTCGCGGTCGCCTTTGGTGGTGACGGTTCCGGGGAGCCTGGTTCGGACGATTTCACTGGCGATGGTGACGGCCTGCTCGGCTATGGGCAGTAGCGCGCGGGCGTCAACGGTCATACGGGTTTGCTCCGCTCCCACATAGAGGTGAAGACCTGATCGAAGACGGGAAACAGGCCGTCAGCGGCGGTGTTGTCGGTGATGACGAGCGTAGGTGAGTCGACTCCGCGGGCCGCTGGCAGGTACGGCTGAACCACGCATGTCGTGCCGTCCACGATCAGGATGTTGAACCGGATGGTCTCGTCGTAGACGTGGATCTCAAGGCGTTCGGCGGCCTCGGGGTCGAGTCTGTTTTTGAGGCGGGTCAACATGCTGATGTTGAGGGCGGTCAGCGTCTGGAGCGTGCCGTCGGTGTAGCTCTCTTCCCGCTCGCGCGCTTTGATCGCCTCGCCCTCGGGATCCAAGAAGAGGCAGCGAATGCGGGTGCCGTTCTCAAGTAGCCGTTTGAGCTGGTGGTCGGGGTAGCTCTGGCAGATCACGTTCAAAGACAGGCCGCATGCGCTGATCTCGTTCGCCCCGTCAAAGAGCGACGCGGGTGGGTAGGCGGCGCTGAACGCGGAACGGCTGCTGAACACGGCGGTCACGTCAGCGAGCTGGGGATCGTCGGCGGGCTCCGGAACCTCAATCGGCCTGTCCTGGCTGCTCCTGGGGGCGGGGATCTCCGGTGTGCTCTGCGCGAACAGCTCGGCGGCGGACAGGCCGGGGAACATGGCCTCCAGGACGCGGCAATGGTCGGAGTAAGGCAGGCCTTTGAGCTCGCCGGACAGCCAGCGGTGAAGCTGGGCGCGGCTGGGCCACCTGCCCTGAAGCGCGGGATCCACCTTCTTGGCGGCCTTGTCGTACTCGCGACAGAACGTCCCGTATGTCTGCCAGTGGCGTTGCCGTAAGAGCGACTTCAACACGATCGACTGCTCGGTCATGATCCGCGCCTCGGAGATCGGGAACCCTGGTCTGCCCACAGGTTAACCAGCAGAGGCGATCAGGAGGAGACGAAGACGAGACAAAACGAGACGGCGTGAACACAGGCGGTACAGGCGCGCGGTCGAGACGTGACAGCCCCTCGGGAAATCCTCGGATCATGGATGGGCAGTGTGAGCTGTGCGGAGGTCGGGGCTGGAAATACGCCAGTCCGCGACGCGGTGTCGTCGTGGCCACGGAAGGGGCCGGCGAGACCGTGAGCGGGGAGCGGGTCAGGGTCGAATGCCTCGGGTGCCAGGGACGCGGCACCGTTTCGGGGGAGTGAGGTCCCGCCATGGCCGCATTCCACCTCGACGCGATCGAGCTTCCCTCGCTGCCTCCTGATGCCGTTCTTACCGCCGAACAGGCGGCCGGACTCCTCCGTGATGCCCTCGCGCTACGGCACGGCATCACCGCCGATGTGCACTCGGGCCACGGCGTCGCGTTGCTCTCTGTCTGGGTTGAGCTGCTCGTCTGGACCAACGGCCGCTGGTTCCGCTGGTCGACTGGCCGAACCTCGGTAAACGGCCGCCCCGTGTACGCCTTCGCTCCGGCACACGATGTGATCACGACCGCTCGGCGGGTCGCTCTGCGCCGTGAGGAACTGCGCCGCAATCACCCGTACTCGCCGTACTTCGAGGGCGGCGGCTCGTGAGCGCTTCACGCCACCTGAGCCCGCACCTTGGACGGCCACAGCCGGATGCCGAGCCGCTCATATGGCTGAGCCGCCAGCCCCCGGGACGAGAGCGGGTGCTGGCCTGGACCTGCGACTGCCGTGCGGTGTACTTCGAACTGATCCAGTCCGGCGGTGTCGCGTTCATCAGGAAGACGATCCAGAACGAGCGCGGACATGTGATCTTCGAGACCCACCGGTGGCCGATCCGGCACGCCTGGCGAACATGGACAGCCGTGTTGACCGGTCAGATCCGGGTAGACGGGCGCGGCGGCGCGGTCGAGCCCTCGGGACAGTGAGGAAAGCTCCTGCGCCGTCGCGCCTCGGGGTTCCCGCCTGGGGGAGACAGACCGTAAAGGCATAGCTAGACTTCACGACAAGTCGAGTTCTAGGGAAGTCGTCATGTCGTCTGAAGAGTACGCTCCGCCGAAATACGTACAGATCGTCCAGTCGATCCGGCGGCGGATCGAGGACGGCACCTATGCGCCTGGCTCGCTTCTTCCCTCTGAGACGCAACTCGTCAAAGAGTTCCACGTCAGCCGCCCCACCGTCGTTCGGGCTCTCCAGGTTCTCCAGCTTCGCGGCGTGATCGAACGGGAGCACGGCAAAGGCTCTTTCGTGAAGGCGGCCCCACCGGTCGCAGTGGAGGAGAGTTCCCGGCCCGGCCGGGCCGTACTGGATCGGGCGGAAGCAGACGAGAACGGCGTACTGGTGAACGCTGGCGCTTACCCTGCTCCAGGGAGCGTGGCGAAGCTTCTGGGCGTGCCTGAGAAGACGCCGGTGATGATGCGACGGGTGCTCTTCCGAGACGCTGACCGACCGATCGACCTCGTCACCATCTGGTGCCTTGCAGAACTGGCCGACGGCACCGGCCTCGGCAGCTCCGAACTCCTCGCGGTGAGCATCCGTCAGCATCTCCAGGAGTCCAAGGGGCTCAAGCTCGAACATGTCGCGGAACGGCTCAGCGCTCGGCATCCGTCGGCGGAAGAGGCCAAGCTCTTGGAACTCCGCAAAACCGCGCCCGTCCTCGGCGTGCTGGCCAGCGTCTACAACGGCGGCGGCCGTCCGGCCCTCGTCGTTGACCTGGTCCTCCCTGGAGACGTTCACGAGCTGGAAGACGCTTACTCCCTCTGAGGAGGGGCAGGAGAACCGGAGCCTCAGCGCGCATCCCATGGAAGATGCCCGCCGATTTCTGACTGATCCAGTGGAAGACGCGATGGCAGCGAACGCTCCGGATCACACCAGGGCCTCCACGAAACCCGGAGCGGTCCACACCGTGGCGGAACATAGCCGCTACTTTCGTCGACTGCTACGAATTAAGAGCGCTGCTTCGCGCTTTGCGCCTCCGTCTCTCTAGAGCAGCACGCACATAATGAATCACTGCGAGCTTATATCCAAAAGTGGGGAGAAATACTCCAACTGTAATCCATGTGCTACCCCAAAAGACGTCGAAATCTTGCTTGCCGTCCCCCATAAAGAATGGATTCACATAGAAGTTGCACATAATTAGCGTGAATATATATCCGGTAAATCTTGGCACACGCCCGGCCTTGAATTCAAAGAACATTATCAAGGCAAGAACATATGTAAAGAGATAGATGTTGCCTATCCAAATGACCGGATCGAGCTGTGAATAGGTGTGAACGAATCTCACCTGATGCGGCCACTCAAAGGCCATGATCATGCCGAGAATGCACAGCAAGAGATACTTAGGCGAATGCTTGATGAGATGCTTCAAGGGCTTCTCGTGCTTGAGGGCGAAGTCTGCGAGAGGCTCAAAGAGCGGGTTAGGGTCATCGGGATCATCTAGATGGTCAAGCAATCCCGCACGCCTTGCTCTGATTGCTATCTCTAGAACCTCTGCAACGGATGATCGGCGAACTCTCATGCCCTCCAGATCAATGAATGCTTCCAGTTCTGCGACGATACCGCGCAACGAAGACTTCGACATGACATTCTCAGCCGGCACCGGAATCCAACTAAGTTGTGCATTGTATTCCTTGAGGACCTTTGTCAAGTTTACCCAGCAGAGCTCCTTGTTGTCATTGTCGTACACTACGCCTATTACCGGAATCCGGCTATTTCTCCAGTCTTGAGCGTGATCATCTACGGGGATCGCGTAGCCATTTGCTCGCTTATACTTCCGGCCACTCTTGACCTGTGCCGCGATGACATGACCAGTCCTTCGGCCATTCCGCGTGAATATTACATACAGGTCTTCGCCATGATCGATACTGCCGTCTATCTCTTGAACGAGATGATCATTCTCTTCAAGAAGCGTTCGAAGCGCGTTGACCCCGGCGCGTTCAATGCGACGGGTTGGCCGGATTCGCGCCACGCTACCCCCTCTTGCATCAACTGTGCGTCGCGACCATACATGCTGACACGGACGGTTTCTGTCAAGAGGCTACAGTTTGCGATGTTCCACGGCTAGTCCGCCTGTCGTTTCTGGTCCTACTTAAGTAATTGATTGGCGCAGCCCGAAATACGCCTCACGCCCTCCCAGGTGGTAGTCCGTGTTGCGGGTTGGCGAATGATGGCGCGTGGAGCACCGCCGTCAACGCAGATTCGATCAAAACCCAACGGGCATCGGGCAAGTCGCTAGCCCTTTCATCCTGCTTCTCGGGTCTGAAGGACGTGAATAGCTTTCACGAGCTGACCTGCTCGTTTGGGGCGGCAGCGTAGTTTCTGAAGGTCGCGCCAACTCTTCAACTGGGCATTGGCTCGCTCGCCCGGGGCCGCGGAGCGTGGCGTGGGCTGGAGTTGGCGATCTTCTCTCTGACAGGCTTGCTGTGCCCTTTGTAGGGAACGCGTGCTGGGGATGTGAGGGCCGCCCAAGGTGGTCACCCATCTGAGGGCGGCCGCTTTCGCCCGCCTTGGGATGTTTCCCGCCATGGTGGTCAGCGTACGCAGATCAACTCTTCAAAAAGCTCGGCAACTCGACTTGTCGAGCCTGCATCTCGTTGCTACTCTCGAATCACTCGACAATACGAGTTGTCGAGAGGATGACAAGAGGAGGTGGGCGACATGGCTCTACAGGGACCTATCCCGGTCACGTTCGACATGGTGTTCCCGCACGGCTGCTACCTAGTGGGCGAGGTCGAGGCGGTCAAGGACTTCGACGCTTCGACCAACGGCCGGTTCGTCCAGGCTCGCGACAAGCAGACGAGGGAACTGGTCTGGCAGGTCGCGGTGATGGACGCGGACCCGACGCTCAAGCCGTCGCAGAAGACGGTGGCGGTGAAGATCCTGGCCGCGGTGCAGCCGGTTCCGCCGGCCCCGGTGCCGGGGGTGCCGTTCACGCCGGTGGAGTTCGACGGCGTCACGGTCACGCCGTACGTCAACAGCAACACCAACCGGCTGGCGTACTCGATCCGGGTCCGCGAAATGCGCGCCGTCCGGACGGGCAAGACCGCGAGCGCGAAGGACGCGGCGTGATGGGGCGGCGTATGGCTCACCCCGTGAGCACGATCAGTCTCAAGACGGGGCCGGGCGCCTCGGCGGTCAACCACCCGTACCCGCAGCGCTCCCCGGTGCTGGGGCTGGTCTTCGGCGGCGTGCAGGTGCTCGTCACCACATCGGCCGCCGACCACGTCACGGCCGAAGATGTGGAGTTCGCCCGGACCCTGGCGCGTGAGGCGGCCTCGTTCGCCCGGTCGGTGGAGCGCATGTTCCACGGCTTGCCGGACGGTCGAGGGGTGGCGGCCTGATGGAACACGCCCCGTACACCTACGTCTCGATGTCGATCGATCCCGGCGAGCCGCCCCGGATCAGCGTCTCGTTCTACACGCCGGATCTGCGGGCGCGTGCCTCAGTGCTGCACGGTGAACGGCCGATGTTGTCGGTTTCCTCCCGCGAGGCCGACATCTCGATCTCGACCAGCGGGGCCGGGCCGGTCACCACGACCGATGTCGACATTGCCCGGCAGATCTTCAACGCCGCCGCGCGCTACCTGGCCGACTGCGAGCGCCTACACGACGAGCAGCAATCGGCCACTCCTCGGGCCTCCGGTGAGGCGGCCTGAGAGATGAAGCGGGGCCGCTGGAACTGGTCCTTCCGGCGGCCCCTGATCTCCCACACACGCGAATGCTTGAGAGAGGAAACCAAGCCTAATGTTCCGCAAGCTCCCCGGAGACGAGGCGCGCAACCTCGTCTCCACCACACCCGACACCGCTGTTGTCTTCCGTCCGGCCGTCGTCCGCACCCCGGCGTTCGTGACGATCGTGATCTGGCTGTCGCGCCTGGTCGCGGGCCTGGTCCGGCTCGTCTGGCGGCATCCGATCGCCGTCGCCGTGCCCGTCGTCCCCGGCGTGATCTGGACCCTGTACGGCTGGCGTCTCGCCCTGCTCCTCGTCGGCCTCGTCCTCCTGGCGGGCCTGTCCTGGGCATCGCTTCACCGGGGCTCGTTCGCGCGGTTGGTTGCCTGGCGGCTGCTCGCCTTCTGGCGGCGCGTCTGGATCTACCGCCGTCACTGGCAACCCGTGATGATCGTCTCCGGTCTCGGACGGCACTTACGCGGCCGGGACTACCTGCCCCGGCTCGTGCGGGTCGAGTGCGACGGCTGGGCCGACCGCGTCACCGTGAAGATGCTCAACGGGCAGGCGGTCAAAGACTGGGCCGACCGAACCGACCAGCTCGCCCACGGCTTCGACTCCCGAACCTGCCGGGTTTCGATCGCTCGTGCTGGGCGGCTCGTGCTGACTTTCCCGCGTCGTGACCCGCTGGCCGTTCCGCTACCTGCCGTTCCGATCCCTGACGTGGTCTCGGTGGTGCCGGTCGAGATCGGCGCCCGCGAGGACGGCACACCCTACCGGCTCAAGGTCCACGGCACACATGTCCTGATCGCGGGAGCGACCGGGGCCGGCAAAGGCTCGTTCCTCTGGTCGACAATCCGCGGCTTGCTCCCCGCGCTGCGGGCGGGCCTGGTCGAACTCTGGGCGCTCGACCCCAAGCTGATGGAGCTCTCGTTCGGCCGTGACCTGTTCACCCGGTACGCGGCCGACCCGGAACAGTGCGCCGACCTGCTCGACCAGGCGGTCACGGTCATGCAGGAACGCGCCGGACGCTTCGCCGGACTCCAGCGCTCCCACACCGCGACGGTGGCGGACCCGTTCGTCCTGGTGCTCGTCGATGAGGTCGCGTTCCTCACCGCCTACCAGTCCGACCGGGCACTCAAGCAGCGGATCACGGCCGCGCTCGCGACCCTGACGACCCAGGGGCGGGCGGTCGGCGTCGGGGTCATGGCCGCGTTGCAGGACCCGCGCAAGGAGGTCATGAACATCCGCAACTTGTTCCCCGACAAGATCGCGCTCCGGCTCGATGAGTCCGAACAGGTTGACATGGTCCTCGGTGATGGCGCACGTGATCGCGGTGCGCTGGCCGACCACATCTCACCGGTTCCCGAACTCGGGGCGGGCGTCGGATACGTCCGACTGGAGACCTCGCCGGATCCGGTGCGGGTGCGGGCCGCATACGTCTCCGACGACGACATCCGGGCCATGGTCGCCGAGTACGCACAGGCTGTGGATACCGAGCTGGTCATGGAGCAGACGACGGCCCCGAGCCCTACGTCCCTCACGACCCGCGTGCCGGTCATGCGGGAGGCAGCGCCGTGATCCTGGCTCACCTGCTCGACGGCTTGCGCTGCTCCTGCTGCGCCGCGCTCGACGTGCTGTGGCTCGACCCCGTGCGGGGCCTGATCGAGTGCCGCGAATGCGGACAGACCGCGCTCACCTTCCCCGAGATCGGAAAGGAGGACAGTTGACCGACACCACCGACGCCAACCCGGCCGGGGGAGACCAGGCGATCTCCCCCGGCCCCTCCTCCCGCCCCGTCAACCGGGCAACACCTCGCGCGCTGCGCATGGCCCAGCCACTCGCCCGCGAGGTCGTCGAAGAGATCGCCAAGCAATACGGCGTGTGCATCCGCCCCATCGCCCTGCGGCGGCTCGACACTTACACCGGCAAGGTCGAAACCATCGACGTGCCGTGCGGGGCGACCTTGGAGAGCAAGTGCCCACCCTGTGCCAAGCGGAATCGGCAGCTTCGGATGGCCCAGTGTCGGGAGGGCTGGCACCTCGACCACGAGCCGGTCAACACCCCCGATGAGGCCGACGACTATCAGCGCTACCTCGTCGAACTCCGCGCCGACGCGCAAGCCTGGCGGGACGAAGCGGAGAAGGCCGGCGAGGACACAACCGACCTCGACGCGGCGATAGGCGACCTGGACGACGAGATCACCCGGGCCGGGATGCGCGGCAATGTCCTCGGCCGAACCTCGGGGAAGCGGTCGCGGTCCACGAGGCGGCGGCAGGACGCCCCGGACCTGCCCAAGCGGACCATGAGCGCCACGACGCTCGGGCGGACCTTCACCGGCTCGAACGGTAAGACATTCCGGCCATCGATGTTCATCACGCTCACCCTGCCCTCGTACGGGCGGGTCAGGAAGAACGGCGCGCCCGTCGATCCGAGCACGTATGACTACGGGCGGGCTGCTCGGGATGCGCTGCACTTCTCCAAGCTGGTGGACCGCTTCGTGCAGAACCTCCGCCGCGTGGCCGGGTTCGACGTTCAGTACTTCGCGGCCGTCGAACCTCAGAAGCGGCTCGCCCCGCATCTGCACATGGCGGTCCGGGGCCACCTGCCGCGTGCGGAGATCAAGCAGATTGCGGCGGCCACGTACCACCAGGTGTGGTGGCCATCTGTCGACACCGTGAGGTTCGAGGGGGACCACCTGCCGGTGTGGGCGGACGGGGTCGGTTACCTCGACCCGGAAACCGGCGTGATCCTGCCCACCTGGGATGAAGCCCTCGACGAACTCGACCAGGATGACGAGGCCGAACCGCTCCACGTGCTGACCTTCGGTCCTCAGCTCGACGTCCAAGGCGTCCTTGCCGGTACGACCGATGCCGACACGTGCATCCGCTACCTGTCGAAGTACCTGACCAAGTCCATCGGGGATGCGATCGACCCGGACGACTCCGCGCAACGGGAGCACGCGGAACGCCTCGGCAACGCCCTCCGCTATGAGCCGTGCTCGCCCACGTGCCCGAACTGGCTCCGGTACGGCGTCCAGCCCAAGGGCGCCAAGCCGGGCATGATCCCTGGCCGGTGCCGGGGCAAGGCGCACAAGCCCGAGCACCTCGGCTACGCGGGCCGCCGGGTCCTGGTCTCCCGGAAGTGGTCGAACAAGACCCTCACCGAGCACAAGCACGACCGCCGTACGTGGGTCCTGGAAGCCCTCGGCCTGCCAGACGAGCCAGTCGACCCACACCGGTACGTCTGGCGGCCGGTCAAGCCCGGTGATCCCGGCCTCGACCCCATCGGCGTCCGGCTTCTGCGGTCGGTCCACGAACGCCAGCGATGGCGCAACCACCTGGCCCGGCTCCAAGCCCAAGCAGACGGACAAGATCTTTCGGCAACAGAAGGGAGGGCGGCGTGATGGATCGACTCTTCTACCGGCCCAAGGACGCGGCGGTCGTGCTCGGCATGAGCCGTACAGCGGTGTTCCGGCTGATCAAGTCAGGCGAACTGCGCTCGGTCAAGTACGAGGGCTACCGCCTCGTCCCGGCTGACGCCCTCCAGGAGTTTGCCCGTCACCTGCAAGAGGTGGCGTGATGTCGCGGAAGCCCAACGGCCGGTCGTCGATCTATTTCGGCAAGGACGGCAAGTGGCACGGCTGGGTCACGATGGGCGTCAAGGACGACGGCACGCCCGACCGGCGGCACCGTATCGGCAAGACCGAAGCGGAGGTCACGCGCAAGGTCCAAGAGCTGGAGAAGTCGCGCGACTCCGGAAAGATCGACAAGCCGGGGAAGGTGCCGACCGTAAAAGAGTGGATGCGGGTCTACCTCGACGAGATCGCGCCGCTGAACGTCAGTCAGGAAACGCTCGTCAGCACCTACCGGCCCAAGGTTGAGCGGTGGATCATTCCGCGGCTCGGCTCCCATCGGCTCGATCGGCTCCGGCCGGAGCACCTGGACGCCTTCTATGGCTGGCTGAACCAGCAGGACCTCAAGCCGAACACCATCTTGCAGATCCATCGCATCCTCTCGCGGGCGATCAAGCTCGCCGTACGCCGCGAGATCATCAGCCGCAACGTCTGCGGCCTGATCGACGCACCGAACGGCGAAGAGGTCGAGATAGAGCCGCTCTCGGAGGACGAGGCGCGCGACATCCTCGACGTCGCCCAGGATCGCCGGAACGGTACGCGCTGGTCGGTGGCTCTCGCGCTCGGTCTTCGGCAATGTGAGGCGCTGGGGCTGCGGTGGAAGTACGTGGACCTGAAGAAGGGGCAGCTCCGGATCTACTGGCAGATCAAGCACCAGCGTTACCGGCACGGCTGCGACGATCCCCACGCCTGCGGCGCTGACCGTCACCGGTACCCGTGCCCGGCCGACTGCTCCAAGGCCAAACGGACGTCCGGACGGCGGCACACCTGCGTCAAGCAGCGCTGCCCGGCCTCCTGTGACAGGCACGGCGGTAAGTGCCCGAAGTTCTGCGAACCCGGCTGCACTAAGCACGCGCCGTCCTGCCCACAGCGCATCGGCGGATGGGCGTTCGTGAAGCCCAAGGGCAAGAGCCGGCGAACCGTCCCGCTCCCTCCGCCGCTGATTCCCCTTCTGAAGCTCCACCGTGAAGCCCAGGACGCCGAACGCCGGGCGGCGGGGGAGAAGTGGCAGGACCGGAACCTCGTCTGGTGTGAGCCGGACGGTAGCCCGATCGAGGCGCGGAACGACTGGGAGGAGTGGAAGGAACTGCTCCGCCTGGCCGAGGTCGAGAAGGACGCCAGAGTCCACGATGCTCGGCACACAGCCGCGACGCTCCTCCTGGAGCAGGGCGTGGACATGCGGGTCGTTCAGGTCATCCTGGGGCACTCCCAGCTCACCACGACGAAGCGGTACACCCACGTCACGGAGAATCTGGCCGGTGACGCGGTCGCGAGGATGGGCCGCGCGCTGTGGGCCGACTGAACAGACAACTGCACAACTGCAACCAGAAATGCAACTGGGCAGGCTTCCGAAGGATCATCATTCGGGAGTCTGCCCAGCTCATTGGTGGTGGGGCGCCAGGGATTCGAACCCTGAACCTACGGATTAAAAGTCCGCTGCTCTGCCATTGAGCTAGCACCCCTTGCTAGAAGCAGGGTACAGAGGGTACCGCGCCTCCGGCGACGTGCTTTACCGCGATCACGATAACGGGTCAGCGGAAGGCATCGAGCCCGGTGAGGACCTTGCCCAGCGTCAGCAGGTGCACTTCCTGGGTGCCCTCGTAGGTCAGGACGCTCTCCAGGTTGTTCATGTGCCGTATCACCGGGTACTCCAGGGTGATCCCGTTGGCCCCGAGCACAGAACGGGCCTGGCGGGCGATGTCCAGGGCGGCGCGGACGTTCGCCAGCTTGCCGAAGCTGATCTGATGCGGTTTGAGCGTGCCCGCGTCCTTGAGCTTGCCGAGGTGCAGGGCGGTGAGCCCCGCCTGCTCAAGGGCCACGGCCATCCACGCCAGCTTCTCCTGGGTGAGCTGGAACGCCCCGATGGGCTTGCCGAACTGCAGGCGCGTCTTGGCGTAGTCGACGGCGGACTCCAGACACGCGCGGCCGGCGCCGAGAACGCCCCACAGGATGCCGAAGCGGGCCTCGCTCAGGCACGAGAGCGGGCCCTTCAGCCCGGTCACGCCGGGCAGTACGGCGGACGCCGGCAGCCGGACGTCGTCGAAGTAGAGCGAGGACGTCACCGAGGCGCGCAGCGACATCTTCTTGTGGATCTCCGGGGCCGAGAACCCGGGGGTGTCGGTCGGGACGACGAAGCCGCGGATGCCGCCGTCCGTCTGCGCCCACACGATCGCCACGTCGGCGACGGAGCCGTTGGTGATCCACATCTTGGCGCCGTTGAGGATCCAGTCGCCGGACGGGTCCTGCTTGGCAGTGGTGCGCATCCCCGCGGGGTCGGAGCCCTGGTCGGGCTCGGTCAGCCCGAAGCAGCCGATGGCCTCTCCGGCGGCCATACGGGGCAGCCACTCCTGCTTCTGCTCCTCGGACCCGTACTTCCAGATCGGGAACATGGCCAGCGAACCCTGAACCGAGACGAAGGAGCGCAGCCCCGAGTCGCCCGCCTCCAGCTCGCGGCAGGCCACGCCGTACGAGACGGCGTCGAGGCCCGCGCAGCCGTACCCCTCGAGGTGCATGCCGAGCACGCCGAGTGCGCCGAGCTGGGGCGCGAGCTCGCGCGCGGGGAAGACGGCCTCCTCGAACCACTCGGCGACGTCCGGGAGGATCCGGTCGGCGACGAAGGACTGCACGGCGTCCCTGATCATGCGCTGTTCGGAGGTGAGCTCGTCATCGAGGCGCAGCAGGTCGTCCATGGCTGCCAGCGTATCGGGGCCGAGCCGGGGTTGGGCCAGGGGGAATCCCGATGTTCGGACGCGGACGCAGGAGGCAGTCTGGAGACATGAACGAGACGCACACGAACAGTTCGGTCAGGCAGCTACGGCGGACCAGGAACGGCAGGGTCGTGGCCGGAGTTTGCTCCGGCGTCGGCCAGTACATCGGCGTCGACGCCAACATCCTCCGGGTGGCTTTCGCCGTCGCGACGTTCTTCGGCGGCCTCGGCGTCGGCATCTACGCGGTCGCCTGGCTGCTCATCCCCGAGGAGGGCAAGGACGCCTCCATCGTCCAGGACCTGGTCAACAAGAACAAGGACGGGCACGTCTGGCAGGACACCAAGACGAGGTGGGACCGCGCCCAGCAGGCCTGGTCGCAGCCGACGGGGGAGACGGCGGAGCCGTACCGGCAGGACGGCTACGGAGAGCACCCCTACGCCCAGCCCCGCCAGTCGCCGCAGGAGCCGCAGGGGCCGCACGGACCCCAGGCGTGAGTCACGCCGCCCGGGCCTCGGCGAAGATCTCCGTACGGGACTCGGTCCAGGCCATGGCCAGCCATGCCGCGAGGGAGAGTCCGGCCGCGCCGGCGAGGGCCACCACCGGCTCCGGACCGAGTTCCTGGGCGACGGCGCCTCCGATGAGGATGCCGACGCCCTGGGCCGCCAGCAGGCCCGACTGGACGATCCCGAACGCCTGGCCGCGCCGGTCGGCCGGGACGCACTGCACGAAGGCGGCGTTCGCCGCGAGCTGGTAGGCGCCGCCGATCCCTGACAGGACCCACAGCAGCAGCACGCCGACGAGCGGGGGCCGCATCGCGCACACGATGAGCGGCGCGCACGTCAGCATCGCCATCCACCCCATCGCCCGCAGCCGCGCCGACGGCGCGATGAACCGGCTGAACACGAACGCCCCGATCACGGTCCCGGTCGGCATCGCCGCCATGAGCAGCCCCGTCACGGCGGCCACCGGCAGCGTCCCGTCATCGAGCTCCATCGCGTACGGCACGGCGATGCCCTCGGGCAGCACGTAGAACCCGCAAAGCCAGGCGAACAACACCAGGGTGCGCAGCCGCCGGTCACCGAAGACGAGGCGGCCGCCGGCCCTGGTCGTGGTCCACATCGAGAGGCGGCCCCCGGATCCGGCGGGGGCGTCGCGCCTGGCCACACCCGCCACGATGACCAGGGCCGACCCCAGGAAGGTGGCCGCGTCGAGCGCGAGCGCGCGGTACGGCCCGAGGGTCGCGATGACGGCGCCGCCCGCCGCGAACCCCAGCATCTGGACCGCCTGGTTGGTGACGTTCTGCAGGGCGGAGCCGACGACGTACCGGTCGCCTTCGAGCACCTCGGGCAGCAGCGCCGCGCGGGCGGCGGAGAACGGCGCGCTGAGCAGGACCACGCCGAAGACGAGCGCGCAGAGCGCGGCGAAGGGCATGCCGGGCACGGCGGTGATGGCGATCAGCCCGGCTCTGAGGACGTCGCAGACGAGCATGATGCGGCGGCGCGGATAACGGTCGGCGAGCCCCGCGAGCAGCGGCCCCCCGACGATCGGCGGCAGGTAGGTCAGCGCGTAGACGCCGGCGGTGGCGAGAGCGGACTGCGTCCGGTTGTAGACGAGGATCGCCAGGGCGACCTGGGCGAGCTGGTCGCCGAGCAGGGACATGCCCTGGCCGAGCCACAGGGCGCGGAACTCGCCGATGGCGATGACCTCGCCGTAGGTCGCCTGCCCTTCGATGGGACGACGATGCCGTCCGGGGGACCGACCGGGCCTGGTCGCCGCCATATCACCCCGCTGAGATCACCCATACGAACCGTGTTCAGTATGTCACTAAGGGTTCCCACGGTCTCGGGGTTTCGCAACTCGTACGGGATCACCAACCGAGCTCGTGCAGCCGATCGTCGTCGATCCCGAAATGGTGGGCGATCTCGTGGACGACGGTGATGCGGACCTCCTCGACGACCTCCTCCGGTGTCTCGCAGATCTCCAGGGTGGGGTTGCGGTAGATCTCGATCCGGTCCGGGAGGACCCCGGAGTACCAGTCGCCGCGCTCGGTCAGCGGGATGCCGGTGTAGAGCCCGAGAAGGCCCGGCTCCGGTGGATCGTCGACGACGACCACCACCACGTTGTCCATGACCTTGGCCAGCCCGGGCGGGATCGTGTCCAGCGCCTCGGAAACGAGCTCCTCGAACCTGTCCAGGGGGACGTCGATCATGTCTCCATCGTGTCATCGGGGAACGCGGATGTCGCCGCGAGGTGACACCGTACGGCCCCGGCGGCTCCGTGAAGGGACGCCGCGGCCGGTCACCGGCCCTCCGCCACGCCTCCGGCGCCCTCGCGATGCGCTCGGTCGGGGCGGCGGCCGCCCGTTTGGCGGCGATTCCGAGGGGTATCCGGTCGCGATCGACTGTGGATTGGGGTAAGCAGGAAAGGCATGGAGATATCGGCGTGGAAGAGTATCGCCCGGCGGCTGATCAGGGGCCGCGTGGCACGAGTGCTCGCGATCGCCGCCGTAGCGGTGGCCGGTGCGTGGCTCGGGCTCGCGCTCGGGGCGTCCGTCCGGACCTCCATGGGGCCGGCGGACGTCCAGATGTCCTTCCAGCCGACCTGGCGCGGTGAGTCGGTCATCGACGTCCGCCCGCTGGGAACGCTCCGGTTCGCGTCTCATAGGGGGCCGGTACGGCTCACGCTCGGCATCGAGGCGGTCCATCCGGACGTGGCGCAGGAGATCCTGAACAGCCCCGAGTGGGCCAACCGCCTCCCGGAGACCATCGAGAGAGACCTGCTCGAGGGGCTGCGCCAGTTGGCGATCCGTGCGGTGCTCTTCGCCGTGGGCGGAGGCTTCCTGGCCGGGCTGATCGTGTTCCGCCGCCTCTCGCGCGCCGCGTGGACGGGCGCGGGGGCGCTGGTCGCCGTGGCCGCGCTGGGTGGGGTGTCGGTCCTCACGTTCAACCCGCGCTCCGTCTCCGAACCCCGCTACACCGGGCTGCTCACCGGCGTTCCGTCGCTCATCGGCAGCGCGCAGTCGATCGTGACCCGGTTCGACGAGTACCGGGGCCAGTTGGCCAAGCTGGTGACCAACGTCTCCCAGCTCTACGAGGCGGGCTCCACGCTGCCGATCTACACCCCCGACCCGGGGACGATCAGGGTCCTGCACGTCTCCGACCTGCACATCAACCCCGTCGGCTGGAACGTCATCCGCTCGCTCAAGGAGCAGTTCAAGGTCGATCTGATCATCGACACGGGTGACATCAGCGACCACGGGACCCGCGCGGAGAACCCGTTCGTCGAGGAGATCGGCAAGCTCGGGGTCCCGTACGTGTACGTCCGGGGCAACCACGACTCGGCGATCACGCAGCGTGCGGTGGCCAAGCAGAAGAACGCGATCGTGCTGGACGGCACCGCCAAGACGGTGAAGGGGCTGCGCATCTACGGGATCGGCGACCCCAGGTTCACCCCGGACAAGTCGCTGGAGCCCGCCGCCGACGACGCCGACCTGGTCAACCTCGGCCGGACCCACGCCGCGCGGCTCGCGCCGCCCGAACGGCCCAACCCCGCGGCCGATCCGTCGCCCGAGAAGATCCCGGTCGATCTCGTCGCCGTGCACGACCCGACCGTGGGCCGGGGGCTCTCCGGCTCCACGGCGCTGGTGCTGGCCGGGCACGTCCACAAGCGCTCGACCCAGCTGCTGCCCACCGGTACGCGGCTGATGGTCCAGGGATCCACCGGAGGCGCCGGGCTTCGCGGCCTGGAGCACGAGGAACCGACCCCACTTGAGGCGTCCGTTCTGTATTTCAGCAAGGACACCCACCGGCTCCAGGCCTGGGACGACATCACTGTGGGCGGTCTGGGAGAGCAGTGGATCCAGTGCCAGCGGCGTATCGAGGCGGAGCCGGGCCGTACAATTCTTCCGGAGCCGAAGAACGTCCCGTCGCCAACGGGAACGATCAGCGGCACACCGTCGCCGATCGCTTTGGCATCACGGGCAAACGTCCCCTATGCTTCAGAGGTCTCCGACGGAAGACGGAACGGAACGGGGCGAAAGCTCCGAGCCCCCATCGTCTAGCGGCCTAGGACACCGCCCTTTCAAGGCGGCGGCACGGGTTCGAATCCCGTTGGGGGCACTGGCGAGCGAAAGCTCACCGGGGAAACGGAAGGTCGAAGACCTCCGAAGAACTGGTAAGCTAAGCAAGCCGAACAAAACGGAAGCGAAAAGCCTCCGAAACAAGGTCCTGTAGAGCAGTTTGGAGTGCTCGCCACCCTGTCAAGGTGGAGGTCGCGGGTTCAAGTCCCGTCAGGACCGCTCACGGCGTAAGCCGCCGGGTCAGGTAGCTCAGTTGGTACGAGCGTCCGCCTGAAAAGCGGAAGGTCGGCAGTTCGACCCTGCCCCTGACCACACTTCTCTGAACAGCAAGAACGCCCCGAGCCGATGACGGCCCGGGGCTTTTTGATCTCCAATGACAGCAACGTGCCTGTAGCCATGCCACTCGCCCTTCTGGAAGTCGAGGCGGGCCACAAACCGCCAGTCGGGATCTTCGGCGAGGAGATCGTCATCAGCAATCGGCCAGAGGACCCCTGGCGGTTCGAAGTCATCGAAGATCCCGCTGAAGCGTGGCTCGTCGCTTGTCATGGCGGAAGTACCTACGTGCATGACGAAGGGCCTCGACCACTTCATTGGTGAGGCCCTTGGTGGCTTGTGGTTAGCCCAGTGTCTCCCCAAGCTTGCCGAGGGCACGGCGCTTGTCGTCGAGGGAGGCGTGAGCACAGATCGGCGGCTTCCCGACCGGATCTCCTGGTCACATGCCGGCGGTTCAGCGGGAGCCGGGGGCGGTTGTCAAGGTGGGGCCGGTCGACTGGTGCTGGTAACGGACCAGGTCGGCGTAGTGCCCGCCGTAGGCCATCAGCTGGTGGTGGGTGCCGGCCTCGATCAGCTGGCCGCGGTTCAGCACGACGATCAGGTCGGCGTCCTGGATGGTCGACAGCCGGTGGGCGATGATGATCTGCGTCTGCCCGAGCCTCAACAGGTTGCGGCGGATGCGCTCTTCGGTGACCGCGTCCAGGCTGGCGGTCGGCTCGTCCAGCAGCAGGATCCGCGGGCGGCGGACGAGCGCGCGGGCCATGGCCAGACGCTGGCGCTGCCCTCCCGACAGGCGCCCGCCGCCCTCGCCGATGTCGGTGTCGTATCCCTGCGGGAGCCGCACGATCTCGTCGTGGATCTCGGCCATGCGGGCGGCGTACTCGACCGCCGGTCTGCTCAGCCCGGAGAATCCGGCGATGTTGGCCATGATGGTGCCGGCGAACAGGTGCGGCTGCTGGGTGACGACTCCCACCTGCCCGCGTAACCATTGCCGGTCGAGCTCCTCCAGCGGTATCCCGTCGAAGTAGACCCGTCCGGCGGTCGGCTCGACCAGCCCGACCAGTACACGTCCGAGGGTGGTCTTGCCGGATCCGGATGTGCCGACGATCGCGACTCTCGAACCCTGCGGGATGCGCAGGGAGATGTCGCGCAGCACCGGCGTGCGGGCGTCGTAGCCGGTGCTGAGCCCGGTGACGGTGATCTCGCCGCGCAGCCGGCCGCCCAGCCGGATGCCGCCGATGCGTTCCGGCGCGGTGCCCATCAGGTCGGCGATTCGCCCGATGTGTGCGGCGGCGAGCTGGAGCTGGTACACGATGCCGAGCAACGACGCGAGCGGGGTGGTCGCCGCGATGGCGAGGGACACCAGGGCGAGCTGGTCGCCTAGCATGGCGTCGCCGCCGGTGGTGGCGAACACGGCGACGAGCAGCCCCAGATGGAGCGCCGTCCGCAGGGCGCCGCTCACCGCCTGCACCCCGGCCACGTGCCGGTCGCGGGCGGCGCCGGTGGTCAGCTCATCGTCGTGATGGGCGCGCCATCGGGCGACTGCGGCGGCTTCGCCGCCGGAGGCTTTGATGGCCTCGATGCCGGCGAGGCTGTCGACCAGGGTGGACTGGGTGGTGGCGTTGGTGTGCAGCGCGGCGAAAGCCAGGTGCATTCCGCGGCGGGCCGTGGCCAATACCACGGCACCCTGGGCGGCCGCGGCCGCGAGTGTCAACAGCGCCAGGCCAGGCGAGGCGATGAAGAGCAGCGTCAGGTACGTCACGGCGGTGAACAGGTCGAAGAGGAAGGTGAGCGACTGTTCGGTGAGCAGGTCGCGCAGCATCGCCACCCCGCTGAGTCTGCTCAGCAGGTCGCCGCTGGAGCGGCGTTGGAAGAAGCGGTACGGCAGGGCCAGCGTGTGGCCGACCAGCTTGCGCATCGCCTCGGCCGCGACCGACGTCTCCAGCCTGATCATCACCCAAGCGCGTACCCATGACAGCAGGGCGTGGACGAAGGCGACGCACGCCGCCGCCGCCGCGAGCGCCGTCGTATCCAGGGTCGCCGGCCGGTCTACCACGAGTTTGGTGAACAGCGGGACGGCCAGCCCGAGGAGCTGTGTACCGAGCGAGGCCAGCACCACGGCGACGATCAGCCCCCGGTTGGCCAGCGCGGGCGCGACCAGCGGGCGCAGCACCCGCCACGGCCGCGACTTGGCGGCGGGGGTGAGTCCGGCGGGAGCGTCGGCGAGCAGCACTTTGTCCGAGTACCCAGCCCTGAACTGCCGCTGTGACAGCCGCCGCCGTCCCCGCGCCGGATCCAGGACGGCGATGGCACGCGGGGTGATCCGCTCGACCACGACGAAGTGGTTGTTCTCCCACAGGGCGACGAACGGCGTGGGAAGGCCGGAGATGGTGTCCATCGGGGCGCGGCAGGCACGCAGCCGCAGCCCGAAGCGGGCACCGGCCTGGATCATCTCGCGCATGCTCACGCCGTCGACGCCCTCGGCGAGATGGCGGCGCACCTCGGCGAGGCTCGTACGGCGCCCCAGGGCGCCGAGCACCATGGCGAGACAGGCGGCGCCGCAGTCGCTGCGGTCGAGCTGCATCCGCAGCGGCACTCGCCTTCTCACAGCCAGAACCACCTGATGTCCGATGTGCGCCGCCGCTCGTCCAGCCACGCCTGGAACGCGGCATCGCGCGCCGCGTTGAGCACCTCCTGAGCCTCGGGATCCGGCGGGAGCACCTCGTACACGACTCCGGCCATGTGACCGCCGCCGTAGGGGACCGGCCCGATCGCGGCCCCCGCGGGCAGCCCGCGCAGGGGTTCCGGGAGCCGGGGGGTGAGCGTCGCGGAGGCTTCGAAGTGGAGTCCCAGATCGTCGGCGCCCGCCACGGCAGGGTGTCCGGCGTGCCGTGTGGGCAGCAGCGCCGTGGTGGCCCGGTCGGTGAACTCCGCAACCGGGCCGTCGAGGAGGGCATGCAGCGCCTCCGGCCGCGGTCCGGTCACCCACGCGGCCCGCCGTACGGTGAATTCGTCCGGGTGTTCGGCGAGATAGCGCCGGGCGGACTCACCGGCGAAGCGCTCGCGGACCCGGCCGATGAGCGCCTGCGTCTTGACGTGGCTCCAGAACGCCTCCTCCGACATACCGGCCTCGGCGAGCCAGTCCAGCGTCCGCGCCCGGCCGGTGAGCCCGCGCCGCCGACGAGTTCCGCCGACACCGTTGAGGGAGTCGAGCAGAAGAAGGTCCATGTGGCGGTCGACCCCTCGGCCGTCACAACCCGTCCCAAGGGGATGCACGGGGACGTCGAAGAAGTGACGGCGTTCGACCTCGTCGCCAGCGAGCCGAACGAACTGCTTCTCCGGTATGGCTACGGTGCCTGCGACACCGTTCACGGGGCTCGTGCTTACGAGACCGACCGGCTGGTGGTGGTCGGCGTGGACGAGAGAAGATCCGACTCCGCTGGGATGTGCCCGGCCCTCCGGACGCCGACTCCGCCGAGTGGCGCTACCTGCACGAGAGCGCCGCGAAGTTCAATGCCGAGCAGGACGACCTGGTCGCGGTCCCGGCGGTCGAGAACACCTGGTACGACGGCACCGGCCACATCAACGTGTTCAACAGGACCGCCGAGCACTCTCCAGCCCCAGGTCAGCAAGGGCGAGGTGGGCGACTGCCACAGCTGAAAAGCGGAAGGTCGGCAGTTCGCCCCTGCCCATGACCACACTTCTCTGAACAGCCCAAACGCCCCGAGCGATCACGCTCCGGGCCGTTTTGGACTTTACTATCGTGCGCATGGAGCTGTGGGAGCGTTCCGGGACGCTGGATCTCCTCGGCGATCTTCTGCGTGAGAGCGCCCGCGGCGGTCGCGTGGCGGTGGTGGCCGGCGAGGCCGGGATCGGCAAGTCCGTGCTCGTGACCGAGTTCGTCCGGCGATGCGGGCCGGCGGCATGGGTGCTCTGGGGCGGCTGCGACCGGTTGATCACCCCACGGGCCCTTGGTCCCCTGCACGACATCGGCCGCCAGACCAGAGGTGTCCTGGCCGAGCGGCTGAACGCCGGCGCCGCGCAGGAGGAGCTCTTCACGGCGTTTCTGGACGAGATCTCCGGCCCGCCGCAGCGCCCGCGCCCGGTCGTTGTCGTAGAGGACGCCCACTGGGCTGACGAGGCCACACTCGACTGGCTGATCTGGTCGGGCCGACGGATCGGTCGGATGCCGGTCCTGTTCGTGGTGACCTACCGTGACGACGAGGTGGGTGCCGAGCACCCGCTGCGGGGCGCCCTTGCGACCCTGCCCGGCGCGATCACGCGACGCGTGGCGCTGTCGCCGCTGTCGCGGGAGTGCGTGGCGGATCAGGCAGACCGGACCGGGCGGGATCCGGAGCTGGTCTACCGGTTGTCCGGCGGCAACCCGTTGCTGGTGACCGAACTGTTGAAGGCGGAGGGGCGGGCGGTGCCGGCCACCGTGCAGGACCTTGTCCTGGACCGGCTGCGGCTGTTGCCGCGGCCCGCCCGGGAGCTGGCCCACCTGGTGTCGGTGATCCCGACTCGCGCCGACGCCGCCGTCGTGGCGGGAGTGCCGGACCTGGTCGACATGTGCGTCGACGCCGGGGTGCTCGTGCCGTCCGGTGACGGTGTGTCGTACCGTCACGAGTTGCTGCGGAGTGCGGTGGAGGACGCGCTGCCGCCCGCGCGCCGCGCCGCGCTGCACCGGCGGGTGCTGGGCGTGCTGGCCGGGGTCTCCGGGGTCGACCCGGGCCGCTTGGTCCATCACGCTACGCAAGCGGGGGACGAGGCCGCGGTTCTGCGGTACGGGCAGGTGGCGGGGGCCGGAGCTGCCCGGCAGGGCGCCCATCGAGAGGCGACGGCACACTATCGGTCGGCCGCCGTGTACGCGGACCGGCTACCGGCCGAGGAGCAGGCCGAGCTGCTGGAGGCCTACGCGTTCCAGGCGTACCTGGCCGGGCTGGCCGAGGAGGGATTGCAGGCCCGGTGGGCGGCGCTGGCCGTACGGGAGAATCTGCGGCAAGCCGAACAGGTCGGTGAGAATCTGCGCTGGATCTCCCGGTTGGCCTGGTGGGCGGGGAACGCGGGGCAGGCATGGGAGGCGGCCGCGCGGACGATCACAGTCCTCGAGACCGAGCCGCCGGGGCGGCAACTGGCCATGGCCTACAGCAACCGGTCCCAGTTGCACATGCTTGCGGGCGAGGGGGAGGCGGCGGTCTCGTGGGGAGAGCGGGCGCGAACCCTGGCCGTTCGGCTGGGGGATGTGGAGACCTCCGTCCACGCTGAGATCAACGTGAGCACCGCCCGGCTCACCGGCGGTGACGAAACCGCGGTCGCGGCGCTGCGGAAGGTGCACGAGCGCGCCTCAACCCTCGGGCTGGCCGATCACGCCGTCCGGGCACTCGTCAACCTGGCGACCTCGCTGGTGCAACTGGCCGAGTACGAAGCCGCCGCACCGGCGGTCGAACATGCGCTGGCGTACGCGACTCAACAGGACCTCGACGGCTACGTCCAGTACCTGCTCGGGGTGCGAGCGGGGGTGCGGCTGGTGCGGTGTGACTGGGCCGGCGCTCTGGCCGATGCGGACGCGGCACTGGATCGGCCGGTCCGAGCCGGGGTCGCCGTGGTTCCCGCGCTGTTGGCGCGGGGCCGGATTCAGGCGGCCCGTGGCGAACGCGAGGCGCGGGTCACGCTCGACGAGGCCGCCCGCCAGGCCGAACGCACCGGTGAGGTGCAGCGGGTCTGCCCGGTGGCGGCGGCCCGCTCGGAGTACTTCCTGCTGTATGGCGATGCCAAGCGTGCCGCCGAGGAGGCCCGGCACGGCCTGGACCTGGCCGTCAGGGCGAACCATTCGGTTTACATCGGGGAGCTGGCCTACCGGTTGTGGCGGGCCGGGGAGGACGGGTCGCCCGGTGCGGGGGCCCGGCCGTACCAGATGATGATCGACGGAGACTGGGCCGGCGCGGCCGCGGAGTGGGCGCGGCGCGGGGCCGCGTATATGCGCGTCGAGGCACTGGCGGGCGGTGATCAGGGCGCTGCGGCCGAAGCCTTGCGGGTCCTGGACGAGCTGGGGGCCACGCGGGTGGCGGAGCGGTTGCGGGCGGAGCTGAGAAGGCGCGGTTTCACTCAGGTGCCGCGTGGCCCTCGCCGGACGACGGCCGCCAACCCCGGCGGCCTTACGCTGCGCCAGGCGGAGGTGCTCGCGCTGCTGGTCGAAGGGCTGTCCAATGCCGAGATAGCCGGGCGCCTGTCGTTGTCGGTCAAAACCGTCGACCACCACGTTTCCGCGGTGCTGGACAAGCTCGGTGTGGCCAACCGGGGCCAGGCAGTTGCTGCGGCACACCGGCTGAACCTAGTCCGGAAGCCGGCAAAATAGGGAATTCTCCCCAATCGCGGATCGTCGCGAGGACCTACCGTTCTGCGCTGAGATGCCGTCCCAAGGGGGAGACATGAGTTATCTCAGCACACCCGGCGAATCACCCCTTTACGAAGCTGAGCGGGCAGCCCAGGGATACGTGCCCAACTATCTGAGGGTGCTGGCGCTGCGGCCTGAGGTCTACCACGCATGGCTGCGGCTCGGGGAGGCGGTCAGGGCCGGTATGGACCCGCGTCGGTACGAACTGGTCACCCTGACGGCCGCCCGCCGCCTCGGTTCCACGTACTGCGGTCTCGCGCACGCGGCCGCGCTGCTTGAGCGGTTCTACGATGACGCGGCCCTGCGGGTGATCATGGCCGACCATCACGACGCGGGGCTGGCGCCGGTGGATGTGGCGGCCATGGACTTCGCGGACCGCGTCGCCGCCGATCCCGCCGGCGTGACCGAGGGGGACATCGCGGTCCTGCGCGGGCACGGCCTGGCCGATGCCGACATCTTCCAGATCGTCCTCGCCGTCTGTCTGCGCCGGTTCTTCAGCGGCATCCTGTCCGCGGTCGGCGCCGTCCCGGATCCGGTCTTCCGCGAGCTGCCCCCAGGTGTCCGGGCGGCCGTCGGGGCTACCGATGAGGCCTTTTCCCACCGGCGGGGCGACGCAGGCGGCTCGTAGCTCGATCCGCTCGGGGTGTCCCGATGACTTCCACCAACTGTCCCCGGCGCCGAGCGGGCAGGTTCGCCGACGGCGTGGTGGACCGCTACCCGCTCCCTGACTCACTGGCACCGATACACGCTCTCGACGAAGGACAAGGAGAAGATCATGGCCGGAAAAGCCGTCATCAGCCTGACTACCGGACTGGAGGACCCCGAGCGGGTCACTGTCGCGTTCCTGGTCGCGCTCGGCGCGGCCGAGCAGGGCCGCCCCACACTCATGTTCCTTACCAAGGAAGCAACCCGGCTGGCCCTGGACGGCGTCGCCACCGCAGTCGCATGTGACGGCTGTCCTCCACTGGCCGACCTCGTAGCCCGGTACGCCAAGGCAGGCGGGCGTTACTTCGTCTGCCCGATCTGCTTCGAGGCGCGCGCGCTCGACGGGCAGCGGCTCATCGAGGGCGCGGAATTGGGCGGCACCATCCCGATGTGGCAGTGGATCGGCGACGAGGGCGCGACCACTTTCAGCTACTGACGAGTTTCCTGCTGCTGATGCCGACGGCAACCTTGGCGGCAACGTCCTCGGTCAGAGGCATACGCCGGGCGCCATCACGCGCCCTCCATCCCCGGATCCCGGATAGGTGGCAGGGCGACTGCGACAGCTGAAAAGCGGAAGGTCGGCAGTTCGCCCCTGCCCCTGGCCACACTCTCTGAACAGCCCAAAAGAACAGCCCAAACGCCCCGAGCCGATCACGGCCGGGGCGTTCTTGCCTGGCCTTGACGACAACGCTGACGACAACCTCTGTCTCCTCCTCGTCTGCCCAGTCGTCCCCGTAGTGGGCGCGGTAGAGGAACTCCTGTGTTGCGTGAATTTCCGGGGCGGGCGTGTCGAGAGGCGTCCGCATTCGCTACGACACTGATTCGGCCCTCGCCCGCCGGGCGTCCCGGCGCTCCTCGAAGCGGGTCGCGGCCACTTCGAGCTTGGCGAGGAAGGCCGCCAACTCCTCGCGGGCCTGCTCCCCCTCCGCGTCGAGCCCTTCCATGTCGAAGGGCTTCCACTGCCGCAGCACCGGCGTCAGAACCTCGTCACAATGCTGGCGCAGGTCGTAGATGCCCGCCATGGCGATCATCACCGACTTGCGGGCGAAGCCCTCCATGCCCTGGCCCGGCATCTGGAATGAGGTCACGACATCGGTGACGGCTCGCATGGTCTGCGACGGGGCCAGCTCGAACGCGGCGGCGAGGAGGTTCCGGTAGAAGAGCATATGGAGGTTCTCGTCAGCGGCGACCCTCGAGAGCAACCTCTCGCAGAGAGGGTCTCCCGACACCTTCCCGGTGTTCCGGTGGGCGACGCGGGTGGCCAGCTCCTGGAACGAGACGTATGCCAACTGCCGGAGCATGCCGTCGTACTCCGTGGCGAAGCCGGTTTGCATGTGGGTCATCCTGGCTCGTTCCAGAGCGACCGGGTCGACGGCCCGGGAGACGGTGAGGTAGTCGCGGATGGCGATCCCGTGCCGGCCCTCCTCCGCTGTCCACCGGTGCACCCAGGTGCCCCAAGCGCCGTCCCTGCCGAATGTCGTGGCGATCTCGTGGTGGTAGCTCGGCAGGTTGTCCTCGGTCAGGAGGTTGACGATGAGCGAAACACGGGCGGGTTCGGGAATCGAGGAGTCCTCCGGCGACCAGGCCTCGCCCCCCAGGACCCCGTCGAACGTCCGGCCCTCGCTCCACGGGATGAACTCGTGAGGGAACCACTCCTTGGCCACTGCGAGGTGGCGGTCCAGCTCTCGCCCGACCACGGGTTCGAGCTCCACGAGAAGCTCCGTCTGGGTGAGCGGGCGAGACGTGATCGGCATGTGTGGCCTCCGGGTCTGCAAGCTGCCGAAACGTAACCTACGCTAGCGTAGGTCGGCCGGCCGACACGTCGTCGTGATCGTCCAGAAGACGAACGGATATCCTGTAGGAGTTCCATCGTGTCGATCCCCGACGCGGTCCAGGTGGGTATCCCCGCGACGCCCGCGCACAGCGGGATCTCGTTGCCGCAAAAGATCGGAGCGGCGACCTCGGCCGCTGAAGATCGTGCGTCCGCATGACGAGGCCCCGGACTCCGTGAGAAGCCCGGGGCCGGATGCCGTCGGATGACGGGCCACTCTCAGTGGGCCCGGCATCAGCGGTGCGAAGCGCTGCTTAGAGCGGTCGGACGTGCTCGGCCTGCGGGCCCTTGGCGCCCTGGCCCGCGGTGTACTCAACCCGCTGGTTCTCCTCCAGCGAGCGGTAGCCGCCGGCGTCGATGGCCGAGTAGTGGACGAAGACGTCCGGAGTGCCGTCGTCGGGGGCGATGAAGCCGAAGCCCTTCTCGGCGTTGAACCACTTGACGGTTCCCTGAGCCATGATGCTTTCTCCTTGTTTAGACGATCTTGAGAGCCACGAATGTGATCCTCGGGCTGCTGCGACCGACCGCCTTGGGAAAGCCTCGGCTTCGTACGGTAACGCCCGCTGTCATAGCTCCGCAGGCGCTTTACGCATACTGGGACTTCGACACAACCTGTGCCTGCGACACTACACGCAACATGCTGTTCCCGCGCCACTCTCGCGAAACCTCGTACGCGCCCCGCAGGACCATGCGCCCATCCGCCGGTCGGCCCGGAGGCCCTCTTCTAGCTTAAGGTTCGGCGGGTCAGGAGAAACGCCTGCCCTCGTCGCGGCGGTAGGCCCACACGGCCGCAGCCGCCAAGAGAACAGTCCAGACGGCCAGCATGACCAGCGACACCGCGCTCGGGCTGACGCCGGCGGTTGCCCACCAGATCAGCTCGGCCGCGCCCCTGGTGGGCACGTACGGCGAGACGACCTGCACGAACTCCGGCAGGATCTGTGGTGGCAGCAGCAGCCCCCCGAGGATGGCCATCGGGAAGAACAGGAGCTGCGACACCGCCATCGCGGCCTTCGACGCCATCACGAAGCCGACGAACAGCCCCATCAGCATGAATGGCACGACACCCGTGACCAGCGCGCCCAGCCCCAGCAGCAGCCTGGCCGGCGTGATCGTCGCCACCGTGAACAGCGCGCCCACCACGAGTACGGGGATCACCGAGATCAGCATGACCGCGAGCGTCGACAGGATCCGCCCGGCGAAGCGCGGGAACGGGCCCGCGGGCAGTGTGCGCAGGTACGGGTTCCACGACCGCTCGCGGTCCTGCGAGACCGCGTTGCTGAGCCCGATCAGCGCGGCCGACATGGCGCCGAAGAACATCAGCGAGGCCGTCGCCGTCGTCGCTCCCCGCACGTCCTGGCCCGCGAACGGCACCACGAACGCCAGCATCGAGATGGCCGGGAACAACGAACTGGCCAGAAGCCCGATCGGCACCCTGATCTGCTCGACCATGAGAAAGCGGGTATGGGCGAGGACCAGGTTAGACATTCGCGGACTCCTTCGAAGTGATGGCGAGGAAGGCCTCTTCCAGAGTGGCCGGCCTGATCTCCAGGCCGGAGAACGGCACGCGGCTGCGCACCAGCTCCACGACCAGCCGGTCGGGGTCGGTGGTGACCAGGTCGATCCGGCCGTCCGCACGTTCGGAGCCGAGCACGCCGGGCAGCTCGGGCAGGTCCTCGGCGACGAGGGAGACGCGCCGCGCGCCCACCATGCCGCGTACGGCCGGCACGGTGTCGTCGACCAGCACGCGGCCGTTGCCGACCACCACGACCCGCTGGGCCAGGGCCTCGATCTCCTCCAGGTAGTGGCTGGTGAGCAGCACGGTGCCGCCGTCCTCGTGGAAAGCCTTGATGCCGTCCCACAGCGCCCGCCTGGCCTCGACGTCCAGCCCGGTCGTGGGCTCGTCGAGGAACACCAGCCGCGGCCGGCCCGCGAACGCGAGTGCCGCCGCCAGCCGCCGCCGCTGCCCGCCGGACAGCCCCCCGATCTGCCGCTTGACCAGGTCGCTGAGGCCGAACCTGGCCAGCAGCTCCGCCCTGCCGACGGGCTCGGGGAAGTGCGCGGAGACGAAGTCGACGATCTCGCCCACGCGGAACGACTCGGGCAGCCCGGTCTCCTGCGGCGTCACACCGATGCCGCGCCGTATGGCCGGGTCCAGCGGCGAGCCGCCGAACAGCTCCACCACGCCCGACGTCGGCCGGCGCAGTCCCGCGAAGAGGTTGATGAGGGTGGACTTGCCCGCGCCGTTCGGGCCGAGCAGCCCGACCAGCTCGCCTGCCCTGATGTCGAGCGAGACGCGGTCGAGCGCGAGCACGTCACCGTATTGGCGGGTGGCCTCGATCGCTCTGGCGAGGACCGTCATGTCATGTCTCCTGTGTCGTCCTGCTGTTGTCCAACAAGGTGCGAATCGTCCTGGTCTTCGCAAAGGCCCGCAAATCGGGCGACCGTCCGCAGTCGGGTCCGGGCCGGTGCGGCCGATGCGCACAGGGTGGAGATCGCGACACCACCCAGGTGATCAGGCATTCGCCGGGCACGTTCATCGCCGGGCCAGCCCCAGAACGAGCACGGCGCCGACGACCAGGTGCAGCAGGAGCAGCACCAGCGTCGCGGCGATACCGACGGCGTTGCCGACCGGGCCGAACAGGGACAGGGCGAGCACGATCAGGGCGACGATCGTCCAGGTCCGGCCGGGCCGGGACGCGAATCGCTCCAGAACGGCCAACAGCCCCCAGCCCGCCAGCCCGGCCAGCAGGCTCGTCACCACGACCAGTACCGGCCCCACCGGCTGCGTGCTGTCGCCCATCCGCGCGGTCAGCGTCGTTCCGGCCACCGGAACCGCCAGGGCCCAGACGGCCAGGGCGGCCGCGGGTGCGCCGATCACAGTGAGCAGGAGTCTTTTGACGGAGATGTTCATGTCGGTCAGCTTCGCCCGCCGGCCCGGTCTGCCACATCGGGCGCGAGGTCGCGCCCTGTCCTTCCCCTGTGGGGTACGGGTCCGACTTTGGTAGGTGATGGCTCCGCCGTACCGCCGACTAACCTGGGCCGATGAGCAAGATCCAGCCTCCGTACGTGGTCGCGGTGGCCGGCGTGGTCCTCGGGATGGGCGCGCTGACCGCGGTGGCGCTGTGGGCCCAGGCCGGCCGGCCCACGTGGGGGCTGGACATCGCGGTCGCGGCGGTGAGCATGGTCGCCGCGCTCGCCCAGCTGCGGTGGCCGACCTCCGGGGCACTGGCCGCCACCCTCCTTGCCACGCTCTCTCCAGTGGCCACGCCGGCGGCGTCGATGGGGGCGCTGCAGGTGGCCCAGCGCAGGCGCTTCCCCGTCGCAGCCGCGGTGGCCGCCGCAGGCATGGCGGCACACGTCGTCCAGGGGCTGTGGCGACCGAACTCCGGTATCTCCCTCGGCTGGTGGCTGCTGCTGATCTGTGCCTCCTACGGAGCGCTCCTCGGCTGGGGTGCGCTGACCCGCTCCCGCCGCGCCCTGCTCATCTCCCTGCGCGAACGCGCCCACCGCGCCGAGGCCGAACAAGGCAGGCAGGTGGCCGAGGCCCGCATGGCCGAACGCCGCCGGCTCGCCAGAGAGATGCACGATGTGCTGGCCCACCGCCTGTCTCTGGTGGCCACGCATGCCGGGGCACTGGAATACCGCCCCGACTCCTCTCCCGACCAGCTCGCCCGCGCCGCCGGGGTGGTCCGCGCCGGTGTGCACCAGGCGCTGGAGGAATTGCGCCAGGTGATCAACCTGCTGCACGAGCAGGACGACGAAGTGGACGAGCTGGAACCCCGGCCGGGCCTGGCCGACCTGGCCGGCCTGATCGCCGACGTACGGCAGGCGGGCCAGTCGGTACGGCTGCGCGAGGAGGCCACCGACGTCGCCGCCCTGCCGGCGGCCGTGTCCTGGACCGCGTACCGCGTCGTGCAGGAGGGCCTGACCAACGCCCGCAAGCACGCCCCGGGCCGGCAGGTCGAGGTGCTGCTGCGCGGCGCTCCCGGCACACCCTTGCTGATCGACGTCCGCAACCCGCTGCCCCCGGCGGACGCCGCCCCCCTCGCGCCGGGCAGCGGGCTCGGCCTGGTCGGGCTCACCGAGCGGGTACGGCTGGCCGGCGGGCAACTGGACCACCACACCACCGACGGAGAGTTCCGGCTCCAGGCCTGGCTACCATGGCCGGCGTGATCCGCGTGCTACTTGTCGACGACGACGCCCTGGTCCGCGCCGGGCTGTCCATGATGCTCGACGGCGCCGCCGGCATCACCGTCGTCGCCGAGGCGGCGGACGGCCAGGAGGCCATCACCGCCACCGACGCCCACGCCCCCGACGTCGTCCTGATGGACCTGCGGATGCCCCGCGTGGACGGCATCACCGCCACCCGCCGACTGCGTGCCCGCGCCCGGCCGCCCGAGGTGATCGTGCTGACCACGTTCGACACGGATGAGAACGTCCTGCACGCGCTCCGCGCAGGCGCCGCCGGGTTCCTGCTCAAGGACACCTCGCCGCCGCAGATCGTGGAAGCGATCACCCGGGTCGCCGCGGGAGACCCGATTCTGTCCCCGCGCATCACCCGGCGGTTGATGGATCGAACAGTCGCCCAGGCCGGCGCCTACGAGCGTGCTCGCGCCGCGTTGGCCGCACTCACCCCGCGCGAACACGAGGTGGCGCTGGCGATCGCCCGGGGCAGGACGAACGCCGACATCGCCGCCGATCTCGTCATGGGCATCACGACCGTGAAAGCCCACGTCTCCAGCATCCTGACCAAGCTCGGCCTGGACAACCGCACCCAGATCGCGCTCCTCGCTCACGACGCAGGTCTTACCTGACCGGCATCCGCCTGCGCTGCTTCCTCTGTCAGGACCTCGCCCTGGCCTGGCTCGCCTACCAGGAAGCCGAACGCCGTGGTCCCGGTGTCAACGTCGACCTTCTGGAACCGCCGCCTGCCTCGTAGGGCTCTTCGGCGGCATCCACCGAACGGTGGATTTTCGGGTCAGCAGCATTCGCGGACGAGTATGGCCGGCAGATCGATTCGCCCCGGGCGCAGGCGAAAGATGCTTGAGCCATGGCAGTCATCGACCCCGGACTTCGAGGTGCTCGGCGAGGCCGGGGACGGCGCCCAGGCCGTCGAACTCGCGCGGGCGCTGAACCCCGACGTGATCCTCATGGACCTCCGCATGCCCAGGATGGACGGCGTCGCGGCCATCAAGGAACTCGCCAGGCTGGGCGTCGCGGCCCGCGTCCTCATCCTCACCACGTACGGCACCGACAGGGACGTCCTGCCCGCCGTCGAGGCCGGCGCCACCGGCTACCTCCTCAAGGACACCGGCCGGGACGAGCTCATCCGTGCCGTCCGTACGGCGGCGCGGGGCGAAGCCGTGCTGTCCCCGTCGGTCGCCACCCGTCTTCTCGGCCAGGTCCGCGCGCCCGCCGACCCGCTGAGCGCCCGGGAACTGGAGGTCCTCCACCTCATCGCCGAGGGCGCCACCAACCGCGAAGCCGCCGCGCGCCTGTTCATCAGTGAGGCCACGGTGAAGAGCCACGTGCTGCACATCTACACAAAGCTCGGCGTCAACGACCGGGCGGCCGCTGTCGCCGTCGCCTTCCGGCGCGGCCTGCTCACTCTGGACGACGGCTGACCAGATCCGGCGTCCGCGCCTGCCCGCAGACGCATCCCGTCCGCATGAGCATGGCCTGACGTAAGTGAAAGGTGTCTATTTATTTCCGTTGTGTCGGATTATGCTCGGGCCAGTCCTGAAGTGGATCAAGCGGAGGTGCTCATGAGGAAGATGACCGTCCGTCGCAAGGCCGGGCTGCGCCTGCTGTCCGGTGCCCGTCGTCTCTGGATCGAGTGGTGCTGGTAGTTGCCGGCACGGCGGGCGCTCCCGGGCGCCCGCCCCTGCGGCGATCGGCCCGACCGTGACCGACGAGCACAGCGGGTACGACTGCCATCGCGACCACGGGCCGTACGCCGGGGTCGCGGCTTTTCTCGGCCGGATCGCCGCCGACCGTCCCCGTCTGGCGTCCCGCCACAAGGTCGAGCTGTACGCCATCGCCCCCTGGCTCGACCCCGTGGCGCGACCGGCGGCTGAGGAGGAGCCGATCCGGTTCCATCCCGCCCGGCGCACCGCCTGTCTGGCGTACGGCGCCGCCGAGTTCGCAGGGGCCTGGGCGGACACGCTCCGGCACCCGGTCACCGTGCGGTTCGACCACGTGGCCGATGCCGACGAGACCACCCGCGAACTGCTGGACGCGCTGACCCGCCGGGTCGGATCGTCCCCGTTGCGCCTGGACCTGCGCGACGGCGGCGCCCGCGAGCCGGTGGCGGCCGACCCGACGCCGGAGGCGATACGCACGGCCCTGGGCGACAGCCTGGCCCGCGGCTTCTACCACCACGCGGCCCGAGTCGCCTCGCGCGGGCGCGCCATGGTGACGCCGGAGGGCGATCTGCGGCACTGGTGGGCGTTCACCACCGGCCTGGCCACCGCCCTCGCGGCGCTGGACCGCGCCGCCGAGGCTCTCGACCTCTACCACGAGGCGCGCGCCGCCACTGACGACCCCAAGATCACCATGTCGGCCGCGTACGCCACCGCCATGCTGTACGCCAGGCACCTGCCGGCGGCCGAGCAGGACCAGGCGCAGGCGCGGCACTGGCTGGAACAGGCGCTCCACCTCGCCGCCGGACTGGACGACCCGCGGCAGCGGGTGCTGTCCACCGTCTTCTACGAGCAGGGTCTGGCGCTGCTGGACAGCAGGGAGGGTGAGCCTGCCCGCGCGCTGCGGCTGATCGACGACGGGCTGGCCCGACTGACGGCGGTGCTCGCTCCCGGCGAGCGTCCGCAGGATCTGGCTCGGTTACGCCACAACCGGGCACAGGTGCATCTGGCCCTGGGCGACCCGGAACAGGCCCTGGCCGACCTCGACACGGTGATCGCACACGACCCCGACAACTGTGAGTACTACGTGGACCGGGCCGCCCTGCACCGGGCGGCGGGTCGCTCCCAGGCCGCGATCAAGGACTATGACACCGCGATCCGCCTCGGACCGCACCTGCCCGAGGCGTACTACAACCGCGCCGTGCTCCAGCAGGAGCGGGGCCGACCGGAGTCGGCGCGAAACGACCTGGAGCGGGTGCTCGCCATCGACCCCGGGCACCTCGACGCTCGGATCGCCCTGGTCAACCTGCAGGTGGAGCGCGGCGCGCTCGACGCGGCCGAGGAGGGCGCGCGAGCCGGGCTGGCGCTGGCCCCGCAGGAGCCCGCGCTGCTGTGCACCCTCGGGCTGATCCGCTCGGAGCGCGGCGGCCTCGCCGAAGCCGACGAGCTGCTCACCCGGGCCCTGGCCGGGGATCCGGAGCTGGTCGAGGCATGGACGAACCGGGCCGCCGTCCGGTTCGAACGCGGCGACGTGGCCGCCGCCGTGGCCGACCTGGACCGGGCGGTGGCGCTGTCGCCGGCGCCGGTGCCCCGTTACAACCGGGGTACGGCCCTGATGCGGTTGGAGCGGTGGGACGAGGCCGCCCGCGACTTCGCCGACGCCCTCGCCCAGCCCGGCCTGGACCGGGCACTGCGACGCGACCTGCGTGCGGCACTGGCCCGCTGCCGGCGCGCCACGGCCGGCTGACTCCCAACCGGTGCGCCGTGCCGGGCCCAGGGTGATGCCCGGTCCGCTGAGCTGGAGGCACGCCGTGGATCCGAACGGCTACCGGTCGGAGGTCTCCCGCTCGCGGAGCGGGTGCTCGACACCCTCCTGGACGCGGAGCTTGGTCCGACGGCGGCGGGAGGCCAGAGCCGCGACGACGAGGCCGCAAAGGACGATGAGGAAGAGCAGCAGTGCCCAGGGGACGGTCCAGGCGTGCGTGGTGTTCTCAACGTCGGCGAGCGGGGCGACCGAGCCCGCCGCGTCGGTGAGCAGCGGGACGAGGGTGACCGTCCCCGTCAGTCTCAGCGCGGGAACCACTCCGTGTATCGGCACGGAGACCTTCCAGGTGTCGCCCGGGAGCAACTGGGGCGAATCGTCGATCTCCCCCGCCTGGCCGTCCGAGCGCCCGAAGAGGCCGGAAACGGACACCGCCTGCCGAGCGGAGAGGATGGCGTTGCCCGTGTTGTGGATCGTGTATGTGACGGTGGCATCGCCCTTCCCGAAGGGGTTGGGCGTGCCCGAGTAGCGCACGTTCAGCTCCTCTACCGAGAGGCTCGGCTTGAGCTCTCCCCCCACGCGCAGGCGGATCCGGATGCCGAGACGCCGGTCCCCATCGATCCCGTCCGCTTCGCCGGCCTGCGCCGGCGAGGTGACGATGCCGCCCATGTATTCGCCGGGCGCGGCGCTGTCCGGAAGAGCGACGGTGAACGGCACCTCGACCGACTTACCGGGTGGGACGGTCACGTCGGACCGGTCCGTGTGGACCCACGCACCCACCCCGGTCGACTTCGCGTCCTTGGCGGCCAGGTCGAGCCGGCCCTGCTCGGTGGTGAACCCGTCGGCGGCGTACACGGCCAGGCGGAGCGGCGCCGTGCCGTGGTTGACGACCACGAGACCGTCCTCGAGCTGCCCGCCCGGGTCGAGGGTGTAGCCGTAGTTCTGACGGCCGGACCCGAAGTCGTTGGAGGCCGTCCTGACCGTCCAGGAGACCTCGCCGTCCGCCGCGGCGGCAGGTCCCGTTCCCACTCCGAGGAAGCCGAGCACGGCGAGCAGCACCACGACGGTGGCCTGGGCGAGGGATCCGGCTGCTGTGGACGTACGCGGTCTGGACGGGTGCATCTCATGGTCCTTGGGCGGTTCTGGAAGGCGTGCGTGGGATGGAGGACCTGTGGTGGGGTGGGCGCCCGACGGCACCCACCCCACGAGGTCGAGCGGGCCGGATCGGCTCAACGCGGTGAGCGTGAGGAGCCCGGCACCACTCTCGGTCGTCTACTGAAGCCAGCCGGAGTCAGCCGCGGCTGACTTGTTCCCGTTGGCCTTGCCCTCGTTCGTGTGGATCACTACCTTGTCGACGCTGGAGCCGACCCCCGGAGCGGCGTCGGCGCCGTTGTTCGGGCCGCACCACTTCACCTGGCCGAGCTCCACCGCGGCGTTGGGGGCGGCGCAGGTGCCGCTGCGGATGTTCTCCACAACGAGCTTGTTGCCGCGCACCTGGACCCTCACGTAGGTGCGGACGTGCTCCTGGTTCTCGACCGAGTTGGCCCAGTGGCTCTTGGGGTTCAGCGGGTCGGGACCGTAGTTCGGGTCCTTGGTGGCGTCCGGAGCGGTCAGGTCGTAGTACTTCGAACCCGACGCGGAGTTCGCCGTCACATAGATGACGCCGCCCGGACCCTTGGAGACCTCGGCGGCGCCGGGCTGCTCGTCCTTGTTCGCCTTCTGGCCGTTCTTGATCACGTAGCTGCGGGAGTAGCTGTGGTCGTGACCCTGCAGAACCAGGTCGACGCCGAGCTTGGAGAAGGCGGTCGGGAAGTCCTGGCGGCGCTGCTTGTTGTCGGAGTCGTTCGCGTGGCTGGCCGGAGAGTAGATCGCGTGGTGGTAGATGAGCACCGTGTGCTTGGCGTCGGCGCCCTGCTCCTTGATGACCTTGCTGATGTAGTCGACGTGCGCGGCGTCGGAGCCGCTGGCGTAGGCGTTGCTGTTGATGTCGATGAACAGCACGTTCTTGTACTTGAACCAGTAGTTGCCGCCCGACCGGGTCGTCGAGGCGCCGTTGTAGTACGGCGCGGAACGGTCGGTGTTCGGCGTCCAGAAGTGCTGCTCGTACGCCTTGCCGCCGACGTCGTGGTTACCGATGGTGGCGGCCCACGGGTACTGGCGCAGCTTGGCGGGCGCGAGGAACGCGTCCCACTGCGTCTCGGTGTTGGCGGTCTCGACCTGGTCGCCACCCGAGACCAGCAGCTCGGCCTTCGGGTTGGCGGCGAGGGCGACGTCCAGGGTGTCGAGCCACCCGGCACCGTCCTTCGCCACATTGCCGGACGAGCCGATCTGCGGGTCGCCGAAGAACAGGAAGTCGAGGTTGTTGCCGTTGAAGTCCTGGGTCGTGAAGGAGTACGTCGGGGACCACTGGCCCTCGGCACCGACACGGTAGGAGTACGAGGTGTTCTGCTTCAGGCTGTCGATCGTGGCGTGGGCGTTGTGGCCGCCGTTGACGCTGTTGGCGGCGACCGTGGCCGGGAAGGTGACGGCGCTGGCGGGGAACTGGCCGTTGACGAGCTTGGACGTCGGCGCGACCTGGACCACCTGCGCGGTGCCGGCCGAGGAGTACCACGACACGACGCGCTGCGTTTCGTTGGTGCCCACGCCGAGGACGATGCCGGTGAGCGTCGTGCCGTCAGCGTGGGCCGCGGTCGCCAGGCCGCCGCCGAGCACCGCGGTGACACCGATGGCCGCCGCGGTGGCGCTCATGGCCACCCGGCGCAGAACACGCCCCGGACCTTGGGTCCCCTTGTCGATCTTCATGTGTTTCCATCCAATTGGGGGTATTAGGGAGGTTTGTCAAGATTCCGGAAAGCGGTGTCGTGGAGGTGAACGCCGGGTGGGCAGGCTGTTGCGCGCGCCGGAAGTTGTGACGTGATCTCAGATTTCGAGAACTCGTTGCACGAACCACACCAGGCCCATCACGGACACTCCCGCCGCGATCGCCCCGGTCGCCCACAGCCCCGCGGCCGGTCGGCGGTGGCGCAGCAGGGCGAGCAGCGGGAAGACGACGATGATGATCGCCAACTGGACGGCCTCGATACCCACGTTGAAGACGAGGAGCGACCACAGAAGCGTCCACGACCAGGCCTGATCGATCCCCAGCGCCGAGGCGAAGCCGAGCCCGTGCACGAGTCCGAAGCAGAAGACCACCGCGAGCCGCGTCCAGCCCGCGCGGTCCAGGCTGAGGTGACTGCGGCTGAGCGTCGCGAGTTCCGTGGCATGCGATCGGCGTCGCCAGATTTGCCACAGATGCCAGCCGGCGACGACCGCGATCGAGAGGGCGATGACGGGCTCGACGAACGACTCGGGCACCTCCACGAGGCCGAGGGCGGCGATGATGAAGGTCACCGAGTGGGCCAGCGTGAAGGTCGTCGCCGCCAGCACGATCTCGCGCAGGCGGCGTGATCCCGCGATGAGCGCCAGCAGGAACAGGATGTGGTCGAGTCCGCCGAGCAGGTGCTCGGCCCCGAGCCGGAAGAACTGCCAGAACCGCTCGATCCAGGACTGTTGCGTGGAGAACGACCGATGCTGGGCGTCGAGGGCGGTGCTCCCGGACTGCAGGTCGAGGTCGTAGGTGACGATCGTCTTGCTGTCACGTACATAGCCCTCGGAATCCGGGAACAGCCCGCTGCGCACCTCGTGCGCTTCGGCGGACTCCGGGCACCGGTAGTCGAGGGTCAACAGCGCGTACGGGACACCCTCGCGCTGCCCGATCGTGAAGTCGCCGTCCCGGACCGGGGTGCACGCCTTGCCTCCGGCCGTGACGCCGAAGCGCTCGGTCACGTACGCGACGACCGAGTCGGCGTGGGCGTCGAGCGCGGCGGCCTGCTCCGCCGCGTCACCGGCCTCGAACGCCGCGGTGCCCGCTCGGAAGAGCTGATCATTCTTTGCGTTGTCGGCGGCCGAGACGACGAGCAGGTCGTACTCCAGTTGGAGCTCGGTGCGGACGTGCCCGGCCTCGGTTGAGGTGAGGCCGGCGTACACGGTCGAGGTGAACCCGTGGGCGAGAGCGGGCGCGGCACTGAGCAGGACGGCCACGGCTACGGCGGTGATGACGACACCGGCACGACGCCGTGCGGCGGGGGACATATGACTCCTTTTCGGGTTTGGTGTACGAAATCTGCTCGACTCAGATGAACGAATGGCCTCTCGCACGCGAAATCGCGACGAACCAAACCCGGCGGAGACAGCTCTCGCACCGAACGCCGTAAGCGATGAGGTAGGAAGTAGGCGCACTTCCCCCCATCTCGGAGGACGATCTTCTATGCGCTCTCGGCTTCTGTCTGCCGGCGCACTGGCCGCGGCAGTCGCGACCGCCCTGCTGGTCGGCGGATGCGGCTCCGGCGACGACTGGTCCCGGCCGCACGCGAAGCCCAGCGCCGTCGGCACCCCCGGCCCGGGGTTCTTCCCGGACGCGTCGCCCGCCCCGGAGGCGACGATCACGCCGCGACCCGGCTCATGGAACGGGGTTCGCCCGTCGGAGGGCTACCGGGTGGTGCTGCTCACCGCGGGGGACGACGCCCAGACCGAAACGCTGGTGAGCGCCGTGACGGAGTGGGCCGAGGAGGAGCACGTCAGCCTCAAGACCCTCACGGCCACGGAGCCGGACCAGTTCATTCCGCGCATCAGCAGCGCGATCGACATGAAGCCCGACCTCATCATCAGCGCCGGCGACGACCTCATCGACCCCCTGGCCCTGGTCACTCCCAACCACCTCGACCAGCAGTTCCTCGTGGTCGGCGCCGAACTGGCCGAGCCCACCGCGAACGTCACCGCCGCCGACTGGGCCGGTGCGTCGTTTCGAGGCGAAGGGCTCGGCATGTCGTCGACGTACGATCCCGGCACCTTCACCCCCGAGCGTGCCGGGCGCGCCGTCCGGGCCGGTGCCGCAGCCGTGCTCAACGGCCTGACCGGCATCGTGATCTGGCTTGACTAGGGCCTGCTCGCGGAGTTCGGATCTTTAGATGGGACGGAGGCTCCGGATCCACAGGATGGCACCGCGCGGACGGAGTACTGCCAGATAGCTCTCCGGCGTCTTGTCGAAGCGGCAAGCCGGCCCGCGCCACTCCTTGATCTGGCTGGTGCGGCGTCCTGCGGTGCCACGGTGCCGAGCGTGGGCCGGGCGCGCGAGCTCAGCCGGCGTGCAGCCTGGTGATGAGCTCATGCGCGACGTCCAGGAACTGATCGCGCGAGGACGTCGTCGTCTGCAGGTCGACGAACGCCTCGTGGGCACCGGCCTGGGCGAGGGTCAGCAGGTAGTCACCGATCTGCTGCACGGTTCCGGCGTGCGGCACCTGGTCGTCGGGCGCGGGAGAATCGGTGATCTTCGGATTGACGCGCACCACCATTCGCAGGGCCGACGGGTCCCGGTCGACGCGTGCCGCGGTCTGCAGCGCCACATCCCACAGGGAAGTCAGATAGGGCATGGGGATCGCCGCGCTCAGCCAGCCGTCGGCTCGCCTGCCGATCCTCTCCAGAGAGGAGGGCGTGTAACCGGCGAGCAGGATCGGGGGGCGCGGCCGCTGGAAGGGCTTGAGGTCGATGTGTGACGGCGGCACGGTCCAGAGCGTGCCCTTGTGCTCGACCACCTCACTGCTCCAGACGGCCTCCATCAGGTCGAGCGTCTCTTCGAGCCGGTCTCCCCTCCCCTGCCAGGGCACCCCGGTCGCGGTGTATTCGTCACGCAGCCAGCCGAGGCCGATGCCGACGTCCAGCCGTCCGTGGCTGAGCAGGTCGAGCGAGGTCAGCATGCGGGCGAGCAGGACCGGCGGTTGCCACAGCGCGTTGAGCGTGCTGGTTCCCAGCCGGACCTCCCGAGTGCTGACGGCGGCCAGCGTCAACGCGGTCAGCGGGTCGAAGAACGTCGCGAAGGCCGGGGGGACCTCGCCGTCTCCTCCCGGGTAGGGATCGCTGGGTGCGAGCGGCAGCATAATTCGATCACCCGCCCACAGGCTGCTGTAGCCCATGGCCTCCAGGTCCGCGCTGGCCTGCCGGATGAAATCCGGGTCCGCGAAGGCACCGTACTGCGGGACTGCATATCCGATCTGCATGAGAAATTCCTTGATACTTCGCCGTGGAAAGCCGGGAAGAACTGAGGTGCATATTGCGTACGCATCTCGATACCTGGACGCTCCCGGTCCAGCGTCCAGGGAGATGTTAGGCAGCACCTCTTGGATATGACTTGTGTCCCACGTTTCTTACGGTTGGCCGCCTGGTCGGCCTTTTCCGGGATGACGGCCTTGATTCGGCGTCGACGCAGATGGGTGCGGTTAGCGCGAGAGGAGTAGGCATTGTCGGCGGCTACCGCACCTGGGCGGGTTCGCGGGCGACCAACGGGCAGGCGGACCTTGATACGGGCGAGGCGGTACACCGCGAGACGCGCACCACATATCTCCGGCAAGTCATTTACAACCACGCGTTTCTACGATCGCGCCATGATGAAGAAGACGATCACCGCTGTGGTCGCCGGCCTCGCTGTCCTGGTGACTTCGGCCGCCGCTTCCGCCGCCGCTTCCGCCGCCGCTTCCGCCGCCGCTTCCGACACCAAGACCCTCCGGCTGCGTGCCGGACTGAGCCTGATCATCCCCGAGTCCTGGAAGGTCTACAAGATCAGCAAGGACTGGACCCGCGTGGTGACCGGTTCGTGCCCGACCGTCAACGACGAGGTCTTCGGGTTCCGTGACTCCGGTTGCCGCAGCTTCTGGGTGCTGGGCCCGAGCGCGATCGAGATAGGGCACGAGGTGTTCCAGGCGTACACCCCGGACGCCCCGTTCTATCCGGCCACCGACGTCGGCCCCTGCGTGTACGACGCGAACCTCTCGGTCGGCGAGATGAAGCTCGCTGCCAAGGGGCTGCGCCAGGTCGGCCCAGGGCACAAGGCGTACTATCGCGCCTGGTCGGCCGACTGCGTCACCCCGAACAGCGGCAAGGTGAAGGGTCGCTTCACCCAGCGCGAGTGGTACCTGCCCAAGTCCAAGATCCTGTTCGTGGACCAGTGGAACACGCAGGGCCTCTCGACGGTCCTCAAGTACGCGACCTGGAGCTGACGATCCCGCCGACCACGAGCGATCGGCGCGGGCACCAGCGGGAACGCCGCGTGGGTGCCGAAACCGTCGCCCGGGGCGCCGAGGACGAACGGCCCGGCGCCCGCGTACGACGGTCTCGGTGAGATCGAAGTCCGGCCTCCACCTTCGCGCCGCGGTCTGGATCAGAGACGTCACCGGACCGTTCCTTGATCACAGCCAGATGCGCGCCCTGGTGCCGGGCCCCTCCGTTGTCATCGTCAGCGGCTGGTGTCGCGGATCCGTCGGGCCGCCCTACCGGCCAGGTGCAGGAATGCGACCTCGCCTGCGTCGTCTCGAAGGAAGCGACCGACGGCGCGCTGCGGGGCGGCGGCGAGCGTCACGTCGTCACAGCCTTCGACCAGCGCGAGCGGCATGTCGGGCATGCCCTCCACCCCCGCGGCCACCAGTTCGGGGCAGAGCACGAACCGCGCGGTCAGGTGTTCGTCGACCTCGAAGGTCCACTGCCCCGCGTCGTAGCCGCCGACGTACTCCGGTGTGGGTTCGCGCAGCGTCAGCCGTACGGCCTGCGGCGTGGCGCCGAGGAGGTGCTCCAGGCACCAGTCGGTCACCAGGTTGCCCAGCGCCTTGCCGGGCGCGGAGTTGGTGAGCGTGGTGACCGCGAAGCCGCGCTCGGGCGCCAGCACGAACGCGGACAACTGCAGGTTGCCGATGTTGCCGCCGTGCGTGACCAAACGCACGCCCGCCTGCTCGTCCAGCAGCCACGGCAGCCCGATGCCGGTCCACGGCACGCCGACCGGGACGTGCTCCGCCTGCATCAGCTCCCTGGTGGCGGCACCGACCGGCTCCTCACCGCTCGCGCCCAGGTGGAAGGCGGCGTAGCGGAGCTGGTCGCGCACCGACGACACCAGCCCGCCTTCGGGCATGCTTTCGCGGAACAGTCCCCACGTGTGCGCGACCTGCGGGCCGTCCTCCCGAACGGTGTGGCCGACGGCGTGCGGACGCGTCGCCACCTCCCAGGGGAAGAAGAAGCTGGAGCTCATGCCCAGAGGTTCGAGCACGATCCGGCTGACCGCGTGCTCGTACGGTTCGCCGCACACGGCCTCGATGACCCTGCCGAGCAGCCGGAACCCGGCGTTGTTGTACGAGGCGAGCGCGCCGGGCGGGAAGAGCTGGGGCAGCCGGTCGTAGGCGTCGATCGAGGCGGCCAGCGCGCCGGTGTCCCAGCTCTCGCCGTCGTCGATGTCCCCGAGGAATCCGCCGGTGTGGGTGAGCAGGTGCCGTACGGTCAGCTCGTCGGCGGCCCGCTCGTCGGCCAGCCGGAAGTCGGGCAGGTACTGCCGTACCCGCCCGTCCAGGTCGAGCCGGCCGCGCTCGACGAGGTGCATGATCGCTGTCGCCGTGACCGTCTTGGTGGTCGACCCGATCTGGAACAGCGTGTCGCCGGTCACCGGGGTCGGCGCGTCGACGCTGGTGACGCCGGTGGTGAGGACGTGCTCCGCGCCGTCGAAGAGCACGCCGACGGCGGCGCCGGGGACCTGAAGGGATTTCGCCTCGCGGTCCAGCAGGCTCTGCAGGTGGGTGAGGTCAGCCATTCGTTCATCCTGCTGATATCGAGAGCGACGGACTTCGTCCGCCCGCACCATTTCCGCCGCGCCGTTCGTTCAGAAGTCCGGGAGTCCCGGAACGGAGCGGGCTCGCGCACGTCACCCCTAGGCCGTCGCTATAACGCGTTTGATCACAGCTGTGAAGATGTGCGATCTTCCCGACTGGTTCGCCCGTTTTGGGAGCGAGGGTCGGTACGCGCCAGTGGCGTCATCGCGCGGCGGCGAGGGCGAGGGACGCGACGGCCAGCGCGAAGTAGCCCGCCGGGAAGGCGATGTTGTGGAACACGCGGGCCCGTACGTGGACGGCGACGGCGCCGGTGAAGAACAGGACAAGCCCGACGGCCGCGGCGATGCCGATGGCCCGCACGCCCAGAAGGCCGAGGAGGAGCCCGGCCGCTCCGGCGGCCTTCAAGGTGGCCAGCAGCGGGATCCAGGACGGCGGGACACCGACCGCGGCCGAGTTGGCGAGTACGGCCCTGGCCCGGGAGAAGTCGGCGACGGCGATCCCGGCGTTGGCCGCGATCGTGACGACGGTGACGATGACGTAGGCGATGAACACGCGGATGGCCCCTGTTCGGATGGAGATGGGGGAGATGGCGCGTCGCGGGGGCGGCACGCGGCCGTACAGTCCGCACGGCCACGGTCGCGGGGCAGCTGTGGCGAAAGCATCGAGACGGCATGGCGTCTCCCACGGACGTGAGCGCTGCGAGCCGCTCCCCGCTCGCTGTGTCGAGTCTCACCGAGCGCCGCCTCAGGCGTCCAATACCTGCGTCTATAACCTGATGGCATGGATGTCGACACGCGACTGTTGCGGTACTTCCTCGCGGTGGCCGAGGAAGGGAGCCTCACGCACGCCGCCGCCCGGCTGTTCGTGTCGCAACCGGCGCTCACCAAGCAGATCAGGCAACTCGAGAACCTGCTCGGGACGCGGCTGTTCACGCGGTCCCGGGCCGGGATGGCGCTGACCGAACCGGGACAGGCGCTGGCGGAGCGGGTGCCCGCCCTGCTGGCCGACTGGGACCGGGCGCTGCGGGAGACCAGGCAGGTGGCCGAGCGGGCGGCCCGCGTGCTGCGGGTCGGCTTCATCGCGAGCGCCGCGAACGAGGCCACCCCGCGCATCATCGCGGCGTTCACCCGCCGCCGGCCGGGCTGGCGCGTCGACATGCGGCAGGCCGCGTGGTCGAACCCGACCGCCGGACTCGCCGACGGAGACGTCGACGTCGCCCTGCTGCGCCTGCCGTTCCCCGGCCAGGACACCCTGCGTGTGGAGGTTCTGTTCGCCGAGCCGCGCTGGGTTGCGCTCCCCGACACGCATCCGTTCGCCATGCGTGACGTGATCCCGTTCCGCGACCTGTGGGACGAGCCCTTCGTCGCCGCCCCACCCGAGACAGGCGGGTGGCGGGACTACTGGCTGGCCGCCGACGAGCGTGACGGCCATCCGGTCCGCGTCGGCGCCGTCATGGACCAACCCGACGACTGGCTGAGCGTGATCGCCAACGGCTACGGCATCGCGCTGGCTCCCGAATCCTCCGCTCGGTTCTACGCGCGCCCGGGCGTCGTCTACCGGCCCGTCAGCGGCGTCAGCCCCAGCCAGGTCGGCGTCGCCTGGGCACCCGCCGACGACGCCAACCCCGTCGTCCGGGACTTCGTCCGCTGCTGCCTGGACAACAGGCCACCCCTGCACCCCGAGACCGATCCCTGACTGCGTCGCCGGCGACGTCAGAGGACCGGCGATCTGCGGCGTCGGCGTTTCCCCGGCGCGAAGGGGGATCGCCCTCCTTCAGGCTGTTCTCCTGCGCCATGATTGTGATCTCGGCCGCGTCCGGACAGCTCGGACGCCTGGTCGTCGACCGGCTCTCCGGCAGGACCGACGTGGTGGCCGTCGTCCGCGACCCCGCGCGGGCTCCGGAGGGCGTCCCCGTACGGCGGGGCGACTACGACGACCCGGCGAGCCTGCGGGCGGCGTTCGACGGAGCCGGCCGGCTCCTGCTGATCTCCTCGCCGGAACTCGACCCGGCCCGAAGGATCGCGCACCACCTGGCCGCGGAGTGCGGCGCGGGCCTTCTGACAACGCACCGCGCCCGCGGCTGATGGGGGCCGCGGCGCGGGCTCACGTTGTGGGGGGCGGACCTGAGAGCGAACGCGGGCCCGCCCCGGCCACATCGCCTGTTCAGGTGAAGTTGCGCAGCCGGATCGAGAGCATGCAGTTCTGGGACACGGCCTCGAGCCTGTAGTAGTGACTGGCGTTCAGGTTGTTGACCTTGAACGTCGTGCTGCTGGTCGCGAGGTACTTGGTGCCGTCCGCCACTCGGGTCCAGTTGTTCGTGATGTCGTACAGCGACCAGCTGACGCGGCAGATCGCGGAGCCGCTGGGGTTGAGCTTGACCTCCAGCCACTTCTGGGTGCTGTGCGGCTCCAGCGACCCCGTCGTGCACGAGATCAGCGGAGGGGCGTTGTTGCAGGTGCGGGTGCCGTACGGCTCGGCCGAGGCCGGTCCGGCGATCAGCACCGTTCCCAGGAACGCCGCCGCCACGGTGCCCGCCGCCGCAAGCCGTCGAGACGGCATGGGCACTCTGATCCTCCGTGATGCCACTTTGTCTCCTTGTTTTCGTGCCCCGGTTAGGGGCGGAAAAGTGTGCGAACCCGATCCGACCCGTAGAAGCCTTGGGTGAGGGATGAAAGGCTCCCGGGCCGTCCAGGCGCCGCATAAGGAGATGGTGAGGGGGACCGGTTCTGTCGGGTACCTGGAAGCTTTAAGGGGCGGACGCGGACGTCGGCGCGTTCCCAGATCATCGGGCTGCGGACGCGCAGCTCAGCCTCCGTACGCCGGCCGTGGAACCGGCCCGCGCGACGGGCGGCTCGCTCATCGGCGTATCCCGAACAGGAAACGGGTCGCGCGGGTGCGGCGCACCACCAGTTCGTACGCGGCGACCGTCAGGGTGAGCGAGGCCGCCACGATCGCGACGTACTTGACCGGCGTCGCGGCGTCCCACCGGACCACGCCGTACGCGACGGCGACGAGGATCGGCTGGTGGAGGATGTACAGCGGCAGCACGGCGGCGGCCAGGTAGCCGTACAGCCGCCTGCCGAGGCCGGCCCGCGGCGCCGGATGCGGCCCTCCGGGGCCGCGCCCCGGCGAGGACGAGAGAGCAGGGGCGGTCGGCTCCGTCCCAGGGCTCCGCGCGGTGCGGCGGCGGTCGAGCAGGCCCAGGATGGCGACCAGGCAGCACCAGCCGGCCGCGCCGTACAGCGCGCGGACCGTGATCGCGAGCGCGGTCATGTCGGTGAAGGGGTCCGCGCCGAGGGCGTCGCCCGCGATCAGGAAGCCCGGCATTCCGATCCCCAGTAGAACAAGCGCGGAGCCGAGCGCGGGGCGGGCGTCCCGCCGCATCGCGACGCGGAACCGCTCGTCGGAGGCGAGCACGAACCCGTACAGGAAGAACAGCAGGTATGCCCAGCGGCTCCACCCGGCGAACGGCTTCTCCATGCCCGCCAGGGCGGTGATCAGGGAGATCGGGAGCGCCGGAAGCGCGAGGATCGCCCCGCGCGTCCGCACGGCGGCGGCCAGCCGTTCGCGGATCCGGCGGCCGGGCTCGCGCGGCAGCCAGCGGACCAGCGGGGCGAGCAGCAGCGCGTACGCGAGCAGCATCACCACGAACCACAGATGGCCGGACTCGAAGTGTTCGCCCTGCACGACGAAGGGGAACTCCGACAGGTCCAGCCGTACGTCGAAGAAGCGCGGCAGGAAGCGCGGATACGACTCCTGGTAGGCGGGGTCCGCCCGCAGCCTCAGCCACTGCGGCACCGGTAGGAGGGCGATGGTCGCGAAGACCAGGGGAACGCCGAGCCGCAGCAGCCGTTCCACCGCGAACCCGGCGGGCCCGCGACGGCGGAGGGAGTGCCACGCGCCGAGCCCGGCGATGAGGAAGAGCATCGGCATCGCCCACACCACGGCCAGGCCCGCCACGACCGTGGTCGCCTCGGTGGTCTCGGCGTTCTTGACGTAGTAGTCGTCGCCCGTGTCGAACACCAGCGCCGCGTGGAAGAACACCAGCCCGACCACCACGAGCGCGCGGATGACGTCCAACTCCGGCCGTCGCGTCTGGGGCGGGTCGCGGTGCGCCGTCGTCATGCTGCCTCCGCCGGGTCCGCGTCAGCCGGGTGCCGCCGTGCGTGAAAGGCTCAGTTTGCTGCCTTTTGCGGCACGCTGCCAGACCCGTCGGGGAACCTCGGCGAGCGTGCCGGACCCGTCGGGTAACCTCGGCGCGAGTGCCGATACACGGGTGCGGATCGGTCGTGACGAGTTCTCGCCAACTTTCCTGACCGCCGGCGTCTCTTACCGGGTATGCGATTCGTGATCTATCGGAGCACAACCATGGCTCGGCCCGGTCGTTCCCGGGCACCGTTTCCCCTTCATCTCGACGGCGGTACGGGCTGCCGGACGGCAGGGGTGGCACGGTGCGCGTTCATCTAGGCATCGCGGCCAGGCGCGCCGGTGTCCCGCTGCCGCTCGAGGCCCTCACCACGGCCCGCGAGGCCATAACGCGGGCCTTCCCGGTGCCCGCCGAGACCGTCGTCGCGCATGAGTGGCATTCCGCGCGCGGCCACATCTCGCTGCTCTCCTGGTCGAACGAGCCGGAAGACCACGGGCTGCCGGTGATGCTGCGGCGTGACGGCCGGGTGGCGGGCATCACGGGACATCTCGGCAGGCCGTCGGACGCCGACACGCTGCTCGCGGCCTCGCGGCTGGGCGAGACGATCGGCCGTACCGGCGGCTGCTTCTCGGTCCTGCGGGCCTGCGACGACGACCTGGCCGCGGCGACGGGCAGCACGGGAGCCTGCCCGATCTTCTACGCGGAGACTTCGGACGTCCATGTCGTCGGCACCCGTGCCCTGCTCGTCCACCTGGTCGCGCAGGCCGCCCGGACCGGCTCGGCGTGGCCCGAGATCGTCTGGGACCTGCCGGCTCTTGAGTCGATGGTGCGGACGGGGTACTTCCTCTCCGACGAGACCCCGTTCGAGGGTGTGACGGCGTTGCCGCCCGGTGGCGAGATCAGGATCGCCGGCGGCCGCCGCATCGTCACGGTCGTCCCGCTACCGGCGGCGCGTCCCATGCCGGCGTCCAAGCGCGACATCCGCGCCCAGGTCGGCGAGCTGGGCGACGCGCTGCTCTCGTCCGTCGAGCCGCTGCTCGGCACGGCCGAGCCGGTGCGGCTCTCGCTCACCGGAGGACGGGACAGCCGGTTGCTCGCCGCCCTGCTGCACGGCGCCGGCATCCCCTTCGTCGCCACGACGAGCGGGAACGACGGCGACCCGGACGTGGAGCTCGCGCGGCGCGTCGCCGCCGCGCTGGGCGTCGAGCATCGCGTCCACCGGCCGAAACGGTCGCCGGACGGCGAGAGCGTCGTCGTCCCGCATCCGCTGGTTCGCGCGCACAACGTCCGGTACGCCTGCGAGGGCATGCTGTCGGCGTACGAGAACGTGCCGGGACCGGCGCGCTTCGATCCGGCGCCGCGCATGTCGGGGCACGGCGGGGAGATCCTGCGCGCCGGTTTCCTGCACAACCAGGAGGACCCCGGCCACAAGGCGGTCAGGCGCCGGATGGAGGGCTTCTACGCGAAGAACGCGGACCTGCTGACCGAGCGGGCCAGGGAGCACGCCCAGGCGCTGGCCTCGCCGTGGCTCGCGCGGTGCCACGAGAACCCGGCCGAGGCGCTCGACCACTTCTACGTCACGTATCGCGTCGGGCGGTGGCACGCCGCCTCGCGCGCCTCACTGCTGCGTACGAGCAATCCGATCCCGCCGTTCCTGGACAACCGTGTCGTACGGGCCGCGCTGAGCATGGACCCGCTGTGGAGGCGTTCCGAGGACGTCGTCCACCGGGTGATCGACCACTTCGCGCCGGAGCTGCGCGGCATCCCGATCGAGGGCAGGCCGTGGCGTTTCGCGGTGGAGCGTTCCGACCACGGCTTCGTGAACCGGATCCTGCGCCGGCGCGCACGGACCCGGCCTCCCGTCGCCGGCGCAGCCGGTGGAACAGGCGGCGGGAAGCCGTGGAACTGGCGGTTGACGCCCTCCGAGGAGGTGGCCGACCTGCTGCGCGCGGGCATCGCCGCTCCGGGCGAGGCGCGGGTACGCGAGAGCCTGGCGAGTCTCGTCGAGGGCGACGAGCTCGGCCGGTTCCTCGCGATCCTCCCGCGGCGGCGGATGGACGTGGTCTGGAACCTGTACGCGGTCGCGACCATGATGGCCGACGGGTTCTCGGACCCCTCGCCTCCCGGGCTCGCGCCGCTGCGGATTCCCCGTCCGGGCTGAGCTCGGCTCCCGCCGGCCACGAGGGTCAGGAGCGGCCGGTGTCGTCCCCGTCGAGTTGGTCGATGAAGGCGAGAACCCGGGCGCTGACCCGCTCCGGGAACTCGCCGTTGAGGGCGTGGGAGGCGTCGGGCCACAGCTCGACCACCCCTCGGGCGAGCAGCCGGCGGGCGCGTTCCGCGGCCCGGCCCGGGTGGTGGATGATGCTGCGCCCGGCGATCACAGCGAGGGTCGGCACGTCGACCGCGGCGACCTGTTCGTCCGAGGGGTACGTCGGCGGAGGCAGGAAGGCGGTGAACTCCCGCATCCCCGCGGAGATCAGGTCGGCGACCGGCTCGTCGCCGGAGAGGTCGGCTCCGCCGGAGATCCAGCTCAGCAGCCGCAGCCGCCACGACTCGGGGAGCGGCCCCACCGATCCCAGCGAGACGGCGACCGTCTTCCAGGTGATCCGGCCGAACAGGCAGGCGGGGTCGAGCAGGCTCAGGGAGGCGACCTTCTCCGGAGCGTGCCTGGCGAGCTGGAAGGCGGTCCACCCGCCGATCGACACCCCGAGCAGGTGCGTCCGGTCGAGGCCGAGCCCGGTCAGGAGTTCCGCGAGCCACACGCCCTGGTCGGCCGCGCTCGCGAACGGCTCGCTCTGCACCGAGAGGCCGGGCTCGCCGAGCAGGTCGATGGTGTAGACGGCGCGGCGAGACGCGGTGAGACCGGCGAGGTTCGGCGCCCACATCGGGGTGGACGCGGTGCGTCCCGGCAGCAGGAGGAGCGGCCTTCCGGCGTCGGCGCCGTCGGTGCCGAAGCGGTAGACGCGCACGGTCCCGAAGCCGGTCGGCACGTCCTGGACCCCGCCGGGAGCCGGAAGGTCGGCCATGGCCCGGTCGTAGTTCCGCCGGTAGCGCGCGTAGGCCGGCGCGTCCGGGAAGTGCCCGAGGCGCCGTCGGCGGAACTCGGCTCCGATGTTGGGCCGCACGAGGTCATTCACGTACGGGTCCTCCGTTCCCCGTTGGCAGTACGATCGTATTGTATCGATATCACGATACGGTCGTATTGCGAAAGAGGGAGGGCGGGCCGTGCCCAAGCAGGTCGACCACGCGGCTCGGCGGGAGGAGATCGCCCAGGCGGCGCTGCGGCTGTGCGCGCGAGACGGCCTGGCCGGAGTGACCATCGGGCAGGTCGCGCAGGAGGCCGGCGTCTCCAAGGGGCTCGTGCAGCACTACTTCGCGGGGAAGGCCGATCTGCTGCGCGCCAGCGCCCACGTCATGCGAGGAGAGATCGAGCGCCGCATTCTCGAGGCCGTTCGGGACGCCCGCGGCCCGGCGGACACGCTGCGGCGCGCGCTGCTCGCGGTCGTCGGGCTGGGTGTGACCGCTCCGATCCCGCTGCTCGCCGGGCACGCGTTCCTGGCCAGGGCCGTCGGCGATCCGGAGATCCGCGACCTCTATCGCGCCGGCGGCGACGCCGTCCATCGCGAGATCGCCGCGCTGGTGGCGGCCTCCGGCCCGGCCGCGGACGTCGACCCCGGCGCGGAGGCGCACGCGCTGCTCGGCCTCGCGCGCGGCCTCGCCGACGGGGTGCTGCTCGGGGAACTGGCCGTGGGTGACGCGGCCGCGATCGTCGACCACCACCTCCGGCGGATCCTGCCGGGGGCCGCGACCGGGTCCGATTCGCCCTCCTCGTCGCGGCCCTCCGGGTGACGATCGTCAGACGTCGTTCGGGCGGGGGCGGCGGAAGCCGTACGTCTCGTGTCGCCGGACGAACCCGAGCGAGGCGTACAGCAGGGCCGCGGGGGTGTTCTCGGCGTTGTGGTTGACGGTGACCGCGGTCATGCCGTCCGCCGCCATGCGTCGTATCGCGTACAGCATGGCGGCGCGGGCGAGGCCGCGGCGCTGGAAGTCGCGATGGGTGCCGACCGGCTCGAAGTGCCCGATCCCGTTCCGGTCGTCCGTCCAGTAGACGGTGAACGCGGCGATCCGCCCCTCGGGCGACTCGACGACGATCTCGCGGGCGGGGTCGTAGCCGGGCTTCTCCATGACCGCGGAGCGGTACAGGTCTCCCGTCCAGCTCTCCTCGAACGAGTTGTTGCGGGCCTCGGCGAGCCCGGCGGCGTCGTCCGGGCGGGCGCCGCGCACGACGAACCCCGCAGGGAGCCGGGGCTCGGCGACCTGGCCGGACAGATCGCGCTCGTTGACGTGGTCCCAGACGCGGAAGCGGGTGAACCCGAGCTGGCTGAGCAGGTCGGCCCGCACGGTGTCGCAGTCGAAGAGGTCGGTCAGCACGAAGGGCTCGTCCTCGCCCATGAGGCGGCCCGTCGTCTCGTACGCGGTGCGGAGCATGTGTGACTCCGCCGCGGTCCCGCGCAGCGAGGGCGCGGTGAACACGTCGAAGGCCGCCCCGAAGCGCAGGTTGATCGCGAGCCCGGCGACGCCCCCGACGCCCTCCCAGACGTGGACCAGCTCGCCGACCGGGCGTCGGCCGCGGAGGTTCTCGTAGATGCGGTGCGGCAGCTCGCCGATGTGGTCGTAACCGCAGCGGCCCGCCTCGGCGATCCAGTCGGCGAAGGTCCGCTGGAGGAGTGGCATGTCCGCGTCGGCGTAGGGGCGCACGGTGAGGTCGTTCGCGATGGTCACCCGGCCATCATTCCGGGGCGGAGCATCCCGCTACATCGGGTTTTCGGCGTGTGACATATGCATACATATAGGTGGCGTATTTTCCTGGCGATCCCGGAAGGTGATCGGCGGTCGCCGTGACCGCGATCGCGCCGCCGAGCTGCGGAAGGCCGCCGCCGAGATCCGCCCGCTGCTCGACGCCTCCGCCGCCGCGTGGAGCCGACGCGGTCAGGTCCCGGAGCGGACGATCGGCGACGGCGAGAAAGCTTCAGCCGGTGAAGGTCGGATCGCCGGGAGTGATGATGAGGCGGCGGGTTCGGTACTTCACCGGGCGGCGTCCTACCGGCAGGTTTTCGTCTCGGCCGAGCAGTACTTGATCTCGGGGTAGCGGGTCGACGGCTCGTCCAGCAGGGGTTGGGGCTGCTTACGCAGGTGCAGGTCGAAGAAGGCCGCGACGTACGTGCGAGTGATGTCCATCGCCCGGACGCCGGGGACGTCGGCGCCGACGTCGATGCCGATCTGGTCGACCAGCACGCCGAGGTCGGTGAAGGACGTGTGCTCCGCCCCGGTCATCAGGAGCCAGCGCTTCCAGCCGGTCAGATGCTTCCAGTCGCGCTCCCAGGTGGCGGCCGGCTCTCCCTTACCCGGGGTGTAGGTGGACGACCTGCCCAGGAACAGGAACGGTCGCGACAGCCCACTGTCCGGGATCGGGAGATCTGTGGTGCCGTCCATGTCGATGCCGGCGCGTATCCGGGAGTCCTTGAGCATGGCCGCGGTCGCGCTCGCTCCTCCGACGGAGTGGCCGGCCATCGCGATACGAGACGGGTCGATCAGGCGGGTTCCCTTCCATTTCGAGTGCGACCCGGTCAGTTCGTCGAGCACGAAGGAGACGTCGGCCGCCCGGCTTTTCACCAGCTTCTCCCACCACGCCGGATCCTTGTCCATATCGCAGGTGACGCAGGTGGTCACCCGTCCGTCGGGGAAGGTGGTGGCGACATTCTCGTAGGTGTGGTCGATCGCGGCCACCACGTAGCCGCGGCTGGCCAGATCCTCGGCCAGCCCCGTGAGTTCGGCCCGGGGCTTGGTATGGCCGGGGGAGAGCACGACGAGGGGGAGACCGTGCTTGCGACCTGCCGGGTTGGCGTCGGTGAAGGCGTTGGTCCGCGTCTTGCTCAGCGTGTCGGCCGGCACATTGGTGATCTTCGCGCCCTTCAGAAGGAGCTCGGACTCCTTGGGCGTCATGTACTGGGCCCGCTTACGGCCCGGCGACTTGGCCGGGTACCACAGGGAGACCATGAGCTCCCGGGCTTTCACGGAAGGGACCCAGGGGTCGGGGCGGGAGGTGTCTTTCAGGTACAGGGACGTGGTGCCGACCGGATTCGACCCGGTCGGCTTGGGCAGGTAGGGCGTGCTGCTCGATGTCGCCGAAAGGCCGGCCGAGGCGGGCACGGCCGAGGACGAAGCGGACGCGGGCCCGGCCGAGGCGGGCGCGGACTGCGCGAACGCGGACGACGTGGTCGCCGCGAAGGCGAGCAGCCCGGCGACGACCACACCGCCGCGCGGGATCCGGCCCTTTCCGCTCCGGGAGCCGCCCCGCCCGCCGGCGCGCGCCGGTGCGGCCGCGCCGCCGTACCGTCTGCCCGTGTCCACCGGTTCCGTCACATGCCCCATGAACGTGTCCGTCCTTCCGATCGAGACGGCCGCCTTGGCGCGGGGAGTCCCGCGGCGGCCTGATGGCAGGGACGAGGCTAGAAGCGGCCGATGTCCACGCGCGTCGCCCGGCGGACCTAGATCGCATACCTCCGGGGAACGACCCGCCCGCGGCGTCATCCTTGCGATGTACTCCCAACGGACACCGCCCTGGTCACTGAGGCCGATGCGCTGCGGATGGCGCGAACGCGACAATCTTCCGGTGGCAGCGGACGGACGACGGCTTTGGCGGCAGTACGTGCGGAACATGTTGCGGCCGGAACCGCGAAGCGCCCGTCCGTCCAACAGGGCTCTCGCGGCCGACGCGCTGCTTGCGATCTTCCTGACCGTCGCCGCGCTGATGGCGGCGGGGGGACTCCCCGGCCAGGTCCATCGCGTCGACACGCAGCTGCGCCCTCTGATCGAGTTGCTGCAACTGCGGCCTTCTCCGCTGCCTCCGTCTCCTCCGGCAGTACCGTCTCTTCCGGCATTACCGGACCCGGGCATCGACGCCCAGTCGCCCGTCCCGGTGCTGATCCCCCCAGTGCCCGGCGTCGACTCCAACGAGTACGAGCCACCCGTGCTCCTGGTGGCGCTGACCGCCTTGCCGCTGGCGACCCGGCGCAGGTATCCGCTCACCACCTTCTGGGTGGTGATGTCCGCGGCGCTGGCCACGAACGGCGGCGAGACGTGGATCACCGTACTGACCTGCGCGATCGCCGCCTACAGTGCCGTCGCCCACAGCCGCAACCGAGTGCCCGCCGTGGCCGGCCTCCTGCTCGCGGCCGTGCTCGCCGGTGCCGTGGACCGGGACATCGTGTCCAGCCTCCCCAGCCTCCCCAGCTGGCTGGCCCCCTACCTCGTCCTGCTGAGCGCCGGGGTCTGCGCGAGCATCGTCCGGTTCTTCCGGCAGAGCCGGGATCGGCTCACCGAACTCCAACAGGCCCAGGAGGACGCCATGCGGAAGGCGGTCGAGACCGAACGTTCCCGGATCGCCGCCGAACTCCACGATGTGGTGACTCACAATGTGAGCGTGATGGTGATCCAGGCGGGCGCGGCGCGCAAAGTGATGGACGCCGAGCCGGAACTGTCCAAGCAGGCACTGCTCGCGATCGAAAGCAGCGGCCGAGCCGCCATGGCCGAACTGCGCAACGTCATGGGCCTGCTCGCCGGGCCGGAAAGCGGGCGCGCGGGCGACGAGGGCGACGGGCTCGAACCGCAGCCCGGACTCGACCAACTCGACGGCCTCATCGAGCGGGTACGCGCCGCGGGGGTGTCGGTGGACGTCGCGCTCTCGCCGCCGAGTCCCCTGCCCGACGGGGTCGGCCTCACCGTCTACCGCGTCGTGCAGGAGGCCCTGACCAACACGATGAAGCACGCGGCCGGCGCGGCGGCGTCCGTCACGATCGGCCACAGCGGCGACTGGCTGGAGATCGAGGTCACCGACACCGGCGGCGTGCCGGGCCCCCAGTCCCGGGCCGGCAACGGCCGCGGGCTGATCGGGCTACGTGAGCGGCTGGCCGTCTACGGCGGGACCCTGGTCGCCGGCCCCAGTGCCGGAGGCGGATATCGGATCACGGCCCGCATTCCCTGGACCGCCGCATGAGCGGGCCGCTGCGCGCGGTCATCGCCGATGACCAGGCGCTGGTCCGCACCGGGTTCCGGATGATCCTCGCCGCCGACGGCATCGAGGTGGCGGCGGAGGCGGCCGACGGAGCCGAAGCGGTGGCCGCCGTTCGGAGCACCAGGCCGGACGTCGTGCTCATGGACATCCGGATGCCGCGGATGGACGGCATCGAAGCCACCCGCCAGATCATGAGCGGTGGAGCGAGCGAGACCCGCGTCATCGTCCTGACCACTTACGATCTCGACCACTACGTCTACGCCGCTCTCACCGCCGGCGCCAGCGGCTTCCTGCTCAAAGACGTCAGCCCCGAGCACCTGGTGGCCGCATTACGTCTGGTGCGCTCCGGCGACGCCCTGCTCGCGCCGACCATCACGCGCCGCCTCATCGAGCGTTTCGCGCCCCGTGACGAGGCGAAGGCCAACCTGCACCGCGACCTGTCCGAACTGACGCCACGAGAGCTGGAGGTGCTACGGCTGCTCGCCACGGGCCTGAGCAACGCCGAACTGGCCGATCGGCTGACACTCAGCGCGACGACGGTGAAAACGCACGTTGCCCGCATCCTGTCCAAACTCGGCCTCCGCGACCGTGTTCAGGCCGTCGTGCTGGCCTACGAGACCGGACTGATCTCCCCCGGCGGCCCACTGGGCGCCCGCTGACCGGCCTCGCCGTCCGCGGTGTTCGGCATCGCGCCTGAAGAGCGTGAAGACCGGCGAGCCGATTGCACCGCGCCACCTCCTGGACCGCCGTCGCTCTGCCTCAGCCGCGCCACTCCCCGGTTGGACAGTCGCCCGCGCCGACGTCACGCGGGGAGCGCTTCACCACGACTTTGCCGACAAGGAAGAGGTCTTCGCGCGGTTCTGGAGACGATCGAGGGCGACATCTTCGACCGCGTCGTCGCCGCCCTGAGCGTCCGGTCCAGCGGATCCTCCTCCAGGAAGGCCCGTAGGTGCTGGGCTGGAGCCGCTGGCAGCACCTCGACAACCCCCGGTGCGCCCGCCGCCTGCTGGCCCGGGGCCTCGCCCCGGCCGTACGGGCGGGCCTGATCGTCGAACAGCCGGCCGAGCCGCTGACATGCGGCGGCGCCCCACGGATCAAAGAGAGCGGGAGACTCGGTTGACATCGTCGTTCTCTAAGGAGAGCATTGCTCTCGAAACAGAGCGACGCGCTAGCGATTCTCGATGGGAGCCGTCCATGTCCACCCTCCACTCGTCCCGTGCTCGGCTGGGCGCCGGTTCTCTCGCCGCCGCCGGGGTGCTGTTCCTCCTCTATCCGCTGGTCCGGCCGTACTCGGACGAGACCACCCTGGCCGGCGCGCGGGCGATGGCCTCGTCTGCCTGGGTCGCGGCGCACCTGTTCGCGGTGGCGGGGTTCGTCCTGCTCACGCTGGGCCTGCTGGCGCTGCACCTCGTGCTCGACCGGCGCCCGTCGCTGCCCGCCGTGGTGGTCACGTCGGTCGGCGTGGGGCTGACGCTCCCGTACTACGGAGCCGAGGTGTTCGGCCTGAACGTCATCGCCGCCCGCGCCCTCCAGAACCAGGACGCGTCACTGCTCTCGCTCGCCGACGACTTCCGGTACGGCCCCGCGGCGGTCACGATGTTCGGGGCCGGGCTCCTGCTGCTCGGCGTCGGCGTGGTCCTGGCGGCCGTCGCCGTCTGGCGTTCGGGTGTGCTCGCCCGGTGGAGCGCCGTCCCGCTGGCCGTCGGATTCGCCCTCTTCATCCCGCAGTTCTTCGGCCCGCCCGCGCTCCGGATGGCGCACGGCGCGCTGATCGCCGTCGGGGCCCTGTGGGCGGCCGTGGAGCTGTGGCGGGCCCGCCGCGTCTGAGCGCGCCGCGCCCGCCCATCCTTAGACGCCGCGGAGTGACTGCACGGTGCGACGCGGGGCAGGGGGCGGTCAGGGACAGCGGGGCGGGCGAGCCCGTCCGCGGACCGGTGAGGGGGAATCGTCCATGGCCAGGCAGACCATCGCCGAGCAGTTCGTCGACATCCTCGGTCAGGCGGGCGTACGGCGGATCTACGGCGTCGTCGGGGACAGCCTCAACCCGGTCATCGACGCCATCCGCCGGGCTCCCGGCATGGACTGGGTGCAGGTGCGGCACGAGGAGACGGCCGCCTTCGCGGCGGGCGCCGAAGCGCAGCTCACCGGGAACCTGGCGGCGTGCGCGGGCAGTTGCGGCCCGGGAAACCTGCACCTGATCAACGGTCTGTACGACGCGCACCGGAGCATGGCGCCGGTGGTGGCGCTCGCGGCGCAGATCCCGAGCAGCGAGATCGGCACGGCCTACTTCCAGGAGACGCACCCCGACCGGCTCTTCGCCGAGTGCAGCCACTACTCGGAGCTGATCTCGCACCCCTCGCAGATGCCCCGGGTGCTGCAGACGGCGATCCAGCACGCGGTGGGCCGCTCCGGTGTCTCGGTGGTCAGCCTGCCCGGTGACATCGCGGCCCGCGAGGCGCCCCAGCGGGCGGCCGAGCTGGCGCTGGTCACCCGCCGTCCCACCATCCGTCCGGCCGACGAGGAGATCGACGCGCTGGCCGCGATGGTCGACGACGCCCGGCACGTGACGCTCTTCTGCGGCAGCGGCACGGCGGGCGCCCACGACGAGGTGATGGCCTTCGCGGAACGGGTGAAGGCGCCGGTCGGCCACGCCCTCCGCGGCAAGGAGTGGATCCAGTACGACAATCCGTACGACGTGGGCATGTCGGGGCTGCTCGGCTACGGCGCGGCGTACGACGCGATGCACGAGGCGGACCTGCTGATCCTGCTCGGCACCGATTTTCCGTACAACGCCTTCTTGCCGGATGACGTGCGCATCGTCCAGGTGGACGTGCGGCCGGAGCATCTGGGCCGCCGGTCCAAGCTGGACCTGGCGGTGTGGGGCGACGCCCGCGAGACGCTGCGGGCGCTGCTCCCGCGCGTGGCCGAGAAGGCCGACCGCAGGTTCCTGGACCGCATGCTGAAGAAGCACGCGGACGCGCTGACGACGGTCGTGGACGCCTACACCCGCAACGTGGAGGGGCACGTGCCGATCCACCCGGAGTACGTGGCGTCCGTCCTCGACGAGGAGGCCGATGACGACGCCGTCTTCACCGTGGACACCGGCATGTGCAACGTCTGGGCGGCGCGCTACCTCACGCCGAACGGCCGCCGCCGGGTGATCGGCTCCTTCAGCCACGGCTCGATGGCCAACGCGCTGCCGCAGGCGTTCGGCGCCCAGCTCATCGATCGGGACCGCCAGGTCGTCTCGCTGTCCGGCGACGGCGGATTCTCCATGCTGATGGGCGACTTCCTGTCGCTGGTCCAGTACGGCCTGCCGGTGAAGGTGGTGCTCTTCGACAACTCCTCGCTCGGCATGGTGGACCTGGAGATGATGGTCGCGGGCCTGCGGCCGTACGGCACGACATATCCGCACACCGACTACGCCGCCATCGCGCGGGCGGCCGGGGCGTACGGCGTGCGGGTCGAGGACCCGAAGCGGGTCAGGGACGCGCTGCGCGAGGCGTTCCGCCACGGCGGGCCGGCCCTCGTGGACGTCGTCACCGATCCGAACGCCCTCTCCCTGCCGCCGCGCGTCACGGGGGAGCAGATCGCGGGCTTCGCGCTCTCGGCCGGGAAGATGGTGCTGAACGGCGGCGTCGGGCGGATGGTCCAGATGGCCCGCGCCAACCTCCGCAACATCCCTCGTCCCTGAACGTCTGCATCCGACAACTTCCACCGCATTGACAAAAAAAGTTGTCGGTGACATCGTGGGCGCATGTTGGAAGTCGCGGTGATCGAAGATCCGTCGGCGGCCGAGGTCTCACTGGATCCCATGCGTGCCCGGCTGCTGGCCGAACTGGCCGAGCCGGGGTCGGCCACGATGCTGGCCGCCCGGGTGGGCCTGCCCCGGCAGAAGGTGAACTACCACCTCAAGACCCTGGAGAAGCACGGGCTGGTCGAGCTCGTGGAGGAGCGCCGGAAGGGCAACGTCACCGAACGGGTGCTGCGCGCCACGGCGGCGTCGTACGTGATCTCGCCGGTCGCGCTCGCCGGCGTGCAGCCGGACCCCGCCCGCTCGCCCGACCGGCTGTCGGCGCGCTGGCTGGTCGCCCTGGCCTCCCGGCTGGTGAGCGATGTCGGCGCCCTCATCACGGGCGCGGCCCGGGCCCGCAAGCGGGTCGCGACGTTCGCGCTGGACGGCGAGGTGCGGTTCGCCTCGGCGGCGGATCGCGCGGCGTTCGCGGAGGAGCTGACGAACGCCGTCACCGCGCTGGTGTCGAAATATCACGATGAGACGGCCGAGGGCGGTCGCGACCACCGGGTGGTCGTCGCCGTGCATCCGAGCGTGAAGGCCGTGACCGAGCCCATGACACAGACGAAGGAGTCCTGACATGCCGCACGAGTTCGAGGTGCGCGAGGAGATCGCCCTGGACGCCACTCCCGAACAGGTGTGGGAGGCGATCGCCACCGGACCGGGGGTGGACTCCTGGTTCATGGGACGGAACACGATCGAGCCCCGGGAAGGCGGCAGGACGCGCCAGGAGATCATGGGCTTCCCGTCCGAGGCCACCGTCACCGCCTGGGAGCCAGGGAAGAAGTACGCCATCCGGACGGACGACAACCCCGACGGCACGTTCATGGCCATGGAGTACCTGATCGAGGGCCGTGACAGCGGCAGCACGGTGCTCCGGTTCGTGCACAGCGGCTTCCTTGGCGACGACTGGGAGGCGGAGTACGACGCCCTCAAGGTGGGCGACGGCATGTACCTCCGCAAGCTCGCCGTCTACCTCCGGCACTTCACCGGCCGGACCTCCGCGCACAACGTCTTCGCGGTCGGACCCCAGGTGGCGGACAAGGAGCGGGTCTGGTCGGCGTTCGCGGGCGTGCTCGGCCTGTCCGGCACGGAGGTCGCGGAGGGCGTGCCTGGGCGGCTCGCCGTCGAGGGCCTCCCCCCGGTCGAGGGGGTCGTCGAGTTCGCCCGGCGGCCCGGCTTCCTCGGCTTCCGTACGGACGAGGCCCTCTACATGCTGATCCACGGCTACCAGGACGCGGTCGTCGCCGAGCACCACGACTTCTCCGGAAGCGTGGACGGGGCGCGCCTCGACGAGGCCTGGCAGTCCTGGCTCACCCGGTCCTTCGCCTGACCGGGGTCAGCCGGACACCACCTCGACGTCGTAGAAGCAGAAGTGGTCCTTGATCTGGGCGACGTCCGGCTTCGGGGCCGGATACGCCCAGACCAGGTCCTCCGCGTCCGGGCGTGACCAGTAGGACGCCGTGCCCTTGAACGGGCAGTAGGTGTGGTTCTCCGACGGCGTCAGGAGGTCGGTGCGCACGTCCTCCGGAGGCAGGTAGTAGCGGACGGGCAGTCCCGTCTCGCGGAGCAGGAGCGGGCGGCGGCTCTCGGCGAGGAGCACGCCGTCCTGCTCGACGCGTACGTGCTGGGTGCCCTGCTCGATGGTGATGCGGTGTCCCTCGGACACGGTGCCTCCTCGCTCGTTCCTTGGCGGCTCTCTTCGCTGTCAGCACCGCGATGCGCGGAAATAGTCCCCGTCGAGGGGGTTCGTGGGGGATTTCGCTGATCGCGGGAATTCGTCGCTGCTCGGGCGGTACGGTTCCCTTCGTGTCGCGACGATCATCGGTGGCCCTTTGGGTGGCCGCCCTCGTTCTCGCCGTCGCCCCTTACGCGCTCCTGCTGACCGACGCGGGCACATACGAGTTCTCCATGACCACGTACGGCGGATGCCCGGGGTTCGAGCTGAACAACGACCTGAGCGCCTATCTGATGCCGCTCGGGGTGGCCCAACCCCTGGTCGTCGCGGCGGGATTCGCCGTGTGGGCGACACTGCTCAGGAGGGGCGCCGCGGTTGGAGCCGGGCGGTGGGCGCCCTCGTCACGATCGCCGTGGCGCTGCCCGATGTCGTCACGCTCTCGCTGCTCGCCGTGGATCGCGTCCTCGACGAGGCCTGCGCGGCCACGTGGGAGCAGTGGCTCCACGGCTGGTCGATCCTCTGGTATTTCCACGGGCCGCTGATCGCCGCCGTGGTCGTCGTCGCGGTTTCGATCCGGCCCGCACTCAGCCGATCTTCCGTACACGGCTGACGGATCTCCGCGGCCTCCTTTCGCGGCGAGGCTGTGCGACCTGTTGCCGCGCACACGTAACGCTCAATTCCGGATCGATGGGGCGGAACCACCCGATCGGTTTATGAGTTATCTCGATAAAGGGTTATTTGAAAACCGAAAAGCGGATATGTGACATCGGTCGACTCGGCGCGTTGTTCAATGCACCATTGTTGATTAGCGTGATCGGCGTGAAGGCGCCGCCCCCTTCACCCGTGTTCCGTGTACCGAGTCATGCGAGGAGATCGTCTTGGCCAACCTCGATCGTGAGGCCATGCGGGCGGCCGCGGCCCGGATCCAGCGGCTGTCGGACGAGCACTGGTCGACGCTCGCCCCCTCCTGCCGCCTGATGGAGGACGGCGCGTGGGTGGGACCCGCGGGTGACAGGTTCGGTGTGGAGGTGCGGGCCGCGCAGCGGGAACTGCAGGACCTGCTCACCGCCGCGGCGCGCAGCGCCCGGGAGAAACTGGCCGCGCTACCGGACACGGCATGACGACCCAGGGGTTCACCGGCGTCAAGCAGCCCGACTTCGACACGATGACGGCCGGACACACCCGCGCCGCCGGGCAACTCGACCGGCTGGCGCAGGCGCTGTACGGCGAGCTCCAGGGAGCCGGGCTGGACACCGGGCCCGCGTTGCGCCTGCGCGACCTGGCCCGCCGCGTCGGCACGCAGGCCGAGGACCTGCGGCGGCGTCAGGCGATGATCCAGGAGATGGAGCGGCAGCGGGTCGCGTTCGGCACCTGTACGCCCGGCGGCGGCACGCTCTTCGGCATGCCGGACGCCCTCGACGCCGCGCAGGGATTCCTCGACGGCGCCGTGGCGGGCCGCGCCGCGTCGAGCGTCGCGAGCGGTGACACCGCCGCCCTCGCCAAGCTGGAGAAATACGCGGCGAAGGCCGGGAACGCGGACTTCGTCAAGGCGTTCCTGAACCAGCTCGGGGCGAAGGGCGTCACCGAGCTGCCCGGTTCCCTCGCCGCCGCGTTGAGGGCAGGCCGGCTGAACGGCGAGACCGAGGCCGTGGCCGGACTGTCGGCCCGGGGGAAGAAGACCCTCCGTATGTTGAGCGACATCCTGTCCAGGGCGACGGACCCGAAGAATCCGGCGTACATGGGCGAGGGATTTCTCAAGGCTCTGGCGGAACAGGGGCGCGCGGAGCACACCTCGGGCGACGTCCAAAGCTATGCGGGTTACCAGGCCCAGGCGTTGATCTGGGCCGCCCACGACGGGAAAAAGCCATTCTCCCGGAAATTCATGGAAATCGTGGGACGCGACGCGGTCGTCTACGAGCAGGAGCAGTACAAGGACAGGTGGTCGTTCGGCGCGGGCGTCGGGCTCGGCAAGGTGCCGCTGTACGACCTGGCCGCCGCGCTCGGCCTGGGCGGCCTGCTGAAACCGGATCCACAGGTGGGCGCCAAGGACAAGGCGTCGGTCGTGGACGACCTGCTGCGGGTGGCCGGGACGGACAAGGACGCGGCGCACGCCCTGCTCGACCACACCCCGCCCGGGTGGAAGCAGTCCGTTCTGGAGCATCTGCTGACGACCCGACTGGACGCCTTCCACTTCAGCGGCGAGTTCGGAGCCTTCGAGCGCGTGTTGCTGGCCGGGACCACCGGCCAGGACCCGACCTCCCGGAAGCTGGCCGCCGAGATGACCAAAATCCTCGCCGACGAGGTACGCGGAGCGTTCGGGAAGGCGGGAGACGGCAACCTGGAGGTCACCGACAAGGACGTGCTCGACCGGCTCGCGCCGCTGCGCTACCCACTCGCCCGTGCCATCGCGGCCAACATCGACCAGTTGTCCCGGCTCCTGCTCCATCACGACACCTTCGGAAAGGTCGCCGCCCAGGACATGTCGTACGCGCTGGCGCTGGCGACGACCGACGAGGCGGGCTTCGAGGCGCTGATCCGCGCGCAGACCGAGCACATGAGGGCGGCGCTCGACACCGTGCCCCCGGTGGGCCTCGACCGGTCCAACCTCAAGCGCTTCGGCTTCACCGAGGCCGAGCTCAAGATGTTCGACTTCGACGAGGACGGCCGGGTCGGCAAGGCGGACGTCCACCAGTTCCTGGTGGACCGCACCGTGGCGGAGGCGCGCCCGTTCGCCCATCTGGTCGAGATCCGCCGCCAGGCGCTGATCGCCGAAGGGCAGTACGACCAGAAGGCGGACGAGTCGCTGCGTGCCATGGTCCGCGACGCCATCGGGCTGTTCCCCGTCCCGGGCGCGAAGCAGGTGGGCGCACTCGCCGACGGCGCCTTCGGGAAGCTGCTCACCAGCCAGTTCGACAAGGCCACGGGAGCGGCGTACGACGAGATCTCCAAGCAGGTCGCCCACCTCATGGCGGCGGAGGGACGCAGCCTCGACGCGACCTACCAGAACGTCGCCGACAACCGCCTCGCCGTCGAACGCCTGACCGAGCAAATGATCGCCACCACCATGCTCAAGAAGGGCATGTTCGATGACGTGCCGTTGAGTGTGTCGACGTTTACCACCGGCCGGCCTCCGGTGATCAAGCCGTTCGCAGAGATGACGCCGCAGCAGTACAGCGATTTTCTCAGGTGGGCGAGCAGGAGCGGCATGGACAACGACGTGCGAGATCGCTTCAGTCGAACTTTCCGTGACACTACCGAAGTCGACGATTACCTCGGTCTTCAGATTCCGCCTGCTTCCGGGAGCGGTAAGTGAGACTCTGTCGCCTGCTGATCTCGACGACCGCGGCCGCGTTGCTCGTCGGGTCATGCACATCCGGCGAAAAGGATGTGCGCGACCCCGATCCCGTCGCCACGCCGCCCGTCGTCAATTCGGCGCCCTATCTCTGCGAGCTGGTGCCGGAGCAGGCGTTTCGGCTGGTGAGCGGTGTGACGAAACCGCAGACCGCGAAGACGGACGGAAGCGACGAAGACGGCGAATGTCTGACACCAGGCAACAGCCCGTACTCGCTGGTGGTCGGTTGGAAGCAAGAACGACCGGCAGCCTCACGGCAATATCTGACGGGCGTCCTGGATGACTGGCTGGCGGTGTACCGCAGGCACGACGGCGTCGTGCTGCCCGTTGACCTTGGCGAGGGCATGGCCGTGCACATGCCCGATGGCCCCTTCGGCGAGCAGCCGTATCGCGTGGTGGCCAAGTTCCGTTGTGACGGGCAGGAGCGACTGGTCACGCTCTACCTGTCCCAGGTCGCCAAGGGCAGGGACGCGATGGGGGACTTGATCGCGCTGATGCGGATCGCGCAGCGGCGTTACGGCGAGGTGCACGGGTGCGTGCCGGGCACATAGCCGGACGCCCGCGACGGGCTACGCGTACCACATGCCCGGCAGGGCGTGGCGGACGTTGTCCAGTGCCTCGGGGGTGCGGGTCCGGACCCACAGCCACGACCGGCCGTCGTCGCGCAGCAGCGCGTCGGGGCCGAAGAACCACCGGATCGCCGGCTCGTCCGCCGGATAGCCGGGGAATGGGGCGAACGTGTAGCGGGCTTCCAGCGCGGCGACGGTCGCCGGATCGAGTTCCCGGTTGTCCGCGAGGTCCTCGTCGGCGAACAGCGACTCCGACATGACGATCTCCACGAACGCCGACGAGAGCCGGTCGATCCAGGGCGCCCAGCGCTCGGCCTCCTTGTCCAGCATGTCGCCCCGGAAGACCGTCGGCGGGTCGTCCCGGTCCAGCTCGGCCAGGGGGATGCCCCACTCGACCACGTGCTGGTTCTCCAGCCGGTAGACCAGCACCTCGCCCGTCTCGTCCACGTACAGCGAGTCCGGTGGGAGCAGGTGGTCCTGGTTACCGGTCAGGTCGTCACGCAGCCCGACCAGCGCGTACGCCTCCCGGAGAGCGGCGGGGAGCCGGAGGCCGAGGCGCTCCTCGGCGGCGTCCAGCTCGGCGGCGTTGTGGCCGTCGCCGGGGAGCAGGGGGCCCACCCACTCGGCGGCGAACCCCCGGATGAACGCCCATGCGTGCTCCCGGCCCTGGACGGCGCGGGCGAGCTCTGCCGCGAGATCGAATCCGTTCGGCACGGGACGGATCATACGGAGATCAGGCGGGACGGAGAGCGGAGAGGAGGACGCGGAGCTCGCCGATCCGGAGCAGCCGCCCGGCGAGGGGATAGAGCACGGCGGCGGCGGTGCCGGCGGCGAGCAGGACAACGAGGGATCCGCTCCACCCCGTCCCGATGGCGGGGGCGAGGGCGCGGGTGACCGCGATCGCGGCGAAGCCGGCGCCCACCGCGGCGATCGACGTACGCGTGTGGGTGGAGAGCAGCCGGTGGCCGTCGACGCGTCCGAGCCGCGCCCGCAGGACGAGCGCCGCGGTGAGGAGACCGACGGTGCTGGCCAGCGCGTACCCGGCGGCGAGGCCGATGAGCATCGCGGATCCGGGGACGAGGGCCGAGGCGGCCCAGGCGGCGGCGGCCGTGACGGCGGACACGAGGACGCCGATCAGCGCCGGTGTGCGGGTGTCCCCCAGGGCGTAGAAGCCGCGGATCAGGATCTGGTACCCGCAGAAGGGCACAAGCGCGAGTCCGTACGCGGACAGGACGGAGCCGGTCAGCGCGACCGCCGACGGCGTCGCGCTTCCATGCGCGAACAGCACGGTGGCGATGTGCGGGCCGAGGGCGATCAGGAGCGCGGCCACCGGCAGCAGCGCGACGCCGGACAGGCGCAGGCTCTGGGAGAGCTCGGCGGTGACCTGGCCGAGGTCGCGCCGCGCGGCCGCCTGGCTCATCCTGGGCAACACTCCGGTGATGAGCGACACCGTGATGATCGCGTACGGCAGTTGGAACAGCGTGTACGCGTTGGCGTAGACGCCGGTCGCGCCGGCACCGACAGTCGTGGCGAGCCGGCCGACGAACAGCAGGGCCGCCTGGCTCGCGACGACGGCGACGACCGTCCACCCGGCCATGCCCACGATGCGCCGGAGCCCGACACCGCGGACGTCCACACGCAGCCGGGGACGGAAGCCCGCCCGCCGTCCGGCGTGGGCGAGCAGCAGCATCTGTGCGGCGACGCCCGCGGTCGTGCCGACGGACAGCAGCAGCGTCTGCGCCGGGGTCAGCTCCTCGATGCGATGGCCGCCCCCGAGAGCCAGGTACGCGACGGCGGTGACGATGACCACGACGTTGTTGGCCACCGGAGCCCACATGGGGGCGGCCATGCGTCCTCGGGTGTTGAGAACGGCGGCCAGGGCCGCGCCCGCGCCGTAGAACAGCACCTGCGGCAGGAAGAAGCGGGTGAAGGTGATCGTGAGCTGCCGCTGCTCCGGGGTGTAGCCGGGCGCGCACAGGTCGACGATCTGCGGGGCGAACACCATCGTGAGCGCGACGGTGACGCCCAGGGCGTAGACGATCAGCGAGAGCAGTCGCTGGGCGAACGCATCGTCGCCGTGCCGTACGAGGAGGGGGACCAGGACGCCGGCGAGGGCACCGCCCAACACCAGGTCGTAGATGGAGTTGGGCAGAGTGTTGGCCGTGGTGTGCGCGTCGAGCAGCCGCGATCCGAGCCCGAGCGCCGCGACCAGGGCGAGCGTGCGGCCGAATCCGGTCACCCGGGAGACCAGCGTGGCCAGGGCCATCGCCCGTCCTGCCTTGACGAGACGCGGCTGCGGGCGTCCGTCCTGTGGTTCGTCCATCGGCTCTGCCTCCTGCGTGGGGTCAGGTCAAGCGGGGTTTGGCGAGGAGAAGTAGATCGTGCGGCACCAGAGAGCGCTGAGCGACTCGATCGCGGTCTCGTCGGGCGGCCCGCACCGCGGCCGAGACTTCGTCAAGCCGCCGTGCGCACCCGAACGCCTTGGCCGGCGCTACGCGCTGACCGGGTGTCGGGCAGAGGTGGAAGTTGTACCGAAGCCGCACGAGTACACAGTGTCCATCCGATCTGTGCATGCTCGCGTGGATATTCGACAAACACGTGATCGAGGACCGGGTGAACGCCCCCACTCTGTCGCCCGAGCACACCGTGCTCGTGGTGACCGGTCCCGATGTCCGCGCTCCGAGCGGGATGGCATGATCGGTGGATGCGCAAGGCTCTGGCCACGGACGTGGCGGCCGTCAGACGACTGGTCCTCGACGCCTACCAGCCGTGGGCGGAGGTCATCGGCAGGCCGCCGATGCCGATGGAGGCGGACTGCGAGGCCCTCGTCGCCGAGGGGCGGGTGCACGTGCGGGACGCGCCCGACGGGATCGAGGGGCTCATCGTGCTGATCCCGGAGGACGGCGTGCTGCTCGTCGACAACGTCGCCGTCCGGCCCGACCGGCAGGGCAGGGGCGTCGGCCGGAGCCTGCTGGCCTTCGCCGAGGAGGAGGCGCGGTGGCTCGGGCTCCCCGCGCTGCGCCTCATCACGAATGTCAAGATGACGCCGAACATCGCCCTGTACGCGTCGCTCGGTTACGTGGAGACCGGCCGTGACGAGCTGGAGGGCCGCTCCATCGTGCGGATGCGCAAGGAACTCGAGGGCTAGGTGGCCCGTCACGCAACCTTGGCCGGGTAACTGGTCCAGCTTCTGATCGGCGAGCTGGCGGCGAAGTTGGTCTTGGGCTGGGCTCGGGCGTTGCGCCAGCGGACGTAGGCACCGATCGCCGCGTTCTGCTCGTCATGACTGCGGTGGTCGGTGCCGTTCAGCGCGTAGTAGCGCAGCGCGGCGAACTCCGACTCGATCCAGTTCAACCAGGAACCGTAGGTCGGCAGGAACACCAGCTCAACATCGTTGCCGGCAGCCCAGGCGCGGACCTGGGGATGTTTGTGGGGCGAGTAGTTGTCGGCGATCACATACAGCTTCGCCAGGCCAGCGCACGCGGAGCGTCTTGAGGAAGGACAGGTACTCGCGCCAGCGCTTGCGCGTGCGGATCCGGTAATACAGCTTGCCGGTAGCCAGATCGAGCGCGGCGATCATGTGCATGACGCCGTTGTAGCGGTGGTAGGTGGCCCGCAGCCGGGCCGGCGAACCCGCCGGCCGCCACCGCTTGCCCTTTCGAGGCATCAGGTTCAACGGCCCGAACTCATCAACGCAGATCACCCGCCCATCAGCGGGCGGGTGATCGTAGAGGTCCAGGACGCGCTGCATCTTGGCGATGAAGTGCGGGTCGGTGGAGGACTTCCACGTGGTGGTGGTCTGCCAGGTAACCCCGCCCGCGCGCAGGATCCGCCGCAGGTGCTCACGGCTGATCGCCGCCACCACCCCGCGAGTGATGAGGTGCTCGGCCAGGGTGCGCAGACTCCAGGTGGAGTGTCCGGTGATGCCCCATTCAGCGGGGACCGTCTTGGCGATCAGGCAGATGTGCTCACGCACCTGGCTACTGATCGCTCGTGGACGGCCCCCGTTCCATTTTGGGTCCAGTGCGTCGAACCCCTTCTCGTTGAAGGTGTGGATGACATCCCACACGTAGTCGTCGCTGACCTGCATCAACGAGGTGATGTCCGGGACGCTTTGGCCCTGGCCGGACATCATCACCACGATCGCCCGCCGCAGCTTGACCGGATCCTTCGCGCTCCGTGTGATCCGTTGTAGCTTGCGGCCTTCCTCCATGGTCAACGGCCGGACGAACACTTCCGGTCGGCGAGCCACGACCACCTCCCAATGTCGAAGAGGCAGCCAGCCTGACGGGTTCACCGCCGGAGAGCAATTACCCGTCCGAGATTCGGTGACGGGCCACTTGCTCATCGCGACGGGCCGCGGTCGCGGCTCGCGGGCTCTTCGGTCTTCGGACCGGGGAGCGCGTCACCGGGCTCCGGCGAACGCGAGCCCCGCCGCGGAGGCGATCACCGTGGCGAGCACGACCATGACGAGGATCGTGCCGAGCGGGTTCCGGTGCCGGACGGGGTGCCCGGCCGATTGGCGGGCCCGCTTCCGATGGACCGTCACCACCGGTGAGGGTGAGGGGCGGTGCTCCACCACGGGTCGCGCGGGCGGCCTCGGCCTCTCCGTACGCGGTGTGGCCCGTACGGGAGGCGGAGGAGGCGGAGCCGGTGTCTCCGTCGGCGAGGGCGGCACGACCGGCGGCGTCGGCGGAGGCGGTGGCGGCGGTGTCTCGGGCGGCAGCGGCGGAGGCGCCGTCTCGGGCGGCAGCGGGGCCGGTGTCGGGGGCGGCGGCTCGGGCGTGGAGCACTGGGAGCCGCAGCCACAGGGATAGCTCCCTATCCCGACCCCCAGCCCCAGCTCGACCACGGTGTGCAACTCGACGCAGATCCCCAGCTGCACCCCGACCGCGGGTCCGTCCGCGCCGGGGCCCGCCGCTCCCACGTGTGCTCCGGCGCGGGCGGAGAGCGCGACGTCCGCCGCGCCCGCGTCGGCCCTGGCCTGTACGGAGGCGGCGAGTCCCGCGCCGGTATCGGCTGAGAGTGCGTCGTCGGCCGCACCCACGTCTACGGGGAGGCGTGTGTCGGCGGACGCGGGGTCGGCGAGGACCACGAACGCGGAGCCCGTGAGCACGGAGGCCGCCACCGCCGACGCCGCCAGGGCGTTCGCCGCCGCTGCGGCGGCGGTGCGGAGGCCCGCCCGGCCGTGCCGCCCCGTCATCGGCCCTGAGGGGTCAGCGCAGCCCGGGGCGTCTGCGAGATCTCGGTCGCCGGACGCTTCACCGGCTTCACCGGTGTCTCCGGGATCTGCGGAATCCGCTGGATCTCCTGGGCCGCCGCGCGCAGCGCGTCCGGTTTGACCGCGAGACCGCCGCTGAAGACGTGCGAGATGTCCCATGCCTGGTACGTGCCGAGCCCGAGCAGGGCCGCCATCGTCACCAGGGGGACCATCGCCATGCCGCGCGGCCGCGCCCCCGCCATGAAGGGGAAGATGATGACGACGATCCCGGTCAGGATCGACAGGGCCAGGACCCCCGCGGGCGGCGTGGCCGTGGCGTCCGCAGCTCGCTGCTGGCGGGCGGCCGACAGGTTGGCGAGCCCGTCCAGCACCGCGTTCTTGGCGTCATGGGCGTCGTCCCCCGACACCTCGAGGCCCGTGACGTGGGCGCGCAGCCCGTTGAGCAGCGCCCCGCCCTCCGGGCTGAGCCGCCCCTCGGCCATGAGCGGCCACTCCTCGTCCACCACGAACCCGACGTAGTCGCGCAGCCGCGCCTGGACCTCGGCCGCGGCCGGAGCGGGCAGCACCGTCGAGGCCCAGTACGTCTGCACCGCCGCGTCGCCCTCGGTGTAGGTGTTCTGGCGGGCGGCGTCGGCCGTCGTCCACGGGACGATGATCGCGATGGCGAAGACCAGCAGGAACAGGGCGGACAGCATCGCACCCGCGTGGCCGGCGGAGGGGCCGCCGGGATCCCGGTCGTCGGCGCCCCGGTCGAGTTTCCGGAAGAGGAAGGCGGCCAGCGCCACGACGCCGACCGCCGCCGCCACGGCGAGTACGCAGACCAGCATGACGATCTCCCATTGCCGAGGGATGACAGAGAGGCCCCGCCGCATTGCCGATTGCGGGCCGTGTCATGACTATCACAATGGGTGAGGTTCCGGGCGCTGCCGGGCGCAAGGACGCGAGAAGGAATCCCAGGAAATATCGGAGCTCGCTCCTGACGCCCCCGCCTTGTCCTCGGGGCCGGGACGAGCACGCGCACCTCGTCGTGCGAGGGAGAAGGGGCGTCGCCAGGTGACCTTCCTGATCGACCACTTCCTGCGGTCGGCGCCCGGATCGGATTCCCGGTCAACCGCGCGCCCGGAGTCGGCGCGGGCGCGAATTCGGTCTTCCTCGCCGCGCATCGTCGCCGCACCGCCGCGACCCCGCGACCCCGCGACCCCGCGACCCCGCGACCGCCGTACGGTCAGACGGCGCCCCGCGGCGGCGGGTTGTCAGGTGTGGGATGCGGCGTGTTCGGCGATGCGGGCGACGGCGGTGGCGACGCCGTCTTCCGCCGCCACTCGACCGGCGAGGACGCGGGCGGCCGGGGCGAGCCGGGCCGCGCTCTCGATGGCGGCGGCCAGGTGCTCGGCGGTCAGGCGGCCCGCCAGGGGCGCGGGGGCGACGCCGAGACGGTGCAGACGGGCGGCCCAGAACGGCTGGTCTCCCATGAACGGGCGGACGATCTGCGGGACTCCCGCGCGCACGGCCGCCGCTACCGTTCCGACGCCGCCGTGATGCACGGCGGCCGCGACGCGCGGCAGCAGCCAGTCGTGCGGAGCCTCCTCGATGACCATGACGCCGTCCGTCTCCGCGCCCGGCCGCAGGGCGCCCCAGCCGGTGGCCAGCACGGCCCGCCGCCCGGACAGCCGGACGGCCTCCACGACCGTGGCCGCCAGCGCCTCGGGGTCGTCGCCGACCGAACTGCCGAAGCCGACGTACACAGGAGGCTCTCCCTCGTCCAGGAACCGGACCAGCCGCTCGGGCGGCGTCCACCCGTCGTCCGGGGGCAGCGTCCAGAACCCCGTCGGATGTGCGGCGGCAGGCCAGTCGTCGGGGGCGGGCAGCACGTGAGGGCTCCACGCGTGCAGCACGCCGCCCTCCGCGACGAGGCTTGTCACAGTCCGTAACCCGCCCTCCAGGCCCAGCGCCGCGGACCGCCACGCCCGCACCGCGCTCCGGTAGGGCATCTCCACCGCCGAGGTGATGCGCCAGCTCGCCCGGTTGAGCGCGCGCGGCACCCGAACCGGGAGGATGGGGGAGGAAAAGGCGGATGTCGGCAGGTAGAGCGGCAGCAGCAGACCGGCGACGGCCGGGACACCGAGCTTCTCGGCGATGTACGGCCCGCCGAGGGACTTCGGATGGTGGATGACCACGTCGGCCCGGCCAGCGGCGAGTGTTGCCTGGTCGTCGAGGAGGCGGCGCAGCATCGGCTTGACCGAGCGGGCCGCCGTGATGGCGGCGCGCACGCCCTGCCCCTTGGCCGAGTCCCGCAGCGTGAGCATCTCGTCGTTCAGTGGCGCGAACTCCACGCCGTGCCCTGCAACGAGTGCCTCGAAGCGGCGCGGCGCGGCCAGCAGCGGCCGGTGCCCGGCGGCGAGCAGCCCGCGGGCCAGGGCGAGGTAGGGCTGCACGTCGCCGCGGCTGCCCACGGTGATCAGCAACGGTCTCATCTCTCGCCCTTCAGCTCGTCCCACTCGTCCAGCAGCCGCGGGAAGCGGTCCATCATGAACGCGTACATGTCGCGCATGAGCTCCAGCCGCCGCCGGCGCGCCGGGTCGTCGCCGACCGCCCGCAGGCCCTGTTCGGCCAGCGCGCGGAAGCTCTCGAACTCGGCCATCTTGGCGCGGAAGGCACGGGCGAAGACGTCCTCGGCCAGCCGGTAGCGGTCGCGCCGCTCGCCCCGCACCCGGAACCGCTCCACCAGGCCCGCTTGTTCGAGCTGCCGCAACGCGACGCTCATGCTGCTCTTGGCGACGGCCAGCGCCTCGGCCAGCTCCGGCGCGTCCGCGCTGCCGGCCTCCGAGGTCAGCAGCCAGCCCATGACCCTCCCGGACGTGCGGCTCAGCCCAAGCCGCTCGTAGAAGAGTCCGGCGTCCTCCACGAACTGATCGACACTCATGCGTCCAACTATATCCGTTTGTTCGGATCGATCAGAACAAACAAACTCTAGCCCGGACGGCGGGCGGCGTGATCGTGTGGGGGAGCGTGGGAAGATCGCGAGTCGTGCCCCCTCACACTGACACAGCGATGGACCTTCCCCTCACTCTGGTCCTCTCGTTCGCCATCGTCGTGATGTTGGTCCTGCTGGCCGTCGCGGCCAGACGGCTCCTGGGCGTCGCGTTCGGCGTCTTCCGCACGGCCGTCGCCGCGGTTCTGGCGTTCGCCCTGGCCGGCCCGATGCTGTCCCCGGTCATGGCGCAGTTCAAGAGCACCAAGGCGGGGAGCGACCCGGGTCTCGGCCCGCTGTGGGTGCTCGTGCTCGTGGCCATGTGCATCGTGCTGATCCCCATGGTCATCCTGGTGGTCGCCGAGGCGCTCGTGCCGCCGGGCTCCGTCCCCGGGCCGATCGAGGTCGCCCGCTCGCTGCGCGGCCGGATCTCCAGGGCGCGCCGCTACTCGCAGATCACCCGCATCGCGTTCCGGCACGGCCTGGGGCCGTACCTGCGCGGGCGGGGCGACCGGCTCGACGACCGGGGTGGCAGGGTACGGCTCGCCCGGGCGCTGCGCGGCGCCCTCGACGACGGCGGCGTCACCTTCGTGAAGCTCGGCCAGGTGCTCTCCACCCGTCGCGACCTGCTCCCCGCCGAGTTCGTCGAGGAGCTGGGCACGCTGCAGGACCGAGCCGCCCCCGCGCCGTGGGAGCAGGTCGAGCAGGTCCTCGTGGCCGAGCTCGGCGGGCCCGTCGACGAGGTCTTCGCCGAGTTCGACCGCCGTCCGCTGGCGTCCGCGTCCATCGCGCAGGCGTACGCCGCCCGGCTGCGCACGGGCGAGAGCGTGGTGGTCAAGGTTCAGCGCCCGGCCATCCGCGCGGTCGTCGCCCGCGACCTCGACATCGTGGCCCGGCTGGCCCGCACCCTGGAGGCCAGGACGCGCTGGGGCCGCGCGCTCGGCCTGCGTGCCCTGGCCGACGGCTTCGCGGTCGCCATACGGGAGGAGCTCGACTTCAGGGTCGAGGCGGGGAACATGGCCGCCGTCGCGGCCTCGGGCGGCGGCGCCGTCGCCTACCCGTCCCCGTACGCGGAGCTGTGCACGGAACGCGTTCTCGTCATGGAGCGCCTCGTGGGCGAGCCGCTGTCCGGCGCCGTCGAGCGCGGCCATGAGCGGGGCCGCGAGCTGGCCCGCACGCTGCTCGACTGCCTGCTGCGGCAGGTCCTGGTCGAGGGCGTCTTCCACGCCGACCCGCATCCCGGCAACATCATGCTGCTCAGCGACGGCACGCTCGGCCTGCTCGACTTCGGCTCCGTCGGCCGCCTGGACGCGTCCGTGCGCGCCGCGCTGCAGCGGTTCCTGGTCGCGATGAACCGCCAGGACCCGCTCGGCGTCACCGACGCGCTGCTGGAGGTCGTCCCCAGGCCGGAGGAGATCGACGAGGCGGCTCTGGAGCGGGCGATGGGCCAGTTCATGGCCAGGCATCTCGCGCCGGGCGCGGCGAGCGTGGTGATGTTCACCGACCTGTTCAAGATCGTCACGGAGTACGGCCTGGCCGTGCCGCCCGAGGTCGCGGCCGTCTTCCGGGCGCTGGCCACGCTGGAAGGCACCCTCGTCGCCCTCGCGCCCGGGTTCGACCTCATCGAGGAGGCCCGCGCCTTCGCCGGGCGGCACCTGGCGGAGCAGTTCGACGCGAGGTCGCTGAAGGACGAGGTGACCCACGAGCTCGCCACCTTGCTGCCGATGCTGCGGCGGCTGCCCCGGCGGGTCGAGCGGATCGCGAGCGCCGCGGAACACGGGCGGTTCAGCATGAACGTGCGGTTGCTCGCGGACGAGCGGGACCGCCGGTTCCTCACCGGGTTGCTGCACCAGGTCGTGCTCACGGTGCTGGGGGCCACGGCGGGCATCATGGGCGTCGTCCTCCTCGGGACGGACGGCGGCCCCCAGGTGATGCCGCGAGTGATCAGCCTGTACGAGCTCATCGGGTTCAACCTGCTCGTCATCAGCGCGATCCTGGTGCTGCGGGTCCTCGTCGGCGTGTTCCGCCGGGACGGGTTCTGACGGTCGTGACGGGCACAGCCGACGGCGCGGACGTGGTCTAGCCGGGCCGCTCCAGGGAGGACCGGTACGGCGGCATGAAGCGGCGCCGCGGCATCTGGTCGGCGAGCACGCCGCCGTCCACCACCAGGGTCGTACCGGTGACGTAACGCGCGGCGTCGGAGGCGAGGTAGACGACGGCGCCGACGACGTCGTCCGGCGTGCCGTACCCGCCCCTGAGCGGGATGCGCTCGGCCCACGCGGCGTCGAACGCCTCCCGCTCCAGCGAGAACTCCTCGTCGATCGGAGTGGCGATCATGCCGGGCGCGACCGCGTTCACGGTGACGCCGTGCGGGCCCAGCTCGGCGGCGAGGGATCGGGTGATCAGCTCGACCGCGCCCTTGGACGCGTTGTAGTGGGCCAGCCCGGCCTCGGCCATCAGGCCGTTCTTCGACGAGACGTTGACGATCCGACCCGGCGTGCCGGAGGCGATCATGTGCTCGGCGATCCGCTGGGAGAGGAAGAAGACCGCGTCCACGTTGACGGCCATGATCTCCCGCCAGGCCGCGACCGTGATCTCGTTGAAGTGCTCCAGCCGGGCGATCCCGGCGTTGTTGATCAGGATGTCCACCGGGCGTTCGGCCCAGATCCGGTCGGCGAGCCCGGCGAGCCCGTCGGTGTCGGCCAGGTCGAACGCGACCGTGCGGCAGGCCCTGCCGTACGACTCGACCAGCGCCCGGGTCTCGTCCAGCGGGGGACCGCCGGGCCGGTCGACCGCCACGATGTCGGCTCCGGCCTCGGCGAGTCCGGCCGCGAACGCCCGGCCGAGGCCGCGGGCCGCGCCGGTGACGACCGCGGTACGGCCGGTCAGGTCGAAGCGCCCGCTCATGCCAGCCCCAGCAGGGGGAGGGCGTCCCGGTGGATCAGCTTCTCGATCTCGTCGCGGTCGAGGGGCGGCAGCCCGGGGATGCCGGGCACGGCGCCGACCGCGCGCAGGCCGTCGATCGACGCGTTGACGGTGGTGAACGGGTAGTCGCTGCCGAAGAGCAGCTTGTGCCACACGCCGTAGTCCTGCGCCAGCCGCAGGCTGTGCCAGAGCTGGAAGGGCCGGTAGTGCAACGCGGAGACGTCGGCGTAGACGTGCCGGTGCTTGCGGATCACCGCGATGCACTCGCCCTCGAACGGGTGGCCGAGGTGGGCGAGGACCATGCGCAGCTCGGGGTGGCGGATGGCGACCTCGTCCAGGTGGACCGGGAGCGCCCACCTCAGCGGGGCCTTCGACACGAACGTCGTCCCCGTGTGGACGAGCAGGGGCAGCCCGTGCTCCTCGGCGTAGGTGAACAGGTCGTCGTACTCGGGGGCGGCCGGGTCGAACCCGGCGTACATCGGCATCAGCTTGATGCCGCGCAGTCCGAGGTCCTGGTGGCCGCGCACCAGCTCGTCCCGCCAGCCGGGCTGGGTGGGGTCGAGCGACAGGTAGCCGATCAGCCGATCGGGGTGCGCGGCCACGTACGCGGCCACGGCGTCGTCGTCCACCCACAGCCCCGACCTGCGCGCCTTGCCGCCCACCACGACGGTCCGCGTACCGTCGGGCGCGGAGGCCGCGTAGTCGTCCCAGCGCACGGTGAGATCGACGTGGCCGCCGTGGGCGCGGGCCGACTCCGCGGCGAACGGGTCGCCGACGTCGTCCGGGCAGGTGAACAGGTGCGAGTGGACGTCGACGATCATGTGCGGTTCCGCTTCTCCCAGCCTTCGGCGAACATGTTCCAGAAGCGGTGGCTGGGCGGGTGCTCCTCGAAGACCTCGTCGGCCAGCTCGATACCCAGTCCCGGCTTCTCCGGTATCCCGATATATCCGGACTCGACGGGCAGCGCACCGCGGACCGCCTCGAAGACGTACGGCTCAAGCAGGCCGTCGAAGGTCTCCAGGATCGTGAAGTTCGGGATGCCCAGCACGGCGTGCACCGACGCGGTGGTGCAGAGCGGCGAGTTGGAGTTGTGCGGCGCGACCGTCATCGCGTGCAGGTCCGCCATCGCGGCGAGCTTGCGCACCTCGGTGAACCCGCCCGCCATCGACAGGTCCGGCTGGATGATGTCCACCGCGTTCGTCTCGAACAGCCGCGCGTACTCGTACCGGTTGTGGAAGTGCTCCCCGCCGGAGATCGGGAAGCTCGCCCGCTGCCGCAGCTCGGCGTACCGGTCGATGTGCGTCCACGGCAGGGGCTCCTCGAACCACCCGATGTCGTACGGCTCCAGCTCGCGGACCAGCCGGGCGGCGGTGTGGAAGGCGAAGCGGGCGTGCCCCTCGACGAACAGGTCCACGTCCGGCCCGACCGCCTCGCGTACGGCCGCGACGATGTCGAGCGAGAGCCGCAGCTCGGAGCGCGACAGCTCGCCGAGGCCCGCGCCGAAGGGGTCGAACTTCAGCGCTGTGTATCCCTTGGCCACCGTCTCCTGGGCGCGCCGGGCGAACGCCTCCGGCTCGCGGTCGCCGGTGTACCACCCGTTGGCGTAGACGCGGACCCGGTCGCGGCAGGCGCCGCCGGTCAGCCGGTACGCGGGCACGCCGAGCGCCTTGCCCATCAGGTCGTACAGGGCCTGGTCGATGCCCGACACCACGATGCCGCCGACGTCGCCGCCGCGCAGGAAGTCGCCCTGGTAGAGCCGGAGCCAGATCTCCTCGACGTCGAACGGGTCGGCGCCCAGCAGGTGCCGCTGCCCCATCGCCTCCGCGAGCAGGCACGTCTCCCGGGCCCGGTAGGGGTGGGTGATCTCGCCGACGCCCGACAGGCCCTCGTCGGTGTGGACGCGCACATAGCCGAAGTCGCGCCAGGCGGTGCCGAGGATCAGCGTCTCCACCCGGCTGATCCGGCCCGCGGGGCCGGCCGGGCGGGTGGTGTTCACGGTCAGCACCGTGTGGCACCCCCCATGGTCGAGGTGCCGTCCATGTCGGTGAGCGGGCCCTCGTCGGCGAGCTGGGCGCGCACCGCCGCCTCGGTCACCTCGATCAGCCGGTCCACGTCGGCGTCCGTGTGCGCGTACGAGAAGTGGCTGCGCTTGAGGTTGAGCGGCAGCTCGAAGACGCCCTGGTCGATCATGCGCCGACGGTATCCGACGAACATCCGGGTGTCGTTGTCCAGGAGGTCGTCGTACGTGTGGGGCAGGCGGTCCATGAAGTACGTGACGAACACCGAGCCGTAACCGGTGACGACGGCCGGGACGCCGAGCGACGCGAGCACCGGCGGCAGCTCGGTCCGCACCCGCTCGCCGAGCCGGAACACGTGCTCGTGCACGGGCTCCGCGCGCAGCTTGCGCAGGGTGGCGAGCGCCGCCGCGACCACGGCGGGGTGGCCGTTGTAGGTCCCGGCGAAGAACACCGGCGCGCCCGGCCGGGAGCTGAACATGTCCATGAGGTCGGCGCGGCCTCCGATCGCACCGATCGGGTAGCCGTTGGCGATGGCCTTCCCCATGGTGGTCAGGTCGGGCACGATGCCGGCGACCTCCTGCCAGCCGCCGAGGCCGTGCCGTACGCCGGTGATGACCTCGTCGAAGACGAGCACGCTGCCGTGCCGGGTGCACTCCTCCCGCAGGGTGACCAGGAACTCCTGGTCGGGGAGCAGGCAGCCGACGTTGTGCGGCACGGGCTCCAGGATCACCGCCGCGATGTCCGCGCCGTGCTCGGCGAACGCCGCGCGCACCGCGTCCCGGTCGTTGAACGGCAGGACGAGGGTGGCGTCGAGCACCTCGGGCAGGATGCCGGTGGAGATCGGGTCCTTGTGCCCCACCCTGTCGGGGGCCGAGATCACGTTCAGGCTCACCGAGTCGTGCCAGCCGTGGTAGCAGCCCTGGAACTTCACCACGAGGCGGCGGCCGGTGGCCGCGCGCGCGACGCGGAGGGCGTGGAAGGTCGCCTCCGAGCCGGTGCTGGTGAGGAGCACGCGCTCCATGCTGGGCACCAGCTCGACGAGGGTCTCGGCCAGCTCGACCTCGCCCTCGGTGACGCCGACCCCGCACAGGTCCAGGCTCCCGCCGGCCTCCGCTACGGCCCGGACGACGTCGGGGTCGTTGTGGCCGAGCAGGGGAGGGCCGAAGGCCGCGTGGTAGTCGGTGTACTGCCGCCCGTCCGAGTCCCAGAAGCTCGCGCCCTGGGCCCGGGTGATCACCAGGTCGGTGAGTCCCGGGACGTTCCGCTGCCCGCTGTTGACCCCGCCGGGGATGACCCCGCGGGCACGTTCGGGAAGGGACGTGAACGGGGCCGCTTGCTGCATCACATGGTCTCCTTGGCCGCCCCACCGAGACCAGCCCCGTCCCGGTGCGACGCGAATGTTTCCGCCGCAGATCGATTGTCTTACGAACACCATTCGGTGATGCCGAACAGTAATCGGCATCATAGGCATGGCGATTTGGGTGGTCAATGGCTTTCGCCGGAGATGTGAGGCAAAATGCGGTACAGTGTTCGGCTATGACGAACAGTGAAGCGGAGAGCTCCCGCTACTGGATCCGCAGCGTGGCCCGGGCCGCCGAGGTCCTGGAGGCGCTGGCCGCGGGGCCGGCCGGCGAGGGGCTGAGCGTGACCGAGGTCGCTGCGGCCTGCGGCTTGTCGAAGAGCTCCGCCTTCGCCACGCTCTACACCCTCCAGCACTTCGGGCTGGCCGCGGACGACGGCGAGGGCATGAACCGGCGCTACCGGCTCGGCATGGCCCTCGCCCGGCTCGGCGACCGGGCGCGCGACCAGCTCTCCCTGCGCGACGTCGCGCGTCCCATTCTGGTGGAACTGACCCGGTCCACGGGGATGAACTCCCGGCTCGCCGTCCCCGAGAGCGACCAGGCCGTCGTGATCGACCAGGTGAGCAACGGCGAGCGGATCCAGGTGGACCTGCGGATGGGCGTGCGGGAGCTGCCGCACTGCACCGGGCTCGGCAAGGCGCTGCTCGCCGAGCTGGACGACCGGCAGGTCGCGGAGCTGATCGAGCGGGTCGGGCTGCCGCGCCGTACCGCGCACACGATCACCGAGCTGGACCGGCTGCTCGCGCACCTGCGCGACATCCGCGAGGTCGGCTACGCCCTCGACGACGAGGAGGACGCGGACGGCGTCTTCTGCATCGGCAGCGCCCTTCGCGACCACTCCGGAGCCTGCGCCGGCGCGATCAGCATCACCGGTCTGAAGCCGACGCTGCCCACGTGGCGCTACCAGGAACTCGGACGTCAGGTACGCGACGCGGCGCGCCGGATCTCCTGGGAGCTCGGCTACCGCACTTGATTTCCCGGGCGGAACCCGCTTAAGGTTTCCGCCACATCGGGCGAACGTTGGCCCCCGCGATGTCGCAGCCCCCGACCGCGGACGGTTCCGGTCAGCAGCTCCGCCGCCTGCACGCCATCGCGTGAACGCCCGGCCTTCATCCACCCCCCTGCCGTGTGGCTCCTCGCCGCCCGGCACGAAGGTTGAGGCCTTTTGTGAAGCAACAATCCCCTTCGACCCGCCGTGCCCTGCTGACGGCGGGCGGCATCGGCGGTCTGGCGCTGCTCGTCCCGGGCACCGCGTACGCCGGTCCGCAGGCGGAACTGAAGAACGCCGTGTACGGCATCGCCACGGTGGCCGAGCTGTTGTCGCTGGACACGCAGAAGATCCCGGGCGGGACCCTGGTCCAGGTGGCGGGTTATCACGCGGCCGGTGACGGCGGCGGGATGCTGGTGCGCTGGGACGCGGCCTCGACGGCGGCGGCGAACGGTGGCACGGTTCTCGGCGGTTCGGGTTCGGGTCGCTGGTTGCAGGTCCATCAGGGTGTGGGCGACTTCCGGACGTTCGGCGTGTTCGACGGCAAGAAGCCGGCCGACGACGCGTTGGACGCGATGGTGAACGATCCCTCGATCCATCGGATCGAGGCGCACTCCGACCTGCTGTTCGTCCGCCGCCACAAGTACACCCGCTCCAACCTGGAGTTCGACTTCGGCGGCCACACCGTCCGCACGGACGGCATCGAGCGCAACAGCCATGACAATCCGTTCGGCGCGGTCATGTTCTTCCGCGGCGAGGTGACCGACACGGTCGTCAGGCACGCCCTGACGGCCCCGATGCCCGACCTGGCCGACGTGTTCGAGGTGGGCGACTCCACGAAGTTCGCGGTCGGCCAGTGGTGGACCGCCGTGGTGAACAACCTCGCCGGCGGGGACGAGCGCGAGCTGCAGAAGATGGTGCAGGTCACCGAGATCGTCGATGGCTCGCGCGTCCGGGTGAACTACCAGATCGGCTGGGACCTCGACGCGGGCCGCACCATCACCTGGACCCGGGTGAAGCCGGTCGAGCGGGTCCACGTCCGGAACATGGTCTTCGTCGGCGCCCCGCCGTACGACGGGCCGAAGAACGGCGAGCTGCCCGACGACCGGGAGTACACCGGCTCGCACCCGGTGGCCTACGAGTACGCCGCCTGGTGCGACGTGTCGGGCATCGCGGCGTCCCTCACCTGGTGGCCGGTGATCATGCGGCGCTGGTGCACGTACTTCCGCACCGAGAGTTGCTCGCTGAAGAACCCGCCGACGGTCTTCTACGGCGGCGCCGGCTACCTGACCCAGCAGATCTACTGCCTGTACGGCCACGTCGCGGACTGCCACACCTCCAACGCCCGGCATCTCAACGACCTGACCGCCTCGGCGTACTGCACGGTGGAGAACTGCCACGGCGACGGCGACGACGCCGGGGGCAACCCGTTCACCACGCACGGGCAGTACGAGCACGACCTCGTCTTCACCGGGAACTCCGGGCTGATGGACATCGCCAACTCGGGCGCGCAGTGGGGGATCAGCGCCAAGCGGATCACCGTGCGGCGGCACGTCTGCTCGTGGTTCGTCGCCAACACCAAGATCACGGATCTGACGCTGGAGGACGTCCGGGTCGTCCCGCGCTCGACCTTCGACCCCGGCGGCACCCTCACCGTCAACGCCGACGGCGTCCAGATGCGCGGGTGCTCGGCCCGGACGTTCGCGGTGGCCCAGCGGTCGTCGCGGTCGAACCGGCCGAACATCATCGAGGACTGTTCCTTCGACCTGCCGAAGGAACAGGTGGTCGTGCAGACGCCGGTCACCAACCCGGTCCACTTCGTACGCTGCGTCTTCACCGGGGTGGACGGCGCCGTCATGCGCGGGCCCGGCCCCGTCCACTTCACCGACACGGTGATCAAGGGGCGCGAGGGCGGCGCCCCGCTCCTGATCGGCGCCGCCGAGGTCGTCGTGTCCGGCGGGCGGCTGACCGGCACCGGCATCCGCCTCTCCGCCGTACGCGAGCAGCGGATCGCGATCGGCGGCGGAGCCGTCGTCGAGGGGACGAACGGCGCCAAGGCGCTGCTGTCGCGTGACGACGGCGCGGCCGTCCGCTGGGCGCTCGGCGACTACCTCAGCTCGACGGCGGACCCCGGCACCGCGCACGTGGCGATCACGGGCGGCGTCAACCACTACTCGGCGGTCGGGGCGCGCTTCCGCGGCGGCGCGCTGACCCTGGCGGAGGCCGCCTTCGGCGGCGACTCCCATCTCCTGCACACGGGCTGCGTGGAGGAGGGCGTCACCCGTACGACGCCCGCCGACGGGCCCCGCGTCACCACCACCGGCAACCTGGCTGTCTGAGGAGTCCCCCCATGAGTTCATCCACGAGTTCGCGCCGTGCCCTGCTGACGGCGGGCGGCATCGGCGGTCTGGCCCTCCTCGTCCCCGGCACCGCGTACGCCGGTCCGCAGGCGGAACTGAAGAACGCCGTGTACGGCATCGCCACGGTGGCCGAGCTGCTGTCGCTGGACACGCGGAAGATCCCGGGCGGGACCCTGGTCCAGGTGGCGGGTTATCACGCGGCCGGTGACGGCGGCGGGATGCTGGTGCGCTGGGACGCGGCCTCGACGGCGGCGGCGAACGGTGGCACGGTTCTCGGCGGTTCGGGTTCGGGTCGCTGGTTGCAGGTCCATCAGGGTGTGGGCGACTTCCGGACGTTCGGCGTGTTCGACGGCAAGAAGCCGGCCGACGACGCGTTGGACGCGATGGTGAACGATCCCTCGATCCATCGGATCGAGGCGCACTCCGACCTGCTGTTCGTCCGCCGCCACAAGTACACCCGCTCCAACCTGGAGTTCGACTTCGGCGGCCACACCGTTCGCACCGACGGCATCGAGAACGCGGGATACGACGACCCCTTCGCCGCCGTGCTCTTCTTCCGGGGAAAGGTCACCGACACCGTGGTGGCCGCCGCGCTCACCGCGAACATGCCGGAGCTGTCCGATGTGTTCGAGGTCGGCGACTCCAAGAAGTTCGCGGTCGGCCAGTGGTGGGCGGCCGAGGTGAACAAGGCCTCCGGACAGTGGGAACGCGAGCTGCAGAAGCTGGTGGAGGTCACCGAGGTCGTCGACGGCTCGCACATCCGGGTCAACTACCTCAACGGGTGGGAGCTGAAGGCCGGGCGCTCGATCACGTGGACGCGGATCGAGCCGGTGGAGCGGGTCCACATCCGGAACATGGTGTTCACCGGCGCGGGCGCGGACCAGTACACCGGCTCGCACCCGATCGCGTACGAGTACGCCGTCCGGTGCGACGTGTCCGGCATCGACGCCACCGGCACCTTCTGGCCGGTCGTCATGCGCCGCTGGTGCACCCACTTCCAGACCAGGAGCTGCTCGCTGAAGAACCCGACGTCCGTCACCTGGGGCGGCGCGGGCTACCTGACCCAGCAGATCTACTGCCTGTACGGCCACGTGGCCGACTGCCACACCTCCAACGCCCGGCACCTCAACGACTGGACCGCCTCGGCGTACGGGCTGGTGGAGAACTGCCACGGCGACGGCGACGACCAGGGTTCCTTCGTCACGCACGGCCAGTACGAGCACGACCTCGTCTACACCGGCAATTCGGGGCTGATGACGTTCGCCAACTCCGGCGCCGCCTGGGGTTCCGCCGCCAAGCGGATCACCGTGCGGCGGCACGTCTGCTCGTGGTTCGTGGCGCGGGTCAAGGTCACCGACCTGACGCTCGAGGACGTACGGGTGATCGGCAAGAAGTCGCTCGACGGCTCCGGGATGATCTGGGTCAACGCCGACGGCGTCCAGATGCGCGGCTGCTCGGCGAACAACCAGCTGATCATCTCGCAGGCGTCCAGCCTGTCGGCCCGGCCGAACATCATCGAGGGCTGCGACTTCACCATCGCCGCGGGCACGGAGATCGTGCAGGCCAACGTCACCACGCCGGTCCACATCGTGCGCTCCACGCTGTCGAACCTGGACGGCAACCCCTGCAACGGCACGGGCGAGCTGCACATCGTGGACAGCACGCTGCGCGGCAAGCAGGGCGGCGCGCCGCTGCCCGTCGCGGCCTCCGTCGTACGGATCCAGGGCGGACGGCTGACCGGGACCGGCGTCAAGGTCACCGCCAAGGCGGACCAGCGCGTCCACGTCGGCGGCGGCGCGCAGCTTGAGGGGACCAACGGCGCCAAGGCGCTGCTGTCGCGCGGCGACGGGTCCGGGACGGTCCGGTGGGAGCTGCGTGACTACCGGAGCGTCACCGACGACGCGGGTACCGCGCACGTCCTGGTCGAGAGCGGCAAGAACGTCTACTCGGCCGTCGGCGTCGGGCTGTCCGGTGGAAAGCTCACGCTCGCCCCGGCCGCCTTCGGTGACGGTTCCGTGCTGCAGCACACGGCCTGCGTCGAGGAGGGCGTCGCCCGCACGGTTCCGGAGGACGGCCCCCGGGTCCAAACCACCGGAAACCTCCTTCTCTAACCTTTATCCCCCAAACACTCAGAAGGAGTGCAAATGGAACGGCGAGTCGCGCTGGCCCTGGCGGGGGCCGGCATCCGGGGGCAGACCTACGCCTCGTGGGTGGCGCGCAACCCGGACCGTGCCCGGCTCGTCGCCGTGGCCGACCCCGACCCGCACCGGCGCGCCCTCGTCGCGGCCGAGCACCCCGGCATCGCCGAGTACGCGAGCTGGCAGGAACTGCTGGACGCCGGCACCGGCGCCGACGCGGTGATCGTGGCGACCCAGGACCAGGAGCACGTCGCCCCGGCGGTCGCGTTCGCACGCGCCGGGCACGACCTGCTGCTGGAGAAGCCGCTCGCGCCGTCCGAGGAGGAGTGCCGGGCGATCGTCTCGGCCGTCTCCGAGGCCGGCGTGCGGCTCGCCGTCTGCCACGTGCTCCGGTACACGCCGTACACCGACCTCGTGCGGAAGGTCGTCGGCACCGGGGTGCTCGGCGAGATCATGAGCGTCCAGCACCTGGAGCCGGTGGGCTGGTGGCACGCGGCCCACTCCTACGTGCGCGGGCCGTGGCGCAGCGAGCGGCTGGCCAGCCCGATGCTGCTGGCCAAGTCGTGCCACGACCTCGACTGGCTCGCGTACGTCACCGGGCGCGGGATCACCCGGGTGTCGAGCTTCGGCGACCTCGGCCACTTCCGGCCGGAGAAGCGACCGGCGGGCGCGGCCGACCGCTGCCTCGACTGCGCGATCGAGCCGGACTGCCCCTACTCCGCGCCCAAGCTGTACTACCCCGCGCTGCGCGAGCGCGGGGCCGTCTGGCCGGTCACCGCCATCACCGACGCGACGGACGAGGCCGGGCTCACCGAGGCCCTGCGCACCGGTCCCTTCGGCAGGTGCGTGTACGCGTGCGACAACGACGTGGTGGACCACCAGGTGCTGGCCATGGAGTTCGAGGGCGGTGCCACCGGGACCTTCACCATGACCGCCTTCACCGAGCAGACCCACCGGCAGACCTGGATCTTCGGCAGCCACGGGCGGCTCATCGGCGACGGCGAGCGGGTGTCCGTCCTGGACTTCCGTACCGGGAGGACCGAGATAGCCGAGACCGGACCGATCGGCGACGGCAACGCGGGCGACGGCCACGGCGGCGGCGACGACGGCCTGATGGACGCGTTCGTCCGGGCGGTGGCCACCGGCGACGAGTCGCACATCAGGTCCGGCCCGGCCGAGTCGCTCGCCAGCCACCTGGCGGTCTTCGCCGCCGAGCGCGCCCGGCACACCGGCACGGTCGTCACCGTGCCCGGACAGTGATCCCCTCCGAACACCCCCCGAACGTCATTCATGAGAGGACGACTCCCCATGCGATTTCGCATGATCGCACCGGTCATGGCGGCGGCGCTCGCCGCCACGGTGACCGCCTGCGGCTCCGGCTCGGACGCCGGATCCGAGAAGCAGAACGTCACGATGTGGGTGTATCCGATCATCCCGGACGAGGCCCAGCACAAGGCCTTCTGGGACGGGCAGATCGCCGCCTTCGCCAAGGACAACCCGAACATCACCGTGAAGGTCGAGATCTTCCCCTGGGCCAAGCGTGAGGAGTCGCTGACCACGGCGATCGCCGGCAACAAGGGCCCCGACCTGGTCTATCTGATCCCCGACCAGATCCCGAAGTTCGCCAAGGCCATCCAGCCCGTGGACGCCTACCTCGACGACGCCGCCAAGGCCGACTACCGCGACAACGTCAAGCAGGCGGTCACCGTCGACGGGAAGCTGATGGGCGCCCCGATCCTGATGGGCGCCAACCCGCTGATGTGCAACCAGAAGGTGCTGGACGCGGCCGGCGTCGAGGCGCCCAAGACCTGGGACGACGTGCTCGCGATCGCGCCGAAGCTCAAGGACAAGGGCTTCGACGTCACCAACTACTACGCCGACCCCGGAGCCACGCTCAACCAGTCGTTCTACCCCCTGCTCTGGGAGGCCGGCGGCGGCGTGTTCACGCCCGACGGCGCGAAGGTCGCCTTCGACGGCGCCGAGGGCATCAAGGCGCTGACCTTCCTCAAGACGCTCGCCGACAAGGGCTACGTCGAGAAGGACCTGCTCACCGGCATCCCCGCCTTCGAGCAGACGCACCTGGCTCAGAACAAGGTGGCCTGCACCTGGCAGCAGGTCCCGGGCGACGTCGAGTCGTTCTGGGGCAAGGAGAACATCAAGATCTACCCGCCGCTGAGCGACACCAAGCAGGTCGGCTACGGCTCCATCGGCGCCCTCTCCATGCTCAAGGGGTCCAAGGCCAAGGACGCGGCCGGCAAGTGGCTCGCCTTCGCCGCGAGCCCCGCCGTCACCAAGGCGTACGACACGGCCTCGGGCTTCTTCTCCCCGCAGAAGTCGACGGGCGCGCTCTACACCGAGGGGCCGAACGCCGAGATGGAGAAGACGCTCGACCTGATGCAGGGAGCGCCCCTGCACGACAAGGCGCGCGACGTCATGGGCGTGCTCGCGCCGGAGATCCAGGCCGCGCTGATCGGTCAGAAGACCCCTGAGAAGGCCCTCGCCGACGCGGCCGCCGCTGCGAACGCGCTGATCGGCCAGTAAGGCGCCCGCCCGGCCGCTCCCCAGCGGGCACGTACGGGGACGGCCGGGCGGCGCGACAGTTTCTAGACACCTGTGAGGTTCACCCGTGACGGTCACCGCGGAGGCGCGACCGCGCCGCACGACGGCCCGGCGCAGGTCGGCGAGCGCCCGGTACGAGGCCCGGCTGGGCCTGGCGTTCGTGTTGCCGTGCTTCCTGTTGTTCCTGGCCTTCCGGTTCGGCCCGGCCGTCGCGGGCACCTTACTCGGCTTCTTCGAATACACCATCGGTGACAGCCCGACGTTCGTCGGCCTGGAGAACTTCCAGCGGATGCTGCACGACCCGGTCTTCTGGCAGGCGCTCAAGGTGACCGTGCTCTACACGGTGCTCTACCTGCCGCTCTCGATCGGCGTGTCACTGGGCCTCGCGCTGCTCGTGCGCCGCTCGTTCCGCGGGGTCCGGCTCTTCCGCTCGGTCTTCTTCCTGCCCGTGATCACCAGCCTCGTCCTGGCCGCGACCGTCTTCACCTGGCTCTTCTCCTCGTCCGGGCCGCTCGGTGAGCTGATCGGCGGTTCCTGGCTGGCCTCGCCGGTGCTCGTCATCCCGGCCCTGGTGATCGTGTCGGTCTGGTCCCGTTTCGGGTACGGCATGCTGATCGTCCTGGCCCGGCTCCAGGACCTGCCGCGCGAGCTGGAGGAGGCGGCGCTCAGCGACGGGGCCGGCCCCTGGCAGCGCTTCCGCTACGTGGTCCTCCCGCAGCTGCGGTCCACGATCTTCTTCCTGGCCGTGATCGAGACCACGAACTCCTTCCAGGTCTTCGACCTGGTCTACGTCATGACGAGCGGCGGCCCGGCGCGCGCCAGCTACACCCTCGTCATGGACCTCTACGACCAGGGGTTCAAGTACTTCGACCTCGGCTACGCCAGCGCGCTCGGCGTCGCCCTGTTCGTGCTCACTCTGTTCGTCGCGCTGATCCAGCGGCTGCTCATCGGGAGGGCCAAGTGACCGCATACCGAGCGCTGGAGCCGGGCCGCGCCGGCCGTGCCGTCCGCGTCGCGCTGCTGAGCGTCGCCTCGATCGTCACGATCTTCCCCTTCTACGCCATGGTCGTGCTCAGCCTGAAGCCGGTCGCGGCCGTCGAGTTCCCGGGCAGCCTGCTGCCCTGGCCGCTCGGCACCGGAGCGTACGAACGGGTGCTCGGCGGGGGAGACCTGCCGATGTGGACGCTCAACACGCTGATCTACTCGGTGGTCAGCGTGGTGCTCGTGCTGCTGCTCGCCTCGCTGGCCGGATACGCCTTCGCGAAGAAGCGCTTCCCCGGCAAGGAGACCATGTTCTGGTCGTTCCTCGCGATGGTCATGGTGCCGTACCACGTGACGCTGATCCCCCTGTTCATCCTGGTCGCGAACGCGGGCGGGGTGGACACCTTCTGGGGGCTGATCGTGCCGACGCTCGCCAACGCGCAGGCGGTCTTCCTGATGCGGCAGTTCATCGGCGCGCTGCCGGACGAGCTGTTCGAGGCGGCACGGCTGGACGGCGCGTCCGAGCTGCGGATCTTCGTCACGATCGTGCTGCCCCTGTGCAAGCCCATCCTCGCCACGCTCGGGCTCTTCGTCTTCCTGTGGCACTGGAACGACTTCCTCTGGCCGCTGATCGTCGGGCAGAGCACCGACATGCGCACGCTCACCGTCGGCATCGCCTCGCTCCAGGAGCAGAACGTGCCGCTCAACGTCGTCCTCGCGGGGGCCACCGTGGCGTTCGTCCCGATCTTCGCCGCGTACCTGGTCGGCCAGCGCTACCTCACCGAGGGCGTCACGATGTCTGGAATCAAGGGATAAATCATGTTCGACTCTGAATCCGCCCTGGAAGACCGGCTGACCACGCCGTCCCCGGCGCTCGTCGCCTCCCTCGCCGCCGGCGCGGGCGACCTGGTCGTGCTCGGCGCGGGCGGGAAGATGGGGCCCACCCTGTGCCGCCTCGCCCGGCGCGGCCTCGACGCGGCCGGCCGTACGGGGGACACCGTGTGGGCGGTGTCGCGCTGGTCGGACCCGCGGGCGGCCGCGGCGCTCGAACAGCACGGCGTGCGCACGGTCGCCTTCGACCTGCTCGGGAACGCCGACCTGGCGGCGCTGCCCGACGCCCGCGACGTGGTCTTCATGGTCGGCGCGAAGTTCGGCACCGCCGCCGCGCCGTACCTCGCCTGGGTGGTCAACGCGGCGCTGCCCGCCCGCGTCGCCGAGCGGTACGCCGGGGCGCGGATCGCGGCCTTCTCCACCGGGAACGTGTACCCGCTCACCTCCCTGGAGACCGGCGGCTGCGCCGAGACCGACCCGGTCGGGCCGGTCGGCGAGTACGCCATGAGCTGCCTCGGCCGGGAGCGGGTGTTCGAGCACGCCGCGGTGCGCGGCACCCCGGTGAGTGTCCTGCGCCTGAACTACGCCGTCGATCTGCGCTACGGCGTGCTCGCCGACGTCGGGCAGGCCGTGCTGTCGGGAGCGCCGGTCGACGTCACGACCGGGCACGTCAACGTGGTCTGGCAGGGCTACGCGAACGAGGTGGCGCTGCGCTCCCTCGAACACGCCTCGACCGATCCGTTCGTCCTCAACCTCACCGGCCCGGAGACCGCGTCGGTGCGCCGCGTCGCGACCCGGTTCGCCGAGCGGTTCGGCACGACCGCCGAGTTCATCGGGGCCGAGGCCGGCACCGCGCTGCTCAACGACGCCACGCGCTGCCACGCCCTGTTCGGCTACCCCGAGGTCCCGCTCGGCACCCTCGTCGAGTGGCAGGCCGACTGGCTGGCCAAGGGGCTGCCGGTCTCCGGCAAGCCCACCAAGTTCGCCGTACGCGACGGGAGGTTCTGATGTCCCTGGCCCCGCTGCTCGCCGGGACCGTGATCCCCGCCCACCCGCTCGCCCTCACCGCGGACCGTACGCTCGACGAGCGGCGCCAGCGCGCGCTGACCCGCTACTACCTGGCGGCGGGCGCGGGCGGCCTCGCCGTCGGCGTCCACACGACCCAGTTCGCCATCCGCGAGGCCGGGCTCCTGCGTCCGGTGCTGGAACTCGCCGCGGAGACCGCCGCCGAGAGCCGCCGCGCCGACATCGTCTTGGTCGCCGGAGCCTGCGGGCCGACCGGCCAGGCGGTGGCGGAGGCGCGGCTCGCCGCCGAGCTCGGCTACGACGCCGTGCTGCTGTCCCCTGTCGTGCCCGGCGCCTCCGAGGCGGAGCTGCTCGACCGCGCGCGTGCGGTGGGCGAGGTGCTGCCCGTGATCGGGTTCTACCTGCAACGCGCGATCGGCGGTCCCGAGCTCTCCCGCGACTTCTGGCGGGCGCTCGCCGACCAGCCGTCCACCGCGGCCGTCAAGGTGGCGCCGTTCGACCGCTACCGGACGCTGGAGGTCGCGCACGGCGTCGCCGCCGCCGACCGGCGCGACGAGGTCGCGCTCTACACCGGCAACGACGACCACATCATCGGCGACCTGCTCGCGTCCCTGCCCGGAGGGCTGCGCTTCCGCGGCGGGCTGCTCGGCCAGTGGGCGGTCTGGACGCGGGCCGCCGTCGCCATGTTCGAGCGGCTGCGCCGCGACCCCGGCGACCTGGCCGCGAAGGCCGAGCAGCTCACCGACGCCAACGCCGCCGTCTTCGACGCGCTGAACGGCTTCGCCGGCTGCATCGCCGGCGTACACGAGGTGCTCAGGCGGCAGGGACTCCTCGCCGGCACCTGGTGCCTGGATCCGGATGAGGGGCTCTCGCCCGGCCAGGCCGAGGAGCTGACCCGCGTCGCCGCCGCCTACCCCTGGCTCACCGACGACGACTTCGTGGCGGAGCACCTCGATGACTGGCTCGCCTGACCGGCGGACGGTGGTCGCCGTCCCCCCGGAGCTGCGGGCCCGCCTGTTCCCGGACGGGGTCGCGGACGCCCGCCTCCTCGACGACCCGGCCGACCCGGACGCGCTCGCCGCGGCGCTCCCCGGCACGGAGGTGCTGGTGACGAGCTGGGGGATGCCGGTCCTCGACGGGGCACTGCTGGACCTGGCCCCGGAGCTGCGTCTGGTCGCGCACATCGGCGCCAGCGTCAAGTTCTTCGTCACCGGCGAGGTGTTCGCGCGGGGCGTCAGGGTGACCCAGGCCGGGCAGGCCATGGCCCGCCCGGTCGCCGAGGTCGCCCTCGCCTTCACCCTCGCGCTGCTGCACCGGATCCACCGGTTCGACCACGCGCTGCGCGACGGCGCCGAATGGAGCGTCGCCGAGCAGGCCCCGGCCCGGCACGAGATCCTCGGCTGCCGGATCGGGGTCGTCGGCGCCTCCCGCACCGGTCGCGCGTACATCGACCTGGTGCGCGCCCTCGGCGCGGAGGTGATGGTGAGCGACCCCTACTTCGCCGGTGAGCCCGGGGTACCCGCCGTTCCCCTCGACGAACTGCTGGCCACCAGCAGGATCGTCGCGCTGCACGCGCCGGTGCTGCCCGAGACGCGGCACCTGCTCGGCGCGCGGGAGCTGGCGCTCATGCCGGACGGCGCGGGCCTGGTGAACACGGCGCGGTCCTGGCTGGTGGACGAGACCGCGCTGCTCGCCGAGCTGCGCTCGGGGCGGATCGACGCCGCGATCGACGTGTTCGACGCCGAGCCGCTGCCCGCGGACCACGGCTTCCGCGCGCTGCCCAACGCGTTGATCACGCCGCACCAGGCCGCCGGTACGGTGGAGGCCAGGCGCCGCCAAGGGGCGATCGTGCTGGACGAGATCAGCCGCCACCTCCGCGGCCTCCCGCTGCGCCACGAGGTGACGCCCGAGATGCTGGAGCGCATGGGGTGACGCAGTTCAGGACGGCCCGCGCGGCCGACGACGACTCCCTCTACGAGGTGTGGGCGCGCTCCTTCACCGCGTCCCACATCGTCCCGCTGTACGAGCAGGATCCCGGCCGGAGGGAGCGCACGTACGTGGCCACGGACGGCGACGGGGTTCTCGCCGTCGTCTACTGGCTCCCTCGCGACATCCGCGACGCCTCGGGCGCGGTACGCCGGGTCGGCTGCGTCTCCAGCGTCGCGACCCGGCCGGAGGCCCGGGGCAGGGGACTGGTCAAGCGGCTGCTCGCCCTCGCCGCCGACGCCATGACGGCGGACGGGTGCGCCTGGTCGCTGCTGTTCACGGGGACGCCCCAGGTCTACGCGAGCTCCGGATGGCAGGTGTTCGACCGGCCCTTCGTCGCCGGTCCTCCCGCCGCCGGCGGCCTCCTGGAGGACGGCTGGGCCGCCGCGCCGGTCGGTCTCGACCGGTGGCTGGACCTCGCCCGGCTGCACGACCGGTATGACGAGCGGCGGCCGCTCACCACCGTCCGCTCCCCCCGGGACTGGACCGAGCGCGTCCCCCTCTGGTACGCCCCGCCGTGCGAGATCCTGCTCCTCCGCCGGCACGACGCCCCCATGGCGTACGCGGTGGTGGACTGGAGCGAGGGCGAGGTGCTGGAGGTGGCTCTGGGGGCCGAGGACGCCGCGGTCCCGCTGTTCCACGCCGTGGCCGGACGGGCCCGGACCCGCGGCCTGCCGTCGCTGAAGCTGTACGCGCCGCTCGATCCCGCCATACGCGCCGCGCTGCCGAGCCTCTTCGACGGGTGGGCGGCGGACGGCGACCCGACAGGCATGGCGCGGCCGATCCTCGCCGACCCGGCCGAGGTCAGGACCGTCGTCGAGGACCCGCGCGCCGTGGCCTGGACGGCCGACTACTTCTGACACTCGCGGGTCGCCCGGTGTGGGCGACCCGCGGCGTCACACGGTCACTTCGCCGACCAGAGGGGCTTGTTGTCCTTCGAGTAGATGACGACGTTGCCCTGGTTCTGCACCGCGAGGTAGGCGCCGGCGTTGCCCGCGGTCTTGGTGGTCCACACGCCCGCGTTCTGCGCGCTGTAGATCACCAGGTTGCCCTCCTTCTGCATCGCGGCGTACGCGCCCGGCCGGTCCGCGGTCGGCGTCGTCCACAGGGCCTTGTTGGCCCGGTTGTAGAGGACGAGGTTGCCTTCCTTCTGCATGAGCAGCTTGTACTCGCCGTTCTTCGACTGGACCCACTGCCCGGTCTTGAGCGTGTGCCCCGACGGCAGCGACCCGACGTACGCGTGCCGCGACCAGAGGAACTCGTTGCTCGCCGAGTAGATGACGAGGTTGCCGTCGTTCTGCACCTTGAGGTACGCGCCGGGGTGGCCGGCGGTGTTGGTGCCCCAGAGCGGCTGGTTGGACGTGTTGTAGATGACGAGGTTGCCCTCGCGCTGCATGGTGGCGTACGCCGTGGCGCCCGACGTGGGCGACCCCCACAGGGCCGTGTTACCCGGGCCGTAGAGGACGAGGTTGCCCTGTGCCTGCTGGATCAGCCTGTACTGGCCGTTCTCGGACTTCACCGACTCGTTCGGCTTGAGAACCTCTCCGGCGCTCAGCTTGTCGTCCGTCCTGTCGATCGCGCCCGCGTGGGCCGTCGCCGACAACGGCAGCGCCAGCGCCGCCGCGAGGATCGCGCTCACCCCTGCCCCGCGTACGGCCGCCCGCCTGAGTGATCGCTTCCGATCTCGCCTCACGACACAAACTCCGAATCTTCTTGTGCTTGCCTGTCCGAACTCCGTCACCACCCGATGCGCCGGCCCCGCGGCATTCGGCGGCATGGACCGGGCCCTGCACGCGCCGGTGAACGATCCCCCGACCGGGCGCCGCGACAGGGGCGCGCCAGGCTCGGTGACGCGGCCACCACCCTAGGAAGCCGGAGCCGGCGGGCGTGACGGTCGTTCGACCCGCAACGCGTACCGCGATCGACTGATCACAGGTCGTCCACGTCGATCAGCCCGTCCTGGATCGCCCGCGCGACCAGGTTCGCCTTGGTCCGGGCCTCCCGGCCCACGTTCGCGTACTTGATCCGGACCCGATCGAGATAGGAGTTGACCGTCCGCGGCGTGAGGCCGAGCTTCTGCGCGACCAGCTCCTTCGACTCGCACTGGAACCACTCGATCAGCACCTCCTCCTCCCGCAGCGAGAGCTTCGGCCGATCGTCCGCGGTGTCCGCACCGAACGCCCCGGCCAGCGCCGGCGGCGTGTACGGCAGGTCGTGCGCGGCGGCGACCGTGGCCGCGACCAGGTGCTCCTCACCCTCGGCCTTGGTGAGGAAGGTGAAGGCCCCGATGTCCATGCAGGTCAGCGCGGTCTTCTCGTCGTCGCGCATCGTGTAGACGACGACCTGCCGGTCCGCGTCGACCAGCCGGCGCAGATCGCCGTACACGGGCGGGCGGCCGTTCAGTTGCAGGTCGAGCACGACGACGGCGGCCGCGTCCCCCGGCGGCGTCCACGCCGTCTCCACCGTGGCGCCGGAGGCCACGACCTCGATCGGCGGGCCCGCCGCCGAGTACCAGTGCTTCACCCCGGCCAGGACCACCGGATGATCGTCGATCAGCGTCACCGTGATGGCGTCGTCTGCCGCCACACCGCCTCCACCCACAGTCGGTTCTCCGCGACTACACGATTGATGTCGACGTGCCGCGACGCGAACTCCGGGCGCGGCGGCGCCGGCCCGTCGCCGAGCACGCTGACCCGGACCCGGTCGGGCGTGCGGACCACCGTGACCCGGGCGCTGGACGCGGCCGCGGCGAGCACGGCCGCCACCGGATCGATCAGCTCGCGCCGTACGTCCTTGGGAAGATCCCGGGGCGCGCCGCGCGCCGCGAACTGGACGGTGATCCCGCTCCGCTCGGCGACCTCGATGACCGCCCGCAGCTCGTGCACCAACCGGTCCGACACGTCGTCGCTCTCCGCGAACAGGCGCCGCATCCGGGCCGCCTCGCGCGCGCATCGACGCCGGACGTCCGGATCGGACGGGTCGAGCGAGCCGTACCCGAGCCCGGCGAGCAGCGGGACGGTGGTGCCGAGCAGGGCGACGTAGCGCTGCCGGTGGTCGCGGTGGAGGTGCTCGGCCACCGCCTCCGCCGTGCGGAGCCGTTCCTCCTCCTCCGCCGTCTCCCTCGCCCGCGCGGCGACGCGCCGCACCTCCTGGATCACCAGGCTCAGCGCGAGCTGGAACCCGTAGACGGACACCACGGACACCGCCATCGCCGCCCACTCCAGCGGATCGGGCGGGCCCGACAGGACGGCCTTGGCGAGGGCGACGACGAGGTTCGCGCCGAGGAAGAGGGCCAGGCGCGTGGGCGGCCGGTCGAACAGCAGCAGCACGCCGTACCAGCCGACCAGGCCGAAGTACCAGTGAGCCCGGTCCAGATAGTTGCCCGGCGGCGCGGCGACCGCCGCCGCGCCCGCCGCGAGCAGCACCAGCGAGGCGCCGACGCGCCGTGCCGGCGGCGGGATGCGACCATGGCGCGCCAGGCACACGGCGGCGCCGGCCGCGACACCGGCCAGCAAGACGAATCCGGCGATCTCCAGCCACAGCGGGTCGTAGCGTCGGCTGTGCTCGATGAGCGTGGGCAGGCAGAGGCCGAACTGCACGGCCACCGTGACCGCCAGAACCGCCGCGTGGGTGCCGCGCAGGAGCCGGTCCTCGATCCGGACGGCCGACCCGTCGCGGCGGCGCTCAGCCGTCTCCGTCATCCGGCCACGTCCATCTCAGCGTGGTGCCCCCGCCCGGCCGCGAGCCGACCAGCACCCGGCCGCCCGCCCCGGTCATCCGCTCCACGATCGAACCGGAGAGGCCGCGACGGTGCGCGGCGACCTGCTCCGGGTCGAAGCCGCGGCCCCGGTCCCGCAACTCGACCACGATCCGTCCGCTCTCGTCGAGCCCCGCGCGCAGCGACGCCTCCGGCACCCCCGCGTGCCGCTCCACGTTCGTCAGCGCCTCGCGTACGCCGTGGAAGATCGCGAGCGCCGGCGTCGCGGGCAGCGGAGGCAGGGCGTCGATCTCCACCTCGACGCGGACGGCGGGGTGACGGGTCGCGGTGCCCAGCAGCGGCCCCAGGTCGACGCGGCCGTCGTCCGAGCCGGGCACCTTGGCGAGCTGCTCCAGATCCTGGCGAGCGCGCTCGGGCACCCATCGCGTTCCGTCACGGGCTCCCACCGCGACCATCAGCAGGGTGGTGCTCGCCGTGTCGTGCAGGGTCGCCAGGTACTCCCGCTCGCCCGAGCGCCTGGCCGCGGCGACCGCGGCATGCCGACGCCGGGCCGCCACCCGCGCGGTGAGCCGGTCCGCCGAGCGCGCCTGGGCGCGGACGAGCACATAGGACAGCCGGGACAGTGCCAGCTCCAGCAGCACGCGCGCGCCGGCCAGCGCGATCGACCACTCGCCCAGGTGGATGAAGGAGCCCGCGACGAAGGCGCCGAGCCCCAGGACGCCCAGGCCGCACCCCAGCAGCGGCCTGGTGGGCCACTCGTACGGATACGTCACGGCCGTGATCGAGACCAGCGCCACCACCCAGCCGCCGGGGTCACCGGTGCCGGTCGCCGCCTGGCCCAGGCCCACCGCCACGAGGACCGTCGCGTCGACCGCGACCGCCGGCCACGACCGCGAGAGCGTACGGTTCCGCGTCCAGGCCAGGCGGAGCGCGCACCAGCCGATCACGAGGGCCGCCATCGACATCGTCGCGGTCCTGAGCTCGTCCGGGGTCGCGAGGATCCCGAAAGCGGCGCACGGCACGATCACCGCCGAACGGAACCAGACCGCGTAACGCTCGCCCGCCCGGTTGAGCTCCCGCTCCGCCACCCCGGGGCCGGCCTCGCCGTTGTACTCCGCCTGCTCTTCCGGCCCGGCCGGCTCTCCACCGCCGGTCGCGTTTTCGGGCTCGGCCTCGTCCGGGGACCTCGCCGCCGGGTCCGGGCCCAGGCGATCCCCCGCCGATGGGTGCTCCTGCTCTCTCCCGCGCATTCGGTGAAGATTATCCACGGCGAAAGACTGGACGAATCAACAGATGTTCAGCAGACATGTCATGTCCGGTGTATCCACACATGTCACACGGACGCGGCGCAGCGACCTCGACGCTCACGAAGCGACGCCGCCGGCCGCAGCCGTACGCTCGGGGACGGGTCGCGCTTGCGGGTGGGAGAACTCGCACGTACGCTTCCGGCAACGCGTTGACGGAGACGAGTAGTCACCGGACCGTGCAGGTAGGAGAGAGCCGCCGGAAGCTGCGAAGGCGGACCTGCCCCCGGAGACGAAGACCCTCCTGAGTGCGGGGAGGAACGGCGCCCACGCCCAATGCCCCGCCGGCCGGCCCCCGTCACCGGGCCGTCGAGGCCGCCGTGTCACGGCGGTGAAAGTGCGGTGGCACCGCGAGTTCCCTTCTCGCCCGCACTCCCAAGGGATCACCACTCACTGACCAGAGGTTTGTGTTGATCTCCACGTCCGCAACAGTGCCCGCCTCCTGCCGCGTCCTGGCAGCGGAGCTTCCCCATCACGTCGGCCGGCAGGTGACCGTCCAGGGATGGCTCCACCGCAGGCGGGTCCTGAAATCCGTGGCCTTCCTCATCCTGCGCGACCGCTCCGGCCTGGCCCAGGTCGTGGTGGCCGAGCCCGACGTCATGAGCGCCGTCGGCGACCACCCCGAAGAGACCGTCCTGCAGGTCACCGGGACGGTGACCGCCAACCCACAGGCGCCCGGCGGAGCCGAGGTGACCTCGCCCGAGGTGGTCGCCCTGTCGGGCCCCGCCGTGGCCCCGCCGTTCGACCTCTATCGCCCCACGGTGCCGGCGACGCTGCCGACCGTCCTCGACCACGCGCCGGTCGCCCTGCGGCACCCACAGCTGCGGGCGCCCCACGCCATCTCCGCCGCGTCGCTGGCGGGCTTCCGTACGGCGCTGGACTCGCTCGGCTTCACCGAGATCCACACGCCGAAGGTGGTCGCCTCGGCGACCGAGTCGGGGGCCAACGTCTTCGCCATCGACTGGTTCGGCACCCGCGCCTACCTGGCCCAGTCGCCGCAGTTCTTCAAGCAGGCCATGGTCGGCGTCTTCGAGCGCGTCTACGAGATCGGCCCCGTCTTCCGGGCCGAGCCGCACGACACCGCGCGGCACCTGGCCCAGTACACCTCGCTGGACGCCGAGCTGGGCTTCATCACCGACCACCGCGACGTGATGGCCGTGCTGCGCGAGGTTCTCGCCGGGATGACGGCCGCCGTCGCGGACCGGGCCGGTGAGGCGTGCGCCCTGTTGGACGTCAAGCTGCCCGAGGTCCCGCGACAGATCCCGGAGATCCACTTCGCCGAGGCCCAGGAGCTCCTCGCCGAGCACACCGGTGAGGACCCCCGGGGCGAGCCGGACCTGGCCCCGGCGCACGAACGCTGGCTGTCGGAGTGGGCGCTGCGCGAGCACGGCAGTGAGTTCCTGTTCGTCACCGGCTACCCGATGGTCAAGCGCCCCTTCTACACGCACCCCGAGCCCGGCAGGCCGGAGCATTCCAACAGCTTCGACCTGCTCTTCCGCGGCCTGGAGCTGGTGACCGGCGGCCAGCGCCTGCACCGCTACGAGGACTACCTCGCCGCCCTGGCGGCGCGTGGAGAGTCGCCCGAGCCGTACGCCGGATACCTGGCCGCCTTCCGGCACGGCATGCCGCCGCACGGCGGCTTCGCCATCGGCCTGGAACGGTGGACCACCCGGCTGACCGAGGCCGACAACATCCGCCGCGCCACCCTGTTCCCGCGTGACCTTCACCGGCTGACCCCGTGACGACGCGTGCGGCCCGTCCCTCGGGACGGGCCGCACCTGTCGCGATTCACGCCGCGCAGGAGTCCTGAGTGGCGTCGAAACCGGTCAACTCCTCCGAGTCGGAGGCCTGCATGGGCTTCAACCCCCGCCAGTCGTCACCGATGAGCAGCACCAGCCGGGACGTCGTCCCGCCTGAGACGAGCTGGGGTTTGCCCTTCTTCAGATCCCTGGCCAGGGTCGGGACGCGGGTCTCGCCCTTGGGCGAGTAAAGGATCGTCGTTTTCGGGTACGGATCGCGACCTGGGCGGATCTTGGAGATGTGGTAGCCCCGCTGTTCCAGAGCGGCGGCCACCTGGGTGGCGAGCGAGGCCCTATCGGCGCTGTGGCGGATCTCGACCTCCACCCGGGAGCGGGCCATCTTGATCTGGCCGCTACGCAGCTTCGAGTTCTTCGTGCTCTTGTCTTGCGCGACAAGCTGGAAGAGCGTGCGTGCCTGTGGCTGAACCCATTCCACCCGCCCCGGGTTCTTGACCGAATACCGCCACGGGACGGTGATGAAGCGGATCTCGCCCGCGCTCAGTCCCTGTGCGCTGTCGGCCAGGTCCTTCATCACGCCCGGAGTCAGGTCGGGGTCGGTGGTGACGGACTTGGTGGCGGCGTCCAGGAAGTCGTAGAGCTTGGTCGGGCTGGTCAGCGTCTCGCCGCTCATCACCTTTTTGATCATTGAGGCGACGAACATCTGCTGCCGCTGGATCCGGCCGATGTCCGAGCCGTCGCCGAGGCTGTACCGGGCGCGTACGTAACCGAGCGCCTGCTCGCCCTTCAGTGTCTGGCGGCCGGCCGGCAGGTGGAGGACGGCCTTGGTGTCGTTGATCGGCTGGGGCACGCACACCTCGACCCCCCCGACGGCGTTGACCATGCCCTTGAACCCGGTGAAGTCGACTTTCACGAAGTGGTCGATGTGAATGCCGGTCAGCGTCTCGATGGTCTTCCAGGTGCAGGCTACTCCGCCGAAGTTGAACGACTCATTGATCATGCCGACGTGCGGGGCCTGGCCGGTGAGGTTCTTCGACGCGTCCGCGCGGCAGGCGGGAAGCCGGACCAGCGAGTCGCGGGGGAAGCTGATGATCAGGGCGTTGTCCCGGTTGGGTGACACGTGGGCGAGCATGATCGTGTCCGTACGCTCGCCGACCAGGCGGCGGCCGTACTTGGCGTTCTTGCCGTCACGCTGATCCGAGCCGACGACCAGCACGTTCACCGCCTTGGTGGGGGCCTTGGGCGGGCGAGTCTCGCCGAGGTCCTGCGGGGTCACCTCGATGTGCCGGACGTTTCCGGAGAGCTTGGCATAGGCGGCCGCGACGACCCCCGCCGCCGCGAGCGGCAGGGCCAGGCCGAGCGCGATCAGCCAGCGGAGCCGACGCCGCCATCGGCCGCGCGATGGCGGTTGGTTGTCCGCGCTGTTCACACGTCGCTCCGAAGGATCAGGGTCACGACACCGACCGTGACCGGAACTTGCCGTTTGTCATGAGGGAGGGCCTGCCGTACGGGTCGGCGCTCTATGCCCGGAACGCCCCCTGCTCAGGCCGTTGGCAATCTTGGCGTCACTTGCGCAATTCTGCAAGTGAGCAGGTGTTGACGGCCTCTCGACTCGCCGGACCGGTGCGGCGGCAGGGATCCCCCGGAGCGGGTGAGGGATCGGCGGAACCAGGGGTGACGTGGTGGGCATGCACATGTCGCGATAGCCTGAGATTCCACTTGCTTGGTTGCGCAAGTGATCAACGGATGGTGACATTTGCGTGATTGCGTAACTATCCTGTCGTCGGTGGCTCCCGGTCAGGAGATCTGGTGTTCGGGCTGGACATAACGAAGGTCGTGGCGCTCGCGGTCGTGGCCCTGCTCGTCTTCGGTCCGGAGCGGCTCCCCAAGATCGCGGCGGAGGCGGGGCGGGCGCTTCGCCAGCTCCGCCGGCTGGTGGAGAACGCCCGTGCGGAGCTCGGCCCCGAGTTCGCCCACCTCGATGTCACGGATCTGCACCCGAAGACCCTGGCTCGTAAATACCTGTTGGAGGAATCGGGCGAGAGCCCGGTGCCGCCGCCGGCGCCGACCGCGCCGCTGACCGGTGAGCTGGCGTGGGGGGAGATCCCTCCCTATGACCCCGAGTCCACGTGATCGCTGATCGCCGTCCCGGTGACGGCATGAACAGAAGGAGAAGGTGATGGGCGGACTGAGCCCCACGCACTGGATGATCGTGGCCATCGCCGCGGTGCTGTTGTTCGGCGCCAAGAAGCTGCCCGACACCGCTCGCTCTGTCGGGAAGTCGCTGCGGATCTTCAAGGCCGAAGTGACCCGGTCCGACCAGGAGGAGCCGCAGGCTCCGCCCGCCTTGCCGTCGGCGGAGGAGCAGGCCCGCCAGCTCGAACAGCAGGCGGCCGCACTGCGTGCTCAGGCGGCGGCCGACGCGAAGGACAAGCCGTCCGCTTCTTGACCCTCGGATCTCAGGTCAGGGCGTGGCCGGCGCGGGAAGCCCGTCCCTTGGCGGTGCTCGACGCCGTATTCACGTGCGCTGTACGGCGCGCTGAGTCCTGCCGCTGAACCCGTCGGCCACGCTCTCATCGCCGATCATCTGGCCGTACGCCGGATGAGGGGCGACCACCTGCATGGACGTGCACATGGACCACTCGGTCCGGGTCGCGTGTCGAGCGTGCCAGGCAAAGCGGTGAGATGAGGTCGCCGTCGACGGTCACGCCATCACACGGTCGGGATGCCGCCGTCGATGGAAAGGCGCCTGCCGAGTCCGAAGAACAGCGCCGCTCGCCTGGCCGTCCCATCTCCGAGGCGACCGTATGCGGGCGGCATGTCCTGACTTCGGCTGCACGGGCGTCGTCGCTGTCCGATCGGCCCCGTCGGCGTGTGCGTACCTCGACTCCAGAAGGAGGCAAGCTCAATGACAGCGGCCGAGATCGGCGATCCGCCGGCCGCGGTGCTGGCCGAGGCCGCGGCCGCGTTCGGGCTGCTGTCCTCGCCTCCGCGTCTGCACATCGTCTGGGTGCTGGCCCAGGGGGAGTGCGATGTCACCTCGCTTGCGGAACGAGTGGGCAGCGCTCTGCCTGCCGTAAGTCAGCACTTGGCGAAGCTCAAGCTCGCGGGCCTGGTCCGCTCACGTAGGGAGGGCCGCCGCGTCGTCTACTTGATCGACGACCGGGACATCGTCGCGATGGTGCGGGATCTGATCGGTTGCCTGACCCCGCGTGTGACCGAGCCAGGAGAACGCCTCCGGGGCCTGGGAGACTGAAGCACCGGATCGCGGTGGATTCGATGCGGCTCGGTCACCCGTACGACAGGTCCGCACAGGGGTCGTCGTCCGCTGAGCGGGCCTTGGAACCGAGCGCGGTCGGGGTCGGGGTGGGCAGTGCGTAATTGGAACCCAGGATCACCGTGATGCCCGGTGTGGAACCCGACTGGAGTTTGGCGCCGGGGACAGCCCGCGCGACGACCTTGGCCTGATCCTGAGCGTCCGGGCCGTACATGACGACAGAGGATGTGTAGTTCTGGGAGGCGGCGGTGCCGACCGATGTGACGGTGAAGCCGGCCGACTTGAGCTTGGCGGCGGCTCGGGCGGCCAGGCCGTTGACGGTGGTGCCGTTGTAGAGGGCCAGGCGGATGCCCGCACCGGACACCGGGCGGGTCGGCTTGGGCGAGGAACTCGCCTTGCCGCTGGCGTCGGCGCCGTCCAGGGTGCGGTCGGCCCTGAGCGCGGCCCACAACTGGTCGGCGTCGGGCTGGACGACGGCGACGCGAGCGCCCTGATAGCGCCACGGCAGGGTGATGAACTTGGTGTTGTGCAGGTCGATGTCCTTCAGCCCGAGAGCGAAGGACAGCAGTTTGTCGGCGGAGCCCAGTTCGGGGTCGACCGTGATGGCGGAGGCCGCGGCCTCGGCCAACGGCAGCAGCGTGGTGGGGCTGAGACCTTGAGCCTTGACCTTCTTCACCAAGCTGGCGATGAAGGCCTGCTGGCGCTTGATGCGGCCGATGTCTGATCCGTCGCCGATGCCGTGCCGGATGCGGACGTAGTCCAGGGCCTTCTTCCCCGAGACCGTCTGCGGGCCCTTGGGGAACAGCAGTGCGCCCTTCGATCCGCGGTTGGGGTTGAGGTCGCCCTGGTAGACGTCCTTGGGCAGGCAGACCTGGACGCCGCCGACCGCCTGGGTGATCTTCGAGAAACCGGCGAAGTCCACCACGATCGTGTGGTCGACGCGCAGGCCGGTCAGCTTCTCCACCGTGTTCTGGCTGCAGGCGGGGTTCCCTTTGGCGGTGAGGCCGACGGTGAACGCGGCGTTGAACATCACACCGCTCTGCGGGGCCGTCCATGTGCCGTTGGGCAGCCGGCAACGTGGGATGTCGACCAGCGTGTCACGCGGTATCGACACAGCGACGGCGTGCTTGCCGTCACGGTAGACGTGCACCAGCAGCGCTGTGTCGGAGCGGCCGACGTCCCCGGTGCCCCCGCCCAGCTTGCTGTTGTCGCCCGAGCGCGAGTCCGAGCCGAGAATGAGGATGTTCTGCCCGCCGACGTTCGCCGCGGGCCGCTCCTTGTTGATGCCGTCGGCGGCGAAGGTGTTGATGTCGGCGTTCAGTCGCGTGTACAGGGCTCCTCCCGCGGCTGCGATCACCAGAGCGAGGGTCACCGCCACAGGTACGACGACCGGCACTCGCCCGGACCGGCGTCGACGCCTGGCTGCGTCGCGAGGACGATGCCTCACTGGTGTGCTTGCTGTACGCATGCTCGCTCCCGCGCCACGGTTGTATGGTTGCGCAATATAGCAATCATTGAGACGTCGGGGCGTCAGGGAAGGTTCGTACGAACTGGGGAGCGGCGCGGGCCTGTCGCCCTTTGATGTGGGTGCTGGGGCGTTCTCCGTCGAAGCGCTCAGTTGGTCACTCGCCCACCAGAGAACGGGCGCTGTTCCAGGTGGGGCTGGCTCGGAAGTAGGTGTCGTAGAGCTCCTGGACGTCCAGGAGGCTCTCCGGCGGGACCTTGCCGTAGGCGATGCGCTCAAGATGGCGGAAATACTCGAAGCGCTCCACGCCGGGGGTGATGACGATGAGGATGTCGGCGTCATGGCCGGGGGCGGCGGCGAAGGCGTGGGACAGGCCGGGAGGTACGACGACCAGGTCGCCGCGTTCGGCTGTCACCACCTGGTCGCCGGACAGCAGTTGGGCGGTGCCGTCGAGTATGTAGAACAGCTCGGCCGAATTCGCGTGGTGGTGCGGCTTGGCTCCGTCGGCGCCGTTGTTGAGGGTGACGCGCTGGGTGGAGAGGGCGCCGCCGGTGGATCCGGCGTCGGCCAGGAGCCGGATGGTGGTGGGGGCCTGGCCGATCACTTCGGCCTCGGCCTGCCGTACGACGACGGACTCGGTGAAGTCGCGAACGATCAGAGACATCCTCGTGCTCCTCTTCAGACGGCGAACAGCAGGGCGGCGCTGATCAGGACGACGACGGCGGTGGCGAAATGGATGCCGAAGGCGACGGCCTTGGTGCCTCCGTTGCGCAGAACGATCAGAGTGTCGCCCAGCGGATTCAGCGCGACGACGAGCATGAACCAGGCTGCCGCGTATGTTCCCGCGAAGGCGAGCAGGGCCAGGCCGAGGATGCCGTAGCTGAAGTCGCGCAGGCCCTTGATGGTCAGGTAGGCGTTCGGCTTGGCCGGCACGCCGTACCCGGTGGCCGAGGCCTCGGGCTGCAACAGGAACCGGGCGCCGATGAACAGGACCAGCAGGTCGAGCACGATGGCCAGGCCGTACGCGGTGGGGGTGAGCATGGGTTCCTCCGAAAACTAGCGTCGCTAGGTGCAAGATTGACGCTAGCATAGCGATAGCTAATAACGCTAGCGGCGCTAGGATTCGAGGCATGTCGATACAGGCGCGCCGAGAGCGGGAGCGAGCGGAACGGGAGCGGCTCATCGTCAGGGCGGCCCGGGAGCCGGCTGAGGCCGAAGGCTGGGAGGCGGTGACGACCCGGCGGCCGGCCGGCGATCCTCCGGCCGATCACCTCGCGGACACCCACGAGTGCAGCCAGCCGGTGCTCTACTGCCACTTCACGGGCAAGGACGCGATCATGGCGGCGGTCGCGGTCGAGGGGTTCGCCGATCTGGCCGTCGAGATCCGGGCCGCCCACACGTCGGCGAGCGGCCCGGAGCAGGCGCTCGCCGACGTCGCCGCGGCCCACGGGCTCATGACGCTGACGCGCGGCGGCCGGCTCCCGCCCGAGCATCACGAACGCCGGCTGGCCCTGCTGCTCCGCCGGTTCGCGACCTGACTAGGCCGACTCGGTGGGCAGGCCGGCGTCGACCCAGTCCTCGATGCCCTCCCGGTACTTGCGGACGTTGGTGTAGCCGAGCGCGGCGAGTCGATCGGCGACCTGGCCGCTGTTCGGGCAGGCCGAATTGGAGCAGTACGTGACGATCGCGGCGTCGCGGTCCGGCAGCAGCGCCGCCGCCCGGGCGTCCACCTCGGTGGGGGCCAGGGCGAGGGCGCCGGGCAGGTGCTGCTTGGCGTGGTACTCGCCGCCCAGCGCGTCGATGACGGTCACCGTGCCGTCGTCGATCGCGGCCCGGAGCTCGTCGCGAGTGATGAGTGCGGTCATGGCATCCCTTCCAGGAAATGGACTATAGTCCGCTTATGTCTCGTGACGATACCGGACCGCAGTCCGGTTCTGCAATACCGCTGGAGCTGCTTCGTACCCCGCCGCCCAAGGAGCGCGCCGACGCCGCGCGCAACCGGGTCGCCGTACTGGAGGCGGCCGCCCGGCTGTTCGCCGAGCACGGCGTGGCGGCGGTCTCCATGGACCAGATCGCCGCGGCCGCCGGGGTCGGCAAGGGCACGCTGTTCCGCCGCTTCGGCGACAAGTCGGGGCTGGCCGTCGCGCTGCTCGACGCGCGGGAACAGGTGCTGCAGGAGGCGATCCTGCACGGACCGCCACCGCTGGGTCCCGGCGCGCCGTCCGCCGAGCGGCTCATCGCGTTCGTCGACGCCTACCTCGACTACCTGCTGAAACACCTGGATCTGGTGCGGGTGTCGGAGACCGCGGCGCCCGGCGCCCGGTACCGGATCGGGGCCTACCGCTTCTGGCACCGGCATGTGGCGATCCTGCTGGACGGCGTACCCGACCCGGACCACGCCGCGCACGCCCTGCTCGCCGCGCTCGCGGCCGAGCACGTGAGCGCGCTGCTGCCCGAACTCGGCGAACCGCGCATCCGGGCCGGGCTACGCCGCCTCGCCGAGAGGTGCACGGCCTGACCGAGCCGACCGGCCGGTCGCCGCCTGCCTAGCGGCCGGGAGTACGAGGCCCACCGGACCCGGCCCAGTTCCAGGACGCCGGTCAGCCAGACCGCGAGGGCGGGGAACAGGACGCTCGGCGGAACCGTGCCCACCAATCGGCGTGGTTCGGCATGAAGGTCACGTCTGACGCGACGAAGTGGGCACCGTCATCGCGAAAATGACGGGCGACTATGCGGCCCCGGCTGTGGGAGGAAGGTGACTATAGTGCCGAAGGTGATGATCGGGGCAGGAGGGTTATATCCGGCGTGCGTCCGGTGCCGCTCCGCATCCCGGTCGGCGCGACCGTCGCGGACATGAGCGGCCTCGCCGTACGGCACGCATAACCGGAGAGGCATGGCATACCCACCGTCCCCGAACCGCCCGCCCGTGTACCCGCCGAACCCCGGGCAGCCTCCGCACACCCCCTATCCGCCATCCGGCCCCAATCAGGCGCCCGGGATGTACCAGCCGCCGGGGATGTACCGATCTCCCGGGCTACCGCAGCCGGGGACGTACCAGCCGTACCCTCCGGGGCCGCCGTCGGCCGGTGACGAGAGGCCGCGGCGCGGTGCAGGGCGGATCGTGGGCGGGATCCTGGGGGCCTCGCGCATCCGCCCATCGACACCGACTACCTGATCATCGGCGGCTCCGGCGTCGGGATCGGGCTGCTCTTCCTGCTGGGGACCTTCCTGCTGCTGCGTCGGCCACGCGCCAGGAAGGCGTGACCCGAACCGGAGGAGCCCGACTCTAGGCTCCAGTTTTTGGACCAATGGTCGCCCGGCTCGAGCGTGGGGCGGCCGGCCGTTACCCCGTGAGGCCGAGCTCGCCCGCGCGCAGCCCGGCCTGAAACCGGGAATCGGCCTCCAACGTGGTCATGAGCTCGGCGACGCGTCTCCGGTAGGTGCGCAACGAGAGACCGAGCTGTCTCGCCGCGCTCTCGTCGGTGTATCCCGCGCCGAGAGCGCGGAGGACGGCCCGGCTGCCGGTGTCGAGGTGCGGCACGTCACCGCGGAGATAGGCGGCCAGATCGGTGGCGGTCTCCCAGGCCGCACGGAACAGGGAGTACACCCCGTCGACCAGGACGGGCGAGGTGGTCACGGTGAACTCGCGCATGCCCGGCGTCCCGCGTCCGGCGAGGATCATCACCCGGCGGTCGATGATGATCGTCTCGTGAGGCAGCGGTGCGGAGCTGATCCGCACCCGTGCGCCCCTGGCCGCGACCTCGCGAAGGTGCGACCGTGCGGCCTCGTCGGCCAGGGCGGCCGGGCTGACGAGCTTGTCGACCGTGATGCCGGACGTGTCTGCCCCGCCCATTCGCCGGCTGATCGCCTGCCGTGCCTCAGGCTGGGACCACGTGTTGAGATCGCGGGCCGCGCACACGAACTCGTGCCGAGTACCGGCGAACAGGTGACCGGCCCGGGCGACGAGTTCCGCATCACCGTGAAAGCTGATGACCTGATCGGCTGTCACCCGCCCATTATGGCTCCCTGTCGGGCGATGGCAGCTTGCTGCCATCGCGTTGGCCCGCCCTCACATCTGCGCGAGGCTGACGGGCATGACGACGAACACGCACCCAGACCTGGTAACCCCGGCCGCGCTCACCGGTGAATTCCTTCTCGGCGGAGACCTTCCGGTCCACCGGCTCGGGTTCGGCGCCATGCGGCTCCCGACCGGCACCTTCCACGGGCCCGCTCGCGACCCGGAGACGGGCATCGCCGTACTGCGCCGCGCGGTCGAGCTCGGGGTGAACCACATCGACACGGCGTGGTTCTACCGAAGGGCGGGGGTGGTGGCGAACGAGCTGATCCACACGGCACTCGCCCCCTATGGAGACGACCTCGTGATGGCGACGAAGGTCGGGCCGTTGCTCGACTCCAGCGGCGTTCCGAGTGGCGAGGCGGGCCCTGCCCAGCTGCGCGGCCTGGTGGAGGACAACCTGCGCAGCCTCGGCGTCGACCGGCTCGACCTCGTGTACCTGCGGGTCGGCGGCATGGGCGGCCCTGGCGGCGAGTCGATCTCCGACCGGTTCGCGGCACTCGCCGAACTGCGCGAGGAGGGGCTGATCCGGCACCTGGGCGTCAGCAACGTCGACGCCGCGCAGCTGGCCGAGGCACGGGCGATCGCTCCGGTGGCGGCCGTGCAGAACAGCTTCCACGTGCAGGACCGGGGTGACACCGGGCTGCTGGCGCAGTGCGAGAAGGACGGGATCGCCTTCGTACCCTTTTTCCCGCTTGGTGGCGGTCACCGTCCGATCGACGCGACCGCGATGGCGGCGGTCACGGCCCGACATGGGGCGACTGCCGCTCAGGTCGCGCTCGCGTGGCTGCTGGCGAGCTCGCCCGTGATGCTGGCCATTCCCGGCACGGGTTCTCTCGGCCACCTGGAGGAGAACATGGAAGCCGGACGTATCCGCCTGACATCGGACGACTTCACCGCGCTCGGAGATTGAGCGCCCAACCGGCGTTCACCGGAGCTGGCAGGCCGATTTCAGCATTATCGCTGAATTGGTGCTTTGTTCGCGTTATCGGGAAAAATGCGACTTCGGACCGCTTGAATGCGTATCCGATGTGGCCGCCGGATGTGGGGAAGGGCGGATTCGGCTTTGAGATGAGAAATAATGCATCCGGTGTGACATTCGCTCAGGCGACGACTCAGGACGGTGCCGTCAAGGTGCTGACTGCCGAATGGTCATTGATCCTCGCGTGAGTGGATTCCGATTTGCGAATTCTGAGAGGATGCTATGCGGGCCAGATCCGCCCCGTCCAACCTTTTCGGCCGCCTCGGGTTCGCCGCTGTCGGGGTGGCCGTGCTCCTCGCCGGCTGCGATCACGGTGGAGCGCCGACGCAGCGTGGCGGCGCCGTGTCGAGCCGCCTGACGTCGACCCCCAGCCCGTCCACGGTCTCCTCCAGCCCATCCCCGGTCTCCCTTAGTCCGCCTCGGGTCTCCCCAAGTCAGCCTGTGGCATCCCATAGGACCGACCTTGCGGCGTGTGCGAAGGCGGACTGTGAAGTAGAGGTCCGGGCGGGTGATCGGCTGGAGATCGACAGTCGGTTCGGCGTAAACGCGATCATCATCAAATCCGTGAGCGCTGATGAGGTCAGGCTGCGAATCGAAGGCACATCGGGCGGGCTGAGCGTCGAAGGAGAGAACACCAGCGTCCAAGGGTCCTGCGTCAACGGGCGCTGTCGTGATGAGGGAGAAATGTCACTGACCACGGGCACGCCAGGCCGCATCAACAAAATCCGGCTGCGTCTGGTGAAAGCGGACTTCTCTCGCGCTGTTCTGGTGCTCACACCGGAATAGATGCCAAAGGAAGGCGAGGCTCAGTTGGTCTTGTTTCCGCTGCCCGCCGCCGCCCCGACTGCCTGCGGGATCTGGCCGCCTGCCGGGAACGCCTGGGCGGCCGGGCAACCGAGAACGCAGCACAGACCGGGCTTGTCCAGACCCTGCAAGCTCTTTCTCCCGACGCCCGGATAGGGACAAGGGAAGCGAACCGATCGAACAGGAATCGCGTCTACGAACTGTGAAGCTTTCCAATGACGTTTTCTCACCAAGATCGACTCGGACATC
>NZ_BBYK01000043.1:340473-344815 GCF_001570365.1 Microtetraspora fusca | reverse complement strand
CCCGCGGCCCGCGGGCCGTCCCCCGCCAGGCGCGCCGCCCGGCCGGCCGCCACGCGGTCCGGACGGGGACCTGCGGGGGCCGGCGGGGCGGTCCTGCTGATTCCGGCTCTGCCGATTCCGGCCCTTCCGCCGCGTCGCGGCCGTGAAGCCTCCGCCGAGGACGGCGGCGAGCACGATGAGCAGGGTGACAAACTGCGGCAGATCCGACATGGCCGCCAGCCTAGAGGCGTCTGGAGCCATGGGGGAATCCACTCCCTGATGGGAGTCCGATCAGGAGCGCGCGTCCCAGTCCGCGAGGATGCGGGCCTCCTTCTCCGGGTCGATGCCGTGCTGGAGCCTCGAGCCGAAGCTGCGTTCCTCCTCCGGGATGTCCTTCAGCCACTCCCAGGTGTCCCGCACCGTCTCGTTCACGGGACGGCAGGTGAGCCCGGCGGCGAGCGCCTTGGCCGAGGACGGCAGCCAGACCCCCTCCGTGTCCGGGCCCTCCCACGCCCACAACGGCAGCTCGGTCCACATCTGGACGTCGTGCTCCCGCAGGACGGCGTCGTCGACCCACACCAGCTCGGCGTCGGAGCCGGTGACCTTGATGCAGTCACGCAGCCAGTCGCCGTACGTCGTGTTGCCGGGCACGCCGGAGGTGAGGAAGCGGCCGGTCGTGCCCCTGGCCGCCTGGTCCACCGTGAAGGCGGCGATGTCGCGGGCGTCGATGAGCTGCATGGCCCGGTCCGGGTCGCCCGGCGCGAGCACCCGCCCTCCCTTGGCGATCCGGGTGAGCCACCACGGCAGCCGCCCGACGTTCTCGTGCGGCCCGAGGATGAGGCCCGGCTCGATGATCAGCGTCTCGCCGTCGAAGTGCTCCTCGACGGCGCGCTCGCAGCCGGCCTTGAGCACGCCGTAGTCGCCGTAGTCGCCGTCCGCGTCCGCCGGGCACTCGTGGCGCGGCGAGTCCTCGTCCAGCCCGGGCACGGCCGGGAAGCCGGGGAACGCGGAGATGCTGGAGATGAACGTGTAGTGGCCGGCATGACCGGACAGCTTGCGCACCGAGTCGAGGACGACGCGCGGGGTGTAGCCGCAGACGTCGATGACGGTGTCCCACTGACGTCCCTCGACGAGGCGGTCCAGGTCGGCGGACACCTCGCGGTCCCCGTGCACGGCCTCGACCCCCGGTGCGTCCGGCCGGCTCCTGCCGCGGTTGAACGTCGTGACCTCGTGTCCCTGGCGGAGCGCCTCCGCAACGATCGCCCGGCCGAGGAACACGGAACCACCGATGACCAAGATTTTCATGCCGCCATCCTTCGTCCGCCCGCCCCCGGTTGTCTCCCCGGTTTCACGATGGGCGGACGAAGTGCGCTCAGGGTGAACGGCGGCGGAGTCAGCCCGTACGGAGCGTCGGCACGGGCGTGAAGCCCTCCTCGTGCAGCACATGGACGCTGGCCGCACCGATGTCGAAGTACAGGCCGGACAGCTCCAGCGTCCCCGACCGGACCAGGGCGTCCAGGCGCGGGTGGGAACGCAGGTTGTCCAGTTGCTGCATCACGTTCAGCCGGCAGAGCCGGTCCAGTGGGCCCGCGTCGTCCTCCGTGCTCTCCGTCGCCACGAACCGGGCCAGCGTGTGGCGTCCGTGGCGCAGCCACCCGCGCAGGGCGGGGAAGCCGGTGTCGAACTCGGCCGGTGACGGCGGGACCTCGCCGAGCAGAGCCGCCATCGCGCCGCAGCCGGAGTGCCCGCAGACGGTGATCTTCCGTACCCCGAGGACCCCCACGGCGTACTCGATCGAGGCCATGACGGAGTCGTCGTGCGGCGCGGCCCGGTGGCGGGGGACGAGGTTCCCGATGTTGCGCAGCGTGAACAGGTCGCCCGGGCCGCTCGCGGTGATGATGTTCGGCACGATCCGCGAGTCGGCGCAGGTGATGAACAGGTGGGAGGGCGCCTGCCCGCGCGCCAGCCGGTTCAGCAGAGGCCGCACCAGCGGGGCGGTCCGCCGCTGGAACTCCTGGGCACCCTTCAGTAGATCCGGTACGGCTTCGCCCCCGTTCGCCGGGAAGACGGCGGCCGGGGTGGGTTCGAGGAGCGGGACGACCTCCCCGGGACGCGGCCCGGGACGCCGGTACGCCCACGGAAGCCACCACCGGTCGTGCCGGAACGGGCTCTTGGCAGGGAACATCCGGGTGCCGCGCACGGCGGCGGAGTACCACTCGTCGTGCAGCTCGTCGATGTCGATCGTGCCGCCGGCGCGCTCGTGTTCCAGTCGCCAGTTGTGCAGCGCCTCGAAGGCGGCGTTGTCCATGAAGTCGACGTGCAGGTCGAGTTCGACGGCCGCCTCCGCCGGGATGGCCCGAAGCGCTTCGGTCAGCCTCGGCACGCCGAGGAAGGTGAGCGAGCCGGTCACCACGACCCGCCATCGGTCCCCGTCGGGCCGTACCTGGACCGAGAGCCAGGTGAGCCGGCGGAGCGCGAGCAGCGCGGCCAGGCCGAGCCCGACCAGGACGCCCTCGGCGAGCCCGACCAGCACCACGCCGCCCATGGTGACGAAGTAGACCGGCATCTCGCCGTGGCCGCGCAGGTTGCGCACGCGGCCGACGTTCACCATCTGGATGCCGATGAAGAGCAGCAGCGCGGCGAGCGCCTCCATCGGGATCAGTGTGATCGCCCATCCGAAGGCCAGGGTGAAGATCAGCACCCACGTGCCGTGCAGCACCGTCGACCACCGGCTGCGCGCGCCCGCCCGGGCGTTGGCGGTCGTCCGTACGACCACGCCGGAGACGGGCAGGCCGCCGAGCGCGCCCGAGATGAGGTTCGCCGCGCCCTGCGCGGTCAGCTCCCGGTCGAGGTCGGCGCGCGGCCCGCTGTGCATGCGGTCGGAGGCGACGCAGGTGAGCAGCGACTCGACCCCGGCGAGCAGCGCGACCAGCAGCACCGACGACATGATGGCGTGCCAGTCTCCGGAGGGGAGCACGGGACCCTCCAGGGAGGAGAACCCGCCGGTCAGGTCCACCCGGGTGACATCCCAGCCGAGCGCGGTCGCCGGGGCCGCTCCGATCAGAAGGGCCGCGAGCGGGGCGGGCACCGCGCGCAGGCGCGGCAGCCGGTTCCACACCAGCAGGACGGCGATCGTGATGACGCCGACCAGGACGGCGTGGCCGTGGTTGTTCACGACCTGCGAGGGCAGCTCCAGGAGGTTCTCGACGGCCGAGCTCTGCGGCTGCCCGCCGAGGACGATGTGGAGCTGCGAGAGCGCGATCACGACGCCCACCCCGGCGAGCATCCCGTGCACGACCGCGGGGGACACCGCCAGGGCCGCCCGCGCCACCTTGACGAGGCCGAGCAGGAGCTGCAGCAGCCCCGCGAGCAACGTGATCATGCACGTGGCGCGCCACCCGTACGTCTGTACGAGGTCGGCGACGACCAGGGAGAGCCCGGCGGCCGGGCCGCTGACCTGGATCACGGATCCGCCCATGGCACCCGCGACGATGCCCCCGACGACCGCGGCCACCAGACCGGCGGCGATCGGGGCGCCCGACGCGACGGATATCCCGAGGGAGAGGGGGACCGCGACGAGGAAGACCACCAGGGAGGCGGGCACGTCGTGCCGGAGCACGGACCGCCAACCACTCTCCGTATTCGTACAGCCGCTCTCCGTCATGACGTGACCCTAAAACAGGGATCACGCGCAGGTCAGGCAAGCGGGAGGAAAGTCAGCGGTAATAGTCGGGATAGTCGGTCTCGGGGCTGCGGTGGCTGCCACGGCGCCCGGTCGGCTCGGGGGCCGTGCCGTACATCTCGTCGTAGGAGGGCCAGCTCCCGGACGCGGGCTTCTGCTCCGGCCACGCGGACGGCTCCGGCGCGGCCGCGTGGCCCGGCTGCCGGTCCCGGCCGTAGTGGTCGCCCTGCTCGTACGGCGCGGCCGGGGTCGCGGGGGACGGACCGGCGGGGGCGGCGGGGCCGCTCACGGTGTCGGAGTCGTCGATCGTCGCCCAGCCCGCGCTCACCTCGTACGAGGTCGAGGACGGGGTGGAGTAGGACGTGCGGTCGGAGGAGTAGGAGTCGTAACCGCCGTACGTGGTGGGCTGGTAGCCGTGCGGCGGCTCCGGGTCGTCCAGCACGTCACGCACCCCCGGCCAGGCGGGCGTGGCGGGCGGAGCCGGCGGCTGCCCCCAGGACGGCTCCTCGGCGGACGGGGACGCCGGCACCGCGTAGGACGGGCCGGTGTCGGAGGTGAAGCGCTGCGTCGTGCCGTACGGGTCCGCCGGGGGCACGTCGTAGGACGCCGGCCGCTCGAACATCCCGGTCTGGGGGACGGCGGTGTCGAAGGGGCCGGTCGCGGGGGTGGTGGGGGCGGGGC
>NZ_BBYK01000043.1:40676-339996 GCF_001570365.1 Microtetraspora fusca | reverse complement strand
TGGGGGACGGCGGTGTCGAAGGGGCCGGTCGGGGGGGTGGTGGGGGCGGGGCCGGTGTCGCGGATCGCCTCGAACATCCCGGTCTCGGGGATCACGCTGTCGAACGGGCCGGTCGCCGATGCGGCGGACGGGGCGGGGCCGGTGTCGCGGATCGCCTCGAACATCCCGGTTTCCGGGATCACGTCGTCGAATGGGCCGGTGGCGGGCGGCACGCCGCGTACGGCGCCGAAGGAGCCGCTGCCGCGGGGGGTGTTCAGCGGGTCGGCCGGCGGGGCGGAGAAGGGACCGGTCGGCGAGCCGGCGGGCAGCGGGGCGCCGCGGTCGAGCAGCGGGTCGGGCCGCGAGGCCGGGGCCGGGGCCGGGGCCGGGGTGCCGAGCGCGCCCAGCACGTCGGAGCCCGAGGCGGAGAAGGTCATCGTCTTCTGGTCGGCGAGCGCGGAGGCGGGGGTGGCGCGCAGGGGCTCGACCAGATCGGCCAGCCCGGACGAACCGGAGTGCCGCGGGGCCGGCGCCTGCGGGGCAACGGCCTGGGGCTCGGACGAGGCGGCGACAGGGCGGGACGCGTCCGGCTGTGCGCCCCCGGCGCCGTCGAAGCCGCCCTCGTCGGACCGGACCCGGGTCCAGTAGTCGTCGTCGTAGTCGTCCTGCTCGCCCCACTCGTCCACACCGCGCCGGCCGCGGGCGGCCGCGGGCTGTTTGCCGCGCTGCGCCCCCGGGCGCGAGGCCTGCCGGCCGCCGGGGCGGGGCGCCGGGCGGGAGGCGCGCTGCTGCTTGGCGGTCTGCGGCTCCTCGAACGCGTCGAAACCCTTGGGGAAGCTCTCGAAGAAGGTCTCCTCGGCGGGACGCCGGGGCTTGGGGCCCTTGTTCTCGGCCATGGCCTTCAGCCGCTCGGGCGGGAGCGCGCTCTCCCTGCGGTTCATCGACCGCATGCCCATGGCCACGACCACCAGTACCAAGAGCACGACGGCGACGAGGCCAGAAATGACCGCGATCATAGCACCACCCTCAAGGCCATGGCCTTCCAGCGGCGCCGGTGAGGTCGCGCGGCCATCGACACGACCTGCCCCCTTTGTTCACCTGCGCTCAGCAATTGGATCCGATTCTGCTCGACCACGATGACCGTTGTCACACCCTTGGCGAAGATTGGCGAGGCGCTGCTACCTGCGGTGTTCGGCATGTCACTCGATGTTCGAAGCAGTGAGACGGCCGCGAGCGATGGTGTGGTCGGCGATGTGCTCCAGGGTCTCCCCAAGGGAGGCGCCCTGCTGGAGATCGAGCTTCGCGTCCAAGGCGTACACGGTGAAACGGTAGTTCCCGTTGGGGGCGCACGGAGGCACGTATCCGACTTTTCCGGTCGTCGTCTTGCCCTCTCTCGCGCCTCGGGGGACGCCGTTCTCGGCAAGCTCGGTGGTGTTGGGGTCGATGTTGAACACCACCCAGTGCACCTCCGCTTCACTCCGAGGGCCGTTGTCGTCGACCACCAGGGCCACCGACTTGGCGCCCGACGTACCCGACCAGCGGAGGGGCGGGTTGCCCATCCCTCCGTCGCAGGAGTAGCCGTGCGGCAGGGGGGCGCCGTCGCGGAAACGCGGACTGGACACACTGATCACGTCGAGGTTCCTGGGCGAACCACCGCCCAGGATCCCGCAGCCCGATGCGGTGAGCGCGACCGCCGCGATGGCGACGGCACGCCGCGCGCGTCCTGACTTGTTCGGCGACCCCATGCCCGATGATGCTACGCGGATCTGGACGGTGCACTGACCGGATCGCGCCGATCCGTTCCCCCGGCCGGCTCCGCGCGCGCTCCCGGAGCCCGCGGCCCCCGCCGTTCCGGACGGGGTGCGAAGTGAGGCCCCGGCCGTGGTCACCGCTGGTACGGCGGTCGCACCTCTCGTCCGAGCGTCGTACGGGGGACGGGCCCGCGGTCCGATGGCTCGCCGGCTCCGGAAGACACGGATAATCGAGGCATGGCGGGGACGGAACGGGACACAGGCTTAAGTTTCTCCGTCCTCGGCCCTCTCGAGGTCCGGCAGGACGGCCGGCTGATCGAGATCGGCGGGCAGCGATTGCGGGCCCTGCTGACGGCGCTGCTGCTCGACGCAGGCCGGGCCGTCCCGGTCGACGCGCTCGTCGCGAGGGTGTGGGAGGACAGTCCCCCGAACGGTGTCGGCAACGCGCTCCAGGCCCTGGTCTCCCGGCTCCGCGCCGCGATCGACCGCGAGCTGGTGGTCGCCCACCCGTCCGGATATCGGCTGGCCGTCTCGCCCGAACTGGTCGACGTCCACGTGTTCACCCGGCTGTGCGGGGAGGGCGGCCGGGCGCTGGCCTCGGGCGACGCCCCCGCCGCCGCGCGCACCCTGCGGGACGCACTCGCGCTCTGGCGCGGCCCCGCGCTTCCCGACCTGCCGGACGGTGCGCCGGAGGCGGCGCGGCTCGACGACCTGCGGATCGCCGCGACCGAGGACCGGATCGACGCCGACCTCGCCCTGGGACGGCACGCCGAGGTGTTGCCGGAGCTGCGCGCCCTCATCACGGCGCACCCCCTGCGCGAACGGCTGCGCGGCCAGTTCATGCGGGCCCTCTACGCCTCCGGACGCCAGGTCGAGGCGCTCGCCGCCTACGAGGAGGCCCGGGCCGCCTTCGCCGACCTGCTCGGAGCCGATCCCTCGCCCCGGCTCGCCGAACTGCACCTCGCCGTGCTGCGCCGCGACCCCCTCCCACACATCGGGTCCGCCCCGGCCGTCCCGGGGGAGGAGCGGCCCGCTGCTGTCCACACGCGCGTCACCGCCGCCCCGGAATCGGCTGCCCCGGAGTCGGCTGCCCCGGAGTACGCCGCCCGGGAGCCGGCCGTCATCCCGGAATCGCCCGTCGCCGACGAGCGGCCCCGCCCCGCGCCTGCCGCGCGCAAGGGCAACCTGCGGGCCAGGCTGACGAGCTTCGTCGGACGTGAGACGGACGTCGAGCGCGTGGGCGGCCTCCTGGACGCGCACCGGCTGCTGACCCTCCTCGGTCCCGGTGGGGCGGGCAAGACACGGCTCGCCGTCGAAACCGCCGAGCGGCTCTCCTCCGGCGTGCCGGACGGCGCCTGGCTGGTCGAGCTGGCGTCGCTGCGCGACCCCGACGAGATCGCGCAGACGATGCTCACCTCGCTCGGCCTGAGGGACGCGAGCCTGATGACCAGGCGGCCGGGCACCGGGCCGCACGGCGAGGCCGACCCCACCGAGCGGCTGGCCGCCCTCCTCGCGGGCCGCCGTGCGCTGATCGTCCTGGACAACTGCGAGCACCTGATCGAGCCGGCCGCGGTCCTGGTGGACCGGCTGCTGGCCGACTGCCCGGACATCCGCGTCCTCGCCACCAGCCGGGAGCCGCTCGGCATCACCGGCGAGGTGCTGTGGCCGGTGCGCCCGCTCGACCTCGATCCCGCGGTACGGCTGTTCGCCGACCGCGCCACGGCCGCCAGGCCGGGATACGCGGTGGACGGGGAGCGCCCGATGATCGAGCGCATCTGCCGGGAGCTGGACGGGATGCCCCTCGCGATCGAGCTGGCCGCGGCCCGGCTGCGCACCCTCTCGGCCGGGCAGATCGCCGACCGCCTCGACGACCGGTTCCGCCTGCTCACCAGCGGGAGCCGTACGGCGCTGCCGAGGCACCAGACGCTGCGTGCCGTGGTCGAGTGGAGCTGGGAGCTGCTGGACGAGGACGAGCGGCGGCTCGCCGCGCGGCTGTCGGTCTTCGCGGGCGGGGCGACCCTGGAGAGCGCCGAGCGCGTCTGCGCGGGGCCGGGCGCGTCGGGCTGGACCGTCGACCTGCTCGGGCACCTGGTGGACAAGTCCCTCGTCGTCTACGACGACGGCGGCTATCACATGCTGGAGACGATCAGGGCGTACGCCGCCGAGCGGCTCGCCGAGTCGGGCGAGGAGCGACGGGTGCGGCTGGCGCACGCGGAGTTCTTCACCGAACTGGCCGAGACGGCCGACTCGCGGTTGCGCGGGCCGGACCAGGTCGGGTGGCTGGCCCGGCTGGCGGCCGAGCAGGACAACCTGTCGGCCGCGCTGCGCTGGGCGATCGACGAGGGCGAGGCCGACCTGGCGATCCGGCTGGTCGGCGCGCTCGGCTGGTACTGGTGGCTGGCCGGACGCCGGGTGGAGGGCGCGGCGCGGACCGCCGAAGTGCTCCGGATCGTCCCCGAGGACGCCGACCCGGCCAAGCGGGCGCTGCTGCTCGCGGTCTACGGCGTGACCGCGCTGGGCGGCTCCGCCGACTGGGAGCGCGCGCGGGAGGCCCTCGAAGGCGTCGGCTCGCTGGTCGAGCTGCTCGCGCCCAGTAGTCCCCTGCACCCGATCGTCGCGCTGGCCCGGCCGGTGCTGAGCCTCTTCCTCCGCCACGCCGACACCATGGACCGCCACCTCGCCGAGCTGTTCGCCGCGCCGGATCCGTGGCTGGTCGCCGCGGCGCACCTGTTCCGGGGGCATCTGCACTTCAACAGCGGCCGGGTCCCCCAGGGGGAGGCCGACGTGGCGGCCGCGCTTGCGGGGTTCCGCCTGGCCGGTGACCGCTGGGGCATCGCCAACTCGCTGTCCGCGCTGGCCGAGGCCAAGGTCATGCGCGGGGACAACGCCGGAGCGATCTCGATCATGCGCGAGGCCATCGCGTACGTCGACGAGATCGGCGCCTCCGACGACACCCCGCACATGCGGAGCCGGCTGGCGATGGCCCTCAACGCGGCCGGGGACCGCGCGGGGGCGCACATGGTGATCGACGAGGCGGAGCGCATCTGCGTCGCGGGGGACGACCCGGTCGGCCTGGCGGGCCTGGAACTCGTCAGAGGGGAGTTCGCGCGGGAGGACGGCGACCTCGACCTCGCCCGGAGGCACTACGCCGCGGCGTCCCGGCAGATCGACGGGCCGGTCGTCCATCCGCCGCAGTACCGCGCGCTGGTGCATGCGTCCCTCGGCCTGCTCGCGGAGCAGGAGGGCGACGCGGCCCGCGCGCGCCGGATGCACGCCGCGGCCCTGGAGGCGGCCGTCACCGCCGAAGACGGTCCGATCATCGGACATGTGCTCATCGCCAGGGCGGGGCTGGCGCTGCTCGACGGCGAGCCGGAGCTGGCCGCCCGCCTCCTCGGATCCGCCGCGGCGATGCGCGGCGTGGACGAGGTGGTCGCCTTCGACCACAGCCGCATCACCGCCGCCGCGCGGGCCGCGCTCGGACCCGAGGGGTTCTCCCGGGCCTACGAGCGCGGCCGGGCGACGCCGCTGGACGACATGCTCGCCGCCGCCTCCGGCTGAGAGCCCGCGCGGCCGGGTCACGTACGGTTGCGGAACGCGCGGATCGACAGCGGGGCGAACACCACCGCGAGCCCGGCCGCCCACAGCAGGGACACGGTCGCGCTGGAGGCGACCGGACCGCCGCTGAGGAGCCCGCGCACCGCGTCGGCCAGGTGGCTGACCGGGTTGATCTCCGCCCACTTCTGCAGCCAGCTCGGCATGGTGGCGGTCGGCACGAACGCGTTGCTGGTGAAGGTGATCGGCATCATCAGCGAGAAGGCCATGATCTGCACCTTCTCCTGGTTCTCCGCGGTCAGCCCGATGAGCACCGCCGGCCAGGACATGGCCAGCGCGAACGCGAGCAGCAGCGCCAGCGCGCCGATGACGCCGAACACGCCGGTGTGGACGCGGAACCCGAGCACCATGCCGAGGCCGAGGAACAGCGCGAACGCCCACACCTGCTTCAGCGTGTCCGCGACGATGCGCCCGGTGAGCGGCGCCGACCGGGCGATCGGCAGGCTCCGCAGCCGGTCGAACACGCCCTTGGTGATGTCGGTGTTGAGCCCGATCGCCGTCGTCAGGCTGGCGAACAGCATGTTCTGCGCGATCAGGCCCGGCAGGGAGAACTGCAGGTAGTCACCGGTGGAGCCGGCGATCGCCCCGCCGAACACGTATGTGAACAGCAGCAGGAACATGATCGGCTGGACGCTCAGGTCCAGGAGCTCCATCGGGTTGTGCTTGATCTGCACGAGGCTGCGCCACGCCAGGGTGGCCGTGTGGCGCATGGTCGCCGCGACCCCCGGCCGCGCCGAGACGGTGACCCCCGGAGCCGCCGGGCTGATGGCCGTCATATCGCGACCTCCCTCTTCCTCGCGGTGCCGTTCCGCGTGTCGTCGTGGGCGCCGGCCCTGCTGCCGGGGCCGTCGCCGGGCCGGTCGCCGGCGCTTTCGGATTCTTCGGCGCGGTGGCCGGTCAGGGCGAGGAAGACCTCATCGAGGCTGGACTTGCGCAGCGACAGCTCGGCCGCGACCACGCCCAGATCGTCCAGGCGGCGCACGATGGAGGGCACCAGCGCGGGATCCCGTACGCTGCCGGAGACCAGGCCGCCGGCGACCTCGGGCGCGGCGCCGAGCACGTCGCCCACCACGCTCGCGACCACGTCCAGATGGGACGGCAGCAGCGGCCGCACCTCGAGCACCTGGGCGCCGGTGGTGGCCTTGAGCTCGTCGGAGGTGCCGCTCGCGATGACCTTGCCGTGGTCGAACACCACGATGTCGTCGGCGAGCTGGTCGGCCTCCTCCAGGTATTGCGTGGTGAGCAGCACCGTCACCCCGTCGTCCCGCAGGCCGCGCACGACCGCCCACAGGTCCGCCCGGCTGCGCGGGTCGAGGCCGGTGGTCGGCTCGTCCAGGAACAGCAACTGGGGGCGCCCGACGAGGCTCGCGGCGAGGTCCAGCCTGCGCCGCATCCCCCCGGAGTACGTCTTGGCGGCACGGCCGCCCGCCTCGGTCAGGTTGAACCGGGCGAGCAACTCGGCGGCGCGCCGGCGGGCCTCGGCCCGCGGCATCTCGAGCAGCCGGCCGATCATAACGAGGTTCTCCACGCCGGTCAGCGTCTCGTCGACCGCGGCGTACTGCCCGGTCAGGCCGATCAGCGACCGCACCTGGTGGGCCTGCCTGACGACGTCGTAGCCGCCGACCCGGGCACGGCCACCGTCGGGCCGCAGCAGGGTGGCGAGGACGCGCACAGCGGTGGTCTTCCCCGCGCCGTTGGGCCCGAGGACCCCGAGCAGTCGGCCGCGCGGCACCTCGAGATCCACACCGTCCAGGGCCCGCGTCTCGCCATAGCGCTTGGCCAGTCCCTCGGCCTGAATCGCGTAGGTCATGATCTCTCTTCTCGTCGGTGTCGGCTCCACTCTGGAGGACGCCACTGACATTTCGCTGATCTCTCCGGCCGGGCGCTGACATATCGCTGATGACGCGCTGAGACGCGGGCAGAGGTGCGCCGTGACCTGGGCTGACGACCGATTGGCAGCTCGTTATCCACCCATTCGGTGAAGAATCACAGCGATTTACCACACATCGGGTACCTAGAGGAGGGAAGCGCGGCGGAGCCGCCGGTCGAGATCCTTTTTCCATCTTTTTCCTACGCGAGTCGTTTCCCACGCGAGGCGGGAGGATCATGGAGAGCAACGACTGGAGTGCTTTGCGGATCACTCTTCTCGGCGGTTTCCGGCTGCTCGCCGGAGGCGATCAGGTGGCCGTCTCCGGCGGCGCCGAGCGGCTCCTCTCGTTCATCGCCCTCTGCGGCCAGTCCGTGCCCCGCGCGCTGATGGCGGGCAGGCTGTGGCCGGACGCCTCGGAGCGGAGGGCGCACGCGAGCCTGCGGTCGGCCCTCGCCCGCCTGGACGGCGTCGGCCGCCGCATTCTCGACATCGGCGCGACCGATGTACGGCTGAGCCCCGCCGCCCGTGTGGACGTCGACGAGGCGCGGGCCCTGGCCCGGCGCATCCTCGACCGGACCACCCCGACCGCCGAGCGGGATCTGAGCGCCGACGCCGTCGTGACGCTCTCGGCCGACCTGCTGCCCGGCTGGTACGACGACTGGGTGATCCTCGAGGCGGAGGAGTGGCATCGGCTCCGCGTCCACGCTCTGGAGGCGCTCGTGGACGACTTCATCGCGGCAGGGAGGTTCGCCGACGCGGTCTCCGCCGCGTGCCTCGCCGTACGGGCCGAGCCGTTGCGGGAGAGCGCCCACGCCGCGCTGATCCGCGCGCACCTGGCCGAGGGGAACCAGGCCGAGGCGCTGCGCGACTACCAGCGCTGCGCCGGCCTCCTGCACGCCGAGCTGCGGATCCGGCCCTCACCGCGTCTTCGCGAGCTGGTCGCCGGCCTGCGGCCGTGACACCGTGAGCCCCCGGATCGCGGCAGGTGGCGCCGGAGGGGAAGCGGTCACGCCCGCGTCACGTCGGTGTCGCGGCGCCGTCGCGCGACTCCAGTCACGATGCGAGGTGACCGTTAGTCGCGCCCACCCTCCGGCCGGGCGGTCGCCGGGTGGCCCGATGGAGAAAGGAGACGGCCATGCGACGCACAGGACGTGCGATGTTGCTCGGCTCGGCCCTCCTGACAACCCTCGCACTCAGTCCGGGCGGGGTCTCCCACGCCTCGGCCACCCCCACCCAGGCGACCCTGAGCATGTCGCACCACTCGGCGTTCAGCCGGGACGACTACAAGAAGGGCTTCCGCGACGGGTACAAGGACGGCCACGCCGACTGCAAGGCCGGCAAGGAGATGAAGAAGGGCATGCAGGGCGCCGCCGGAGAGGACGACTACGAGCGCGGCTACTCCGACGGCTACGACAAGGGCTTCCACAGCTGCAAGCGGATGCACAAGGAGAAGAAGATGCACCGCATGCACGAGGAGCGGATGCGCCGGATGCATGAGGAGCGCATGCACCGTATGCACATGGAGAAGATGCACCGCATGCACGAGGAGCGCATGCGCCGGATGCACGAGGAGCGCATGCACACGGAGAAGATGCAGCGGATGCACCAGTCGCAGCAGTGATCCGGCCGCCTCGCCACCGGCCTGCGGGCCGGACGAACGGCGATGCACAGGGGGCGTGGTCGCGCACCACGCCCCCGATCGCTGCGCTCTCTGGAACGCGTCGGGATGTCCCGGGCCTGACGGATCCGTCTGTGGGCCGCATCGTCGGTCCTGACGCGGTTTCGCGGGTTGGAAGGGGCGCCGTCGCGGCGCTGGGCTGGTCAGGAGCAGAGGGCAGAGAGCGGGCCGCGCCCCGGGATGCCGGGCGATGCGACAGCCGGTCGGCGGGACGTCTGGGGGAGCGGGGCGGTGCCGCGTCGTGATCGACGGCCTGACAGCCGATCAGCGGAGCTTCGGATGAGGGCGTTCATGCAGCGGAACAGTCGGCCGGGGGGAGACCCGAGCAGCCGGAGCCACATGGTGTGACGTGCCGGTGGAGCGGCCGGAAGCCGGCCGTCCGCGAGACGCGGGGGGAGACGGGCGCGGGCGCCCCGTCAGGAGCGGATCATTCCTGCTTACGGGCGCCGAACATGATCTCGTCCCACGTGGGGACGGAGGCACGCCGCCCGCGCGACTTGCGGGGCCGGGCCGGAGCGGGCTTGGGAGTGGGTGGCGCCGGCGGCTCGGGCTTCGGCTCCTTCGCCGCGCCCTCCCTGCCCGCGCTCTTGCCCGAAGCGGCGGCAGCGGGCGCGGCGGGCGGTGCGGCGCGCTCCTCGCTGACCCGCGCGGCGGGCACGGCGACGGCCTCCTTGGCCTTGCCGGGCTCGTCCTCCGCGGGCGCGGGTCCGGCGGCGGGCTCGGCGGCCGGTCCGGTCGCGGGCGCGTCAGCAGGGGCCTCGACCGGCTTGGCTGCGGGGGCGTCAGCAGGGGCCTCGACCGGCTTGGTCGCGGGGGCGTCAGCAGGGGCCTCGGCCCGCTCGGCGGGCATGGGCTGCTGGGCGGCGGGCGGCGCGGCCTCGCTCTCCGGGGTGCCCCCGGCGTCCGCCACGGCCGCAGGCTCGGGCGCGGTCGGCTCCGAAGGCACCGCGTCGCTCACGGGCGCGGTCGCTTCAGCGGACACGTCTACCGCGCCCCCCGAAGCCGCGGCCTCCACGGCCGTGCCCTCCGAAACCCTGCCGTCCGAAGCTGTGCCGTCCGAAGCTGTGCCTTCCGAGATCGTGGCCTCCGGCACCGGGGAGTCCGATGCCGTCGCGGCCTCGATCGCCTCCGCGGCGGCGGCCACAAACGAGGTGGCCTCGTCCTGCCGCTCGGGTGGCACGGGAGCCACCGGGACGTCGTCGGTCGCCGGCGTGGCGGTGTCCTGTACCGAGGCACTCTCCGCGGCGCCTGCCGGGCCGGCGGCCTCGACGATCGCGTCGGTGGCCGCCTCAGGCTCGATGGACGCCCCAACGTCCACGGAGGGCGCGTCCGGCGCGCTCTCCGGCACCACGAGCCGTTCCTCGGCGCGCGGTGTCTCCTCGACCACGGGCTCGCCCACCGGGTCGCCGGGACTCGCCGGGGACGTGGCGTCCCGGACGCCGGGCAGGGGCGAGGGGGAGGCGCTCGGCGGCGGCGCGCCGCCGTGGACGGGCGCGGGTCCGGTCACCCGGACCGAGGGCCGCGTCTCGGCCTCCGGCAGGGCCGCCTCCTGGGCGGGCTCGCGCAGGTGGAACGCCGTCTCCCGGCTCGGCTCGGGACGGAAGACCGGACGGCCCGGGACCAGCGGGGTCTCGGGCAGGTACGCCGTCTCGGCGGCCGGACGAGCCGCGGGCTCGTCGCGGACCGGCTCGTCCCGGCGGGCGGGCTCGGGCCGTACGGACGGGAAGTCGGGCTCCGCGCGGCCGGCGCGGATCGAGAGCGGGCCCTCGGGCAGCGGAGGGACGGGCGCGAGCTTGGACGCCAGGCGGGGCAGGAACGGCCGCACCGTCGTGTCCTCAACTGGGACGGGCTCGACGTACTCGGCGGCGGACAGGCGCATGGCCTCGTCGTCGTTGGGCGTGATGTGGCGGCGGCGCGGGTCGAACAGCCACTCCGCGTGCCGGGTGTGACCGTTCCAGACGAAGCCGAGCTTCACCCGCCAGAGGTTGTCGTCGCGCTTGCACGAGTCCCAGTCGATCTCGTCGGCGGGCACGCCGCGCCGGGTCAGCCGCTCCGCGACCAGCTCGCCGAGGGTGGGGCCGGGCGTGGTCTCGCCGGGAAGGCGCACCGCGACCCGCTGCGCCTGCTGGGCCATGTACTCGCGCTCCTGCAGCACGGGCCCCTCGAACCAGCGGACACGTTCGACCGGGATGCCGGCGGTCGCCGCGATCTCCTCCGCCGACTCTCCGGCGCGGATGCGAGCCTGGATCTCCTTGGGACGCAACGGACTCTCCACTTCGATCTCGTACTGGCCGAGACGGGAGAAGTTGCCGCGGACGGCAGCGCGGAGCCGGTCGTCGACGGGAAGCGTGAACCGCGTACCGCGTCCGGCAGTCGCCAGAACGAGGTAGGTGCCGTCCTCACTTACCGCGACGAGACGGAGCTCCTGCATGCGAGTCCCTTCGTCGTCGTGCTCAATCTTCCCCCGGACCCTTGAGTTTCTCGCGTGAGCCGGTTGCCTTCCAGCACCGTACCCGGCATGTCCGAACATCGCCTTCCCCAGGGGCGTGGCAGGCGACATGACGCCAGTCACATTTGTCGCATTCACCTTTCTACAGCGTGGCGGGATTGAGCAAGCGGTTCTTGTCCCTCCGAGGATTCCGGCGAGTCGCGCCGGGACCCGCGTGAGCACGGAGCGGGGCCGCCGGCGGAGTCTCGGACGTCGTCAAGACGCCATGGTGTCAGCCCAGGACGACGTCCAGGTAGTCGTTTGTGAAGACCCGCTGGGGGTCGAGCTCGTCGCGCAGCGCCACGAAGTCGGCGAACTTCGGATAGACAGTGGCGAGGTAGGCGGCGTCCCTGGTGTGGAGCTTGCCCCAGTGGGGACGGCCGCCGAACCTGGTCATGATCTCTTCGACGCCCTCGAAGTACCCGGGGTTCGGCGTCGGACGGTAGACGTGGCAGGCGATGTACGCGCTGGGCCTGCCGTACGCGGTGGACAGCCAGGCGTCCGACGGCGGGGTCACCCTGACCTCGACGGGGAAGGTGATCTTCCAGTCCATGCGCTCGATGAGGTCGCGGGTCTCGCGCAGGGCCTGGGTCAGGTTTTCGCGCGGGATCGCGTACTCCATCTCCAGGAAGCGCACCTCCCGCACCGAGTTGAAGATCTTGTACGACGTGTCGACGGACTCGGACGCGCCGAGCAGGCTCGCGGAGATCCCGTTGATGCGCGGGATCGCGCCGGGGATCTTCGCGCCGACCGCGCAGGCCGCGCCGAAGATCGTGTTCTCCAGGAAGACGTTGTCGAGCCAGTGCTTGAACGGGGCGGTGGGCCGGGCCGGGCCGGGGGAGCGGTTGTTGCGCTTGGCCAGGCAGGTGTCGGTGTGCGGCAGCCAGAAGAAGTCGAGGTGCTCGTTCTCGGCGGTCAGCTCGTCCAGGGTCTCCAGGATGCCGCTGAACGGCAGCGGCTCGCGGCGGCTGTGCAGCAGGAACGACGGCTCCACCCGGAACGTGACGGCGGTGAGGATGCCGAGCGCGCCGAGGCCCACGCGGGCCGAGTCGAACAGCGGGCCCTCGCTGACGGTGGTGGTCGTCCCGTCGGCGAGCACGATCTCCAGTTCGATGACCTGGTCGGCGAGGCCGCCGATGTCCCGTCCGGTCCCGTGGGTGCCGGTCTGGATCGCGCCCGCGATGGTCTGCGCGGTGATGTCGCCCATGTTGGCGAGCGCGAGGCCGCGCCGGTGCAGCTCGTCGTTGACGACGTGCAGGGGGGTGCCCGCGGCGACCTTGGCCCAGTCGTCACCGGTCTCGATCACGCCGGTGAGCGCGTTCGGCCGCAGCATGATGCCGTCGACCAGGGCGATGCCGGTGAAGGAGTGCCCGGTGCCCGTCATGCGGACCCTGCGGCCGCTCCGCGCGGCGTCCCGTACGGCTTCGGCCACCTCGGCCGCGGACGCGGGCGTCCTGATCTCGGCGGGGGTGGCGGACTGGTTGCCGGCCCAGTTGCGGAACTCGTTCATGACCATCCAAGCCCACGTTTTCGGAGAGAACATGAACGATACTCATGAAACCGGCGTCGAATCCAGAGTCCGGGACCGGGAACCTGCCGACGCCCCCCTCAGGCGGCGTCGTTCCCGGCGGTCTCGGGCGTGCGCAGCCAGGCCGACCCGACGAGGCCCACGGCGACGGCCAGCAGCGCGCAGATGAGCGGGAAGCCGTACGCGTTGGAGGCGCCGTAGCTGTCGGTGAGCCGCCCGCCGGCCCACGCGCCGATCGCCACGCCGAACCCGAGCGACGTGGACAGCCACGCCATGCCCTCGGTGAGCTGCCCCGCCGGGACCATCCGCTCGACCAGGGAGAACCCGGTGATCAGCGTGGGCGAGATCGCCAGCCCGGCGAAGAACAGGGCGACCGCCATCGTCGGGACATTGCCCATCAGGATGAGCGGGGTCAGCCCCACGACGAACACCCCGAGCCCGCGCACCAGTCGCCGGCGCAGGTCGATCTTCCAGTGGCGCGAGCCGTACCAGAGGCCGGAGATCATGCTGCCGCTCGCGACCGAGGCGAGCAGCAGGCCCGCCACCGCCTTGGCGCCGTGCTCCTCGGCGAACGCGACGGTGACGATGTCCACCGAGCCGAAGACCGAGCCGACGGCGAGGAACACCACCGTGAGCAGCGCGACCCCCGGGATCGCGATCGGCGACCCCGTGTGCGCGCGGTTCGGCACGGCCGGCGGCTCGGTACTGCGGAGCGCGGCGAACGCCAGGGTGCCGCCCACGGCGAGCAGGATGGCGACGACGAGCCCGACATAGACGTTGACGCCGGTGGCCAGCGCCGTGACGAAGGCCGGGCCCGCCACGAAGATCGCCTCGTCGGCCACGCTCTCGAACGAGAACGCGGTGTGCAGCTTCGCGGGGTCGTCGAGCACGTGCGACCACCGGGCCCGGACCATCGATCCGAGCGAGGTGGCGGCCCCGCCGACGACGAATGCGGTCGCGTAGAGGGTCCAGGTGGGCGCCTTGACGTGCGCGCACAGCATGAGCGCGACGAGCGCGGCGCCGTGCAGGAAGACGAGCGGGACGAGCACCTTGCCCTGGCCGTACCGGTCCACGAGCCGGCCCGACAGCGGCGCGGCCAGCGCGAACGCCACCGACTCGACCGCCGAGACCGCGCCCGCCGTGGCGTAGGAGCCGGTCAGCTCCGAGACCAGCAGGATGATGCCGATGCCCAGCATGGACATCGGGATGCGGCCGATGAATCCCGCGATGACGAAGCCCTTGACTCCAGGCGTGCCGAAGAGCCCGCGGTACGGCCCCACCATGTCGATTTCCCCTCGCACTCCGTGCGTCCGGGCACCTCGATGCGATCGGTGCGGCCGCGGCTCCCCCGCTCGCGGCACGCGGACGTGCACTTATCCTGCCAGACCATGTCCTACCGGCTGACCGGTTGGCAAGTGATTTCTCGATCTACGCCCCGAAGCGACTAGCCTGAGCCGGGTGCGCCGTGTTCCCTGGTTCGCCGCACTACGTGTGCTTCTGGTGGGGCTGACGGCCCTGGTGGCGGTCGGCGCCGCCGTGCTGTACGCCAAGGGCGAGGACGGCGGCCGCGAGGACAGCGTCAGGCACCGGCTCGCGGGCACCGAGAGATCGACCCCCGGCCCCGGCCCCGCGCTTCCCACCGGCTCCCCGGTGCTGGCGGAGGCGGAGGTCCGGGCCACCCGGCCGCAGCTCATGGCGATCACCACGTCGTCCGTGCCGGACGAGACCGTGCGCAGGATCGCCGGCCTCAAGGGCGTGCGGACGGCCGCCGCCGTGGACGGGGGGACCATCCGCATCGCGGGCAACCCGTTGCAGCTGCTCGCCGTCGATCCGGCGACCTTCCGTTCCTGGACGCCGCAGCCGGTGGCGGAGCACCCCGAGGTGTGGAGCGCGCTGAGCCGGGGCGAGCTGGTGGCCGACGCGGAGACGGCCCGGCGGCTCGGCATGAACCTCGGCGCGCAGTACCAGATCGACGGCGGCCCCCGGGTGCGCCTCGCCGCCTCCGCCGCGCTCGGGCTGCCCGCCGTGGACGGGCTGATCAGCGCGGACCTGGGACGGACCTTCGGGTTCTCCCAGGACGTGATCGTCCTGATCCACGGAGACTCGCCGGACGCCCGCCGGGTGAAGCGCGTGCTCGGAGCGAAGGCGCACGTCCTCGCCGTACAGGCCGAAAAGAAAGAAAAGAGGGAGAAGGCCGGGAAGACCGCGAAGACCGGCGGGAAGACCGGAGGCGGGACGAAGCCGAGCGGCGGCGGGACCGGGCAGGGACTCGTGGGACGGCCGGCGAGCTATCTGGAGCTCTACCGGCGCTCGGCCGGGGTGTGCCCCGGGCTGTCCTGGTCCGTGCTCGCCGCGATCGGGCAGGTGGAGAGCGGGCACGGGCGCAACAACGGCCCCTCCTCGGCGGGCGCGCTCGGCCCGATGCAGTTCATGCCCGCCACCTGGAAGACGTACGGCGTGGACGGCGACGGCGACGGAAAGGCCGACATCTGGAGCGCGTACGACGCCGTCCCGTCGGCGGCCAAGTACCTCTGCGCCAACGGGGCCGCCCAGGGCGGGGAGAAGCTCAGGAAGGCCGTCTGGTTCTACAACCACTCCTGGGACTACGTGAACCGGGTCCTCGGCCTCGCCGAGGCGTACGCGCGGGCCTACGACTGACCGGGGCCGGTCAGCGGGGGCGCCGTACCGGGGCCGGGCAGCAGGTCGCCGGGCACGGGGCCGGCTCGGGCTCGGCCATCAGCTCGGAGATCATCCGGACGAACCGGGGGTGCGTCCCCGCGGTGGCCGCCCGGGCGAGCGGCAGGCCGAGCCGCTCCGCGAGGGCCTTGGCCTCCACGTCGAGGTCGTAGACGACCTCCATGTGGTCGGAGACGAAGCCGATCGGCACCAGGACGACCGCCTCCGTGCCCGCCGCGTGCAGCTCCTCCAGGTGGTCGCAGACGTCGGGCTCCAGCCACGGGATCTGGGGCGGGCCGCTGCGGCTCTGCCACACGAGGTCCCAGGGCCGGTCTCCGCCGATCTCGGCCGCCACGAGCGAGGCCGTACGGCGCAGGCCCGCCTCGTAGGCGCCCCCGGTCGGCCCGGAGGTCTCCGCCATCGAGATCGGGATGCTGTGCGCGGTGAACACCAGCCGCGCCCGGTCCCGCAGCCCCTCGGGGAGCCGCTCCAGGGCCTCCCGCGTGTGGTCCGCCATCGCGGCGACGAAGCCCGGGTGGTCGAAGAAGTGGCGCAGCTTCACGATCTCCGGCGCCCCCGGCACCGCCGCCCTGGCCCGCTCGATGTCCTCGATGTACTGCCGACAGCTCGAATACGAGCGGTGCGCGGACGTGACGAAGGCGGCCGCCCGGCGCACGCCGTCGGCCGTCATCTGGCGGACGGTGTCCTCCAGGAAGGGGTGCCAGTTGCGGTTGCCCCAGTAGACAGGGACGTCCACGTCCAGCGCCGCGATCAGGTCCCGGCACTGCCGGTTGATCGGACTGACCCCGCCGAAGCGCTGGTAGTGCGCCTCCACCTCCAGCAGCCGCTCGCGCGGCACCCCGCGCCCGCGCACGACGTTCTCCAGGAACGGCATCACGTCCTCTGGCTTCTCCGGCCCGCCGAAGGACACCACGAGCAGCGCGTCGTAGCGCGGGGCCCGCCCGCCCTCAGGTGTCAGATCGCCCATCGCTCCCCGCCCGATCAGCTTCGCCGTACCGGCCGTCGGCCGGCCCGGTCTCACAGATTATGCGGCCGCGTCTCCGGTCGGCCGCGCGGACCGTCCCGGCCGCCGACGGGTGATCAAATGCCTTGGTCACCCCAGACGATCGGGGTAGGTTCGATCGGTGAGTCATTTCCGGGATATGAGTGAATACGTCGCCCTGCCGCGCGTGCTTTCGCTGCGGCTCTCCCCGGACGGGACCCGGCTGGTGTCCGTGGTCCAGTCCCTCAATCCGGACAAGAAGTCGTACGGCACCGCCCTCTGGGAGATCCCCGTCGATCCCGAGGGCCGCCCCCACCGGCTGACCCGGTCCGCCAAGGGCGAGGCCGGCGCCGACTTCACCCCCGACGGCGAGGTGCTCTTCGTCTCGCGGCGCCCCGACGAGACGGTCAAGGGCGAGGGGGAGGAGGTCCCGGCGCTGTGGCTGCTGCCCGAGCGCGGCGAGCCGCGGCGGATAGCCGAGCGTCCGGGAGGCGTCACCGGCGTCCACGCGGCCGGCGGCACGATCGTGTACAGCGCCGACGTTCTTCCGGGTGACGCCGCCACCGAGGGCGAGCGCCGCAAGGTCCGCAAGGAGGCCGGGGTCAGCGCGATCCTGCACGAGAGCTACCCGGTCCGCTACTGGGACCACGACCTCGGCCCCGGACAGACCCGGCTCTTCGCGGCGCGCGCGGGAGCCGCGCCGGACCGGCTGGACGCGCGAGACCTGACCCCCGAGCCGGGCAGGGCGCTCGACGAGGCCTCGTTCGCGGTGACGCCGGACGGCCGCACGGTCATCACCTCCTGGTACGTCCCGCTCCCGGGCGGCACGCAGCGCTCCGAGATCGTCGCCATCGACCTGGACGCCGACGCGGGAGCCGAGGGAACGGGCCGCAGGGTGCTCGCCTCCTCCGACACCCACGACTTCTGGGGGCCGGTCGCCGTCTCGCCCGACGGACGGTACGTCGCCTGCACTCGGGGCCGGCACGCGAACGAGGAGCTCTCGACCACGTCCGAGTTGTGGGTCATCGACCTGGAGACCGGCGAGGGGCGGGCGCTCGGCGGCGAGCTGTTCCCGGCCGACATCGCCTGGGCGCCCTCCTCCGACGCGATCTTCATCGTCGCCGACCACCAGGGCCGCCGCCCGATCTTCCGGGTGGCCCTGGACGGGGACGGCACGGCCGTCCGCGTCACCCCGGACGACGGCGCCTACCTTCAGCTCTGCCCGGCGGCCGACGGATCGGTCTACGCGCTGCGGAGCGCCGTGGACTCCCCGGCCGTGCCGGTGCGGGTCGCCCCCGACGGCAGCGTGACCCGTCTGCCGTCCCCGGCCCCCGAGGTGGAGCTGCCCGGCACGCTGACCGAGGTCAGCGCCGTCGCCGAGGACGGCACCGAGATCCGCGGCTGGCTGGTCCTGCCCGCGGGGGCGAGCGCGGAGAACCCCGCCCCGTTCCTGCTGTGGATCCACGGCGGCCCCGTTTCGAGCTGGAACGACTGGTCCTGGCGCTGGAACCCGTGGATCATGGCGGAGCACGGGTACGCGGTGCTGCTGCCCGACCCGTGCCTGTCCACCGGGTACGGCCAGGCGATGATCGACCGCGGCTGGGCGAACTGGGGCCCCGTCACCCACGCCGACCTGATGGCGATCACCGACGAGTGCCTCAAGCTGCCCGAGATCGACGAGCAGCGGATCGCGGCGATGGGCGGGTCGTTCGGCGGCTACATGGCCAACTGGGTCGCCGGGCACACCGACCGGTTCCAGGCGATCGTCACCCACGCCTCCCTGTGGAACCTGGACCAGTTCGCGGGCACGACCGACGCCTCGATGTACTGGGAGCGCGAGTTCGGCCGGCTGGGCCACGAGCGGTACGCGCGGCTCTCCCCGCACAACTCGCTGGGCGAGATCAGGACGCCGATGCTCGTGATCCACGGCGACAAGGACTACCGGGTCCCCATCGGGGAGGGGCTGCGGCTCTGGTGGGACCTGCAGCGCTCCGGCGTCGAGTCCAAGTTCCTCTACTTCCCGGACGAGAACCACTGGGTGCTCAAGCCCGGGAACGCCGTGGTCTGGTACCAGACCGTGCTGGCCTTCCTCGCCCAGCACGTCCTCGGAGAGGAGTGGGCGCGCCCCGCCGCCCTGGAGTGACCGCTGACCCGGTCACCCTGGCCGCGTCGGTGTCGCAGTGACCCGATCCATGCCGCCCCGGGTACCGGATCGCCGGGATCCACGCGCCCCTCACGCCCCGCCGGTCCGCGACGGACCGGCGGGGCGGTCCGTGTCCACCCTCCGCCGGGACCGGGGGCCGATTCCCGGTACGCCATCCGGGACCGGCCGCCCGGTCCCCGTGCCCGTCCTGCCCTCCCCGGGCGGGCCTGCCCCGCATCCCGATCTGGGAGGATGCCTCAAGTGACCCTTTAGTCACGAAATTTCAGAACTTGACGTGATCGGACCGAGGAGGGGGCGGGTCAGGATGGCCGAGGAGCGGGTCTCACCCGATCAGGCGGAGTTGCTAGCGCTGGCGGTGAGCATCGCCGAGGAGGCGGGACGGATGCTCGTCGCCAAACGCCCGGCCCGGCCGGAGGTGGTCGAGACCAAGTCCAGCCCCACCGACGTCGTCACCGCGCTCGACCGCGCCGCCGAGGAGCTGATCCGGGCCCGCATCGCCGAGGCCAGGCCGCACGACGCGGTGCTGGGCGAGGAGGGCGGCGACACTCCCGGCACGGGCGGCGCCCGCTGGGTCGTCGACCCCATCGACGGCACGGTCAACTTCCTGTACGGCCTGCCCGACTGGGCGGTCAGCGTCGCCGTCGAGGTGGACGGCGAGATCGTCGCGGGGGCGGTGAGCGTCCCGCAGCGCGGCGAGCTCTACTCCGCGTCCAAGGGCGGCGGGGCATGGCTGGGCGGCGAGCGGCTGCGGTGCAACACCGGGGTCGAGCCGGGGCGGGCGCTGGTCGCGACCGGGTTCGGGTACGACGCCGCCCGCCGCGCCGTCCAGGCCGAGGTCCTGGCGCACGTGCTGCCCCGCGTCCGCGACATCCGCAGAGGCGGGTCCTGCGCCGTCGATCTCTGCTCGGTCGCCGCCGGCCGGGTGGACGCCTACTACGAGCGCGGCACCCAGTACTGGGACCACGCCGCCGCTGGGCTGATCGCCACCGAGGCGGGCGCCCGGATGGGCGGCCTGCGCGGCAAACCGTACGGCACGGACATGCTGGTGTGCGCCGCCCCCGGCCTGTTCGAGGAGCTGGACGACCTGCTCGCGCCGCTGGACCCCGAACGCGACACGCCCGCCGGCCGGGAGTGACGGCAGGGCCGGTTCCGGGGAGCCGCGAGCCGGGCCCGGAGCGCGGGCGCGGCGAGGAGAAGGCGGCCGTGGAACGGCGCCGGAGGCGAGGCCGCGGCGCGACACGGACGGTGGAACGCGTGGAAGCCGGTTCGTGAACGCGGCGAGAAGATTGGAAAACACAACGCGGGGACCCGCCGGAAGGGCGGGTCCCCGCGTCGTCGAGGGGTGCTATCGCTCGATGGCGATGCCGTGATCGACGGCCAGGCGGCGCAGGTCCTCGATCTCGGCGGTGAGGGTGTCGGCGAGGAAGTCGTCCCCGTTCGCCGTGGCTTCCTGGAGACCCTCGTAGGCCTGGTTGAGCCGGGTTTCGATCGTGGTCGTGAACTCGCCCATACTCACCTTCTTTCTCAGGGGGCGAAAAGGTGCCGGTCGACCCCGGTGACGGATCCTGGGGAGAGCATGGCCCTTCCCCGGCACACGGCAAAGGGGTGTAGACCTGCCTTACCCACCCTGCGGGAACTCTCAAACCACCCAATACTTGTGCTCTACGTCACGTAGAGCTGAGGAACCGCTTACCGTCGACTTACGTCCCACCGGGTCACAATGAGTGCCTGAGACCTTCCGAGGAGGACCTGGATGCGCGTGCTTGTGGTGGAGGACGAACGCGTCATGGCGGACGCGATCGCCACCGGACTCCGCCGCGAGGCGATGGCCGTGGACGTCGCCTACGACGGCGCAGCCGCCCTGGAGAAGACCGGTTACATCGACTACGACGTGATCGTGCTCGACCGCGACCTGCCCAAGGTCCACGGCGACGAGGTCGCGCGCCGCCTGGTCGCCCAGCGGTCGGCCTCCAGGATCATCATGCTGACCGCCTCGGGCGAGGTCGACGACAAGGTCGAGGGCCTGGAGCTGGGCGCCGACGACTACCTGGCCAAGCCGTTCGCGTTCATGGAGCTGGTGGCGCGCGTGCGCGCGCTCGGCCGCCGCTCGGCCCCGGCGCTGCCGCCGGTGCTCGAACGCGGGGGCATACGATTGGACCCGGGCAAGCGCCTGGTGACCAGGGACGACAAAGAGATCTCCCTCACCAAGAAGGAGTTCGCCGTCCTGGAGGAGCTGATGCGCGCCGAGGGTGCGGTCGTCAGCCAGGAGGACCTCCTCGACAAGGCGTGGGACGAGCACATCGACCCGTTCACCAACGTGGTCCGCGTGACCATGATGACGCTGCGCAAGAAGCTCGGTGAGCCCCAGATCATCGAGACCGTGCCGGGAGTTGGATACCGACTGTGACCGAGCCGTACGAGCCCGCGAGGGACGAAGCGGACGCCGCCCGGGGGTCCTCCCCGGGCTCGGAGGGCACCGCCGCCGCACCCGCCCCAACCCAGGGAGGCCAGGGCGCGTGGACCCCCCAGAGGAGCTCGCCGACACGTACGCGCCCGAGTCGGATGACATCGACGATGGGGACCGGGCCCTACCGCGCCCAGGTCCCGCCGCCGCCGAGCGGCCCGCCGGTCTGGGACGGCCCGCCGCCGCTGGCGGCGATGCCGGTGGAGCCCGGTCTGCTCGACCAGATACGCGCGCTGCCCGGCCGGGTGAGCATCCGCTGGCGGCTCACCCTGGCCTACGGCGCGCTGTTCTTCGCCGCCGGCGCCGTGCTGATCTTCGTGATGTACGTCATGGTCGGCTGGGCGATCCAGGCGAACTGGCCGGACCTCCCGGTCGTCTGGCCCACCGTGGAAGACCGCGTCCTCTTCGAGACGTACGTGCAGTCCATGCAGGTCGCGGCGATCGAGGGCGCGCGGCGGGGCCTGCTGATCCGGTCGCTGCTGGCGCTCGCCGGGATGGGCATCATCGCGCTCATGCTCGGCTACTTCGTCGCGGACCGGGCGCTGGGGCCGGTGAAGAAGATGACCGCCACGGCCAGGAAGCTCTCCGGCACCTCCCTCGCCCACGAGCGGATCGACCTGCAGGGCCCGGACGACGAGCTCAAGGAGCTGGCGGACACCTTCGACGACATGCTCACCCGGCTCAACTCGGCCTTCGACGCGCAGCGGCGGTTCGTGGACAACGCCTCCCACGAGCTGCGCACGCCGCTCGCGATCAACCGGACGGTCCTGGAGGTCGCGCTGTCCGACCCGCACGCGTCCGAGGATCTCAAGGTGCTCGGCCGTACGCTGCTCGGGACCAACGCACGTAACGAACGTCTCATCGAGGGGCTCCTCCTGCTCGCCCGCAGCGAGCGCGAGCTGTCCGTGCGCAAGCCGGTGGACGTCCAGGAGGTCGCCACGACCGCCGTCGAGCAGCTCGCCTCCTTCGCCGCCGAGCACGACGTCGCCGTCGAGCACGATCTCCATCCCGCCCCCGCCACAGGGGATCCCGTCCTGCTCGAACGCTGCGTCTCCAACCTCGTGGAGAACGGCATCAAGCACAATTCCGGCACCTCCGGAAAAGTCTGGGTACGGACGGGAATGGTGGACGGGGCCCCCGTTGTTCAGGTCGCCAACACGGGGCAGCACGTTCCCGCGTACGAGGTGGACTCCATCTTCGAGCCGTTCCGCAGGCTGAACGCCGACAGGGTGGAGTCCGCCAAGGGTGCGGGGCTCGGGCTGTCCATCGTGCGGGCGATCGTCCGCGCGCACGGCGGCGCGGTCACCGCCGTCCCCAGGGACGGAGGCGGTCTCGTGGTGACGGTGCGCCTGCCGGGACCGGGCGCTCTGGCCGCGACGACACTGTCGGCGCGCTGATGGAGCGGCCGCCCCGCACATGTGGTTGGATGTGCCGTCGAACGCGATGGGTCATACCCGCAATGCTTTAGTTTTCGCCATATTTGGCTAACTGGAGCCTTGCGCGGCATCCCCTCGCGTGCCGGAAGGTTCAGTGATCCGGGAACCGGGGTACCGATTGCAAAATCTCCCGGGCGAAACGGGCACAAGAACGGCCTTCCAAGCGTTAAAGACGCGCGACCCGCGCGACAGATAGATGAGGGGGATGGAGTACGCACATGGCTACCGACTACGACAGCCCGCGCAAGACCGACGACGACCTGAACGAGGACAGCCTCCAGGAGCTTCAGGCGCGGCGCAGCGACAAGTCGTCGGGCAGCATCGACATCGACGAGACGGACCTCGCCGAGTCTCTCGAGCTGCCGGGGGCGGACCTGTCGAACGAGGAGCTGTCGCTCCGCGTGATCCCGCGCCAGGCCGACGAGTTCACCTGCTCGCGTTGCTTCCTGGTGCACCACCGCAGCCAGTTGGCCTCCGAGAAGAACGGCCAGCAGATCTGCCGCGAGTGCGCCGCCTAGCAGACGCGGGGAGGAGTCCGTTGACTTCGGAAGCGGATCGATCACAGGACGAGGTCGCCGAGCTGGTCGGCAGGCTCGTGACCCCTGAGGAAACGAACGGGGCCGAGCGGCGCCGGCTGCTCGGCCGCCTCAGTACAGTGCTCGTCCGGTCCGCCAAGAAGACGAAGGACTCAGTTCCGGGGCGTGGCCGCTGGCTCGCCGATGTCTTCATGAACATCGCGCCGCGTCTCCCGATCAGGGACGCCGCGACGCTTCGGGAGCACCATTACGGGCTCACCGGCGAGCAGCTGGCCGACGATCTGGTCCGTACGGCGGCGAAGGGCACGATGGCGGTCGGCGCGGTGGGCGGAGCCCTGGCCGCGGCCCAGTTCGCCGCTCCTCCACTGCTGCTTTCCGCTCCCGCCCAACTGGTCGCCGAGACGCTCGTCGTCGCGGCCATCGAGGTCAAGCTCATCGCTGAGCTGCACGAGATCTACGGCGTGCCGGTCCCCGGCACGACCACCCAGCGCGCCACCGCGTTCGCGGTGGCTTGGGCCAGGGAGCGCGGGGTGAACCCGCTCGCCCCCGGCTCGGCCACCATCGCGGTCGGGGCCGCGGCGAAGACCGCGTTGCGCAACCGCCTGATGAGGACGCTCGGGCGGCATTTCACCACACTTGGCCCCTTCTTCACGGGAGCCGTCGCGGGCGGCACGCTCAACCGCATCGCGACCAAGAAGCTCGCCCAGGCCGTACGAGCGGACCTGCGCGGGCGCGCCCTTCCCCCTGCCTGACCCCGGTCCGCGGCGCTCACGCCCGACCGCGCGGTACGTGACCGTACGGTACGGAAATGTAACCGGCTGGTCTAAACCTCTTGGTCGACGCCCGTGACCAGGGGAGATCATTCTCACACCTGCCCAAATGAATTGTGCACTTCATGGCGGGTATGGGCGGCATGACTGGCCTTTCGTATGGTTGTTCTACGGGGGCTCGGCGTAGTGGACGATCTCCGGAGGGCTCAATGGATGGCACCAGCTCGTTTCTGATCGTCGCGAATCGGCTGCCGGTCGACCGGGTCGGCGAGTCCGAATGGCGGCGCAGTCCGGGCGGCCTGGTGACGGCGATAGCGCCGGTGATGCAGCGTCGCGACGGAGCGTGGCTCGGGTGGACCGGCGCCGCCGGCGAGGAGCTGAAGCCGTTCGACCACGACGGGATGCACCTGATCCCGGTGCCGCTCTCCGCCCTGGAGGTGGAGCTCTACTACGAGGGCTTCTCCAACGCGACCCTCTGGCCCCTCTACCACGACGTCGTCGCGACGCCGGTCTACTCACGGGTGCTGTGGGACGCCTACCGCGCGGTCAACGACCGGTTCGCCCGCGCCGCCGCCGACGCCGCGGCCCCCGGCGCCGTCGTCTGGGTGCAGGACTACCAGCTCCAGCTCGTCCCCGCGATGTTGCGCCGGCTCCGTCCCGACCTGCGCATCGGCTTCTTCCTGCACATCCCCTTCCCGCCGGCCGAGCTGTTCTGGCAGCTCCCGTGGCGCAGGGAGATCCTCGAGGGCCTGCTCGGCGCCGACCTGGTCGGGTTCCAGCGCCCAGGCGGGGCCTCCAACTTCATCCGGCTCTGCCGTCGCCTCCTCGGCCTGCAGAACCACCGGAACGAGGTGCAGGTCGAGGGCCGCACCGTCCGGGCCGAGGCGTTCCCCATCTCGGTCGACTTCGGCGAGCTGGACCAGCTCGTCCGCGAACCGCACATCCTGGCCCGGGCCAAGGAGATCCGGGCCGAGCTCGGCGACCCCGAGCACGTGCTGCTCGGCGTCGACCGGCTCGACTACACCAAGGGCATCGGCCAGCGGCTCAAGGCGTTCGGCGAGCTGCTCGGCGACGGCTCGATCCAGCCGGGGGAGGCGGCGTTCGTACAGGTCGCCACCCCCACCCGCGAGCGGGTCGCCGAGTACATCCGGCTGCGCAACGACATCGAGCTGCGGGTCGGCCGGATCAACGGCGAGTACGGCATGCTCGGCCGCCACCCCATCAACTACCTGCACCAGTCGTACGACAAGAACGAGCTTGCCGCGCTCTACCGCGCCGCCGACGTCATGGTCGTCACCCCGCTGCGCGACGGCATGAACCTGGTGGCCAAGGAGTACGTCTCCTGCCGCCACGACCTGCGCGGGGCCCTCGTGCTCAGCGAGTTCGCCGGGGCCGCCGACGAGCTGCGCCAGGCATACCTGGTCAACCCGTACGACATCGATGGGATGAAGCGGGCGATGCTGGCGGCGATGCGGGCGACGCCGCACGAGCTGGCCCGGAGGATGCGCTCGCTGCGGCGCCGGGTGGCCACCCACGACGTCGACAAGTGGGCGGGGGACTTCCTCACCGCGCTGGAGAACGGCTGACGGTCAGAGCTTGGCCTCGGCCTCGGACTTCCACGAGTGCCACTTCTTGGCCGCGGCGCGCATCGCGACGATGCGGGCGACCTCCATGCCCAACCCCATCACCACGGCGTAGGCGATGGCCTCACCCAGGCTGATGTCCAGCGAGTCCGCGCTGGCCGGGGGCTTTCTCCCGGTCGTCTTCTGCCAGGCGAACGTGAGCACCTTGCGCGAGGCGAAGCCCACGCCGAGGCCCACCAGGCCGCCGACGATCTTCCATGTCATATCGGGCTTTTCCGCCGCGCCTGATTCGTGGCCGGCGTGCGTGATTTCCGCCATGATTCCTCCTCGGTAACGACCCTAGTCTCTCGGTACAGCGCGCCCGCCGACGCCATACCATTAGTCGGCATGACCGAACAGCCACTGCGCACCACCGCCATGCCCGAGAAACCCACTCTGGATGGACTCGAGGCGGTATGGGTAGCGCGCTGGGAGGCGGACGGCACCTACCGCTTCGACCGGTCCCGCACGCGCGACGAGATCTACTCGATCGACACGCCGCCGCCCACGGTCTCCGGCTCCCTCCACGTCGGGCACGTCTTCTCCTACACCCACACGGACACGGTCGCCCGCTACCGGCGGATGCGCGGGCGCGAGGTCTTCTACCCCATGGGCTGGGACGACAACGGCCTCCCCACCGAGCGCCGGGTGCAGAACCACTTCGGCGTCCGCTGCGACCCCTCGCTGCCGTACGACCCGGACTTCCAGCCGCCGGCGAGCGGAGGCAAGGGCGCCAAGGGGCAGGTCCCGGTGTCCAGGAAGAACTTCATCGAGCTGTGCGAGCGGCTCACCGCCGAGGACGAGAAGGCGTTCGAGGAGCTGTGGCGCCGCCTCGGCCTGTCCGTGGACTGGTCCCTGACGTACGCCACGATCGGCGAGCGGGCGCGGGTCGCCTCCCAGCGGGCGTTCCTGCGCAACCTCGCCCGCGGCGAGGCCTACCTGTCCGAGGCGCCCACGCTGTGGGACGTGACGTTCCGCACCGCCGTGGCCCAGGCCGAGCTGGAGGACCGGGAGTGGCCCGGCGCCTTCCACCGCATCGGGTTCGAGCTGTCGCCCGAGCAGCGTGAGCAGGGCTTCGGCGACCGGGTGTGGATCGAGACGACCCGCCCCGAGCTGATCCCCGCCTGCGTCGCCCTGGTCGCCCACCCCGACGACGAGCGCTACCGCCCGCTGTTCGGCACCACCGTGCGCACGCCGATCTTCGGCGTCGAGGTGCCGGTCCTCGGCCACCATCTCGCCGAGCCGGACAAGGGTTCGGGCATCGCCATGATCTGCACCTTCGGTGACGTCACCGACGTCATCTGGTGGCGCGAGCTCGACCTGCCCACCCGCCCCGTCATCGGCTGGGACGGCCGCCTGCTGACCGACCCGCCGGAGGGCGTGCCCGCCGAGCCGTACAAGGAGCTGGCCGGCAAGACCGTGCACAGCGCCCGCGAGCGGATCGTGGAGATGCTGACCGAGTCGGGCGACCTGGACGGCGAGCCGCGCAAGGTCCAGCGCCCGGTGAAGTTCTACGAGAAGGGCGACCGGCCGCTGGAGATCGTCACCACCCGCCAGTGGTACATCCGGAACGGCGGACGTGACGTCGAGCTGCGCCTCGCCCTGCTCGACCGCGGCACGGAGCTGCGCTGGCACCCGCCGCACATGCGGGTCAGGTACGACAACTGGGTCGAGGGCCTGGCCGGCGACTGGCTCATCTCCCGGCAGCGCTTCTTCGGCGTGCCGATCCCCGTCTGGTACCCCCTGGACCGCGACGGGCGGCCCGTCTACGACGCGCCGATCCCGGCCGACGAGGCCTCCCTGCCCGTGGACCCGTCCACCGACGTGCCCCCGGGCTTCACCGAGGACATGCGCGGCACGCCGCTCGGCTTCGTCGGCGATCCCGACGTGATGGACACCTGGGCGACCTCGTCGCTGTCGCCTCAGATCGCGGCCGGCTGGGAGCACGACGACGACCTGTTCCGCCGGGTCTACCCCATGGACCTGCGCCCGCAGGCCCACGAGATCATCCGGACCTGGCTGTTCTCCACGGTCGTCAGGGCGCACCTGGAACACGGCGGCCTCCCCTGGAGGCACGCGGCGATCTCCGGCTGGATCCTCGACCCCGACCGCAAGAAGATGTCCAAGTCCAAGGGCAACGTGGTCACGCCCCTCGCCCTGCTGGAGCAGTACGGCTCGGACGCGGTGCGCTACTGGGCGGCGAGCGGCCGGCCCGGCACGGACACCGCGTTCGACACCGGGCAGATCAAGATCGGCCGTCGCCTGGCCATCAAGATCCTGAACGCCTCCCGCTTCGTGCTCGGCTTCGGCGAGGTCCCGGCGGGCGAGGAGCGGGTCACCGAGGCGCTCGACCTGTCCATGCTGGCCGCGCTGCGCGCGGTCGTGACGGAGGCCACCGAGGCGTTCGAGGAGTACGACTACACCCGGGCGCTCGAACGCACGGAGCGCTTCTTCTGGGAGCTGTGCGACGACTACCTGGAGCTGGTCAAGGCCCGCGCGTACGACGGGAACGCCTCGGCCGTCACGGCGCTGCGGCTCGCGCTCGGCGTGCTGCTGCGGCTCTTCGCGCCGTTCCTGCCGTTCGTGACGGAGGAGGTCTGGTCGTGGTGGCGGAGCGGTTCCGTGCACCGCGCCGCCTGGCCGACGCCGTCCGAGATCGACGCCGTGGCCGGTGACGGCGACCCGGCCGTGCTCGGCGCCGTGGCCGAGGTGCTGCGCCGGGTGCGCAAGGCCAAGTCCGAGGCCAGGCTGTCCATGCGGGCGGAGATCTCCCGGCTCGTCGTGTCCGGCCCGCACGCCCGGCTCGTACGGCCCGCCCAGGACGACCTGTGCGCGGCGGGCAACGTCGAGGAGTTCGTCCTCGACGTCGCCGGAGACGAGCAGGTGGTGTCCGTCACACTGGCGGGGTGACATGGCGCGATGTTCGTCGTCGGATGAATAATCGGCTGCGCGCATCGGGGGCTGACGTGTCAGGCTGGACGTTGTGATCCCGGAAAAGCAACGTCGCACCCTTCACGTGCCCCCCACGCTGCTCACGCTGGCAGTGTGGGGCGCCTGCCTGATCGTGCTCGGCGTGGTGATCTACTTCTTCTGGCAGATCATCGGCCGCGTCGGCATCATCGCGCTGCCGGTCGCGGTGGCCTTCCTGTTGACGGCGCTGCTCTATCCGGTCACCGGACGGCTGCGCCGCGTGATGCGGCCGATATACGCCACCTGGCTCACGATGCTGCTCTTCTTCGCGGTCATCGTCGGCATCGGGTTCCTGATCGGCATCCGGGCCAACGAGGAGGCGCCGCGGCTCATCGACCAGATCGCCAAGACCTCGCACGAGGTGCAGGACTGGCTGATCCACGGGCCCTTCCAGGTGAAGGAGTCCCAGATCACCGGCGTCGTCGACGAGCTGACGAAGCAGCTCTCCGAGCGGCGCGGCCAGATCACCGGCACGGTCATCACCGGGGCCACCGCCGTGATCGAGGTGCTCGCCGGCATCGTGCTGATGCTCTTCGTGACGTTCTTCTTCCTCAAGGACGGCGACCGCATCTGGAACTGGTTCCTGCGCGCGTTCGGCGGCGCGGCGCCCCGGGTGGACCGCGCCGGTCGCTCCGCCTGGCGGACGCTCTCCCACTACGTCCAGGGCACCGTCGCGATCTCCGCGATCCACGGCGTCGTCATCGGCGCCACCCTGGCCGTGCTGGGCGTGCCGCTGTGGGCGCCGATCGCGGTGCTGGTCTTCATGTCGAGCTTCATCCCGATCGTCGGCATCCTCTTCGCGGGCGCCGTCGGCACGCTCGTGACGTTCGGCTCGCAGGGCTGGCTGGCCGCCGTGATCTTCATCGGCGTCCTCATCGTCGAGCAGCAACTGGAGAACCACGTCCTGCAGCCGCTCATCGTCGGCCGCGCGGTCGAGTTCCACCCCCTGGCGATCATCCTGGTGCTGGGCGTCGGCGGCGTGATCGCCGGGATCGCCGGGGCGGCGGTGGCGGTCCCGGTGTCGGCGGTCATCTACCGGGTGCTGCAGGAACTGTTGCGCCGCGAGCCGCCCGCGCCCGCGGCGGCGCCCCCGGAGTCGCCGCCGCTGCACCCGGAGGGGGACGAGCCCAAGGACCGCTCCGCGTCGGCGTCGCAGCAGCCTCCGACGTCGCCGCCGCTGCACCCGGAGGGAAACGAGCCTGAGGAACGCTCCACGCCGGAGCCGCCGGGCACCGGAGAGGCGGTATCTCCCCAGCGCAACGGGTAGTGTCTTGGCCCATGAATGTTGAGGTGCTGATCCACCGTCTCGACACGGGGCTCCCGCTTCCCGGCTACGCGCACCCCGGCGACGCCGGGGCCGACCTGTACGCCGTCACGGACGTCGAGTTGCTGCCGGGGGAGCGGGCCGTGGTCGGCACCGGGGTGGCCATCGCCCTCCCCGACGGGTACGCCGCTTTCGTGCACCCCCGCTCGGGGCTCGCGTCGAAGTACGGCGTCACCCTGGTGAACGCGCCGGGCACGGTCGACGCGGGGTATCGCGGCGAGATCAGGGTCACCCTCCTCAACACCGACACCAAGGAAGCCGCCCGGCTCAAGCGCGGCGACCGCATCGCCCAGCTGGTCATCCAGCGCGTGGAGAGGGCGTCCTTCCACGAGGTGGAGCGGCTGCCCGGTTCCGTTCGCGGGGCGAACGGGTTCGGCTCCACCGGTCGTTGATCAAAGGCGAGCACAGGTCCTAAGGAGTGTGAACGACGTGTTCGGACGCCGTCGGCGCGCGGAGGAGGAGACGGCGCAGGCCGTACCCGAGAGGGAGCCTGCCGTTCCCGCGCGCGAATCAGGTCCATGGGACGCCGACGAGGGCTATCCCGAGGCCGAGCGGGTCGACCTGGGAGGTCTGCTCCTGCCCGTCGGCCCCGGGTTCGAGGTCCAGCTCACCGTCTCCGGCGACAGCATCGTCGGCGCCGTCGTCCTCGTCGAGGAGAGCGCCCTGCAGGTGCAGGCGTTCGCCGCGCCGAAGCGCAGCGGCATCTGGGACGAGGTCCGGGCGGAGCTGGCCCGCGAGGTGGCCGCCCTTGGCGGCAGCACCGAGGAGCAGGAGGGGCCCTTCGGCACGGAACTGGCCGCGCGGGTCCCGGCGCAGGACCGGGAGCCGCAGCCGGTGCGCTACATCGGCGTGGACGGGCCGCGCTGGCTGCTGCGGGCGGCGCTGAGCGGCCGGGCCGCGCTCGACGAGGCCGCGGCGGCGACCCTCGAGGGGGTCGTCCGCGACATCGTCGTCGTTCGCGGCGACGAGCCGATGGCGCCGCGCGAGCCCATCGAGCTGCGGCTGCCCTCGGAGGCCAGGCATGCCATGGAGCAGGAGCCCTCGCACGAGGAGTTCCGGCCGTTCGAGCGGGGTCCGGAGATCTCCGAGATCCGGTGAAACCCGGACCGCGCTTCGCCGCCTCCCATCGCCTACGCTTGGGATGGCATGGACACGGAGCGAGCTCGGTGAGCACGCGGAGTGCCGGGCGGGCGCCCCACGAGGTGGGAGCGTCCCCGGCGGCGAAGCGGCCCGCAGGGCCCGCGAGGAGACGGTGAACGATCGATGAGCACGGCGGAGCCGGTGAAGAAGGGCCGACTGCGCGGTTTCTTCCAGCGGCTGACCAGTACCCAGGCCGAGTTGGAGGCCGAAGAACTCCGCGAGGACCTCGGGCGGCACGGCGCGACGCCCATCGCCTCCTGCGCGGAACGGCAGCGCTCCTGCGTCGCAGGTACGCTACGGACCGTCACGCTTCGGCCTCGGGGCGGGGCACCCGCCCTGGAGGCGGAGCTGTACGACGGATCCGACGTGATCGATCTGGTCTGGCTCGGCCGTCGCAAGATCGTCGGCATCGAGCCGGGCCGCGTGGTCCGCGCCGAGGGCCTGATCAGCATCCAGGACGGCCGTAAGGTCATGTTCAACCCACGGTACGAGCTGCGCCCCGCCGGAGGGCAGTGATCAGCGGGGGAGCGCGCGTGAGCGCGCTCGCCCGGCGGGCCGACGCGCGCGACGCGCCGCGCGGCCGGACGAACCGGTCGCAACGCGAGGAGGAATCATGAGTGCAGCGGACGTCACGGCGACGCACGCCGCGCACGACACCGTCGAGGCCGCCCTTCGGGCCCAGCTCGGCAGGGCGCTCGGCGGCAAGCGAGGGATCGTCGAGGCGGCGGTTCCCACGATCGCCTTCACCGCGATGTGGGTGAGCACCAACCAGCTCAAGCCCTCGCTGATCGTGAGCATCGCCACCGCGGTGGTCCTGCTGCTGGTGCGGCTCGTGCAGCGCAGCACACCCCAGTTCGTGATCAACAGCCTCGTCGGCATCGCCATCGGCGCGTTCTTCGCCACCCGCAGCGGCGACGCGAAGGACTACTTCCTCCCCGGCATCCTCTACAACGCCGCGTACGCCGGGGCCATGCTGGTGTCGATCGTGACCCGGTGGCCGGTGGTGGGCTTCCTCATCGGCTCGGTGACGGGGGACCCGACGGCGTGGCACAAGGACCCCGGCATGGTTCGGCTGTGCTCCAGGCTCACCTTGCTGCTGATGCTGCCCTGCCTGATCCGCGTGATGGTGCAGCTCCCGCTGTACATGTTCGACCAGGTGGTCACGCTCGGCGTCACCAAGATCGCGCTGGGCTGGCCGCTCCAGGTCGCCGGGCTCGCCGCCATGGTCTGGGTGCTCGCCCGGGGCCGTACGCCGCTCCAGGACGCAGGCGCGGCCGGCTGAGACCCGCCGGTTGAGCGGCGCCCGGGGGCGGCCCGTCACGAACGCGCCCCAGGGGCCCGCCGGCTCAGCGTCCCGACAGCAGCTCGGCCAGCTCGTGCTCCACGTCCTGGTTGGCCACGAACAGCAGTTCGTCGCCCGCCTCCAGCGGGTCGTCCGCGGAGGGGACCAGGACGCGGCCCTCACGCAGGATCGCGACCAGCGCCGCGTCCACCGGCCACGGCACCGAGCCGGCCCGCTGGCCCACCACGGGCGCGTCCTCGGCCAGGGTGAGCTCGACCAGGTTCGCCTGGCCCTGGCGGAAGGTCATCAGCCGGACGAGGTCGCCCACGCTGACCGCCTCCTCGACCAGCGCCGACAGCAGGCGCGGCGTCGAGACCGCCACGTCGACGCCCCAGGACTCGTTGAACAACCACTCGTTCTTGGGGTGGTTGATCCGGGCGACGACCCGCGGCACGCCGTACTCGGTCTTGGCGAGCAGGGAGACGACCAGGTTGACCTTGTCGTCGCCGGAGGCCGCGATCACCACCTGGCAGCCGTTCAGCCCCGCCTCGTCGAGCGAGGAGATCTCGCAGGCGTCGGCGAGGAGCCACTCCGCCCGCGGCACGCTGTCGATCTTGATGGCCCGTGGGTCGACGTCCATGAGAAGGACCTCGTGGCCGTTCTCCAGGAGCTCGGCGGCGATGGAGCGCCCGACGGCGCCCGCGCCCGCGATGGTGACGCGCATCAGTGCTCACTCTCCGACGGTGCGGCGGCCAGCACCTTGTTGATCCGGTCCATGTCGTTCTCCGCGGCGATGACGTGCAGGATGTCGCCGTCCTGGATGACGGTGTCGTCCTTGGGCACCAGGGACTCCCCCATGCGGTTGAGGAAGGCGACCCGGCCGCCCGTGACCTCCTCGACCTTGCGGGTGCGAGTCCCGATCCAGCCGGAGTTGAACGCCATCTCGGCCAGGATCACCGTCCCGGTGGGGTCGCGCCACAGGGGCTCGGCGCCCTCCGGGAGGACCCGGCGCAGGATCTGGTCGGCGGTCCAGCGGACCGTCGCCACCGTCGGGATGCCGAGGCGCTGGTAGACCTCGGCCCGCCGGGGGTCGTAGATGCGGGCGACCACGTTGTCCACGCCGAAGGTCTCGCGGGCCACCCGCGCGGAGATGATGTTGGAGTTGTCGCCGCTGCTCACCGCGACGAAGGCGGACGCCGTCGCCAGCCCCGCCTCCTCCAGGACGTCGCGGTCGAACCCGACCCCGGTGACCCTGCGGCCGCGGAAGCCCGCGCGCAGCCTGCGGAAGGCCTGCGGGTCACGGTCGATGATCGCGACCGAGTGGCCGCTGTCCTCCAGGATGTGGGCGAGAGTCGATCCGACCCGCCCGCATCCCATGATCACGATATGCATGCTCTCCCGCCGTTGGGTAGAGGCGGTCTCCTTCGAGCACAGTATGTCTCCCAGAGCGGACGCCGGGTGCGCGGGGAGCCGAGGTGAAGGACTAGCATCGACAGTCGTGCCAAAGGTGACGGACCTCGTCAAGCGACTCCTCGTGGGGCGTGCGCTTCGCAGCACGCAGCTCCATGACCAGCTGCTCCCCAAACGCGTCGCGCTTCCGGTTTTCGCCAGTGACGCACTTTCCTCCGTCGCGTACGCGCCGCAGGAAATCCTCGTCATCCTCTCGCTGGGCGGGGCTGCGTTCTACAGCTTCAGCCCGTGGGTGGCCGCGGGCGTCGTCCTGGTCATGCTGACCGTGGTCGCCTCGTACCGGCAGAACGTTCACGCCTACCCGAGCGGAGGCGGCGACTACGAGGTGGCGACCACCAACCTCGGGCCCAGCGCCGGGCTCACGGTGGCCAGCGCCCTCCTTGTGGACTACGTCCTGACGGTCGCGGTCTCCGTGGCCAACGGCGCCGACTACGTGGGCGCCACCGTGCCCTTCGTCGCCGAGAACCGGCCGCTGGTGGCGATCGCGATCGTCGTCCTGCTGACCATCATGAATCTGCGCGGCATCCGCGAGTCGGGCGTGGCGTTCGCCGTCCCGACGTACGCGTTCATGTTCGCGGTGATCGGCATGGTGTTCTGGGGGCTGTTCCGGCTGCTCGTGCTCGGAGACGAGTTGCACGCCCCCACCGCCGACTACACGATCGTGGCGGAACAGGCCGACATCGCCGGGTTCGCGATGGCGTTCCTGGTGTTGCGCGCGTTCTCGTCCGGCTGCGCCGCGCTGACCGGCGTCGAGGCGATCAGCAACGGCGTGCCCGCGTTCCGCAAGCCCAAGAGCAAGAACGCGGCGACGACGCTGCTCATGATGGGCGTCATCGCGGTCGTCATGTTCAGCGGCATCATCTATCTCGGCCTCAAGTCCGGGGTGAAGCTGACCGAGCCGGCGAACGCCGCCAGGGACATCCTGATCAACGGCCAGCCGGCCGGGCCGGGCTACTACCAGCAGCCGATCATCGCGCAGGTCGCGTCCGCCGTGTTCGGCGACGGCTCGATCCTGTTCATCGCGATCGCCGCGGTGACCGCGCTCATCCTGTTCCTGGCCGCGAACACCGCCTTCAACGGCTTCCCCGTGCTCGCGTCGATCCTCGCCCAGGACCGGTACCTGCCGCGCCAGCTCCACACCCGCGGCGACCGGCTGGCCTTCAGCAACGGCATCATCCTGCTCGCCGCCGGAGCCTGCCTGCTCATCTGGGCGTTCCAGGCCGACGTCAGCAAGCTGCTCAACCTGTACATCGTCGGCGTCTTCGTGTCGTTCACGCTCAGCCAGATCGGCATGGTCCGGCACTGGACCCGGCACCTGAAGACCGAGACCGATGCCCGGACGCGCTTCCGGATGCACCGCTCCCGCGTCATCAACGGGTTCGGCGGCGTCATGACGGCCATCGTGCTCGTCGTCGTCCTGCTCACGAAGTTCACCCACGGCGCGTGGATCGTCTGCATCGCCATGCCGGTGCTGTTCCTGATGATGAAGGGCATCCGCCACCACTACGACCGGGTGGCCGCGGAGCTGGCCGCGCCCGAGGGCGAGATCGACGAGACGCTGCTGCCCGCGCGCAACCACTCGATCGTGCTCGTGTCCAAGATCCACAAGCCGACGCTGCGCGCCCTCGCGTACGCCAGGGCCACCCGGCCGTCCACACTGGAGGCGGTCACGGTCGGCGTGGACGCCGACGAGTCGGCCAAGCTCCAGGAGGAGTGGGACCGGCGCGGCATCCCGGTGCCGTTGAAGATCCTCGACTCGCCCTACCGGGAGATCACGGGGCCGGTGCTCGACTACGTCAAGTCGCTGCGCCGCAAGTCGCCCCGTGACGTCGTGACCGTGTACATCCCGGAGTACGTCGTGGGCCGCTGGTGGGAGCACCTGCTGCACAACCAGAGCGCGCTGCGGCTGAAGGGGCGGCTGCTGTTCAAGCCCGGCGTGATGGTCACCAGCGTGCCGTGGCAGCTCGCCTCCTCGGACCGGCTCAAGGGGCGTCCGGAGGCGTTCGCGCCCGGGGCCGTACGGCGTTCGCACGGCGAAGTGAAGAAGGGCGAGATCAAGGCATGAGCCGAGACGTGATCGGCGGGGGGAGCACGATGGCGATCGAACTGACGGTGGGCCAGGTCGCGAACGGCGGCTGGTGCGTGGCCCGCCACGAGGGCCGGGTCGTGTTCGTACGGCACGCCCTGCCCGGAGAGCGCGTGATCGCGGAGATCACCGAGGAGACGGCGCGGTTCCTGCGCGCGGACGCGGTCGAAATCCTGGAGGCGTCGCCGGATCGGGTGACCCCGCCCTGCCCGTTCAGCGGCCCGGGGCGTTGTGGCGGCTGCGACTGGCAGCACGCGTCGCCCGAGGCCCAGCGCCGGCTCAAGGCGGCCGTCGTCGAGGAGCAGCTCGCCCGGCTCGCGGGCATCGAGCGCCGGGTCACGGTCGAGGAGGTGCCCGGATCGGCGGGCGGGCTCGGCTGGCGGACGCGCGTGCAGTTCGCCGTCGACCGGGACGGCTCCATCGGCCTGCGCCGCCACCGCTCCCATGACGTCGAACGCGTGGACCACTGTGCGATCGCCCATCCGGCGGTCGAGGAGGTCGGCGTGGAGGCGCTCACCTGGCCCGGGGCGGCGGCCGTCGAGGTGGTGGCCGCCTCCGGCGGCGACCGCGCCGTCATCGTCACCCCGAAGCCCGGCAGGAGGGTGTCCCTGCCCGACGTCGACGCCGCGGTCCTGATCGACGAGGGCAAGCGGGGGACGCGCGCGCTGCGCGGCCGGGCGGCGATGACCGAGCGCGTCGGCGACCGGGACTTCCGGGTCACCGCGAGCGGATTCTGGCAGGTGCACCCCGGGGCGGCGGCGACGCTCCTCGACGCCGTGCTCGACTTCGCCCGCCCGAAGGCGGGGGAGTGGGCGCTCGACCTGTACTGCGGTGTCGGCCTATTCGCCGCGGGGCTCGCCGAGGCGGTGGGGCCGGAGGGCGCGGTGCTGGGCGTCGAGTCGGACTCGCAGGCCGTACAGGACGCCCGGTGGAACCTGCGGGACCTGCCGCAGGCCGTCACCGAGCGGGGCAAGGTCGAGGAGGCGCTCGACCGGCTGGAGATCGAGCGGGCCGACCTCGTCGTCGTGGACCCGCCGCGCGCGGGGCTCGGACGGTCCGTGGTGGACCGGGTGGCCACGCTGGACGCGCTCCGGATCGTCTACGTCTCCTGCGACCCCGCCACCATGTCGCGGGACATCGCGTGGTTCGCCCCGTACGGCTACCGCCTGGCGGACCTGAGGGCGTTCGACCAGTACCCGATGACCCACCACGTGGAGTGCGTCGCGCTCCTGATCAAGGAGTTGGCATAGCGTCTGACCTGGGGTGGAGCACTTTGCAATCCTCCACAGTCCTCCAGAGTTCTCCAGACTCAGCCAAGATCAACGCGCACGAGTGACGCACGATCATGAAAAGCGCCCCGCCGCCTGAATGGCGGCGGGGCGCACGTGCGCACAGGCTTAACACTCGGCCCGCAGCGCTCCGGCTAAAGAGGTGGGCAGGGGCGGCAAACCCAGAAGGATGTTCGGTCGTCTCATATTCGAGTCGCTCCGCGCCGAGACGGCTCACGCCAGGGGACCGGCCCGTCTCCTCGTCAGGGGAAGGCGGGCCATCATCCTCGCCTGTGTTGCCAATGGAACGGCTCTCGATCGCCAACATGCTCCCGCCGGCAGGCGTCTTACTGTGGCACCCACCCCAAGCAAGGGAGCGATCATGCGTACCCTCGTTCTCGCCGCGACCCTCGCCCTGACTCTCGCCGGCTGCGAAGCTCCTGCCTTCGTGCCCGGGGCGCCGCCGTCCTTCACGGCCTCGGGTACTGTTCTGGCGGCTGGGGCCTCCTCGTCCAACAAGGAGGGCGAGAAGTGCGAGTACACCAGCAGAAAGAGCGCCGACATCAAGGAAGGTCTGCGACTCGTCCTCACTGACTACGCCGGCAAGACCGTCGCTATCGGAAGCCTCGGGCCCGGCACGCTCATGCTGGGGGACAACCCGCCCGCCACGCAGCGATGTGAGTTCCGGTTCTCCATCCCGAATGTGCCCGGCCACTCGACCTTCTACGGTCTGAAGATTGGCGACCGGGAAAGCGTCGAATTCAATGCTGCGAAGCTGCGGAGCGGCGGGCTCAGGATCGACACTGACGTCTGACTCGAGCATGAGAGAGCCCCGGCCATGTCTTCCCAACGGGCCGGGGCTCTCTCGTCTCAGCTTGTCGGAGTGGACGCCCAGACCAACCTGATCATCAACCTCACCGGGCCGATCGCCGTGACCAGGCCCCTCGGCCGTCGCGAGCACATCACCACGGTCCGCTTCTACGCCGACGACCCCGGCTCTGCCCTGAGAACCTGACAACGTGACAGCACTCCTGGCACGTCTTCACCTCGGGTGGCCACGATGGGGATCCTCGCGTTGTGGGCCAAGACGGAGCGATCGGCTACCGCTGGCCCGGCTCCTATCCACTCGTACGGAGCCAGCCCGGCAGGTAGTCCACGGACGGCGGGACGATGACCTCGCGCTCCAGGCCGAGGCTCACGATCTCGGGCACTGTTCCTCCTTCGGTTGCGGTGCAGGGGTGGCCGGTGCGGTGGACGGGCGAGGCGCTCCGGCCTGCACCCAGGCGTACAGCGCGGGCCCGGGGCAGCCGGTGGAGTAGCCGTCCTTGTGGCCCTTGATCTCGCGATCGGCGCCGTCCTCGCGACGGAGCCAGTCGATCGCGTCGAGGATCGCGTGCAGCCCTCGTTTCGCCGCCGCGGACGCCGTACGTCGAGTGCTCCCGGCCAGGGGCTGACGCCGGGCGGTCATAGATCCCTTGCAAATAGTGATCAAATTAGAGAAATCGGTACATCTCTCCGCTCCGGGCGGGGAATCTCCTTCTCCGCAGACATCCGACGCGGCCCGGCCGGCCGGGCGGTCACGATCACGGGGGAAGCATGAAGCAAGAAAGCAAGATCACGGCGGAGATGCAGCGATGCATCGACAAGTGCATGGAAGTGCACAGCTGCTGTGAGCAGACCATGACCCACTGTCTCCAGCGGGGCGGCAAGCACGCCGACATGGCGATGATGGGCGTCCTGATGGACTGCTCCGACATGACCCGCATCTGCGGCGACATGATGATGCGCCAGTCGCCGATGGCCATGGAGATGGCGTCGCTGTGCGCCCGGGCCGCGGACAAGTGCGCCGAGATGGCGATGTCCATGAGCGACGGCGACCCGATGATGCAGAAGTGCGCGAACGTGTGCCACGAGTTCGTCCAGGTCGCCCGCAAGCTGTCCCCGGCCCGCGCCTGATCTCGGCACCGCCCGCGTCGCCCCGCTCCGCCGCCGCGGAGCGGGGCGTCGTCGTGTCGGGCTTCACGACAGCTCCGCCCCCGGGGGCCTCGGCAAACGGGACGGCGGGCTATTTCCCGGCGTACGACCAGGAGTGCCAGGAGGTGACCTGGATCAGGATGGCGGGACCGGCGGGCGGCCGCTCCTGGTACTGGGCGTACTTGGCGACGAGGGGGGCCAGGGCGGGTGTCCGCTCCGCGTCGTCCTCGACGACCGTGGCGAACCCGTCCACCCGGACCCACCACAGCTCGTCCCAGTCGTCGGCGTAGTGGTCGGCCAGCACGCACACGTTCGGGTTCTCCTCGATGTTCCGGAGGCGGCGCAGGCGCGTCGTGGTCTTCGGCTTGTGGTCGACGGCCGTGACGATCGTGTCCCCGGTGAGCGCGAACGTGACGGGCACCATGTGAGGGACGCCGGCACCGCTCACCGTGGCCAGCCGGGCCACCCGGGCCTCCTCCAGCAACCGTCGTGCGTCCATGTCCTCATTGAAACAGCGGCCGGACGATCAGGATCCGGCGGTGCCCAGGATCCGGCTCACCTCGTCGCTCGGCCGGGCGCCCCGGACCGAGACCCAGGCGAGGCCGTTGCGCGCGCGGAAGCCGGCCAGCCGCCGCGCCCGCCCGCTGCCGAGGTCGGCGGGGGAGGCCAGCACCGGGGCGAGCGCGATCCGCTGCCACGCCGCCTGCCCGGTCAGGCCCAGGACGTCCCCGAACTGGGCCTGTACGGCACGGGCCGCGACCGCCAGCCGGTGCAGGTTGCCGGACGCCCCCGTACGGAAGGGCACGAGCAGGTTGACGGCCCGGATCTCCACCCCCGCGGCGCGTACGGCGCGCAGCATGGCGGCGTCGGCGGTGGACAGGCCCGACTCCGCGGCGGGGAGCGTGAAGGTGACGGCGAGCGGGCGCCCGGCCGCCGCGGCCTCCCGCTGCAGCAGGCCGAGCGCCGCCGCCCGCCGGGCGGTCGCCGCCGCGTCGGTCGAATCACGCACCTCGAAGTCGATGACGGCGGGGTCGAAGGCTCCGATCACCCGGCGGTAGGCGGCGAGCAGCAGGTCCGGCTCGCGGCAGGTCTGCGCGAGCTCCTGGCCCGAGGGGCCGCCGAACGCGATCCCGGCGTCGCCGCCCTGTGCGCGGAGCGGCCCGAGGCGGTTCGCGACGGGGTTCCTGCCCTGCTCGGTGACGCCGCCCCAGCGCGGCGTGCAGCCGTCCGGCCCGGGGATGAGATGGCCGAGGGTGTACCAGCCGGTGCCGGTCCGACGGGCCGCCCCTGCCAGGTCGAAGCCGGGCTCGCGCACCGCGTCCACGAAGACGACGTAGCCGGTGGGGCCGCCGGTCCGCGCCCCCACCGGGATCGGCGTAGCCGGCCGGGACTGGCGCCAGGTGGCCGCGCCGGCGCTCACTATGGGCACGGGGGCGGTCGGGACGGGGCTGGGCGCCGCGGCGGTGACGCCGGGAGCGGGAGCGGCGGCGGAGGCCGGCACGTCAGGGAGTGCCGTGGCGGGCAGCACCCACATGGCGTATCCGGTGCCGACGGCCAGGGCCGCGCCGGCCAGGGCCACCAGGGGGCGCGGAGGCGTCCCCGGCTTGCGCTCGCCTCGTTCGGAATCCACGCGTTCACCACCTGGAGTCATATTGCGACTACGTTACGCGCATGATGCGTGGACCATATCAACCACGCCGGAGCGGCCGGGGAGATAATGGCCGGATGAAGCTGAGGATCTTCACCGAGCCGCAAGAGGGCGTGACGTACGACGAGCTGCTCGCGGTGGCACAGGCCACGGAGCGGCTGGGGTTCGACGCGTTCTTCCGCTCCGACCACTACCTGCGCATCCGCCCCGGCGACCCCGGCGCCGGCTCGTCGGACGCCTGGGTTACCCTCGCCGGCCTCGCCAGGGAGACCTCGCGCATCCGGCTGGGCACGCTGGTCACGCCGGTGACCTTCCGGCTGCCCGGCCCTCTCGCGATCAGCGTCGCCCAGGTCGACCAGATGAGCGGCGGCCGGGTCGAGCTGGGCCTCGGCACCGGCTGGTTCGAGGCCGAGCACACCGCGTACGGCATCCCGTTCCCGCCGGTGAGCGAGCGCTTCGACCGGTTCGAGGAGCAGCTTGAGATCATCACCGGGCTCTGGGGGGCCACCAAGCCGTACTCCTTCGAGGGTGCGCACTATCGGCTGGAGGAGTCTCCGGGGCTGCCCAAGCCCGTGCAGCGGCCCCGGCCGCCCATCATCATCGGCGGCGGCGGGCCCCGCCGCACGCCCCGGCTGGCCGCCCGGTTCGCGGACGAGTTCAACCTGCCGTTCCGGACCCTGGACGAGACGCGGCAGGCGTTCGGGCGGGTGCGCGAGGCGTGCGAGGCGGCCGGGCGCGAGTCCATGGTCTACTCCGCCGCGCAGACGGTGTGCGTCGGCCGCGACGAGGCCGAGATCGCCCGGCGGGCCGCGGCGATGGACCTGGACGTCGCGTCGCTGCGCGCGGGCGGCCTCGCCGGCACGCCCGCCGAGGTCGTGGAGAAGATCGGCCGGTTCGCGGAGATCGGCGCGGAGCGGATGTATCTCCAGATCCTGGACCCCACCGACCTCGACCACCTGGAACTGATCGCCGCCGAGGTCATGCCGCACGTGTGACGCCCGCGCCCGGACCGGCGCCCTTGCCCGGGGTAGCCGGTCCGGGGGATCGGGCGCGGGCCTCGCAAACCGGTGGAAAGCGCGGGAGACGGTGCGGAATGCTTGATCCGTGCTTCTCACGATCTCGACCGTTTCCTCCGTGACGTCCCGCCCGGCGACCGATCTCGGCTTCCTCCTGCACAAGCACCCCGACCGCGTGCAGGAGTTCGCCCAGTCGTTCGGCACGGCGCGGGTCTTCTATCCGGAGGCGACGGAGCGGCGTTGCACGGCGGCGCTGCTGCTGGACGTCGATCCCGTCCGGCTCGCGCGCTCTCACGGGAAGACCGCGCCCGACTTCAGCCTGGGCCAGTACGTCAACGACCGCCCGTACGCCGCCTCGTCGCTGCTCGCGGTGGCGCTCGGGGACGTCTTCCGTACGGCCCGGACGGGGCGCTGCGCCGCCAGACCCGAACTGGCGGAGGCGCCGATGCCGCTGGAGATCCGCCTGCCCGCGCTGCCGTGCCGCGGCGGCGCGGCGCTCGCCCACCGGCTGTTCGAGCCGCTCGGGTGGGAGATCGCGGCGGAGGCCCTGCCGCTCGACGAGGGGTTCCCCGAGTGGGGCGACTCCCGGTACGTACGGCTCGCGCTGCGCGGCGAGGTGCGGCTGGCCGACGCGCTCAACCAGCTTTACGTGCTGCTCCCGGTGCTGGACGACGCCAAGCACTACTGGCTCGCGGGCGACGAGGTGGACAAGCTCGTCCGGGCGGGTGGGGGCTGGCTGGCCGGGCACCCGGAGAAGGGCCTGATCACCCGCAGGTACCTCGGCCGCCGCCGGGCGCTGGAGCGCACCGCCTTCGCCCGGCTGGCCGAGCTCGGCGACGACGTCGAGGAGGCCCTTGAGCCGCCCGTGGACGAGGAGGTCGTCCCGGAGCGGGAGGACGGCGTCGCCGGGACGGACGTGGGCGACCCGGAGACCGCGGCCGTCGCCGAGGGCCTGGGCGAGCACGCGGACGAGCACACGAGCGAGCACGGGGGCGAGGCGCCGCACGACTCGGCGGCTTCGGAGACGCCGGATGGGGACGCCACCGGCCCGGAGGCCGTCCGCGTCCCGCTGAACGTCCTGCGCAGGGACGCCGTCGTCGCCGCCGTCGAGGAACTCGGCGCGCGTACGGTGATCGACCTCGGATGCGGGTCGGGTCAGCTGCTGACCGCGCTGCTGGCGCGGCCGGCATTCACCAGGATCGCGGGCGCCGACGTGTCCACGCACGCGCTCGCCATCGCCGCGCGCAAGCTCAGACTGGACCGGATGCCGGACGCGAAGCGGGCCCGCCTGGAGCTGTTCCAGGGCGCGCTCACCTACGCGGACCCCCGGTTCGCGGGATACGACGCGGCGGTCCTCATGGAGGTGATCGAGCATGTCGACCCGCCCCGGCTGCCCGCCCTGGAACGGGTGGTCTTCGGAACGGCGAAGCCCGCGCACGTCGTGGTGACCACGCCCAACCGCGAGTACAACGTGCGCTACGACTTCCTGGGCGAGGGCCGGGCGATGCGCCACCCGGACCACCGGTTCGAGTGGACGCGGGCCGAGTTCGCCGCGTGGGCCCGCGCGGTGGCCGACCGGTACGGCTACCGGGTGGCGTTCCGGGCGGTGGGAGACGACGACCCGGATGTCGGGCCGCCCACGCAGATGGCGGTGTTCAGCGTGGCGGGGGAGAGGAGCGAGGGCGATGGTTGAGGTCAAGGTCCCGGAGATGGGCCTGGTGGTGCTCGTCGGCGTGTCCGGCAGCGGGAAGTCGACCTTCGCGGCCCGGCACTTCGCGCCCACCCAGGTGATCTCGTCGGACTTCTGCCGGGGCCTGGTCTCGGACGACGAGAACGACCAGTCCGCCACCCCGGACGCGTTCGACCTGCTGCACCACATCGTCGGGGTCCGCCTGCGGCGCGGCCTCCTCACCGTCGTCGACGCCACGAACGTGCAGTGGGACGCGCGCAAGAAGCTGGTCGAGCTGGCGAAGAGCCACGACGTGCTCGCCGACGCCATCGTGCTCGACGTCCCCGAGAGCGTGGCCATCGCCCGCAACGCCGTACGGCCGGACCGGGACTTCGGGCCGCGGGTGGTCGCGCGGCAGAGCAAGGACCTGCGGCGCTCGCTCGCGCGGATGTCGAAGGACGGCTTCCGCCGGGTCCACGTCCTGCGCGGGGACGAGATCGACCGGGCGGTCGTCGCGTACGAGCGCGCGTGGACCGACAAGACCGAGCTGACCGGCCCGTTCGACATCATCGGCGACGTGCACGGCTGCCGGTCGGAGCTGGAGGCGCTGCTGCGCGCCCTCGGCTGGGAGGTCGGCGCCGGGGGCGCGGTCCACCCCGAGGGGCGTACGGCGGTGTTCGTCGGCGACCTGGTCGACCGCGGGCCGGACACCCCTGGCGTGCTGCGCCTCGTCATGGGCATGGTGGCGGCCGGCACGGCGCTGTGCGTCTCCGGGAACCACGAGCAGAAGCTCGTCCGGGCGCTCAACGGGCGCAAGGTCACGGTCGCGCACGGCCTGAAGGAGTCCCTGGAGCAGCTCGCCGCCGAGCCGGAGGAGTTCCAGCGCGAGGCCAGGGCGTTCATGGACGGCCTCATCAGCCACTACCGGCTCGACGGAGGGCGGCTCGTCGTCGCGCACGCCGGGCTCAAGGAGGCCTACCACGGGCGGGCCAGCGGCCGGGTCCGGTCGTTCGCGCTGTACGGCGACACGACCGGCGAGACCGACGAGTACGGCCTGCCCGTCCGTTACCCGTGGGCGGAGGAGTACCGGGGCCGGGCGACGGTCGTCTACGGCCACACGCCGGTGCCGGAGCCGGAGTGGGTCAACAACACGATCTGCCTGGACACCGGCGCCGTCTTCGGCGGGCGGCTGACCGCCCTGCGCTACCCGGAGCGCGAGCTGGTCTCCGTTCCGGCGGAGAAGGTCTGGTACGAGTCGGTGCGGCCGCTCGGCGCGCCGAAGGCGGGCCGGGAGCCGGGCGCCCTGCGGATCGGCGACGTGTCCGGCACCCGCTACGTGGACACGCGCTTCGGCGGGCGGATCAAGGTCCGCGAGGAGAACGGCGCCGCCGCTCTGGAGGTCATGAGCCGTTTCGCGGTCGACCCTCGCTGGCTGGTCTACCTGCCGCCGACCATGGCGCCGCCGGAGACGTCCACGCTCGACGGCTTCCTGGAGCACCCGGCGGAGGCGTTCGAGGAGTTCGCCGCGGCCGGGGTCACGCGGGTCGTGTGCGAGGAGAAGCACATGGGCTCGCGGGCGATCGCCGTACTGGCCCGGACCCCCGAGGCGGCGGCCAAGCGGTTCGGGATCACGGACGGGAGCGCGGGCGCGGTCTACACACGCACCGGGCGGCCGTTCTTCGGCGACGGCCGGATGGGCGAGCTGGTCGACCGGCTGCGCGAGGAGGCGCGCCCCCTCTGGGACGAGCTGGTCTCGGACTGGGTGGTGCTCGACTGCGAGCTGCTGCCCTGGTCGGCGAAGGCGGAGGAGCTGATCCGCGGCCAGTACGCCTCGGTCGGGGCGGCGGCGCGGGCCGCGCTGCCCGACGCGGTCGCGGCCCTGTCCGCGGCGGCCGGGCGCGGTCTAGACGTCGGCGACCTGCTGGAGCGCACCCGGCGTCGCCTCGACAACGCCACGCGCTTCCGCGACGCGTACGCGCAGTACTGCTGGCCGGTGTCCGGGCTCGGCGGGGTGCGGCTCGCGCCGTTCCAGGTCCTCGCCTGCGAGGGACGGGCGACGGCGGCCACGGAGCCGCACTCGTGGCACCTGGAGGTCCTGTCGCTCCTGACCGGCGAGCCGGGCGGGTCCCCGGAGGCGACCACCGACCGGCTGTTCGCGCCGACCCGGCACGTCTTCGTGTCCCTGGACTCGGAGCGGGAGCGGGCGGAGGCGGTCGAGTGGTGGTCGGCGCTCACCGAGGCCGGCGGTGAGGGCATGGTCGTCAAGCCGGTGGACGTCGTCACCGGCCGCGTGCAGCCGGGCCTCAAGGTGCGCGGGCGCGAGTACCTGCGAATCATCTACGGCCCGGACTACACGGAGTCGCTCGACGTGCTGCGGCGCCGGTTCCTCGGCAGGAAGCGCTCGCTGGCGCTGCGGGAGCACGCGCTCGGCATGGAGGCGCTCACCCGGCTCGCGGAGGGAGAGCCGCTGTGGCGGGTCCACGAGCCTGTCTTCGCCGTGCTGGCCCTGGAGTCCGAGCCCGTGGATCCGCGCCTGTGACGTCCGTCGGGGACCGGCCGGGGCCGGGGGGAGCCGCGACGGGGATCGAGGACCTGGTGCCCCGGCACCTCGTCCTGTCCGTGGTCGTCGGTTCGCGCGCGTACGGCCTGGCCACCGCGGACAGCGACGTGGACCGGCGGGGCGTCTTCGTGGCGCCCACGCCGATGTTCTGGCACCTGGACAAGCCGCCCACCCACGTGGAGGGGCCGCGACCGGAGGAGTTCTCCTGGGAGGTCGAGCGGTTCTGCGCGCTCGCGCTCGGGGCCAACCCCACCGTCCTGGAGTGCCTCTGGTCGCCGCTCGTCGAGCATGTCACCGAAACCGGCGCGCGGCTGCGCGCGATCAGGAAGGCGTTCCTCTCGGTCCGGGCCGAGGAGACCTTCCTCAGGTACGCCGACGCCCAGTTCCGCCGGATCAGCCCGGAACGGCCGAAGTGGAAGCAGGCCATGCACATGATCAGGCTGCTGATCAGCGGCCGCCACCTGGTCCGCGAGGGCGAGCCGCTGCTGGACATGTCCGGGCACCGGGACCGGCTGCTCGCCGTCCGCCGGGGTGAGGTGGCCTGGCCCGAGGTGGCGCGGTGGCGCGCCGACCTGGTCGCGGACCTGTCCGGAGGCGGCGGTCCCGGCGCGCTGCCCGCCGAGCCGGACCGGGCCGCGGTCGAGGAGTTCCTGATCGACGTGCGGAGGAGCGCGCTGTGACCGTCGTCCCACCCGCCTGGCTCGCCGACGTCTGCGCCGGCGAGCCCTATCCGCTGCTCTTCGCGACCGTCAGCGGCGCCCACCTCTACGGCTTCCCCTCACGTGACTCGGACGTGGACCTGCGCGGCACGCACGCGCTCCCGGCCGAGGAGGTGGTCGGCCTGCGGACCGGCGAGGAGACGATCTCCCGGTCGTGGGAACGCGACGGCGTCGAGGTCGATCTCGTCACCCACGACCTGCTCAAGTTCTGCCGCCTCCTGCTGACCAGGAACGGTTACGTGCTGGAGCAGCTCCTGTCGCCGCTGGTGGTGGCGTCGTCCGCCGTCCACGAGGAGCTGGTCGCGCTCGCGCCCGCCTGCCTGACCCGGCACCACGCGCACCACTACCTCGGCTTCGCCCGGACCCAGTGGCGGCTCTTCGAGCGGACCGGCGAGCTCAAGCCCCTCCTCTACACGTTCCGGGTGCTGCTGACCGGTGCGCATCTCATGCGCACCGGCCGGGTCGTCGCCGACCTGACCCGCCTGTTGCCGTACGGCCCGCCGTACCTGCCGGAGCTGGTGGAGGCCAAGCGCGCCGCCGAGCACGGCGCGCTGCCCGGGGACGGCCCGGGCCGCGAGCGGCTCGCCCGGGACGTGCTCGGGCTGACGGCCGCTCTGGAGGAGGCGAGGGAGGCGTCGGCGCTGCCGGACGCGCCCACGGCGGGCGCGGCCGTACACGATCTCGTGGTCCGCGTACGGCTCGGCCGGGCGGGGTGACCGCGGGAAGAGGCGGGGAGGATCAGCCCATCTCCTCCAGGGCGCGCCCCTTCGTCTCGCGGAGACAGCGGATCACGAAGACGGCCGACAGCGCGGCGTAGCACGCGTAGATCAGATAGGTGGCCTGCAGGTTCCAGGCGGACAGGCTCGGGAAGGTCACCGTGACCAGCCAGTTGGCCAGCCACTGGGCGGTGGCGGCCACCGACAGCGCGGCGGCCCGGATCCGGTTGGGGAACATCTCGCCCAGGAGCACCCACACCACGACACCCCAGGAGAGGGCGAAGAACAGCACGAAGAGGTTCGCCGCGACCAGCGCGATCGCGCCCTTGTCACCGGGGAGGGTGACGGTCCTGCCGACCTTCTCCGCGAAGCTGAAGGCCCACGAGGCCGCGGCCAGGGACAGCGCCATGCCGACTGAGCCGGTGAGCAGGAGCGGCCGGCGCCCGATCCGGTCCACCAGGGCGATCGCGATGAACGTGCCGACGATGTTGATGACCGAGCTGGAGAAACTGATCAGCAGCGAGCCGCTCTGGCTGATCCCGACCGACTGCCACAGGGCGGACGAGTAGTAGAAGATCACGTTGATGCCGACGAACTGCTGGAACACCGACAGCACGATCCCGGCCCAGACGATCGGCAGCAGGCCCAGCCGGGGACCGCGGAGGTCGGACAGCCTCGGCCGCCGCTCGCTCCGGAGCACGGACTCGATGTCGGCGATCCGCTCGTCGAGGTCCGTCGTCTCGCCCTCGATCTTCGCGAGGACCCTACGCGCCTCGACCCTGCGGCGTACGGCGATGAGGAACCGGGGGGACTCCGGGATGATCAGTGCGAGGCTCAGGTAGACGGCCGCCGGGACGACGCAGGCGACGAGCATCCACCGCCACGCCTCCAGCCCGGCCAGCACGCCGCGCACGTCCCCGCCCGCCAGCTCGGCGAGCACGTAGTTGACGAGCTGCGACGTCGCGATGCCGAGCACGATCGCGAGCTGCTGGAACGACCCGAGCCTGCCCCGGTAGGCCGGCGGCGCCACCTCGGCGATGTACGCGGGGCCGATCACGGACGCCATGCCGATGGCGGCGCCGCCCAGGACCCGCCAGGCGGCCAGGTCGTAGATGGCGAACGCCAGCCCGGACCCGACCGAGCTGATCGCGAACAGGGCCGCCGCGATCCGCATGACCGGCAGTCGGCCCAGGCGGTCGGCGAGCCCTCCGGCGAACCACGCCCCGAGCGCCGACCCGAGCAGCGCCGAGGAGACGGTCGCGCCGATCTCGACGTTCCCGACGGCGAACCGCTTCTGGATGCCGGTGACGGCGCCGTTGATCACCGCGCTGTCGTAGCCGAAGAGGAAGCCGCCGATCGCCGCGGCGGCCGCGATGAAGACGACCCGCTCCAGAGTCCCTCGTGCGCCGGAAGCAGGCAGCGCCCTCATCCTTCCTCCTCACCCGGCATGACGATCTTGCTGCCGTCCTCTACCCCGGAGAGGACGCGAAGAACGCGACCGGCACGGCGTTCGCCGCGTCCAACCTGGCTGGTGACCGCCTGACCGATGTGGTGTGCGGCCTGCGGAGACCATGGAGCGGGCGTGTAGGTGAACTCGTGGAGTTCTCCCGGGTCGGGGAGCCTCCGGTACCGTGATCGGGTGATCAATTCGGTCGATCTGGTGATTTTCGACTGTGACGGGGTGCTGGTGGACAGTGAGCCCATCGCAGTCCGTACGCATTCCGCGGTGCTGACGGAGCTGGGCTGGCCGATCAGCGAGGCCGAGGTGACCGCGATGTTCGTCGGGCGGTCGACGGCTTCCATCAACGAGCTGGTCGAGGAGCGGCTCGGGCCTGAGCTCACGAGGGAGGCCGAGACTCGCTTCCGGCGACTGCACCACGAGGCGGTGGAGGCCGGGCTGACCCCCGTGGACGGCATCGTCGAGGCGCTGGACGCCATCACGTTGCCGACGTGTGTGGCGTCCAGCGGCAGTCACGACAAGATGCGGCACACCCTCGGCCGTATCGGCCTGTATCACCGCTTCGACGGGCGGATCTTCAGCGCGACCGAGGTCGCCATGGGTAAGCCCGCGCCCGATCTGTTCCTCTTCGCCGCGGCGCGGATGGGCGTCGCGCCGTCCCGTTGTGTGGTCGTCGAGGACAGCCGTTACGGCGTCCAGGCCGCTCGGGCGGCAGGTATGCGCGCCTTCGGCTACGCCGGCGGGCTCACCCCCGCCGCCTGGCTCGAAGGACCCGGCACCACCGTCTTCGACGACATGCGCAAGCTGCCCGCGCTCCTGGAGGACCAGTGAGCGGGCAGCAGGTCCGGGGAATCGCGGGGTATCGCAACGAGGCGGACGTCCTCGCCGAACAGTACGAAAGCGTCGCGTTCTCCGAAGTGCACGGGGACACGGGCGAGCTCTTTCCCGCCCGGCCCAGCCGCATTCTGGATATCGGGGCCGGGACCGGACGCGACGCCGCCGCGCTCGCCGCGCTGGGTCACCGGGTCGTGGCCGTCGAGCCGACCCCGGAACTGCGCTGGCACGGGCAGCGGCTCCACGCGGACCAGCCCATCGAATGGATCGACGACCACCTCCCGGACCTGGCGCGACTCGGTGGCTCCGACCGGGAGTTCGACCTCATCCTGCTCACCGCCGTCTTCATGCACCTCGACCGCCCGGAACGGGAACGGGCGATGGCGAGGATCGCCGGTCTTCTCGCCCCCGACGGCATCGTGATCATAATCCTGCGGCACGGACCGATCCCGGCGGGACGGCACATGTTCGACGTCACCGACGAGGAGACCGTCGCGCTCGCCGAGAGCGTCGGCCTGCGCACCGTTCACCGGGGCAGCCGCCCGGACCTCCATGGCCGGCAAGGAGTCCACATGAGCACCCTCGGCTTCCGGGCCCCGGCCTAGCTAGCATCGGAGGGTGCCTCCCGTTCCGCCGCCCACGCCCGCCGATCTCGAAGCGGCGAGGGACGCCGTGATCGACGATGTGCTCGGGCCCGATCTCGACGTGCTCTTCTGCGGCATCAACCCCAGCCTCTACTCGGCCGCGACGGGACACCACTTCGCCCGGCCGGGCAACCGGTTCTGGCCCGCGCTCCACCTGTCCGGCCTCGTGCCGCGCAGGCTCGCGCCGTACGAGCAGCACCTGCTCCCCGGTTACGGCCTCGGCATCACCAACCTCGCGCCCCGGGCGTCCGCGCGCGCCGAGGAGCTCACGGCCGAGGAACTGCGTCAGGGCGCCGAGCGGCTCGCCCGCCTGGTCGCGGAGATCCGCCCGAGGGTCCTGGCCGTCGCCGGGGTCTCCGCGTACCGGCTCGCGTTCGGGCGGCGCAGGGCCGCGATCGGCCCGCAGGACGAGGAGATCGCGGGCAGCGAGGTGTGGGTGCTGCCCAACCCGAGCGGGCTGAACGCGCACTGGACCCTCGACGGCATCGCGGACCAGATGCGCCTGCTGCGCCGGCCTTCCTGACCCTGCCTCACCCGGCCCCGTGGGAGCCGAGGTCGTGCAGCGCGACCGGATCGGTGATACCTCCCGGGCTGTAGGTGGCCGCGACGTCCCATCCGGCCCGCCGGGCGCCCGCCTCGTACGCGCTGCGCAGGAAGTCGAGCACGGTCCCGCGCGGGTCGGCGGCGGTACGGGCGTCCGCGTAGCGCAGGATCGCCAGGTGGCTGCCCCGCAGCGGCTTCCACCGCGCCTCGGGAGGGCGGAGCGGCTCCTTCTCCAGCCCCGGTGGTTCCGGCGCCGTATAGGAGTAGAAAGCCGGTTCGGGCAGGTCGCGGTCGCCGAACCAGAACCCCGCGCTGATCACCTCTCGGCAGTACGCCTCCCGGGTCACCACGTCGACCTCCGGCCTCTGGTCCACGTGGCGGCCGGAGAATCGGGTGACCGCGATGTCGAGGGTGTGCCAGAAATGGTGGACCGGGCTGATCTTGCCGGAGAAGTCCGCGGAGAAGCGTTCGAGCACCTGGGCGACCTGGCTGAGCACCTGCCAGTAGCGGGTCACCATGGTCGTGTCGTACGCCCGGTGGACGGTGTCCTCGGCGAAGGGGATGTCGTCCTCGAGATCGAACGGCGTCGCCCGGATGGGGACGTCGATGCCGAGCCGGTCCAGCGCGCCGAACAACTCCTGATAGAACGACGCGACCGAGTGGCCGGGCATGGAGAACGAGGCGGTGCGTCCGTCGATGACGTTCACCACGAGCCGATGATCGACGAAGTCGAAGTCGATGGCGAAGACGGGCGTCCGGTCGTCCAGCCCGCCCATCGGGCGCGTGGTGATGCCTCGCCCGGTCAGGTGGAAGGGCACGTTCCACCAGTGGTTGCGGCGGACGCTCGCGGCCAGCCGTACCTTGCCCACCATCTGCGCGAATCTGTGGACCGTCGCCTTGCTGTCGGCCCATGCCTCCAGCGGGATGTCCGGGAAGACCTCCATGCGGCGCACTCCTTCACCCGGTTCGACCACATTCGGAGCAATCCCCGGAAGCGGGTCACGGCATGGCCATCGCAGGGGACCGCGATGTTCTACGCCGTGGGTGCCCGCCTCGTTCCGGTGACCGAGCCGATCTCAACACGTTCTGCGACGCGTCGCGGGGCGCGGGAGGCCGGTTCGGAGCCCTGCGGGGTGAGGTGGTGAGAAACGGACGATCCTCACGCCATGTTCGCGCTGCCGAAGGGCTGCAATTCGGGGCGCTTGGCGGTACGGCCGTCGCCGGAGGAACGGCCCCGGAGGCGGCGGACGATCCACGGACCCAGGAAGGCGCCGACCCAGGCGAGCTCGACCGCTGCGCGCCGCCAGATCGGCATGGTCGGGAGCGGTGGGAGGGGATCGGTCCAACTCGGGCCGGCGCCGGGGACCTTCAGAGCATGCGCGGCGGCCGCGGCTATGCGCGCGTGACCGAGTGGGGTCGCGTGAATGCGGTCCTTGCTCCACAGACGCGGATCTGTGGCGATCGGGTGGTGGAAGGTGTCGACCAGGGTGGCGCCGTGACGTTCGGCCATGACGCGAATGCGGTCGTTGAAGTCGAGGACCTTGGGACGAAGGTGGCGTACCAGAGGCGCGATTTTGGCGACGTCGGGAAAGGTGAAGGTGACCACGGTCGCGCCGGAGGCCGTGAGCGCCTTCAGCATGGCCTCCAGGTCGGCCGCCACGGCGGTGGCGTCGAAGCCGGGGCGGACCAGGTCGTTCATGCCCGCCATGACACTGATCAGGTCGGGGTTCAGAGCGAGCGCGGCCTCGGCTTGTTCGGCTCTGACCTGGGCGGTGAGGCGGCCTCGGACGGCGAGGTTGGCGTACCGGAAGTCCGGATGGTGAGTGGCGAGGATCTCGGCCAGCCGGTCGGCCCAGCCCCGGTAACCGGTCTCTTCGGTGCCGTCGTTGAGACCCTCGGTCTGGCTGTCGCCGAGTGCGACATAGCGCTGGTACGGCATGGCTACTCCGCGGGGATGCTGGTGCGTTGATCGAGGATGGCCAGGGACTGGCGGATCCAGCGGACGTTCTCGCGTTCGAACGCCAGGCCGCGCAGCAGGGTCAGATACGGGCCGATACGGTCGGCCTGCGTGAGGTGCTCCTCCTCGGTGCGGCCGTTCAGGAGGCGCGCGCGGAGGCGTTCGAAGCGGGCGATCTTGGCTTCGGCCCAGCTCATGCGTTCACGGAGGGCGTTCTTGACGGCTTCGGCGTCACCCGCGTCGAGCGCCTGGACCTGCACCATGAGCTCGTCGCGGATCGCGCCGGGGTGTGGGGGCGTCGCGGTGAACTCGTGCAGGGCGCGGCGGCCGGCCTCGGTCAGGGAGAACAGCCGCTTGTTGGGACGGCGATCCTGCTGAACGACCCGGCCCTGGATCAGCCCGTCGGCCGCCATCTTGTCCAGCTCGCGGTAGAGCTGCTGAGGGGTGGCCATCCAGAAGTTGGCCACCGACGCATCGAAGCTCTTGGCCAGGTCGTACCCGGATGCCTCACCCTCCAGGAGCACGGCCAAGACGGCGTTGCGCAACGACATGCCCCGAACGTAGCACGCGATGTACCCATATATGCGAATAATCAACTATGTGACTATTCGCGCGGGCTCATGGGGCCAGATATGACCTGTGACGACTACGCCTCGAAGTCGCGACCTGTCTGATCGCTACGCTGCGGCTGGCCGGAGGGTGGGCCGTCAGGGGCGCGGGATCCTACTTTCGTCAGGGGTGGTTGTGGCGGATCGCCAGATCTTTCCGAGGCTGCCGATTTCTAGCGTCTTCTTCTGTGAAACGGAAGCTCATCACCTTTGCCCGGCGGACCGGCCTGGCTGTGCCCCTCGCCGTGTCCCTCGCTGTGTCCCTTGCTGTGGCCCCCTTGACCCTGCCCCTCGCCGTATCCGCCTCGGCCTCGGCCGTCGCGCCCGCCGGCGGTGAGCCGTCCTCAGCCGCCATCGACGCCTACCTCGCCGAGGCCATGGAATCGACGGCTCTGCCCGGGATGTCCGTCGTCGTGACCCACGACGGGAAGATCGTGCACGCTGCCGGGTACGGGCACGACTCGGCGGGCGAGCCCGTCACCGAGAACACCCCGATGCGCGTCGCCTCGGTCAGCAAGTCGTTCACCGCCATGGCCGTCATGACCCTGGTCGACGACGGCAGGCTCTCACTGGACGAGCCGGTCGCGAGGCGACTGCCCGAGTTCCGCATGGCCGACCCGCGAGCCGGTGGCATCACTCTGCGGCACCTGCTGAACCAGACCTCGGGCATCTCCGACAGCACCGTCGACATCCGCGCGGCGGAGTCCGCGACGACCCTCGCCGGCTACGTGGCCGCGCTGCGCAGCGGCGCCCTGGCCGCCGACCCGGGCACGCGCTGGGCGTACTGCAACGTCAACTACGAGGTGGCCGCCCGGCTGGTCGAGGTCGCGGGCGGCATGAGCTTCGGCGAGTACATGAAGCAGCGCGTCTTCGGGCCGCTCGGCATGACCGGCAGCGCCGTCGGCGATCAGGAGATCACGCCGTCCAAGGGGTTCGACTCGCTGTTCGGGGCCTGGGTACCGCGGTCGGAGCTGCGCGACTTCCTCTACGGCGGCGGCGCGGGCGGCGTCGTCACCGACGCGGCCGACATGGGCAGGTGGCTGATCAGCCAGACCGGCGACGGCGCACAACTGGTGAAGCCGGAGAGCCTGAAGACCATGCACGCCTCCTCCGGCGTACGCGACTACGGCATGGGCTGGGGCCGGGAGACGGTGAACGGCGCCGACCTGCTCGTGCACTCGGGCAACCTGTTCACGTACACCGCCGTGGAGGCGATCGCTCCGGACACGGGGTACGGCTTCGCCGTCATGACCAACAGCGCCGGCCTCTACGACGACGTCTACGACGTGCTGACCGGGCTCGTGGCGATGAGCCGGGGCGGGACTCCGGAAGTGCCGGGCGGCGGCCGGCAGCAGGCCGAACTGGTCCTGGGGCTGATCGCGCTGGGCGCGGCGGGGCTGGGCGTGCTGGGCGTGCTGCGGTCGCGCCGCTGGGCGAGCCGGCGCACGGGGAGTCCCGCCTGGCGGGTCGGGCTGCGCCTGGTCCCGGCGCTGCTGCCGGTGCCGCTGTTCGCGCTGTACCCGGATCTGATCTCGTTCCTGATGAACGGCCGGACCGTCACGTGGGAGCAGCTCACCTACTCCGCCGCGCCCATGACGATCACGTTCGCCGTCGCTGCCGCAGCGGGCGCGGTCACCGTCGTGACGCGGCTGGTCAGACTGCTCAAATCGCGATCGGTAGTCTCATCGCGGTGAGAAACCGTGCGATCCTGGCGTTGATCGCCGAGATCGGCGTCGTCAACGGGCTGCACCTCGACGACGTCCCGGCGTGGCGGCAGCTTCTGTTCGTGGTGCTGGCCGTCGCCGCCTACCTCCATGGGCGTCACCTGCCCGAACGGCGTGACTGGCTGCTGCCGGCCGTCGCCGCGACGCCCGGCGCGGTCTTCGTCGTGCTGGATTTCTGGGACGGCGTCGGGGCACTGATGGCCCTCGGCCTCTTCGTGGTGCTGCCGTGGCTCGCCGGACGCTTCCGGCGGCAGCAGGCCGAACTGGTGCTGGCGGGCCGGGAACGGGTCGCCCGGCTCGAACGCGAGCAGGAGTTGATCGCCGAACGCGCCCGGCTCCGGGAACGCGCCCGCATCGCCGCCGACATGCACGACTCGCTCGGCCACGAGCTGGCGCTGATCGCGCTGCGCGCCGGAGCGCTGGAACTCGCCGCCGACATGACCGAGCCGAACCGGGAGGCGGTGGCGCAGCTGCGGGCGTCCGCGGTCACCGCGGCCGACCGGCTCCGCCGTACGGTCGGGGTGCTGCGGGAGCCCGGCGCCGCCCCCGGGGACGTGACCGGGAGCCGGACGCCGACCGAGCCGCCGGACGAGACCGTCGAGGCGCTGGTGGATCGCGCGCGAGACGCCGGGATGACGGTCGAGTTCCGGTACGACGGGGAGCGGGCGGCCCTGCCTCCCCTGGTGGACAGGGCCGTCCACCGGGTGGTGCAGGAGTCGCTGACCAACGCCGCCCGGCACGCGCCCGGCGCGGACGTGCTCGTCCACGTCGAGCGGTCCGCCCTGGCGGTCGCGGTCACGGTGCGCAACTCCGCGGCTCGCGACGAGCCGGGGCCGTCCGGCGGCGGCAGCGGCCTGGCGGGTCTGCGCGAGCGGGTACGGCTGCTCGGCGGCACGCTGCGCGCCGGACCGCATAAGGATGGGTTCGCCGTGAGGGCACGGTTTCCCAGTGGCCAGGGAGAAAGCGAGGCGAGCCGGTGATCCGGGTGGTGCTGGCCGACGACGAGCCCATGATCCGGGTGGGAGTGCGGTCGATCCTGACCACGGACCCGGAGATCGAGGTGGTCGCCGAGGCCGGGGACGGGCGCGAGGCGGTCGAGCTGGTGCGCGCGCACCGGCCCGACATCGCGATGCTCGACATCCGCATGCCCCGGCTCGACGGCCTGTCCGCCGTCGCCGAGCTGCGCGCCGCCGTACCCGACGTCGCGATCATCGTGCTGACCACGTTCGACGAGGACGAGTACGTCTCCCGGGCGCTCGCCGAGGGAGCCGCCGGTTTCCTGCTCAAGGCCGCCGACCCGCGCGAGCTGATCATCGGGGTGCGGGCGGTCGCCGACGGTGCGGCGTACCTGTCGCCGAGGATCGCGCAGAAGGTCATCGCACGCCTGGGCGGCGGCCGGCTCTCCAGAGCGGACACCGCACGCAGGCACGTGGAGACGCTGACGCCGCGCGAGCGCGAGGTGCTCGCCCTCGTCGGCCGAGGCCTGTCCAACCAGGACATCGGCCGTGCGCTCTTCCTCTCGGAGGGCACCGTCAAGTCCCACGTCAGCGCGATCCTGCTCCGGCTCGGTCTGAACAACCGCGTCCAGGCCGCGATCGTCGCCTACGAGGCCGGCCTGGCACACGCCGACGACGAGTGACCTGATCGGGTCAGGGTCGGCCGCTGTGTCCGTGACGGCGGTGGAAGCGGCGGTGGTGGGCGAGGCCGAGCACGGCCATCGCGATCCAGCCGAAGAGGAGCAGCTTGAACGCGGCGAACAGCGGCCAGGTCACCCCGGACACCAGTGCCGCGGTGACGAGGCCCGCGATGATCAGGAAGGCGACCGGCGGCGGGCCGCCGCGGCGGATGCCGTACGGACCGCGTCGCGCGTAGGCCGCGCGGCGGCTCCACGGGGCGGGGCCGAGGCCCCACGGGCCGGGCCTGTGCCCGGCTCTGCGGGCCGCCCACGGGTCGAGGCCGCCCGCGGTCCAGGGGTGGTGGCCTGTCCTGGCGCCCCACGGGCCGTGTTCCGGCTGGTCGGCGGCCCAGGGAAGGTGACCCATCCCGTCGGGGCGCCCCCGTCGGCCCCGCGCCCAGGGGGCTCCCTCCTGTACGCCGTCCGGCTCCCGGCCGTACCCGCCGGGCAGGTCGGCGGTCACCCGGCGCAGGTCGCCCTCGGTCTTCGCGGCGAGCGTGGCGTCGAGGCGCTCGTCCAGCTCCTCGCGGGTGATGCGGCCCTGGGCGAACGCGTCGTGCAACGCCCGGGTCACCTCGTCGCGCTCGCGGTCCCCGATGCGGAGCCCGTCACGCGGCGCCGGCTCCGGCCGGGACGTCGAAGGCCCTTCCGGGCGCGAAGGGGACGGCTGCTCGGAGAAAGACATGTCGATCACCTCACCTCGTCGTGGGGGAAACCCGCGATGCGGTCATGGGAGGAAGGGGACACCGCGCGTCACTCGTCCTCGGTGTCGCCGTCGGCCAGGATGTGGTAGAGCTTGCGGCGGGTCTCGACGAGCACCTGCCTGGCCTTGCTGACCTGGCTCTCGCTGCCGCTGTGCGCGATCTGGAACAGCGCGGACGCGGCCTGGCGGGACAGGTCGAACAGCTCGTGCACGTTCTCCCCGATGTCCGGCGTCATCTCCTCCCAGGGAGCGCGGACCTCGTCCCGGTGCTCGGCGACGTAGGTCTGCCCGGCCTCGGTCAGGCGGAAGGTCTTGCGCCCCTCCGTCTCGTCGGAGAGGACCAGGCCCTCGTCGGTGAGCTGCTGAAGCGCCGGGTAGACCGCGCCCGGGCTGGGCTTCCATCCGCCCTGGCTGCGCTGGGCGATCTCCTGGATGATCTGGTACCCGTTGCGGGGCTCCTCCGCGAGCAGGGCGAGGATCGCGGCGCGGACGTCGCCGCGCTTGGCCTTGCGGCCCCGGCCGAAGCCGCGCCCGCCGAACGGGAAGCCCGGGCCGCCGAAGGGGCCGCCGGGGCCGAAGCCGCCGCCGAAGGGGCCGCGTCCCCACGGTCCTCCGCGGTGCCGGCGCTCGTGCGACCCGCCCTCGTCGTGCGGGCCGGGGCCGTGCGGCGCTCCGCCGTGGTGGCCGGGGTTCCAGGCCGCGGCGCCGCGGCACATGGCCTCGCGGACGGCCTCCCGCATCCCGTGGCCCATGTGGTGGAGGGCCCATGGCCCTCTCATGGCATACGCGTGGTTCACGTTCGTCTCCTGACAGTCCTTCGATCGTTCTCGATGCTTCAACGATATATCGAGAACATTACTGGAGCAATCCCGCAAATGCGACAGACCGGTCCCAGATTGCGCGGGACGGATCGACCCGATGAGGCGAGGCCGCTATGCTGACACCACCTAAATACGTTTGGCGGTGTTGATGGTCGAGGATGTCGCACGTACCGTCGCCGGCGGCGAGGGCGCTGTCGTCACCGGTACGGACGAAGTCGAGGCATCTGAGACGGGGAACCGGACGCACTCCGAGGCGCCGGAGCCGGTCGCCGCGCCGGACGGACCGTCCCGGGCCCGCAGGAACGAGGTCGTGCTCGTCGCGTTCACCGCGATGACCAACCTGGCCGATGGGGTTCTGAAGATCGTGTTGCCGCTGCTCGCCGTGGGGCTGGGCGGCTCGCCGGGCCAGGTCGCGCTGGTCGGCCTCACGCTCACGCTTCCGTGGCTGGTCGTCTCGCTGCCGGTGGGGGTGCTCGCCGACCGCGCGGACCGGCGCGTACTCGTCATCGGGGCCGACCTCGTCCGGCTGGCGGCCGTCGCGGGCCTGCTCGCCGCCGTCGCGGCGCAGGCGTGCTCCCTGCCCGTCCTGTACGCGTGCGGGCTGGTCGTCGGGCTCGCCGAGGTCGTCGCCAACACCGCCGGCGGCGCCCTCGTGCCCGCCGCCGTCCCGCCGGAGCGGCGGGCACGGACGAACGCCTGGATCGCCGGGGCCGAGACGGTGGCCAACGAGTTCTGCGGCCCCGCGGTCGGCGGGCTCCTCGTGGGGCTGGGCGCGGCCGTCGCGCTGGGCTCCGTCGCGGCGGCGTTCGTCGTGGGCGCCGTGCTCATCGCCATGCTGGCCGGCCGGTTCCGCCCCGTCCCCGCCTCGCCGGGGCGGGCCGGCGACGGCGCCGGGGCGGGCGGTGTGATCGCGGATATCCGGGAGGGGCTCGGCTTCGTGTGGCGGCATCGCCTGCTGCGCACCCTCACGTTGACGATCGCCGTGCTCGCCGCCTCATGGAGCGCGTGGCTGGCGCTGCTGCCGTCCTACGCCGCCTCGGTGCTGGAAACGGACGCCGCCGGGTACGGATTCCTGATCAGTGCGATCGGACTGGGCGGGCTGGCGGGGGCGGGGTTGGTCACCGTGATCAACCGGCTTCTGGGCGTCAGGTGGGCGCTCTTCGCCGACCTCGTGGGAACGTTCCTCATGATGGGCGTGCCCGCGATCTTCCCGACGGCCTGGGCGGTGGCGGCCGCGGCCTTCGCCGGAGGCATGGGCGGCACGCTCTGGACGGTCAACTCCCGCACGATCGCGCAGGCGCTCGTTCCCGACCGGCTCCTCGGACGGTACGGCGCCGCCTCCCGGCTGCTCGGCTGGGGAACGCTCCCGGTCGGCGCGGGCCTCGGCGGGCTGCTCGCCGAGATCTTCGGGATCCGGACGGCGTTCGCGCTGTTCGCCGTGATGGTGGTGATGCTGCCGATTCCGTTCCTGCGGACCGTCACCACGGCGGAACTTGCCAGGTCAGCGGGGTCGTGACCTAGATCACAAGAAATCGGTGCAAAACGCGGGAACACGTCCCGAGACCAAAGCGTTGTCACCCATAGACGGGATTGTTCTGCTCTGAGAGGGCTGGGGGGTGCTCTTGGAGCGGAACGATCCCGTCTTCGTTTTCTCCCCGTCCTGACCGGCCGCGGCCGATCTCGGGTGTCCCGAGGTGCGCGGCGGGGGAGCGGAGAGCGTGACCTGTCCCGTCGCTCCGCTCATGGAACGCGCCACGCGCGGTAAAGATCGATTTTGTCGGTCCTTTCCCGTAGCATTACCCGGCGTGATCTGGACATGATGGGACACTCGCACTCACTGAGCGGGGCGGTCGTGTGGCTCGGGGTCGCGCCCGGCCTGGCCGCGCTCCCGGCCGTCGTCGCGCCGGAACTCGCCTCCGTGACCGCCAACATGCTCAGCCCCACGGAGCTGATCGCCGGATCGCTGGTCTGCGCGGGCGCCGCCATGTTGCCGGATCTCGACCATCCCAGCGCCACGATCGCCCAGACCTTCGGGCCGGTCACGTACTGGCTGAGCAAGGGGGTCAACTTCATCAGCGGCGGGCACCGGCATGCCACGCACTCGTTGCTGTTCGCCATCGCGATGGGCCTCGGAACGTACTTCCTGGCCGAGAACTATCCGATCGGGCGCGACGTCATCGTCGTCCTCATGATCGGTCTGGCGCTGCGCGCCATCGGCATCGGCGTGCCGGGGAAGACGCTCACGTCCGCGGTGGTCAACGTCTTCCTCACCGCCGGGGTCTTCGCCACCTTCCATCTGCTCGGCGTGGGCTACGCCTGGCTCGGGCTGGCCATCGGCATCGGCTGCCTGACCCACGTCTGCGGCGACTGCCTGACCGAGCACGGCTGTCCCGTGCTGTGGCCGATCAAGGGCCGGTGGGTCCTGCCGTACAAGATCGGATTCAAGACGGGGAAGGCGTTCGAGCAGAAGGTGCTCGCGCCCGCGCTCTCGCTGGCCGTCGTCGCCCTGCTCTGCCTGCGGCTCATGCCGGCCTGACCTTCCCCGGCGAGCGTTCGTCCGTGCGAACTCCTGGATCTCCCCGAAAAACCGGATGATCCGCCCACACAATCGGCGCGCGGCGGGAGATCATGGCGGCATGGGCAACGCCTCCCGGACCACGGTCACGCTCGTGCTCGCCGTCGCGGCGCTCGCCGCCTGCGGGACCGGAGGCGCTCCTCCGGCCTCTCCCGCCGGGCGGGCCGCGCCGTCGCTCGCGGCCGACGGCGGCGCCCCGTCACCGTCGGGAGTTGGGAGGAGCATGAACGGAGCGTCCCCGGGGCGGGAGGACCTGTCCCGCGAGCAGGCCGCCACGCTGGCGAGTCTGCGCAAGGTGGACGACCACCCCTTGTGGACGATGACCTACCAGGGCGGATACGACCGCCTGGCGACGGTCGCGCCCACGCTGACACCGGACACGTTCGGCTGCTCGCTGTTCGCCGCGCACGGCGACCCGGCGGCGCCGGTGTTCGGCCGGAACTTCGACTTCGACCACCAGCCCGCGCTGCTGCTGTTCGCCTCGCCGCCGGACGGGTACGCCTCGGTCTCCATGGTGGACGTGTCGTACCTCGGGCTGAGGTCGGACGCCGACTTCACCACCGACGCCGGGCGGCGGGCCCTGCTCGGTGCCCCGCTGCTGCCGTTCGACGGGATGAACGCCAAGGGGCTGGTCGTGGGCATGGCGACCGTGCCCGAGGCGAAGCCGACGTTCGACGCCAAGCGTCGCACCGTCGGCAGCCTGCGCGTCCAGCGCCTCGTGCTCGACCAGGCGGCGACCGTGGACGAGGCGATCGCCGTCTTCGGCCGGTACAACGTCGACTTCAGCGACAGCCCGCCGCTGCATTACATGTTCGCCGACGCTCAGGGGCGGTCGGCGGTCGTCGAGTTCACCGGCGGCGAGATGGTGGTACGGCGCGGCGAGGGCCCGTGGCAGGCCATGACGAACTTCACCCTGGCGACGTCCACGGAGGAGAGCCGCCGGGCCGATCAGCGCTACCGGACGCTGAGCGAGGCCCTGGAGAGCAGCGGAGGCAAGGTGTCGGACGGCCGGGCCATGGATCTGCTCGCCGACGTCCGGCAGGGCCACACGCAATGGTCGATCGTGTACGGCCAGAAGAGCGGAGAGGTGCGGCTGGCCACCGGTCAGAGGTACGGCACCGTGCACCGATTCCGGCTCCCCGTCGGCTGACGCGCCTCGCCGGTTCCCGCCTCGTACGCTCCCGGGCCGGAGCTTCCGGGGGCGATCGGGGGACTTAATTTGATATCAAGATATCTACCGAGATATCTTGATATCGAGAGACTCCCAAACCGGTTAGGTGAACCTAACTGTCGGACGTGTTCCGTGGGTGCGGGAGGATGCGAAAGCGAACTTTGACGGCCCGTAACCTGGGGAGGCGAAACGTCGTGTCCGAGAACAGCTTCGGCAGCCGCGACACGTTGCGCGTCGGTGACGCGTCCTACGAGATCTACCGGCTGGACGCCGTCGAGGGGTCGGCGCGCCTCCCGTACAGTCTGAAGATTTTGCTGGAGAACCTGCTCCGCACGGAGGACGGCGCGAACATCACCGCCGACCACATCCGTGCCCTGGCGAGCTGGGACCCGAACGCCGCGCCGAGCGTCGAGATCCAGTTCACCCCGGCCCGTGTGATCATGCAGGACTTCACCGGCGTGCCCTGCGTCGTCGACCTCGCCACCATGCGCGAGGCCGTACGCGACCTCGGCGGCGACCCGGCGCGGATCAACCCGCTCGCCCCCGCCGAGATGGTCATCGACCACTCCGTCATCGTCGACTACTTCGGCCACCCGGACTCCTTCGCCCGGAACGTCCAGCGCGAGTACGAGCGCAATCACGAGCGCTACCAGTTCCTGCGCTGGGGCCAGACCGCGTTCGACGAGTTCAAGGTGGTCCCGCCGGGCACCGGCATCGTCCACCAGGTGAACATCGAGCACCTCGCCCGCGTCGTGATGATCAGGGACGGCAAGGCCTACCCCGACACCTGCGTCGGCACCGACTCGCACACCACCATGGAGAACGGCATCGGCGTCCTGGGCTGGGGCGTCGGCGGCATCGAGGCCGAGGCCGCCATGCTCGGCCAGCCGATCTCGATGCTGATCCCGCGCGTCGTCGGCTTCAAGCTGACCGGCAAGCTCCCGGCCGGCGCCACCGCCACCGACCTCGTCCTCACGATCACCGAGATGCTGCGCAAGCACGGCGTCGTCGGCAAGTTCGTCGAGTTCTACGGCGAGGGCGTCTCCAGCGTTCCGCTGGCCAACCGCGCCACCATCGGCAACATGAGCCCCGAGTTCGGCTCCACCTGCGCGATCTTCCCGATCGACGGCGAGACGATCGGCTACCTCACGCTCACCGGCCGCTCGGCCGAGCAGGTCGCCCTCGTCGAGGCGTACGCCAAGGAGCAGGGCCTCTGGCTGGACCCGTCCGCTCCGGAGCCGGTCTTCTCCGAGTACATCGAGCTGGACCTGTCCACCGTCGTCCCGTCGATCGCCGGTCCGAAGCGTCCGCAGGACCGCATCGCCCTGGCCTCGGCCAAGGAGGCCTGGCGGGCCGCCGTGCGCGACTACGTGCCCGGCGACAGCATCCAGGGCCCGGCCGACGAGGCGTCCGCCGAGTCGTTCCCGGCGTCGGACTCCCCGGCGATCTCGCACGGTGGCGCGGGCGACGCTCCGCACGCCGCCCGGCTCAACGGCGGCCGTCCGAACCGGCCGACCCCGGTCACGCTGGCCGACGGCACCTCGTTCGAGGTCGACCACGGCGCGGTCGTGATCGCCGCGATCACCTCCTGCACGAACACCTCGAACCCGTACGTCATGCTCGGCGCGGCCCTGCTCGCCAAGAACGCCGTGGACAAGGGCCTGACCCGCAAGCCGTGGGTGAAGACGTCGCTCGCGCCCGGCTCCCAGGTCGTCACCGGCTACTTCGAGCGTTCCGGCCTCCAGCCGTACCTCGACAAGCTCGGCTTCAACCTCGTCGGCTACGGCTGCACCACCTGCATCGGCAACTCCGGCCCGCTGCCGGAGGAGATCTCGGCCGCCGTGCAGAGCTCCGACCTCGCGGTGACCGCGGTGCTGTCCGGCAACCGCAACTTCGAGGGCCGGATCAACCCGGACGTCAAGATGAACTACCTGGCGTCCCCGCCGCTCGTGGTCGCGTACGCGCTGGCCGGCACGATGGACATCGACCTCAACAACGAGCCGCTCGGCGTCGGCGCCGACGGTCAGCCGGTGTTCCTCAAGGACATCTGGCCCTCGCCCGAGGACGTCTCCACGGTCGTCGCCGAGTCCATCGGCCAGGAGATGTTCCTGCACGACTACGCCGACGTGTTCAAGGGCGACGAGAACTGGCAGTCGCTGCCCATCCCGACCGGTGACACCTTCGAGTGGGACCCGGCCTCGACGTACGTGCGCAAGGCGCCGTACTTCGAGGGGATGCCCGCCTCGCCCGAGCCGGTGACGGACATCTCCGGCGCCCGGGTGCTGGCCCTGCTCGGCGACTCGGTCACCACCGACCACATCTCGCCGGCCGGCTCGATCAAGGCCGACTCGCCCGCCGGGCAGTACCTGCGCGAGAACGGCGTCGCGGTCAAGGACTTCAACTCGTACGGCTCCCGCCGGGGCAACCACGAGGTGATGATCCGCGGCACCTTCGCCAACATCCGGCTGAAGAACCTGCTGCTGAAGGGTGTGGAGGGCGGCTACACCCGCGACTTCACCAAGGGCGGCGAGCAGTCGTTCATCTACGACGCCTCGCAGAACTACCAGGCCGCGGGCATCCCGCTGGTGGTCCTGGCCGGCAAGGAGTACGGCTCCGGCTCGTCCCGCGACTGGGCCGCCAAGGGCACCGCGCTGCTCGGCGTCCGCGCCGTCATCGCCGAGTCGTACGAGCGCATCCACCGCTCCAACCTCATCGGCATGGGCGTGCTGCCGCTGCAGTTCCCGGAGGGGCAGAATGCGGCATCCCTGGGCCTGACCGGCGAGGAGACCTTCGACATCGTCGGAGTCGAGGAGCTGAACACGGGCACCACGCCCGCCACCGTGACCGTGCGCGCCGGGGACGTCGAGTTCCAGGCCGTCGTGCGGATCGACACCCCGGGCGAGGCGGACTACTACCGCCACGGCGGGATCATGCAGTACGTCCTGCGTTCGCTGCTCGCCAAGAGCTGAGCTGCCGGACGCGGATCCCGGCCGCCTTCTCGGCGGCCGGGGCGTGCCCCCAGGCCATCTCCGCCGGGCACGCACCGAGGCCGTGAACCTCGAACAGGCCGCGGAGCCGTCCGGGCAGGGACACCCTCCCTCCCCGGACGGCTCCGGTGTTTTCTAGAGCATCTCGCGAACCCACTCGGCGATCTCCGACACCACGTCAAGGGAGACACCGCCGATCCTTGACCCGAATCGCGTGGGCGAGATCGCTCGCACCTGCTCAACCATCGCCCAACTGGACTTCGGCAGACCGGTTCCTTCCGGCTCTATCTCGATGTGCGTCTCCCAACCCCGGAACCGCGTGGTCAGGGGAACGGCGAGCACCGGATCCCAGACGGTTCTGATCGTGCGATCGTTGCTGATGACGAGCGCGGGACGGACGTATCCCTGTTCCCGGCCCGCGGGCTCACCGAGATCGGCCCACCAGATGTCACCCTGCGTGATCCGCACGGCCATCCTCCGGGAGTGTGATCACGCCCTCCCACTCGGGGGCTATCCGTCGCGTCGGAGAAGGGCCACCGAGCCATAGTTCTTGCTCGGCGAGATACTCGGCCCAGCTTTCGGGGTCTTCCCGTCTGGTTCGTTCCATCTGCTCCGCGACCCGCTGCCAGCGGAGTTTCCTCTCCTGTTCTTTGATGGCGTCGTCAATCACTGCCGTCATTGACTTTCCTTCCTGTTCGGCGAGTTTTGCGATCTTGTCGCGCGTGGCGAAGCTGACCCGGATCGTCGTCGTCTTGGGCTCGGTGCTCATACTCAAGAGGCTACGACGACATCTACATAACGGTCTACGACTCCGTCTCAAGGTCGATTTTAGTGACCGTCCGATTACTCTCGCAAGAGGATTCGATTACTGTCAGTGATTGTCCGGGTATGTCAGCTATGGCGGCGGCGGTATGGCGGGTGAAACCGGGTTTCGGACGGTGGTTAGCCTCGGCTGGCATGGATCACGATGTTCATCTCCTGCTCGTCGCGGGCCTGGCGGTCTGCGTCGGGGCGATCGTTCAGGGCGGTGTGGGTTTCGGTCTGGGCCTGGTCGCCGCGCCGCTGCTGACACTGATCGACCCGTCGGCCATGCCCGGGGCCGTCCAGGTGGTCAACGCCACGCTTCCGCTGTTCACGCTGGCCACCGAGTGGCGCAGGGTGGACTGGCGCGGTCTCGGGTTCGGCGTACTCGGCCGCCTGCCCGGCACGCTCGTGGGCGCGCTGGTGGTCGTGCACGTCAGCGCCGGGACCCTGGGCGTGCTCGTCGGGGTGATGGTCGTGGTCGCGATCCTGCTCAGCGCGCGGACGGTCAGTGTCCCGCGCAACGCGGCGACCCTGGTCGGCGCGGGCTTCTGCTCGGGGATCACCGGCACCGCCACCGGCATCGGCGGCCCGCCGATGGCCCTGGTCTACCAGAACGCCAAGGGGCCGCAGATCCGGGCCACCCTCGCCATGTTCTTCTTCTTGAGCGCCGCCCAGTCCCTGGTCGTCCTGCGTGTGGTCGGCAAGCTGCCCGAGCGGGCCGTCGTGGCCGGGCTCTCGCTGATCCCGTTCCTGATCGTGGGATTCCTCGTCTCGCGACCGCTGCGGCGTTACCTCGACGGCGGGCGGACCCGCGCCGCCGTCCTCGCCGTGGCGGCCGTGTCGGCGGGCGCACTCATCGTGCAGAGCCTGGCCGGCCAGGCCGGTTGACCGTACATTTCTTGATTGTTACTGCGGACAACAAACGTTACCTTCCTGTGTCTTTCAACAGCATTGGCCCTGGATTACGTTGTGCCAAACAACATTCACCGATGCGGTGACCACCGTGACCCGGAGGTGCCGTACCGGACCGGCGCAGAGCTCGGCCACGTCCAGACCCCCAGTGTCAGAGAAAGGACCCAGGCAGTATGCGCAAGGGGATCCTCAGCATCGCCGCCGCTGGCGCGGCGCTTTCCCTCGGTCTCACCGCCTGCGGGGGCGAGAGCGGTGACACCACCACGGCGCAGGCCGGCGACACTCCCTCCGCGTCGTCGGCCCCGAGCGGCAAGATCGGCGTCATCCTCCCCGACAGCAAGTCCTCGGCCCGGTGGGAGACCGCCGACCGCAAGTACCTCGAAGAGGCGTTCAAAGCCGCGGGCGTCGCCTACGAGATCCAGAACGCGCAGGGGGACAAGAACTCGTTCCAGACCATCGCCGAGCAGATGATCACCGGCGGTGTGAACGTCCTGGCGATCGTCAACCTGGACAGCGGCACCGGCAAGGCCGTCCTCGACAAGGCGAAGTCGCAGGGGGTGGCCACCATCGACTACGACCGCCTCACGCTGGGAGGCAACGCCGACTACTACGTGAGCTTCGACAACACCGCCGTCGGCAAGCTCCAGGGCGAGGGCCTGGCCAAGTGCCTGACCGACAAGAAGGCCGACAAGCCGATCATCGCCGAACTGAACGGCTCGCCCACCGACAACAACGCCACGCTGTTCAAGGAGGGCTACGACGGCGTGCTCAAGCCCAAGTACGACGCCGGCGAGTACGTCAAGGGCCCCGACCAGTCGGTGCCCGACTGGGACAACACCCAGGCCGGCACCATCTTCGAGCAGATGCTGACCAGCACGCCCAAGATCGCCGGCGTCCTCGCGGCCAACGACGGCCTCGGCAACGCCGCCATCTCCGTGCTGAAGAAGAACAAGCTCAACGGCAAGGTGCCGGTCACCGGCCAGGACGCCACCGTCCAGGGCCTGCAGAACATCCTCGCCGGCGACCAGTGCATGACGGTCTACAAGGCCGTCAAGCAGGAGGCGGACGCCACCGCGGGGCTCGCGATCGCCCTCGCCCAGGGCCAGAAGCCGGCTGCGAACGGCAGCGTCAAGGACACCGAGACCGGCAAGGACGTCGCCGCGGTCCTGCTCACCCCGAAGGCCATCTACTTCGACAACGTCAAGGACGTCGTGGCCGACGGATACGTCAGCAAGGACGAGCTGTGCACCGGCGACTTCGCCGACAAGTGCGCCGAGGCCGGAGTCAGCTGATCCCCTTCCCCCCGGCCGCGTACGGCTCGCGCTCCGTCGGCCGGGCGCGGGACGCGCCGCGCGGCGCGCCCCGCGCCCGGCCCGCGAGCGGTGCCGGCCCCCGAACAACGGAGTAGTCCATCGTGTCCCAGGCACCTGTCCTGGAACTGCGCGGGATCCACAAGAGCTTCGGTCCCGTGCAGGTCCTTCACGACGTCGCCTTCTCGGTGTTCCCCGGCGAGGTGACCGCGCTCGTCGGCGACAACGGGGCGGGCAAGTCCACGCTGGTGAAGTGCATCGGCGGCATCTATCCGATCGACTCCGGCGAGTACTTCTTCGAAGGCGAGAAGGTCCAGGTCAGCGGGCCCAGGGACGCGGCCGGCCTGGGCGTCGAGATCGTCTACCAGGACCTCGCGCTGTGCGACAACCTCGACATCGTGCAGAACATGTTCCTCGGGCGGGAACGCAGGAGCGGCCTGATCCTGGACGAGGCCACGATGGAGGAGCTGGCGGCCAGGACCCTGGACGGCCTCGCGGTCCGCACGGTGACGTCGCTCCGTCAGCGGGTGTCCAGCCTCTCGGGAGGCCAGCGGCAGACCGTCGCGATCGCCAAGGCCGTCCTGTGGAACAGCAAGGTCGTCATCCTCGACGAGCCGACCGCCGCCCTCGGCGTCGCCCAGACGGCGCAGGTCCTCGATCTGGTGCGCCGCCTCGCCGACCGGGGGCTCGCCGTGGTGCTCATCTCGCACAACATGAACGACGTCTTCGCCGTGTCCGACCGGGTCGCGGCGCTCTACCTCGGCCGGATGGCCGCCCAGGTGAAGACCTCCGAGGTCACGCACTCCCAGGTCGTGGAGCTCATCACGGCCGGACGCAGCGGCGAGCTCGGCCTGCAGAACGGCAACGGAGCTACGTCATGACGACCACCATGGTTCCGGAGAAGGGCGCCGCCGGCGCTCCGGCCCTCGCGCCGCACGTCCGCGACTACGTGGAGCGGGTCCGGGGCGGAGAACTCGGCGCGCTGCCGGCGGTGACCGGGCTGGTCGTGCTCTGCGCGGTCTTCTCCATCCTGCGCCCGGCGTTCCTGTCGCCCATCAACTTCGCCAACCTGTTCACCCAGGGCGCGGCGGTCGCGGTCATCGCGATGGGCCTGATCTTCGTGCTGCTGCTCGGCGAGATCGACCTGTCGGCGGGCTTCGCCAGCGGCGTCTGCGCGGCGGTCCTCGGGGTGCTGCTCACCAACGAGGGCTGGCCCTGGTACGCGGCCGTGCTCGCCGCGATGGCGACCGGCGCGGCCATCGGCCTCGTGATCGGCACACTGGTGGCCAAGCTCGGCATCCCCTCCTTCGTGGTCACGCTGGCCGCGTTCCTGGCCTTCCAGGGCGTCGTCCTGCTGCTGCTCAAGGAGGGCACCAACATCTCGATCCGGGACCAGACCATCCTGGCGATCGCCAACAAGAACATGGCACCCGCGCTCGGGTGGGTGTGCGTGGCGGCCGGGGTGCTGGCCTACGCCGCGCTCCAGGTCGTGCAGGCCCGCAGGCGGACGGCGAGGGGACTGCCCGCCGTCCCGATGTCGCTGATCGCCTTCCGGGTGGGAACGCTCGCGGTGATCTCGGGCGTCGCCGTCTTCCTGCTCAACCTTGAGCGCAGCCGCAACGCCGTCATCGTCTCGCTCAAGGGCGTGCCCATCGTGGTGCCGGTGATCGTCGTCCTGCTCGTCGTGCTGACGTTCGTGCTGCAGCGCACGGCGTACGGCAGGCACATCTACGCGGTGGGCGGCAACGCGGAGGCGGCGCGCCGCGCCGGCATCGACGTGGACCGGATCCGCATCTCGGCGTTCGTCGTCTGCTCGTTCATGGCGTCGATCGGCGGCATCATCGCGGCCTCTCGGGCCAACTCGGTCGACCCGAACACGGGTGGCAGCAACGTGCTGCTGTTCGCCGTGGGCGCCGCGGTGATCGGCGGCACCAGCCTCTTCGGCGGCAAGGGCCGGGCACTGGACGCGCTCCTGGGCGGCGCCGTGGTGGCGGTGATCGAGAACGGCATGGGCCTGATGGGCTACACATCGGGCGTCAAGTACGCGGTCACCGGCTGCGTGCTGCTGCTCGCCGCGGGTGTGGACGCCCTGTCCCGCAAGAGGGCGGCGGCCACCGGCAGGAGATGACCCCGCTATCGTGGTCCCCGAACCATGAACCCCCGACGAAGTCCGGACGGATGATGCGCGCAGGTCCCTCACAGGAGGAGATCCGCAGGCACAACCTGGGCACCCTGCTCCGCCACGTGCACCTGAGCGGGCCGACGTCCAGGGCCGAGCTGGCGGGCCGCATGGGATTGAACCGCAGCACCATCATGGCGCTCACCGCGGACCTGACGGCGGCGGGACTGGTGCGCGAGGAGCTGCCGCGGGAGACCGGCCGGGCCGGACGGCCCTCACTGGTCGTGCGGCCCGAGTCCGCCCGGGTGTACGTCCTCGCCTTCGACGTGGGCGTCGACCGGCTGGTCGCCGCCCGGGTCGGCATCGGCGGCGTGATCCTCGACCGCCGCGAGACGGTGCGGCCGCGCGGCGGCTTCGAGATGCCCGAGGTTGTCGCCGCGCTGGCGGGCTTCGCGCGGCAGATGCACCGCAAGACCCGCCCGGACACGGTCTGCGTCGGCGCCGCGGCGGCGATCTGCGGCTCGGTCGGCCGGACGGACGGCGTCGTCAGGTTCGGTCCCAACATCGGGTTCAAGGACGCGCCGTTCGGCGAGGAACTGTCGAAGAGGCTGGCCCTGGGCCTGCCGGTCACGGTCGGCAACGACGGCAACGTGGGCGCGATCGCCGAGCAGTCGCGGGGCGTCGGGATCGGCTGCCGGGACCTGATCTATCTGCACGGCGACGTGGGCATCGGCGGCGGCATCGTGGTGAACGGCCAGCTCCTCGGGGGCCTGGCCGGCTACGGCGGCGAGGTCGGCCACATGGTCGTCAACCCCGGGGGACGCCCCTGTGCCTGCGGCTCCCGCGGCTGCCTGGAGGCCGAGGTCGGGGAACGCGCGCTCATGGAGCTGGCCGGTCACAGCACCGAGCTCACCGGCAGGGAGGCCGTGCGCGCGGTCGTCGACGCGGCGGGCCGGGGCGACGTGCGGGCGCAGGACGCCCTGCACCGGGTCGGCGACTGGCTCGGTCTCGGCGTGGCCAACCTGGTCAATATCTTCAACCCGGAGATGGTCATCTTCGGGGGAGTGCTGAGGGAGCTCTATCTCGGCGCGGCCGCCCAGGTCCGGAGCCGGATCAACACCTCGACGCTGGTCGCGTCGCGCGAGGACCTGCGGCTGCGCATCTCGGCGCTGGGCGACGACGCGACGGTGGTGGGGGCCGCCGAGCTGGCTTTCGCCCAGGTGCTCGCCGACCCCCTGGAAGTCCTGTCGCGCCTCGCCTGAGGCCGTGGGTCAGGCGACCCGCGCGTTCGGCGCCGCCCAGGTGTTGCAGGCGCCGGGCGAGGCGGAGTCGAAGCCGCGCTCCAGCCAGTACGCCTGGTTGCGGCCCTTGCCGTGCGCGCTGTCCGTGGCGTTCTTGGAGGCCCAGTCCACCACGTAGTCGTACTCGCGCTGATCCACCGGCAGGTAGTCCTCGGCGGCGCGGAGGAAGACGCCGGAGAAGCACTCCGCCTGCTGCTCCAGGCGGTGGCTCATCAGGTTCCGGGCGGTGCGGTTCCGCGTCCGGTTGTAGTCGCTCCAGTAGGTGGTGATGATCCCGCTGCGCTGCTGCACGTGGTGGCCGTACTCGTGCGCCATGGTCTTGGCCAGGACGAGCGGGAACGGGTCCTTGATCTGCGACTTGAGCAGGCGGAAGTAGATCGTCCGGGAGTCGGGGCAGTAGTGCGCGGGGGACCAGCTCGTGAGCGTGCCGCACGGCGACTTCGTCCCGGTGGTCATGATCACGACGCGGGGCCGGCTGAACTGCCAGCCGACCGCCTTGAACTGGCGGGTCCACAGAATGTCGTTGCACTTCGCGACGTACTGCAGGTAGCGCTTGATCGAGGCGGCGCTGCCCTTACGGGGTTCCGTGGGGGCGCAGGCCACTGCCTTCGCCATGCCGGAGCGGTAGAGCTTGTTGCTGGTCATGACCGAGGGCGCCGATGTCGCGCTCTTGGTCGTATCGGTCGTGGCCGAGGCGGGTGCCGCGCCGATGACCATCGAACCGGCGAGCAGTCCTGGGACCACTGCGATAAGGGGGATTCGCATGGTCACGTGAGCCTATTGCACCAGACTGCCGCTACATGACCATAATCATGATTCTTTCGGCGTTTTGTGACGCGACCGGTACGGCCGGCCGGAGCGGTCGGCCGTACGTCGCCCCAGGTCAGGCGACCTTCGACGCGGGCGCGGAGAAGGTGTTGCACACGCCCGGCCCGTTACCGTTCCAGCCGCGCTTGAGCCAGTAGCGGATGTTCTTGGCCTTCCCGTGCAGCGCGTCGCCGAGCGTGCGCTCCAGCAGGTCGTCCCAGTCGAACTGGTCCCGGCCCAGCGAGTGCCACACGCTGCCGATGAATGCGCCGGAGAAGCACGCCGCCTGCAGTTCGATGCGCCGGCTCATGGCGTAGGCCGCGGCCTTGCTCGCCCTGCGCGTCGCCCGGTCCGCCGCGGGCAGGATGCCGGCCCGGTCCTGGATGTAATGCCCGTACTCGTGCGCGATCACTGTGAACAGCTCGAACTCGGACGGGTCCTTGAGCTGGTGCTTGTCGATGAGGACCCACATCGTCTTGTCCACCTGGCAGTACATGCCGGCCGCGTAACCCGCCGGGTACCGGCCGCAGCCCGTACGCGCGGCCCCGGTGATGAACCGGACCTTGGGCTTGCTGAACGGCAGCTTCGCCTGCGCGAACTCCTCACCCCAGGAGAGGTTCAGGCAGTCCATCAGGTGGTCGAGATAGATCTTGTACGAGTCGACGTCGTCGGGCTGGCGGTTCAGCTCCTTGCACTCGGTGAAGTCGAACTCGCCCGTCGTATAGATCGGGTTCTTGGTCAGCGCGGCCTTGCCGGTGGGTACAGGTCGTGCAGAAGTGGAGGCGACGGCCGTACCGGAAAGGAGAAGGCTTACGATCAGCCCCATGAGCAGCGCGATAAGGGATTTCCGCATGGAGTCAGGAGCGTAGGGTAAAGGTCAAGTCCTGGTAAAGCGGAAATATATCGATCCTGCTTCAAATAGTGTGACGCCTCGGTGCTGCCCAGGGAAGCGTCACGATGTTCTCGAACTAGACTCAGCCTGTTCGACGGCGAGCGGGAAGGATGTTTCGTGGGGATTCTGGACACGGTGAAGGGTCCGCAGGACGTCAGGCGGATGGACGCCGGCGACCTTCCGCGGCTCGCCGCGGAGATCCGCGAACTGCTGGTCTCGTCCGTCGCCAAGACGGGCGGCCACCTCGGCCCCAACCTCGGCGTCGTCGAGCTCACCATCGCCCTGCACCGGGTCTTCGAGTCGCCGCGCGACCCCATCCTCTTCGACACCGGACACCAGTCGTACGTGCACAAGATGCTCACCGGCCGGGCCGGCGACTTCGGCACGCTGCGCCAGGAGGGCGGCCTGTCGGGATATCCGAGCCAGGCCGAGTCCGAGCACGACGTGATCGAGAACTCGCACGCCTCCACCGCCCTGTCCTACGCCGACGGCCTCGCCAAGGCGTTCACGCTGCGCGGCGAGACCGGCCGCACGGCCGTCGCGGTCATCGGCGACGGCGCGCTGACGGGCGGCATGGCCTGGGAGGCGCTCAACAACATCGCGGCCCGCAAGGACCTCCCGCTGATCATGGTGGTCAACGACAACGGCCGCTCCTACTCGCCGACCATCGGCGGTCTCGCCAGCCACCTGTCGTCGCTGCGGATGACGCAGAAGTACGAGGACGCGCTGGGGTTCGTCAAGGAGAACCTGGCCAAGGTCCCGGTGGTGGGCGCGCCCTTCTACGACGCCCTGCACGGCATGAAGAAGGGCATCAAGGACATCCTCGCGCCGCAGGTGATGTTCGAGGACCTCGGCCTCAAGTACGTCGGCCCGATCGACGGCCACGACCTGGAGGCGCTGGAGGCCGCCCTGCGCAAGGCCAAGGGCTTCGGCGGGCCGGTCATCGTCCACGTCCTCACCCGCAAGGGCCAGGGCTACTCGCCCGCGGAGAACCACGACGAGGACAACTTCCACGGGCCCGGCCCGTTCGACCCCGTCACGGGCGAGGAGCCCCCCAAGCCGCACAGCTGGACGAACGTGTTCAGCGAGGAGATCGTCCGGCTCGGCGCCGAGCGCCCGGACATCGTCGCGATCACCGCGGCGATGCTGTACCCGGTCGGGCTCGCCCCCTTCGCCGAGGCCTACCCCGACCGCATCTACGACGTCGGCATCGCCGAGCAGCACGCCCTCACGTCCGCCGCCGGGCTGGCGATGGGCGGGCTGCGTCCCGTGGTCGCGCTCTACGCCACCTTCCTCAACCGGGCCTTCGACCAGCTTCTGATGGACGTCGCCCTGCACCGGCTGCCCGTCGTGGTCACGCTGGACCGCTCGGGAGTCACCGGCGACGACGGCGCCAGCCACAACGGCATGTGGGACATGTCGATCCTCCAGATCGTCCCCGGCCTGTCGATGGCCGCGCCCCGCGACGCCGTACGGCTGCGTGAGCTGCTCCGCGAGGCGGTCGCGATCGAGGGCGGCCCGTCCGTGGTCCGCTACCCCAAGGGCGCGGTCGCCGCCGAAATCGCGGCCGTCGGCAAGATCGGCACGATGGACGTGCTGCGCTCCGGAGAGCCCGACGTGCTCCTGGTGGCGGTCGGCTCGATGGCCGAGGTGTGCCTGGACGCGGCGGCGTTGCTGGACGCTCAGGGCATCTCCGCCACCGTGGTGGACCCGCGCTGGGTCAAGCCGCTCGACGATGCGCTGGTCCCGCTCGCCGCCGAGCACAAGCTCGTGGTGGTCGTCGAGGACAACGGCCGGGTCGGCGGCGTGGGCGACGCGGTCGCCCGGATGCTGCGCGACGCCGACGTGGACGTGCCGGTGCGGACCTACGGCATCCCGCAGCGCTTCCTCGACCACGCGAAGCGGCCGAAGATCCTCGCCGAGATCGGCCTCACCGGGCAGGACCTCGCCCGGGAGATCACCGAGGCGGTGGCGCGGCGCTCGTCCGTCCTCGAGGACGACCCGGCCGGCCAGGTCTGACACCCCCGTCCCGGAAACGCGCGTGAACCGCGCGTTTCCGGGAACCTTGCAGGTCATCGCCAGTTGGGGGGCCTGCGTATGAGCCGGATGGCCATTTTTCGGACAAAGTCGGTCGAGCAATCGCTCCAAGACACCCAAGGTGGAAAATACCGGCTCGTCCGCACCCTGAACGCCCTCGACCTGACCGTTTTCGGGGTCGGTGTCATCATCGGCACCGGCATCTTCGTGCTGACCGGCGTCGCGGCCAAGACCACCGCGGGCCCCGCCGTCGCGATCTCCTTCGTCGCCGCGGCGATCGCCTGCGGCCTCGCCGCCCTCTGCTACGCCGAGTTCGCCGCCACCGTCCCGGTCGCCGGCTCCGCCTACACGTTCGCGTACGCGACGATCGGCGAGTTCCCCGCCTGGATCATCGGCTGGGACCTGACGCTCGAACTCACCCTCGCCGCCGCCGTGGTCGCCTCCGGCTGGTCGGGCTACTTCACCTCGCTGCTGCGGAGCGTCGGCGTCAACCTGCCCCCCTCCATCGCGGGGGACACCGCCGTGGTGAACGTCCCCGCGGCGGCCATCGTGCTGCTGCTCACCGCCATCCTGATCGCGGGCATCAAGACGTCCGCCCGGTTCAACGCCGCCATGGTAGCGATCAAGATCAGCGTCGTGCTGCTCGTCATCGTGGCCGGCCTGTTCTTCCTCAAGGCGGAGAACTATCAGCCGTTCATCCCCCCGTCCCAGGAGATCGCGACCAGGGGCGGGCTCGCCGCGCCGCTCATCCAGGTGCTGTTCGGGGTGACACCGGTCGCGTTCGGCGTCTCCGGCATCTTCACCGCCGCCGCGCTGGTCTTCTTCGCCTACATCGGGTTCGACGTGGTCGCCACCGCCGCCGAGGAGACCCGCGACCCGCAGCGCAACCTGCCGATCGGCATCCTCGCCTCTCTGGGGATCTGCACGTTCCTGTACGTCGCGGTCTCCCTGGTGGTCGTCGGCATGCAGCCGTACACGGAGCTGAGCGAGTCGGCGCCGCTCGCCGACGCGTTCCTCTCGGTCGGGCAGGCGTGGCTGGCCACGGTGATCAGCCTCGGGGGCATCGCCGGGCTCACCACCGTGGTGATGATCCTCATGCTCGGCCAGAGCCGGGTCCTGTTCGCCATGTGCCGCGACAGCCTGCTGCCGCACGGGCTCGCCCGCGTCCACCAGCGGTTCCACACGCCGTACGTGATCACGGTGATCATCGGGGTGGCCACCGCGACGCTCGCCGCGCTGATCCCGCTGGCCGCGATCGCCCAACTGGTCAACATCGGGACGCTCTTCGCGTTCGTGGTCGTGTCCATCGGGGTGGTCATCCTGCGGCGGACGCGGCCCGACCTGCCCCGGGCGTTCCGCGCGCCGTGGGTCCCGGTGCTGCCGATCCTGTCCGTGCTGGCCTGCCTGTACCTGATGCTCAACCTGCCGGTGGAGACCTGGCTGCGGTTCGTCGTGTGGATGATCGCCGGGGTCGTCATCTACTTCGCGTACGGTGTTCGCCACAGCAGGGCGCGGCTAGCCGGTGACGCCCCGGACGAGGAGCAGCAGCCCGGTGGCGGCCAGCAGCAGGGCGCTCCCTACGAGCAGGACGCGATAGCCGCGCGCCCCGAGGCGATGCCGTCCCACGCCGATCAGCGCCGCCAGCGCCGCCTTGGAGCCGACCAGCACGAGGTAGAAGCCGCCGGTGAACGCCAGCGCGGAGGCCGGGGAGCGGTCCCAGGCGGTGGCGAAGATCGGAGCGCCGACGGCGATCCAGAAGAGCCATGGGTGCGGATTAAGCATGTTGACCGCGACGCCGCGCAGCAGCTCCCGGGCGGAGGAGGGCGCGGTGACGCCGGGCTCGGGCGGCAGGGCGGTACGGGCCTCACGGGCCGAGGAGACCGCCAGGTAGACGACGTAGAGGCCGCCCAGGACGGACAGCGCGCGCAGGAGCGCCCCGGGCAGCGCGCCGACGGCGGTGACCGAGAGCAGCACGACGGGCAGGTCGGAGAGAAGGGGGACGCAGGCCAGCCCGAGCCCGGCCCGGAAGCCGCCCCGCAGGCTGGCAGTGATCACCAGGCCGAGCAGCGCCCCCGGCGCGACCCCGGCACCCAGCCCGAGGCTCAGCCCCAATAACAACTCCGGCACCCGGAACCTCCCGCTTCGGGCGAGAAGGCTATCGAGTCGTCCCTGCGCGGGAGTCCCCGGAGCCGCCGATCCGCGACTCCGGGGACGGGTGTACCTTCCTAGGCCGGTACGGACGCCACGCCGGGGGCGAGGAACCGGGACCCGGTCACCGCCTCCGAGACGCCCTCACGGTCCAGGTACGGCGTGATGCCGCCGGTGTGGAACGGCCATCCGGCGCCGAGGATCATGCACAGGTCGATGTCCTGCGGTGCCGCGACGACACCCTCGTCGAGCATCAGGCGGATCTCCTGGGCCAGCGCCTTGAGCGCGCGCAGCCGCACCTCCTCGCCCGTGGACGGCGACGAGCCGCCCTCGAAGAAGGCCCGCGCCTCCGGGTCGATCTGGAGGTCGGCGCCGTACACGCCGGGCTTGCCCGCGGCGACCAGCGCGGCCAGGTTGGCCGACACGCCGAACCGGTCCGGGAAGGCGGCGTGCATGGTCTCGGCGACGTGCAGCGCCACGGCCGGGCCGACGAGCTGGAGCAGCGTGAACGGCGTCATGGGCAGGCCGAGGCCGTCCAGCGCGTGGTCGGCGACCTCCAGCGGCGTGCCCTCGTCCACGGACGCGATGACCTCGCCCATGAACCGGGTCAGCAGCCGGTTCACCACGAACGCCGGGGCGTCCTTGACGAGCACGGACGACTTCTTCAGCGTCTTGGCCACCGAGAAGGCCGTGGCCAGCGTGGCGTCGTCGGTGGCGTCGCCCCGGACGATCTCCAGGAGCGGCATCACCGCCACGGGGTTGAAGAAGTGGAAGCCCACCACCCGCTCCGGACGCCGCAGGCCCGAGGCCATCGCGGTGATCGAGAGCGAGGAGGTGTTGGTGGCCAGCAGGCACTCGTCCGAGACGACCGCCTCGACCTCGGCCAGCACCTTGCGCTTCACGTCGAGGTCCTCGAAGACCGCCTCGATCACGAAGTCGGCGTCCGCGAACGCGTCCTTGGACAGCGACCCGGTCACCAGAGCCTTGATCCGGCCGGCCTGGTCGGCGGAGACGCGGCCCTTGGCGAGCAGCTTGTCCACCTCGGTGTGGACGTAGCCCACGCCCTTGTCCAGGCGTGCCTGGTCGAGGTCGGTCAGCACGACCGGCACCTCCAGCCGCCGCGCGAACAGCAGCGCGAGCTGGGAGGCCATCAGCCCGGCGCCCACCACGCCGACCTTGGTGACCTTGCGGGCCAGCGCCTTGTCCGGCGCGCCGGCCGGCTTCTTCGCCCGGCGCTGCACCAGGTCGAACGCGTACAGCCCGGCGCGCAGCTCGTCGCTCATCAGCAGGTCGGCGAGCGCCTCGTCCTCGGCGGCGAAGCCCTCGTCCCTGGACGCGGTCTTCGCCAGCGCGATCAGGTCGAGCGCGCGGTAGGGCGCGGGGGAGGCGCCGCGCAGCTTCATGTCCACCAGGAAGCGCGCGTCGGCGACCGCCTTGTCCCAGTCCCCCTCGTACGGCGCGCGGGTCACGGTCTCCTCGCCGCGCAGCACCCGGGCCGCCCAGCGCAGCGACTCCTCCAGGAAGTCGGCCGGCTCGAACATGGCGTCGGCGACGCCCAGCCCGTACGCGTCCCGCCCCTTGATCATGCGGTTCTGCGAGAGCGGGTTCTCGATGATGAGCTTGATCGCCTTCTCCGGGCCGATCAGCCGGGGCAGGAGCTGCGTGCCGCCCCAGCCGGGCACCAGGCCGAGGAAGCACTCTGGCAGCGCGATGGCCGGCACCCCGGACGACACCGTCCGGTACGCGCAGTGCAGCGCGATCTCCAGCCCGCCGCCCATGGCCGCGCCGTTCACGAACGCGAACGTCGGCACGCCCAGCTCGCCGAGACGGCGGAAGACGTGGTGGCCGAGCGCGCCGATGGCCGCGGCCTCCTCACGCGTCGCCACCGCGGCGGCGCCCTTGAGGTCGGCGCCGACGGCGAAGATGAACGGCTTCCCGGTGACGCCGACCGCCGCCACGTCGCCGCGCGCCTCGATCGCGTCCAGGGCGTCGTTCAGCGAGAGCAGCCCCTGGGGCCCGAACGTGTTGGGCTTGGTGTGGTCGAACCCGTTGTCCAGGGTGATCAGGGCCATGGTGCCCGCGCCGTACGGCAGGTCCACGTCGCGGACCAGGGCCCGGGTGACGACCTCGCCGGTGTCCTTGCCCGCGAGCAGGCTCTTGTACGTCTCGATGTCGCTCATGCGAGGTTCTCCCAGATGACCGTGCCGCCCATGCCCATGCCCACGCACATGGTGGTGATGCCGTACCGGACGTCCGGCTGCTCGGCGAACCCGCGGGCGAGCTGGATCATGAGCCGTACGCCGGAGGAGGCGAGGGGGTGGCCGAACGCGATCGCGCCGCCGTACGGGTTCACCCGGGGGTCGTCGTCGGCGATGCCGAAGTGCTCGAGGAACGCGAGCACCTGAACGGCGAACGCCTCGTTGATCTCGAAGAGGCCGATGTCGTCGATGGACAGCCCGGCCAGGCGCAGCGCCCGCTCGGTCGAGGGGATCGGACCGATGCCCATGACCTCGGGGTCCACGCCCGCGAACGCGTAGGAGACCAGCCGCATCCGCGCGGGCAGCCCCAGCTCTTCGGCGACCTCCCGGGCGGCGACCAGGCACCCGGTCGCGCCGTCGTTGATGCCGGAGGCGTTCCCGGCGGTGACCCGGCCGTGCGGCCGGAACGGCGTCTTCAGGCCGCTCAGCGCCTCCAGGGTCGTCCCGGGGCGCGGGGCCTCGTCGGCGGTGGCCAGGCCCCAGCCCTCGGCCGCCTTGCGCGCCGCCATCGGGACCAGGTCCGGCTGGATCTTGCCGTCGGCGTACGCCTTGGCCGCCTTCTCCTGGGACGCCACGGCGAACGCGTCGGCCCGCTCCTTGGTGATGGACGGGTAGCGGTCGTGCAGGTTCTCCGCCGTCATCCCCATGATCAGGGCGGAGCCGTCGACCAGCCGCTCGGACAGGAACCTGGGATTGGGGTCGACGCCCTCGCCCATCGGGTGGCGGCCCATGTGCTCGACGCCGCCGGCGATGGCGACGTCGTACGCGCCGAAGGAGATGCCGCCCGCCACCGTGGTGACGGCGGTCATCGCGCCGGCGCACATCCGGTCGATGGCGTAGCCGGGCACCGACTTGGGCAGGCCGGCCAGCACGGCGGCAGAGCGGCCGATGGTCAGGCCCTGGTCGCCGATCTGGGTGGTGGCCGCGATCGCGACCTCGTCCACCCGCTCGGGCGGGAGGCCGGGATTGCGGCGCATGAGCTCGCGGATGACGCGGACAACCATGTCGTCGGCACGCGTCTCGGCGTACAGGCCCTTGGGGCCCGACCTGCCGAAAGGCGTGCGCACGCCGTCGACGAAGACGACTTCACGGGACGCAGGCACGAGGTTCGCTCCTACTGATCGGTAGCTTCTCGGACCAATGCTACTTATCGGTAACTACTCGTGGGAGCGGGGTGCCCGGCTCGGCGCGCCGAGCACGGCCACGACGCAGGCCGCCAGCGCCGCCGCGGCCAGGGCGAGGACCGTCAGCGTGTCCGGGGCCCACAGGTGCGCGCGGGCGCCGATCAGGGCGAGGACCGGCAGGACCACCCCCACCCCCGGCAGTCGCCGCGGCAGCGGCCGGGACGGCGCGGGGACATCGTCCCACGGGTCGGGCGGCGGCTGCCGTCTCGCCGCTGCCATGATCACATCCCTGCCCCACCACAGCAGGAACGCCATGCCGCTCATGTAACAGGTCATCGCCAGCGTCTCGGCGGCGTCCGCCAGCCGGTCGGCCGCGCCGTACAGGCCGGCGTCGGTGAACAGGCGCGGCACGGTGAGGCCGAGCAGCACCAGCACCGCCCAGCAGACCGCGACCGACAGCCGTGTGAGCAGGCGCCGGGCGTCGGGGCGGCTCCTGGTGGCGAAGACCTCGCGCTCGCCGACCCGCGCCTCCTGCTCCCGCAGGCCCCAGAGCACCTGGCTGGCGGTCATGGCGGGCAGCGCCACGGCGAAGACCACGAGCGCCGCCACCGCGTACGGCGCGGCGGCCCGGCCGGTCTCGGTCCGCTCCGCCAGGAGCTGGACGGTCACGAGGAGGGTGGTGGAGATCCCGAGAACGAGGAGCGCGGCGCGCCGCGCTCCGGCCGCCCGCTCGCGCAGGTAGGCGAGCCGTACGGCTCCGGGGGACGCGGGCATCCCGTCGGGGGTGGGACGACGCCGCGGTGTGAGGGCGGACACCTCGTAATCATGCCGTCACCGCACGCGTTCGGGGGTCAAAACGCGGATATCTCCCGGAGATCCGGCGTCGTCCCCGGCCGTCTCCGTACGGTGCTCAGGTGATGTCGCGCCGCAGGGGGACGACGACGGCGATCACGGCCGCGACCACCGCGTACCCGAGGAGCACGGTGGCGCCCAGCGGTGCGGACAGGAGCGAGGCGGCGCCTCCGCCCGTCTGCTCGGCCAGCGCGTCGGCCAGGTAGGTGAACCCCGTGAGCGCAGCCGTCGCGCCGCCGGGCAGGTAGGGGTAGAGCTCCTTGACGCCGGGGATGAGCAGCAGCGCCGTCTCGATCATGTAGAAATAGGCGCCCAGAATCGCGGCCGCGGCCACCTGGTTGGGGATCAGGGCGCCGACCGCCACGCCGACCAGGGTGTAGACGGCCATCGTCACCGCGATCCTGGCGAGCAGGGCCAGCACCGTGGCCGTCGGCAGGCCGAGCGCGACACCCTTGACCGCCGCCGTCCCGGCGAGGGCCGCCCCCGCCACGGTGACGGCGATCAGCCCGTAGGCGAGCCCGGCGATCGCGTACGCCGCGAGCTTGGCGGCCAGCATGGTCCATCGCCGGGGTGCGAACAGCGCCGTCGTCGTGAGCGTCCGGTGGCGGTACTCCGAGGCCACGGCGGTCGTGCCGAGCAGGGCGGGGACGAACGCGCACAGGCCGAGCAGGCCGAGCACCACGCGCACGCCCGGCGCCGTCTCCAGCCCGGGCAGCGGCGGATCGAAGTTCTCTGGGCCGATGAGGGCGAGCACGCCGACGAAACCGCCGCTGCCGATCGCGGCGAGCGATCCCCATAGACGGAGCCGGGTGGCCGCCAGTCGGCGCAATTCCGCCGAGACGAGGGCACGCGGCGAGATCGGCACGGTCATGAGACATCCCCCTGGTCGTGTCCGGTGAGGTGGAGGAAGGCCTGTTCGAGCGTGGGCCGCTCGGGGGTGATCTCGTGCAGCGGAATGCCGTGCGCCGCGGCGTCCGCCGCGATGGCGGCGGTGGTCAGGCCGTGGACGCGCACGGTGTCCGGCCCGAGGTCCGTCACGCGGACCGCGCCGCCGTGGGCGGTGAGGAGGACGGCGATCAGCGATCCGGCCTGCGGTGAGCGGACCCGAACGGCGGCCTCGCCGTACAGGTCGGCGACCGCGCCGGCCGCGATCAGCCGCCCGCGGTCGATCACCACGACCCGCTCGGCCGACTGCTCCACCTCGCTGAGGACGTGGCTGGAGATCAGAACCGTGCGGTCCTCGGCGGCGAACCGGCGCAGGAAGCCGCGCAGCCACGCGATGCCCTCGGGGTCCAGCCCGTTGCCGGGCTCGTCCAGCAGCAGCACGCGGGGATCGCCGAGCAGCGCCGTCGCCAGGTGCAGCCGCCGCCGCATCCCGGTGGACAGGGTGCGGGTCGTCCGCCCGGCGAACGGCGTCACCCCCGTCAGGTCCATGACCTCGTCCACCCGTGACCGGGCGAAGCCGCCCAGGCGGGCGTACACGCCGAGATGATCGCGGGCGGTGTGGTCGGGGTGGAACCCCGACGTGTCGAGTACGGCTCCGACCGTCGCGGCCGGACGGGGCAGCTCCGCGTAGCGCAGGCCGCCGATGGTGGCTCGGCCGGAGGTGGGCGTGACCAGGCCGAGCAGCATCCGCATGGTGGTCGTCTTGCCCGCCCCGTTCGGGCCGAGGAAGGCGGTCACCGTGCCCGGGGAGACGGTGAAGTCGAGGTCGGTGACGGCCGCCACGGAGTCGAAGACCTTGGTCAGGCCGTGCACCTCGATGGTCCAGGAGCCCCTGTTCACGCGTTCGCCCCCATGACCCGGGCCTGGAGCCCGGCCGCGTCCGGAACGCTGAGGACCAGCTCATCGACGTTGTCGATCCTTTCGGCCAGGACGATGCGCACGCCGGGGGAGTCCCGGCGGGCGCAGACCAGCCGCCGGACGCCGTCCAGGCCGGTCCACGTGCCGACCTTGATGAACCCGCTGACGAGCAGGCCCGCGTGCATCCCGGTGGCGAGGGCCTGCGGATCCGACTCAAGACGCATCTCGCGGATCGCCGCCGCCGGCACTCTCATCTCGGCTCGCCGTACGAACGGCCGTGTCCACGGCGCGAAGGCCGCCACCAGCACTCCGTCGCGGATCTGTGCCCGGATCATGTCGCACTCCTGTCATGCCAGGTGTATCTGTTCTATAAGTTGTATAGCAGCTACACTGCTGGGTGTGAACTTGACGCTGGATCTCGACAGCGAGGTCCCGATCTACCAGCAGATCAGGGACCGGATCGTGGAGGCGGTCGCCCGAGGAGAGGCCGTGGAGGGCGACCCGCTGCCGTCCACGCGCCAGCTCGCCGCCGATTTCGGGATCAACTTCCACACGGTGAACAAGGCCTACGACCTGCTGCGACAGGAGGGGGTCATCCGGATCAACCGGAAGAGCGGCGCGGTGATCCGGCGCGACCCGCGCTCCGGCCCGCCCGAGCCCGGGTTCGCCGACGGCTGGGAGGACAGGATGCGCGTCCTCCTCGCGGAGGCCACCGTCCACGGACTCGACCGCGAGGACGTCGTACGGCGGTGCGCGGCGATGCTGTCGGGATTCCGGACCGAGGAGAGGGCAACACCATGACACCGTTGATCGCCGCCGACCTGACCGCCGTCGTGCTGGTCACCGGCATGATGCTGGCCCTGCCCGCGATGACCGCGCCGACGACGCCGTTCGGGGTGCGCGTGTCCCACGCCAGGGCCGCCGACCCGGCCGTGATCGCCCAGCGGCGCGGCTACGCCAGGCTGGCGGCGGCCGCCGGCGCGTGCGCCGCGGTCGTCTCCGCGCCGCTCCTCGCGACGGGAGGGGGCGCGACCGTCGTCGGTGCGACCGCGACGGCCCTGATCGTGGTGGACCTGCTGCTCTACTGGCGCTCCGCGCGCCGGCTGCGGGCGGCCAAGGTGGCCGGAGGGTGGCGGGACGAGCAGCGCCAGGGCGTCACGGTCGACACCGGCTTCCGTACCGATCCGGTGCGGCTGCCCTGGTCCTGGGCGCTCCCGGCGGCGGTGATCCTCCTCCTCACCGCGGGCCTCGGCTGGTGGCGGTACGGCGACCTGCCCGCCACGTTGCCGCGCTTCACCGGCTACGGCGTCGACGCCACCGGGCGGGAGCCCCTCACCGCGCCGGCCGCGTTCGCCCCTGTGCTGTACCAGCTCGTGATCACGCTGCTGTTCCCCGCCCTGACGCTGCTTCTGCTGCGCTCCCGCCCCGACCTCGACGCCGCCCGCCCCGTCGGCTCGGCGCGCAGATACCGCGTGTACCTCCGCGGCGTCGCCCGCCTCTCGCTGCTCGGCGGGACCTGCCTCAACCTCGGCCTGCTTGTCTCGGCGCTCCAACTCTGGGCGGTCGTCGAACCCTCGGCGCTCTGGACCGTGGTCATGTACCTGCCCCTGGCCGTCCCGGTGGTCGCCTGGCTGGCGTGGGAGAGCCGCGTCGGCCACGCGGGGCATCGCCTGCCGGCTCTCCCCGGGGAGGAGGACGAGGATTCCGGCGTCACCCAGCGCGACGACGACCGGCACTGGTTCCTGGCCGGAACGGTCTACGTGAACCGCCGCGACCCGGCGATCCTGCTCCACGCCCGGATCGGGGCGTCCTGGACGCTCAACCTCGGGCACCCCGTCGCGTGGGTTCTCCTCGCCGCCCTGGTCGTGGCAGGGCTGCTCGCCGCCTTCGGCGTCATCGACCTGCCGCAGCGGGAGAACGTCTTCTGACGTGGGGCGGCGCCGGGCGCCACCGGCGGCCCGGTGGGCGCCCCGCGCCGGCGGGGGTCAGTCGGCGGGGGTCAGTCGGTGCTCTTGACGTCCAGCCGCTGGAGCGCCTTCGCCATCGGGACCGCCGTCAGGCTGATCTGCCACTGCCGGGCCCCCAGCTCGGCGAGCCGCGCCGTGATCGACTCCAGCGACAGGTCGGCGGGCGGCTCCCAGGTGAGCCGTCGTACCGCGTCGGGTTGCAGGAGGTTCTCCGTCGGCATCCGGTGCTCGTCGGCGAGAGCGGCGATCACCGCCCGGGCGGCCGCCAGCCGCCGCGCCGCCGCGGGGTCGCGGTCGGCCCAGCGGTTGGTCGGAGGCGGGGCGTCGCCCGGCCCCATCGGCTGGGGCAGCTCCCCGTCCGGCAACGTCCGGCCCCGGGTCACCGCGGTGAGCCAGGCGCGCAGATGACGGCGCGCGCTCCGGCCGGTGAACGGGGCGATCTCGGTCAGCGCCTTGGTGGTGCGCGGCAGGTCCAGCGCGGCCTGCACGATCGCGGAGTCCGGGAGCACCCGGCCGGGGGCGAGGTCGATCTCCCTGGCGAGCTCGTCGCGCAGCGTCCACAGCTCGCGGACCACGGCCAGCCCGCGCAGCGACCGCACCCGATGGATGCCCGAGGTGCGCCGCCAGGGATCGCTGCGCGGAGGGGCGGCCGGAGCCGCGAGGATCGAGGAGAACTCCTCCATCGCCCACTCCAGCTTGCCGCTGGAGCCCAGCTCGGCGGACAGCGCGTCCCTGAGCTCGATCAGCACCTCGACGTCGAGCGCGGCGTAGCGCAGCCAGTCCATGGGGAGGGGACGGTTCGACCAGTCGGCGGCCGAGTGGCCCTTCTCCAGCCGCAGCCCCAGCACGACCTCGACCATCGTGCCCAGCCCGACCCGCTCGTAGCCGAGCAGCCGGCCCGCGAGCTCGGTGTCGAACAGCTTGCGCGGCCGGAAGCCGAGCTCTGTCAGGCACGGAAGGTCCTGCGTGGCGGCGTGCAGGACGATCTCGTCGTCGGCGAGCACCTCGTCCAGGGCGGTCAGATCGGGGCAGGCGACCGGGTCGATCAGCGCGGTGCCGGACCCGTCACGGCGTAGTTGCACGAGATAGGCGCGGCCGCTGTAGCGGTAGCCGGAGGCGCGCTCGGCGTCCACCGCGATCGGGCCGCTGCCGGCGGCGAAGGCGCGCACGACCGCCGCGAGCGTGGCGTCGTCCTCGATGACGGGCGGGATTCCCTCACGCGGCTCCAACAAGAGCTGAACTTCAGGTTCGGTCACGAGTTACGGGGCTTTCGGATCTTCACGACGCGCCGGGCGGAGCCGCAGCGCCGCGACATCGGGTGGAAGGGGTGGGATGCCGGCGGCGAGACACATCAGATCGCACCAGGCGGCGGCGTGGGCGGACAGGTCCTCTTCGAGAGGGGACCAGGAGGCCCGCAGCTCCAGCTCGGTGGTGACCGGATCGTCGGCTTTGTTCCCGAAACCCTCGGAGACCGCCCGTGTCACCGTGCCGCCGGCCGCCGCGTAGGCCGCGCCGTGCGCGTCGAGCGACTCGGTGAGCCAGCTCCAGGCCACCGGCCCGAGCAGCGGATCGGTGGTGATCTCCGGCTCCATGGCGGCGCGGACGTACGCGACCAGGCGGAAGCGCCCCTCCCAGCCGCGCTGGCCGTCCGGGTCGAACAGCATGATCAGCCGACCGACCGCCAGCTCGTCGTCGTCGCGGTAGACCGAGGCCCCGACCGCTCCCGAATAGGGCGCGAGGCGCTGCGGCGCGGGGATGTCCTCCAGCTCGATCTCCGGCCTGACCTTGGCGGGCCGCAACGTCTCCAGCGCCCGCCGGAAGGCGGCCGGAGGCACGGGTGCGTCACCGAGGGTCATAGCCGAAGCGTAGGCCGGATTCGGGAGTGCGCGAAGCAGGGGGATGGTTGTGGGGGGCATACGTACCGATCAAACCGAGGCCGTCGCAAGCAACAGGGCGAATCCGCAGGTCGTGCACACCCGTTCGGGACAGTCGTCGTGAGCGTCGGGGCAGGGCGGCTGTTCGAACGCGCGCTCGGCGTCGCAAGCGGCACAGTGCTCAGTGCGGTGTTCGGAGGAACTCCACATCGACGTCATCGTTCCGGGGCCTCTCGTCGGATCCACGGTTGTGTCCCAAGTGATCGGGACTGCTCTGACGTTGACATGTCCCGCCGACATTTCCCCGCAACGCGCTCGGCGTGTCTCGAAAGTGGCATTGGAATCGATGCTGGAACCCCGATTGCGAACACTTTGCCGAGCAAGGAGACGAATCTCACGAAGCGGAGAACCTCACCTTACCGATGCTTGGCGCGGAGTGTACCCTCGGCGGCCGCGACACGCGCGTGAGGGACCGCGCGGCGGGACCGGTGCCCGCGCACGGCCATCCGGGGCGAGCCGGTCCGGGGGAGCGCCGAGGGGCGGGCGCCGAGGGGCGGGCGCCCCCGGCGGCGGTGTGGGGCCGTGTGCCGCGACCGGTGCGTGGACCGGGCCCCCGACATGGGACGCTGGTGGCGTGACTGCCCACCTTGCCGACTCAGCCTTCCTCCGTGCCTGCCGCCGCGAGCCCGTCCCGCACACGCCCGTCTGGTTCATGCGCCAGGCCGGCCGGTCGCTCCCGGAGTACCGCCGGGTGCGCGAGGGCACCTCGATGCTCGCCGCCTGCGCGACGCCGGACCTCGTCGTCGAGATCACGATGCAGCCGGTCCGTCGGTACTCGACGGACGCCGCGATCTTCTTCAGCGACATCGTGGTCCCGCTCAAGGCGATCGGCGTCGATCTCGACATCACACCCGGCGTCGGGCCCGTGGTGGGCAGCCCCGTCCGGGACGCCTCCGGCATCGCCGCGCTGCGGCCCCTCGAACCGAGCGATGTGCCGTACGTCACCGAGTCCGTGCAGGCCCTGGTGAAGGAGCTCGACCGGGTCCCGCTCATCGGCTTCGCGGGCGGCCCGTTCACGCTTGCGTCGTACCTCATCGAGGGCGGGCCGTCGAAGAACCACGACCGGACCAAGGCGATGATGTACGGCGCGCCGGAGCTGTGGCACGAGCTGATGGACCGGCTCACCGCGATCACGCTGGCGTTCCTGCGCATCCAGGTGGCCGCGGGCGCCTCCGCGATCCAGCTCTTCGACTCGTGGGTGGGCGCGGTCGCCCCGGTGGACTACCGCGCGTACGTGCTGCCGCACACGAGCAGGATCTTCGCCGGGCTGGCGGACCTCGGCGTGCCGCGCATCCACTTCGGGGTGGGCACCGGCGAGCTGCTCGGCGTGATGGGGGAGGCCGGGGCCGACGTCGTGGGCGTCGACTGGCGGGTGCCGCTCGACGAGGCGGCGCTCCGGGTGGGCCCGGGCAAGGCGCTCCAGGGCAACCTCGACCCCGCCGTCCTGCTCGCTCCCTGGGACGTCGTGGAGCCCCGCGCCCGCGACGTGCTGGAGCGCGGACGGGTGGCCGAGGGGCACGTCTTCAACCTCGGCCACGGCGTCCTGCCCTCCACGGACCCCGACCAGCTCGCGCGGCTGACCGACTTCGTCCACGAGGCGTCCGCCCGCTGACCCTCATCAGGGGGATCAGGGAAATGGTCTGACGGCTCACCGGTCGCGGAAGGGGGCGCGGGCCCCCTTCCGGAGCGGTTTCTACGGCGCGCCGGTTTCCGGCTCCTGCCCAGTGGGTCCCTGCGGCGCGCCGGGTTCCCCCTCCGGGCGGACGCGTTCGGCCTGTGGCGCGCCGGCTTCGGCCCGCTGCCACTCACCCGGCGGCGTCACCCGGAGCGGCCGCGCCGACGCCGCACGGCGCGCCGCGCGGCGCCGGGCGATCACGATGAAGGGCAGACCGATGACGGCGCCCACGACGAGCCAGGGCAGCAGCACCCCCAGCACGATGAGGCCGACCTCGACCGACCCCACCAGCGCCTTCCAGCCGGCGTGGAGGCCGGCGAGGAAGCCGGACTCCTTCGGCTTGGGCTTGGCCTTGGGGGCGGCGGGACCGGCCAGGCTGAGGGTGACGGTCGCCATGCCGGTCTGGGCGGCGAGTGCCTTCTGCCGCGCCTGGAGCGACTCCAGCTCGGCCTCGCGGTTGGAGATCTCCCGCTCGATCTCCAGGATCTCGCCGATCTTGTTCGCCTTGCGCAGCAGCGTCCGGAACTGGTCGAGCGTGGACTCGGCGGACTTCACCCGGCTGGCCACGTCGGCGACCTCCTCGGTGACGTCCTGCGCCCCCTGGTGCAGCGACTCGCGCTTGCCGAGGTCGCGGCCGAGCTGGGTCAGCACGTCGGGGTACCGGGCGGGAGGGAGCTTGAATGTGACGACGGCCTCGTCCCGGCTGGAGAAGGAGTTGCTCCGTTCCTCGGAGACGTAGCCTCCGGCGATGGTCACGATCTGCTTGGCCTGGTCGGTGGCGGCGGGGACGTCCTTCACCCGGACGGTGAGCTCGGCCGTGTAGATCACCGCCCGGGCGTCGGGCGCGATCGTCGTCTTCTGGGTGGAGCCGGAGGAGCTGGAGGAGTCGGAGGAGTCGGAGGAGTCCGCCCCGCCGGCATAGGTGTCGCCCGCCCTGGCGCTTGCGGCGGGACGGGCGAACTCGGGAGCGGAGGCGGAGTCGTCGCGGGCCACCGTCGAGGTGGAGCCGCCCTCGGCGCCACAACCGGAGATCAGGAAAGCGGTCGCGACGATTACCGCCGTTCCGTACCGGAATCTGGTCATGTTGGGGAAGACGGGTCGGGGAGGGCGCGGGTTCGGCGACCGGAGTCACGGTCCCGTCACAGGTCCCGCACCACACGGTCACGCCCGCCCGCCGCGCTGTCACGAGGATAACCCCGGTTCCGACGCGCGCCGGGCGGTCACGCCGCTTCGGGGACCGCGCCGTCTGAGCGGTAGCTTTGGTGCTTATGGAAGGAACCCCAGCTCCACGCCATGTCGTGGTCGTCGGCGGCGGCATCGCCGGCCTGACCGCCGCCCTCTACTTGCGGCGCGGCGCCGCGCACGAGATCCGGATCACCGTCCTGGAAGGGGCGTCGCGGATCGGCGGCAAGCTGCACGCCTCGGAGGTCGCCGGGCTGGAGGTGGACGCCGGGGCCGAGGCGATGCTGGCCCGCCGTCCGGAGGGCAGGGAGCTGGCCCGGCTGGCCGGACTCGACGACATGATGGTGTATCCCGGCACGGCGCACGCGTCCGTCCTGTCCCGGGGGGCGCTCCGCCCGCTGCCCGCGGGCCAGGTGATGGGAGTGCCGTCCGACCTGGCCGCGCTCGCCTCCTCGCGCATCCTGTCCCCTGCGGGGCTGGCCCGCGCCGCCCTCGACCGGGTCCTCCCGCCGAGCCCGGCCACCACGGACGTCTCCGTCGCCGCCTACATCCGCGCCCGCGTCGGCTCCGAGGTCGTGGACCGCCTCGTCGAGCCGCTGCTCGGCGGCGTCTACGCCGGCCGCTCCGAGATGCTCTCCCTCCAGGCGACCATGCCGCAGATCGCGAAGGTCGCGCGTACGGAACGGTCCCTGACGAGGGCCGTCGCCGACATGGTCGCGGCGGCGCCCAAGGACGCCGGGCCGGTCTTCACCACGCTCAAGAACGGCATGGGCAGCCTCCCCGAGGCGGTCGCGAAGGCCTCCGGCGCCGACGTCAGGACCGGTGTGACGGTGCGCGAGCTGATCCGCATCCCGGGCGGCTGGCGGCTCGTCACCGGCCCCAACGGTGACGAGGAGGTCGTCGAGGCCGACGCCGTCGTGCTCGCCGTGCCCGCCACCGCGGCCTCCCGGCTGCTGCGGCGCGAGGTGCCCGGCGCGGCGGCCGAGCTGGCCGGGATCGAGTACGCCAGCATGGCGATCGTCACCCTGGCCTACGCGAGGGACGCCTTCCCCGCGCCGCCGTACGGCAGCGGCTACCTGGTCCCGCCGGTCGAGCGCCGGCCGGTCAAGGCCGCGACCTTCAGCACGATCAAGTGGCCGCACCTGGCCGAGGCCGACCCCGGCGTGATCGTGGTCCGCTGCTCCATCGGACGCCTGGGGGAGGAGCACGTCCTCCAGCGGGACGACGCCGACCTGGTGGCGACGGCGGTGACCGAGATGGCCGAGGTCACGGGGGCGACGGCGTTCCCGCTCGACACGCGGGTCACCCGCTGGGGCGGCTCCCTGCCGCAGTACAACGTGGGTCATCTCGACCGGGTCGCCCGCATCCGCGCGGCGACGGCCATCCAGCCCGGTCTCGCGCTCTGCGGCGCGGCCTACGACGGCGTGGGCGTGCCGGCGATCGCCGCCAACGCCCGTACGGCGGCGGCCGAGATCCTGGCCCATCTGGCCGCGGCCGACGCCCGGTACGCCGCCGGGGCGGCCGAAGACCCGGAGGGGTGAGAAGGAAGAATGGAACATATGACGGAGGGCACTACGCGTCCCAAGGCGCGTGATCTCAACCAGGTGATTCGGTACACGATGTGGTCGGTCTTCCGGCTGCGTGATCAGCTTCCCCAGAGCCGCGACGGCGTCGCCGACGAGGTCGAGGAGCTGCTGGCGCAGGCGGGCGGCAAGGACGTCGTGACCCGGGGCTGCTACGACGTGTCCGGGTTCCGCGCCGACGCCGACTTCATGTTCTGGTGGCACGCTCCCACGGCCGAGGACCTGCAGGAGGTCTACTCCCGCTTCCGCCGTACCGCGCTGGGCCGGGCCAGCGAGCCGGTGTGGTCCGCGATGGCGCTGCACCGGCCGGCCGAGTTCAACAAGTCGCACATCCCGGCCTTCCTCGCGGAGGAGGAGCCGAGAGGGTTCGTCTCGGTCTACCCGTTCGTCCGCTCGCTGGAGTGGTACCTGATGGAGGACGTCGAGCGCCGGACGATGCTCGCCGAGCACGGCAGGATGGCCCGCGACTTCCCGGACGTGCGGGCGAACACGGTGGCCTGCTTCGCGCTGAACGACTTCGAGTGGATGCTCGCCTTCGAGGCGGACGAGCTGCACCGCATCGTCGACCTCATGCGCCACCTGCGGGGGGCCGAGGCGCGGCGGCACACCCGGGTGGAGATCCCGTTCTTCACCGGGCGCAGGAAGCCCGTCAGCGAGCTGGTCGCGACGCTGCCCTGACCGCTGTGCCGTGTTCCACCCGGACGCCCGCCGGCCTCATCCGGCGGGCGTCGCGCGTTTCCGGCCGCTCTGTGCCGGCCCCGGAGATTCCGCGCGTACCGCGCCCGCCGCGGGGGTAGGACTCGGAAAGATCTAGCGCGTCATACGGAAAGATCTACCTCCCTGTACCAAATGCCGGGAACCACCGATATGATCTCGTTACCTTTGTCATACTCGGGCAAAGCCCCTATGTCGTTGTGAGGCGAGGTGTCGAGCGTTCTGGCACGGTCCAAGGGACGTCGGAGGAAGCGGCGGACCAAGGCGCGCGTGATCAAGGCGTCCATCGGCCTGGCGGTGGTCGCCGCCGGCATGGCCGTGTCGCGGCCGCTGCTCGCCGGGTCGCCGGGGACGCCCGCGCCGGTGCGCGCGGCCGCCGCCGTGGCGGCGAACCCCGGCGCCGCTCCCGGCGGTGAGCTCACCGTGGCCAGCGCGGGCGGCGCGACGCGCTCCGGCCGGGTCGCCGGGTCCAAGGGCGAGGTGACCGCCTCCGGCCGGTCGAAGTACACGGACGAGCAGGCGGTGGAGTATTTCACCAGCCGGTGGAACGACAAGACGACCAAGCGGGTGCGCGACATCCGCACGACCGGCCGGTACCTGCGGATCTACACCAACCTGTCGGAGAACGCGAGCAACTCCAAGTCCGCGATCACGCTGTGCAAGAGAGGTCTGAAGTACCTCAAGGAGATCGGCGAGTCCAACCCGATCGTCTTCGTCCAGGCGAAGTACGGCCAGAACGGGAACCCCGTGCTGGCCAACATCCTCGGCCCGGACGACGACACCTGCCGCGTCACCCACCCCAAGCCCAAGTGACCGGTGCCGCCGGGGATCACCCGGCGGCCGGCTCCAGGGTCAGGCAGACCGAGTTGATGCAAAAACGGTCGTCGGTGGGCGTCGGGTACCCCTCGCCGTGGAAGACGTGCCCGAGATGCGAGTCGCACCGGGCGCAGCGGACCTCCACCCGGGACATGCCCAGCGAGTCGTCCCGGTGCAGGGTGACCGCGTCGGACTCCGACGGCTCGTAGAACGACGGCCAGCCGCAGTGCGACTCGAACTTGGCCTCGGAGCGGAACAGCTCGGCTCCGCAGGCGCGGCAGGAGTAGACGCCCACGGTCTTGGTGTCGACGTACTCCCCGGTGAAGGGGCGCTCGGTGCCGGCCTGGCGGAGCACCCGGTACTCCTCGGCCGACAGCTCGGCGCGCCACTCGTCGTCGTTCTTGATGACCTTGTCCATGTGTTCGCCTGCCTGTGCGTGATCGCGTGATTCATATGGTCATCGCGTAGAACCACGCGGAGCGCGGAGACCTTCCCGGCGGAGTTCTTTCCGGGCGAAGCATCCTTCGGAGGTCGTTTCGGCGTCTTCACTGGTGAGAGGGCCGAACCTCCCGCCAGGGAGGCCCGGCCGTCCCGCCGTCGAGGCGGCGAAGCGCCCTACCCGTGCTGGACGCCGCCCGTGCGGCAGGAGAGGTGCCGCCCTGAAGGGCGGCACGTCGGGTCCGTCCCGTCCGACCTCCCGGACCGGCGCCAGGTGTCGCGCGCCGGTCGCCGAGAGCAGAGGTCCGGGACGGACCCGTCTCCACCCGGGTAGGGTCGCAGACATGGCTTCGCCGTACATCGAGATCGAGGCGGGCGGCCGGACCGTCAAAGTGACCAACCCCGACAAGATTTACTTTCCGGGCATCGGGGCCACCAAGCGCGAGCTGGTGGAGTACTACGTCAGCGTGGGCGACGGCGTCATGCGCGCTCTGCGCGACCGCCCGACGCACCTCAAGCGGCACCCCGACGGTGTCGAGACCGAGGCGATCTACCAGAAGCGGATGCCCCGGCATCCCGACTGGATCGAGACCGTGGGGGTGCGCTTCCCCAGCGGGCGCACGGCGGACGCGTTCCGCCCGACCGAGATCGCCGCCGTCGCCTGGTGCGCCAACCTCGGGACGATCGACTTCCACCCCTGGGCGGTCCGGGCGGCGGACGTGGAGCACCCCGACGAGCTGCGCGTCGACGTCGACCCGCAGCCGGGCACCGGCTTCGACGAGGCGCGCAAGGTCGCCTTCGTCGTCCGCGAGATCCTCGCCGAGCTCGGCGTGCGCGCCTTCCCCAAGACCTCGGGCAGCCGCGGCATCCACATCGCCGCGCGCATCCGTCCCGAGTGGACCTTCACCGAGGTGCGGCACGCGGGCATCGCGCTGGCGCGGGAGGTGGAGCGGCGCGCTCCGGGCCTCGCCACCACCGCCTGGTGGAAGGAGGAGCGCGGCGAGCGGGTCTTCATCGACTACAACCAGAACGCCAGGGACCGCACCGTGGTCGCCGCGTACTCGGTGCGCGCCCGTCCGGAGGCGCCGGTGTCCGCGCCGGTCACCTGGGACGAGCTGGCCGGCTGCGATCCGCGCGACTTCGACATCAGGACGATGCCCGAGCGCTTCGCCCGGCTCGGCGACGTCCACCGGGCCATCGACGACGAGGCGTTCGGCATCGACACGCTGCTGGAGTGGTACGCCTCCGACGGGCGCGGCGACCTGCCCTACCCGCCGAACTATCCGAAGATGCCCGGCGAGCCCAAGCGCGTCCAGCCGTCCAAGGCCCGGAACGACGACTGATCCCGGGGGTCAGAGGCGGTCCGCCATCGTGGCGGCCAGCAGCACCAGGACGAACGTGGCGACCCCGGCGATGCCGTGCAGGGCGACCGCGACCACCGGGAAGCGGCGCTCGGCGCCCCGGGCGTGACGACCGCCGCCGAGCCAGCGGGTGAACAGCGTGAAGCCGAGCAGCGCGACGGCGGTCAGCACGCCGAAGGCCGCCCAGGCGTACGAGCTGTCGCCGGTGCCCAGGAAGGCGACCCACAGGCCGAGGCCCGCGACCGCGAGCGCGGGGTGGGCGAGGACCAGCGCGGAGGGGAACGCGGTGACCTTCGTCTCCTGCTGCCGCAGGCCGCCGCCCGCCAGCCACAGCACCAGCAGGTGGAGCCCCGCCAGCGAGGTGACGATCCAGACCGCGAGAACGGCGTGTTCCACGCGCCTCCTCCGGAGCGGACGGGAGACAGGCGTCCCGGCCTGTCGCGCCGCTGTGGCTCGATCCAACACCGTCCGATCAGAGGCGGGAACAGGGGACATCGAAACGTTATGTCGGGGACATGTGCCACTGTAGAGAGCGTGCGCCGCATACACCCCGACATCGAAGACGATCCGGATCTCGTCGCCGCCTACGCCCAGCCCCCGGGCGAGTGGCTGCGGATCAACATGGTGGCCAGCGCGGACGGCGGCGCCTGGCTCAAGGGCCTGTCCGGGGGCCTGTCCAGCGAGGGCGACCGCCGGATCTTCGGCATCCTGCGCGGCCTCTCCGACGTGATCCTCGCCGGCGCCGCCACCGTGCGCACCGAGGGGTACGGCCCGGCCCGGCCGCGCCAGTCGTGGCGGGCCCTGCGGGTGGGCCGCCCGGCCGCCCCTCCGGTCGCGGTGGTCACCCGGCGGCTCGACCTGGACCTCGGCAGCCCGCTGTTCACCGAGACCGAGCCGTACGCGCGGACGATCGTGATCACGACCGAGTCGGCGCCCGCCGACCGGCGCGCGGAGGCGGCCAAGAACGCCGACGTCATCGTGGCGGGGGAGCACCGCGTCGATCTGACGCTGGCGGCGCGTGAGCTGCGCGACCGCGGCCTGGCCACGATCCTGTGCGAGGGCGGGCCGCGGCTGAACGCCCAGCTCGCCGCCGCGGGCCTGGTGGACGAGCTGTGCCTCACCGTCAGCCCGCTGCTGATCGCCGGCGACGCGGCCCGCATCCTGAACGGCACCGCCTCACAGACCCGGCTGGCGCTCACCCAGGTCCTCCAGGAGGAGGGGTTCCTCTTCTGCCGATACGTGAGGGAGGTGTCGGATGAACTTGCCGGTTGAGCCGCCCGTGGCCCCCATGCTGGCCAAGGCGGTGAAGCGGCTGCCGCCGCAGGACGGCTCGCTCTTCTACGAGCCGAAGTGGGACGGCTTCCGCTGCATCGTGTTCCGGGACGGTGACGAGGTCCATCTCGGCAGCAGGAACGAGCGCCCGTTCACCAGGTACTTCCCCGAGTTGGTCCGGGCGGTGCGCGAGGAGCTGCCCGAGCGGTGCGTCGTCGACGGGGAGATCGTGGTCATGAGCGGCCAGACGCTCGACTTCGACGCGCTCCAGCAGCGCATCCACCCGGCGGAGTCCCGGGTGCGGCTGCTCGCGGAGCGGACGCCCGCGTCGTTCGTCGCGTTCGACCTGCTCGCGCTCGGCGACGAGAACCTGATGGCCACGCCGTTCGCCGAGCGGCGGGCCCGGCTGGAGAAGGCGCTGGCCGACGCCGGCCGGTCGGTACGGCTCACGCCGGTCACCCAGGACGAGGGCCGGGCCGCCGAGTGGTTCGACGCGTTCGAGGGCGCCGGGCTCGACGGCATCGTGGTCAAGCCGGGCACGCTGCCGTACGAGCCGGACCGGCGGGTGATGTTCAAGGTCAAGCACGAGCGGACCGCCGACTGCGTCGTGGCCGGATACCGCGAGCACAAGACCGGCGGCGTGGTCGGCTCGCTCCTGCTGGGTCTGTACGACGCCGGGGGGCGGCTGCACCACGTGGGCGTGGTGGCGGCGTTCCCGATGAAGCGCCGCGCCGAGCTGGTGGGGGAGCTCGCGCCGTACCGGATCGAGGAACTGAGCGAGCACCCGTGGGGAGCGTGGGCGGAGCAGTCCGGTGAGACGGCCGCCGACGGCCAGCGGATGCCCGGGGCGGTCTCCCGGTGGAACGCCAAGAAGGACCTGTCGTTCATCCCGCTGCGCCCCGAGCTGGTGATCGAGGTCGCCTACGACCACATGGAGGGCGACCGGTTCCGGCACACCGCCCAGTTCCGCCGCTGGCGTCCCGACCGCGAGCCGTCCTCGTGCACGTACGAGCAGCTCGAACGGCCCGTCGCCTACGACCTGGACGACATCCTGCCGCGCTGATCGGGCCGCCGCACAGAAGCCTCAGCCGGTGAGCGCGCGTACGGCGGCGGTCACGACGATGGCGGCGCCGACGACCACGAGGAACGGCGCCCGCAGCAGCAGGGCGACGGCCGCCGCCGCGAGCCCGGCGGCGCGCGCGTCCACGACCAGCTCCCGGCCGCTGCCGAAGGTCTGGATGGCGGTGAGCGCGGCCAGCATCGCGACCGGCACGAGGGCCGCGAGCCGGCGCACCAGGGGCCGCTCCAGCAGCCCGGCGGGCACCGACAGGCCGAGCAGCTTGATGGCGTAGCAGCCGAGCGCCGTGACGGCGACGGCGATCCAGACGGTCATGGGCGTGCCTCCTCGCGGCGGGCGACGGTCAGGACGATCGGCGCGGCCAGCGCGGCGACCAGGACGGGGACGCCGGCCGGCAGCAGCGGCAGGCAGGCCAGCGCGAGCACGACCGCGAGGACCGCGACCAGCGTCTCCTGCCGCCCCTTGAGCATGGACCCGAGCAGCGCCAGGAAGACGGCCGGCCCGGCGGCGTCCAGCCCCCAGGCCGACGGATCGCCGAGCGCCTCCGCTCCGAGCGCGCCGAGGAGCGTGGTCAGGTTCCACAGCGCGTACAGGGTGACCCCGGTGACGGTGAAGCCGAGCCGCGCGGAAGCCCGGTCCGGCTGCGCCATGGCGACGGCCGACGTCTCGTCGATGATCCAGTGCGCGGCGAGCGGGCGCACCGGGCCGGGCAGGCGCAGCAGGTGCGACAGCCGCAGGCCGTAGAAGGCGTTGCGTACCCCGAGGAACAGGGCTCCGGCCACCGCGGCGGCGGGGTTGCCGCCCGCCCCGAGCGTGCCCACGAGCGCGAACTGCGACGCGCCGGTGAACACGAAGAGGGAGAGAACGCACGTCTGGGCCAGGCTCAGCCCCGACCCGGCGGACGTCACGCCGAAGGCGAACCCGGACAGGCCGACGGCGACGCCCACGCCCAGGGCGTCGCGTACCACCGCCGCCCTGGGGCGGCCGGCCGTCCGTTCTCGCGGGATTTGTGCAGGTTCCGTCGTCACGGCCCGAGGTTACGCGGCCCCGCCAAAGCGGTCTTGTACGTTCTTGCGCTCCCGCTGGTACGCCCCGGGCGGTACCCCGAGGACCCGGCTGAAGTGCCGGTTCAGGTGCGGCTGGTCGGTGAAACCCACGGCGACGGCCGCGTCGGCGGGGCTGACCCCGGCGTCCAGCAGGTGGCGGGCCCGGCGGACCCGCGCGTCGGTGAGCCAGCTGTGCGGCGGCATGCCGTACGCGGCGCGGAACGCCCGCAGCAGCGCGAACGGGCCGGTGCCCACCTCGGCCGCGAGCCCCTCAAGGGAGGGAGGGTCGGCCATCCGGGCCTCCAGGATGGCCCGGGCCGTCGCGGCCTTCCGTGCGCCGGCCCCGTGTGGCCGTGACGCGGGGAGCGCGGAACCGTGAAGGCGGAGCAGGCGGGCCACGGTGAGCCGCAGGAGCGTGTCGGCGGCGAGGCTGTTGCGCTCGTCCACGGCCCGCAGGACCTCGGTGACGAGGCGCACGGCGGACGGGTCGTGGGCCACGGGGACGGCGAACCCGGCGTTCCCCCTGATCGAGGTCGTCTCGGCGGCGATCGCCGTGACCAGCGCGGCCTCGGGGTAGACGGCGCTGTAGGTCCACCCCTCCGGCACGCCCGGGCGGCCGGTGTGCGGCGTGTCAGGGTTGATCAGCGCGAGGCCGCCGGGCCCGGCGCGTTCGATGCTGTCGCGCACGTGGAACTCCTCGACGCCCCTCGTGATCGCGGCGATGACGAAGTTCTCGTGGGTGTGCCGGATGAAGGTCTTGCTGATGTAGCGGGCCCGGAGCAGGTCCACCCCCGGGAGTCCGGGGTGCCGCCAGTGCCGTGCCTCCTCTTCCTCGTCCGGGTTCATGTACCGATTGTCCGGGAAGCGCCCGGGGAATCCGGCAGCAGGTCCGGAACCCACCGGGAACGGGGGAGACGATCGCCGCCCTGTCCCTGGCGGGGGCGGCCCGATGTGCATCGTCAACCAGTGGTTGACGATGGCATACCGTCAACCTACCGTTGACGGTATGGAGGATCCCGTTCCCCTGACGAGTCCCGTACGCCTCGACGACCTGATCGAGGCGATCAAGAGGGCGCACTCCGACGCCCTTGACCAGCTCTCCGACGCGGTCATCGTCGCCGACCACCTCGGTGAGGTCGCCGACCACCTGATCGGCCACTTCGTGGACCAGGCGCGGCGTTCCGGCGCCTCGTGGACCGAGATCGGCCGGAGCATGGGGGTCACCAAGCAGGCCGCTCAGAAGCGGTTCGTGCCGAAGGCCTCCGCCGATCTCGCCGATCTCGACCTGAACCAGGGGTTCCAGCGGTTCACCCCGCGGGCGAGGAACGTCGTGGTGGCGGCGCACAACGAGGCTCGCGCGGCCGGCAGCGAGGAGGTCCGTCCCGCGCACCTGGTGCTGGGCCTGCTGAGCGAGCCGGAGGCCCTGGCCGCCAACGCGATCGTCGCCCAGGGCGTGACGCTGGACGCCGTACGGCAGGCCGTGGCCGCGACGCTCCCGCCGCCGGCCGAGCGGGCGCCCGAGGTGGTCCCGTACGACGCGCGGGCGCGTAAGGCGCTGGAGCTGACGTTCCGGGAGGCCCTGCTGATGGGCCACAACTACATCGGGACCGAGCACATCCTGCTGGCGCTGCTGGAACTGGAGGACGGGTCGGGCCCGCTCTCCGGCCTCGGCCTCGCCAAGCCGGCCGCCGAGGCGAACATCGAGGCCGCCCTCGCCGCCGTCATGGCGTCCCGCCGCGCCCAGGAGGCCCAGCAGGAGACTCAGGCGGACCGGGCGGGCGGGGAGAGCCAGGAGGGCTGACCTCCGCGGCTCACGCGCTTGTGGCCGTACGACTCCGTCACGCGGGCTCGTCCTCGGCGGACCGCAGGATCTGGATGGAGCGGGCGGCGACGGAGACGTCCACGCCCGCCGGCCAGACCTCGCCGGGGAGGGCGTCCCGCGCCGGAGCGTCGTCCGCCGTGTCGAGCACGGGGCGCCACCGGTCGCCGAACTCCGTGCCCGGCAGGGTGAACGTGAGGCTCTCGTGGTGGGCGTTGATCAGCAGAAGGAACGAGTCGTCCGTGATCCGCTCGCCCCGGGGGCCGGGCTCGGAGATGGCGTCGCCGTTGACGAAGACCGCCAGCGACTTGGCGTAACTCGCGTGCCAGTCGGCCGAGCCCATCTCCTTGCCCGACGGCGTGAGCCAGACGATGTCGCGCAGGTCGTCGTCGGCCCTGCGGCCGTAGAAGAACCGGCGGCGGCGGAACACCGGATGGTCGCGCCGGAGCGCGGCGAGCCGCCGGACGAACTCCAGGAGGCCGGCCTCGCCGCGCGCCAGCGACCAGTCGACCCAGGAGATCTCGTTGTCCTGGCAGTAGGCGTTGTTGTTGCCCCGCTGGGTGCGTCCGAACTCGTCGCCGGCGAGCAGCATCGGGACGCCCTGGGAGACGAAGAGCGTGGCCAGGAAGTTGCGCCGCTGCCGCCGGCGCAGCGCCGCGATGCCGGGGTCCTCGACCGGCCCCTCGGCGCCGCAGTTCCACGAGCGGTTGTCGTCGGTGCCGTCCCGGTTGTCCTCGCCGTTGGCCTCGTTGTGCTTGCGGTTGTAGGAGACCAGGTCGGTGAGCGTGAACCCGTCGTGGCAGGTGACGAAGTTGATGGACGCCACCGGGCGGCGGCCGCTCTGCGCGTAGAGGTCGCTCGACCCGGTGAGCCGCGAGGCGAACTCGGGCATCGTGCGCGAGCCGCCGCGCCAGAAGTCGCGCACGGAGTCGCGGTACTTCCCGTTCCACTCGGTCCACAGCGGCGGGAAGTTGCCCACCTGGTATCCGCCCGGCCCGACGTCCCACGGCTCGGCGATCAGCTTGACCTGCGAGATCACCGGGTCCTGCTGGATCAGGTCGAAGAACGCCGACAGCCGGTCCACGTCGTGCAGCTCGCGGGCGAGCGCGGCGGCGAGGTCGAACCGGAAGCCGTCCACGTGCATCTCCAGCACCCAGTACCGCAGCGAGTCCATGATGAGCTGCAGCGCGTGCGGCGAGCGGACGTTCAGCGAGTTCCCGCAGCCGGTGTAGTCGAGGTAGTAGCGCCGGTCGGAGTCGTGCAGCCGGTAGTAGGCGGCGTTGTCGATGCCGCGGAACCCGAGCGTGGGGCCCATGTGGTCGCCCTCGGCCGTGTGGTTGTAGACCACGTCGAGGATGACCTCGATGCCCGCCTCGTGCAGGGCGCGGACCATGGCCTTGAACTCCTGGACCTGCTCGCCCCGCTGCCCGGCGCTGGAGTACGCGTTGTGCGGCGCGAGGTAGGCGATCGTGTTGTAGCCCCAGTAGTTCGTCATGCCGCGCGCCACCATCGCGTGCTCGGGGACGAACTGGTGGACCGGCATCAGCTCCACCGCCGTCACGCCGATCGACAGCAGGTGCTCGATCACCGCCGGATGGGCCAGTCCGGCGTACGTGCCGCGCTGCTCCGGCGGCACGTCCGGGTGCCGCATGGTCAGGCCGCGCACGTGCGCCTCGTAGATGATCGTCTCGTGGTACGGCGTGCGCGGCGGCCGGTCGTTGCCCCAGTCGAAGAACGGGTTGATCACCACGTTCTTCGGCATGTACGGCGCCGAGTCGACGGTGTTCAGCCGTCCGGGATCGGTGAAGTGGTAGGAGAACAGCGCCTCGTTCCAGCGCACGCCGTCCTCGATGGCCTTGCCGTACGGGTCGAGGAGCAGCTTGGCGGGGTTGCACCGGTGGCCCAGCTCCGGCTCGTACGGCCCGTGCACGCGGAAGCCGTACCGCTGGCCGGGCATCACGCCGGGCAGGTAGCCGTGCCAGACAAAGCCGTCCATCTCGGGCAGATCGATGCGGGTCTCGGCGCCGTCGTCGTCGAACAGGCACAGCTCGATCCGCTCGGCGACCTCGGAGAACACCGAGAAACTGGTGCCCACGCCATCCCAGGTGCCGCCGAGTGGGTACGGCTCTCCAGGCCAGACTTCGCGCATGTGCCCCCATTCTCCTCTCGGCAGGGGCCTTCGTGTACCCCAAAAGATCCGCGAGATTCGGCCCAGTTTTATCCGTTTTTGTGCGGATTCATCACCTTATGTGAGGTTTGCTGTGCCGGTTCCCTCCCGAGCCGGAGGTGACAGCGGAGGCGGGGGGAACACACGAGCGGGCCCCCGCCGGGCCGGGACGGCCGAGGCGAGGGCCCGCGCAGCGGTTCAGCCGACGAGCTCGGCGTTCAGCGTGATGGTGGTGCCGGCGAGCGCCTTGCTCACCGGGCAGTTGGCCTTCGCGTTCTCGGCCGCCTGCTGGAAGTCCTCGGCGGAGATGCCGGGGACCTGGCCGCGGACCGAGATCACGATGCCGGTGATGCCCTCACCCGGCTGGAAGGTGACGTCCGCCCGGGTCTCCAGCGACTGCGGCGGCGTCCCGGCCTTGGCCAGGCCGTTGGACAGCGCCATCGAGAAGCAGGAGGAGTGGGCGGCCGCGATCAGCTCCTCGGGGCTCGTCTTGCCGTTCGCCTGCTCCGCCCTGGACGGCCAGGAGACGTCGAACGTGCCGACGCCGGAGGAGTCGAGCGAGACCGTGCCGGAGCCGTCGAGGAGCGCGCCCTTCCACTGGGTGGTCGCGGTACGGGTGGTCGCCATGGCGATATCCCTTCAGTCGTTTAGGTGCCCATCTTCAGTGCCATGAGCGACCCTAACGCCGCCGGGTCCACCGACGGAGAACCGGCCCGCGATCAGCGCGGGGCCAAGCGGCACCCGCGTCAGCGGATGACGGTCTCGATCTCCAGACCGAGCCGCGTCGCGCCCTCCAGAGCCAGGTCGCGCGCGTAGTCGTCGTCCGTCTCCGACAGCACTCGGTGGATCCCGCCGATCGCCCGCCGGTCGCCCCGTTCCGCCAGCCCGCGCGCGGCCTCAGCCACCGTCGTGATGTCGCGGTCGGCCAGCCGGGCGGCCAGGGCCTCCCGGATGCGCGGGGTGTCGGCGTCCAGGCCGGCCAGGCCCATGGTCGCCCAGTCGCGGACCTCGGCGTCGTCCTCCTCGGTGAGCCGTACGAGCCGGGCCAGGCCCTCCTCGTCGTCCGGCGGCAGCACCGCGGCGAGCGCCATGGCGTCCTTGCAGGACGGCCTGCGTCCCGGCCGGTCCAGGATCTCCAGCACCTCGGGCAGCGCCTCCGCGTCGGCGTGGTGCGCGATCGCGCTGAGGAGCGCGTCGACGACCTTGGCCTCGGTCTCGGCGTGGGCCATCCGCCGCAGGATCGCCAGGCTGCGCTCGCGGAAGGGCCGCACGTCCGCGTCGTAGCCGAACTGCGCGAGCACGTCCACGGCGAACTCGCGGTCCAGGGGGTCGCCGCTGTCGCACAGCTCCGCCGCGGCCTCGAACGTCTCCTCGTCGTGGCGTTTCTGCAGCGCGTGCACCGCCGCCCACCAGGTCTCGCCGTCCTCGTCGAGGTCCAGGTACGGCGCGGCGCGGGCCACCAGCTCCTCGGCCGGTGTGTGCAGGCCGAGCGCCTCCTCCAGCAGGATCGTGATCGCGGCGTGGCCGCGCTGGCGGGCGGTCCGGAACCCGTCGCCCTTCGCGTCCCTGGCCTCGGCGGTGATCAGCTCGGTGCCGTCGGCGGCGTGGTCCTTGGCCACCATGATCGCCCATCCGGGCTCGGCGTGCCGGGTGACCTCGTCGCGCAGCTCCGCCTCCAGCTCGACGGCCGACCAGCGGCGCGCGATGTCCAGGGCGGTGTCGCCCGCGCCGTCCGGCAGCGCCGGATCCGCCCCGTGTTCCAGGAGCGACCAGACGACGCCGTACGCGCCGAAACGGGCGGCCGCGGTGAGCGGCGTGGTGCCCGCCTCGTCCGCGGCGTCGGGGTCCGCGCCTACGTCGAGCAGGATGTCCGCGGATCTGAGGTGGCCCTGCGCGGCGGCCCACAGCAGGGCGGTCCAGCCGCCGGCCTCCGCGGCGTTCGGGTCGGCGCCCCCGTCCACCAGGGCCTGGACGGTCTCCCAGTGGTTCCAGGAGGCGGCCGCGCAGAGGGGAAGTCCCTCGTCCTTCCCGCCGCTCGCCTGGTCGGGGTCGGCCCCGTATTCCAGGAGCAGCCGTACCATCTCGTGGTCGCCGTGGAGTGCGGCTCGGTACAGCGGGGTGGTCCCGGGGGCGCGGTTCAGATCCGTGTCGGGATGGAGCATCCGCCGCACGCCGTCGACATCGCCCTCCGAGACCGCGTGCAGAAGCTCACGGTACGTCACCCTTCCATGGTCACACAGGTGGACAAATGCTTCCTTCCCAGGGAGGATGGGCGGCCGCTTTCACCGGGATAAGGTTGCCCCGTGAGTGATCTGGGTGGAATGCGGGCCTCCGACGCCGAGCGGGAGGCCGTGGTCGAGCGGCTGCGCGAGGCGTCGGTGGACGGGCGGCTGACCCTCGCCGAGCTGACCGAGCGCACGGAGGCGGCCTACCTGGCCCGGACCCATGCGGAGCTCGCCCAGCTCACCGCGGACCTGCCCGGGGGCGCGCCCGCGCCCGCTCACCAGCCGGCCGCGCCCGCCCCCAGCGGCGGCGGGAAGCTGCGCAAGTGGATCGTCGCGGTCATGGGCGACGCCAAGCGGCAGGGCACCTGGCGCATCGACCAGGAGATCGGCGCGGTCTGCGTCATGGGCGACGTCACGCTCGACCTGCGCGAGGCCGAGGTCCGCTCCAACACGATCGACATCGTGGCGACCTGCGTGATGGGCGACGTGAAGATCATCGTGCCCGACGGCGTGGACGTGGAGCTGTCCGGCATGACGATCATGGGGGACAAGAAGGTCCAGGTGATCGAGGCCCCGCCCAACCGGAACGCCCCCGTGGTCCGGGTCAGGGCGTACGTCGTGATGGGCGACGTGAAGATCATTGGGGACTCGCGGGCCAAGCCGATCAAGCGCGGCTGGTCCGCGTGGAGCGAATGGTGGCAGGAGCGCCGCGTCGAAGCGGGCCACGGCCCCCGGCTGGAGCTCCCGCACGACATGCGCCACGACATGCGGCAGGTGCACCACGACGTCCGCCAGGCGCTCGGCGAGGCGCGTGGGGCGTTCCGAGAGATGCGCCGCGATGCCCGGGAGACCCACCGGGAGATGCGCAGGGAGGAGCGCGAGGCGCGGAGGGAGGCCCGGGACGCCTGGCGCGGCTCCCCGCCGGAGCCTCCGGAGCCGCCGCGCGCGCCCCGCTGGTGATCTCCGCGTCCTCGCCAGCGTGCGACGCCGGGCCGCCCCGCTTTCGGCGTGGGCCCCGCCCGCCGCGGCAGCGCCGGTGATCTTCGCGCTCGCGTGCAACGCCCCGCCCCGGTTCGGGAGTAGTGATCGGTGACGGTCTCACCGAACGAATGAGGGCTCCATGCGGAACCGGGCGGATTTCGAACGCTACGTCGAGCAGCGCTCGGCTCGCCTGCTCCGCACGGCGTACCTGCTGTGCCGCGACTGGGCGACGGCCGAGGACCTGCTGCAGACCGCGCTCGCCCGGGCATGGCTGGCCTGGAGGAGGGTCGGGGACAATCCCGACCCGTACGTCTACCGCATCCTGACGAACACGCATGCCTCCTGGTGGCGGCGCAGATCGCGGGCCGAGGTCCCGGCCGCCGACCTGCCCGACGCCGCGGTCGCCGACGAGGCCGACCTGGTCGGCGCGCGCGACGCCGTACGGCGGGCGGTCGACGGCCTTCCGCCCCGGCAGCGCGCCGTGATCGTGCTGCGGTACTTCGCCGACCTGCCGGACACGGAGATCGGCGAGATCCTCGGATGTTCGGTCGCGACCGTACGGAGCCAGGCCAGCAGGGCGCTGGCCAAGCTGCGCGTCGATCCCGCGGCACGCTCCGCGACCAACCTGGGGAGCCGATAGATGGCCATCACCGAATCCGACCTTCGCGACCTCCTCGACGGCGACAGCGGAGGCCCGGGCGACGCCGCGTCGAACGCCGCCGGTCGCCGCGCCGGAGCGCCCGACGGCTTCACCAGGGGAGTGACCCTCGCCGACGTGGACCGCCGGGTCCGGCGGATCAGACGCCGCCGCCTCGCCGCCGCGGCGACTGGCGTTCTCGCCGCCGGTCTTGCCGTCACGGGCGTCCTGACGGTTCCGCGCACCGTCACCGCCGGGGGGCTCGATGATGTCACGACCGCCGTCATGGCCCAGCCGTCGCCGTCGAACAGCCGTCTGTATTCACAGGAGGACGTAGTGCTGGCGCAGCAGTCGTACCACCGGGCCGGGGTGAAGCGGCGGCTGACCGTTCAGGTCACGAAGCGGACCGGCCGGGTGGGCGTGTTCGTCACATGTCCCAATTCGCCGTCATACGCCATCATCCTCCAAAACGGGAGGTGGCTCTGGGACGAGCCGTGCGGGAAGTTCGAGGAGGGGCAGCTCAAAGCCACATGGGTCATCGAGGAAGGCATCGACAAGAAGCGTGGCCGGAACATCGTCGAGGTGCTGCTGGTGCCGTTCAACGTCCCGGCCAGCTGGCCCTCCTGGCAGAGGCTGAGCCCCGACGAGCGGAAGAAGGTCCTCGAGTCGGCGAAGCCGTACCCGGCCGAGTGGAGCGTGACCGTGCGGGAGATGGCCCCCCGATTTTCCTAGAGCGCAGCGTGGGCCGCCGGTCCTGTCGGCACGGCCCCGCCAAAAAGGCGCCCGGCTCAGGCGGACGCGGCGCGTCTGACGGAAACGGGGATCAGGGCTTCCAGGGGCCGATGCGGTCCAGGCGGCGGCGCTGTTGGCGCGCGGTGGGGACGTCGAGGCTCTGGCCGCGTGCGGTGAGGTGGTCGGCGACGGCGGTGCGGTGCTTGACGGGCTTGTGGTCGTCGTATTTGAACTTGGCCCGTACTTCGGTGACCGCCAGGCGCAGGCCGCGGATGCCGGACAGCATCCGGCCGTAGGGGGGCTGGTCGACGGCGACGGCGGCATGGTCGCCGTCGGGCTGGAAATGGGCGAGCTGGCGCCGCAGCAGCTCGGCCTTGGCCTCGGGGTCGTCCACAATGTCGGAGCGGCAGGTGAACTGGACGGCCGCGTAGTAGCTGGTGGGGACGCCTTCATGCGGCGGGGTGCCGGCCTTGGCGCGCCAGGGGCCGGGGATGAAGGCATAGTCGCCGATGACGGTGAAGACGACGTTCGGGTCGTGCTCGATCGCCTTCCACACCGGGTTGGGCCGGGCGAGGTGGACGAGGAGGTCGCGTCCGTCGCAGCTGAAGTGGGTGGGGACGACGATGGGCGGGTGGCCGGGCAGGCCGTTGACGCTCAGCTGTCCGAAGTCGTGGCCTTCGGCGATCCAGGTCTGCCATTCGGCTTCGTCCAGGCCGGCGTCCCAGGGCTGGATGAACATGCTGGTCTCCTTGTGTGGTCGGCGGTGTGGCCGGTCGTGGGGGTGCCCTGGGCAGGGCGAGGAAGCTGCCGGCGACGAAGGCGGTGCGGACCCCGACGGCGCCATGACCGTCGTGATGTTCGGTCACCGATCAGCGGTGCCGTCCGATCGAAGGCCGCTATCCGCGCTGGTTGCTCGCGGCGGCAGGTGCACGGTCATGAGGAGTTCGCAAGGCTCGGTGCCGCCGCCGCGGTAGGTGTGGGGGACGTCGCCGTCGAAGGTGGCGGTGGCTCCGGCGGGGACCTCGTGTTCGGTGCCGTCGAGGACGAGGGTCAGGCAGCCGCGGGTGACGCTGACGGTCTCCACGATCCCGGCCGGGTGCGGGTGGCTGGGGTACGCCTCGCCGGGGTGCAGGCGCCAGCGCCACACCTCCACCGGCGCCGGGCCGCTGGTGGTGAGCATGAGGCGGGCCTCGCCGCCGAGCTCTCCGGTCCACAGGGGTTCGGCGTCGGCCGCCTCGACGATCTGGATGTCGCGGCGCTGAGCACCTTCGGTGAGGGCCGACACCGACATGCCCAGGGCGTCGGCGAGGCGCACCAGCGTGGCCAGGTTCGGGTTGCCCTGAGCGTTCTCCAGACTGACCAGCGCTCCCTTGCTCACCTGCGCCCGGGTGCTGAGCTGCTCCACGGACAGGCCCGCTCGCTGCCTGGCCTCCTTCACGTTGGACGCCACCGCCTGCAGAGCCGTCGCCGTCCGCCCCACTGCTGCCCACCTCTCCTCGTTGGTCACTTCATTGTACTCTACGGTCGTTCCGTTGAAAGGTTTGTGTTGTGACCGCTCTTCTGCTGGCCCTGGCCAGCTCCCTCGCCTACGGCTGTGCCGACTTCCTCGGCGGACTCAGCGCCCGCGGCGCGCATGTCCTGCGCACCGTCGTGATCGCGGCTCCCGCCAGCCTCGCCGTCGAACTGGCCCTGTGGCCCTTTCTCGGCGCCCATTGGAGCCCGGCCACCCTGGCCTGGGGCGCCGCCTCCGGAGTCGCATCCGCCGCGGCCTTCGCGCTTCTCTACCGCACCCTGGCCATCGGCCCCATGAGCGTGCTCTCGCCCATCACCGCACTGGTCTCGGCCGTTCTGCCGGTCGGCCTCGGCCTGGCCCAAGGCGAACACCTCACCACGTACGCCCTGCTCGGCCTCCCGCTCGCGCTGACAGCCGTCGTCCTGGTCAGCGCCGGCCCCGGCGCGGGCGCCTCCCGCCCCAGCCGCGCCGCCCTGTTGCTGGCTCTGGGCGCGGGCACCGCCATCGCCGCCCAGCTCATCTGCCTCCACCAGAGCCCCGCCGACAGCGGCCTCGCCCCCATCATCACCGGCCGGGCCGTCTCCTCCGCCCTCGTCCTGACCGCAGCCGCGCTGCTCCGCAAGCGCCTGGGCGCCCAACGGCCCGCACCCGCCCTGTGCGCCGCCGCGGGAATACTGGACTCCCTGGCCAACCTCGCCTTCCTCCTGGCCGCCCGCAGCGGAGACCTCGCCGTCGTGGCCGTCATCACCGCCCTCTACCCGGCCGGCACCGTCCTGCTGGCCCGCATCGTCCTGGCCGAACGCATCCACCGCAGCCAGCTCGCCGGACTCAGCGTCGCCGCCGTCGCCGTCAGCCTCCTCGCCCTCAACTGACCGTCGCCGCCCGGACGTGGTGTGCTTCGGCCGACGTGGGCAAGAACGTAAGAGGCACTCGTCCCTGCCCACGGCGGGCGTCGGCCGGCTGACGGCCCCGGAGCGGCGGCTGATCCGGCGGCCCTGGCGATGAGGCGGTCGTGCCGGTACGTCTAGGCGGTCGCGGCGGGTTCCGGCCGGCGGACGGCCTGCTCGTAGCGTTCGAGCAGGAGCGTGACGAGCTCGGGGGCCGGGCCGAGGACGTCGCCCACCCGGTCCGCCCCGGCCTCCAGCGTGTCGCGGCGGACCTTGTCCGCGAAGTGGCCGGGGGCCAGCAGGTAGGGGGCGACGACCACCCGGGGCGCTCCGGCGCGCGACAGCCGTACGACCTCGTCCCCGGGGGTGGGAGCGGCCGCCGAGGCGTAGGCGGCGGTCACCGACCACCAGGAGCGGCGCCGCGCCCAGGAGCGCGCCACGCGGGCCACCGCGGCGTTGGCGCGGGGGTCGCTCGAACCGGCGGAGACCAGCACGACCGCCGTCTCGGGGTCGCCGATCTCGACCCCGGCCTCCGCCAGGCGGCGCTCCAGGGCGGCGACCAGCAGCGGGTGGGGGCCGAGCGTCGGCCCGAGCCGGGTCCGCAGGAGGGGGCGGCGGGCGGACGCCTCCCGCAGCGCGGCCGGGATGTCCACCCGGCTGTGGTAGGCCGCCGTGAGCAGCAGCGGCAGCACGACGGCCTCGTCCAGCCCCGAAAGGGCCCGGACGAGCGTCGGCGGCGCGTGGTCCAGGTAGGCCGTCCGCACGTCCAGGTCGGGCCGCGCGAGCCGTACGCCGTCGAGCAGCGCCTCGACCGCCGTGGCGGCGCGCGGGTCGCGGGACCCGTGCGCCACGGCGATCAGCGGCGGTGCGGTCGGATGGATGTTCACGGACGGCTCTTCCAGGTCGTCGGGACGTCTGGTGCGGGACGGCGACGGGCGGTCAGAGGTGGATGCCGCACTCGATCTTGCCGAGCCCGGCCCACCGGCCGCTGCGCGGGTCCTCGCCGGGCGCGACCCGACGGGTGCAGGGCGCGCACCCGATCGAGGGATAGTCGTCGTAGTGCAGCGGGTTGATCAGCACCCCGTTGTCCGCGATGTAGTTGTCGACCTCCTCCTGGGTCCACCGCGCGATCGGGTTGATCTTGACCATCTGGCGCTTGGCGTCCCACTCGACGACCTTGGTGTTCGCCCGGGTCGGCGACTCGTCACGCCGGATGCCCGAAACCCAGGCGAGGTACGGTTCGAGCGCCCGGTTGAGCGGCTCCACCTTGCGCAGGTAGCAGCACAGGTCGGGGTTGCGGCCGTGCAGCCGGGGCCCGAGGTCGCGGTCCTGCTCCGCGACCGTGCGGGACGGCGTCACGTTGATCACGTTGACCTTGTAGACCGCCTCGACCGCGTCACGGGTGCCGATCGTCTCGGCGAAGTGGTAGCCGGTGTCGATGAACAGCACGTCGACGCCGGGCTTGACCCGGCTCACCAGGTCGATCAGCAACGCGTCGCTCATCGAGGAGGTGAGACAGAGGCGGTCGCCGAACGTGGCCGCCGCCCACCGGATGATCTCGCGGGTGGGCGCGTCCTCCAGGAACCGCGCGGCGGACTCGACGATGCTCTGCAGGTCGAGCACGCCGCGCTGGCGTTCAAGACCTTCCTCTATCTCCACCAGTGTCATGACTACTCCTCAAACGTCGTACTCGAGGGGACTAGCTGTGCCGTACGCCGATGCCGAGGAACCTCACCCGGAAGGCGCGGGCGCACGAGCGGCAGTACCAGCCGTGGCTCTCCTCTTCGGAGGCGTACGGCTCAAGGTCCTCGTCGCCGCAGTAGGGGCAGTAGTAGGGAGCCGCGCGCTCGCTCATGACCGGCTCCGCCCCTGGGTGGCCGTCACTTGAGGTCCGCCTCGTCGGCCCGGTGGACCCACTCGGAGAACGTCTCGTCGTCGTTCTTCTGCTTCTCGAAGTTGCGCACCACGCGCTCCACGTAGTCGGGGAGATCCTCCGCGGTGGTCTTCAGCCCGCGGACCTTGCGGCCGAAGTTGGGGTTCAGGCCGATCGAGCCGCCCAGGTGGACCTGGAAGCCCTCGACCTGCTCGCCCTTGTCGTTCACCACGAGCTGGCCCTTGAGGCCGATGTCGGCCACCTGGATGCGGGCGCAGGAGTTCGGGCAGCCGTTCATGTTGATGGTGAGCGGTTCGGCGAAGTCCGGCAGCCGGGTCTCCAGGTCGTCGATCAGCCGGGACGCGGTCGCCTTGGTCTCGACGATCGCGAGCTTGCAGTACTCGATGCCGGTGCAGGCCATCGTCTGGCGGCGGAACGTGGACGGGTTGACCTGCAGGCCGGCCGCCTCCAGCTCGGTGACGATCGACTCGACCCGCTCGGGCGCGACGTCGAGGATGACCATCTTCTGCTCGACGGTGGCGCGGACCCGGCGGGAGCCGTGCCGCTCGGCGATGTCGGCGATCCGGTGCAGCGTGTCGCCGTCCACCCGGCCCACCTTGGGCGCGAAGCCGACGTAGAAGTTGCCGTCCTTCTGCGGGAAGACGCCGACGTGGTCGCGGCGGCCGCCCCGCGGCTCCTCGGGGGCGGGCCCGTCGGGCAGCCGGTAGCCGAGGTACTCGGTCTCCAGGACCTCGCGGAACCGCTCCGCGCCCCAGTCGTTGATCAGGAACTTGATCCGGGCGCGGTGGCGGAGCCGGCGGTAGCCGTAGTCGCGGAAGATCCCGCAGACGCCGGCCCACACCTCGTGCACCTGCTCGGGCCGGACGAACGCGCCGAGCCGCTTGGCGAACATCGGGTTGGTGGACAGCCCTCCGCCGACCCAGACGTCGAAGCCGGCCTCGCCGTCGCGGACCACGCCGACGAACGCGACGTCGTTGATCTCGTGGACCGTGCAGTGCGCGGTGCACCCGCTGATCGCGGTCTTGAACTTGCGCGGCAGGTTGGAGAACGCCTTGTCGCCGATGTACCGGGTGGCGATCTCGTCGATCTGGGCGGTGCCGTCGATCACCTCGTCGATGTCGATCCCGGCGAGCGGGCAGCCCATGATCACGCGCGGGGTGTCGCCACACGCCTCGGTCGTGGACAGGCCGACGGCCTCCAGGCGCTTCCAGATGTCGGGGACCGACTCGATCTCGATCCAGTGGAGCTGGATGTTCTGCCGGTCCGTGATGTCGGCCGTGCCCCTGGCGTACTCGTTGGAGATGTCGGCGATCGTCCGGAGCTGGTCCAGGTCGAGCCGGCCGCCGTCGAGGCGCACGCGGAGCATGAAGTAGCGGTCGTCGAGCTCCTCCGGGGGCAGGACCGCGGTCTTGCCGCCGTCGATCCCGGGCCTGCGCTGCGTGTAGAGGCCGTACCAGCGCATCCGGCCGCGCAGGTCGGCGGGGTCGATCGAGTCGAACCCGTTCTTGGAGTAGATGTCGATGATCCGCTGACGGACGTTGAGCCCGTCGTCGGCCTTCTTGTTCTCCTCGTTCTTGTTCAGCGGCTCACGGTAACCGAGAGCCCACTGGCCTTCGCCGCGCGGGCGCTTGTGGTGGCGGTTCGCCGGGCGGGCCGGGGTGCTCATGAGGGCGTCCTTAATCCGAGGGATGCGAAACGGTCCGGGGAGAGAACCGGGCGAGGGTCACGCATGGCGCGACCCCGGACGCGTGCCTCAGGCGGCCTCCCGCCTCATCGTCGAGTGCGGGGGCGAACACGAAAAAGGACGCCTGCTCACGCGCCCACTGTCAGAAGAGATGGGCGACGATCAACGGGCGTCGATACAGATGGCGCTGCGGACACGCAGAAGGTCGACGTGGCGTCGCACGACGAGCAACGGGTCCGCTGGCATGCCGCAAACGATACCCGGGGCGTCCGTGATGTCCAAGTTATGTTTCACCATGTGGACGAAACGCGCACGACATCTGGACGACATGTGCCCACGTGGGCGGGCCGCGGGACGCCGGGCGACGCCCGGCCCGAGCGGGTCAGCCCTGGCTGACCCAGTTCTGCGCGGGCTCGTTCCCGCCGGGCAGGGCGGGTGGTTCGTGGTGCTGGCAGTCGCACCACGAACCGCCGCGGCAGTTCTCGTGCCGCCGGTCCTTGCAGGCGTCGCAGATCATGATTTGCCCCGTTTTCAGCAGAAGAAGATTCGGTTACGCTCGCCGTCCAGGAGGTGTCATGGCCGGTCCCACGTCCGAGCTGATGTCCGAACTGATCATCGACCTGAGCGCCGAGACGGCCGAGCTGCGCGAGATGGTCCGCGCTCTCGACCTTCCCGGTTGGGAGCTCCCCACTCCCTCCGAGGGCTGGGTCGTACGCGACCAGATCAGCCATCTGGCCTGGTTCGACGACGCCGCCACCTCGGCGCTGACCGACCCGGACGGGTTCCGCGCCGCCCGCGCGGAGCTGATGGCGCGCGGGGAGGCCGCCATGGACGACCAGGTCGCCGCCGCGCGCGGGCTCGCCCCGGCGGCGCTCCTCGACTGGTTCGACACCGCCAGGGCCCGGATGGGCCGCGCGCTCCGCGCGGCCGATCCCGCCACCCGGCTCCCGTGGTACGGCCCCGACATGTCGCCCGCCTCGTTCGCGACCGCCCGCCTGATGGAGACCTGGGCGCACGGCCAGGACGTCGCCGACGCGCTCGGGATCGACCGCGCCCCCACCATGCGGCTGCGCCACGTGGCCCTGCTGGGCGTGCGCGCCATGCCGTACGGCTTCGCGGTGCGAGGGCGGCAGGCGCCCGCGCGGCCGGTCCGGGTGGAGCTCGCCCTGCCGGACGGCACCCTGTGGGTCGCCGGGCCGGAGGGGGCCGCGGACGCGGTGCGCGGGCCGGTCGAGGACTTCTGCCTCGTCGTCACGCAGCGCTCCCACATCGCCGACACCTCGCTGTCCGTGACCGGCGACACCGCCCACGAGTGGATGTCCATCGCGCAGGCGTACGCCGGGCCGCCGGGACCGGGACGGGAGCCCGGAGCGCGGCAGACCGCCTGAGACCGAAAAACACCCAAAATCAGGGAGAAGTCCGGGAAGATCGCCAAATCGGCGGAAGGTGACGTGCGTCATGATTGAGATATGCGGACACTGCTGAACGTCATCTGGCTGATCTTCGCGGGCGTGTGGCTCGCCCTGGGCTACGTGGTCGCCGGGATCATCTGCTGCATCCTGATCATCACGATCCCGTTCGGCATCGCGTCCTTCCGGATCGCCGCGTACGCGCTGTGGCCGTTCGGGCGCACCGTGGTCCGGGATCCGGAGGCGGGCGTCATGTCCGCGATCGGGAACGTCATCTGGCTGATCTTCGCCGGGATCTGGCTGGCGATCGGTCACATCATCACGGCGGTTCCGCTGTTCGTGTCGATCATCGGCATCCCGCTGGGCATCGCCAACCTCAAGATGATCCCGGTATCGCTCCTGCCGCTCGGGGCACGTATCGTGGATGCAGACAATCCGTACTATTCCACTCGGTGACGGGTAGTCGCCGGTTCATTCATCGGTGTCATGACACCGCGCCTGTGCGAATACGGTTAGATGCCATGACGTCCGCGGACGCGCCCACACGTCGGCCGAGACACGACTCGCGCCGGGGCATGTCGCGTGCCCGGGCCCGGCTGGACTGGGTGCGCGGATCCAACGCGTGGGCGCTCGCCAAGGCCACCACCATGGCGGGGGTCAACTACCGCGTCACCGGCCTCGCGGGGGAGGCGGCCTTCTTCGCGCTCCTGTCCCTGCCGCCGTTCGTGCTCGGGCTGCTCGGCGTGATGGGCCACCTGAGCGGACTCCTCGGCTCCGAGACCGTCCTGCGGATCAAGCAGTGGGTGATCGACCAGTCCGAGCTGCTCTTCACGGACAACACCGTGGACCGGGTCGTCCTGCCCCTGCTCAACGACGTGCTCGCCGGGGGACAGGTCTCGCTCATCTCGGTGGGCTTCCTGCTGTCGCTGTGGTCGGGCTCGCGGGCCCTCTTCGTGTATGTGGACCTCATCTCCATCGCGTACGGCCTGGGCGAGACCCGGGGGATCATCCGCACCCGGGTCCTGTCCTTCGGGCTGTACCTGGCGGCCCTGCTCATCGGGCTGGTCGTCATGCCGGTGCTGGTCATCGGTCCCACGCTGCTCGCGGGGGCGCTGCCGGGCTACAGCGTGCTCATCGCGATCCTCTACTGGCCCGTGGTGATCATCGGCTCGGTGGTCATGCTGACCCTGCTCTACCACGTCAGCGTCCCGATGCGGACCCGCTGGTGGCGCGAGCTTCCGGGGGCCGTGCTCGCGCTCATCATCTGGATCGTCTGCGGCGCCGTCCTGCGCGAGGTGCTCGCCGCCTGGTTCACGCCGCTGTCGATCTACGGCTCGCTCGCGGCGCCGATCGCCGTGTTGCTCTGGCTGTACATCACGGCGCTCGCCGTGTTCATCGGCGCCACGCTCAACGCCGAGGTGGACCGCATGTGGCCCCTGGCCGGCACCGTGCGCCGTCAGGCGGAGTGAGGCCGCCTCGCCCGGAGGCCGGGGAATCGCTCCAGGCCGCGGCGTTCCGGTTCGGGCGGCGTGAGCCGGACGCGAGGCTCGGATAGGGTGGGAGACGTCGCGACTGGCGCTGACGTGCCCTCAGGCATGTGCTAGGTGGGGCACCACCGGGGAGCGAACGTGCGGAGGCCGTGCGCCTGGGTCGCCGCGGCAGTCGATGTTGACAAGGAAAGGCGCCAATGGCTGAGAACTCGCTGAACGTCGTCGACCCTGAGATCGCCGAGCTCATCAGGGCCGAGGAGCGGCGGCAGGCCGACACGGTCAAGCTCATCGCCTCGGAGAACTACGTCTCCCGGGCCGTGCTTGAGGCCACCGGGACCGTCCTGACGAACAAGTACTCCGAGGGCTACCCCGGCAAGCGGTACTACGAGGGCCAGCAGGTCATCGACCAGATCGAGACGATCGCCATCGACCGGGCCAAGACGCTGTTCGGCGTGAACCACGCCAACGTGCAGCCGTACTCCGGCTCGCCGGCCAACCTCGCGATCTACATGGCGTTCCTGAAGCCCGGCGACACCGTGCTCGGCATGGGCCTGCCGTTCGGCGGCCACCTCACGCACGGCTGGTCGGTCTCCGCGACCGGCAAGTGGTTCAACCCCGTCCGGTACGGCGTGCGCAAGGACACCGGCCGCATCGACATGGACGAGGTGCGCGCCCTGGCGCTGGAGCACCGCCCCAAGCTGATCTTCTGCGGCGGCACCGCGATCCCGCGCACCATCGACTTCCCGGCGTTCGCCGAGATCGCCCGCGAGGTGGACGCGGTCCTCGCCGCCGACATCGCGCACATAGCCGGCCTCATCGCGGGCGGCGCGCACCCCTCGCCGGTCGGGTACGCCGACGTGATCTCCACGACCACGCACAAGACGCTGCGCGGCCCGCGCGGCGCCATGCTGATGGCCACCTCCGACGAGCACGCCACCGCGCTCAACAAGGCGGTCTTCCCCGGCCTGCAGGGCGGCCCGCACAACCACACGACCGCCGCCATCGCGGTCGCGCTGCGCGAGGCGTCCCAGCCGGAGTTCAAGGCGTACGCGGCGCAGGTCGTGAAGAACGCCAAGGCGCTCGCCGAGGAGCTGGCCTCCCGCGGCTTCGACCTGGTCTCCGGCGGCACCGACAACCACCTGATCCTGATGGACCTGACCCCCAAGGGCGTCGGCGGCAAGCCCGCCGCCCAGGCGCTCGACCGGGCGGGCCTGGAGACCAACTACAACGCCGTCCCGTTCGACACGCGCAAGCCGTTCGACCCGTCGGGCATCCGCATCGGCACCCCCTCGGTCACCTCGCGCGGCATGGGCGAGGCGGAGATGCGCCAGATCGGCGCCTGGATCGACGAGGTCGTCACCGCGGTCGCCAAGGGCGACGCGGAGGACGTCATCGCCCGGGTCCACAACGAGGTCAGCGAGCTGACCGCCAAGTTCCCGGCCCCCGGCCTGTCCTGACCCGACGCCGGACCATCGCGTAATCATCGCGTACGCGTGACCACGCCCTCGGCAGGGGGCGTGGTCACGCCGCTTTCTGGGGAAAAATCGGTTGCGGTGACGCGCGGCGGGTGCGCTAGTGTTCTTCCGACGCCGCCATCCGGACGCGGCCTGCACTCAAGGGAGGTGACGACCATGCGGGTCTTTCTGACGACCATGCCGTCCGTCAACCTCCGGGTGCCCAACTAGACGATCGTGGGGCACCCGTTCCCGAAGGGTGTCACCGAGTTGTTCTCCGATTCGTTCTCCGGTTCCATCGATCTTTCTCTTCTCGGCTGGAACGACGCGCTGCCGCTTCCCGCCGACACCGTCCCCGCCCGGGTCGCCCGCGTCGACCGGGGCGCCGCCGAGGTCATCGCGGCCGAGGGCCAGTTCCAGGTCCGCTACAGCGCCCGGATCCGCCGCGCCGCCGCCGAGGACCCCGTCAGCCTGCCCTGCGTCGGCGACTGGGTCGCCCTCGCACCGCTGCCCGAGGGGCGCTACGAGCTGGACACGGTGCTCCCCAGGTCGTCGGCCTTCGTACGCGGCGGCGTCAGCAGGGACTCGCGGGGCGGGCTCTCCGGCGACGGGCAGGGCCAGGTCCTCGCCGCCAACGTGGACGTCGTGTTCGTGGCCGAGCCGTCCATGCATTCGACCGACTTCGCGGACCTCGGGCGCATCGAGCGGCTGGTGGCCCTCGCCTGGGAGAGCGGGGGCCTGCCCGTGGTGCTCATCACCAAGGCCGACCTGTTCGAGCTCGGGCTCGACGAGCTGCTCGCCGACGTACGAGCCGCCGCCCCCGGCGTGGACGTGCACGCGGTGTGCGCGCAGACGGGGGAGGGGATCGACGTGGTGCGGGCCTACCTGTACGGCGCGAAGACCGCCGTCGTCCTCGGCCCCTCGGGCGCCGGCAAGTCCACCCTGGTGAACGCGCTCGCCGGAGAGGACGTCATGGAGACCCAGCAGGTACGCGCCGCCGACGGCCGGGGACGGCACACCACCGTCCACCGCGAGCTGATCCCGCTGTCCGGCGGCGGGCTGATCATCGACACCCCGGGCATCCGCCGGGTCGGCCTGTACGGCATGAGCGACGGCGTGGACCTCGTCTTCTCCGACATCGACGAGCTCGCGGAGGGCTGCCGGTTCGGCGACTGCGCCCATGACGGCGAGCCCGGCTGCGCCGTACAGGCGGCGGTGGAGGCGGGCGAGCTGCCGGAGCGGCGGCTGGAGAGCTGGTTCAAGCTCCAGCGCGAGGCGGCGTGGATGGCCCGGCGCAGCGACGCGCGGCTCCGCAGCGAGGAGACGCGCAAGTGGAAGATCATCCATAAGGAGATGCGCAAGCCGGGCCGGTCCCGCCCGTAGCCGCGCCGGAGCATCGCGGAACGTCCGGCGGACAGACGAAACCGCCGGGCGCTCCGCCCGCCGTGTTGGGGTATCGGCGGGTGGAACGGCCCGGCGGCCTCGTGTGACGCGTGTCGGGGGGAGACGTTCAGTCGGCTCAGGCGACCGCGCTGATGCCGGCGCTCGCGGCGCGCCGCATACGGCGGCGACGCTCGGAAGCGCGCTCGTCCTCGTTCAGCCCGCCCCAGGTGCCGTACTTCTCAGGACGGGAAAGGGCGTAGTCGAGGCACTCGGCACGCACGGGGCACTGAGCGCAGATGGCCTTGGCCTTGCGCTCGCGGATGTCGCGCTCCGGCTGACGCTCGCCGTCAGGACCGAAGAACAGCACAAGGTCCTCTCCCCGGCACGCGGCATCATCCTGCCAACCCCAACTGGGGCGCGGGCGGGCGAGCTGCCGACGTACCTGAGACATGAGAAACCACCTTTGGTGAGAGGTATTTCGTGTTTGTGCCGCATCGGGCGCTTGTGGCGTCCCTGGGTCCAACGCCGGGATCAGCCGTGGTGTTCCCAGCTCTTCGCAGAGCCTCAGGCCAATGCCGGACTGAGCTCGCTCAGCTCCGTCAGCCTGTAGGTCGAGATCTGTTCGGTGCAGGCCGTGCCGCACGGTGCCGCGAACACCGCAGGCTCGACCACTACCCGAAACCGCGACAGACCACCAGGCTTCGTGCGGTGCACGATGCACACGGTGGCGTCGCCTTCCGATTCCGACCGGGAGGATTCCACGGCCACCCCGCTGACCGAGAGTTCGCCCGTATGTGCACGGACGAAATGCTCGGCGGCTTGCAGTGGCTCAGGGATACCCGCGCGCCCCCGGTAACGGTCAAGGACGACCTCGCCGTTCCGGTACGCGTTTGCCGCCGCGATCGCAGCAGCCTGAGACATGCTGCCGTAGTAAAGCCCGTGTGGCAAGCATACGAGGTTAGCGGCGTATCGATCGCCGCCTACATGGGTGGTTTCCCACACATTGCCCGGGAGGTTCTCGTCGAGGAACCGCGCGAGCGGGAGCCCGAGACGCGCGCAACAAGCGTTGCGCTTGGCGTGGGTGCACACGAGGAACACCGGCTCGTCCACCAGTATGCAGGACTCCGGAACCACTCCGTGCACGAGTGAGCCCAGGTCAAGATCGTTGGACCGTTCGAAAGTCCCCTCCGCGATCCACGGCCGGGGGCCCGCGGACGACGCGACGAACACGTGCAGCGGGCCGCCCGCGGCGGCGCGCCGACCGGGTCGGCGGATGAGCTGCGGCCGGATGCCGAGCGCGGTGGCCCGCTCGATCAGTGCGTGCGTGTCGTCGGGGAGCCGGCACTCGTCGAGGTACGCCGCCCAGGGGCCGGAATGCTCGATGAGCAGCCAGAACCGGGCGCCGACCGTCGCGCTGGCGAGGATCGGCGCCTCGCCCGTGTGCAGCGCGGCGGGATGTCCGCACCCTCTCGCCATGCCGGTCTGTCCTCCCACTCGTCCGTCCTCGTCGCGGTCCGCGCGCCGGGATCTCTCGATCCCGGCCGGTGGAATTAGGCAAGACTAACCTTATCGATACCCCGCCGAGCGGGGACGCGTGGGGGTCACAACTGCCCCCTCCGCATCACGTCAACCGCCCCGTATGGAGATCTCCGTCACACTTGTCCCGGTGGTCGCGCTCCGTCACTTCATGTACGCGTTCCGGCGTGGCGAGATCACTCTTTCAGCGGACCGAGGGCGAGCGCCGCCTCGGCGGCGGGCAGCGCCGCCGAGCGGTCCTCGGGGACCAGGCCGATCCTGGTCCGCCGGTCGAGCAGGTCGTCCACGTCGAGCGCGCCCTCGTGCCGCACCGCCCACACCAGCTCGGCACGGGTGATCCCGGCGACGACCGTCTCGCCCAGCGCCGGATCGCGCCGCACCAGCTCGTGTACGGCCCCGGCCTCCCAGCCGTACCGCGCGACCAGATGGGCGGGCGACACGCCGGGGTGCCGCGCCTCCGCCCCGGGAGCGGGCCGCGCGCCCACCAGCGGCAGCCGCGCGGTCCGGCTGCGCGGCGCGGTGGGACAGGCCGCGTCGACCGCGTCCTCGGCCATCCGCCGGTAGGTGGTGAGCTTGCCGCCGACCACGGTCACGACGCCGTCGCGCGAGGTGATCACGGCATGCCGCCGGGACAGGTCGGCCGTGCGCCCGCCGTCCGGCGCGTCCGGCGCGTCCCCGGCGGAGAGGAGGGGGCGCAGTCCGGCGAAGGCGCCGGCCACGTCGGCCCGCCGTACCGGCTCGCGCAGGACCGAGCCCAGGACGTCCAGGAGGAACGCCACGTCGCTCTCGGGGGCTTCCGGGACGTCGGGTACCGGGCCGTCCACCGGCTCGTCCGTGAGGCCCACGTAGATCCGCCCGTCGGCCTGGGGGAGGACGAGCGCGAACCGGTTCCGCTCGCCCGGGATCGGGACGTGCAGCCCGGCCCCGAGGCCGCCGAGGGCACCGGGACGCAGTACGAGGTGGGTCCCGCGCGACGGGCGCAGTTCCACCGTGGGGGACAGGCCCCCGGCCCACACCCCGGTCGCGTTGATCACCGCCCGCGCCCTGACGCCGAACTCGGCGCCGGTCAGCTCGTCCCGCACCTGGGCGCCGTCGCCGCACAGCGTGAGCGCGCGGCAACGGGTGAGGACGCGGGCGCCGTGGGCGGCGGCCGTACGGGCGATCGCGACCACCAGCCGGGCGTCGTCCACGACCCGGCCGTCCCAGGACAGGAGCGCCCCGCGCAGGCCGTCCGCGCGCAGGGCGGGCGCCAGGCGGAGCGCCCGCTCCGCGGTCAGCCGCGACGGCCCCGGAAGCAGGGGGCGCGGGGTCCCGGCGGTGGCGCGCAGCCCGTCGCCCAGGCGGTAGCCGGCCATCACGATCCGGGCCTGCGCCGACCGCACCGCGGGAGTGAGCGGGAGCAGGTACGGATGCGCCCGCACCAGGTGGGGCGCGGTGTGGCGGAGCAGCACGCCCCGCTCGACCGCGCTCTCCCGGGCCACCCCGACCTGTCCGCCGGCCAGGTAGCGCAACCCGCCGTGGATCAGCTTGGAACTCCATCGTGAGGTGCCGAAGGCGAGGTCGTGGGCGTCGATCGCGGCGACCGACAGCCCGCGCGCGGCCGCGTCGAGCGCCGCTCCGGCGCCGGTGGCCCCGAGGCCCACGACGAGCACGTCCACCACGCCGTCCCGGATCTCCGCGAGCTCGCGGGCGCGCCGCGTCGCGTTCAGGGAGGAGTCCAACGCACCTCCTAAATCCTCATCTATTACTCTTTAGTAACCTAACCTCAGAGGTGACGTCGTGGAAGCACCGCAGCCCCCCGCGCAGATGCTCTGGTCCGGATGGGGAGACCCCGCCAAGGCCGCCGAACTGCCCCCGCCCGTACGCCGACTGCTCGCCGATCTGCTGGGCGTCCGCACGCCCGAGACCCCGGCCGCGACCCTCGACGAGGTGCGGCCGCCCGCGCCGGCGCTGCCCCCGGCCGCGCTGAAGGCGCTGTCGGCGATCGTCGGCGAGGAGCACGTGCGCGTCGACGACGAGACGCGGATCCGGCACACGCGCGGCAAGTCCACCCCGGACCTGCTGCGGATGCGCGCGGGCGACGCCTCGGACGCGCCGGACGCGGTCGTGCTGCCCGGCTCGCACGACGAGGTCGCCGAGGTGCTGCGGGTGTGCGCGGAACTTCGCGTCGCGGTCGTGCCGTTCGGTGGAGGGACGTCGGTCGTCGGCGGCCTGGTCGCCGCCCGCGACGGCTTCGCCGGCGTCGTCGCACTCGACGTGGCGCGGCTCGACCGGCTGGTCTCCGTCGACGCCGAGTCCATGGTCGCGGAGTTCGAGCCCGGCGTGCGCGCCCCGGAGGCCGAGCGGCTGCTGGCGGAGCACGGCTTCACGCTCGGCCACTTCCCGCAGTCCTTCGAGTACGCGACCCTCGGCGGTTTCGCGGCGGCCCGCTCCAGCGGCCAGGCGTCGGCGGGGTACGGCCGCTTCGACGACATGGTGGTCGGCCTGACCGTGGCCACGCCCCGTGGCACGCTCGATCTCGGCCGCGCGCCCAAGTCCGCCGCCGGGCCGGACCTGCGCCAGGTGATCCTCGGCTCCGAGGGCGCGTTCGGCGTGATCACCTCGCTCCGCCTCCGTATACGGCCCGTGCCGGAGATCCGGGCGTACGAGGGGTGGCGGTTCGCGTCGTTCCCGGCGGGGGTCGCCGCACTGCGCCGGCTGGCGCAGGAGGGGGCCACGCCGACCGTGCTGCGGCTGTCGGACGAGACCGAGACCATGGTCGGCCTGGCCCGCCCGGACGAGCTCGGCACGTTCGCCTCCGAGCCCGGCTGCCTGGTGATCGCCGGGTATGAGGGCGCGCCCGGCGACGTGGCCTACCGCCGGGAGCAGGCCGCGGCGACGCTGGCCGAGGCGGGCGGCGACCCCCTCGGGCCCGAGCCGGGGGAGAAGTGGGCGCACGGCCGCTACTCCGCGCCCTATCTGCGCGACTCCCTGCTGGCCGCGGGAGCCACCGTGGAGACGCTGGAGACCGCCTGCTTCTGGTCCGGCCTCCCGCGCCTCTACGAGGCCGTACGGGAGGCGCTGACGGCCTCCCTGGGGTCACCGCTGATCATGTGCCACGTCTCCCACGTGTACGCCACGGGGGCCTCGCTGTACTTCACCGTGGTGACCGCGCAGACGGACGACCCGGTCGCGCAGTGGGAGTCGGCCAAGCGGGCGGTCAACGACGCGATCGGCCAGGCGGGTGGCACCGTCTCACACCACCACGGCGTCGGCCGCGACCACCTCGGCGCGTACGCGCTGGAGATCGGGGAACTGGGCGTCGCCGTCCTGCGGGGCGTCAAGGAGCGCCTCGACCCGGACGGGATTCTCAACCCAGGCATCCTGATCATGTAGCGGCGCCGGTCATGATCGGGCAAAGTTTGGGTCATGGCCGATGTGGATGTCGACGCCGACTCGCGCACGTCTCGGAGCGCGCGGCAGTCCTCACGCGTCTCGGAGATGGGGGCGGGCTGGAACTGCCAGCGGATCGGCGCGTTCCAGAGCCTGCGGCCGAACCGGACGACCTTCACCTGGCTGCGGCCGGGCACGCTCTGGAGGTCGCGTAACGAGATCCTCTCCCAGCTGTTCGGCGACCCCTCCGGTGAGGTGCGGCAGCGCTGGGTCGAGGCGCAGCGTGCGCGCGGCGTGGACCCCGATTTCCGGATAGTTCAGGATGTGGGGGAGGACTTCTCGTTCCTGGTGCTCGGCGACACGGGAGAGGGCGACGCCTCCCAGTACGCCGTCGTGCCCGGCCTGCTCAAGGAGGGCGCCGGCACCGCGTTCGCGGTCATCGCCAGCGACGTGATCTACCCGACCGGCTCCGGCAACGAGTACCGCGACAAGTTCTTCCGGCCGTACAAGGACTATCGGGCGCCGATCTACGCCGTGCCGGGGAACCACGACTGGTACGACGGGCTGGGCGGCTTCATGCGGGTCTTCTGCGACGCCCCGCCGCTGCCCGAGCGGCGGCAGGGCTCCGGGCTGCGCGGGCTGCTGTGGAAGAAACCCGAGAAGATCGACGAGGCGGCGCTGGCCGAGGCGCGCGAGATGCGCTCGGCGCCGGAGCAGCGGGCGGCCCTGCCCGCGCCGTACTGGGTGCTGGACCTCGGACGGCTCCTCCTGGTGGGGATCGACACCGGCATCCGCGGCGACATCGACCGCGAGCAGGGGGAGTGGCTGCGCCGGGTCTCCGCCGACCCCCGCCCGAAGATCCTGATCACCGGCAAGCCGATCTACGTGCGCAACGAGTACCACCCGTGCGAGATCCAGGGCGGGGGGACCGTGGACGAGATCGTCCGCGACCCGGCGCACAACTACGTGGCGGCGATCGGCGGCGACGTCCACAACTACCAGCGCTTCCCGGTGCGGGTCGGCGACCGCGTCATCCAGTACGTCGTCTCGGGCGGCGGCGGCGCGTTCATGCACGCCACCCACACCATCCCGCGCGTCGACGTCGGCGGCGTCCACGAGGACGACTTCAAGTGCTATCCGCTGCGCGGCGACTCGCTGTCGTTCTACAGCCTGCTGTACAGCAGGCGGTTGCGTATGCGCTGGCTGTACCTCACCCCTGACGAGGGGCTCGCCTTGATGTCGCTGCAGGTCGGCAACGTTCCGCCGCGCTCGATCGCCGCCGCCCCGGACGGCACGCCGCCGGCCGGGGACGCCACCGGAGGTGACATCGGGGCGGCGCCGGTGCGGATCACCGCGCGGATGAGGTGGGCGGCCCGGATCCTCGGCGGCTGGCCGATGCCGTTCCACCTGCCCGTGGGCCGGGTCTTCCACCGGTGGATCTCCGAGCTCTCCGACTGGGACACGCCCCCGTTCTTCAAGAGCTTCCTGCACCTGTCGGTCAGCGGGGACGTGCTGCGCATCCGCTGCCTGGCCGCCACCGGGTGCCTCGCCCAGGAGATCGACCCTCCGCTGGAGGACGAGTTCGAGATCAGCCTGGCCGCGAACCCCTCCTGAGCCCGCCGGGCAGGGGTGGCGCGGCGAAATGTCGGTGGCGCCTGGCAGGCTGGGCGGGTGCAGGTGCTGGTCGCGGTGGATCCGGATGGCGGGGGGACGATCCGTCCCCTCGGCGGTCCACCTGAACGGGTCGGCGACCTGGCGGAGGCGGTGCGCGAGCTGGAGACGGCCGTCCGCCCCCGGTGGGTCTGGGCGGACGCGCGGCGGATCTACCCCGGCCTGCTCGCCCGGGGCGTACGGCTTTCGCGCTGCCACGACATCGCGCTCACCGAGGGGCTGCTGCTCGGCGCCGACGGCCGGTACGGCGAGCCGCGGTCTGCCGAGGCGGCGTACGCGCGGCTGCACGGGCTCCCGGTGCCGCCGGACCGGAGTGAGACGGCGGAGACGGGCCAGGCGACGCAGGGAAGCCTGTTCGAGCCGGCGCTCCCCGGGCGGGCGACGGCGCCGGAGGTCGCGGAGATCGACCTCGTCGGCGAGGTGTATGAGGACCAGCTCGCCCGGATCGCGCGCACCGGCCACCCGGGGCGGTTCCGGCTGCTGGTGGCGGCGGAGTCGGCGGGCGCGCTGATCGCGGCCGAGATGGGCCACGACGGCATGCCGTGGCGTGAGGACGTGCACGACGCGCTGCTGACCGAGCTGCTCGGCCCGCGTCCCGTCCACGGGATGCGCCCGTCCCGGCTCCAGGCGCTCGCCGACGAGATCTCCGCCGCCTTCGGCCATCCCGTCAACCCCGACTCCCCGCAGCAGATCGTCAAGGCGTTCAAGGGCGCGGGCATCCAGATCCCGTCGACCAGGTCGCGCGTCCTCGCGGGCGTCGACCATCCGGGCGTGGCCCCGCTGCTCGCGTACAAGGAGCTGGCCCGGCTGTACAGCTTCCACGGCTGGGCCTGGGCCGACCAGTGGGTGCGCGGCGACCGCTTCCGCGGCGAGTACGTCGTGGCCGGCGTCGTGTCCGGGCGGTGGGCGACGAGCGGCGGCGGCGCGCTGCAGATCCCCAAGGTCATGCGCCGGGTCGTGGCGGCCGACCCCGGGTGGACGCTGGTGGTCGCCGACGCCGCCCAGCTCGAACCCCGGGTGCTCGCCGCCATGGCCGGCGACCGGGGGCTGGCCCGCGCGGCGGGCGAGATCGACCTGTACGCCGCGCTGGCCCAGGCGTTCGGCGGCGAGCGCGACTCCGCCAAGATCGCCATGCTGTCCGCGATGTACGGCGGCACCAGCGGTGACGCGCCCAAGCTGCTCGCCGTGATGCGGCAGCGCTTCCCGAAGGCGTACGCGTTCGTGGAGGACGCGGCGCGCGCGGGTGAGGAGGGGCGGCTGGTCAGGTCGTGGCTCGGCCGTACCTGCCCGCAGCCGTCCGCCCGATGGCGGGAGCTGGTCTCCGGGCCGGACGGCGCGCGGGCCGCCCGCGATCGCGGCCGGTTCACCCGCAACTTCGTGGTTCAGGCCACCGCCGCCGAGTGGGCCATAACGCTCATGGCGGTGCTGCGCGGCCGGCTGCCCGAGCCGGCCCGGCTGGTGTTCTTCCAGCACGACGAGGTCATGGTGCACTGCCCGCTCGACGTGGCCGACGAGGTCCGGGTGGCGGTGGCGGGGGCGGTGGAGGAGGCGACCCGGCTGCTGTTCGGCGAGACGCCGGTCCGCTTCCCGATGGAGGCGGTCGCGGTCGCCCGCTACGCCGACGCCAAATAACGGATGCCCTCCGGCTCCAGGTGGCGGCTCATGTGGCGGCCGGGCCCTCGGCGGCCGGGGTGAGGCGGCGGGCGGCGACGATGATCCAGACGGCGAACACGCCGATGAGCACGGCGACGGCGGCTCCCAGGACGCCGTATCCGGCGAAGCCGACGACGGCTCCGGCCAGGATCGTTCCGGTGGCGCCGCAGACGTTCATCAGGAGGTCGGACATGCCCTGGACCGCCGGGCGGTGCTCGATCTCCACCGCGTCGGTCAGCATCGCCGAGCCGGAGACGAGCCCGCACGACCAGCCGATGCCGAGCAGGAGGAGCCCCGCGCCGACCTGCGTCACGTGATGGTGGCCCGCCGATCCGGCGAGGACCGCGGCGCAGATCAGCACGCCCATGCCGATGAGCATGACGTTCTGCCTGCCGATCCGGTCCGCGAGCCAGCCGACGAGCGGGGACAGCACGTACATGCCGGCGATGTGGACGCTGATCACGATGCCGATGACCGAGATGGAGGCGCCTTCGTGGTCGAGGTGGACCGGCGTCATGGACATGACGGACACCATGGCGGTGTGGCTGACCGCGATGCCGGCCAGCGCGCGGCGGCCCTGCGGCGACCGGCGGAGCGCCTCCCAGGCGGTGCGGAGCGTCCGACCGCCCGCGTCCCGCGCGGCGGCGGGCTTCGCCGATTCAGCGGATTCAGCGGGCTCGGCGAGGTCGGTGGGTTCGGCGGGCAGCGCGGCGATCCGCCGGGCGAGGATGAACGGGTCGGGCCGCAGCCCGATGACGACGATCAGCGCGGTCACCGCGAAGCTGAGCGCGGCGAGGGCGAACGGCCCGGCGGCCCCGGTCAGCCCTAGGGGCTCGGCCACCGCCTGCGCGGGCTTGACCAGGTTGGGTCCGGCCACGGTGCCGAGGGTGGAGGCCCAGACCACCAGGGAGAGGTGGCGGGCGGCGTGCCCGGGAGGGGCCAGGTCGGTCGCGGAGTAGCGGGCGGCCAGGTTGCCCGCGCTGCCGCCGCCGACCAGGACGAGGCCGGCGAGCAGGAGCTGCCACGACTCCAGCCCGATGGCCACGACCGCGACGATCGAGCCCAGCAGGGCGCAGACGTAGGCGAGGGTCAGCCCGGCCCGCCGTCCGCCCCGTCCGGCGGCCCGCGCCGTGGGCAGCGCGAGCAGCGCCGCGCCGAGCACGGTGGCGGTCCCGGCGAACCCCGCGATCACCGTGGAGCCGGACAGCCGGCTCACGACCAGGGAGCTGAGGGCCAGTCCGACGGCGACGCCCGCTCCGCTGACGATCTGCGCCGCGGACAGCACGCCGAGCACGCGCCGCTGCACGCGGGACACATCTATGGGGGTTTTGAGGGGGGTCGTCGTCATGCGTGAAGTTTGCCATGAGTCATGACGGGCAATCCCATCACGCTGGCGCGAAACTGCCCCAAACCGCCTTCCGTACGCTGGCGGCGGAATCGTTCCAGTCGTAGTCGGGGGACGTGACGGCGACCGAGTACGCCTGGCCTCCCGCCTCGATGTACCGGATGATCCGGTGCATCGTGACCTGGCCGGAGGCGGTGTAGGTGTACTCCCACTCGGCGGCGGGCCACCGGTAATCGGCCTCGCCCAGGCGCACCTGCGTGTAGTCGTCGTACTTCGCGCGCTGCTCGGCGGCCTTGAGCGCGCCGAGGCCGCCGTCGGCGATCTTGCGGACGACGACGCTCTGCGCGCTGTCCTTGGGACCGGCGAAGGTCGTCGCGCCGGACTCCGTCGACACCCTCCAGCCCTTGGGCACGGCGACGGACACGCCGCCGCCGGTCAGGACGGCGTAGCCCTTCGGGGTCTCGAAGCCGGCCGCCGCGCCGTTGCCGCCGCCGCTCTTCGTGTCGCCGTCCGCGCCGTCCGCGCTGTCCGCCTTCATGGGAGCGGCGCTCGGCTGCCCGGCGGAGCGGACGCCCTTGTCGGCCGACCCTCCGGGGAGGATCAGCAGGACCACCGTGACGATCACGGCGACGACCGCGAGCGCCGCCACAACGATCAGGATCGTGGACCTGCCCGTCCGTTCGCCGGCCTGCCGCCGGCTTCCGGCCCGGCGCCGTCCGCCCTGCCTGCCGCCGCTCCTGGCCGGTCCGGCGACCCCGGGGGGCGCGGCGGCCGTGTCTCCGGCGGTGAGGGCGGCGGTGGCAGCCGCCTCGGCCGCCTCCGGTCCCGCGTACGCCCCGGTTGCCGTCTTACCGGTCGTCTCCGGTCCCGCGTGCATCCCGGTTGCCGTCTTACCGGTCGTCTCCGGTCCCGCGTGCATCCCGGTTGCCGCCTTTTCGGCCGCCTCCGGGGCCGCGTGCGCCCCGGTCACCGCCTTTTCGGCCGCCGCGTTCTCGGTCGTCGCGGAACCGTCCGCGCTCCTCGACCCGCGCGACCTCCTGGCCATCCGGGACAGCCGCGAGCCCTTCGTGTCCGTGCCGGGATCCGGCTCGGGCCGGCTGTGCGCCCCCTCGGTGCGTCTCCTGACCCGTCCGGGACCGGTCGTGAACGGATCGTCCGGGTCGACGCCCAACTGCCCCGGCAGGTCGGAGGGCCCGGGCACCGGCCACGCCTCGGCCCGGCGCTCCGGCGCGTGCATCGATCCGGACGGCATGGTCAACGGGTCGAACGGCGCGGACTCCATAGGCGGCGAGGAGCCGAACGGGACGGAGGCGCCGTCCGTGCCGCGCCGTACGGGAAGGGGGGCGACGGGTGCGGCGAGGGGGTCGCGCGGCGGCGCGGTGTGGCCACCCGTGGCGTCGCCCGCCGGTCCCGCCGCTCCGCCCGGAGCGGACGCGGCGGCGTCCCACCGGTGCGCCCCGGAGGTGTGCCCGGCGGAATAGGGGCCCGACGGGCTCGCCAGCGGGTCGGCGGGCACCCGGATCGGGCCGGACGGGGTCTCGATGATGCGCGACGGCAGCGGCCCCGAGGGTACGTCGAACGGCGGCAGCAGTTGCGCCGGAGTTGAGTCCTGCGGGGTCGGCATCGCGTTCCGGTGCCCCGGCGTGGACCCGCCCGCTCCGTGGGTCCGCAGGACCCGCTCCAGCATGTCGGCGACCTGCGCGGCCCCGATGCGGTCGGCGGGGTTCTTGCGGAGCAGGCCCTGGATGACGGGCAGCAGGGCGCCGGCCCGCCGCGGCCGGGCGGGCTCCCTCGTGAGCACCGCGCCGAGCACGGCGACCGCGTCCGCCCCCTCGTACGGCGGGTGGCCCTCGACGGCGGCGTAGAGCGTCGCGCCGAACGACCACAGGTCGGCGGCGTGCGTGATCGGGCGGCCCTGGAGCCGCTCCGGCGGGATGTACGCGGGCGACCCCATCAGCAGCCCGGTCTGGGTGATCGTGACGTCGCCCTCGATGGCGGCGATGCCGAAGTCGGTCAGCACGACCCGGTCGGCGGTGAGCAGCACGTTCCCCGGCTTGACGTCGCGGTGCAGGATCCCGGCCGCGTGCGCGTGCCGCAGCGCGTCGAGCACGCGCACGCCGATCTCGGCGGCCTGCACGACGGGCAGCGGCCCGCTCTGCCGTACGGCCTGCTCCAGGGACCAGGCGCGGACCAGCTCCATGACGATCCAGGGCCGCCCGTCCTCCTCGACCACGTCGTGGACGGTGACGATGCCGGGATGGCTCAGCCTGGCCGCGGAGCGCGCCTCGCGCAGCATGCGCTGGTGGGCACCGTGCAGGCCCGCCTGGTCGAGGCCGAACGGCAGGAGGAGTTCCTTGACCGCGACGTCGCGGTCAAGCAGCACGTCATGGGCGTGCCAGACCATGCCCATGCCGCCGCGGCCGACCGGTGAGAGGAGGCGGTAGCGCCTGCCGACGAGCCGTCCCTGCCCTTCGGGCACCGGTCCGGCCGTACCTCCTCCGATGGGACCTTGACCCTCCGGCATGGAGGGGACCATACCGAGCAGATGATCGGTTGTCATGCCCTGGTCCCCAATTCTGGCTCAGTCCGCACAAATCCCCCCAAGACCCGATCCGCGCGAATTCACAAGATATGTGAGGTTGGCAACCGATATTAGGGTCAAAGTTGGGTCAAAGGGAATTCATGCGTCGGTCAGGGCCGCCAGCGCCGCCGTGAACGCCTCCATCGGAGGGCTGACCAGACCCGCTCCGACCTGGCCTGTTCCCGCCACCCGGCCCGCGATCCCCGTGTTGACGACCGGTAGCGTGCCGGTGCGGGCGACGAGGGTGACGTCGATGCCCACCGGCGTGCCGCGGAACCCGAGCCCCGGGATCTGGTACGCCGGATGCTCCGCCAACGTGATCTCGTACATCGAGGTCGTCGCCGCGACGGCGTCCGCCACGTCCCCGCCGACGAAGCGCACGATCGCCGGGGCGGCGGCCATGGCGAAGCCGCCGAGCCCCGTCGTCTCCGTGATCGTCGAGTCCCCGATGTCCGGATTGGCGTCGCCGGGGCCGTACGCGCCGAGGTAGAGGCCGTCGGGAACCTCGGCGGGACCGGTGAACCAGCGGTCCCCGAGCCCGGAAACCTGGATTCCGAAATCGGTCCCATTGCGGGCCATCGCCACCACGAGGCTGGAGCCGGGCACATCTCTGGCGGCGTCCGCGCTCACTTTCGCCGCCGCCATTCCGGCGTTCAGGAAGAAATGATCGTTCCCATTGATAAATCGCAACACCTCGGCGGCGTGCCCGGGAGCGGCCTCCACCACGGCGGGCGCGAGCTCCCGCACCATCAGCGACGTGGCCGCGCGGTTGCGGTTGTGGAGCTCGTCGCCCATCTGCAGGGCCTGCGCGATCAGGGCGCGCAGGTCGAGCGGCCCGCTCAGCGCGAGCGCCGCCTGGAGCGCCGGTCCGAGCACGTCGCCCATCCAGCGCAGCCGCTCGACGACCTCCGGTCCGTACGCGCCGTAGCGCAGGACCTTGCCCAGCCCCTCGTTGAGCGAGCAGTAGGCGGCGCCGCCGTGCTCGGCGTCGGCGACCTCCAGCATCCACATCGACGGGCTCACCACGCCGGCCATCGGGCCGACCGTCCGATGGTGGTGGCAGGAGTCCAGCGTGATGCCGGACCCGGCGGCGAGCCGCTCCTCGGCGTCCTCGGGGGAGGAGGCGAGCCCCTCGAAGAGCATCGCGCCGATCAGCGCCCCCCGCATCGGCCCCGAGGCGCGTTCCCACGAGATCGGCGGCCCCGCGTGCAGGAATGTGCCCGGCTCCAGGCCCAGCACCTCCCGGGCCGGCCGTACGCCGACGAGCCGGGGCCGGGCGGACACCATCCGGCCGACGGCGGTGGCGTTGGCCCGCTCCCTGCGCGGGTCGGCGAGCGCCGCGGCCAGCGCGGCGGCGGTGCCGGGGACGGGCGGCCGCCAGTCCACGTCGGTCCTGGCCACGGCCTGCTGGTCCAGCGCCTCGCCGAGCAGCGCGGTCCCGGCTGTGATCACATGAGGCTCGCGACTCAGCATGGACAGCGTCGTCGGGTTCATCGCTCTCCCTTCGGGGTCGGTCCGGATCGCGGACATCGGCCGTGGCCGCTCTGTCGTGGATCGTTCTGGGACGCCTGCGGCGTCAGGAGTGGACGCGCGCCGCGACCAGGTCACGGGCGTGCCGCGCCGCCGCCGCGTTGGACGTGAACACCGCGGCGCCCGCCTCGTTCAGCCGGGCCGCCTGGGCGTGCAGCCCCTGCGGGTCGCCCTCCGTGCCGACGAGTGCGACGACCACGGCGACGCCGCGCCCGCACGCCCGCGCCACCGCCGGCGCCAGCCGCGCGGACGGGTCGGGGTCGGCCCCGTGGCCCAGCACCACGTCGAGGAGGACCACGCCGGACTCGACGGCGTCCAGCGCCTCCAGGCGGAGCGCCGGGTCGATCATCGGGTGGGCCCGCCCGCGCGTGTACGCGTCGTCGCCGAAGTCGGTGAACTCGCCGCTCCTCGCGATGACGGCGGCCTCCGTGCACAGCGTGCCGCCCGAGTAGAGCCCGCGCAGCGGGCCGCGGCACTCCGATCCCGGCGTGCCCGGGGCGCCGGGCGGCGCGGGCCAGGAGGGCCAGGCCGGCACCTCGCGGCCGAGCGCGCCGAGGACCTTCTCCACGGCGGCCGTGAGGTCGTCCTGCCCCGGCCCGAGCAGCGCCGTGACCAGCTTCGTGCCGAGCCCCAGATCCCGTACGGCGTCGGCCGCCTCGGGGGCGGGCGGCTTGGAGACGAGGAGGATCAGCTCGGTCGCCGGATCGGCGTCGAGCGCCCGCAGCGCCTGGATCGCCGAGCGCCCGCCCACCTCCGCCGACAGGTCGCGCCCGCCCACGCCGAGCAGGTGGCTGACGCCCACGCCGGCCAGGTCGAGCAGGCTCGTCACCTGCTGCGCCCCCGTGCCGCTGGCGGCCACCACGCCGACCGGGCCGGGGCGGAGCACGTTGGCGAAGCCGAGCCCCGCGCCGCCGATCACAGCGGTGCCGCAGTCGGGTCCCATCACCAGCACGCCCTTCTCCCGGGCGCGGTCCTTGAGCAGGATCTCCTGCTCGACGGGCACGTTGTCGCTGAAGATCATGACGGAGAGCCCGGCCTCGACGGCGTCGGCCGCCTCCAGGAAGGCGCACTCCCCAGGGACGCTGACCAGGGCGATCGTCGCCCCGCCGGACCCCGCCGCGCCCCGGGCCGCGGCGCGCGCCGCCGACCGGGTGGTGCGCGGCGGCCGGTCCTCGCCTCGCGCCGTCCCGGCCGCCTCGCGGGCCGCGAGCCGTCGGTCCAGCTCGGCCGCGGCCTCCCGTACGGCGTCGTCCGAGGAGGCCCTGATCGCGACGAGCAGGTCGCCCGGTGTGGTCGCGGGCACGGCGAATCCGGCGTCCCGGGCCAGGCCGACGTTGAGTTCGGTGGCCATCGCGACGATCGCGACGCTCACCCCGGGCAGCGCGGCGAGCGCCTGGCTGACCCGCATCAGGCTCACGGAGTCGTGGTAGACCCCCGCGCGCACTTCAACCAGATCATTCACGGACACTTCCTCCTGCTTATTTGCGCTCGCTGCGTTCGGGGGCCTCATCGGCTTCCGTGCCATGACCGCAGCGCGAGGACGGCGGCCAGCCCGGCCCGTAGGCCCCAGGCGAGGTCGGCGCCCGAGGTGTGGCCGAGGCCCAGCAGGCGGCGCGCCGCGGGGTCGAGCGGCTGGTGCCCGGCGACCGCGCGCAGCACGCCGAGCACCTCCGACCCGGCCTGGCCGCGCGCCGCGCAGTGCAGCAGCGTGGCCGATATGGGCGTCGTCCGGGCGCGGGCGTCGTACGTCACGGCGGCGGCCAGCCAGTCGGCCAGCCAGACCGCGCGCGGCGCGCCCGCGGCGAGGCCCAGGTGGCGCAGCGCGACCAGCAGGCCGCACAGCATGTCGTCGCCGCTCGGCGTCAGTCCCGGCCCGAGACCCAGCAGCCGCTCCGCCGCGACGATGCCGTCCACCAGGGAGCCCGCCAGACAGCCGGAGGCCAGCAGGCCGGGCGCGCCGGCGATGTCCAGGCCGGGCCGGCGCTGGGAGCGGTCGCAGATGTCGTCGAGGTGCGTCAGCGCACGGGCCAGCCGGGACGGCTCCGCGCTCCCGAGTGGCGGCGCGGGGTCCCACCAGCGGCGCACCCGGATGCCGACGCGGCCCACGCCGATGGAGCCCTCGCCGACCCAGCACTCGTCCCCCAGCGGAAGCCGGTCGAGCGGCGCCGCGAGCACCACCGCGTTCGGCAGGCGCGCGGCCTCCCCGCTGACGAGGGCGATGACGTGCGGCTCGTACTCGCTCCTGACCTCCAGGTAGACGGCGAGCGGGAACGCCGCCAGCACACGGGCCGGACGGCGGGGCGATTCGAGCGCCGGGCGGAGCGCGACGCTGGCGGCTCCGCCGATCTGGGTGCGTCCTCCCACGCCTGCCGAGGGGCGGGGTAAGGAGCGCCGTGCTCTCGGACGTGTGTCGACGGTCAACGGACCTCCCCGATAGCGCGTCAGAGCCGACGCTAGAACGCCGCCCCCGGGCTCCGTACGGAGAAAGCTGCCAACAGTAGGCCAAATGCTTGGCTCTTCCTGACAGTCGGATTGTTGGGCACAATCGGCGTCAGCCGCACAGACCTCCCAATCCCCCTGGAAGCTCTACCTCGGAGCGCACGATGACGAGCGATCCCGCCGCGCCGGCGATGAGGCTGGCCAGCACAGGAACCATCCTTCACGGCGTCTCCGTCGGGGAGGTGCTCGGCGTGTCGACCCTCGCGGACGCGCGCCTCATCGCCGGGAGATCCGGCCTCGACCGCATCGTGCAGCGCCTCAACGTCATGGAGGTGCCCGACATCCTGGCCTGGGTGAAGCCGCACGAGCTGCTGCTCACCACGGGCTACCCGCTGCGCAACACCCCGCAGTCGCTGGACCGGCTGGTGGCCGATCTCGACGAACGCGGGCTCGCCGCGCTGGCGATCAAGCTGGGCCGGTACCTCGACGAGCTGCCGGGGGAGATGGTCGAGCAGGCCGACCGGCTGGGCTTCCCGCTGATCCTGCTCCCCAACGACGTGGGGTTCGACGACATCCTCAACCAGGTGCTCACCGACATCCTGAACCGCCAGGCGGGCCTGCTCGCCCGGGCCGAGGACGCGCACCGGGCGCTGGTCCAGATCGTGCTCGCCGGAGGCGGGATGCGCGAGGTCGCGGCGGAGGTTGCCGGGCTCCTCGACGTGGCCGTCGCGGCACTGGACGCCGGGGACCGCATCCTGGCCACGGCCGGCGACGCCGAGCGGGTGGCGACGCTGCGCGCGACCTGCCAGGCGGTGGAGAGCACGGCGACGGCCGCGGGGACCGTGCCCGCGGCGGTCCGGGATCGGCCGCGCGCCGCCGCCACCATGGCGCCGGACCGCCACTACGCCGTGGTGCCCGTCGTGGCGGGCGGCCACCACCACGGCAGGATCGTGGCGTTCAGCGACTCCGGCGCGCTGACCCCCAGCGACGTCGGCATCCTGGAGCGCGCCGCGACCGTGGCCGCCCTCGTCGTGACCAAGCAGGAGGCGGTGACCGCCGTCGAGAGCAAGTACCGCGCGGACTTCCTGCGGGACGTGCTCACCGGCAGGGGCGGCACCCGCGTCGCCGAGCGCGCCCGCGCGTTCGGCTGGGACCTGGAGCGCCGGGTCAGCGTGCTGGTCGCGGAGATCGACCCGGACGCGGAGGAGCGCTCCACCCAGGATCGGATGCTCGCCGCCTGGCAGTCCGCCGTGCGCAAGTTCGACCCGCGCGGCGCGGTCGCCGGGTTCTCGCACGAGGTCGTCGCCGTCGTCGGCGCGGATGTGGACACCGTCCGACTGGCCAGGGACGCGCTCGCCGCCGTCTCCGACTGCACGTTCTCCACCGGCCTGAGCCGGGTCGCCGGGGGACCGGACCTGCTCCCCGGCGCGTACGGACAGGCGCTCAAGGCCGCGCGGGTGGGCCGCCAGCTCCACGGGGCGGGCGCGGTCGCGCACTTCGACGAGCTCGGCGTGTACCGCCTGCTGTCCCTGGTGAACGACACCGAGGAGCTGCACGCCTTCGTCCGCGAGACGCTCGGGTCGCTGGCCGGGGACGGCGACGCGGAGAACGCGGACCTGCGCCGGACCCTCCAGGTGCTGCTGGAGACCAACCTCAACGTCGCGGAGACGGCCCGGCGGCTGCACTTCCACTACAACACGCTGCGCTACCGGATCGGGAAGCTGGAGCGGATGCTCGGCAACTTCACCGAGGACGCGCACCTGCGGCTCAACCTGACGCTGGCGCTGCACGTCCTGCGCATGCGCGGGATCTGAACGCGCCCCTCCCTCCCGGGGCTCCTAAGCTTGCGCCCGTGAAAGAGACATTCGAGCTGCGCGGCGAGTACATCCCACTCTGCGACCTGCTGAAGTACTGCTATGTCACGGAGACGGGCGGCGCGGCCAAGCACCTGATCGCCGAGGGGAACGTCCGGGTGGACGGCGCGGTCGAGCTGCGCAAGGCGTGCAAGATCCGGGCCGGCCAGGTCGTCACCGGGGAGGGCTTCGAGATCCGCGTCGTCGCCCCGGGCGAGTGAACCGGCGCTCCGCTCAGCCGGCCGGCGTGACGGGATAGCGGATGATCGTCTTCATCTTCTCCGGCGCGGTGCGGCCCGGCACCGACAGGTAGATCTCGTGGTGGCGGCCGCGGATCGCGTGGCCGCCCTCCTCCAGGAAGGCATGCAGCCGTTCGAGGGTGGCGTCCTCGGTGCTGTACGGGCCGACGTGCAGGATCTGGCCGCACCACCCCTCACGCAGGGGCTCCAGCCGCACCCGGTCGATCGGCGACGACGGCTTCTTCTTGCGCGCGGTCGCGACCGCCTCGTCGAACAGCGCCGCGTCGGCCTGCGGCGGCTGAAGGATCATCATCGTCCACTGCCACAGGTCCCGGTGCGCGACGAAGCCGGACGGGGGCTTCTCGTCCGCCCACCACAGGCCCTGCAACGGCATCACCGGATATTCCACGACACCGGCGCCCTTCAGGGCGAAGCGGATCGCGTACGCCACGCCGTACAGCGCCTTGACGGCGGAGGCGTAGCCGGACGAGGACGGGTCCCCGACGCCGTCGATCATGAGATAGGGCAGCTCGGGCGCCTGCACGAGCCTCGGCTCCGGCCCGGCCGTGTACAGCTCGCGATACTCCTTCTTGAAGTCGGTCTTCGGCGTGCTCATGGGATTCGTCCTCTCTTCCGGGCAGTGCGCCTCATGGACGCGGTCGTCGGCGCACATGCTGGAGTCTCCCCCGGGGGGAGGGTCCAGCGGGCGGGCGTCGGGGGGATGTGACGCTCACCGTGCCGCCCGGACCGGTGCGCAATACGATTGCTGTCAATCCACACTGGTTTGGCACAAGCTGCCCGTGTGTAATCGCAATCTCGGGCCTAATGTGCCCGCAACAGCAATGCCGCGCTGGGATGCCCGCGGGGTGGCCACCGGACGTCGGCCCAGGTAACAAAGGGGCATGCATGGCTTTCGGCTGGAAGTTGCATGGCGATGGGAAGACCCTGCCGCCGGGTGAGGTCGTAAAACCCAACGAGAGGCTGAGCTGGCCGCGCATGGTCGGCTTCGGTGCCCAGCACGTGATCGCGATGTTCGGTGCGACCTTCGTCTTCCCCACGCTCATGGGGTTGGACGCGAACCTCGCGATCATGATGTCCGGTGTCTCCACGATCCTGTTCCTGCTCATCGTGCAGGGGAAGATCCCCAGCTACCTGGGCACCAGCGCGTCCTTCGTCGGCGCCGTGGCCGCCATCCGCGCGGCGCAGGGCGACAGCGCGACCGTCACCGGCGCGATCCTGGTCGCCGGCCTGGTCCTCGCGGCGGTCGGCGTCGCGATCCACTACCTGGGCGTGCAGATCATCCACAAGATCTTCCCGCCGGTCGTGACCGGCGCGGTGGTCATGCTGATCGGCTTCGGCCTGGCCTACGTCGTCGCCGACATCTACTGGCCGAAGGACCACTGGGTCGCCCTCGTGACAATGGCCGCGACCGCGCTGTTCCTGGTGGTCTTCAAGGGGTTCCTCGGGCGCATCGCCATCCTGCTCGGGCTCGTCTTCGGATTCGTCCTCTCTTGGGTGCTCGACCAGACCGCCGGGAAGATCACCGCGCCCACGGCCACTGGCGAGATCACGTCGCACTTCCGGGTTGATTTCAGCCGGGTGGGGAAGGCCGATCTGTTCGGCTGGCCCGACTTCCACGGTCCGACATTCCAGGTGTCGGCCATCGTCCTCGTGCTGCCCGCCGTCATCGCGCTCATCGCGGAGAACGTCGGCCACGTCAAGGCCGTGGGCGAGATGACCGGTGTGGACGCCGACCCGTACATGGGCCGGGCGGTCGCGGCCGACGGTGTCGCCACGGCCGTCGCGACCTCCGTGGGCGGCTCGCCCACCACCACGTACGCGGAGAACATCGGCGTCATGGCGGCCACGAGGGTCTACTCGACCGCCGCCTACTACATCGCGGCGATCATCGCGATCCTGTTCGGCCTGATCCCGAAGTTCGGCGCGCTGGTCGCCGCCACGCCCGACGGCGTGCTCGGCGGCATCACCGTCATCCTGTACGGCATGATCGGCCTGCTGGGCGCGAAGATCTGGATCGAGAACCGGGTGGACTTCTCCGACCCGGTCAACATGGTGCCGATCGGCGCCGGGATCATCCTCGCCATCGGCCCGGTCACCCACCAGATCGTCGGCGACTTCAGCCTGATCGGCATCGCCCTGGGCACCATCGTGGTGCTCGGCGGCTACCACCTGCTCCGTGTGATCGCGCACGGCCCGAGGAAGGAGGTCTCCGGTGGGGAGATCGGATTCGAGCGGGATGCGGCGAGCTGACCGGCGGGCCGCTCAGGCCACGCCGTACGGGAGCGCGACCGCCTCGTGAAGCCGCCTCCGTTCGAGTACCACGCCCCGGTCTCGGTGGACGAGGCGCTCGCCGCCCTGGCCGAGACCGGGCCGCACGGCAAGGTGCTGGCGGGCGGCCAGAGCCTGATCCCGCTGCTCAACATGCGGCTGGCCGCGCCGTCCCACCTCGTGGACATCAACCGGGTCGGCGAGCTGAACACGATCGCCGCCCGTCCCGGCGGCGTGCGCGTGGGGGCGCTGGCCCGGCACGCGGCGGTCGAGCGCTCGGCCGAGGCGGCGGCGGTCCTGCCGCTCCTGCGCCAGGCGCTCGCCCTGGTCGCGCACCCGGTGATCAGGAACCGGGGGACCGTGGTCGGCAGCCTCGTCCACGCCGACCCGTCCGCCGAGATGCCCGCCGTCCTCGCCCTCCTCGGCGGCTCCGTACGGCTCGCGCGGCTCGGCGGCGAGCGGGAGGTCGCGGCGGCCGACTTCTTCACCGGCCCGATGGAGTCGGCGGTCGAGCCCGGGGAGCTCGCGGTGTCCGCGTTCTTCCCGGCGCCGCCGCCGCGCTCGGGCACCGCGTTCCAGGAGGTCGCACGGCGGCACGGCGACTACGCGGTGGCGGGGATGGCCGCGTTGGTCACCCTCGACGAGGACCTGCGGATCGCCGCCGCCCGGGTCGCCTGCGTGAGCGTCGGTCCGGCGCCGGTCGTGATCGACCTGTCCGACGCGTGCGACCGGCGGCCGGCCGCGTCCGTCCCCTGGGACGCCGTCGCGGCGGCCGTACGGGACCGGATCGACCCCGACGGGGACATCCACGCGACGGCCGAGTACCGGAGGCACCTGACGGGCGTGCTGGCCGTGCGCGCGCTCAAGGACGCGGCGCGGAACGCGGGAACGGAGGCCGCCGATGAGTGAGGAAACCACCCGGCATCTCGTCACCCTCGTGGTCAACGGCGTGGTCCGGGAGGCGGCGGTGCCCGCGCGGCGGCTGCTCTCCGACTTCCTCCGCCACGACCTGGGGCTGACCGGTACGCACGTGGGCTGCGAGCACGGCGTCTGCGGCGCGTGCACGGTCCTGCTCGACGGCGAGCCGGTACGGTCCTGTCTCACCTTCGCGGTGACGGTGGACGGCCACGAGATCACCACCGTGGAGGGCCTGGCGCGGGACGGCGAGCCCTCTCCCGTGCAGCGCGCGTTCACCGAGTGCCACGGCCTGCAGTGCGGCTTCTGCACCCCCGGTTTCCTCTGCACGGTGACGGCCTTCCTGCGGGACAACCCGGCGCCGACCGAGGAGGAGGCGCTGGAGGCCGTCTCCGGCAACCTGTGCCGGTGCACCGGCTACCAGAACATCATCAAGGCCGTACACCGGGCCGCGGAGATCCAGGCGGAGACCCAGGTCCGGCCGGGGGATCGAGAGGGCAGGGCGTGACGACGAAGCTCTTCGGCGAGCCGGTCCAGCGGCGCGAGGACGCCCGGCTGGTCACCGGCCAGGGCCGCTACCTGGACGACCTCGGGCCGGGCGCGCTGGCCGCCGCCTTCGTCCGGTCGCCGCACGCGCACGCGCGCATCAAGGACATCGACGTGTCGGCCGCGCTCGACGTGGAGGGCCTGGTCGCCGTCTACACCTGGGAGGACCTGCCCGGCGCGCTGGCCGAGCCGCTGCCGCTGCTGATCCCGCACCCCGCGCTCACCCACGGCCGTACGGCGTACCCGCTGGCCAAGGACATCGTGCGGCACGTCGGCGAGCCCGTGGTGATGGTGGTCGCCGCGGACCGCTACCTCGCCGAGGACGCGTGCGCGCTCATCGAGGTCGAGTACGAGTTCCTCAAGCCGGTCGTCGGCGTGGAGGAGGCGGCGCAGGGCGTCCACCTCGTCCACGAGGACGTGCCCGGCAACGTCGGCGCGCACCTGGTCCAGGAGGTGCCGTCACGGGAGGGCCGGTCGGCGGCCGAGGCGATCGACGCCGCGCCGAACCGGCTGGAGTTCCGGCTCGACATCGAGCGCAGCGCGAGCATGCCCCTCGAAGGCCGCGGCGTGTACGCACGCTGGGACGCCGACGACGGGTCGCTGCGGGTCTACTCCTCCACCCAGACGTCCACCAGCGTGCGGATGGCGGTCGCGGCCAAGCTCGGGCTGCCGCTGCCCAAGGTCGAGGTGATCGCCCCCGACGTCGGCGGCGGCTTCGGCGTGAAGATCGTGCACCCGTGGCCGGAGGAGATCCTCGTGCCCTGGGCGGCCCGGACGCTCGGCCGCGAGGTCAAGTGGACCGAGGACCGGCGCGAGCACTTCGTCTCCTCGGCCCACGAGCGGGCCCAGGTGCAGCACGTCAGGGTCGGCTTCGACGACGAGGGCCATGTCCTCGGCCTGGACGTGACCATCCTGCACGACCACGGCGCGTACACGCCGTACGGGATCATCGTGCCGATCATCACCTCCACCCAGCTGCTCGGGCCGTACAAGATCGGGGCCTACCGGGTGGAGTTCTCCTCGATCTACACCAACACCGTGCAGGTCACGCCGTACCGGGGCGCGGGCCGCCCACAGGGCGTCTTCTGCATGGAGCGGACGCTGGACCGTGTCGCCGCGTATCTCGGGAAGGACCGGACCGAGGTCCGGGCGGCCAACTTCATCGGGCCGGACGAGTTCCCCTACGACCAGGGCCTGATCTTCCAGGACGGGCGGCCGCTCGTCTACGACAGCGGGAACTACCCCGAGTCGCTGCGGATGCTCAAGGAGCTGATCGGCTGGGACTCCTTCCCCGAGATGAAGGCGCGCGCCGCGGCCGAGGGCCGCCGGATCGGCATCGGCATCGGCTGCTACGTCGAGGGCACCGGCGTCGGGCCGTACGAGGGCGGCCACGTGCAGGTCACCTCCGACGGCCGGGTCCACGTATCGACCGGCCTGACCTCGCAGGGGCAGGGCCACGAGACCGTGTTCGCGCAGATCGCGGCCACCGAGCTGGGCGTGCCGATCGAGCGGGTGTCCGTCGTCACCGGCGACACCCGCCGCTTCGGGTACGCCGTCGGGACCTTCGCCTCCCGCGCCGCGGTGATGAGCGGCAACGCGATCGCGCTCGCCTGCCGGAAGGTACGTGAGAAGGCGCTGCGCATCGCGGCGGACGCCCTGGAGGCCGACCCGCGCGACCTGGAGATCACCGACGGGATCGTCCACGTCGCCGGGACGCCGTCCGCGTCGATCCCCCTCGCCACCGTGGCCGTGCTGTCCAACCCGCTCCGGTACGCGTTCGACGAGGAGACCAAGCGCGCCACCCAGTTCTCCGGGACGTCCGCGCCGGACCGGCCGCCGGTGGACGAGGGCGAGGAGCCGGGCCTGGAGGGGCGGGACTACTACTCGCCGATCAGGTCCACGTTCGCCTCCGGGATGCACGCCGCGATCGTGGAGACGGACCCGGAGACCGCCGAGATCACGATTTTGAGGTACGCCGTCGTCCACGACTGCGGCAAGCTGATCAACCCGATGATCGTGGAGGGGCAGATCCACGGCGGCGTCGCCCAGGGAGTGGGCGGGGCGCTCTACGAGAAGATGGTCTACGACGAGCACGGCCAGTTGCTGAACGCCTCGTTCATGGACTTCCTGATGCCCTACGCGACCGAGGTGCCGCGGATCGAGACCGCCCACCTGGAGACGCCCTCGCCGCTGAACCCGCTGGGCGTCAAGGGCGCGGGCGAGGCCGGCGTGATCCCCGTGTCCGCCGTGATCGCCTCGGCGATCGAGGACGCCGAGGGCATCCCGATCGATCGGATGCCCATCTCGCCGTCCGACCTGCACACCCTGCGCCTACGGCTCGCGGGGTGAGAAGGGGACGCCTGGACATCACCACGCACGAAGCGACTCCATGTCACGCATGATCGCTCGGGCTTCCTCGCGATCGTCCGGGTCGTCGGCGACGGCGAGGGCCTCGCGACGCGCGGTCTCCGCGCGTCGCAGGCGCCAGGCCATCACGATCGCGTCGCGGATGACCTCGTCGGGAGCTTGACCGTCGGCTGTGAGTTCGGCCAGCGCGGCTTCGGCGTGCGGCTCGGCCTGGAAGGTCACCACCCTCATATCGGCCGTCAGAGGCCCAGAACGAGCCGCAGACCTGCTGTGACGTCGCGCAGCTCGGCGTCCCGTGCCTCTCCGGTCTTGCGGGTGAACTCCTTCTTGCCGACCACCGAGAGCAGCGCGCAGTGTGCCAGGCGGTCGCCCACTTTCGGCAAGGTCGCGGCGGTCAACCCGACATCGGGGACGAGGGGCACCACGGCGATGTCCTCGCGCAGGTCGTACACCTCGGGGGCGCCCACCGCCAGGACGTGGTACTCCCCGAGCGCCTGCCAGATCTCGCCACGCCTCACGTCGTGCCGTCCAACGCTCGGGACAGGGCCCGCCGATTCGCCGCACGATGCTCGTCGATGAGCTCCCGCATGCGGGGCTCGGCGGCGACCACGGCGGCGGACTCCGCGATGAGCGCCTCACGTCGCATCGTCCGGGTCACCCAAGCCGAGAGGGAGACCCCCTCCCGCTCGGCGGCGGCGCGCGCCTGCTCCACCACGGTCTCCTCGACCGACAACGTGATCTTCCTCGTCCGCTCCATATCGTCAGTATGGGTTCCGGGTATGGCGTCTCTCAATAAGGATCTCATGCGCCAGAACGTATCCAGCGTTATGGCTGCCGGTCATCCGATTGCTCTAATGAGGGGAAATGTCCACTGTGAGGCGCTTGCGGAAGACCCAGTAGGTCCAGCCCTGGTACGCGAGCACGCCGGGCAGCGCGAGCAGACCGATCCAGGTCAGCATCGTCAGCGTGTACGGCGCCGACGCCGCCTCGGCCAGCGTGAGCCCCGGCAGGGGAGCGGGCCACAGGGCGCCGAACAGCGCGGCCGCGGTCAGCACGATCGACAGCGCCGTGGCGGCGAAGGCCCAGCCCTCGCGCCGCCGCCACACCAGTGCCACGCCCGCCGACAGCGTCGCCATCGCGAGCAGGGCGCAGGCCCACAGCCAGGGTGAGGCGGACCAGCTTGGGACGTCCATGGCCGACCCGGGCACGGACGGCAGCGCGACGATGCCGGCCGGGACGGCCGCGGCCGAGGTGAACAGGGCCGCCCGGCGGGCCCGGCCGCGCACCGCCCCCGACGTCTTCAACGTCACGAACACCGCGCCGTGCAGGATCGCGACCGACAGGGACAGCACGCCGCCGAGGACGGTCGCGAACGCCGTGGCGTACAGGAGGTTGCCGAAGACGGCGCCCCACAGGAAGGCGGCGAGGACGCTGCCGGTCACGATCCCCGCGTCGCACAGCGCGCGCTCGCGTCCGGAGCGGACCTTGCCGCGCCACTCCAGGCCGACGCCGCGCACGATCAGCGCGGCCACGATGAGGACCATCGGCAGGTAGTAGGTGCTGAGCAGGCCCGAGTACCACGCGGGGAACGCGGCGAACATCGCCCCGATGGCCGTGATCAGCCAGACCTCGTTGCCGTCCCAGACGGGTCCGATCGTGCCGAGGACCTGGCGGCGCTCGGCGTCGCTCCGGGAGATCAGCGGCAGCAGCGCGCCGACACCGAAGTCGAACCCCTCCAGCACGAAGTAACCGGTCCAGAGGAACGCGATGAGAATGAACCAGAACGTCGTCATCGTGGATCTCCTCAGTACATGAGGGTCGGCGCGAGCGGCGCGGCGCCGGAGTCGGTGTCGGAGCCCTCGGCGACGGCGGGGTCGCGCGGCGCGGGCGGCGTCTCCGGCCCGGCCTTCACGTGCCGGACCAGCAGGACCGCCTCCGCGAGGGCGAGCACGCCGTACAGGACGGTGAAGAGGGTCAGCGAGATCGCGACCTCGGTGAGGCCGACCCCGGGCGAGACGCTCGCGGCGGTCAGCAGCTCGCCCTGGACGGTCCAGGGCTGGCGGCCGATCTCACTGAGCAGCCAGCCCGCGATGATCGCCGCCATGGGCAGCGGGAGCGCCAGCACGCAGGCGCGTGCGAACCAGGACGGCACGGGCACCGGCGCCGCCGTCCGCCCCCGCCTGGGGCCGCGGCGCTTCCTGGTGAGCCAGAGGCCGAGGACCGAGAGCCCGACGGTCGCCATGCCGAAGCCGATCATCACGCGGAACGACCAGAAGATCACGGGCAGGTTCGGGGTGTAGTCGGCCGGGCCGAACTGCTGCTCGTACCGTTGCTGGATGTCCTCGATGCCCTGGATGGTGGCGCCGGGGTCGTGCGCGGCGAGCAGGCTGAGCAGGCCCGGCACCTCGACGCCGGGCACGATGCTGAAGCCCGCGCCGGCGGTGTCGCGCGCCAGCCCCTCGGCCGCGGCGAGCTTCATCGGCTGCTGCTCGCGCAGGAGCTGGCCGGACAGGTCGCCGGTCCCGGCGACCACGACCCCGGCGAGCGCCGTCATGACGAGCGCGCCGCGCAGGCTGGTCCGCCACATGTCGGTACGGCGGCGCAGCGGGACCGTGGCGTCGCCCACGCCGCCGGCAGCGGTTCGCCTGCCGGTGATGGTGACGCCGCGCTCGCGCAGGATGCGGTAGCCGCTGACCGCCAGGATGAAGCCGCCCGCCACGACGAAGGCGGCGGCGGCGACGTGGGGGATCTGGGCGAGTGCGGTGGGGTTGGTGAGCACGGCCCACAGGTCGGTCATCCTGGCCCGGCCGTTCACCACCTCGTAGCCGACCGGGTGCTTCATCCAGGCGTTGGCGGCCAGGATGAAGTAGGCCGAGATGTTGGACCCGATGGCCGCGGCCCAGATGGCGGCCAGGTGCAGCCGCTTCGGGAGCCGGTCCCAGCCGAAGATCCACAGGCCGAGGAAGGTCGACTCCATGAAGAAGGCGAGCAGCGCCTCCAGCGCGAGGGGCGCTCCGAACACGTCCCCGACGAAGGTCGAGTACTCGCTCCAGTTCATGCCGAACTGGAACTCCTGCACGATGCCGGTGACCACGCCCATGGCGAAGTTGATCAGGAACAGCTTGCCGAAGAACTTTGTCAGCGTGAGGTAGTGGTCCTTGCCGGTGCGGTGCCAGGCCGTCTGCAGACCGGCGACGAAGACCCCGAGGCCGATCGTCAGGGGTACGAACAGAAAGTGGTACACGGTGGTCACCCCGAACTGCCACCGTGCCAGGTCAAGCGCGTCCATGTCCCCCTCGCGGGTGCCGAGCTCTACACGTCGTAGTTCTACTTCAAGTAGTACTACAACTTGTAGAGCAATTGGTGGGATGACTGCACCGCGAGATCTTTGTCACATTCGAGGATCGATGCCCCCATGATCCTCGTTCGCGGTACGCGTCCCGTCTCCAGGAGAATGCAGGCCGGGCGGTCCCCGGATGAAGGGACCGCCGACCTGAGTCTCCGGGAACGTCTCCTGTGACGCCCGGTTCCGATAATGGACACTTCGCCGGAAAACGGCGTCCGCCGCTGGGCTGATTACCCGGTACGCCGCGCGAGGGACATCGGCTCCCGGGAGGTCGGGACTGTCCTGGATCGTCCCGAGCGGGTAGGGAACCCGCGCGCGCCGGATCGGTTTGCGCGGCAGGGTGGGTCAGGAGACGGGCACGCCTCCGGCCTTCAGGTACGCGTGCAGATCGCCCAGCTCGAACCCGCGGCGCTTGATCTTGTTGACCAGGATCCGGAAGTCCCGGGACAGGTTCGGCCGGAAGTGCAGCAGCAGGATGTCGCCCGGCCGGAGCTGCTTGTCCGGCACCTGGTACGCGATCTTGCCCTCGGGCTGCACGGTCGCGCTCCACATCATGATCGCCTTGATGCCGCACTCCGTGGCCGCCCGGGAGGTCGCCGCGTTGTGGTTGCCGAACGGCGGCCGGAACAGGGTCGGCCGGCGGCCGGTCTCCTTGCGGATGAGGGTGGACATCCCGCAGATCTCCGCCTTCTGCCGGTCGTAGCCGAGGGTCCAGAGGTTGGGGTGGGTGAACGTGTGGTTCTCGATCGGCGCGCCGGCGTCGCGCAGGTTCCGGAAGTAGTCCCACTGGCCCGCGCCCACGTACCGGCCGCCGCCGGACGCGGCGTCCGGCGATCCCTTCGCCTCGACCGCGTCGCGCATGGCGAACACGGTGATCGGGATCCCCTCGTCGCGCACCTGCTTGAGGAAGCCGGGGTCCTGCTCCCAGCCGTCGTCGATCGTCAGGAAGACGACCTTCCGCTTGGTCGGGATCATGCTGATCACCGGCACGCCGTTCGCCGGCATGGGGATCCGCCCGACCTCGCCGGGCCGGGGCAGCGCGGCGCGAGGGGTCGGCGACGCGGCGGGCGCGGAACGCGCGCCGCCGGGGGAGGAGGAGCGCGACGTCGCCGTGGCCGCCGGCTCCGCCTGGGTGGCGCCGCCCTCCGCGCATCCCGCGGCCAGAATCAGTCCCATCAGCACGCCTGTCAGACGTCGGTTGCCCTTCATGACCAACAATCTTGGTCCAACCGGACATCCGGCGCGTCTTGTCGATACCTCCCATACAGGGGTGATCGGTGCGCCCGTCCCGCCCTGACCTGCGGGAAAGCGGCGCGACGTCCGCTGTGTGAAACGGGGCACCCTGGAGGCGCGGCGCGTGCGGCGCGGAGAGACCTGCCGAGGGCCGATCATGGGTGTGGGCAGATGTTGCCCTTATCCGCGCTGTCGGAGAGTCCCTAGTCTCCGAGCCAGAAGGGTGCCGGAAGAGGTGATGGTGTGAAGATCACGGGTAGCGCCATGCTCGGTGTGGAGCGGGGCCGCGTCTGGACCGCGCTGCGGGATCCGGGCGTCCTGGTGTGCACGATCCCCGGATGTGAGCGGCTGGAGGCCGTCGGCGACGACGTCTACAAGATGACCGTGAACGCCGGGGTGGCCTCCATCAAGGGGATCTACCAGGGCGAGGTCGCGCTCTCCGACCCGCAGGAGCCGGAGCGGTTCGTCCTGCGGGCCCGGGGGCAGGGAGCGCCCGGCACCGTCGACGCCACCGTGCGCATCAGCCTCAGCGAGGTCGAGGGAGGCACCCGGATCGACTACGACGCCGAGGCCGTCGTCGGCGGCATGATCGGCGGAGTCGGCCAGCGGATGCTCGGCTCGGTCGCGAAGAAGACCGCGGGCGAGTTCTTCACCGCCGTCGAGGAGCACCTCCTGTCCGGACGGGCCGCCGCCGCCCTCGCGGTGCCGGTGGCGCCGGTCGCGGTGGGTGCGGCGACCGGCGCGGCCGTGGCCGGAGACCGGGCAGGGACGGAGGCCGGAGCGGACGTCGGCGCCACACCGGCTGTGCCGTACCAGCCGGAGGTGGGGCGGGTGTTCACCCGGGAGGCGGCGGTCGCCGGCCGGCCGCAGCGCGCGGGCGTGCCGCCGTGGACGATGCTCGCCGCGTTCGGCATGGGCGCCGGGGTCGCGCTCGGCAGCGCGGTCATCGGGTGGGTCCTCGGACGCCAGCGGCGCTGACCTCCGGCCTGAGATGGGGAATGGTCCCGTTTCGCGGCCGGTTAGAGCAGATCGTGAAGATTGAGATTTTCTCCGACGTCGCCTGCCCGTGGTGCTACATCGGCCATGTCCGGCTCGCCAAGGCCGTGGAGCTCTTCGACGGGGACGTCGAGGTGGTCCACCGGCCGTTCCAGCTCGCCCCGGACGCGGTCTCGCGGAAGGAGCCGCTGCTGGGCGAACTGGCACGCAAGTTCGGCGGACCCGCCCAGGTCGCGCAGATCACGCAGAGGGTGGCGCAGGCGGCGGCGGAGGACGGGCTGGAGTTCGACTTCGAGCGGGCGGTCCAGGCCAACACCTTCGAGGCCCACCGGCTGATCTGGCTGGCGCGGCGCGCGGGACGCGGTGCGGAGGCGGTCGAGCGTCTCTTCCGCGCGTACTTCCAGGAGGGTCTCGACGTCGGCGATCCCGAGACGCTGGCGAAGCTCGCGGCCGAGCTCGGCGTCACCGACACCGGTGAGGGAGCCGAGGAGGTCCGCGCCGAGCTGGCCAGAGCCCGCGACCTGGGCATCAGCGGCGTTCCGCTGTTCCTGTTCGAGGGGCAGTTCGCCGTGTCGGGCGCGCAGCCGGTCGAGACGCTGGTCGCCGCCCTCCAGGAGGTCCGCGCCCGTACGGCGGTCGCCTCCGCCCAGAGCGACGGCGACGGCTGCGACGACGGCTACTGCGCGGTCTGACCTGGCTCCTGTCGTCCGGAGCGGCTCCGGTTTCCGGAGGGGCGGATCCCCTCCGGGGGCCGGCGCCATCGCCCTCGGCAGGCAGGGGCGGTTGAGCGAGCAGGCCATCACCGAGACGCGGCGCGTCTACGATCGGCCGCCGTGCGCAACGAGCGCACCTCCGAGCGGCGGCGCCGCCCGGTCAGGCGTGGGCGGGTTCCAGGGGACTGGACGACGCGGCCTCGTCGCCGAGGTCGCCGTTGCGGTGGTGACGGCGGCACAGCACCCGGTAGTGCACGCCCACCTCGCCGTCGGGCTCGGCGGAGCCCGCCGGGGCCGCCGAGCCGGTGTCGGCGATGACGACCTGCTCGCCCGTCCTGGCCATCACGCCGCCCACGATCCGGGCGTTCAACCGGCCGGGACGGCCGCACCAGCACAGGACCTCCACCTGCAGCCGGGCGACCTCGTCGGCCAGCTCGAACAGCCGCTGCGCGGCCGGGAACATCTGCGACCTGAAGTCGGACGCCAGTCCGAAGGCGTAGACGTCTATGCCGTGGTCGTCCACGAGGTCGGCGAGCTGCTCGATCTGCTCCACGTTGTAGAAGCACGCCTCGTCGCAGATCAGGTAGTCGATGCGGTCGTACGCGCAGACCAGCTCGACCAGGTTGAGGCCGTCCACGACCTCGACGGCCTCGTTGTCGATGCCGATCCGGCTGGTGATCCGGGGCCCGCCCGAGCGGTCGTGCTTGGTCAGCACGATGCCGCGCCTGCCCTGCCTGCGGTGGTTGTAGTTCATCTGCAGGGCCAGGGTGGACTTCCCGCAGTCCATGGGACCGTAGAAGAACTTGAGCACGGCGTCCCGGCCCCCCTGCGTGGGCGAAGAAGACAAGGCAGACAGATCAGTCACGGGGCGTCAGCTTACTGGTAACGCTCCCGACAGACGCCGGTCCCGCCCAGGCCACCGGCCTCGCCGTACGGGAACCGCGACCGGACGAGTGGGCAGGCCCGACGGCGCGATCAGTCGGAGAATCCGAACCGCCGGAGCCGGTCGATCATCTGGTCCATCGTCTCGGGTTCGAGCCAGGCCGCCCGGCTCCCGCCGGTGAGCGGCTCTCGCCCCCCGACGAGGGTGCGTTCGGCTCCCTGGCGCATGAGCCCCGGATCTTCCAGCACGAGGCCCTGCGGGTGGACGCCCATGACCTTGGCGCCGTCGGGCAGGGGGTGGCCGGGCGAGCGGACCCCCATCTCGTACGGCGGCCTCTCCTCGCCGAACACGAGCACCCGGACGCCCGCCGGGATCCTCTTCGCGAAGTCCGCGACCGATTCCTCGTGTGCCCGGTCGAACTCGATGAACATCATTCCGCCGCTGAGTGACGGAGTGGTCCGCACGCCTTTCAGCGGGTGCGTGATGCGCACCCTCATCAGGACGTAGGGGACGGGCGGGTCGCCCGGGAGGACGCCGAGGGTGGGTCCCCGCTGCCATCCGTCCACGACGCCTCCGGCGACGATCGCCGTCCTGCCCGCCAGGGCCTCGGGCGACGGGGCCGGGTCGTAGTCGCTGTACGTCCTGATGAGGGACGGGTCGAGCGAGCCGCCGGTCGGCTCGGTGGAGGGGACCGGCCGTCCCGGGGTGGTGGCGAGGTCCGGGATCGCCTGCCTACCTCCGGTCGACGGGCTCGTCGCGGGGGCCGCGACTCCCGGTTTCGCCGTGCCCGCCGCGCTCGTGCAGCCGGTGAGAGCGAGCGCCACCGCGAGCAGTGCCGTGACGCGCGGCCGGATTGTTCGCGGCCTCGTCCCGCACCTCGGCACCCGGGGCCGTCCGGCCGCCCCGGTCGCGTCGCCGTCCATGTCGCCCGTCCCCTCTGGCCCTCGTCCCGCCCGGCGAGTGCGGCAGGGGGAGCGGGCCTGCGTCGCCGTACAGGGCGTTCCTGCGCGGTGATCTTAGAGGGTGGGATCAACGCGGACGAGATATCCCGTGTGCGATGGGGCAGTGCGGTTGGCGTGATCGTCTACAACATGGGACATTCCTCTTCATCGGAATCATGGGAGGTGCGATGACCACGCCAGAGGAGCAGCCGGAGACGTCGACGCCGCTGGAGGCGATGATGCTCGCCGATGACACGGCCGCGGCCGAGGCGGACGCCGACCGCTGGCGGTACGGGTTCTACGTCGTCCTCACCGGTCTCGTGGTCACCCTGGTCGGCTTCAGCGTCGCCGTGGTGAGCACGGGTCAGGCCAGCACCCTCTTCGCCGGGCTCGCCGGAGTCGTGGGCACGCTCACCGGCGCGTACTTCGGCGTGCAGAGCGGCCAGTCGGGAAAGGCCAAGGTCGAGGCCGAGCTGCGCCGGGTCAACGAGCGCGCCATGCGGATGGCGTCGTACGTCGGTCCGCAGCACATCGAGGAGATCATGGGGCGCGCTCCCGGCGGCACGGCCGTGACGCGCTGGCCGCGCCCGCCCAAGGCGCGTTCCTGATCCTGTTCTGACGGCCGCCCGGTCGGCCCCGGGCGGCCGGCGGGTGACGAGGATTCGCCGATTATTCGGCGGATTATTCGGCAGAGTGCGCCGGTTCCCGCCGTCGGCGGTGGTCTGTAGACACTGGAACATGCCTAGCGTCCGCATCGGGGTCGACACCGGGGGCACGTTCACCGACGTGGTTCTGGTCGACGAGCACACCGGCACGATCGTCACGACCAAGACTCCCTCGACTCCCGCCAACCCCGCCGACGGTTTCATGGCAGGGGTTCACAAAGTGCTGGAGCTGCACGCCGATTCCCCGGAGGGTGGGCTGGACGGTGTCTCCGGCATCGTCCACGGCACCACCGTCGCGACCAACCAACTCCTCGAGGACCGCGCCGACGGCACCGCTCACCTCGGGTTCGTCACCACCGAGGGCTTCGAGTTCCTGCTGGAGATCGCGCGGCAGAGCGTGCCCGACGGGTACGGCAACTCCTACTTCTGGGTGAAACCGCCCAGGATCGTCCCGGTGCACCGGGTCAAGACGGTGGGCGGCCGGCTCGACCACCTCGGCCGGGAGGTCCGTCCGTTCGACGAGGACGAGGCGGTGGCGGCGGCGCGCTGGTTCCGCGACCACGGCGTCACCGCGATCGGCGTCTGCTTCCTCCACTCGTACGCCGACCCGGTCCACGAGCTGCGGATGAGGGACGTGCTGGCCCGCGAGCACCCCGAGGCGGTCGTGTCCCTGTCGAGCGAGGTCCTGCGCGAGTACCGGGAGTACGAGCGGTCGGTGACCACGCTGGTCGACGCCGCGGTCAAGCCGGTCATGCGCCGGTACATCCAGAACCTGTCCGACCGGCTCGGCCGGCCGTTCTCGGTCATGAAGAGCAACGGCGGCGTGCTGTCGGCCGCCGAGGTGGTCCACCAGCCCATCACCACCGTCCTATCCGGCCCCGCGGCGGGCGCGCTCGGCGCCGCACTGATCGCCGGTACGGCGAGCCGTCCCAGCGTGATCACCCTGGACGGCGGCGGCACCTCCACCGACGTCGCCGTGGTCGTCGAGGGCGAGCCGTCCCTGACCACGGAGGGGAGCATCGGCCGCTACCCCTGCAAGATCCCGATGATCGACATCGTCACCGTGGGCGCGGGCGGCGGGTCGATCGCGTGGATCTCCCCGGAGGGGACGCTGAAGGTCGGGCCGAAGTCGGCGGGGGCCGACCCGGGGCCGCTCTGCTACGGCCGGGGCGGCACCGAGGTGACCGTCACCGACGCCCATGTCTTCCTCGGCCGCGTGCCCCCGCACCTGCTCGGCGGCGAGATCCCCCTCGACGTGGCGGCGGCCAGGGCGGGCATCGAGGCCCTGGCCGGCAAGCTCGGGCTGACGCCGGAGCGCTGCGCCACCGGCATCCTGGAGATCAGCGCCTTCAACCAGTCCAACGCCATCAGGCAGATCACGGTCAAGCGCGGGCTGGACGTGCGCGACTTCCCGATGGTCGCCTTCGGCGGGTCCGGCCCGCTGCTGGCCTGCCGCCTGATCGACATCCTCGGGCTGCCCGCCGCGATCGTGCCGCCCAACCCGGGCAACGTCTCCGCGTTCGGGCTGCTCACCGTGGACGTCAAGAACGACTACGTCCGCACGCACGTCTCCCGCGCGCCCGCCCCGGAGGCGCTCGCCGGGATCTACGCCGAGCTGGAGGCCCAGGCGGCGGACGCGCTCGACCGTGAGGGGTTCGCCGAGCACGTGTACGCCCGCAGCGCCGACCTCCGCTACTACGGCCAGGCGTACGAGGTCCGGGTGCCCGCGCCCGGCGGCGCGTTCGACGACGCCTGGTGCGCGGCCGTGGTCGAGCGCTTCCACGCCGAGCACGAGAAGCTCTACGGGTACGGCTACCGCGACGATCCGCGGCACGCCGTCGAATGGGTCAACCTGCGCGTCTCCGGCATCGGCCCGATCACGCGGCCCGCGCTCGCCCGCGTGCCGGCCCAGGTGGGCGAGGCGAGCCCGGTGGGGACCCGCGAGGTGTTCTACGAGACGTGGGGGCGCACCGTGATCTACCGCCGCGCCGACCTCGGCGCGGGGGCCGTCGTCAGGGGCCCGGCCGTCGTCGAGGAGTACGGCTCGACCCTGCCCGTCCACCCCGGCTTCACCGCCACCGTGGACGACCACGGAAACCTGATCGTGGTGAGCGACCGATGAGCGAGCGGAGGAACGAGCCGATGACTTCCCCGAAGGCGCCCCTGAGGACGGCCCCGGCGGACCCGGTGCTCGTGGAGATCGTGGAGGGGACGCTCGCCTCGGTCGAGAAGGAGGTCGAGACCGCCATCGCGCGGACCGCCCGCTCGCCGATGATCCGCGACGCGCACGACTTCCGCGCCGGCATCCACGACGTACGGCTGCGCAAGCTGACCGGCCGGTCGTACTCGGCGCTGGTCCAGCCAGTCGTGCGGGACTTCCCGCTGGAGACGATGAAGCCCGGCGACGTCTTCTTCCACAACGACGTCTACCTGTCCGAGGGCGGGATCGGGCACCTCCCCGACCTGTGCGTGACCGTCCCGGTGTTCCACGAGGGCGAGGTGGTGGCCTTCGTGCAGGCGTTCGGCCACCACGACGACATCGGCGGGGCCGTCCCCGGCTCGATGCCGTCGCACGCGCGCAGCGCCTTCGAGGAGGGCCTGATGGTCCCGCCGATCAAGCTCTGGGACCAGGGCGTGCCCAACCGCGCCGCGCTGACGATCATGACGCGCAACTCGCGGATGCCGGACTCGCTCGCGGGCGACCTCGACGCCGAGTGCTCCGCCTGCCTCATGGGCGCCCGCAGACTCGGCGAGCTGTTCGACCGGTACGGCCGGGCCGCCGTCGAGGCGTGCTTCGACGCGATCATCACGAAGACGACCGAGACGTTCCGCCGCGAGCTGCTGACGAAGATCCCGGAGGGCGTCCACGTCTGGGAGGACTACGCCGAGCACGACGGCGTGGACGAGCCCCGGCTGCACACCCAGCGCATCACGCTCACCGTCGACCACTCCGCCGAGGTCCCGCTGACGATCGACTTCACCGGGACGTCGCCCCAGGCCAAGGGGCCGATCAACCATGCGGGCGACTACGCGGACGGCGTCTTCCTCAAGAAGTGGCTCGCGCCGATCCTGCGCAACCTCGCCGACACCCCGGAGCGGATGGCGGAGCTCGACGTGAACGAGGGCGTCGTCCCGCTGATCAGGATGGTGTTCCCGGAGAAGGGCACCCTGCTCACCCCGATCTTCCCCGCGCCCACCAACGCGCGGACGTTCGTGATCCTGCGCCTGCTCGGCGTGCTCGCGGGGGTGCTGGCCAAGGCGACCGGCGGCCGGATGCCCGCCGACCAGGAGACGATCAGGTACACCGGCGTCTACGGCGACTCCGACGACGGGCCGTACCTGATGCGGGAGGTCCTCGGCGGCGGCTCCGGCGGCCGCTGGTACGCCGACGGGGAGGACACGATCCACGTCGTGCCCGACTCGCGCAACATCCCCGTGGAGTTCGCCGAGGCGCGCTGGCCGTTCCGCGTGGAGCGGCTCGGGCTGGCCGTCGACAGCGGCGGGCCGGGGGAGTACCGGGGCGGCCTGGGCTACGACAAGCACATCCGGATGCTGCGCGACGCGTCCTTCATGTCGATCGCCGACCGGTCCATCCTGTCCTGCTGGGGCGTCAACGGAGGCCGCGCCGGCCGGCCGTTCGTCGTCACCGTGAACGGCGTGCCGATGGAGGGCCTGGTCGACGACTTCCCGGTGCGCGCGGGTGAGATCGTCCGGGTGCGCACCACGGGCGGCGGCGGGTGGGGCTCGCCGTACAACCGCGCCCCGGAGGCGGTCGCCGCCGACGTGCGCGACGGCAAGGTCTCCCCTGAGGCGGCGCGGGAGGACTATGGCGTCGTCCTGCACGGCCTCCGCGACGGCCTCCGCGACGACCTCCGCGACGACCTCCGCGACGACCTCCGCGTCGACTACGAGGAGACGGCCGAGCTGCGCGCGACCCTCCGGGCCGCGGCGCCGGAGGGGTCGCCCTTCTTCGACCGCGGCCCCGGGTACCCCACCCTGTCCGGTGGTCTCCCGTACGCCGAGGTCGACACCGTCTGATCCGGCGCCGAGGGGTGCCGGGCCCGTGGGAGGGACCGGCACCCTCGGTGGTCTACCGCCCCCGCCAGGGGTTCGTCAGTCCCCTGTAGGTCCTGCTGTTCACGTTGGGAGCCGTGTAGAGGGTGAGCATGACCACCCCATCGAAGCCGGGTGCCATGGCGAGCGTCTTCGTCCGCCAGACTCCGTTGCATTCCTTGGTCTCCGTGCTTTTGATGGGCTCGAACATGCTGGCTTCCGTCGCCAGCATCATCCGGGCGCAGTGTCCGTCGCCGGGTCCGGAGTCGCGGAGCTGCGCGGACACGGTGACCCATGTCCGCTTCTCGGTGCGGTCCCTGCGCCAGGTCACCGTGATGTTCCGTAGCTGTGCCCTGGCCTTCCCGGTCTCGGGAAACTGCAGGGAGGAGATTCTGGACGTCTTGACATCGATTCCCTGCTGAGCCGATGTCGTCGCCGACGCGGCCGACGGGGTGGCGAGCGCCGCGAGGGTCAGGCCGGTGGCGAGTACGGCGCGGAGGGGTCGAATCACTGTGCCCCCAATGGTGGTGAATGTGTTGGGGTGAAGATCCGATATATCCGTATACGGACGGTATATCGGCGGGTCAGGGGGAACAAGGTCATGGCGACGCCACGCGGCGATCTTGAGACCCTTCGGCCGGGTTTCCGCTCGGACTCGTCGAATTCGTTCGGCGCAGCAGTGTCGTACGGAAGTGGTGGGCATTCCGAAGGTGGTCGGCAAGACCTGACAGTTCACCCTGGGAGATGACCTGGCAGGCTTGCCGTGAGGAACCGTTCGCGACGCGGAGGACGATTTGCGGGGACCACTTGACGGCATCGTCGTTCTGGACCTGTCCCGGGCGCTGGCCGGGCCGCACGCCGGTCAGATGCTCGGCGACCTGGGCGCTCATGTGATCAAGGTGGAGCATCCCTCCTCCGGGGATGAGTCGCGCGGCTGGGGCCCGCCCTTCGTCGGCCCAGATCACGACATATCCACATACTTCCTGTCGGCCAACCGCAACAAGCAGTCCATCACCGTGGACATGAAAGCTTCCGACGGCAAGGAGCTCATCGAGCGGCTCGTCCGGCAGAGCGACGTGCTGATCGAGAACTTCCGCACCGGCGTCCTCGACCGGCTCGGCTTCTCCGTCGAACGGCTGCACGAGCTCAACCCCCGCCTGGTCGTCCTGTCCATCACCGGGTTCGGCCACGACGGCCCCGAGGGCGGCCGTCCCGGATACGACCAGATCGCCCAGGGGGAGGCCGGCCTGATGTCCCTCACCGGACCGTCCCCGGACGAGCCGTACCGCGTCGGAGCCTCGATCGCCGACCTGCTCGGCGGCATCCACGGCGCGTACGGCGTCGTCGCGGCGCTCTACGAACGCGAGCGGACGGGCCGCGGCAAGGTGGTGCGCACGTCGCTGCTCGCCTCGGTCGTCGGCGTCCACGCCTACCATGGCACCGCCTGGACGGTCGGCGGCCAGGTCCCGAAGGCCGCCGGGAACCACCACGCCTCCATCGCGCCCTACGGCGCCTTCCGCTGCGCCGACGGCATGATCCAGGTCGCCGTCGCGAACGACGGGCAGTGGCGCAAGTTCGCCGTGCTGCTCGACATCGACCCCGACACGCCGAAGTACGCCACCAACGCCCAGCGGTTCGCCCACCGCGACGAGCTGATCGCCGACCTCGAGAAGGCCCTCGCCGCGCACGACCGGGCGTACTGGCTCGCCTCCCTGGGAGAGCTCGGTGTCCCGGCCGGCGCGATCCGCACGATCGACGAGGTGTACGCCTGGGACCAGGTCAGGTCGCAGGGACTCCTCGTCGAGGTGGACCACCCCGTGCTCGGCCCGATCGAGCTGCCCGGGCCGCCGCTGCGCTTCGAGGACCCCGAGTCCGGCCGGGAACACGCCCGCCGTCACGTCGCGCCGCCCATGCTCGGCCAGGACAACGACGCGGTGCTCGGCTGGCTGCGCGCGCGGGAGAGCGAGCACGGCCCCTCCGGCGCGTCGTCGCCCGAAAGCACGCCCGCGACCTCGTCCGGCACGGAACCCGCGACCGAGAGCGAGCGATGACGAGGCCCGACGCCCGGACGCTGATCCGCCGGGTGCTCGATCCCGGCTCGTGGAAGTCCTGGGACCAGCCACCCGCCGACCCGGTCGAGCCCGGCTCCCCGTACGCCGAGGAACTCCGGGCGGCGCGCGAGCGGACCGGCTACGACGAGTCCGTGATCACGGGGGAGGGCGCCCTCGACGGCCGTCGTGTCGCCGTCGCGGTCTGCGAGTTCTCGTTCCTGGCCGGGTCGATCGGGGTGGCCGCGGCCGAGCGGCTGACCCGGGCGGTCGAGCGCGCCACCGCTGAGCGGCTGCCCCTCCTCGCCGCGCCCGCCAGCGGCGGCACCCGGATGCAGGAGGGCGCCCTCGCCTTCGCCCAGATGGCCAAGATCACCGCGGCCGTCGCCGCCCATCGCGCCGCCGGCCTGCCGTACGTCGTCTACCTGCGCCATCCGACCACCGGCGGCGTCCTCGCGTCGTGGGGGTCGCTCGGCCACGTGACGGCGGCCGAGCCGGGGGCGCTGATCGGGTTCCTCGGCCCGCGCGTCTTCGAGTCCCTGCACGGCTACCCGTTCCCGTCGGGGGTGCAGGTGTCGGAGAACCTGTACGCCCACGGGCTGGTGGACGCGGTCGTCTCCGCGGAGGACGCGAGGGAGATCGCCATCCGGGCGCTGTCCGTCCTCTGCGCGCCCAGGACGGGCCTGGCCCTCCCGCCCGAGCCGGAGGAGGGGGCCGAGGCGGCCGAGGCGTGGGAGGCGATCACGCGCTCCCGCCGCGACGACCGCCCCGGCGTGCGCAGCCTGCTCAAACTGGCAGCCTCCGACGTCACGCCGCTGAACGGCACCGGCGTCGGCGAGAACGACCCCGGCATGCTGCTGGCGCTCGCCCGGTTCGGCACGGTCCCCGCCGTCGTGCTCGGGCAGGACCGGCGGCGTCTGCGGGCCGGAGGACCACTCGGGCCCGCCGGCCTGCGGGTCGCCCGCCGCGGCATGCGCCTCGCGTCCGAGCTGGGCCTTCCGCTGGTCACGGTGATCGACACGGCGGGCGCGGCGCTGTCCAAGGCGGCCGAGGAAGGCGGCCTCGCCGCCGAGATCGCCCGCTGCCTGGCCGACCTCGTCATGCTGGACGCGCCGACGGTCTGCCTGCTGCTCGGCGAGGGCGCGGGCGGCGCGGCGCTGGCGCTCCTGCCCGCCGACCGGGTGATCTGCGCCCAGCACGGCTGGCTGTCGCCGCTGCCGCCAGAGGGCGCCTCGGCGATCCTCTACCGGACGGTGGACTTCGCCCCCGAGATCGCCGCCTCCCAGGGCGTACGCGCGGCCGACCTGAAGCGGGACGGCGTCGTCGACCGGATCGTGGCCGAACGGCCGGACGCGGCCTACGAGCCCGAGGCGTTCTGCCGCCGGGTGGCCGCGGCCCTCGAATACGAGATCGCGGGCCTGCTCGCCCGGCCCGCCGAGGACCGGTTGACCGCGCGGCTGGCCCGCTACCGGGCGCTGGGCACCTGACCGGGCCCGGCTATCGGTCGCCGGTCGTGGGGAGGGGGATCCGCTCCACCCGGACGGACTGGACCTCGTCGCGCGACACGACGACCTCGTAGGCGCCGTGGTCCACCAGCCAGTAGCCCAGCGCCTCGGCGCGCACGCCGCTGTGTCCCGCGTAGGCGATGTGCAGCCCGGGCACGTCCTCCGTGTCGTCCTCGTCCAGGACCACGCAGGGCTCGCCCCCGTACGCGCCGACCGTGCGGAGCAGGGTGAGCCACTCCAGCTCGGCGCGGGTGACCTGGCGCCGCCAGTACCCCGCGGCCTGCGTGAAGCCCTCCTCCGGCGACTCGCTGAACAGGACCACGTCGTCGCTGTCCGGTCCGATGGCGGCGGCGTACGCCTGGCCGCGGTGGCCGGCGACGAAGCCCAGCCCGACCGGCTCGATGTCACTCATGACCCGTCCCGCTCCATACTCGTGATTTGGAGGTCGCTCTCGTGCGTCGTCTCCGGCGTGGCCGTACGCGCGTGGGCGCAGTGCCCGCCACAGTGCCCGTCATAGGGCCCGTCATGGGGCCGGTCACGCGGCGGGTCGCCAGGACAGGCCGTCATACCGGGCGAAGAGCCGCTCCCCGCTCCTGGTCAGGTGGATGATCTCGGCCCCGGCGGGGATCGGCATCGGCATCGTGTGGAACTGGGGCACCGCGCTGTCCTGTGACGTGGTGTATCCGTTGCCGGCGAACGGCGGTGCATCGTTCCAGTCCCCGCCGGTGTGCGGGCCGTACGGGACGACGTAGCTGTCGGTGTCGCGCGCCGGCCAGCGCATGATGTACAGCTCGGGCACCCCCGGCACCAGGTCGGACCCCTCGAACTGCAGGTCCAGGGCGCCGACGAGAGCCGCCGGCGTGGTGAACCGGTCGCAGTCCCGCACGCGGTACACGTATCCCGAGATGATCGTCCGCTTTCCCGACAGATACGGCACGAGCAGCCGCGGCGGGATCACCTTCTGCATCGGCGTCCTGGGTCCCGGCTCGGTCATGACCGACAGTTTACGATCCGGGCGCCGCCTCGCCCGATGGGCGGGAGAAAATGTCCGGCCGCCGGTGCAGGAGCGAGGGGACCGTGGCCCGCACCTCGGCGCCGAAGGCCAGATCGATCTCCCCCGTCCGCACGGCGCGCCCGGGGCCGAGGTCGTGCCGTACGACGCCGAGGGGGTCGACCAGCATGCTGCGGCCCACCCCGAAGCCGTCCGAGGCGGAGGGGTTGGGGGCCTGGCCGACCGCGACCGTCCACGTGGTGTTCTCGATGGCGCGGGCCCGGACGAGAGTCGCCCAGTGCTCCTCCTTCATCGGGCCCGATCCCCACGCGGCGATGACCGCGAACGTGTCCGCGCCCGCGTCGACCAGCGCCCTGGCCAGCTCGGGGAACCGGACGTCGTAGCAGGTGATCAGCCCGACGCGGAGCCCGGCCAGCTCGACCACCGCGGGCGCGTCACCGGCGACGACCAGGTCGGACTCGCGGGCGCCGAACGAGTCGAAGAGGTGGATCTTCCGGTAGGCGGCCTTCAGCTCACCCTCCTCGGAGATCGCCACGGCCGTGTTGCGCACGCGGCCGTCTCCCGGCTCGAACGTCCCGGCGATGACGGCGGTGTGGAACTCGCGCGCCGCGTCGGCCAGCCCCGTCACGAAGGGACCGTCCAGCGGCTCCGCCGTCTCGGTCACCCCCCGGCCGAAACGGGCCAGCGTGGCCTCGGGGAACACCGCCAGGTCGGCGTCCCCGGCCTCCGCGAGCGCCTGACGCGCGGCTTCGAGGTTCGTCTTCGGGTCATGGGAGATCGGGATCTGGCACAGGGCTACGCGTGTCACGGCTCCCAGTCTGCCCGTGCGGATGGGGTTCCGACCATGCCGGGGGCGGTTGTCCACAGGCTGATCCGGAGGAGGTGGGGCACCCGGTACATTGCGAGCGTGAGAGAACCTCTGGTGGCACGGATGCGCGAGTTCGGCACGACCGTCTTCGCGACCATGACGAGACTGGCCGTCGAGACCGGTTCGATCAATCTGGGACAGGGCTTCCCGGACACCGACGGTCCCGAGGCGATGCTGGAGCGCGCCGTCGAGGCGATCCGCGGCGGCCTCAACCAGTACCCGCCGGGCCCGGGCGTCCCCGAGCTCAGGCGCGCGGTGTCCGATCACCAGAAGGAGTGCTACGGCCTCGGCTACGACCCGGACGGCGAGGTGCTGGTCACGGTGGGCGCCACCGAGGCCATCGCGGCGGCCGTCCTCGCGCTGTGCGAGGCGGGCGACGAGGTGATCGTCTTCGAGCCCTACTACGACTCCTACGCCGCCGCGATCGCGCTGGCGGGAGCCGCGCGCGTCCCCGTGCCGCTGCGCGTGGAGGGCGGGCGGTTCACGTTCGACCCCGACGAACTGGCCGCCGCAGTCGGGCCCCGCACCCGCGCGATCCTCGTCAACTCGCCGCACAACCCCACCGGCACCGTGTTCACCCGCGAGGAACTCGCCTCCATCGCGGCCCTGTGTGAGGCGCACGACCTGATCGCCATCACCGACGAGGTGTACGAGCACCTCACCTTCGACGAGGTCGAGCACATCCCGCTCGCGACCTTCCCCGGCATGCGCGACCGCACCGTGACCATCTCGTCCGCGGGCAAGTCCTTCTCGGTGACCGGGTGGAAGGTCGGCTGGGTCTGCGCGCCGTACGCGTTGGTCTCCGCGGTCCAGGCGGTCAAGCAGTTCACGACCTTCACCTCCAGCGCGCCCTGGCAGCTCGCCGTCGCGTACGGCCTGCGGCACGAGATGGAATGGGTGGCCGCCCAGCGGGCGTCCCTCTCGGCCAAGCGCGACCGGCTGGCGGATGGACTGGCCGCGGCCGGCTTCGACGTGCTCCGCCCCGCCGGGACGTACTTCATCCAGGCCGACATCCGGCCGCTCGGGTTCGACGACGGCCTCGCCTTCGCGCGGCAGCTCCCGGAGCGCGCCGGCGTGGTCGCCATTCCCACGCAGGTCTTCTACGACCACTCCGAGTACGGCGCACGGTACGTGCGGTTCGCCTTCTGCAAGCGTGACGAGGTCATCGACGAGGCCGTGGACCGTCTCAAGCGCCTCTAACCGTCGACAGCCTCCACCGCTCTACCGGTCTGCCTTCGTCTGCTCTACCCGTGGACGTTCATCCGCCGGGAGGGTTCGCCGTCTCAGGATTCGGGAGATTCGGAATTCCGGTGGCATCGGCCGTGACCGGCGTGTCAAACATCACCCCATGGAGTTCCACTTGAGTACGGCTAGGGTGACCGCCGACCGATCCATTGGAGAATGCGGCCGAGCGGACCTCCGCCGAAGGACGACGCCGCCTGCTCGGAAGCGCGCACCGCGGCGAAGCCGTACTCGGTCATCCGCCGCTCGTACTCGCCGACCGCGGCCGTCAGGGACCCGCCCGAGGCCACGGCCGCGGAGAGCGTCCGGCAGAGCAGAGCCGCGTCCAGCAGCGCGCAGTTCGCCCCGGAGCCCTGGGCGGGGCTCATCGCATGGATGGCGTCGCCGAGCACCGTGACGGCGGACGGCTCCCACGACGCGACGGGCACCGAGCTCCTGATCGGGACGTAGGAGGTCTGGTCCACGTCGGCGGCCTCGATCAGCCGCACCAGAGCCGGGTGCCAGCCCGCGACGCGCTCGGCCACGAACCCGTGCAGGTGTTCGGCGCCGCGGGACGACAGCTCGGCGTCGGAGCCGGGCAGCAGGGCGGCGGGCACGGCCAGGGACCACATCACGTAGTCGCCCCGCCAGCGTGGGTCCAGACCCGGCCACAGCCGGGCCGCCGCCCGCGCCGGGTCCTCTCGCGGGCGCATGAGCCCGAGCGCCAGGCCCAACCGGCCCGCCCGCACGGACATGAACCCCTCGGCGAGCCGGGGCGGCAGCAGCTCGGAGACGGCGTCGGTCAGCGGTGTCTTCCCGTAGACGCACCGGGTGCCGAGGTCCTTGATCCGCGCGTGCGGGAGCAGCTCGCGGCGCACCCGCGAGCCGACGCCGTCGGCGCCCACGAGCAGGTCGCACCCGGCACTCGTGCCGTCGGCGAACCAGGCGCGCACCCGCTCGCCCTCGGGCTCGTAGCGGGTGAACTCCGCGCCGAAGCGCACCACGTCCTCCAGGCCGGCCAGCAGGATCCGGCGCAGCGTCATGCGGTCGACCGAGGCGCTGAACGACGCCGGGTCCCCGTCCGCCGACACGCCGTCGAACTCGACGGCGTGCAGTTCCCTGAGCCGCTCGTCCACGATGGTGACCCGCCTGCTCCGCTGCCCGGAGGTGGCGGTGAACAGCTCGTACAGCCGGACGGACAGGCACTCGCGCAGCGCGCCCGCCCCCCGGGAGTCGAGGTGGATCCGGTACCCCTGCGGCCGGTGGTCCAGCGAGGGATCACGCTCGTAGACGGTGACGCCGATGCCGGCGGCACGCAGGCCGTGGGCCGCGCACAGGCCTCCGAGCCCTCCACCGACGATGATCACCTGTAACGGCGTACCGCCGCGCGCCGAGACCGGGTAGATCATCAGATGCGGGCGAGCAGTTCGGCTTTCTTCGCCTCGAACTCGGCGTCGGTGATCACACCCTTGTCGCGGAGCTCCCCCAGCTTCCGCAAAGCCTCGAACACATCGTCCTCTCCGGCGACGGGAGCCTCGGCCGGAGCCGGAGAGGCGGCGGATCGCGCGGACAGGCGGTGCCGAATCGCGTCGGCGATGCGGGCTCCGTCGTCGTTGTGGATGTTCTCGATCTCGGCCTTGTCACCGGAGGAGGTCACGGTCAGCGTGCCGTGCGACGAGCCCGGCTTCCATTGCACCGTTGAGATCTTCCCCACCATGAAGTCCTCGGCGACCTTCGCCACCAAACCGTCCTTGACGAACAGCAGTCGCCGGCCGGTGAGAACGACAAGCCCGGTGCCGGGGCCGAAGGTACCGGCCGCCATGTGCTCGACGGCCTCACCCTCAACGAGGTAGTCGACCAGATGGCGGATCTCGCGCCTGGACCCGAACTTGCTGGCCATGCGGTCGGCCGCGGCCTGGATGTCAGGCCTGTGTGCGCCCTCGGCCATGCTCTCCTCCGTCTCGTACTGCTCAAGGCTCCGGTTTCGACGCCAGTTCTCCGCCGGGGACCGGCTTCGAGGAGTCTGATGACCATCTTCGGCTGAGAACGGGCCTACGCCAAGGTCCCTGGACGGTGGGGAAAGCCCGAGCGTGCGCGAAGTTCTCGGCGGATGGGCGACGACGCGGCGAGGTGCCACCCATCTACGAGGGCGCCGACCGGATCCAGCGCATGATCATGACCGCGGGCCTGTTCGTGGGACGGGCCGCGGCGAGCCTCGAGCGGCCCGTGGCCCGGGCGCGGACCGGCGGGTGGCGATGACCTCCTGCTCGCTGTCCGCCGCACTGGAGTCCCAGTAATCGGCGATCGCGGAGGTGATGTCGGTCATGGCGCCGATCCTCCCGCCTGGCACCGACATTCCGATCCCGCCGCTGACACGACTCCGCCGTCACGGCGATGGATAACGTTCGCGGAAATTTGGCTTGCGTCCCTCGGTGCCCCATGTGAATCTTGACCGCATATCAAGACGGGGTTGACTGTTCAGCCATAATCGCGAGCGCGGATCACTGAGAGGTAATAAGTCGTACACGGACAGTACGCACTGGTGCTGAATCTGCCGCAACTGTCCGGGGCGTGCTGGGCGAGCAACCTGAGCGGTCAGATGCTGCGAAGGAGGCCGTTGCTCAAGCAGGAATCGACCTGCGCATAGCAAGACCGAGAGTGCAGAATCGCGGTCGTTCTGCACTTCGTTGGGGGAGGGGCATGGAGCCGTTTGAGCGAATCGATCCCCCAATTCTGGGGTGGATCATGACTATTCTGTATATAGTCGCCAGGGTCGGGCTTGTCCTGACTGTCGCCTGTCTCATCCTTCGCTGGACGGCGAGTAAAGTCGCTGGTAGGCCGATCATTCCGAGACGAATGCTCAACGTCGCCGTAGGTGGTTTCGTTGTGAGCATCGCACTAATTATCGGGATTCAATCCGTGCGAGCACTAATGGCACTCTAGTGCTAAAAGGGTGATTCTCGCCGCTGGGTCGCCTCCAGTGAAGCGATCACCTGAATAATCGGGAAGCGCGTCGGCATCGTCCGCCCCCGCCGACCGGTCGCGCCGATCCCCATGCCGAAGATCGGTCCGGACGACGAGCTCGGCGAGCGTATGACCCCGCACGTCCTGTCCGGCGGCCAGTGCGCCGCCATCCGCTCCCGGACCATCGTCGAAGACGATCAAGCCCGGCGGGCCTCCCTGGATCGCATGGAATATCCGCCGTACAAATCGTGATCTTTGCGGTAGGAAGGCACAGTGACTGATGATCAGCGGCATGGCGGTCGACGGCAGGACCGCTCGCGTGTGACCCGGCCTGCGGAGATCCTGACCGCTCTGGCGGTCGGAGCGGGATTCGGCGCGGCGACGTCCCTCGTGAACGCCCTATCCGACAGCTACGCCGACTTTGAAAGCCGTGCCTACACCACCAGCGGGTGGTCGATCGCGGAAATCGTGAGCGTGCTGCTCGACTCCGGCTGGGCTTGGGCGGGCTTGGCGGTCGCGGTGGGGTGGCTGATCACACGCGCCAGGGAGGGCCGTCCCTCAGCACCGGCGTGGGGTGGCGCCCTCGCCGGCGCACTGGCCTTGCTTGCGGCCACCGCCGCCTACAGCATCGTGGACACCATCCGTAGCGGCGGGCAGCTCCCCTGGTACACGTCCGAACCGCCCCTGTGGTGGGTCGCCAGTGTCGTCTTAGGAGCGCCTCTGGGCGCCGTCGGCGCGTGCGTCAAGCGACCGGGAGCGATCGGATTGCTCGCGAGATTGACCGTGCCGGTCGGCGCCGCCGTACAGATGGTCGTGCTCCCGCCCGGCAGGAACGAGGTGGTCCAGGCCATAGGGCGGACGGTCGTGTGGACGGCGGCTGCCGTGAGTGTCGGCTTCATCGTCGTCCGCTTCCTCCTCGTGGAGCGACGTCGGCACCCTCAGGCGGCTGCGGAGTCGCCGTAGGAGGAGAGGATCGGAGAGCCGGCCGCTCGATCCCCGGTGCCAGGACGTCAGACGAGCCGGACGGGGAGCCGCCTGGCGCGGATCGCGGACCGTACGGCGTCGGCCAGCCGGGCGTACTCACCGGCGCGCGGGGACGTGGCGCGATAGGCGAGGCCGATGCGGCGGCCCGGGGGACGCGCGAACCGGCGCAGCGCGATGCGGACCCGCTTGCCGGTCTCGACCGGCACCGCGAGCTCGGGGAGGAGGGTCACGCCGAGGCCGCCCGCCACGAGCTGGACCAGCGTGGGGAGGCCCGCCGCGTAGGTGGTCATCGTCGCCTTCGTGCCGACCTCGCGGCAGACGTCGATGGCCTGCTCCCGGAGGCAGTGGCCCTGGTTGAGAAGCACGATGTCGAGCCCCTTGAGCACGTCGCGGCCGAGCGGCTCGGTGCCCGCGGCGAGCGGGTGGTCGTACGGCAGGGCGAGCAGGAAGTCCTCGTCGTACAGCGGCTCCTCGACCAGGCCGTTGGTGTCGGTGGGCAGGGCGAGCAGCACCATGTCGAGGCGGCCCTCCCGCACCTCTTCGAGGATCGTGTCCGTCTTGGCCTCGTGCACGGTCAGCTTCAGGCGGGGGAAGTCCTTGGCGAACATGGGCAGCAGCAGCGGCAGCAGGTAGGGGGCGACAGTGGGAATCACCCCCAGATGGGCGGGGCCGCTGTACGGCTCCCGCGTCTCCGCGACGTCGCTGACCAGCTCGTCGAGACCGGCGAGGATCCGGGCGGCGTGCGCGCTCACCCGCTCACCCGCGGGCGTGAGCAGGACCTTCCGGGTCGTACGCTCCAGCAGGCGGGTCTCGAGGATCTCCTCCAGGGCGGAAACCGCGCTCGACAGCGCGGGCTGGCTCATGCGCAGGGTCGCGGCCGCCTCCCGGAAGTGGAGATGGTTGGCCACCGCGAGGAAGGCCCGCAGCTGGGCAATGGTGGGCACCGCCTCACTGATAAGGATCACCTCTCAGATTAGTCCGACTGCTCGATTTCTCATATCAATGGTAGGTGGGGCACTCTGAGCAGGACAACGTCGTCCTCAGGAAGGTGCCTGACATGCTCACCGTTGGTGACCAGTTCCCCGAATACGAGCTCACCGCCTGCGTCTCGCTGGACGCCGACAGCGCGTTCGAGACCATCCACCACAAGACCTACGAAGGCAAGTGGCGGGTCGTCTTCTTCTGGCCCAAGGACTTCACCTTCGTCTGTCCCACCGAGATCGCCGAGTTCGGCCGCCTGAACGACGAGTTCGCCGACCGCGACGCGCAGGTCCTCGGCGCGTCCGTCGACTCCGAGTTCGTGCACCACGCGTGGCGCAAGAACCACCCCGACCTGCGCGACCTCCCCTTCCCGATGCTGTCCGACATCAAGCGCGAGCTGTCCTCCGCGCTCGGCGTCCTCGGCGACGACGGCGTGGCCATGCGCGCGACGTTCATCGTCGACCCGAACAACGAGATCCAGTTCTCGATGGTCACCGCCGGCTCCGTGGGCCGGAACGTGAAGGAGGTCCTGCGGGTCCTCGACGCGCTCCAGTCCGACGAGCTCTGCCCCTGCAACTGGAACAAGGGCGAGGCGACGCTCGACGCCCAGAAGCTGCTGGCCGGCTGATGGGGATCGGCAACCTGAAGGATGCCCTGCCGGCGTACGCCAAGGACATCAAGCTCAACCTCGGTTCCCTCGTCACCACGTCGTCGCTGACCGAGCAGCAGCTCTGGGGGACGCTGCTCGCCACCGCCGTGGCCACGCGGTCGCCGAAGGTCATCACCGAGGTGTCCGCCGAGGCCGCCGACTACCTGTCGGCCGAGGCGTTCACCGCGGCGAAGGCCGCCGCGAGCATCATGGCGATGAACAACGTCTACTACCGGACGACGCACCTCATCGGTGACGAGACGTACGCCACGATGCCCGCGAAGCTGAGGATGACGATCATCGGCAACCCGGGTGTCGAGAAGCTCGACTTCGAGCTGTGGAGCCTCGCCGTCAGCGCCATCGGCGGATGTGGCACCTGCCTGGAGTCGCACGAGAAGGTCGTCCGCAACGGCGGCCTGTCGCGTGAGCAGGTCCAGGAGGCCGTCAAGGTCGCGGCGGTGGTCAACGCGGTCGCGACGACGCTCGAGGCCGAGGCCGTCTCCGTCGGGGGATGAGGCGGTCAGGCCGCTGAGCGCGGCAGAGGACGGAGCGGCCGGGAGCTCGGAAGAGCGCCCGGCCGCTTCTTCTTTTCCGCGTCGGCCCGCCGACGGGTCCGGACATCAGGCCTGACGGCCGACCCTGTCGGGGGCGGGGCGCCCGGACAGATCACGAGAAATCGGGGCGCGAGTAGCATGAGCGCCATGTATCCGCCGGCGCCACCCACCCCATGGAGCCAGCCGCCCCCACCCGCTCACCCCGGGCCGCAGGCGTATCTCGTTCTCGATGTGAAGCGGCACTGGCTCAGCTTCACACTGGCCCTGATCACACCGAAGATCGTCCTCAACGGCCACCAGATGCCGGGCCGCTGGGGTCGCAACGTCATCCCGCTTCCTCCCGGTCAGTATCACCTTCACCTCCACCTGCCTTATCTCCTCCCTCCACAGATAGGACCGGCGGACCTGGCGATCTGGCTCCAGCCCGGGACGACGCTCGAACTCGAATACCGTGCCCCCGTGTGGGCCTTCTCCCGAGGCGCCCTCGGCCCCGCCCCGCAGCCATGGAACGGAATGGGCTTGGCGATCGCTCTGTCGGCGATCGGGGTGGGCATGTTGGCGCTCCTGCTGGCGCTGTTCGTATTCGTGACAGTCTCACTGGGCTGAGGCCTGAGAGAACCTCCTCGCGGAGAACCGAAACACATCCGGGCGGAGATCCCCGAGAAGACGGACCAGGCGGCCGACCGCACGTGCGGTCGGCCGCCTGATCAGCCACGATCCGGTTCTTCAAAGGCCTCCGGCCGCTCCTAAGATCCGGACTCCGTACGGTCCCCGGTCCCTAGCGCTCTCCACGGGTGGGGAGCATGTCGTCGTCGGGGAGGGACGCCAGGGCGCGGGATTGGGCGGAGGCCGTCTCGGGCACCCCTGCCCAGCGCCTGAGCGTGGCCGTCGCGGCATCGCGTTCGGTGGGGCTCAGCTGGGAGATGCTCGCGCCGTGGTTGGCACCGGGCGCGACGTACAGGTAGGAGTCGTTCCCGCTGGGCGTGAACTTCTCCGCGCTCCACGGGTCGTTCTCGCCGTAAATGAACATCATCTGGCTCGACTCCTTGCGCACCCAGTGGTCCACGTCGAGCATCCACTTCGGGTCGTGCGCGGCGGGCAGCTCAGGAGGCAGCACCGACGACGCCCGGTACAGGTCGGGGTAGCGGGCCACGCCCTTCAGGTGCTTGAACTTGAGCGAGGGCCAGCCGAGCTGGTTCGCCGCCTGGTAGTAGTACGGCACGTAGTACTCGATGCCCTGGTCCGTGTAGAACGAGAAGCCGGCGATGTCGTCGATCCACTTGTAGATCGCGTCATCGGAGGCAGTGGCCGCCGGAACCCTGGCGCAGTCGGACACCCTGGAGTACTGCCAGAACGCCCACACCGTGTCGAGCACCGTCATCTCGAACGACCGGTCGGCGGTGCCCAGCGACCGGGCGAAGGTGAGCCCGTTCCGCGCGGCGAACTCCTCCAGTTTCGGCACCAGCCGATCACGCCGCTTGAGGGCCTCCTTCTGCACGTCGTCCAACGCGGTACGGCAGGTCGCGTCGGCCACGTTGGCGAAGAAGTCGTCGTAGGCCTTGTCGGAGGGGTTGACCCTGTCGTTGGGCGCGACATAGGCCACCACGCCGGCGAGATCGTCCGGGTAGAAGCGCCGGTGGTAGACCGAGGTCATGCCGCCCTTGCTCGCGCCGGTCTGGATCCACTTCCCGGAGTAGATCGTCTTCAGCGCCTCGACGATCCGGTGCTCGTCGCTGGCCTCCTGCCAGATGTCGAGCTTGCTCCAGTCCGCCGGGGCCGGCCGGGAGGTGCGGAAGAACCGGTGCTCCACGGAGACCTGGTTGCCGCTCAGCAGCCGGGTCGGCTCGGTCAGCGAGGCGCCGGGGTTGACCGGCAGGCCGTACCCGCCCGTGGCGAGCACGACCGGCGCGTCGGCCGACCGGTGCAGCAGGGTGAACCGCTGCTGGAAGGTTCCCTTGCTCGGGTCACGGTGGTCGACCGGCTGGGCGAAGCTCAGGACGAAGAAGCGATAGCCGCTCGGCCGGGTCTCCGAGACCACGGTCAGGCCGGGGATGGCCTTGAGCTTGACGAGGAGCTCGTCCTCGACCGCCGCGGCGGAGGCAGTGTGGTCAGGCTCCGCCGCGGCGGGGGTGACGCCGCCGACGGCGATCGATCCGGCCGCGAGCACCGACAACATGAGGGCGGGGAGTACTCGGGTTCGCACTATGTGTCTCCTAGGGGGCACGATGTGTCGAAGGAGACTAACCAGCACGTTTTGGTAATCGGTACTCCCGGCTTTCCTAACGCTGGAGTTATGGCCAATGCCTCGATTGAGGCATTTAGTCTGATATGTCGGGAATTGGCGCGGTGAGATCGGCAGAGTGACGCGCGCTGCGGCTTTCCGGAGAGGGCCGTCCCGGGCATGGCGGCCCGGGGTCGTCCTTCTGGCATCGCGCATGACGGCGAGGTCGTGTGCGCAAGGCTTGCCGAAGGATGGGGCGGCGGTGGGCGAAACTCGCCAATGAAGCGCGGTCGCCGGCTGGATAGTTTCCCCATGTGGGCGAACGCGTACTGATCGCACTGGGCGGAAACGCCATGACGTCTCCCGAGGGGAGCGCGTCGCCGGAGGACCAGCGCCAGGCGGTCGAGCAGGCCATGACGCACGTCGCCGCGCTCATCCGGGCCGGGCACGAGGTGACGCTGACGCACGGGAACGGCCCGCAGGTCGGCAACATCCTGCTCAAGAACCAACTCGCCGCGCACGTCGTGCCGCCGGTGCCGCTCGACTGGTGCGTGGCCCAGACGCAGGGCACGATCGGCGTCCTCATCATGAACGCGCTGGAGCGCGCGCTCGCGCCGCGGCCCGCCAGGGTGGCCACCGTGGTGACCCGCACCCTGGTCCACCGGGACGACCGGGCGTTCGCCGACCCGGTGAAACCGATCGGGCAGTACTTCCCCCAAGACGACGCCCACCGCTTCGAGAAGCTGGGGCAGAGCTGGAGGCGGTTCGAGCGCGGCTGGCGCAGGGTCGTCGCCTCGCCCGAGCCGATCGAGATCCTCGACGCCGCGCCGGCGATCGCCCTGATGGAGGCGGGCTACATCGTGGTCGCGGCCGGAGGGGGCGGCGTGCCGGTCGTCCGCGCCCCGGACGGGACCCTGGAGGGCATCGAGGCCGTCATCGACAAGGACCTCGCCGCCGCCGCGCTGGCGAGAGCCGTACGCGCGACGACGCTGGTCATCGCGACGGACGTCCCGGGCGCGGTCGCCGGCTACGGCACGCCCGCCGCCCGGCCGATCGGGAGGGTCGGCCTCGGCGAGTTGCGGCTGCTCCAGGCCGCCGGGCACTTCGCGAGCGGCAGCATGGGGCCCAAGGCGGAGGCCGCGCTGCGCTTCGTCACGGACGGCGGGCGGCGAGCCGTGATCACCTCACTGCAGCACATCGGCACGGCCCTCGAGGAGGCCGCCGCGATCGGGACGATCCTCGAGAAGTGAGCCACACCCCGCGCGGCCTCGACCCGACCACGACAACGACCGTGACAGTGGGTACGACGCCGGACGCGGCCCCCGTTCCAGACCCGGAACCGCCGACGACAGAGCCGACGACAGAGCCGACGACAGGGCCGACGACAGGGCCAGGGCCAGGGCCGACAACAGGGCGAGACATCCGAGCCAGACAACGAAAGGTGCAGGAGATGCCGGATCCGATCGAGGTACGCAAGGTCGTCATCGAGAGCGTCACCGACGCCTCCGGGCTCGCGAAGCTGATCGACGACGGAGTGATCGAGGCCGACCGCGTGCTCGCGGTGATCGGCAAGACCGAGGGCAACGGCGGCGTGAACGACTACACCCGCATCCTCGCCGACCGCGCCTTCCGCGAGGTCCTGGTCAGTAAGGGGACGCGGACCGAGGAGGAGGTCAGGCAGGTGCCGCTCGTCTGGTCCGGCGGCACCGACGGCGTGCTCAGCCCCCACGCCACGGTCTTCGCGACGATCGACCCGGCGACCGCCATACAGACGGACGAGCCGCGGCTGAGCGTCGGCGTGGCGATGAGCGAGGTGATCCTTCCCGAGGACATCGGCCGTCCGGCCATGGTGGAGAAGGTGGCCAGGGGAGTCCGGGAAGCGATGAAGATCGCGGGCATCGACGACCCGGCCGACGTCCACTACGTGCAGACCAAGACGCCGCTGCTGACGCTCGCGACCATCACCGACGCCAAGGAACGCGGCCACACGGTCGTCACCGAGGACACCCTCAAGTCGATGGACATCTCCAACTCCACGACGGCGCTCGGCATCGCGGTCGCGCTCGGCGAGATCGAGATGCCGACGGCCGAGCAGATCCACAAGGACCTGTCGCTGTATTCGTCGGTGGCCTCCTGCTCGTCCGGCGTGGAACTCGACCAGGCCCAGATCGTCGTCGTGGGCAACGTGCGCGGCATCGGCGGCCGTTACCGCGCCGGCCACTCCGTGATGAAGGACGCGCTGGACGCCGACGGCATCTGGGAGGCGATCCGCGACTCGGGCATCGACCTGCCCGAGCGGCCGCACCCGAGCGACCTCGGCGGACGGCTGGTCAACGTCTTCATGAAGTGCGAGGCCGACCCCTCCGGGCGCGTACGCGGCCGCCGCAACATCATGCTGGACGACTCCGACGTGCACTGGCACCGCCAGATCAAGGCCACGGTCGGCGGTGTCGCGGCGGCCGTGACCGGCGACCCGGCGATCTTCGTGTCGGTCGCGGCGGTTCACCAGGGGCCCTCCGGCGGCGGCCCCGTCATCGCCATCGCCGACCATTCCTGATCGAAGCCCCTGCCCCCTCCGACCGGTGTGAGGAGGGGGCACATGGGCAGGTAGGCTCGCCAATCGTGCTGACCATTCCGCAGCCGCTCGTGCCCGACGACGACGGCGGCGCCGACGCCGCCGTCGCCTCCGCGCTCTCCGCCTTCCAGGCCGGTACGGCGTCCGCCGCCGACGTGCTCCCGGCGATCAGCCAGGCCCGGCTGCTCGTGCCCGTGGTGGCGCTGCTCACCGAGTCCGAGATCGGCGGTCACGGGCTGAAGCAGGAGAAGGAAAGCGAGATGGCGCTGCCGAAGCTCGTCGGCAAGGACGGGCGGGAGGCGGTCCTCGCCTTCACCGGCACCGAGGCGCTGAAGACGTGGCGTCCGGACGCGCGGCCGATCCAGGCCAGCGGCCCGCAGGTGTGCCACGCCGCCCGGCAGGAGGGCGCGGCGGCCGTGGTGATCGACGTCGCCGGGCCGATCCCGTTCGTGATCGAAGGCGGCATGCTGCAGGCCCTGGCCGCGATCGAGGACGTCAAGCGCGACCCGTCGGCCCTGGACGGCCTCGCCGGCGCGGTGCCCGGCATCACCGTCACCAAGATCGGCGAAGCCGCGCCGCGCCGCCGCTGGTTCCGGCGCAGGCGCGCCTCGTAATCCTTCCTCGACCCGGCGCGGAGACCGCCGCGCGGGTTAGGGTCGCGGCGTGCCCCTCGCCGTCCTCGCCGCCTGCCTGCTCGGGCTGGTCGCCGGAGCGTTCGCCCGGGCCCTCGCCGACGGCTTCGGCGAGCATTCCGAGGCTCCCCGTCGCGAGGCGCGCGACGCCGTCGTCCGTGCGGCGCGCATCCCTCCCCTTCCGCGCCGGCCGTACGTCGTCGAGGGGGTGACGGCGGCCGTCTTCGGGCTGCTGGCCTGGCGGGCCACGAGCCTGGCCGGCCCGCCGGACGCGGAGACGATCGTCCCGGCCGCTCTCACGGCGGCCCTGCTGTACGCGGCGGTCGCCGGCGTGACGCTCAGCCTGATCGACTGGCGGACCCGGCGGCTCCCTGACGCGATCACCCTGCCGTCGGTTCCCGTCCTGGCCGTCCTGCTCGCGCCCACCGGCCGCCTCGGCCCGGCGCTGCTGTCGGGGCTCGCCCTCGTGGCCGCGTACGCCGTGCTGTGGTTCGTCCGGCCGGCGGCGCTGGGGCTGGGCGACGTGAAGCTCGCCGCACTGGTCGGCATGGTGACCGGCGTGTTCGGGACGGAGGCGGTGATCCTCGCCGCGGTCGGCGCGCACGTCCTGGGCGCCCTGTACGCGGCCGGGCTGCTGATCGCACGGAGGGCGACCCGGGCGACCGAGTTCCCGTTCGGCCCCTTCATGCTCGGCGCCGCGCTGCTCGCGGTCGTGCTTCCGATCGGGTAGACGCGCGCCCAGGTCACGGCCCCCGCGCGGGGCGCGGAACGGCATCGCCGTCTCGCCTGGTGAGCGGGAGGGACGTCGCACTCCGAGACACATGGAAGACTTGTCATCATGCTGCGCTGGTTGACCGCCGGGGAATCCCACGGCCCCGAACTCGTCGCGATCCTTGAAGGCCTGCCCGCAGGGGTGGGGGTGACCACGGCCGACCTGGACGAGGCGCTTCGCCGTCGCCGCCTCGGTTACGGCCGCGGGGCGCGGATGAAGTTCGAGCAGGACGTGGTGAGCGTGGTCGGCGGCGTCCGGCACGGCCGCACGCTCGGCTCACCGGTCGCGGTGCGGATCGGCAACACGGAGTGGCCCAAGTGGGAGACCGTGATGGCCGCCGATCCGGTGGACCCCGCGCTGCTCGAGGGCCAGGCGCGCAACGCGCCGAGGTCGCGCCCCCGGCCGGGCCACGCCGACCTCGCCGGGATGCAGAAGTACGGCTTCGACGACGCCCGTCCGGTGCTCGACCGGGCCAGCGCGCGGGAGACCGCCGCCCGCGTCGTGCTCGGCCAGGTCGCCCGCAACTTCCTCAAGCAGGCGCTCGGCGTCGAGATCGTCAGCCACGTCGTCTCCATCGGCGGCGCGGCCGCGCCCGAGGGCGTGATCCCCGAGCCGAAGGACCTCGCCGCCATCGACGAGGATCCGGTGCGCTGCTTCGACCCGGCCGCGAGCGCGGCCATGGTCGCCGAGATCGACAAGGCGCACAAGGACGGCGACACGCTGGGCGGCGTCGTCGAGGTCGTCGCGTACGGCCTGCCGCCGGGCATCGGCGGCTACGGCCAGTGGGACCGGCGCCTGGACGCCCGGCTCGCCGGCGCGCTCATGGGCATCCAGGCGATCAAGGGCGTCGCCGTCGGCGACGGGTTCGAGACGGCCCGCCGTCCCGGTTCCCGCGCCCACGACGAGATCGTCAACACGCCGGACGGCGTGCGCCGGATCACCAACCGGGCCGGCGGCATCGAGGGCGGCATGACCAACGGCGAGCCGCTGCGGGTCAGCGCCGCGATGAAGCCGATCTCCACGGTGCCGCGCGCGCTCGCCACGGTCGACGTGCGCAGCGGCGAGGCCGCCAAGGCGCACCACGAGCGGTCGGACGTGTGCGCGGTGCCCGCCGCGGCCATCGTCGCCGAGGCGATGGTCGCCCTGGTACTCGCCGACACGGCCCTCGAGAAGTTCGGCGGCGACTCGGTGGAGGAGGTCGCCCGGAACCTCTCCGGCTACCTCTCCTCTCTGATCATCAAGTAGCCGCTCCCGACGACGGCGGGACGGCTCCCCGACATCCGCGTACGCCCGGCCCGAACGGGGCCGGGAAAGGCTCGATAAGGTTCGTGACCATGGAATCGGCAGAAGAGCGGCGGCCCGCCGCGGTCCTCATCGGGCCGCCGGGATCAGGCAAGACCACGGTCGGCACCCTGCTGGCCGAGCACCTCGGGGTCGGCTTCCGCGACACGGACGCCGACGTCGAGGCGGTCGCGGGCAAGTCGGTGAGCGACGTGTTCGTCGAGGACGGCGAGGAGCGGTTCCGCGAGCTGGAGGCGGCGGCCGTACGGGCCGCGCTGGAGGAGCACGACGGGGTCCTCTCGCTGGGCGGCGGCGCGATCCTCGACCCGGCCACCCAGGAGGCGCTGGCCGGGCACCGGGTCGTCTACCTGCAGGTGAAGCTCGACCAGGCGGTCAAGCGGGTGGGCCTCGGCTCGGCCCGCCCGCTGCTCGTGCTGAACCCGCGCAGCCAGCTCAGGAGGCTGATGGAGGAGCGCCGGCCGATCTACGAGCGGCTGGCCCGGGTGACCGTGACCACGGACGAGCGCGAGCCCGCCGACATCGTCGCGGAGATCGAGAAGGGGCTCGGATGAGCGCCGTCCGCACCCCGTCCGAGTCGCGCCCGGGTGAGGTGGTCTCATGACTCCCAGCCGCATCACCGTCCGGGGCGACAGCCCGTACGACGTCGTCGTGGGCACCGGCGTCCTGGGCGAGCTGTCCGGGCTGCTCGGCGCCGCGGTGCGCACGGTCGCGGTGATCCACCCGGCGAGTCTGCCCGAGATCTCCCGCCCGGTCTGCGGCGCGCTCGAGGCGGCCGGGTTCGACGTCGTCTCGCTGCCCGTGCCCGACGGCGAGCAGGCCAAGTCGGTCCAGGTCGCCGCCGAGCTGTGGTCGGCGCTCGGCCGGTACGGCGTGACCAGGTCCGACGCGGTCGTAGGCGTGGGCGGGGGAGCGACCACCGACCTGGCCGGCTTCGTCGCCGCCACCTGGCTGCGCGGCGTCCAGGTCGTGCAGGTCCCCACCACGCTCCTGGCCATGGTCGACGCGGCCGTCGGCGGCAAGACCGGCATCAACACGCCCGAGGGCAAGAACCTGGTCGGCTCGTTCCACCCGCCGAGGGGCGTCCTGTGCGACCTCGCCACGCTGGTCACCGTGCCGCGCGCGGATTACGTCGCGGGGCTCGCCGAGATCATCAAGGGCGGTTTCATCGCCGACCCGGTGATCCTTGAGCTCATCGAGGACGACCCCGCCGGGGCGTGCACGCCCGAGGGCCGGCACACCCGCGAGCTGATCGAGCGCAAGGTCCAGGTCAAGGCCGACGTGGTCGGGGCCGACCTGCGCGAGAGCGGCCTCAGAGAGATCCTCAACTACGGTCACACGCTGGCCCACGCCATCGAACGGGTCGAGGACTACCGCATCCGGCACGGCGAGGCCGTCGCCATCGGCCTGGTGTACGCGGCGGAGCTGTCCCGGCTCGACGGCCGGATCGGCGACGACATCGTCGAGCGGACCCGGTCCATCCTCACCTCGGTCGGCCTTCCCACCGCGTATCGGAGGGAGGCGTGGTCCGCGCTGCGCGACCACATGCGGGTGGACAAGAAGAGCCGGGGCGCCCGGCTGCGCTTCGTGGTGCTGGACGGGCTCGCCCAGCCGTCCCGGCTGGAGGATCCGGCCGAGGAGCTGCTGGAGGCCGCCTACCACGAGGTCGCGCGGTGAGTCCCGCCCGTCTTTCCGGGGCCGGCCGCCCCGGCTTTCCTGACTCCGGATCGCATGTGAAGGCGGTGCGCCGATGAGGCCCGTGCTGGTTCTGAACGGTCCCAACCTGGGACGCCTGGGAATCCGCGAGCCGGACGTGTACGGCGCGCAGACCCTGGAGGACCTGGCCGCGCTCTGCCGGGAGACCGGACGTGAGCTGGGGTTGTCCGTCGAGGTCCGGCAGACCGACGACGAGGCGGAGCTCATCGGGTGGATCCACGAGGCGGCGGACGGCAAGATCCCGGTCGTGCTGAACCCCGCCGCGTTCACGCACTACTCGTACGCGCTGCGCGACGCCATCGCGCAGCGGACCGCGCCGCTGGTGGAGGTGCACATCTCCAACCCGAACGCGCGGGAGGAGTTCCGCCACACCTCGGTCGTCGCGGCCGTCGCCACCGGCACGATCGCCGGTTTCGGCATGCGCTCGTACGTGCTCGCCCTGCACGCGATCGCCGAACTGCCGTCCTGAGCCGCCCCCGCGTTGCGCCCGCGCGACCGGCATGGGGAAAACTAGACGAAAGCTCGGTTGATCCGCGGCGTTTTCGCGGCGCGGACGGCAGGGGCCGGTCGAGGAAGGGCAGACAAAGAGGGGGTTGACGTGGCCTACACGTCGTTCGTGGCCGTCGGGGACAGCTTCACCGAGGGGCTCAACGACCCCCCGATCGACGTGACGGGCGCGGCCCCCGGGCAGGCCGACCGGTTCCGCGGCTGGGCCGACCGCGCGGCCGAGCACCTCGGGCGGCTGCAGCCGGGGTTCCGCTACGCCAACCTGGCGATCCGCGGGAAGCTCCTGGACCAGATCGTCGCGGAGCAGGTGCCCCTGGCGGTGGAGATGAAGCCCGACCTCATCAGCTTCTGCGCCGGAGGCAACGACCTGCTCCGCCCGGGCAGCGACCCCGACCTGATGGCCAAGAAGCTCGCCGCGGCCGTACGCGACCTGCGGAGCACCGGAGCGGACGTGCTGCTGTTCACCGGGGTGGACCCGCGCGACACGCCCATCATGCGGCGGGCTCGGGGCAAGTTCGCCACGTTCTATCTGCACATCCGCTCCATCGCCGACCTGTACGGCTGCCGCCTGGTGGACCAGTGGTCGATGCAGGGGCTACGCGACTGGCGGGCGTGGAGCGACGACCGGCTGCACATGAACGAGCACGGCCATCGGATGGTCGCGGCGAAGGTCCTCGACGTGCTCGGCGTCCCGTCCGAGGACACGTGGCGTACGGCGTGGCCGCCGCGCGAGGACGTCGATCCGCGGGCGAAGCGCCGTGAGGACGCCCTGTGGGTGCGGGAGCACCTCGTCCCGTGGATCGGCCGACGGCTCACCGGGCGGTCGTCCGGTGACGGCCTCGCCGCCAAGCGCCCCGATCTGGCGCCGCTGGACTCCGCCGGTTCGTGACGCCGTGAGTCCGCCCGCTCGAAGCGGGCGGACTACGTGATCGGCCACCACGAGGAGCGACTCGCCGAGGTCGAGGCCGTGCTCACGACGCCGGGCGGTTGATCCGTACCGGGGAGATTTGTGCTGGATGTCGCCGGGGGCGCGCTTTATCGTGTGATCATGCGCCTCCGTGATATCCACATTTATCCCCTTAAGTCGGCTTCTGGTGTGCCGGTGGACGCGGCGACCATCGAGCCGTGGGGCCTCGACGGAGATCGCCGGTGGGCCGTCATCGGTGACGACGGTGACAACCTCTGGCTGGGCGAGTTCCCGCGCATGCTCTCCGTCACGGCGCGCAACCTCCAGGACGGCGGTCTCCACATGGCCGCGCCCGGCCTGCCCGAGCTGGTGGTGCCGCCCGCGAGCGGCCCCCGCGTCCCCGTGGGCTTCACGGGGCTGGACCACGCTGTGGCCGCCGACGCGGCGGCGCACGCCTGGTTCTCCACGCTGCTCGGCCTGCCGGCCCGGCTCGTGTGGCTCGACGACCCCCGGCGCCGCTCCATCGATCCCGCGCACGGCGGGCAGCCGGGCGAGGTGGTCAGCTTCGCGTGGGACGCGCCCCTGCTGCTGACGTCGGCGTCGTCCCTCCGGCGGCTCGACGAGTGGATCGCCGCCGGGGCGGCGGAAGGCGGCGAGGAGCTCCCCGGCCCGCTGTCCATGGCCCGCTTCCGGCCCAACGCGGTCGTCGAGGGCGCCGAGCCGTACGAGGAGGACGGCTGGGCCGAGGTCCGCATCGGCGAGGTCGACTTCCGGGTGTCGGAGATCTGCGACCGCTGCGCCGTCACCACGATCGACCCGGACACCTGCGTGAAGGGGAAGGAGCCCATCCGCACCCTGGCCCGGCACCGCAGATGGGACGGCAAGACCTGGTTCGGCATCCGCCTGGTCCCGCGCGGTCCGGGGAAGATCGCCGTCGGCGACCCGGTCACCGTCCTGTCGCGCGCCTCGTCCGCCTGAGCAGGGCGGCCTCATGGGCACCGGCCCGGCTGAGGGGGCGGCCAAGCCGGTGGGCATGGGCGCGCACAGCGCGAGGTCGGCGGACGCGGCAGGGCCGGGGCTCAGGGGGCGCCGACGGTCTCCTCCCGGAGCTGCTGCAGCTTGAGCACGGCGGGTGTCGGCGAAGCCGGTCGGCGCGGGCGAGCCGCCCGGCGCGGGCGGCGCACAGCGCTCAGGAGGCGGCGAGGCGGCGCAGCGCGTCGCGCACCTTCGCCGGGTCGCCGGTGCGCCAGAACGGCGGCAGCGAGCCCAGCAGGAAACCGGCGTAGCGGGCGGTGGCCAGCCGCGGATCGAGGACCGCGACCACGCCCCGGTCGGTCATCGAGCGCAGCAGCCGCCCCGCGCCCTGGGCGAGGAGCAGCGCGGCATGCGTGGCGGCGACGCTCATGAAGCCGTTTCCGCCCTTGGCGGCGACGTGGCGTTGCCGGGCCGAGGCGAGCGGATCGTCGGGACGCGGGAACGGGATCCGGTCGATGATCACGAGGGTGAGCGAGGGGCCGGGGACGTCCACGCCCTGCCACAGCGACAGCGTGCCGAAAAGGCAGGTGGCCGGATCGGCCGCGAACTGCTTCACCAGCAGCGACGTGGAGTCGTCACCCTGGCAGAGCAGCGGCACGTCCAGCCGCTCGCGCAGCGCCTCGGTGGCGGCCTTGGCGGCCCGCATCGAGGAGAACAACCCCAGGGTGCGCCCGCCCGCCGCCTCGATCAGTTCGGTGATCTCGTCGAGGTACGCCTCGGGCAGGCCGTCGCGGCCCGGCTGCGGCAGATGCTTGGCGACGTACAGGATGCCGCTGCGCGGGTGGTCGAACGGCGAGCCGACGTCGAGTCCGGTCCAGTCGTCGGTGAGGCCCCACTGCCGGGCCATGCCGTCGAACGAGCCGCCGAGGGCCAGCGTGGCGCTGGTGAGGATCACCGTCCGGTCACCGAACAGCTTGTCGCGGAGCATCCCGCCGACCGACAGCGGGGCCACCCGGAGCGTCGGCGGCACCCGGCCGTGCCCGGCATCCAGCCAGACCACCTCGGAGCGGTCGGCCTCGGACTCGGCGCCGAACGCGTCGAGCATGCGTTGCGCGGTGTCGTGGACCTCGTCCAGCGCGGTGAACGCCGCCTTGCGCACACCCGCGTTCTCCGGGTCGTCCTTGTCCTTGTTGCGCGGGCCGAGGGCGGTGATGCAGGCGAACGCGGCGTCCCTGACGAGCGCGAGGGTGAGCCCGAGGGACTGGGGGAGGTCGTCGACCCGCCCGGCCGGCGCCGCCGCGAGCAGCGCGCCGAGATCCTCGCCGGCCTCCTTGAGCCGGTCGGCCACGCCCTGCTCGAGCAGCCTGCCGGCCCGGCGGACCGCGAGCCCGACGCTGCTCTCGGAGAGCTCGTCGGTGACCACGGAGGTCACCCGGTCGACCAGCTCGTGCGCCTCGTCCACCACCACCACGTCGTGCTCGGGCAGGACGGCGAAGTCCTCCATCGCGTCGATCGCCAGCAGCGCGTGGTTGGTGACCACGACGTCCGCCTCGCCCGCCCGCTGCCGGGCCAGCTCGGCGAAGCACTCGGCGCCGCTCGGGCACCGCTGCGCCCCCAGGCACTCCTTGGCGTGGACGGAGAACTGCCGCCAGGCGAGGTCGCTGACGCCGGGGACCAGCTCGTCCCGGTCGCCGGTCTCGGTCTCGTTCGCCCACTCCTGGATCCGCTGGACCATCCGCCCGGTGGCGCTCACCTCGCGCGGGTCGAAGAGCTGGTCCTCCTCGTCGTCCGGCATGCCGGCGGACGCCTTGTACTGGCAGAGGTAGTTGCGCCGCCCCTTGAGGATCGCGAACTCGGGCTTGTGCGGCAGGTGCGGCTCCAGCGCGTCCGCCAGCCGCGGAAGGTCGCGATCGACGAGCTGGCGTTGCAGCGCGATCGTGGCGGTCGAGACCACGATCGCGTCGCCGGTCTCCATGGCGTGCCTGATCGCGGGGACGAGATAGGCGAGCGACTTGCCGGTGCCCGTGCCCGCCTGGACGGCCAGATGCCGCTCGCTCTCGACGGCCTCCTGCACGGCGCGTGCCATCGTCACCTGACCGGGCCGCTCGGCGCCTCCGAGGCCGGTCACCGCCACGGTGAGCAGCTCGTCGACAGGGGGCAGCGCGATCTTGGAGTCACTGGATGGCACGGGAGAACGCTACCCGCTGCCGCCGACATTCGTCGCTTCGCGTCCTGCCCGGCGGTCCGATTCCGGGGGCTCCACGTCCTCGTCCCGGAAGGCCGTTTCGCCGGATCACGGCGGGTCCCCGCGTCTCTTCCGGCGGCTTCCGTAATCGCTCCTGAGACGGCTTCTGTGACGGGCCCGCCACATCCCGTCGTTCCCGGTTCGGCGGAGCGGGGCGCGTGGCACACTTGCGGGCGAGCCCCACTCGGTCAAGTAACGATCTACCCGGTACGGGGCCGGGGGCTCCGAAACGGTGCCGGAACAGGCGTTACTGTAGGGATTCGCCTGGTCGAGTGGACGGATAAGGGCAGGTAAAGGCACTATGTCCTCCATGTCGGAAGTTGTCCCACTGCCATCGTTCGGTGAGGTGTTCTTCGACGCCCGTGGTCAGGACCGCGTGCTCCGGGTCACCTGGCATGAGGGAACGCTGGTTCTCAGCCTCTGGCGGGGCGAGATGTGCACCGCCAGTTTCCGCATGCCCATGGCCGATGTCGGGCGTCTCATCGACACCCTGGACGACGGCTTCACCGAGGCGGGCGGCCAGTACAGCGACGAGGACCCCGGAACCGGTCCGCTGCACCCGGTCAACACGGGCGAGTACCCCGGCACCGGCCAGTACACGCGGCCGCAGCTCCCCGCCCAGGGATACCCGCAGCAGCAGGGGCAGGACGGGTACGGCGCGGCCGACCAGGACGTGGTGCCGTTCCAGCAGGAGCCTCAGGCCCCCGCGTACGCGCAGGCCGGGCCGGACGGCGGCTACCGTCAGCCGGACGACGGTTACGCCCAGCAGGACGGCGGCTACGGATACTCCGACGGGGGCTACGGGCACCCCGACGGCGGGTACGGGCGCGCGGACGCGGGCTACGACCAGCCCGAGGGCGGCTACCCCGAGAGCGGCTACCCCGACAGCGGGTACGGCCAGCAGGACGGCGGATACCCGCAGGCCGGGCCCGATTACGGGCGTCCCGGTCCCGAATACGGCCAGCCGGAGCCGGACTACGGCCGCCAGGGCGGCGAGTACGGCCAGCCCGACCCCGGCTACGGCCGTCAGGGCGGCGAGTACGGCCAGCCCGACCCCGACTACGGCCGCCCCGACTACGGGCAGCCGGAACCGGACTACGGCAAGCAGCCGCCGTACCAGCAGGAGCCCGCTCCGGCCGCGGTCGGTCCGAACGACGTGCTCGTGGCGAGGGGCAATCCCGGCCGGGACCGGCGCGCGGCCTCACCGGCCGACAGCGTCCCGAGGGAGAACATGATCGTGGGCGACTCCCTGCCCTACGACCCCACCCCTCCGGGATACGGCCAGTACGACACCGGCCAGTACGACACGGCCCACTACGAGACCGGCAGGTACGAACCGCCGGGCCAGTACGACCGGGACCAGCACGACAGGGATCCGTATGACAGGGATCCGTATGACCAGGCGACGCGCTCCTACGACGCGCCGCCCCGGTCCGGGGACCCCTCCGGCGGCGGGTACGACCCGGGGGAGCCGGTGTACCAGTTCCCCTCGCCGGTGCCGGGCCGTCCGGCCTACCGGTTCGATCCCGAGCCCTACCCGCCGCAGGGCCAGCAGCAGCCGCAGCCGGGCCAGCCGCAGGCCGCCCCGCCCACCGGAGTGGACCCGAACGACCCGCTCGGCCTGGGCGCCCCGGCGTCGCGCCAGACCGACCCGTCGCTGACCCGGCCCTACATCCAGGACCCGATCTACAGCACCGGCGAGCAGGCGCGCCCCGAGCCGCGGGACGAGCGCGACTGGTGAGGGGGACCGCCCGGCGTCCGTGACGAGCGCGCGAGTACGCTCGACGATTGATGGACATCTCGACGGTCGCCGGGCTGGTCCTGCTGGCCGTCGGCGCGCTCGTGGTCGCCGGGATCGCCAGGAGACGGGACCTGTCGGCCCCCTTGCTGCTGGTGATCGTCGGACTGGTCCTGTCGTACGTGCCGGGCGTGCCCGAATATCGGCTGAACCCCGACGTCGTCCTGCTGGTCTTCCTCCCGCCCCTGCTGTACTCGGCGGCGCTGGACAGCTCCTATCTCCGGCTGCGGGACACGGCGCGCGCGGTGGGCCTGCTCTCGGTGGGCCTGGTGCTGTTCACCACCGTCGTGATCGGCATGGTCGCGCACCTGATGATCCCGAAGCTGCCGCTCGCGGCCGCCTTCGCGCTCGGAGCGATCGTGGCACCGCCGGACGCGGTCGCCGCGGTCGCCATCGGCCGCAGGCTCGGCCTGCCGCGGCGGCCGCTCACCATCCTGATCGGCGAGAGCCTGTTCAACGACGCCACCGCCCTCACCGCGTTCCGGGTGGCGGTCGGCGCGGTGGTCGGGACGGGCGTCGGCCTCGTCCAGGCGGGTGGGGAGTTCCTCTACGCCGCCGGTGTCGGGGTGGCGATCGGGCTGGCCATCGCGTACACGGCGGGGCTGGTGCTGCGCAGGTTCACCGACGCGCTCGTCACCAACGGGATGTCGCTGCTCCTGCCGTACGTCGCGTACCTGGCGGGGGAACTGACGCACGCCTCCGGCGTGATCGCCGTGGTGATCGTGGGCCTGTATCTGGGCTATCGGATGAGCCACTATTCCTACGGGACCCGCCTGCTGTCCAACGCGGTCTGGCAGGTGGCCGACTTCATCCTGGAGTCGATCGTCTTCATCCTCATCGGCCTGCAGCTCCGGCCGATCCTGCTCGGGCTGGAGGGGGAGAGCCCGGCCCGGATCCTGACGTACGCGCTGGTCCTGCTGCTGGTGGCGGTGGTGACACGGGTCGTCTGGGTGATCCCTGCGACGTACGTGCCGCGGATCCTGTCCAAGAGGATCAGGCGGCGCGAACCCGTCCGGCCGCCCTGGCGGTACGTGGTGGTCCTGAGCTGGGCGGGGATGCGGGGCGTGGTCTCGCTCGCCGCCGCGTTCGCCCTGCCGCGGAACTTTCCCGAGCGCAATCTGCTGCTGTTCGTGACGTTCGTCATCGTGATCGGCACGCTGGTCGTCCAGGGACTGTCCTTCCCCTGGCTGATCAGGAAGCTGGGCGTGTCCAACGAGCGTGAGCGTTACCAGGACGACCTGCACGAGGCCGCCGCGCAGCAGGCCGCCGCCGACGCCGCGCTGGCCCGGCTGGACGAGATGATCGCGGATGGCGTCCTGGACGTCCACGAGGAGGTCGTCGAGGTGCTGCGCGCCCGGACCGAGCGCAGGGCGATGCACGCCTGGGAGCGGCTGGGCGGCGGCACCGGACCGGAGGGGGAGGAGACGCCGGCGTCGCTCTACCGGCGGCTGCGCCGCGAGATGATCGACACGGAGCGAGATGTGATCATCCGGCTCCGCGACGAGCGCCGCATCGACGACGAGGTGCTGCGGCGGATGATGCAGGAGCTCGACTTCGAGGAGGCCACCCTCGTCCGCGACTGATCGCGGAGGCGCGACCTGAGGTCAGGCGAGGCCGCCGGGTGAGTCCATCAGGTTGTCGAGGTAGCACCAGCGCCAGTTCTCGCCGGGCTCGAACGATATGATCACCGGGTGCCCGGTCTCCCGGAAGTGCGCGGTGGCGTGCCGTCCGGGGGAGGAGTCGCAGCATCCGATGTGCCCGCAACGCAGGCACTTGCGTAGATGGACCCAGTGCATCCCCATAGCGAGGCACTCGGCGCAGCCCTCGGGCGTCACCGGCGCCGGGGAGTCGGCGCCCTCCAGGTGTTCACACGTCGCCATGGGTTCCTCCGATCTCTCCGCGTCCGCCGGTCGCCAGGCCTGTCCTGTCACCGCGGCCGTCCTCGGGTCTCCGGTTCCCGATGTCGCCGCTCGTCATCGGACACGCCCCGCGAAGGCCACTCGGGGTGGTGTGCTCCTCGTGCCCGCCAGGGATCTCGCTTTCCGGGGGTTTCCCTATTAAGTCCTCGGAAAAGCCGGGTCACGATCTCCGGCATGGATGTCGATCACACCTGTAACGGTGTCCTCGTTTCCGGCATTCCATCATAACTAAGGGGGAATGTCGCAAAATATCCTTCGCTTCATGGATGGGCATGAACCGGATCCGCGATTCACGCTGGCCAACGAGCGGACGTTCCTCACCTGGCTCAGCACCTCGCTCGCGATGAGCGCGGGCGGCATCGCGATGGCGGCGGTCCCGTCCCACATCTTCGTGGACTGGATCAAAACCCTGCTCGCCGTCGTGCTCGTGGTGCTGTCCGCCGTGACCGCCGTCATGGCCTACCCCCGGTGGAGGCGCGTCCAGCGGGCGCTGCGCCGTCAGGACCCGCTGCCCCCGCCCGCCCTCGCGCCCCTCTTCGGGTACGGCGTGGCCGGGGTGGCGGTCATCGCCCTCCTGCTGATCGTGCTGGCATGACGGACACCGAGGCGGGCGCCGACCCGACCTTGGCGAGCTGGGACCCGGGGCTCCAGAACGAGCGCACCCGGTTGGCGTGGGTCCGCACCGCCGTGGCCCTGTGCTCGCTCTCCCTCGTCGCCACGGGCGTCACCGTACGGCACGGCATGGGCGGGGTCGAGCTCGCCGCCTTCTCCTTCGGCGCGCTCTGCGGCACCGCGCTGCTCGTCCGTGTCGGCGCCCGTTTCCGCCGGTTGCAGCGGGCGCTGCACCTGGGGCACCCGCTGAACTTCATGACCGACGCGCTGCTCGCGTGGTGGGGCGTCCTGGCGGTCGTCGCGGGCGCCGCGATCTTCGTGCTCTCGCTGTGAGCGCGGCGCCCGCGACCGGCGGCGCGGGAGTCAGTCGGCGGCCATGGCGATGGTCTCGGCGACCTCCTCGTGGCGCTCGGCCTCCTCGCGGGCGAACCGCTCCGCGTCCAGCTTGTCGGCGATATCCTCGTCCTGCTTCATCAGCGCCTCGAGGCTCTGCCCCGCCATCTCCAGGACGCCCATGTCGGCGTAGGCCTGCTGCAGGCGCGGGCTCCACAGGCCGATGTCCTTGACGCACGGCACGATCCGGCTGAACAGCAGCGAGCGGAACAGGCGCAGGTAGTCCGACTCGTCGACGTAGCCCATCGCCTCGTCGACCTCCTGCTTGGACAGGTCGAGGGCCTCCCACGTCTCGCGCCCGCGCAGCCGGTCGCGCATCAGGTAGCAGCCCTCGATGACGAAGTCCTCGCGCTCGCGCCGCTCGGCCTCGGAGAGGTTCTTGTAGTAGTCGCGCAGCGCCATCCGGCCGAACGCGACGTGCCGCGCCTCGTCCTGCATCACGTACGCGAGGATCTGCTTGGGGAGCGGCTTGGTGGTGATGTCGCGCATCACACCGAACGCGGCCAGGGCCAGGCCCTCGATCAGCACCTGCATGCCGAGGTAGGGCATGTCCCAGCGGGAGTCGCTCAGCGTGCTGTCCAGCAGGGCCTTCAGATGCTCGTTGATCGGGTAGGCCAGCCCGACCTTCTCCTTCAGGAAGCGGGCGTAGGTCTCGGCGTGCCGTGCCTCGTCCATCGTCTGGGTCGCGGCGTAGAACTTCGAGTCCAGGTCGGGCACCGACTCCACGATGCGGGCCGAGCAGATCATCGCCCCCTGCTCGCCGTGCAGGAACTGGGAGAACTGCCAGGCCGCGCCGTGCAGCCGGACATCCTGGCGCTGCTTCTCGCCCATCCGCTCCCACAGGCGAGTCCCGTAGATCGCGATCGTGTTGTCGGGCAGGCCGAGCACGTTGTACGGGTCGACCTCGATGTCCCAGTCGATGCGCTTGACCGAGTCCCACTGCTTGTCCTTGCCCTTCTGGTAAAGGGCGAGCATCCGGTCCCGGCCGTCGTCGTATTCCCAAGTAAACCGGGCCGAACCGGCCATCTCCACATCCCATGTGGAGAGCTCGGCGGGGATGGTGTAAAGCTCGTGGGTCGACACCTTGACCTCCCGTCTACGTACACCGTACGTCCCGACCGTGTCACGTACGCTGTACGTCGTCAATGCCCTGGGGGAGAATCGCTGCCATGTCGACCCTGAACCGGGCGAGGATCGTCGCCGCCGCCGTGGAACTCATCGAGCGCGAGGGCGCGGACGCGATCTCCATGCGCCGGATCGCCGCCGAGCTCGGGGTCGGCGTCATGTCGCTCTACAACCACGTGCCGAACAAGTCCGCCCTGCTGGACGGCGTGGCCGAGGCGGTGCTCTCGGAGATCGAGTTCACCGACGACCCGTCCGCCCACTGGACCGACCGTGTCCGGATCCAGGCCCGGGCGTTCCGCCAGATCGCCCACCACTACCCGCGCTGCACGATGGTGGTGGTGAGCCGCCAGCTCAGCTCCCCGGCCGGGATGATCCCGGCCGAGCGCGCCCTGGCCACGCTGCGCGAGGCCGGGTTCGACGGCGAGGAGGCGGTGCGGATGCTGCGCATGTTCATCGCCTACATCGTCGGCTCGCTGCTCCGCGAGGTCGGGGTGACGCCCACGTTCGCGCCTGTGCGGCCGGACGTCCCGGTGGCCGTGGCCGACCCCGCCCTCTTCCCCGAGCTGTACGCCCGCACGTCGGAGCTCGCCGCCTGCGACCACGAGGCGGAGTTCGAGTTCGGGCTGGAGCTGCTTGTGCAGGCCATGGCCGTGCGGCTCGGCGAGCGCGGCCTGACCGGCCGCGAGCAGGCGTGACATCACCCGGAACGCCGGCGGGCGCCGCCTCCACGCGAACTCAACGGCGCTCACCGGGCCGCCGAGCGGCGACGGTTCCGCCCGTTGGGCGGAGCCGTCGCCGGTGAGACCTCGACGGACTTCAGTAGACGTCGAAGACGACGTCGACCCAGTAGTTGCTGGATTGATAGGTGTTGACCGGGAAGGTGTTCGTCGCGCTGTAGCTGTACACGCCGTTGCCGCCTTGCGCGCCGTCCGCGAGCCCGATGAGGGGCTCGTTCGTGTACTGCGTGGTGAAGTACGGGCGCGACACGGAGTAATAGCCGGACGTGGTGTGGTACGAGGCGATGTACGTCGTGTTGGCGGCGATGGGGACGGGTGAGTTGAAGAACACCTCCTGCCAGCCGGAGGCGGTCTCCCCGAGTGACGTCGTGCTGGCGAGCAGCTGGCCGTCGCTCGTCCAGAGGCTCACGGTGTGGGTCCCCGTGTTCAAGGGTCCCTTGTAGAACCGGATGCCCCGGATGCTGCCCTCGGTGAGGGACGAGAATTTGACGCCGAGTGCCACGGCCTGCGGGTCGGGTTGGCTCACGACGGCCGGGTCCGCCCCGTTGTCCCACAGGCTCGCCGACGGGGTGAACATCACGTCGACCCAGTAGTTGGTGGCCTGGTACGTGTTGCCGGGGAACGTGTTCGTCGAGCCGTAGGCGTATACGCCGTTGCCGCCCAGGTCGCCGTCCTGCGGGCTGACGAGCGGCCCGTTGGCGTAGGCGCCGGTGAAGTAGGAGTTGGTCGTCGAATAATGTCCTGATGGCGCGAGGTAGGACACCACATACGTGGTGTTGGCGACAATCGAGACCGGGGTCGAGAACGTCACCTGCTGCCACCCCGACGCCGTTTCGTTGGTGAACGTCGCGCTGGCGAGCAACTGCCCGCTGCTCGTCCACAGGCTTCCGATGTGGGTCCCCGTGTTCTGGGAGCCCTTGTAGAAGCGGACGCCGGTGACCATGCCGGTCGTGACCGCCTGGAACTTGACGCCGAGCGTGACGGCCTGGGAGTCCGGACTCGACACGACCGCGGGGATGAAGGTGTCGTCCCACAGGCTGCTCGTCGGGATGAAAATCACGTCCACCCAGTAATTAGTGGATTGGAAGGTATTGGTGGGGAACGAGCTGGTCGCGCCGTAACTGTAGACGCCGTTGCCGCCGCCAGCGCCGTCCGCCAGGGCTGTGAGCGGCCCGTTCTTGTGCGGGGTAGTGAAATACGGGCGTGTTACCGAATAGTGCCCCGACGGTGCGAAATACGAGGCGACATAGGTCGTGCCGGCGGTGATGGAGACAGGAGTGGCGAAGTCCACCTGCTGCCACCCGCTCGACGTCTCGTTGGTGAACGTCGCGCTCGCCAGGAGCTGGCCGCTCGAACTCCAGAGATTGCCGGTGTGCGTTCCCGTGTTGAGCGCGCCCTTGTAGAACCTCATGCCCCTGATGACGCCCGCCTGGCTCGCCTGGAACCTGACCCCGAGTTCCACCGAGCCGGCATCGGGGGACGAGTCCAGAGCGGGCACGTCGGTGGGGGAGAAGATCGTGCAGGCGTCGCACGCCGTGACGACGTTGACGTTCACCGTGGTCGGAGCCGTCTGGAGGTTGCCGATGTCGTCCACGGCTCGGACGCTGATCGTCGCGGGGCCGGCGGTCGTGGGCTCCCAGCGATACTGCCAGCTTGAGCGACCTGTCGCCGGATGCCACGTGGCGCCGCCGTCGACCGACACCTCGACACCCGCCACCACGCCGCCGCCGGTGTCGGAGGCCGTTCCCTGGATGACGGTGGTCGTCAGAGTGTCCACGATGCTGCCGCCCGCCGGGTTGGTGATGGTGGACGTCGGGGGGCTGGTGTCCGTCGACGCGGTGGCCGGGACGAGCCCGGGCTGGAGGCTGGCCGGCTGGGGTCCCATGTCGGCGAGAAGGTTGACCGTGGCCTGCTGCATGTTGACGTCGGTGGGCGACCCGGCCCTGTCGTGCACGGCGTCCAGTCCCCACGCCCACTGGGTGGTGCCCGCTCCGAAGGTCAGCGCGCCGTTCGAGGCCTTGTACAGCGTCAGAGCATGGGTCGCGGTGCCGGGGCCGTACGCGCTGCCGAAGTTGACCAGGTAGGTGCTCGTCACGGTGACGGACGTCCTCGAATACTTGACCGGGCCCGGGGGCTCCACCCCGTTGTCGGGCGTCACGTCCCATTCGTAGCCGAGCGTGCCCGCGGGGAAGACGGCGGTCTGACCCGGCGGCAACGACGCGATGGACGTGTTGCGCCACAGTCGCATGTCGCCGAACTCGGCGGGGACGGTCATCGAGTTGTTCGCCGTGCCGTTCACCCGGAACCACGTGCCGGTCACGGCGTTCTCCGGCCGTCCGCCGTCGGAGGGAGGCGAGAAACGGGGGTCGCGCCAGGTGCCGGTCCACTGCGGACTCGGGTCGATCTTGGCGTTGGCCGTCGTCTCCTTGTAGCAGACGAGCGTACGGAACGGCGTGGCCGAGCCGTCGATGCTGGTCTCCCACCTGGTCTTCCAGAACATCTCGTTCCCGGAGAAGAAGGCGAGGTCGACGCCCTGGTTCTGAGCGGCGACGACGTTGTTGCGCATCTCGTTGGACCAGTACTCGTCATGGCCGCTGGACATGTACATCTTGTGGCCGAGCAGCTGCGCCGGGCGCATGGCGGTGTCCACGTCGGTGGTGTAGCTGACGTTGTAGCCGTTGGCCTCGATCCATCGGATCATGGGGTACTCGGAGTCGAAGAAGTAGCCTTCCACCGATCCGTTGCAGCAACTGCTGCCCCGCGTGGTCACCGGCCGGTTGTAGCTGACCTTGTAGGCGCGCCCGGCGGAGGTCGGCGCCAGGTAGAGGCTCCCGCCGCCGAAGGTGTTGTACGCCTGCCACGTGGCGTCGGAGGTCTGCAGCAGGATGTCCGACCCGCGCTCGTCGTCCCGCACCACGAAGATGATCTGGCTCGCGCCGGTCGTGCCGTCCGTCCTGACCAGGTTGGCGAGATAGACGCCCGAGACCGCAGTGGAGGGCACCGCCCACGATGCCGAAACGGCCCAGTTCCCGCAGTCGTACAACCCGGTCGACGTGTCCGTGACGCAGGTCGGCTGGGTCTGCGGCAGGGTGGCCGAGGGGGTGATGGTCGTGATCTGCCGCGCGCCGTTGCCCCCGTAGTAGCCGACGCGGTAGATGTCGACGCGATAGGCGGTCGCGTTCGTGTTGACCTTGAACTGGATCGTCTGCCCGTGGTCGACGCTCATCTGGGTCGCGAAACCCTGGATGTTGCTGCTGCCCGCTCCCGGGACATCCCACTGGCTCGGCGGGGTGCCGGGCAGGCTGTTCTCGACGCAGATGACCGAGGTCGGCGGGTTGCAGGCCGCCTGGAGGGCGCGGGTCTGGGCGCCGGCGCTCTCGGCCGCCGCGCCTCGGGCCGCTTCCCGGCGCAGGGCCGTCGCGAAGCCGGTCCTGCGCGCCTCGTCGCGACTCCATGCCGCGGGGAGTGCGGTGCCGGCGCCGGCCACCGTACCCGTGTGGAGAACGGGCCCGCCCTGCGCGGCCGGCTCGGCGGAGGAGGACGAGCCCAGCAGAGTGATGACCACGATCAGGCCGAGACCGAAGGCGACCAGGAACGCCCGGAGCAGTCGCCGGTCGGATGACGCTTTTTTCGTAGATTCTGGCATGCGCATTTCCATTTCACTGCCCGGCGCGGCCAGGAGGTGAATGGAAATGAGCGGGGCCGGCGCCGGACGTATGGTTTATGCGAGAAACTCGGAGAGTTTCCCGCAATGGGGAGGGGACGGGGCCTTCTCCGGAAAGCCGTTTTTCCGGTTGACCGGACCGCGAAGAGCGGGCCGGGGGGACGTGGATGGGGATGCCGTGTAGCGGATCTCACGGCCCCCCGCATACGACCGGAGCGTCAGGTGATGTCGAATACCACGTCGACCCAGTAGTTGGTGGACTGGTAGGTGTTCGTGGGGAACGCGTTGGCGGCGCTGTAGGTGTAGACGCCGTTTCCGCCCTGGTCGCCGTCCTGGAAGGCGATCAGCGACCCGTTGCTGTATTGGGAGGTGAAGTAGGGGCGCGTCACCGAGTAGCTTCCGGACGGCGTGAAGTACGAGGCGACGTAAGGAGTGTTCGCGGTGATGGGGACGGGGGTGGGGAAGTTCGCCTGTTGCCAGCCGGAGGCGGTCTCGTTGGTGAAGGTCGCGGTGGCGAGTCGCTGGCCGTCGATGGTCCACAGAGTCGCCGTGTGAATGCCGGTGTTGAGCGGCCCCTTGTAGAACCGGATGCCCCTGATCGTGCCGGCGACGACGGCCTTGAACTTCACGCCCAGCACCACAGCCTGCGGATCGGCCTGCGTCGCGACCGCCGGGGTCGTGGAGTTGCTCCATAAGCCGGCCGACGAGACGAATACGACGTCGACCCAGTAGTTGGTGGACTGGAAGGTGTTCGTGGGGAACGTGTTGGTGGCGCTGTAGGCGTAGACGCCGTTCCCGCCCTGGTCGCCGTCGGCCAGTGCGATCAGCGGGTCATTGTTGCGGGCGGATGTGAAGTAGGAGCGGGTTACCGAATAGTCTCCGGAAGTCGTGTGGTAGGAGGCGACGTAGGCGGTGTTCGGGGTGATGGGGACGGGGGTGGGGAAGTTCACCTGTTGCCAGCCGGACCCGGTCTCGTTGCTGGAGGTCGCGGTGGCGAGTTGCCGGCCGTCGATGGTCCACAGGCTCGCGGTGTGAGTGCCGGTGTTGTTCGCTCCCTTGTAGAAGCGGATGCCGGTGACCGTTCCGGCCGTGGTGGCCTTGAACTTCACCCCGAGCACCACGGCCTGCGGATCATTGGTCGACGACACGGCAGGGGTTGCCACGCTGTCCCAGAGCGAGGCGGTCACCACCTGTGTGATCGGCGCCGACTTGCTGGGGGCGAAGTGGATGATCGCCTCGTTGTCGGGCGTGTTCCCGCCCAGATAGACGGCTGTGATCGAGTGCTGTCCCGCGGGGAGCGACGACGTGGTGTAGGTGACCGACCCGACGCTCTGGTCAAAGACGATCGCGAGCACGGTCGTGCCGTCCTTGAAGGCCACCTGGCCCGCGGGAACGACGGAGCCGCTGACCGCGCTGACGGTGGCGGTGAACGTCACCGGCTGCCCCTGCGCCGAGGGGTTCTGCGAGACGGTGAGCGTCGTGGTGGTCGGCGGGTTGTTCGGTACGGCGACGAGGGTGGGCGGCAGGTCGTTGTTCGTGCCCTGGATCTGGACGTCCGCGCTCAGGGCGAGGATCCGGCCGGAGATCGACGCGCCGAAGCCGAGCGCCGCGGTGCCCTGCGTGAGGACGTTGCCACGGAACGTGCAGTATTGGCCGAAGTTCGTGTTGCCGGTGAACTCCCAGAACACGTTGTTCTCCTGGGCGCCGTTGACCAGGTTGATGTTGCTGGTGTTCGCGGCGGCCAGTGTGCTGCCCCGGAAGATGAAGACCGCGTCCGGGTCGCTCTGCGCATCGAGCGTCAGGGTGCCCGTGATCGTGAAGTTGCCGCTCGACGTGGTGTAGAGCCCCGGGGTCTGGGTCGTGCCGCCGAGCTCCGCGTTCACGTTCGCGGCCCCGCTCCGCCCGGCGATGTCGTTGTAGGCGGCCGTGGCATCCGACCTGGCGTTCGCGGAGCTCGTGTCGTTGATGTGGATGGTGCCGGTGACGGTGCCCGGCGGGAATCCGGAGACCGATCCACCGGGGCTGACCCCGAGGTCTCCCGTGAGGCTGGTCTGGTTGACGTTCCTGACGAGGGTGGTGCCGAGGACGGCGTAGGTCGACGCGGAGCCGAGGGTCACCGGTGCCTGGACGGCCCCGGCCGCACCGGGCAGGATGACGATCGCGCCGAGCGCGAGGACCGCGGCGATCGCGGCCGCGAGCAGCGGGCGGCGGCCGCGGACGGCGCGCAGGAAGCGCGTTCTCGCGTGCGCGCGCTGTGCGGGCTCCGCCGCATCGGGGGGCGGGGGAGGGGCGTCGCGATGAGATGCGGACATACGAGTCAACTTCAATCTTTGCCATGCCGGCTCTTGCGGCCGGGCGCCGATGGCTGCAGAGATATGAAAATGCGGCATTTGCCGTTTTTGGCCACCGATGTTCGGTGGGGAAGCTCCTCCGTGCGCCGCCCGCGCGGCTTCGGGAGAAAAGCGGCGGGTCGCGGTTGACTCCGACATTACCTCCGGAAATTCCTGATCGCCAGAGGGTATGGTCATGATTAACTTCGCGTCGGGAATTACGAATTTTCCTGATATTTCGTAATTTGGGGTATCGCAATATGATCCGAGCGCGATTCATGACCTTGTAAACGGAATGATCACGGCAAGAACGTGATCGTGCAAGGGGGTTTCGGCGGCGGGTCCCGGGAAGCGCTGTGCGACTTCGCCATCGGGAGATGAAGCCGGCCGGGGGACGGCGGCGGAGCGGAAGCCTGGCCTCGGTGCGGGACGAGCCCGGTTCGGCGATGGGGGAGAAGTCCTGACGCGCCGCTCAATCACGCACGCGACGACGGTGAAAGTTCGAGGCTGTCCTCGGGAAGATCGAAACAGCCTCACGGAAAATCAAGGGGAAGCGCCCGAGCCGCGGCCCCGGGCGCTTCCCAAGGAGTGAGCCCTTCCCCTGGTCACTCCTCGGTTGTCAGAGGTTTCACATCACCTGAGCTTCATTACGCGTCGTGATGATCGGAACACTCAGTACCAGTTGTGGGACTGGAAGTGTCCCCATGCCCCGCACGGTGAGCCGTACCGGGTCCTGATGTATTTCAGCCCCCATCTGATCTGGGTCAGCGGATTGAACTGCCAGTCGAGGCCGGTCCCGCTCATCTTGTTGCCGGGCAACGCCTGCGGGATCCCGTACGCGCCGGAGTAGGGGTTCTCCGCCCGGTGGTTCCAGCCGCTCTCCCTCGTCCACAGGCTGTCCAGGCACTGGAACTGGGTGCCCGGCCATGACCGCCGAGCCACGAGCCGGAAGGCGTACGCCTTGTTGAGGATCGCCGGCGCCGTCACGCTCACCTTGGGCTTGACGGCCTGGGCGCTGGTCCTCCAGACGGCGGTGTGAACTGTCGTTATGCCGCTCACGGAGGCGGCGTCCGCCTGGCGTTCGGCCGCCTCTGCGGATCCCGTCAGCGCGGGTTCGGCGGCGGTGCTCCCCGCCGCGGATTTCCCCGCGGTCGCCTCCGCGGACGTCTCCGCGGAGGCCTTAACCGTGGCGGCGGCGGTCCGTCCGGTCTGCTGGGCTTGCTCGGCGCTGGCGGCGGTGCCGCTTCCCACGCCTCCGACCACCGAGACCGCGATCATCGCGACCGCAGTGTTCCGTACCAGAACTCTGTTGCTGACTCTGTTGCTGTCCAATTCGGTCCTTGTCGTCGGGTCGCGTGCGGAACGCGGGGCGCACGTGGGCGCCCCGTCCGGCGGTCCATCACCCATGGCGTGGGCACGGCCGTCCGCTCGGCCTCACCGGATCCAACGTGCACTCCCGGGCAGGCGCCGCGACGGGCTCTTCAGCCGGATTGAAGTAGCCGCCGCGGCCCGACTCGGTGAACTGCGACACGCTGGAGGAAGTTGTTTGCCGCTCGCCCGCCGACTTCTGGAGCTCCTGAGAGAACTCGCTGGACATGCGGTCGCGGGAGCGGGGACGGCGGTTCCGTAAGTTTGATCGTGGCTTGGGGTTTGCCGCTCGCACCCGCTCTGACCAGCGCATCCGCCACCCGCTCGACGGTGGCGTGACCGGGCCGCGGTGGAACTTTTACCCGCCTCCGTCGCGTCTCGCCGAACGGTGTTCTAGGTAAAGTCGGCGCCATGAGCATTCTCGAGATCCCGGTGCGGACCCTGGACGGGACGCAGACCACCCTCGGCGGCCTCCTCGGCGGCCGGGCGGCCCTGGTCGTCAACGTGGCGTCGAAGTGCGGGCTGACCCCGCAGTACGCCGGCCTGGTGCGCCTCCAGGAGACCTACGGCGGGCGCGGCTTCACGGTCGTGGGCGTGCCCTGCAACCAGTTCATGGGCCAGGAGCCCGGCTCGGCGGAGGAGATCCAGGAATTCTGCTCCACCACGTATGGCGTGGATTTCCCGCTGCTGGAGAAGATAGAGGTCAACGGCGACGGCAGGCACCCGCTGTACGCGTCGCTGACCCAGACGCCCGACGCGGAGGGCGCCGCGGGCGACATCCAGTGGAACTTCGAGAAGTTCCTGGTGGACGGCGCGGGCGAGGTGGTCGAGCGGTTCCGGCCGCGTACGGAGCCCGAGGCGCCCGAGGTCGTCGCGGCGATCGAGAAGACCGTCTCCGCCTGACACCCTCCGCCTGACATCGGCGGCGCCCGGCCCGCCGGGGGCGCACCTCTGGGTTACCCGTGTGCCTCCGGCGGGCGGCTCCCGACGCCCTCCACGGGCCGTCGCCGTAGGGCCCGGAGAAACGCGTCCATGATTTCCTCGCCGGAGTGTCGATCCGGCCAGACGCCGCTCGTATGAGAGGTAGAAGGCCGGGCGGGGACCGGCTTGGCCGACAGGATCGGTCGTACATCCGAGGAGGACAGTCAAATGGTGCAGTACCTGCTGAACGTGTACCAGCCGGACGCAGAGTTGCCGGCGCCCGAACTCGCGCGGGTGATGGAGAGGGTCACCGCCTGGGACAAGGAGGTCAAGAACGCCGGCGCGTGGGTCTTCACCGGCGGACTGCACCACGCGAGCACGGCCACCGTGGTGCGGGCGAAGGACGGCGACGCCCTGCTCACCGACGGGCCGTTCGTGGAGGGCAAGGAGCACATCGGCGGGTTCACCGTGATCCGCGCGACGGACCTGGACGCCGCGGTGGAGTGGGCCCGCAAGCTGTCCGAGGCGGCCGGACTACCGATCGAGGTCCGGCCGATGCAGACCGTGGACTGACCCATCCGATGGAGCCCGTTTCCATCGCCGAGATCGAGCGGGTCTTCCGCGCCGAGTACGGCCGCGCGGTGGCCGTTCTGGTCCGGGCCCTCGGCGACATCGATGTCGCCGAGGAGGCCGTGCAGGAGGCGTTCACCGCGGCGGCCGACCGGTGGCCGCGCGACGGCCTGCCGCCCAGCCCGGCCGGATGGATCATCACCACCGCGCGTAATCGGGCGATCGACCGCATGCGCCGGGAGTCCACCCGTGCCGAACGGCAGGCGCAGGCGGTCGCCCTGCTCACACCGGACGGTCCACCGCAGGAGAGCCCCGTGCGCGACGAACGGCTCCGGCTGATCTTCACCTGCTGCCACCCGGCGCTGGCCGTGGACGCGCGGGTCGCGCTCACCCTGCGCCTGCTGGGCGGGCTGACCACCGCGGAGATCGCCCACGCGTTCCTGGTTCCCGAGCCGACCCTGGCACAGCGGCTCGTACGCGCCAAGAACAAGATCAAGAGTGCCGGGATCCCCTACCGGGTGCCTCAGGGCGCGGACCTGCCGGAACGGCTGAAGTCGGTGCTCGCGGTCATTTACCTGATCTTCAATGAGGGCTACACGGCCAGCTCGGGTGAACGGCTGTCGCGTGCCCACCTGTGCGAGGAGGCCATCCGGCTCGGCCGCGGGCTGGTCGAGCTGATGCCGGACGAGCCGGAGGCGCAGGGCCTGCTCGCGCTCATGCTGCTGACCGAGTCCCGCCGCGCGGCCCGTACGAACGACGACGGCGACCTGGTGCCGCTCGCCGACCAGGATCGCGCCCGGTGGGACCGGGCCCTGATCGCCGAGGGTCAGGCACTGGTACGGCGGTGCCTGCGCCGCGGCCGGCCGGGGCCGTACCAGATCCAGGCGGCGATCAACGCGGTGCACAGCGACGCCGCCGAGCCGGCCGACACCGATTGGGGACAGATCCGGCAGTTGTACGACCAACTACTCGCGTACACCCCGACGCCGGTCGTCGCGCTGAACCGTGCCGTCGCGGTGGCCGAAGCGGACGGCCCGGCCACCGGCCTCGCCCTGGTCGACGATCTGGACGACTCCGGGCTGGAGCGGTTCCACCTCTATCACGCCATCCGCGCCGACCTGTTGCGCCGCCTCAGCCGGTGCGCGGAGGCGGTGGCCGCGTACGAGGCGGCGATCGCCCGCACGGACAGCGAGCCCCAACGCGCGTTCCTTCAGCGGCGACGGGCATTGACCGACCGGTGCCTCGGCGACCCCGTGGCCGGCCCGGAGGGAGGCGAGCGGTGACGGAGAGTCGCCGCGATGCGGGCGGCCGACGGCGGACATCGGTGAGGGCACTGGGCGGCGACGCCGTGGCGGGACGGCCCTGACACGCCGCCCCGGCGGAGACGGCGGCCCCCGATGGTTCCCGCGCCGTGATTCGAACCAGCCAGGGCCCGCTATGTCAGGGTCGGCCCGCACGGAGGAACCGCAGCAGCCGGTCGAGCGGCCAGGTGTTGATCACCTGATCGGGGGTGAGCCAGCCGCGCTGCGCGGTGGCCACGCCGTACCGCATGTTGGCCAGGTGGGGCACGGCGTGCGCGTCGCTGTCGACGGCGAAGAGGACGCCCTTGCCCGACGCCCGCCGGACCAGGTCGGCGGGGAGATCGAGACGCTCGGGGAAGGCGTCGATCTCCAGCGCCGTGCCGGTGCGGGCGCAGGCGATGAACACCGTGTCCCAGTCGGCGTCCACCGGCTCCCGCCTGCCGATCACGCGGGCGGTCGGATGGCCGATGATCTTGACGTGCGGGTTCTCGCAGGCCCGCAGCAACCGCCGGGTCGTGTCCTCGCGCGACTGGGTGAAGTAGGAGTGCAAGGAGGCCACACACAGGTCGAATCCGGCCAGGAACTCCGGCGGCCAGTCGACCTTCCCCTCCGGGTCGATGTTGAGCTCGGTGCCGTGCAGCAGCCGCATCCCGCCGTACGCGCCGTCCAGCTTCCGCACCTGCTCGCGCTGGGCCAGGGCCTTCTCGTCGGTCATCCGCTGCATGTAGAGCTCGGGCGCGTGATCGGTGATCGCGAAATAGGCGTATCCGCGCTCCGCCGCCGCGGCGACCATCTCCTCCAGTGGCGCCAGCCCGTCGGTCAGGTTCGTGTGCGTGTGCAGGTCGCCGCAGAGATCCGTCTCGGTCACGATCCGCGGAAGCTCACCGCGCAGCGCCGCCTCGATCTCGCCGCTGTCCTCGCGCAGCGTCGGCGGGATCCACGGCAGCCCGAGCATGCCGTACACGTCCGCCTCGTCGGTGGACGCGATCTTCTCCCCGGTCGTGACGTCGAACAGGCCGTACTCGGACAGCTTGAGCTTCTTGTGGACGGCGATCTCCCGCGTCCGGATGTTGTGCGGCTTCGATCCGGTGAAGTACTGCAGGGCCGCGCCCCAGGAGTCGGCGGGCACGACCCGCAGGTCCACCTGGAGGCCGGCGACGGTGCGGACCGAGGTCTTGGTGTCTCCGTGCGCGATCACCTCGCCGGTGGTGGGGAGCCGGGTGAACGCGTCCATGAGCGCCGCGGGCTCGCGCGAGGTGGCGAGGACGTCGATGTCACCGATGGTGTCCTTCATCCGGCGCAGCGACCCCGCGTACACGCATCGTTCGCATCCCGGCACCCGGCTCAGCGCCGCGACGATCTCCTCCGCGAGGCTCATCCCGACGCCGAGATCCACCCGTTCGCCCGCCTTGTGCATCAGTTCGATGCCGTGCAGGAGGTTCTCCTCCGTCTTGGCGCCGAACCCGTGCAGATCGTGCAGCATGCCTGCCCTGATCGCCCCCTCCAGGGACTCGATCGAGTCGATGCCCAGCTCGTGGTAGAGCATCATGGCCTTCTTCGGGCCGAGCGAGGGAATCACCGTGAGCCTGCGGACGCCCGCCGGGATCTTGCTACGCAGCTCCTCGAGCTGGTGGATCGCCCCGGTACGCAGGAACTCCTCGATCTTCGCCGCGATCGACGTGCCCACGTTGGGGATCCCGCGCAGCTCACCGGCGTCCATCTTGGAGATGTCGCGGGCGTAGCCGCCGACCGATCGGGCCGCCTTCTCGTACACCCTCACCTTGTAGGCGTCGCCGCCCGTGATGGCGATGAGGTCCGCGTACTCCTGCAGCAGGTTCGCGACCTGGTCATTCGAACGTTCCACGGCTGACACCCCCGCCGGGGTTCGACATGGCTTTTCTCCAGAATCGGCCGCCGAGAGCGGGGGCAGATAGGGCTGAAGGTCCCGTATGGGACGGCGTCCCGGAGCAGTGGGCGCATCCCGAAAAGCGGGGCGACTCGCCGCTGAGCTGGCTGTCTCGTGACCAGCCAGAGGCCATGGCCGATCCACGGCGGCCGACGGCCCCTACCGGCGCGGCCTCCTGGGACCGCAGCTCGCCCGGACGACCAGCTCGGACGGCAGCACGACCTCGCGTGGCCGGCGCCCCTGGCGGAGGACCAGCTCGGCCGAGCGGTACCCGATGTCCTGGGCCGGCTGCGCGATGACCGTGAGCGGGGGAGAGCACAGCTCGGCCCAGGGCACGTCGTCGAACATGATCAGCGAGACGTCGCGCGGCACGCGCACGTCCAGCTCCCTGGCGGCCAGCACCGCCGCCTCGCCCAGGATGTTGCCTCCGGCCAGTACGGCGGTGACGTCGGGGTGGCGCTGCAGCAGGCCCGCCGCGGCGGCGTAGGCCGAGTCGCGGCTCGCCCGCGCGTGGACGACGAGATCATCCTCCACCGGCACGCCGAGCGCCGCGAGCGCGCCGGTGAAGGCCGCCACCCGCTGGGACTGGCCGCGCCGGGCCAGGAACGCGATCTTCCGGTGGCCGAGGCCGGTCAGGTACTCCATGGCGGTGCGCACTCCGTCGCGGTCGTCGGCGAGCACGGCCGGCACGTCCGGTACGTCGGGGTCGGCCCGCCGGCCCGCGAAGACGACGTTCACCCCGGCCCGGAGCACGGGGTCCCACACGTCGCCGTCGCCGGACGGCACCGCGATCACGCGGTCCATGCTCTGCTCGATGAGCGTGCCGATCAACTCGCTCTCCCGCTCCGGGTCGTCGCCGGTGACGCCCACCGTGACCGGCTCGCCGTACGAGCGGGCGCAGGACAGCACGCCGTCGGCGAGGCGGGCGTAGAAGCTGTCGGTGATATCGGGAACGAGCAGGCCGACGCCACCCGTGCGGCGCCGGCGCAGGTTCCGGCCGAGCGCGCTCGGGTGGTAGTCGAGCCGCGCCGCCGCGGCCAGGACCCTCTCCCGTGCCCCGGCGCTCGCCGACCCGCCCGACAGCACCCGCGAGACGGTCGCGACGCCCACACCGGCCGCCTCCGCCACGTCCTTGATCGTCGTACGCCGCTGTCCCGAGCTCTCCATGGAAACGATTCCAGCATATTTCCATGATTATCGCGAGTCTCGGAACGATAACGAGCCCCGCGTGACAAGCAGATTGGGTTGACAGGTCCCGATCTGTCCGGTGTGATTCCTGAAAACGTATCCACTTCCTGCGGTCATCCCCAGGAGAAAGCCCAGCCCGCATCGGGGGGGACCCGCGACTGCAGGACGGGGCGGAATCGTCAGGAAGCGACGAAGGACTGAGATGGCTTCTATCGTTCTGAACGGCGTGGACAAGATCTACGCGGGTGGCGTCAAGGCTGTGAACGGCCTCAACCTGGAGATCAGGGACGGCGAGTTCATGGTGCTGGTCGGACCCTCCGGCTGTGGCAAGTCCACCGCCCTGCGCATGATCGCGGGCCTGGAGGACATCAGCGGCGGCGAGATCGTCATCGGTGACCGCGTGGTCAACCACCTGCCGCCCAAGGACCGCGACATCGCGATGGTCTTCCAGAACTACGCGCTCTACCCCCACATGACGGTCGAGGAGAACCTCGCCTTCGGCCTCAAGCTCCGCAAGATGCCCAAGGCCGAGATCTCCAAGCGCGTCAACGAGGCCGCCAAGATGCTGGGCCTGGAGCAGTACCTCAAGCGCAAGCCGGCCGCGCTCTCCGGCGGTCAGCGCCAGCGTGTCGCCATGGGCCGCGCCATCGTCCGCGAGCCGCAGGCCTTCCTGATGGACGAGCCGCTGTCCAACCTGGACGCCAAGCTCCGCGTCTCGATGCGCGCCTCGCTGAACCAGCTCCACGAGCGTCTCGGCGTCACCACCGTCTACGTCACCCACGACCAGGTCGAGGCCATGACGCTGGGCCACCGGGTCTGCGTCCTGCGCGACGGCCTGCTCCAGCAGGTCGACACCCCGCAGAACCTGTTCGACAACCCGGTCAACCTGTTCGTCGCCGGCTTCATGGGCTCGCCGTCGATGAACTTCGCCTACGCCGAGCTGGTCCGGGACGGCAGCGGCGCGGCCGTCGCGTTCGCCGGGTACAAGCTCCCGGTCCCGGACTCCACCTTCACCGAGAAGCCGGGCCTGGACGGCTACCTCGGCAAGAAGATCATCCTCGGCATCCGCCCGTCCGACTTCGAGGACGCGAGCGCCGCGAACGGCAACGCCGCCGGCTGGGCTCGCATCCCGGTCCGCGCCAACGTGACCGAGGAGCTGGGCTCGGAGATCAACGTGCTGTTCACGATCGACGCCCCGCCGGTCGAGCACAAGGACACCGTGGCCGCCCAGCACGACGGTGACGAGGAGGAGGCGGCGGCCCTGCCGCTCGCCGGCGACAAGTCGCTGTGGACCGCCCGCGTCAACGCCCGCAGCCACGTCCGCCCGGGCCAGAACGTCGAGCTGGTCGTCGACACCCACAACCTGCACTTCTTCGACGTCGACTCCGGCCTCGCCATCGGGCACGAGGCCAACGTCGGCCGCTGAGCCGTACGGCTCGCCTTCCCGGGGCCCTCGCCGCCTTCCCCTCTTGCGGCGAGGGCCCTTCGGCGTCTCCGGGCGCCCGGCTCACCAGGGCTGGTCGATCGGCACCCGGGGCGCCAGCCAGGGGAACACGACGTACCAGAGCAGGCCGGCGGCGATCCCGACGAGCGCCAGGAAGAGGAACAGCCGCACCGGCACGCCGCCGGGCAGCCGCCGCCAGAGGGATCCGTACATGTCAGGGACGCTCCTATGGTCACGCGGTGGGGTCAGGCTCGGCGCTTCTCGCGGTCGGCGAGCAGGCCGTGCACGATGAGCCGCTCGGCCGCGGAGTACTTCGGGTTGCACGTGGTCAGGGTGATCAGCGCTCGGGTGGGCCGTTCGGCGGGATGTCCCGGCACCGGCGCGACCACGTCGAGCCGGGTGGGGAGGACGACCTCCTTCTCGGTGACCCGGTAGGTGTACCGGGCCTCGCGGGTGTCCACCACGATCTCGTCGCCGCGATTCAGCTCGCCGATGCGATTGAACGGCGCCAGATACGTCGTCCGGTGGCCGGAGACCACGAAGTTCCCGATCTCGCCGGGCATCGCGGTGCCCGGATAGTGGCCGGGCCCCTCGCGCAGGTGCTCGGCGTCCACGCCCTCGACCACGGCGTACTTGTAGTCGGCGCCGAGCCGGGGGATCCGGATCAGCGCGACGGCGCCGCCGAGCTTGATCGCGCCGAGGGTCCGTTTCCCCTTGTGTTCGTGGACGCTCCGCTGGATCTCCTGCTCGAACTGCCGCTGCAGGACCCGTTGGTGCTCCTCCGTGTAGGAGCCGGTGCCCCAGAGCAGGTACGCGCAGAACATCAGCAGCACGACCCCGGCGGTGATGCCGAGTTCGCTGACGAATCGGATGGCGGCCCTCACGGCGCTGTCGGTTTCCGCTGATCACGCACGCGTCGAGTATCGCCGGGCGGGAGCGCCGAGAGGTGGCTCCGGCGGGGCGTTGGCTGATTCTTTAGCGACGCCGCCGCGTCGGTGACATGTCGCTTTCCGGGCATTTTGCGGCATTAATCCCCGGAGAAACCGCCGTGCATCGCGATAGGCCATGCGATAACCGACCTGTAGCTATAAAGCCCGCGAAAATGGACGAGGAGACCCGCCGGTAAAGGGGGTAGGGCGGGTTCTCCACGCGCCGACCGGTTCCGTGCCACCGCGAGAAGATGATCGTCAACAATTCGAGAACGCTCGGTGATCGCTGGGTAAGAACCCCGCGCCCGCCGGAGTGCTTCTCCGGCGGGCGCATATAAAGCTTACGTGGCGAGCCTGTCCCGGTATTCCGGGGGAAATCGCCCATCGCGTGACCTCTTATCCTCAGGGAGTCCTGAATGGCGCGAAAAAATGCAATACCTATTCTGTTGTCGATGATGGCCGCCGGGGCGCTGTCGTTCGGACCCATGGGGGTGGCGAGCGCAGAAGCCGCCCTGCCGGTGCCGAACGGCGTCGTGCTCGGGCAGCCGTACCCGCCGCTACCCAACCTGCACGCGAACGTGCACCAGACCATCCACCAGCAGCAGGCGCAGAGCCACCGGCAGCATGGCCGACAGCACCAGCGCAACCGGCAGAACAACCGGAACAGCAGCTGGTCGAGCAGCAGCGGCAACTGCAGCCCCAGCTGCGGGGGCTGCAGCGGTTGCCAGGCCAAGGGCGAACTGCCGATGACCGGCGCGCCCGTGGCGGCCCTGGCCACCGCGGGCGGGGGACTGCTGGCGGCCGCCGCGGCCGGGCTCGTCCTCACCGCGAGGCGTCGCCGATCCGCCCATGCGGGTCGTTAACCGTCGCCGGATCGCCGTCTTCGGCCTGACCCTTCCAGCCGCCGGCCTCGTGTTGGCCGGCGGCTGGTCGGCGTATCTCGGGCTGAGCGCGCGGGATCACCTGGAGGCCGCGAAGACCGCGCTGCTGCTGGCGCGCGACACTGACGACCCTCGGCAGATGGCCGGACCACTGGCGGACGCGCGGCGGCACGCGGCCGAGGCCCGGCAACTGACCAGCGGCCGCGACTGGTGGCTCATCGCGCACGCCCCCTTCGTGGGCGACGCGGCGGCCACCGTCGGCGGGCTGGCCGAGGCCGTCGCCGAGATCAGCGACGTGCTCGGCGGGGTCTACCAGGAGGCCGCGCCGTTCATGGCGGCGAAATCCCTGTCGGTGCACGACACGCGGCAGGTCCTCGACCGGCTCGCCGCCGCGTCCCCGACGCTGGACGACGGCGTCGCCCGGGTCGCCTGGGCGCGGGACCGCCTCGCCGCCACGCCGGCCGACACCGGGGTGGGCCAGTTGGACCAGGCCAGGGAAACGGTGCTGGAGGAGGCCGACCGGCTGCGCGACCGGCTCCGCTCAGCGGCGGACGCCGCCGCGCTGCTGCCGCCGATGCTGGGCCACGACGGCCCCCGCCGCTATTTCCTCGCATTCCAGACCAACGCGGAGTCGCGCGCGACCGGCGGGCTGATCGGCGCGTACGGCATCCTCAGCGCCGACCGGGGCAAGGTCGGCGTCACGCGCCTGTCCGCGGACAACGGGCTGGAGAGCCCCAAGCCGGTCATCGACCACGGGGCCGCGTACCGCGCACGCTACGGGCCGAGCGCGACCTCGATGCTGTCCGTCTCCAACCTCTCGCCGCACTTCCCGTACGCCGCGGCGACCTGGACGCGGCTCTGGGAGCGGCGGTTCGGCCAGCGGTTGGACGGCGCCATCGCCACCGATCCGATCGGCCTCTCCTACCTCCTGGAGCTGATCGGGCCCGTCACCCTGCCGGACGGCGAGGCGGTGACCGCGGGCAACGTCGTCGATCTGACCGAGCGGACGGCCTACGAGCGCTACCCGGACCGGGGGGACCGCAAGAAGTTCCTCATCACGGTCGCCGGCGCCGTCAGCGAACAGATCGGCAAAGCGCTCGCCGATCCCCAGCGGCTCCTGCCGGTCCTGTCCCGGCTCGTGGACGAGCGGAGGATCCAGGTCTGGAGCAGTGACGCCGCCGTGGAGCGACGGCTGGCCGCCACGCCGCTGGGCGGCGTGCTTCCGGGCCGGCCGGGTCCCTTCGCCGGGCTGGTGGTCAACAACTCGGCCGGAAGCAAGCTCGACTACTACCTCCAGCGGTCCGTCACCTACGACCTGGGCGCGTGCCAGGCCGACGGGACGCGCGCCACGACGGTGCGCGTCCGGCTGGACAACGACGTGCCGCGCGGGGCGTTGCCGGATTACGTCACCGCCCGGCTCGACTCGCCGCAGCAACGTCACGCCCCGGGCTCCAACCTGCTCTGGGTGTCGCTGTACGCCAGCCCGGGCGCGAGGCTGAGCGGGGTGCGGTTGGACGGCCGGAAGAGCGGCGTCATCGTCGAGGCGGAACGATCCCATCCGGTCTACTCCACCTTGCTGGAGTTCGCCCCCCGGCAGGCGCGGACGCTGGAGTTCAAGCTGGTGGAACCCGTCTCCGCCACGCCGCCGGCGGTTCCCGCGCAGCCGCTCGTCCAGCCCCAGCGCACCAGGATCACGGAGAACGACCAGGGGTGCCCGGCGCCGTCGTCGTGACGGGTGGCGATGCCGGAAAGGGTAAACCCCGGCGTGCCATGGAGAGCCGCCCGGCGACGACGATCTACCGTCGCGTTCATGGAGGGTACGCGCGAGTCCGGAGAAATCACCGATCCCGCGGGGAGGGCGCTGCTCAGGAGGCGCAGCATGTGCCGGGCGATCATCGGGTGCGGCGTCACCTGCCTGGTCCTCTCCGCGGGTACGCTCGCGGGCGGTCACGCGCTGCTCGGTTCGTACGTGCGGAGCGTCAAGGGCGGTCCTGAGGCGTTCACCCGGTTTCCCGCGGAGAGCGGGCGCTACAGCCGGACCGTCGCCCGGACGGAGGGGGAGGACACCGGCCCGAAAGCCGCCGGGATCGCCGCCGGCGAGGCCCTGCGGCGCAAGGCCGCGAAGAAGCACGACGAGCCGGTGGCGGACGGTCACGACGACGGGGAGAGCTGGTGGCGCCCGGTGGCTCCCCACCAGGAGTGCTCTCCGTTCCTACGGACGCACAGGATCCCGTGCCGGGACACGGCACGATGACGATCGACAGCGCTCGACGACCCGCGCGGCCGGGCGCTGCGGTTCCAGATGGGGGAGGCGGTGCCGCCGATGGCATCACAGGCCGACGTGGAAGCCGATGAGGGCTTCCACGTCCTTTTCGTGTGCACGGGCAACATCTGCCGCTCGCCGATGGCGGAGCGGCTGGCCCGGGCCGCCCTCGGAGCGGGCTCGCCGATCCGGGTGACCAGCGCGGGCACCCGCGCCGCGCCGGGGATGGAGATGCCCGAGCGTGCGCGGCAGGCGCTGGTCCGGCTCGGCGGCGATCCCGGCGGGTTCGCCTCCCGCCCGCTGACGGAGGAACTGGTCACCGGCTCCGATCTCGTGCTCGCGGCCACCGCCGAGCACCGGGCCGAGGTGGCGGCCCTGCATCCTCCCGCCGTCTCCCGGGTCTTCACCATCGCCGAGTTCGGCGTGCTGACCCGCAGCGTGCCGGCCGAGGCGATCACCCGTCACGAGGATCCCGTACAGCGGGCCCGCACGCTCGTGGCCGAGGCCGGAGCGCGCCGCGGGCTGGTCCGCGTGGACCAGCCCGATATCGCCGACCCCTTCGGTCGCTCCCGGCGCGCCTACCGTGTGGCGGGACGGACGATCGCCGACGCGTTGTCCGTCCCGCTCACGCTCCTCACGCGTTCACCGGCGTCTTGACGTCCGAGGAGTATCCGTATCCGTAGCCGTAGTACTGCCCGATCTTCGCCGGGGTGAAGTTCAGCACCGCGCCGACCAGCCGGGCGTTGACCGATGTCAGCAGCTCTCCGGCGCGGACCACGTTCTCGCGCCGGGTCTTGCCGTATCTCGCGACGAGCAGCGTGGCGTCGCAGACGGCCGCGAGCGCCGCGGCGTCGGTCACGGGCAGCAGCGGCGGCGCGTCGACGAGCACCATGTCGTAGTTCTGGGTGAGCTGGGTGAGCACCGTGAGCATGCCCTGTGAGCCGAGCAGCTCGCTGGGGTTGGGCGGGATCTTCCCGGAGGGCAGCACGGAGATGCCCGGGTCGCCCCACGTCTGGATGACGTCGCTCAGCCCCCTCTTGTCGATCAGCACGTCGGTGAGCCCGACGCCGCCCTCGATCCCGAGGTAGCTCGGGATCCGCGGCCGCCGCAGGTCGGCGTCCACCAGAACCACCCGCCAACCGGCCTGCGCCAGCGTGATCGCGAGGTTGACGGACGTCGAGGACTTGCCCTCACCGGGCAGGGAGCTGGTGATGAGGAGTGATTTCGGCGGCCGGTCGACCCCGATGAACTGAAGGTTCGTCCGCAAGGAGCGGAACGCCTCCGCCCTGGAGGAGTGGCCCGTCTCCCGGACGATGAGGGGATACCGCCCGGCGTCCCGCTCGTAGCCGATGATCCCGAGGATCGAGGTATGCGACGTTTCCTGCAGCATCTCGATGGTTTTGATCGTCGTGTCCAGCCGGTCGCGCAGGACGAGCACACCCAGTGCCAGGAGCAGCGCGAGCAGCAAGGCGACCGCCTGGTTGGCCAGCGGATTGGGACTGATCGGGACGTGGGGGACAGTCGCCCGGTCGACCACCGTGACCTTGACGGAGGGCCGGCTTCGCGGGGTGGGCCGTTCGATCTGATCGACCAGCCGAGGGAACCCGTCGCCGAGGGCATTGGCGGCCTGCGCGGCGCGCACGGGGTCGCTGTCGACCACGGTGGCGCGAAGGAAAACGGTTCCTGGGATGACCTCTGCCGTGACTGCCGACTGGAGACGGTCAACATCGGCCGGAGTGGTGATCTTGCTGATCATGCGCCGGCTCGTCAACAGGCTCGCATAGGACGTGATGCGCTGGGCGGACAGCGCCCCTGACTGGAACGCGTTAGACATGTCCGACTCCTTCACGGTGCCGGACGCCATCATCGTGATGGATGCCACGTACGTGGGCGGCGTTCTCGCCGTGAGCACCGCCGCGCTGACGCTCCCGAGGATCAAGGACAGCACGATGAGCGGCCAGCCCTTGCGGATAAGGCGTAGGTAATGGAGGAGTTCCACGGTCTAAGGTCGCCTTTCATATGTGACTTTAGGAGGTTGCTGGGGTCGCGAGTAGATGGGCACCCGCTGTGGCAGGGTGATGAGGACGAGGGCCGAGACGATGGCGGCGATCACCGCGACGATCGGCGAGATCCAGTGCAACGCGGTGGCCAGGCCCAGCGTCCCGCTCGCCCCCGCGACCGAGGCGAGCAGCAGCGCCGTCAGCCTGGCGCCGAACCCGAGCCGGCGTAGCCGGTGGGACACGTGGTCCGCCCCTCCCTGGAACACCGAACGGCCCGCCCTCTTGCGCGACAGCGTCACCACGCCGGTGTCGACGGTGGCGACGAAGGTCGGAAGCAGCACCCCGGCGATCACCGTGCCCGTTCCCTCGCCGGTGACCAGCAGGGCCGCCAGGCAGGCGGTGGTGAATCCGATGAACAGCGATCCCGCGTCCCCCATGAACACCTTCGCCGGCGCCCAGTTGTGCGGGAGGAAGCCGAAGCCGGAGGCCGCCAGGGTGACCAGGAGCAGCCCGGTCCCGTACTCGCCGCGCGCGAACGCCGTCACGGCGAGGGGCGCGGCGCCCGCCAGCATGATGGCGCCGAGAGCGCCGTCCATGTTGTCGAGCAGGTTGAAGGAGTTGGTGATGACGACGATCCACACGACGGTGATCGGCACGTCGAGCCAGGTCCCGGTGATCGACGCCACGACCCCGCTGAGCACGACCCCGGTCGCCGTCACGGATTCGACCACCAGTCGCGTGGTCTTGGGCAGCGGCGAGATGTCGTCGACGAGGCCGAGCAGGGCGATCGCGATCCCGCCGATCATGACGGCGGTCGTGCGTGGATCGGAGAAGCCGAGCAGCCCGAGCGCCGGCACGACCGTGCCCAGCATGATCGCGATGCCGCCGAGGTAGGGCACGGGCCGGACGTGCGTCTTGTAGCCCCCGGGCCGGTCGGTGATGCCCCAGCGCAGCGCCAGGCGTCCCAGCGCGTGGGTGCCACCGGTGGCCAGCAGGAACGCGACCGTCCCCGTGCCCGCGACGGTGACGCCGTTCACCGCTGGGATGCCTCGGCGCGGGCCTCGTCGATCGTCTCCCGCAGGATGTCGTCGAGCGTCCGCGTGGGAGCCCAGCCGGTGAGCGTCCGGAGCTTCGTCGTGTCCGGCACCCGCCGCGTCATGTCCTCGAACCCCCGCTCGTACGCCTCGGCATAGGGGATGAGGTCCACCCGGGACGTGCTGCCCGCCATCTCGCTGATCAGCTTGGCCAGTTCCAGGATGCTGACCTCGTCGCCGACGCCGATGTTGAAGGTCTGCCCCACCGCGTCGTCGTTGTCCAGGAGCAGCAGGAGCGCGCGGACGACGTCCTCGACGTGCGCGAAGCACCGGGTCTGCGTGCCGTCGCCGTGCACGGTGAGGGGAGCGCCGCTGACGGCCTGCCTGACGAGGCGCGGGATGACCATGCCGTACGCGGGGCTCTGTCGCGGCCCCACCGTGTTGAACAGGCGGACGATGATCGCCGGCAGGCCGCGCTCCTTGTGGTAGGCGTTGGCCAGGATCTCGTCCACAGCCTTGGCGGTGCTGTACGCCCAGCGGGCCACCGTCGGGCTGCCGAGGATCCGGTCGGCGGACTCGGCGAGCGCTCCGCCGGAGTTCTTGCCGTAGATCTCGCTCGTGCTGGTCACGAGGATCTTGCGGCGATAGCGGTGGGCCGCCTCGATCACGATCTCGGAGCCGCGGATGTTCGTCGTGAGCGAGCGCAGCGGCTGCTCGACGATCAACTTGACCCCGACGGCGGCCGCGAGATGGACGACCACGTCGCACTGATGGACGAGCTCGTCGACCACCAGTTCGTCCAGCACCGATCCCTGGACGAAACGCAGGTTCGGGTGCGGGGTGAGGTTTTCGAGCCGGCCTGTCGACAGGTTGTCGAGAACCACGACCGAGTCACCGCGGGCGAGAAGCGCGTCGCTCAGATGAGAGCCGACGAAACCGCTCCCTCCAGTAATCAGGTACGTGCTACTTGGTGATTTGGCCACTGAATTCTCCTGGGACATATTGCGATGAGAGGGTGAACAGATCGGCGGCGCGCGGGAATCAGGCGCGCCCGCCGGCGGTCTTCTCGAACCACTCCACGGTCAGGCGCAGCCCCTCCTCCAGCGGCACCGGCCGCACGTCGGGGAACAGGTCGAGCAACAGCCGGGGCGACGCCTGCGACTCGCGGATGTCGCCGACGCGCGGCGGCAGGAACGTCGCCTCGACCGGGTGGCCGAGCACCGCGGCGATGGCGTCCTTCAGGGACAGCAGCGAGATCCGGCTCCCGTACGCGAGGTTGACCGGGGTGTCGCTGCCCACCCGGCGGACGACCGCGTCGGTCAGCACCTGCGCCACCGTGCCGACGTAGGTGAAGTCGCGCGCCTGCGTGCCGTCGCCGTGGACGGGCAGCGGTTCGCCGGCGAGCGCGGCGGACACGAACGCGGGGATGACCGCCGCGTACGCGTGCCCGGCCGGCTGCATGGGGCCGTACACGTTGAAGAAGCGGAAGGGCAGCACCCGCAGGCCGAAGCTCTCCGCGAACGCCAGGGCGTAGGCCTCCGTGGCGAGCTTGCTGGCGCCGTACGGGCTGAGCGGCCGGGTGGCCAGGTTCTCGTGCTTGTACGGCTCCGAGCTGTTCCCGTAGACGGACGACGAGGACGCGAGGATCACGTGCGGCCGGGTGGCCCGGCACGCCTCCAGGACGTGGAGCGTGCCCGTCGCGTTGACCGTGTGCGAGGCCAGCGGATCCAGCAGCGACCTCGGCACGGAAGGCAGCGCGGCGAGGTGCACGACCGTGGTCACGGACGGGACGAGCTCCGCCAGCAGTCCCCGGTCCAGGATGCTGCCGGTCACCAGCTCCACCCCGATGTCCTCGACGTTCCGCCGGTCTCCGGTGCTGAGATCGTCGAGCACCGTGACGCTCTCGACCTCGGGCCGGTTGATGAGCGCACGGCACAGGTTCGCGCCGATGAACCCGGCGCCGCCCGTCACAAGGATCCTCATGTGTTGGTTCCCTCCGGTGTAAGGCGGTGCCGGGAGGCGCCGCGAAGTGATCGGTACAGGGCCTCCGTGTCGGCGACGAGGCGTTCGACGCCGAAGGCGCCCGTCGTCCAGTCGCGGGCCGTCGCGCCCATCTCGGCGGCGGTGTCGGGATCGGACAGCAGCCGCACGACGTGTCCGGCCAGCTCGGCGGTGTCGGGCGCGGCCAGCAGCCCGGTGTGCCCGTCGCGCACCACCTCCGCGACGCTGCCGACGCGGGTGGCGACGACCGGGGTCCCGGCCATGCCCGCCTCCACGAGCGTGAGCGGCGTGCCCTCGTTGTCGGAGGTCAGCAGCACGACGTCGGCCGCCGCGTAGACGGTCTCGACGTCCTTCCGCCAGCCCACCATGTGGAAGGAGTCCCGGTCGTGGGCGATCCCGTGCTCCACCTCCTCGCGCAGGTCGCCGTCGCCGCACATGACGAACCGGCAGCCGGGAACGTGGGCCAGCACCGCGCCCGCCACGTCGAGGAACCGGTCGGGCCGCTTGATCCGGGTGAGCCGGCCCACGTAGGCGACGACCGGCGCGTCGTGGGGGAGCCCCAGCTCCGCGCGGGCCTTCTCCCGGCTCGGCACCGGGCCCAGCCGTACGCCGGGCGGGATGACGAGGTACTGCTCCGGGCGGCCGATCCCGGCGGCGAGCAGTTCGTCGCGCACCTGGGTGCCGACGGTCACCAGCCGGTCCGTCATCGCGGCGAGCGCCTTCTCCGTCCGCACGTAGAGGCCCAGCTTGAGGGGGGAGAAGTACCCATGCAGCAGGTGGCCGTGGAAGACGTGCACCCGCGCCGCCCCCACGCCCGACAGCCGCGCCGCCGTACGGCCCAGGGCGCCGGCCTTGGCCGTACGCGTGTGGACGATGTGCGGACGGAACCGTCGCATGGCGCTGACCAACCGGAAGAGAGCGCGGATGTCGTCGCCGGGATTGATCGACCGGCCCAGCCCGCGCACCCGGTGCACCCGTACGGACGTGTCGCGCAGGCGCAGATGGTCGCCCTCGTCGCCGTCGACGTAGCCGGTGTAAAGACGGTGGTCGAATTCCTCCGGGTTCAACCCCTCCGACAGCCCCAGCACCTGCGTGGCAGGGCCGCCGACATTCATCCGGGCGATGATTTCCATGACACGAATCCGGCTGCCCGTCTTCATCGGACTCCTTGCTGACAAGCCTGCTTCACGCCGGAGAAGCTAACTTGGCCGCGAGGCTTCCCAACGGTGCGCTCACTGTGGCGGCGAAGAGTTTCCGAATTCGCTACCCGAACATGATGAGCGTCCCTGACCGGCGGGCCGACCTGGGCAACCGTGCACGTCGTACGCGTACGAACCGCGACGGCCGGCGTATGGATGGGCCGCCCGAGTTCGGCGGAAAGGAGAGGTCAAGGGGGCGTGTTTCGCTTGTCCCCGGCTCTCCCGACGATTTTGCTTTCCACGTCCCCCGGCGCGCACGGCACGTCGCCGCGATAGGTCTCCCGCACCGCGAACCGCGATTCCGGATGGCGCGGACAAAGGATCGGTAGGTGAAGTCATATGGGCTGTCATTCAAATTCCCGCTGTGGTCACGACGATGTGACGCGCCGGGCGGGCGCGCGGTGAGCGATCTGCGCGTGTGCGAAGTCGTGAAGACCCTGAACGTGGGAGGCGCGGAGGTGCTGCTGGTCGAGCGGCTCCTTGTGGCCCGGAAACGAGGGTTGAACTGCGGTGTGAGCTATACGGTGATCTGCCTGCGGGCGTCGACCGATGAGCTCATCGAGCGGTTGCGCTCAGCCGGGATAACAGTCATCGACCTGAGCGCGTGGCCGCGTTCGCTGGTCTACGCCAGGCTTGTCACCACGGTCCGCCGGATCGCGCCGCATGTGCTGAACGTGCATTCTCCGGCGCCCGCCATCGTGCTCCGTCCGTTCCTCAGGTTCGCCAAGGGCCGGCCCGCGCTCGTCTCGACCGTCCACAGCGAGTGGTGGCCCAAAACGATGTACCTCGACCGGCTCACCCGAGGGCTGGACGACCGCACCGTGGCCGTGTCACCGCAGGTGGCGCGGTCGCGCGCCGTCATCGGGGCCCGTCACGTGCTGACCCGCATGCACGGCGTCGACGTGGGGGAGCAGTCGCGATGGGCCGCCCGGGCGAGCGCCGTGCGGCGCGAGTTCGGCGTGGACGAGAACGCCTTCCTGTGCGCCTGCGTGGCCAACTTCCGGCCGCAGAAGAACCACAGCATGCTGCTCCAGGCGGCCGGCGAGGTGGTGCGGACCCGTCCGGACGCCGTCTTCCTGCTCGCCGGCGACGGACCGCTGCTGGACGACATCACTCGCGAAGTGGGGGAGCGGGGCCTCGGCGGTCACGTGCGCGTGCTCGGCCCGGTTCCCGACGCCAGAAGGCTGGTAGCCGCGGCCGACCTGCTGGTTCTCAGCTCCCACTATGAGGGCCTGCCCGTCGTGGTGATGGAGGCGCTCGCGGCGGGGGTGCCCGTGGTCTCCACGGAGGTCGGGGGACTGCCCGATCTGATCATCTCGGGCCGGAACGGGCTCCTGACCGAGCCGGGCTCGCCTGAAGCGCTCGCGAGAGCCGTGCTCCAGGCGATGGAGCCGCGGACGCACCGTGATTTGCGGGCCGGAGCCCTGGCCAGCGTGGACAGCGTCGACATGGCCGGCACCGCGGAGTGGTTCGAAGAGCTTTACCAGGACCTGGCCAGGAGCGTGAAAGCCTGATGTGCGGAATCGCGGGGATCGCATCGACGACGGCGCCCGATCCGGAGTTGGTCCGCCGGATGTGCGATGTGATCGCGCACCGCGGCCCCGATGGCGCGGGCTTCTACAACGACGACCGGGTGGCGCTGGGGATGCGCCGCCTGGCGATCATCGACGTGATGACCGGTGACCAGCCCGTCCACAGTGAGGACGGGCAGGTCGTCGCCGTCTTCAACGGCGAGCTGTACAACTTCGCCGAGCTGCGGCGGGATCTGGCCGACCGCGGGCACACGCTGCGCTCGACCGGCGACTCCGAATGCCTCGTGCACCTCTACGAGGAGTACGGCGCCGACATGGTCGATCGGCTGCGGGGGATGTTCGCCTTCGCGATCTGGGACCGGGCCCGGGGACGGCTCGTGCTCGCGCGGGACCGCGTCGGAAAGAAGCCGCTGTACTGGCGGTCGGACGGCGACACGATCTGGTTCGGTTCCGAGCTCAAGTCGCTGGAGCAGGATCCCGGCATGTGCCGTGAGACCGATCCGGTCGCCCTGCACCATTACCTCTCCTATCAGTACGTTCCGGCGCCGTGGTCGATCTACCAGGGAGCGCACAAGCTCCCGCCGGGCCACGTGCTCGTCTGGGAGCGGGGCCGCGTCACGCTGCACCGCTACTGGACGCTCGACCCGGCCACCCGCGAGGTGGCCGACGAGCGCGAGGAGGAGGAGCGGCTGCGCGAGCTGCTGCTGGAGGCCACCAGGATCCGCATGGTGAGCGAGCGCCCGGTCGGCGCCTTCCTGTCCGGCGGCATCGACTCGTCGGCGGTCGTCGCCGCCATGGCGATGCAGAGCCGCGAGCCGATCAAGACGTTCTGCATCGGGTTCGAGGAGGACAGGTACGACGAGCGCCACAAGGCGCGGATGGTGGCGGACCGGTACGGCACCGATCACCACGAGATGGTCGTCACGCAGGGCAAGCTCGACGTGCTGCCGCTCCTGGCCGCGCAGTTCGACGAGCCGTTCGCCGACTCCTCGGCGATCCCGAGCTTCTACGTCGCCCAGCTGAGCCGCAGGCACGTCACGGTCGCGCTCAACGGCGACGGCGGGGACGAGTCCTTCGGCGGTTACCAGCGCTACGCCCTCATGAACATGGCGCGGCGGATCCCCACGCTGCCGCGCTCCCTGGCCGCGGTGGGCGCGAGGCTCGGCGCCGCGATCGTGGAGCGGAGCGACTACGGCACGTTCCAACGTCGCCTCGGCCGTCTCGTCAAGTTCGCCGCCGAGCCGCCGTCACGCCGGTACGCGGGGCTGATGTGCTGCTGCACCGAGGACCAGAAGTGGCGGATCTACAGCGACGAACTGCGCGTCCTGCTGTCCGAGGTCGACAGCGGCGCCCTGGTAGAGGATCTCTTCCTGGGCTCGCGCGCCGGGACGGACCTCGGCCGCGCGCTCGACGTCGACGTCCTGACGTATCTCCCGGGAGATCTGCTGGTCAAGGTCGACACCACCACGATGGCCCACTCGCTGGAGGGCAGGTCCCCGTTGCTGGACCACCACCTGATGGAATGGGCCGCGGGTTTGCCCGCCTCACTGAAGGTCCGTAACCGCCAGACGAAGGTGCTGCTGAGGCGCGCGGTCGAGCCGTGGCTGCCGCCGGAGCTGCTGCGCTACCCCAAGCAGGGGTTCGGCGTCCCGCTCGCGGCCTGGCTGCGCGGCGAGTTGCGGGAACTCGCCTGGGAGGTGCTCACCGACGGCACCGCGCGCGGTCGGGGGCTGTTCCGGCCGCGGGCCGTGCGCGATCTGCTGCAGCGGCACATGGCGGGAGCGGACCACAGCGCCATCCTCTGGTCCCTGGTGCAGTTCGAGCTCTGGCACCGGGCGCGCGCCGTTCAGGGGAACCGGCTCGCCGCGGCGGGTGCGGGAGACGCGACCGGCTCGTGAGGGGCTGACAGCGAACGAATGAGGGGCACCGCGACGGCGGTGCCCCTCATTCGTGTCGTACGCGTCTCATATGCGTCGTGCGGAGTCACGCGGGTCATCCGGGATCTCGTAGACCGCGAAATCGCCGGAACGGAACCGGAAGGTCGCGTAGTTCGCGATGTCGTGCGCTCGACCGGCGTTCCGCTCGTCCGCGAAGAGCCAGCGCACGCCATAGTCTGCTCGCAGCCGCTGGATAGATTTGCGGGAGGGTGTGAGAAACGCCTCGTCATTCGATCGCAGTCGTGCCGTGTCCCAGAAACGCGTGCACTCCGGACCTTCCCCCGGCCGCAGACGGTCCCAGTTCGTCCTGGTGTACGCCCATCCTTCGACCAGCACGCGCCGCTCGGTCAGGGCACTCACCCAGGAATGGCGGAGATCGCAGGAATCCGGCGTTCCCCAACGGGAATGATCGTTCGTGGCGACAAGGTCATCCGGATTCGAATGATCGCGCAGCCATCGTCCAGCGGCCAGGGCGCCCTGTGGAATGGCCGCCTCCACCACTGGCCCTGGCGTTCCCGCCGCTCCGGCTACAGCGGGTGCGTGCAGCACCGACATGACGCGCGCGTGCGCCTCCGCCGGCAAACCTATCGCGGCGACCATCGACAACGTGAGGGCACAACCCGTACGGCCCCGTTTCACGATCAGGATGATCGCCGTCGGCGTGAGAAGCGCCAGGAGTACGACGTAGGGCAGATACACGAGCATGGCCGGCTGGCCCGGGCGTAGCGGTATCTCGACGCCGCAGAGGAAGGGGATCAGATAGGCGGCGGCGGCGCCGGCCCCGGCCGCGGAAGCCGCCGTGACGAGAGACACGCGCGACCTGCGAATGGCGACGACGATTCCGTACACCGAGGCTATGGCCATATAGGGGTACGTCGCCCGAAGGAAATAGAGCTGATTGAGGTGGAGGTTTCCGAGCAGGAGGGCCGCGCCGAGGCCGGCGGCACCCATGCCGGTCATGACGACGACGGCGGGACGCATGAGAAGACGGGGTCGGCTGAGCAGGCCCAGGACCCCGCACCAGGTGACCACCCAGCACATCAGATACACGAGTGTGAGGCCGGTCATGGCTGCGGGAGGCGCGTCGTCGGCCAATCCCGTGAAATCTCGCCAAAGGTGTGTGGTGATGGAGAAGGGGGAGACACTCACTCCCTGCCGGGCACCCTGGAACAGCACGACCTGCGCGTAGAGAAGGCATGCCGCGGTCATTCCCAACGCAATGAGCGGGGATCGTGGCAAGCCGCGCCTCCTCGCCGCCTCCACAGCCGTGACCGCCACCAGCCCCGATGCCAGCAGCGGAAGGTACGTCGCCTTCGCGCCCATCACCCCGACGAGGAATACGGCGAGCAGCAGCCATTTTCCGTAGCGTCGTGCGTCCCCTTCGAGGAGATCGATGAGCAGGAGGGCGACCGGCGCGAACAGGACGGCCCCGAATGTTTGGCTCGGGCTGATCCACGCCGCGTCCTGAATGCCGCCCCACGTGAATATCCCGTTGCTGCCGAGATAGAGGCTGGGAGCGGCCAGGAATATCGCCGCAAGGACGGCCAGGAGCGCCCCGGGTCGTGAATTCATGACACGGAGGGCGATCGCGCTCACCAGCACGATGAGTGCCGCCAGCATGGGCAGCATGGCGAGGCGGAGCAGCAGGATGACCGGCTCGATTCCGGTCGCCCAACTCGTCGCGGCCATTTCCGCGTGGACGAACCAGTGATAGAGAAGCGGCTCTCCGGCGACGGCCGGGACCGTGGGCGGCATGTGATGTTTCAGCTCACCGATCAACGAGAGGTGAAACGACGCGTCGACATTGGCCAGGCCGAGCGCCGGCCAGGTCACGGCGTTCGCTCTGAAGAAGGCCACCGCGCTCCAGGCGACCAGATAGCTGATCGTCAGCGCGATCGACCACGACCACCACACGGGGGCGCTGTGCCGGGCTGACCCTCTCCAGTGCCGGCGCAACCGGGGGACGGCGAGGAAAAGCGCGTACGTGGCAACGGGCCAGGCCAGGACGAGCAACGGCAGGCCGGCCGCGCGCGCGGGGATGTACGTCAGCAGTTCGAGCGTGTAACCGAGTGCCAATCCCAGCGCGATCTCCTCCGCCAGGGATCGGGCGCCGCCGTACAACGACCGGATCACCAGTACGCCGGGAATTGTCAGGCCCAGGGCGATATAGGTGACGAATACGGCGATGTCCGGGACGGAAACGCCGTAAAAACATAGCGCGGCCACGGTGAATGAGCCGAGAAAAGTCGCGGGCAGCCACCGCGACATCAGAATGCGTCGCGAAAAGCGGGCGGGACGTGGCCGCCGGGCCGAATGCGTATTCGGCCCGGTGGTTCCTGGGAATTCGCCGGATTTTGCCTTTGGAGCGTTTATGAGCGGGCCCGTGTCCATGGGCGGTACCGTAATGGTTCACGCCGGACCGGCGAGAGCGGACACGTTCTGTTGGTTTCTTCGTTGTTAAAGATTGTGCCGCCGGGGCCGAATGGCTACTTCACACCGCGCACGACGTATATGCCGCGATGGCGCTCGATGGAGACCTCGCTCAGCGCGAGATCCCTGGTCCACCGCTCGAGGCGGCGGCGCGTCTGCGGGCTCTCGTACCGGGGCGCGAGCCAGTCGAACGTGTCGAGCACGGACCAGTTCCGCAACATGCGCCGGTCCTTCAGGTTCAGGTAGCTGAGGTTGGCGACCGGCACCAGCCGGGCCAGGTACGGCCCCGCCTTCGGCACCGAGTGGAGCGCCATGGACAGCGGCAGCAGGCGCGGCGCCGTCTTCTGCACGAGGGAGTAGAGCGCGGCCGGAGGCATGCGCCGGGTGAACGGGCGCAGCAGGTGCCGCGGATGCGTGTAGGCCACCATCGCCGCGTACACGTCCACGCAGAACCGGCCGCCGGGACGCAGGTAGCGGAACATGGTCTTGAACGTCCGCTCGACGTCGGGGGTGTGCTGGATGACCCCGAAGCAGAGCAGGTAGTCGAAGGACTCCTCCGGGAACGGCATCTCGTAGATGCTCGCCTGCACCAGCCGCAGGTTGGGGAAGCGCCCGTTGGAGGCGGCGTTGGCGTGGACGGCGCTGGAGATGTCGAAGGACGTGACCTCGGCACCGGTCTCGCAGAGAACCTCGGTGAACCGTCCGGCGCCGCTGCCGCACTCGAGCACCCGCCGGCCGCGCAGTTCCCCGGCCGTCCACCGGCTGGACCGGAAGAGCCGGTCGCGGGATATCGGCAGACCGGAGTGCGAGTCGAGTTGGGTCAGCCGATGCTGGTTCCACTGGTATCCGAACCCGTTGGCGTAGTTGTCCGCGGGGACAAAGCGTGGCACCCCGCGGTCGACGGGGTACGTCGTCTGGCACGCGTCGCACCGCAGTCCGCCTTCGGCGCGGAGATCGCCATGACAGCGCGGGCAGCGAAGCTCGGACCACCATGCTCGCGGCGTGTCCAGGCCGGCGGAAGCGTGTTTCGAGAGAGTCATTGGACACCTATCGGTGAGACGGGAAGGACCGCGGTGGCGTCGCCGTCCGATCGCGAATTGTGAGGATCATCGTACGGAGCGTCACCTTCCGGGGGTGGGTGCTCAGCCGGTGTGTCTCGAGGTGAACCGCGTGATGGTCGCCCGGCCCGCGCGGCATGGATCCGATTCCCCAGGAGGGCACCTCGTCACACTCTCTGGAGGGGGCGAGCCGGCCGCTCCACCGGGGCGGGCGCCTCCGGCCGGGGGGCGGTGACGGGGCCCAGCATCGCGAGCCAGAAGCCACTCCCGAGGGCGGCGAGAGCCAGCGTCCCCGCCGCGAAATGGAGCGCGGTCGCCGCGGTGACGGATGCCGAGCCGGACGCCGACCAGTGCGCCAGGAGGAGGGCGGCGACGAGAAGGGCCGCCTCGGCAGTGAGATAGGTGAGCCGCCAACCCGGCTTCCCCACGCCGAGCGCGAGAGTGTTGGACCAGCACGCGATGCCTTTGACGCACGCGGCGCCGAGCAGCAGCATCGCCACCGCGCCCGCGTCCGCGTACTCCGCTCCGTACGCCATGGCGATGACGGTGCCGATCAGTGGGAACGCGACCAGGGCCGTCACCGCCCCGCTCACCGAGAGCAGCAGAGAGGTACGCCGGACGATTCGTTTGATGAACGCCGGCCCGGCCCCCTGCGCGACGGCCTGGGTGATCCGGGGGTACAGCATCGTCGTGACCGGGATGGTCAGGTTGGCGTAGAAGCGGCCGGGCGCCATCGCGATTTTCAGGACGGTCACGAGCGACGGCCCGCCGATGAAGCCCGCGATGGTGAGGATGCCCGTGTCGGAGACCCCGGCGACGGTGGTCCCCACCGACGTCTGGAAGGTGAACGGGATCAGCCCGGCCGGCAGCCGTGCGTTCCCCGTCACGGGCCCCAGTGCGGACACCGTCGCCCGCGTCGCGGTCAGGCAGATGACGGCGGCCATGGCCAGTGCGCCCACCGCCTGCCCCGCGAGGTAGAGCAGGGGACCGCCGACCCACAACCCCACGAGCGACAGGCCGAAGGACAGGAACGCGGCCAGCACGCGCAGCATGCCGAACCTCCGCAGCCGGTTCGCCAGCGCGAGCCCCGCGCCCGCCGTCGCGTACGGGACGATGGCGCCCCGTCCGACGACGGCGAGGGCGAGCATGAGCGCGAGACCGCCGGAGACGAGGCCGAGCAGCCGGGCGGCCAGGATCGCCACGAGGGCGACCACCGTCGCGGCGAGGCCGATGCCGGTGCTCCAGCGCAGCAGCAGGAGGAAGAGCGCCGACCCCCTGCCGCTGCGCTGCTGCTCCAGCGGGACGAACCGCTGCGTCGCGTCCTCGAGGCCCGGGTTGGACACGAGAAACCAGAGCCCGGCCACGGACTGGGTGAAGATGACCTGACCGGAGGTCTGCGCGCCGGTCATCCGGACCAGCGCGATCAGGCTGAGCGTGGGGAGCACGGCCTCGCCGAGCCCGGCCGAGCTCAGCGACGTGAAGGTCAGCAGCTGTCGTCCACCCGGGAGCCGGACGTGGCGCGCGGATCGACCGCGAGTGGTGACGGACATGCCGAAATCCCTTCAGGCCCGGACGGACAAGATCAGACGGCTGCGGCCTATCGCGGTGCCGGTCATCGCGCCGCCAGGACAGGCATCCGAGGCGTGGTGACCATCTCGTACCAGCGCTCGATCCGCGCGGCGACCAGCGGCCAGTCGAGGTCCTCGGCGGCGCGGACGCCTCGCTCGCCCAGCCGTCGGCGCGCCTCGTCGTCGTCCAGGAGAGCGTGGAGCCGGGCGACCAGGTCGGACGCGTCTCCTGACCGGAACGTCCGATAGGCGTCCCGGGGGACCACCGGGTCGAGCGTGGCCTCCGACGAGACGAGGACGGCGGTGCCGAGCGCCAGCGCTTCCAGCGCCGCGTTCGGGATCCCCTCGCCTATGCCGCGCAGCCGCTGGGAGGCGTGCACGAGGACCTCGGCTCGGTTCACCAGCGAATAGATGCGGTCGGGGGAGAGATGACCGGTGAACTCGATCCCCGGGCCGGTGGCGGCGAGTCGCCGCAGGCGGTCGCGTTCCGGTCCGTCTCCCGCGATGACGAGGCGGGCGTCCGGACGTACGGCCCGCACCCGGTGGAACGCCTCGATGGTCAGCTCGTGGTTCTTCACCTTCACCAGCGAGCCCACGCTGACGATCAGCCCGCGCTCGACCCGGCCGCTGTCACGGAATCCGGTGAGCCGGCCGACGTCCAGACCGGCCGACGTCATGCGGATGAGACGGTCCGGGACGCCGATGGCGTGCAGGTCCGCTTTGGGGCGGGTCCCCGCCACGATGAAGCCGCCGACATGGCGGAACGCCCAGGGCATGATCGGGCGGTGGCGCATGGTGAGGGCGCCGTGAATGTGGAGCATCAGCGGAATGCCGAGGCGCCGGGCGGCGGAGCCGAGCGCGAGCGCCTCCCGATGATCGCCGTGCAGGTGGATGACGTCGGGCGCGGGAACACGGGGGAGCGCCTCGGCGCACTCCATCGCGAAGGCGATCTCATCGAACTTCAGGGACACCGCCCGGCTGGCCCTGGTGCGCGCCACGGGCATCGGTTCCGCCCCTCGCGGAAGCTCGCCGCGCCGGTGCGCCACGATCACCTCGCGCCCGCGGAGCACCTGCGCCCGGATGAGTCGTTCAACATGGAGCTCCATGCCGCCGGGCTCCGGCGGCAGTCGATATCCGATGTGCAGAATTCTCATGGCGACTTCCTGTGATGCGTGTCAGGGACCAACAGCCGGCGCCGCCCACGTCGGCCGCGCAGCCGGTGGGGGGAGGTGGATCGCACGGGCGCCGGCGGATGTGACGACCTCGGCGGTACGGCCCGGGCCCGGCCTGAGAGCGATCTCTCCGGCCGGGCCGGCGGCCCTTGTGCGGGGCAGGGATCAAAGGCGCGCCGATGTTGTTTCCATGAGCGCAAGCCTGGTGATCCGATCCGCCCGAACGGGCTCAGGCGCAGCCTCTCGATCGTTTTCTTGCAAGTCCTTTGACAGGTGCTAAAGAGGAACCGGCCAGGCCGGGATCGGGCTGAGCGGCGCCTTACCCCACAGCGGTGCGGCGCCGTGCCGGTCCGGTGGCAGGCGGTGTGAGAGGGCCGGACGGGGCCTGGCCAGGGCGCTGCGGAGTCCGGGTCCAGGAGACCGCGGACAACAGACTCACGATCATGACGATCGGCAACCGCTGTCGGAAGATGAGACCGATGTTGGACATGCTCGTCGCGTACACCACCGTGCAGGGCACGATGAAGAGAAGCAGGAGCAGCAGGGCTCTTCGGTCCTGACCCCACAATTGTCGTGCTCCTCGCACCGCGCAGAAGAGCAGGTAGTACCAGATCAGTGTTTCGATTTTCGCGAGTTGCAGCACCATGCTTCCTCCCGTCCAAGGGAAGGGAGACAACAGGGTGTAGAAGAGTTTCGGCAGAAACGCGCTCCATGGGTTTCCGCCGTCGTCGAAGACGACCCCGGAGCCTGTGTCCGCGTTCGCGAGGCGGACCGCCTCCGACTGGCCGATTTCGAGCTGTGCCTGCATCGTTTCGACGGCAGCGTTCGGAGCAGCTTCCGGGAAGAACGCGAAGGATGCCAGCAGCCCGGCGACAAGGGCGAGGGTGCAGAAGGGGAGAGCGCGTCTGGCCCCGACGAAACCGAGGACGAGCGGTAGCGCGCACATGAACACCATGTAGGGGCGTACGTTCCACAGAGCCCACAGCAATGGTGCGAGCAACAGCACTTTCCGGATGTCGAATCTCTGCACGTTCGACGTGGCCAGCCCCAGGCACGCCACGACCAGGAACACATTGAAACCGTCTTTGAACGTGTCCGACGTGTGCAGCAGGAACGCCGGCATGAACGCCATGAGGACGAGGAGGCGGTAGGAGGAACGCTCGTCGGCGCCGATGAGCCTGGCGAACCTGTACATGACGATGCACAGAGCACACGCCATGAGCGCTATCACGGACGTGCAGGCCAGGAGAGCCGGGCCGCCGCACACATAGATGATGAGCGCGAAGACGTTGCAGGGCACCGCCACGGAGTAAAGGTTGGGGATCTGGTCGGAGGTGACGAACTGGAAGCCCTCACGTTCCCAGTACGCGACGATCTCCAGTGCCCTTTGCCCATAGGTGTAGTTATCGCCCCCATACGGCAGCAGGCTCCGCACGACCAGAACGTGGATGACCAATCGCGCGACGAAGGCCAGGAGCAGCACCCGTAAGGCCCGTCGTGCCACGTGTCCATGCAGGCAGGACTGCACGAGGAAGACGAGTATCGTCGCGGCCACCGCGACAATTATGTACTCCACAAATAATCACCCGAATGATGTTGTGGCGGGGACGTTCCGTGACGCCCGGCCACTGTAATCGGGGGAGTCTGAACGGTGCTGAACACATGCCCGCCTGATATTTTCAAGTCCCCGTAAAGAATCGAAAGCGCGTGCGGCGGGTAACGACGGCGCGGCGCTGGGGACACGTGAACGGTTCCTCGTCCGCAAAAACGGCCTCGATGACAATAAAGGCCTGGTAATGAAACGGTGGTCAGGCGGTGTCGGCACCGCTTCCCGGCATGCGTGTCGCCAGTCTTGCGGCCATGGAGACGATCTCGCCCGTTGACCCGGGCTCACCCACGCCTGCGCCGCTCGCGGACGCGGGCGGATCCGCGGACGGCGGACGGCTCGCCGGCCGACGCCGGGGGGCGGCCGCTTTCCTGACGTCCCGGTGGCGGCCCGCGATCGCGACGTCCGGGCTCAGCGTCGCGGTGCTCCTCCACTATGGCGTCTCCCTCCGCGACCTGGTCGTCTTCACCGCATACGTGCTCCTCTGCCTCACCGTCCCCGGCGTGCTCCTGATCCGAACTCTGTACAAGGGCCGCCGTACGCGCGTCGAAGAGATCGCCCTCGGGCTGGCCCTGGGCTACGCCGTCGAGATCTTCACCTACATCGCCGCCCGCGCGGTCGGCCTTCCCCTGCTGGTGCTGGCCTGGCCCGTCACCACCTATGCCGTCTTTCTCGCCGTCCCGCGCCTGCGCCGGCACTGCAGAGTCGGACGGCGCACCTACCTGACGACCCCCCTCTGGTTCTCCTGGTCGCTCGCGCTGCTGGTTCTCTATCTGATCGCGTGGGGTGCCGCCTCCTATTTCGCCGTGACGCCGCTCACCTGGCCCGCACTCGCCTCCTCCCCGCCGGACGTGGCGTTTCACCTGGCGCTGACCGGTGAACTGAAGCATCAGATGCCGCCGACCGTGCCGATGGTCGCGGGAGAGCCGCTCTCCTATCACTGGTTCGTTTACGCGCACTTCGCGGCGTCGAGCTGGATCACCGGCGTGGAGCCGCTCGTACTGGTGACCCGCATCGGCGTGCTGCCCATGCTGCCCGCTTTCGTCGTGCTGATCGGGATGACCGCGCGACGTGTCACGGGCTCGTGGGCCGCCGCACTGGTCGCCACGGTGGGTACGATCCTGGTCGGGATCCCGACCTTCTTTTTGGGGCCGAACGGGTCGTTCACCTGGGGAGGAGTGCCGGACCTCGCGTGGACGAGCCCCACGCAGACTTTCGGGGCGCTCCTGTTCGCCCCGGTCGTGCTCCTGCTGATCGACGTTCTGGAGCGGAGGAGCACCGCGAGCGCCTGGATCCTGCTCGCGATCTTCCTTCTGGCGGTGATGGGGGCCAAGGCCACCTACCTGCCCATGCTCGGCGCCGGGCTCGTGGCGATCATGATCGTCGAGGTTGTGAGACGCCGGACGTTGTCCCGGTCCGTGCTCGTCGCCCTGGTGATGACCGCCGCCTGTCTTCTCTATGCCCAGCTCGTGCTGTTCGGCGGCGCCCGCCAGGCCGTGCTCGTTGCACCGCTTTACTTCCTACGCACGTCCTGGGAGGAATGGCGCGGGCTGACCGAGGTGGCCGAACCTTCTGCGGGCGCACTGATCGGCGTCACGTTGGTGTTCTTGCTGTGCTGGGTGGCCATGTGGTCGGGAACTCTCGGACTGCTGAGCCGGCCGGGATCCCTCGCGCGCCGCAGCGTGATCCTCATGCTCGGCATTGGCGCCGTGGGGCTCGGCACGGCACTCATGCTCGGGCATCCCGGCCGCAGTCAGCTCTTCTTCATGTACGGTGCCTACCCCTACCTGGCGATCGTTTCGACGTACGGGCTTCTCATGCTGGTGCGACGGGCTGGGGTGCCGCGCAGGACGGCGATCTGCTCGGCCGCGGTCGGGATCGCCGTCGCCTACCTGCTCCCCGTCGTCTGCGGTGTCACGATTCCGTTGCGGCCTGAGCAGCCGGACAGCGTCCTCTACCGGCCCTACCTGGTGCTGCTGGCCGTTTCTGTGCTGGCGTTCGCCGTTCTGATGCGCGGCGGGGGAGCGCGCCGCGCGTGGGCTCTCGTGTCCATCGCGGCCATGGCGATCGGTCTGCAGACCGATGTGCAGGGCCACGTCCTGTCGGTGCTGCCTCGTGTGATGGCGGGAGGGTTCCACGAGGCGCGCGCGTCGGCCGAGTTTCAGGAGGCCCAGGCCGCTCTCAGCACGTCGGCGGCCCAGGGCGCCATGGCGGCGGGCCGATGGCTGCGTTCCCACTCGGATCCGCATGACCTTGTCGCCACGAATGTCCACTGCAGGACCGAGGTGCAGGCATCGTGCGACGCGCGCCGTTTCTGGGTCTCAGCGCTCGGTGAACGTCGGGTGCTGGTCGAAGGATGGGCCTTCACCGGGCCCAACATGAGCCGCTGGCGGCCAGGTCAGTTGCAGGATTACTTCCCCTTCTGGGATCGGGACCGACTCCGCGTGAACGATCTGGCCTTCACCGCGCCGTCCCATGAGGCGATCGAGCGGCTGCGCGACCGATACGGCGTGCGCTGGCTGTTCGCCGACGAGCGCTTCGCCAGCCCGCGACTCGGCGCGTTCGCGACGCTGCGGTTCCGCTCTCCCGGGTGCGCGATCTACGAGGTGCCGCGCGCCACGCAAGGCGTTCGCAATAGTCACCCTGTCCCTTCAGGGGACGCCACGCGGGCGTGAAAATGGGGTCGCGGTGCTCGCCGACGCCGGTCGCCTTCAACGCGATCATCGAGCTGGCCGATCAGCTGGCCGCCCAGGAGGTCGAGAAGGTGACGATCGAATCGACCTCCGATTACTGGTGGATCTGGCTCTACATTCTGGAAGCGCATGGACTGGATGTGCAGCTAGTCAACGCGCGGGAGGCCAAGCACGCGCCCGGCCGCCCGAAGACTGACAAGCTGGACAGCATCTGGCCGGCCAAACTGACGGAGAAGGGGCTGCTGCGGCCCTCGTTCGTGCCGCCCCATGAGATCCGGTGCTGCGGGACTACACCCGCATGCGCACTGACCCGGGAGCGGACCCGGTACTGGTCACGGCTGGAGAAGCTCCTGGAGGACTCGCTGATCAAGGTGTCGGTGGTTGGGGCCGAACTGGCCCGTTTGCTGCTGGATCAGGTCGATGCGCTCAGCGCGCAAATCGACCGGCTCTGCAGGGGTTCGCTGCCGCGCTCTGCTTGCGGTGGCTATTTTCCGGTCAGGGTTTCGCAATAGCTCGGGCAATGAAACGGTGGTCACGCTGCGTCGGAGCCACTTCCCGGCACGCGTGTCGCCAGTCTTGCGGTCATGGACACGATCTCACCCGTTCACGGTTCCACGTCGGGCTCGCCCACGCCTGCGCCGCTCGCGGACGCGGGCGGGTCCGCGGACGGCGGACGGCCCGCCGGCCGACGCCGGGGGGCGGCCGCTTTCCTGACATCCCGGTGGCTGCCCGCGATCGCGACGTCCGGGCTCAGCGTCGCGGTGCTCCTCCACTACGGCGTATCCCCTCGCGACCTGGTCGTCTTCAGCGCATACCTGCTCCTCTGCGTCACCGTCCCCGGCGTGCTTCTGATCCGAGCCCTGTACAAGGGCCGCCGTACGCGCGTCGAAGAGATCGCTCTCGGGCTGGCCCTGGGCTACGCCGTCGAGATCTTCACCTACATCGCCGCCCGCGCGATCGGCCTTCCCCTGCTGGTGCTGGCCTGGCCGGTCACCACCTATGCCGTCTTTCTCGCCGTCCCGCGCCTGCGTCGGCACTGGAGGGGCGGGCGGCACACAGGCACGACCCCTCTCTGGTACTCCTGGTCACTCGTGCTTCTCATCGCGTACCTACTCGGATGGGGGGCCGCTTCCTATTTCGCGGTGACTCCGCTCGACTGGCCGGGGCTTGCCTCCTCCCCGCCGGACGTGCCGTTTCATCTGGCCCTGACCGGCGAGCTGAAGCATCAGATGCCGCCGATGGCGCCGATGGTCGCGGGCGAGCCCCTCTCGTACCACTGGTTCGTCTACGCGCATTTCGCGGCGTCGAGCTGGGTCACCGGCGTGGAGCCGCTGGTTCTGGTGAACCGCATCGGCGTGCTCCCCATGCTGCCCGCGTTCGTCGTGCTGATCGGAATGACCGCGCGACGCGTCACGCGCTCCTGGCCCGCGGCGCTGCTCGCTACGGCAGGAACGATCACGGTCGCGATTCCGAGCTTCTTCATCGGCCAGAACGGGCCGTTCAGCTGGGGAGGAGTGCCGGATCTCGCGTGGACGAGCCCCACGCAGACTTTCGGGGCGCTCCTGTTCGCCCCGGTCGTGCTCATTCTGATCGATCTTCTGGAGCACAGGCACACCCGCACCGCCTGGGTCCTACTGGCGATCTTCCTTCTGGCGGTGATGGGCGCCAAGGCCACCTACCTGCCCATGCTCGGTGCGGGGCTCGTGGCGATCACCCTGGTCGAGGCCCTCAGACATCGGAGGTTGCACCGGCCCGTGCTCGGTGCCCTGGGGATGACCGTCGCCTGCCTTCTGTACGCGCAGTTCGTGCTGTTCGGCGGGGCCCGGTCCGCCATCGTGGTCGTGCCGCTGTTCTTCATGCGCACCTGCTGGCAGGCATGGAGGGGGCTCAGCGCGGCGGTCGAGCCTTCCACGGGCGCTCTGGTCGGTGTCACGTTGGTGTTCCTGCTGAGCTGGGTGGTCATGTGGTCCGGAATCCTCGGCCTGCTGAGCCGGGCGCGGTCACTCACGCGCCACAGCGTGCTCCTCATGCTCGGCATCGGCGTGATCGGGCTCGGCACGGCACTCATGCTCGGCCACCCTGGTCGCAGCCAGCTCTTCTTCATGTACGGCGCCTACCCTTACCTGGTGATCCTGTCGGTGTACGGGCTTCTCGTACTGGTGCGGCGGGCGCGTGTTCCACGCAGGGCGGCGATCTGGGCGGCCATGGCCGGAATCGCCGTCGCGTACCTGATCCCCTTGATCTGCGGCGTCACGATTCCGCTGAGCCAGGGGCAGGACGACAGTGTCCTGTACCGGCCCTATCTGGTGCTCGTGGCCGTTTCCGCCTTGGCGGGGATGTTCCTCCTGCGTACTTGGGGCGGGTACCGCGCGTGGGCGCTGATGTCCGTCGCTTCCGCGGCGATCGCCCTGCAGGCGGACGTGCAGGGTCACGTCCTGTCGGTGCTGCCCCGCGTGATCGGGTCCGGGCTGCACGAGGCGGTCGGGTCCACCGAGTTCCAGGAGTCCCAAGCCATCCAGAGCACCCTGACGGCCCCCGGCCTCATGGCGGCCGGCCGATGGCTGCGTTCCCACTCGGACCCGGACGACCTCGTCGCCACGAACGCTCATTGCCGGCCCGATGGGCAGGTCGCGTGTGATGAACGCCATTTCTGGGTCACCGCGTTGAGCGAACGGCGCGTACTGGTCGAAGGATGGGCCTTCACCGGCACGAACATGAGCCACTGGCGGCCGGGCGAGTTCCCGGAGTATCTACCGTTCTGGGACCGGGAGCGGTTGCGCGCGAACGATGTGGCCTTCACCTCGCCGTCCCGCGAGGCGATGGCACGGCTGCGCGACCGGTACGGCGTGCGCTGGTTGTTCGTCGACGAGCGAGACGCGAGCCCACGGATCGGCGCGTTCGCGACGCTGCGATTCCGATCTCCCGGCTGCGCGATTTACGAAATGCCGCGTGCTGCGTAAGGCTTTCGCAATGGCTCGCCAAGCGGCTGCGGCGCGGCAGGAGGCGGTGTGGTCGCCCGTTGTTCACTGCACTCGTGACAACAGCCGACACTGTTCCCTTCAACCGACCGCACGTCTCTCGGAACGAGCTTGAGTATCTCGCCGAGGCGGTACGTAGCGGATTCACGTCCGGCGACGGACCGTTCACAGCGCGGGCCACCCGGCTGCTGACAGAGATCACGACGTCCCGCGACGCGTTGCTGACCACGTCCTGCACGCACGCGTTGGAGATGTCGGCGCTTCTGCTGGACCTGCGGCCCGGCGACGAGGTGATCATGCCGTCCTTCACCTTCGTGTCGACCGCCAACGCGTACGCCCTCCGGGGCGCGGTGCCGGTGTTCGTCGACTCTCGGCCGGACACCCTGAACGTCGACGAACAGCTCATCGAGGCCGCGATCACGGATCGCACGCGGGCGGTCGTCGTCGTCCACTACGCGGGGGTCGCCTGCGAGATGGAGACGATCGGCAAGCTCTGTGAGCGGTACGGCCTCGCCTTGATCGAGGACAACGCCCACGGCCTGGGCGGTTTCTACCGCGGCCGGCCGCTCGGCTCCTTCGGCGCGTTGACGGCGCAGAGCTTCCACTCGACGAAGAACGTGCAGTGCGGCGAGGGCGGGGCCCTGCTGCTGAACGACCCGGAACTCACCGCGCGGGCGGAGATCATCAGGGAGAAGGGCACCGACAGGAGCCGATTCTTCCGGGGACAGGTGGACAAGTACCGCTGGGTCGACATCGGCTCCAGCTACCTGCCCTCCGACATCCTCGCCGCGATGCTCACCGCGCAGTTCGAGTCCTTCGACGCGATCCAGTCGTTGCGGCACGCCGTCTGGGCCGGGTACCACGAGGAACTGGCCGGCTGGGCGGAGGAGAACGGGGTCCGCCGCCCGATCGTCCCCGACGGCTGCGAGCACCCGGCGCACCTCTACTACCTGCTCCTCCCGGACCTTGAGAGCCGGCAGGCGTTCATCGCCCACCTCGCCGCGCACGGCGTGCAGGCGGCCTTCCACTACCAGGCGCTGCACTCCGCCCCGGCGGGCGTCCGGTACGGGCGGCCGGCGTCCGGCGGATGCCCGGTCACCGAGGAGATGGCCGATCGTCTGGTGAGGCTGCCGCTTTACGCCGATCTGGACGAGGACGCCGTGACCCGCGTGATCGACGCCGTACGCTCCTTCACGGTGACCTGATGGGCTGGCATGAGGTGATGGAGGCGGAGGCCGTGCGCGCCGCGGCGTCGCCGCTGGAGTCCGCCAGGTTCGGCCGCTCCGTCGAGCGCCTCACCGTCTCCGCGGAGGCGGCCGCTGAGCTCTCCGACGTGCGCGCGGCGATCCTGGCCTCGGACGCCGACATCATCGTCCTGCGCTACCCGGCCGAGCGCGTCGGCTGGTTCGCCGGGCTCACCACGCTGGGCCGCACGGCCATCCCCGCCGACTCACTCGTGTACTGGCGATTGGGTGTGGGGAAGGGGAGGGCGCCGGATCCCGTACCCGGGATGTGGCCGGGGGGCACGCCCGCCGCCGACGAAGTGCGGCGGCTGGTGCGCGACATCTTCGCCGCGTACGGCAACCACTACCTGGCGAACCCGCTGTTCGAGGCGGGCGCCGCGCTCGACGGCTACGAGGAGTGGGCGCTGAGGTCCGCGGCGCAGGGGGGATGTGTAACGGTGTCGGACCAGGCCGGCGTGCTGGCGCTCGCCACGCTGGAGGACGACGCCACGCGCATCGAGATCCTGCTCGCCGGCGTGGTGCCCCAGGCCCGGGGGCGGAGTGTCTACGCGCACCTGCTCCGGGCGGTCGAGGACCGCGCGGCGTCACGTGGGGCGGCCGAGGTGGTCATCTCCACTCAGGGACACAACACAGGGGCGCAGCGAGCGTGGGCGAGGTACGGCTTCGAGCCGGTGCAGACGGTGCTGACGGTCCATCTGATCCGGGACCGGCTCCTCGTTTGAGGAGTCCCGACCGGTCGGGCTTCCGGCGTACCTGATCTCCGGGATCCACGTTCCTGGGCCGGTCGTCACCCGTCATAAAAGGACCGGCAAGAACACCGCCTTCCGCGAGTGTCCGAGAAGCCGCCGACGCACGGTGTCGCCAGGCTTTCGCGCATGAGTGAAGCTCCGTCCCTCCTGAGTTCCGCACCGAAGGCGGCCGGGGGAGAGGCCTACGAGAACAGACTGCCCGCTCAAGTGCGGAAGGCGGCGAGGTGGCTACCGGCGCTGTCCGTGACCGTGCTGGCCGTAGGAGTCGTGCTCCACTTCGGGGTCAGCGTCAAGGATGTCGCCATTTTCGCGGCGTACGTCGGCCTGCTGATCGCGTTGCCGGGTGTGCTCGTGCTCCGAGCCGTGTACAGCGGCTCCCGCACGCTCGCGGAGGAGATCGCCCTCGGCGTGGCGCTGGGCTACACGATTGAGATATTCGCCTATATCGGCGCGCGGGCTGCGGGAATGCCCCGGCTCGTGGTGATCTGGCCGATCACTACGTACGTCCTCTTCCTCGCGGTCCCTCGGCTGCGCCGCCATTGGAACAGCCGGCGGAGCCGCACCACGGCCCCTCTCTGGTACTCCTGGTCACTCGCCCTCGCCTTCGCCTGTCCGGTGGTCTGGGGAGCCGTCACCTATCTCAGACAGACGGTGTTGACCTGGCCGGGGCTCGCGAATTCCGAGGCCGACGTCTTCTACCATCTGGCCCTGATCGGCGAACTGAAGCACCACATGCCGCCCACCGTCCCGATGGTCGCCGGCGAGTCGCTGTTCTATCACTGGTTCGTTTACGCCCACCTCGCCGCGACGAGCTGGGTCACCGGCTTGGAACCGTTGGTGCTGCTGGCTCGGCTGGCGGTGCTCCCCATGCTGGCGGCCCTCGTCATCTTGATCGGGATGACGGCCAGGCGCGTTCTCGGCCTGTGGGCCGGCGCGTCGCTCGCCGTCGCCGCGGCGATGCTGACCGCGATCCCGAACCTGTACATCGGGAGCAACCTGTCGTTCAGCGGGAAAGGCATTCCCGATCTCGCGTGGACGAGCCCGACGCAGGCCTTCGGCGCCCTTCTGTTCGCCGCCGCCGTGCTCGTGCTGATCGACATCCGTCGTCATCGAGGGAACGCCGCCGCCCGCGAGTCGCTTTTGCTGGGCGTTCTGCTCCTCGGGGTCATGGGTGCGAAGGCGACCTATCTGCCGATGCTCATCGTGGGTCTGCTGGGGATCGCATTGGTGGAGATCGTGAGGTGGCGCCGGCTGACCCGGCCCACGATCACGACGCTGACGCTCGCCGCAGGGTGTTTTCTCTATGCGCAATTCGTCTTGTTCGGTGGCGTCCGGCAGGCCATGGTCGTCGCTCCGCTCTACTTCATCGGGACAACCTGGAGGGAGCTCACGGGATCGAGCGGTTCCGGGGGGCCGTCGCCGGGTTTGTTCGTCGCCTTGGCCATGGTGTGGGTGCCGGCCTGGCTACTTTCCTGGTCCGGGGTACTGGGCCTGCTGACCCGGCCGCGCTCGTTCCTTCGTGCCCCGGTGACCCTCGTGCTGGGCATCGGCGCGGCAGGTCTCGGTGGGGCGCTGCTCTTGGGCCAGTCCGGCGGAAGTCAGTTCTTCTTCCTCTGCGGTGTCTATCCCTATCTGGCGATCGTGGCGGCCTACGGGATCATCGCCGTCGCCCGGCGCGCGAGGCTGACCCGGCCGGCGGTGATCGCCGCGCTCTGTGCCGGACTGGCCGCCGCCTATGTGATCCCCGTCCTCTGCCGAGTCCGGGTGCCACTCGCCCCAGGCCAGCCGGATGACCTGCTGATCCGTCCCTACGTCGTGCTGCTGGTCGTCATGGTGCTGGTGACGGCCGCACTGATCGCGGTGTGGGGACGCCTGCGCGCGGCGGCCATGGCGATCGTCGTCTTCTCGACCGTCGGCCTGCTCGCCGACGCTCACGCGTACGTCCTCGCCTCCCCGCACCTGCTCGGCGGGATCGGCCCCGCCGGGTCGAATCCGGTCACACAGCCCCTGACGGTCCCGCAAGGAGCCATGGACGCCGGGCGCTGGCTGCGCGCGCACTCGAGCCCCGACGATCTCGTCGCCACGAACGAGCATTGTCTCCCCGGACAGGGAGACCGCTGCGACAGCCGTCACTTCTGGGTGTCCGGACTGTCCGAACGGCGCATGCTGGTCGAGGGGTGGGCGTTCACGTCGACCAATCAGGACCGATGGCGGCCAGGACAATTGGTGGAGTACTTCCCGTTCTGGGACGGCTCGCGACTGGAGGCGAACGACGCGGCCTTTTCCGCACCTTCCGCGGCGTCGATGCGGCTCCTGGCCGAACGCTATGGAGTGCGCTGGCTCTTCGCCGATGAGCGGCTGACGGGGCCGGGATCTCGGATCGGTGAATTCGCCACTCCCAGGTTCCATTCCGGCGACTACACCGTTTACGAGCTGCGGACGGCTCCTGAACACGGGAGGGACGAGGAGACCGGCCCCGATGAGAGCCGACGGGCCGATCGCGGCGCAAGGGTTTCGTAATGACTCGATAAGAGGTGACGGCGCACCCGCTGCCACTTCGCATGCCGTGCTTCACTGCGGCATCGGAGAAGCTCGGCGAGGTCGGGCGGGCCGCCCATCGAGCGCGGGAGAGCAGCGTGTTGACCGGCGTTCACCCGGCGCGGGCCGACCGTGAAGAAAGGGAGAGCGTACGTGGCTGATCGGATCGCGGTCAACGACCTCCGCAGGCATGCGATCTCGACGGAAACGGCCGTGCGCACTTCGGTCGAGCGCGTCCTGAACAGCGGCTGGTATGTCCTGGGCCAGGAGGTCGAGGCCTTCGAGCGGGAGTTCTCCGATTACTGCGGCGTGGGCCACTGCGTCGGCGTCGCCAGCGGAACGGACGCCATCGAGCTCGGGCTGCGCGCCCTCGGCGTGGGCCGGGGAAGCCGGGTGGCCACGGTCGCGAACGCCGGCTGCTACACGACGACGGCCCTGATGGCGCTCGGCGCGGAACCGGTCTTCGTCGACGTGGACCGTGACGCGAAGCTGATGGACCTCGGCCACCTCAAGCAGATCCTCTCGGAGGCCGCCCTCGACGCGGTCGTGGTCACCCATCTCTTCGGGCTACTGCACGACATGGAGGCGATCCTGGATCTCACGGCCCGGGCCGGTGTCCCCGTGTTCGAGGACTGTGCGCAGGCCCACGGCGCGCGCCGTGGCGGCCGGCACGCCGGCTCGTTCGGAGCCGCGGCGGGCTTCAGCTTCTATCCCACGAAGAACCTGGGCGCGGTCGGCGACGGCGGCGCCGTGGTGACCGGCAGCGCGGACGTCGCCGGGCAGGTCAGGCGCCTGCGGCAGTACGGGTGGGAGTCGCGGTATCGCGTCGGGGTCAGCGGCGGGCGCAACAGCCGCCTCGACGAGGTGCAGGCCGCGGTTCTGCGGGCCAAGCTGCCGCTTCTCGACGGCTGGAACCGGCGTCGCCGCGACATCGCGGCGCGGTACACGCGGGAGATCCACGATCCGCGAGTCCGCTGCCCCGCGGTCCACGGAGAGGAGTACGTCGCCCACCTGTACGTCGTCGTGACCGAGGACAGAGAGGCGCTCCGCGCCCATCTCGCCGAGGCGGCCGTCATGACGGACGTGCACTATCCGGTCCCGGACCATCGCCAGCCCGTGCTGACCGGGGCCGGAGGCCCGGTCGCCGCACTCCCGGTGACCGACGAGCTGTCGGCCTCGATCGTGACCCTGCCGTGCTATCCCGAACTGTCGGATGAGGAGGTCACCCGAGTGATCTCCCACGTCAACGCCTGGTGACGCCGTGTTCTCCGTGATCGTCCCCGTCTACCGGAACGCGGAGTTCGTGCCGCAGCTGATCGCGGAGTTCAGCGCCGTCAGCGCGATCGTCGCGGAACGCTACGGCATGGCGATGGAGTACGTCTTCGTCGTCGACGCGAGCCCCGACGACAGCTACGAGCTGCTCGCGGAGGCACTGCCGCGCGCGCCGTTCCGGTCGCAACTGCTCCTGCACGCGCGCAACTTCGGCTCGTTCGCGGCCATCCGCACCGGTCTTCGCGCCGCCCAGGGCGACTACTTCGGCGTGATCGCCGCGGACCTCCAGGAGCCGCCCGACCTGCTGCTCAGGTTTCTCGACCGGCTCGTGTTCGGCGACGCCGACATCACGGTCGGGGTGCGCGAGGGCCGGGACGATCCGGGGATGTCGCGGCTGTCGGCCAACCTTTTCTGGCGCTTCTACCGGCGCTTCGTCGTTCGCGACATCCCGTCCGGCGGCGTCGACGTCTTCGGGTGCAACCGGCGGATCAGGGACGAGCTCCTGCGGCTGGAGGAGGCGAACAGCTCCCTCGTCGGCCTCGTCTACTGGCTCGGCTTCCGGCGGTGCGAGGTGCCGTACCGGCGGCGCGCGCGGGCGTACGGCAGGAGCGCCTGGACGGTCGGCAAGAAGATCAACTATCTGCTGGACAGCGTGTTCGCGTTCACGGACCTGCCGATCCGCATCCTCACGATCCTGGGAGCACTCGGGTTCGTCGTCGCCGGCTGTCTCGCCATCCTGGTCATCGTCATGCGGCTGATCGGCCAGATCCCGCTGGCGGGATACACGACGACGATCCTCGTCATCACCTTCTTCGGAGCGCTGAACACTCTGGGGCTCGGCTTCATCGGTTCGTACGCGTGGCGGAGCTACGAGAACACCAAGAAGCGGCCCCTGGCCCTGGTGCGCACCGTCCGCACCTTCGACGGCGCTCCGGAATCCAGGTCCCACCTTCTCTCCAGCGGCAGGCGCGCATGAAAGAGATCTTCGTCCACCCGCAGGCCCTCTGTGAGAGCGCGTACGTCGGAGCGGGCAGTCGCGTGTGGGCGTTCGCGCACGTGCTGCCGGGGGCGCGCATCGGGGCCGAGTGCAACATCTGCGACGGCGTCTTCGTCGAGAACGACGTGGTACTGGGCGATCGTGTGACCGTCAAATGCGGCGTCCAGATCTGGGACGGGGTCACGATCGAGGACGACGTCTTCATCGGTCCCAACGCGACGTTCACGAACGACCGCTTCCCACGCAGCAAGGCCTACCCGGAGCGCTTCGCCCGAACGGTGGTCCGCGCGGGCGCCTCCGTCGGCGCGAACAGCACGATCCTGCCGGGTGTGGAGATCGGCACCGGCGCGATGGTGGGGGCGGGCGCGGTCGTGACGCGTTCGGTGCCGCCCAACGCGATCGTGGTCGGCAACCCGGCGCGCATCAAGGGCTACGTGGCGGGCGGGGAGCATCCCAGCGCCCCCCTCCTGGACGCCGACGCCAGGGCCGGGAAGGCCGGGCTCGGCGTCGGGGCCGCCAGCCTGCACGAGCTGCGCGTCACGAAGGACCTGCGCGGAGAGCTCTCCGTCGGAGAGTTCGAACGCGAGCTGCCCTTCGTCCCCAAGCGGTACTTCCTGGTTTTCAACGTGCCGAGCAGGGAGGTACGGGGCGAGCACGCCCACCGGCGCTGCGAGCAGTTCCTCATCTGCGTGCGCGGCTCCTGCGGCGTCCTGCTGGACGACGGCCGCAACCGCCGCGAGGTGACCCTGGACCGCCCCAGCCGCGGCGTCTACATGCCGGCCATGATCTGGGGCACGCAGTACCGGTACTCGCCCGACGCCGTGCTCCTCGTGTTCGCCTCCGACTACTACGACCCGGACGACTACATCCGCTCGTACGACGAGTTCCAGCGGATCGTGTCCAGGGAGCCGGCGCGCGCGTGAGGGGTTCGTCGTTCGCCCGGTTTCTCGTGGCAGGGGGCGTCAACAGCGGCGCGACGTACGGACTGTTCGTTGTCCTGTCGTGGTGGATGCCGCCGTCGGTCGCCTATTCGCTGGTCTTCCTGTCCGGCATCGCCCTCTCGTACGTCCTCAACACGGCCTTCGTGTTCCGCACCAGGGCGTCGATCGGGTCCGCGGTCCGGTTCCCGGGTGTCTACCTGGTCCAGTACCTCACCGGTCTGGCTCTCCTGACGCTGCTGGTCCGCTGGGGGGTCGACAGCAGGGTGGCGATGCCGCTGACGATGTGCGTCACCGTCCCGCTCACGTTCGTGCTGAGCCGGCGCGTCCTCCGGAGCCCTGCCCGCCGGGCCGAGTCCGCGCCGGCGCCCGACCGCCTTCCCGTTTAGGTACGACCGCGCCGCGGCTTTCTCACCGACCACCCGATCCGTAGCCGACTCCTATGGGAGCGTCGAGGTCATCTGACAGCCGCCCGGCGGTGCGGTCGTCCGCCGTCTCGGCCCGCTCGCGTACGACATAGGTCGGGCGGCCCATCCCCTCGCCGTGGATCCGGCCGACGTACTCGCCGAGCACCCCGATCGATATGAGCTGCGCCGCCGAGAAGAGCGCGACCATCGAGGCGATCGTGGTGAACCCCGCCACTGTGGTGTCACCCGCGACGAACCTCCACAGCACGGTCGCGCCGAGCAGCAGGCCGACGATCCCCGCGAGGAATCCCAGGTAGCTGGCCGCTCTCAGGGGAGCCGTGCTGTAGCCGATCAGCATGGTCACGGCGTGCCGTACGAGGAGGCGGGGGGTGTAGTTGGACCGGCCGTGGCTGCGCTCGCTCATGTGCACCGGGACGGAGCCGACGCGGGTCGTGGCCCACGAGAGCGCCACGTCGATGATGGCGTGCGGCCCGGTCAGGCCGTCGAAGCCGTCGCGCAGCCGGGTGCGGAACGCGCGGAACGCGCTGATCGACCGCGCGGCGCGGATGCCGAGCGCGGCCGCCATCCCCGCCTTCACCGAGCGGGACGCGAGACTGCGGAGGAAACCGTGCTCCTCCTCGTACGGGACGCCGTAGACCAGGTCGAGACGCTCGCCCTCCAGCGCGGCCAGCAGGAGGGGGATCTGCTCCGGCGGGTGCTGGAGGTCGTCGTCCATCGTGACGACGATGTCGCAGCCGGCTTCCCTGATTCCCGCCACCAAGGCGTTGTGCTGACCGTAGTTGCGGGAGAGGTGGAGGGCACGCACGCCCTCGACCCGGCGGGCCAGATCGGAGGCGACGGCCCACGTGTCGTCCGGGCTCCCGTCGACGACGAGGATCACCTCGTGACAGGGGGAGACGCCGCGCAGCACGGGCATGAGCCTGGCGAGCAGCCGCGGAAGGGTCCGCGCTGATCCGTAACACGGAATTACCACCGACACCGACATGGATCCTCCGATTCTTTCTCGCCGCCGATTACACTCCCTCTGATCGGCGTCCACGGCAGATCCGGAGTGACCCTAATATGCTCGAACTCAAAAGCCGGAGTGCCCGGGAAAACCCTGATGCGCGGCGGATCGCGATCCCGGCTGTCCTTGGCCAGCGCATCACATATCTGCTGGCCGGTGCCATGACGGCCGGGGTGTATTACGTTCTTCTTGGCCTAGGATTGCTGGTCGCCAAGAATTCGGTGCCCTATCTTTTCCTCGTCGTGGTCAGTCACTTCGTCACCACGATGCTCGTCTATCCGGCGTACAGGCTGGTGGTCTTCAAGACCTCCGGCGTGGGGTGGTTGCCCGGTTACCTGCGCTTCTACGCCGTCGGGTTGAGCTTCCTCGGCATGTCGGTCATCGGTCTGCCCATTCTGGTGGAGTTCGCCGGGATTCCCATCATGGTGGCGCAGGGCCTGATAATCCTGCTGAGCCCGCCGCTCAGTTACGCGATACACCGGGCCTGGACCTTCCGGGAGGGGGACGGCGTCCGCAACGTCTAGCCCTGGCAACATGTGCAACACCGTTCGGCAAATGCGGCCTGCGGTGCGACGTTCTCGATTCGAGTCCCCGGTAATTTCGACCGGTCAGATGGTCGCTGCGGCCATGCGTTCTTCAAAGAGGGATCCAAAGCATGGAAGGACTCGAAGAGCGGTGAAGGCACTCGTTCTGGCGGGCGGCAAGGGGACCAGATTGCGCCCGCTGACCCACACGTCGGCGAAACAACTGGTTCCGGTCGCGAACAAACCGGTGCTCTTTTACGGGCTCGAGGCGATCCGAGAGGCGGGGATCACCAGCGTCGGCATCATCGTCGGTGACACGGCCCACGAGATCCGCGAGGCCGTCGGCGACGGTTCGGCTTTCGGGCTCGACGTCACCTACATCGAGCAGGAGGCACCGCTCGGCCTCGCGCACTGTGTCCTGATCGCCAGGGAGTTCCTCGGCGACGACCCCTTCGTGATGTACCTCGGGGACAACTTCCTGATCGACGGCATCACCGGCCTGGTCGACGCCTTCCACGCGGCCGACTGCGACGCCCGCATCCTGCTCACCCGGGTCGCGGAGCCGCAGTTCTACGGCGTCGCGGAGCTCGGGCCGGATGGAGAGATCGTCGCGCTCGAAGAGAAGCCGGAGGACCCGCGAAGCGATCTCGCGATCGTCGGGGTCTACACGTTCTCACCCGCCATCCACGAGGCCGTACGCGCGATCAGGCCGTCCGCCCGCGGGGAGCTGGAGATCACCGACGCCATCAAGTGGCTCATCGACGCGGGCCACCGGGTCCAGTCGCACCTCGTCACCGGCTACTGGAAGGACACCGGGCGGCTGGAGGACATGCTGGAGTGCAACCGGATCGTGCTGGAGGCGATCGAGCACGACTGCAGGGGCACGGTGGACGGGCTCTCCGAGATCACCGGGCGGGTCGTCATCGGCCCCGGCGCCGTCGTGGAGAACTCCGTGATACGCGGGCCCGCGGTCATCGGCGCCAACACCAAGATCGACCGGTCGTACGTCGGTCCCTACACGTCCATCGGGGACGGCTGCACGGTGGAGGAGGCCGAGGTGGAGTACAGCATCGTCCTGGGCGAGTCGGCCATCAGAGGCGTCGGCGGGCTCAGCCGCTCTCTCATCGGCCGTAATGTCGAGGTCACTAAGGCGGCCGGAGTGCCGAACGCCTGTCAGCTCATGGTGGGCGACCACAGCAAGGTGCAGGTGCGGGCATGAGGATCCTGGTCTCGGGGGGCGCCGGGTTCATCGGCTCCCACTACGTGCGGTCGATGCTCTCCGGCGCGTACGCCGGCTACGAGGACGCCCGTGTCACGGTCCTCGACAAGCTCACGTACGCGGGCAACCTGGCGAACCTGGCGCCGGTCGAGGCGACCGGCCGTCTCACCTTCGTCCGGGGGGACATCACCGACGCCGCCCTTCTCGACGAGCTCATGCCCGGCCACGACATCGTCGTCAACTTCGCCGCGGAGACGCATGTGGACCGCTCCATCAGCGGTGCGGCGGACTTCGTGGTCACGAACGTGCAGGGCACGCAGCGTCTGCTGCAGGCCGCGCTCGACCACGATGTACGCACAGTCGTGCAGGTCTCGACCGACGAGGTGTACGGGTCGATCGACGAGGGCTCGTGGACCGAGTGTGAGCCGTTGCTGCCCAACTCGCCCTACTCCGCCGCGAAGGCGGGCGCCGACCTGCTCTGCCGGGCCTACCACCGCACCTATGGGCTGGACGTACGTGTCACCAGGTGTTCGAACAACTACGGCCCCTATCAGTACCCCGAGAAGGTCGTTCCGCTGTTCATCACCAATCTGATCGACGGCAGACCTGTCCCGCTGTACGGCCATGGCCGCAACGTGCGTGAGTGGCTGCATATCGACGACCACTGCCGGGGCATCCAGCTCGTGCTCGACAAGGGCTCCGCCGGCGAGATCTACAACATCGGCGGCGGCGTCGAGCTGACGAACCTGGAGTTGACGGAACGGCTGCTCGACGCCTTCGGCGTCGGCTGGGAGATGGTCGAGCGGGTCCCGGACCGGCTCGGGCACGACCTACGCTACTCCGTCGACTCCTCCAAGATCCGCTCGATCGGATACGCGCCGCTGGTCGACTTCGACAAGGGACTCGACGAGGTCGTGCGGTGGTACCGCGACCACGAGGACTGGTGGCGCGGGCTCAGGGCGACGACCTCCTGATCATCAGGGCGATTGTGGTCGTCCGCCATGCGGACGACCACACGGAGGACCGTTCACGGAATTCACGGCCTGGGGCACTGCCACGGCGGGCCGCCGGGCGTCGTGGGCTGACGACGCGGAGCGCTCAGCGTCCACGCAATTACGAACCCGATTCCCAGGGAGCAAAGAATGCGGATTGTCCTGTTCTGTAATGACCGGACCGGTCTTGAGATCGCGACTTGGCTGCATGGCAGGCCTGACGCGGAGGTCGCCGCGGTCGTCCTCAACGGTCCCGGGCAGCAGCGTCGGGCAGACGAGATCAGGAGTCTCTTCCCCGACCTGGAGCGGGCGGGCCTGATCCTCACCGGGGACATGCTCAAGAACGGGGAGACCGTGCGCCGCATCGCGGGGCTCGGAGCGGAGTTGGGCATGTCCCTGTATTTCGGGCACATATTCACGTCAGAGCTCATCAACGCGTTTCCGCGCGGGATCGTCAACCTCCATCCGTCTTTGCTCCCGTACAACCGGGGGCGGCGGACGGCGATCTGGTCGATCATCGACGGCACACCGGCCGGTGCGACCTTGCACTTGGTCGACGAAGGAGTCGACACGGGGCCGGTGCTCGCGCAGGAGGAGGTTCCCGTCCACCCGCACGACACAGGCGGTTCGCTCTATCGAAAGGTAGAGGATGCCGCCATCGAACTGGTCCGGCGCTCGTGGCCGCTGCTGTGCGCGAACGCGCTCACTCCGAAAGAGCAGGATCACGACAAGGCCACCGCACACACGACCAGCGAGTTCGAGGAACTGGCGTACCTCGACCCGGACCAGATCATGTCGGTCGGACGAATGGTGGACATCGTCCGGGGCCGGTGCTTCAACCGGGACAACTGCGTGCGGCTCCGCACGCTCGACGGCACCGTGATCCGCCTCTTTGTGGAGCTGATCCCGGAGTGACTGCCGGACGCGTGCGGTGGGGGCTCTTCGAAGTCAAGCGGGGTTGAGGCATCCGCGCCTTCGCATGTGAGTGGATCGTAGTCGGCCAATGCGAAACAACCGGGGGATTTAATGTCCGTGTCGGTGGTCATCCCGTGTTACCGCTCGGCGGGAACCCTGCCGTCGCTGCTGGCGAGGCTCGTTCCGGTTCTGCGGGATCTTTCGGTGCCGTACGAGGTCATCCTTGTCGTCGATGGAAGCCCCGATGACACGTGGGACGTGGCCTCCGGCCTGGCCCGGGAGATCGTCGCCGTCCGTGCGATCCATCTGTCCCGCAATTACGGGCAGCACAACGCGCTGATCGCCGGCATCAGGGAGGCGCGCTTCGACGTGATCGTCACCATGGACGACGACCTGCAACACCCACCGGAGCAGATTCCGCTGATGCTGGCCGCGCTCGAAGGGGACCGCCTCGACCTGGTGTACGGCGTCGCGCACGAGGAGGAGCACGGGGCGATCCGCAACCTCGGCTCGCGGGCGCTGAAGACCTGCATCTCCGGAATGCTGGGTGTGCGCAGCGCCCGCGTGATCAGCGCGTTCCGCGCTTTCCGGACCCGCTTGCGTGAGGGGTTCGAGGAACTGTCCGGGCCGCACTTCTCCGTGGACGTGGCCTTGTCGTGGACGACGACTCAGACCGGCTTCGTCCACGTGCACATGGACCGGCGTCGTCACGGGCGGTCCAACTACACCCCGAGCTTGCTGATCCGGCACGCGGTCAGCCTGTTGCTCGGCTACAGCACCGCACCGCTCAGAGTGGCGAGCTATCTGGGATTCCTCGTCGGGATCTTCGGGCTCCTGCTGGGCGCGTCCGTTCTATGGCGTTTCGCCACTGGAGAGACCACGGTCGCGGGATTCACCACCATCGCCTCGATGGTGGCGCTCTTTTCCGCCGCCCAGCTCATCGCCGTCGGGGTTTTGGGGGAGTACATCGGCCGCATCCACAGCAGCGGGACGGGACGGCCGACCTACCTTGTGCGGGAGCGTGCCGAGCAGGCCGGTTCGGTCGCTGTCGCGGCCTCCGCTGTCGGCGTCGGGGCGCACGCGGGAGGCGGATCGGGCGATCGGTGATCGGTCGCAACCCGCGCGCGGTGTCGGTTGGGTGAAGAGAGCAAGGGGCCGCGCGGCCGCGACTCCGGCAAGACTCGATTTCGACCAGCGATCAAGACAGGGCAGCTGTAGATCGTCAGGTGCCGCGGCAGAGGTCGTGCAATCGAGGCCGCCGTGACCCTCGCTCCACCGCCGATGGCAGGCCTGCGCTCGATATCGATGGCGACGTCGCCAAGGTGCTGCGCTGGTCCGGGCGAGACCCCACCACGCCCGCGCCCGGATCAGCCATGGCCGGCGGCAGGCCGTTCACGAGACGTGATCGAGAACTACCACCGGAGTGCTGCTCTCGATCTACAGCCGCTGCATCAAGATCATGAAAGATCTGGGTCAGGCGGGCGCGTGCGGTAGCGCAGGCTGGAGTGACGACGCCTCACCGGGCCCTGCGGCGGCGGACTTCAGATATCTCCTGGCGTCCGGCCCCGTGCTGAAGATGAGATCGACGACGCTCACGTGATGGTCGAAGGGCGGGTGGAGTTGCGGATACTCGGGATAGCCCGAGTAATCGAACCATTGAACCTCGATTCCCGCATTTTTGAAGAGGGTTTCGTCGAGGTAGGCTCGGGCGGCCGGGCCGGTAACGTATCCGGTCGCTCCCGACTTCCGGCACAGGTCGATGAGACGCTCGGTCTTGGATCCCATTGCGTCGTAGTCGGTGGATTGACGCAGGTTGGCCTGAACGCCGAGGATCGAACAGAGCCCTTCGAGGAAGTGTCTGTTGATGTCGGACAGCCTGTCTCCTGGGCATTCGCGGTACATTTTTTCCATGATCGTGGCGTACTCGTCGAAGTAGGGGGCCCTCCGGTAGGCGTGCGTGAGTGCTCGCCAGTGCTTGACACACCAGGACTGGTCGGTGGCGGTCGCCTCGTTGATCAGCTGGCTCCGGCTTCCGTGCCTGATGGGAATCGAGAGCCATATGGGTCCCGTGGCCGTCTTTATGCGGTTGCGATTACGCCAATCTCTGTTGGTGTATTGTACGTCGTCGAGCAGGATGAACTCGTCGACATGGGCGATGAGATCGATATATCCCTTCCAGGGGATATAATTCGATTGCACTATCGCAACTCGCTTCATTCGTTTCGCGCTTTCGTATTGTTCGGCGTGATCTGTGTCCGGCGAGAGCACGGCGATCCTGTGACCCCCTCGCTGCGGCGGGGCGCCGACCGGCGACATCGGCCGTGACGGGCGCCACCTGTGGGGACACATCGGCTGCCTCGCCTGAAGGGGGCGACGGGAACCTGCGGGTGCAGCGACCAGGTAACCGTTCGAATTTACGGCGAAGCCGATCAACGGTCCCGCGCGCCCCATGGTTTTTTGCCGAAGAGCGTCAGGTGAGTTGCCGGGAATTTACCCGTGATCGGAAGACGCCTCGGCTGTGGCCGGCGAGGCCCTCGGAGGCCCGTGTGCCGGCGGAAAGCTGCACCACCGCGGGGCCGTGGAAACGAACGATGTCGCCGGGGAAAAGTCGTGGCATCTCGGCACCGGGGCAGGTATCGGCGAACTGCGGCGGCGATCGGATGCTGACCGATGAGAAGAGCCGGGACGGTGAACGCGAAGAGTATTTTCCTCTTTCGCCAAGCAGCCCTTTCGTTCGAAAGTCGACCGCGACTGTAAGCGGGGCGACATTACGACGACGGGCCGCCCCGACGCCGGGCTTGGAAGGCGACACGCCGAATCCGCCTTCGGCGGTTCGGGATGTCCCGACTTCTAGAGTCGGGACATCTGATCCGGAAATGACGGGGGTTCTGGGAAGTGGGAGAGAAGCTGGTCGTTATCGGCCAGGGATACGTCGGCCTGCCGCTCGCGATGCGGGCGGTCGAGGCCGGGTTCGACGTCGTGGGGATCGACCTCGACGAATGGCGGGTGAAGCGCCTCAACGCCGCCGAGAGCTACGTCGAGGACATCGGCGACGACGTGCTGGCCGCCGCGCACGACTCCGGCAGGTACCGCGCGGCGGTGGACTACGCGGAGGCCGAGGGGTTCGACGTCTGCGTCATCACGGTGCCGACGCCCCTTAGCGAGGGCGCGCCCGACCTCCGCCACATCGCCTCCGCCGGGCAGGCGATCGCCCCGCACCTGCGGCGCGGCGCCACCGTGATCCTGGAGTCCACCACCTATCCCGGGACGACGGAGGAGTACCTGCGCCCGATCCTGGAGGAGGGGTCCGGGCTGCGCGCCCCGGAGGACTTCTTCCTCGGCTACAGCCCCGAGCGCATCGACCCGGGCAACCCGCGCTGGCGGCTGGAGAACACGCCGAAGGTCGTGTCCGGTCTCGACGCCGCCTCGCTCGCCCGGACCGCCGACTTCTACGGCGCCGTCGTCGAGCAGGTCGTTCCGGTGTCGTCGCTCCAGGTGGCCGAGCTGTGCAAGCTGCTGGAGAACACGTTCCGGCACGTCAACATCGCGCTGGTGAACGAGCTGTCGATCTTCGCGCAGCAGCTCGGGATCGACGTCTGGGAGGCCATCGAGGCGGCCTCGACGAAGCCGTTCGGCTACATGCGCTTCACCCCGGGCCCGGGCGTCGGGGGGCACTGCCTCCCGATCGATCCGTCATACCTGTCGTGGAAGGTCAAGCGCAGCCTGGGGCACAGCTTCCGGTTCGTCGAGCTGGCCAACGACGTCAACGACCACATGCCCGAGCACGTCGTCCACCGGCTGACGCTCGCGCTCAACCAGCGGTTCAAGCCGGTCAAGGGCAGCCGGCTGCTCCTGCTCGGCCTCGCGTACAAGAAGAATACGGGCGACTGCCGTGAGTCCCCGGCGATCGAGGTGGCCCGCGAGCTGTCCAAGCTCGGTGCGGAGGTGCGGGCCGCCGACCCGTACGTCGATCTCGGCCTGCTGCCGGCGGGGATCGAGATCGCCGAGGCGTCGTACCACGAGCTGGCGCGGGCGGACGCGGTCGTGGTCCTCACCGACCACGACTGCTTCGACTACGACCTGGTCCAGCGGGCCGCCGGGTTCGTCTTCGACACCCGGAACCGCTGCCGGGGCTTCAACGTCGAGCTGCTCTGATCCGCGCCGTTCTTCGGCGCGCGCCGCAAGCAGGGCAGATCTGATCGCGTTCCGGTCCGGCGGCGGACCGGGACGCGATGACGGCGTTCAGCGTGCGGTGGGTGGCGCTCCCCGGCAGGCGGGTGAAGTGCTGGCAAAGACGGCGGCGCGGCGGCGGGCCCGCCGCCAGACTCTCCGCATGGTCAGGACCATCGCGGCGGGCCCGTCCACAGGCGGGGGAAGGCGCGCCGGACGGCATCGCAGATCCCGCCTGGCCCGGTGGGCGCCCGGGGCGCTCGCCCTCGTCTTCACCGCCGCTGTGTTACGGCTCAACGGTGTGTCGTCCCGTGACCTCGTCGCCTTCGGGCTCTATTTGTCGCTGGGCCTCGCCCTCCCCGGCGTCCTGTTGCTCCGGGCGCTGCTGGGGGCGGTACCGCGCGCCCAGCAGGTCGCCGTGGGAGGCGACGCCGGCCGACGAGGAGGCCGTGCCCTGCGGAGAGCCGGCGCGGACAGACCCGGTCCGGACGGCTCACGCTTGGACGCACCGGTTGAGGGCCGCGGCCCGGACCGCCTCGGCTCGGACGGCCGCGCCCCGGACCGCCTCGATGCGGACGGCTCCCGGGCGGTCCGCACGCCGGGGGAGGAGCTCGCCCTCGGCGTCGCGCTCGGATACGCGATCGAGGTGCCCGCCTACATCGCGGCCCGCGCCGTCGGAGAGCCGCTGCTCGTCCTCACCTGGCCGGCCGCGGTCTACCTCGCCTTCCTGGCCGTCCCTCGGCTGCGTCGCCACTGGAGGCGACCGCCGTCCGGAGGAGCCGCCGCCCCGCGCTGGTGGTCGTGCTTCCTCGCGCTCCTGATGGCGTACCTGACCGTGTGGAGCGCGGTGAGCTTCTTCGCCGCCAACGGGCTGACCTGGCCCCAGGCCGGGACGTCCCTCTTCGACATGCCGTTCCACCTGGCCCTGATCGGTGAGCTGCGGCACCACATGCCGCCGCAGGTGCCCATGGTCGCCGGGGAGCCGCTGCTCTCCCACTGGTTCGTGTACGCCCACCTCGCGTCGGCGAGCTGGGTCACCGGCGTCGAGCCGATGGTGTTGCTGTATCGCCTGGCCGTGCTGCCGATGCTGGCCGGGTTCGCCGTGCTCACCGGGACGATCGGCCACCGTGTCACCGGCTCGCGGGTCGCCGCGGCGCTGGCCGTCGCCGGGACGCTCCTCGTTTCCATGCCGAGCCTGTACGGCAACACGAACGGGCTGCTGCTGTGGGACGGCCTCCAGCCGAGCGGGTGGGGAAGCCCGTCGCAGATGTTCGGGGCGCTGCTGTCGGCGGCCGTCGTCCTTGTGCTCGCGGAACTGCTGGAGGGGCGCGGCGGTCGGGGCGCTTGGGTGCTGCTGGCGGTCCTGCTCGCCGCCGTCATGGGGGCCAAGGCCACCCCCCTGCCGCTGCTGCTGGGCGGGCTGGTCGTGGTGGCCGCGGTGCGAGCCGTCCGGGACCGCCGCCCGCCGTGGGCCGCGCTCGGCGCGCTCGCCATGACCGCCGCGTTCATGGCGTTCGCCCAGTTCGTCCTGTACGGCGGCACGCGGCAGGGGATGATGGTCGCGCCGCTGTCGATCGCGCGTACGACGTGGGTGATGGTGGCCGGGCTGGGCCACGCGGTGGAGCCCGGCGCCGCCTCGCTCGCCGGGATGACCGCCGTCTACCTGCTGTGCTGGGCCGTCACCTGGTGCGGCGCCGCCGGACTGCTGGGCCGGCCCCGGCTGCTCGCGCGGCCGTCCGTCGCCCTCATGGCCGGCATGTGCGCGGCGGGCGTCGGCGCGGTGCTGCTGCTCGGCAGCAGCTACCTGGACGAGGGGTACTTCCTCCAGTCGGTCTATCCGTACCTGGCGATCCTGTCGGCGTACGGGTTCCTCACGGTGATGAGGAGAGAGCGGCCGTCGCGCCTCGCGATCGCGGGCGCGGTCGCCGCCGGGCTGCTGGCCGCGTATCTGATCCGGGTGCTGTGCGGCGTCACGGTGCCGCTCGGCCCGGGGCGGCCCGAGGCCGCGCTGTACCTGCCGTTCGCCGTAGCGCTCGCCGTCGCCGCGCTCGTGGCGGGTGCCGCGCTGGTGCTGCGCCGCCGCGGGGTCCGCGCCTGGTCGCTGGCGCTGTCCGTGGTCGCGGCCATGGGCATGCCCGGAGCGTGGCAGGCGCGCGTCCTCGCACTCGGCGACGCCGGTGGGACCGACCCGGCCGCGCGGCGGGTGGTCAACCCGGACCGGGAGAAGGTGCCGCGCGGCGCGCTCGCCGCCGGGCGGTGGCTGCGCGCCCACTCCCGGCCGGACGACCTCGTCGCCACCAACGCGCACTGCGTCTGGGGGCGGGAGGACCCGTGCGACAGCCGGCACTTCTGGGTGACCGCGCTGTCGGAACGGCGCGCGCTGGTGGAGGGCTGGGCGTACACGCCGACGAACATGGACCTGTGGGGGCCGGGCGAGTCGGTGCCGCGGCTGCCGTTCTGGGACGCCGAGCGGCTCCGGCTCAACGACGCGGCCTTCCGCCGCCCGTCGCCGGCGGCCTTCCAGTACCTGCGCGACCGCTTCGGGGTGCGCTGGCTGGTCGTCGAGGAGCGCCGGTCGCCGCCGATCGGGGACGCGGCGAACCTGCGGTTCCGCTCCGGCGACTACGCCGTCTACCGGATACCCGCGCGGCTGCCCGGGTGACCGGCAGGGGCAGCGGCAGGGTCAGCGGCGCCCGAGGCGGCCCGACACCTGCCCGACCAGGTTCCGCGGGACGAGCTTGCCCACCGACACGATCGCCTTGTAGAGCGCCGAGGGGACGCTGACCCGCCGGCCGCGGGCGAGGTCGCGCATCGCCTCGTCCACCACGCGGTCGGCCGACAGCCACAGGAAACCCGGGATGCCGGAGGTGTCCATCGAGGCCCGCTGGTGGAACTCGGTGCGGACGAATCCGGGGCACAGGGCCATGACGCGCACGTTCGGCTCGGGGATCTCGGCGGCGGCCGACTCGCTGAAGTTGACCACCCACGCCTTGGATGCGCTGTAGGTGCCTCGGGTGAAGAACGCGGCCACCGACGCCACGTTGATCACGTAGCCCCGGCCGCGCGAGCGCATCCCCGGCAGCGCGGCCAGGGTGAGGCGCAGCACGGCCTCGCAGTGGACCCGCAGCATGGTCACCTCGTCGGCGACCGGGACCTCGAGGAACGCGCCCGGGTGCCCGAAGCCGGCGTTGTTGACCAGCAGGTCGACGCCGCGCTCCAGCCGCTCCTCGACCCGGCGTACGCCCTCGTCGAGGGAGAGGTCGGCGGGCAGCACCTCGACGGCGACGCCATACCGCTTGCGCAGCTCCGCGGCGGACGCGGTCAGCCGGGCCTGGTCGCGGGCGACCAGCACGAGGGTGAAGCCGTCTGCGGCGAGGCGGCGGGCGAAGGCCGCGCCGATGCCGGCGGTCGCGCCGGTGATGAGAGCGGTGGGCATGACGGCAGACTAGTCCCAAAGTCACAAGGCCGCGGCCCCGGCCGGACCGCGACTCCTGTCGAGAGCGCGGGCCGGCCGGGGCCGTGATCGTTTCGCCTCAGGCGGTGAACCGGAGGCAGTTGAAGGCTTCGGCCAGCGGCTCTCCGCACTGGACGCCGCGAACGGCGGCGAGGCCGCGGAGCGCCTCCTCCGAACGCGTGTGGGGGTGCGTCCGCCACTGGCTCGCGTAGAGGCGAAGGCCCTCCATCTTCTGGTCGAGGTCGGTCGGCTCGATGCCGACGTAGAAGTTCCGCGGGGAGATGCTCTCGCCGCTCCAGCCGTCGGCCACCTCCTCGTACATGAGGATCATGTGCGGTTGGTGGCGCTCGTTCCGCGGGCTCGGCCGCAGCGCGGTGATCCCCGCGTGCGCGACGGCCTTGTGGTCCTGGTTGTAGCTGGTGATCTCCGGCAGCAGGACCGCGGAGGGGTGGATCTCGGCGAGTGAGAGCGGGCAGTCGCGCTCGATCAGGTCGATCAGCCGCTGCCGTGGCAGATGATCGAGTCGCAGGTGGTACTCGCTGCCCGAAAGCGCGATGTGGTGGCCGTCCAAGCCGAAGTGCTTGACGACCTCCTCGATCTCGCGCTCGCGCTCAGAGGCGGTGGAGTGTCCTGTCTGCGAGTAGTCCCGCGTGTCGCCGACGGTGACGAAGAGGACGTATACCTGCCCTCCGGAGCGCTTCACCATGTTGATGAGGCCACCGCAGCCCAGCAGCTCGTCGTCCGGATGCGGGGCGACCACCAGAAGTCGCTGTTCTGACCAGTTGATCACGGTGTCTCCTTGGATCTGTACGGGATGCGGCGCCGCTCAGGACGACTTCGTGGCCACCACCGCGACCATCTCCTTGGACACCGGCATCGCCCCGCTCGGCGGGCAGTACGCCTTCAGATCGTCGAGTGAGAGGCCCTCGCGCTCGGCGATCTCCTCGTACAGCAGCGTCGAGCAGAAGTAGCGGAGGAACTCCTCGCTGTTCGGGAAGGTGAGCACGGAGTTGATCACCTCCCCCTGGACGGAGCCGAACATGCCCAGAGCGAGCGGCAGGAACTCCTTGACGATCCTTTCCGACCGGCGCAGTGTCTTCTCGTCCGCTTTTCTCCCGGTCACCTTCTCGTTGAATTCGTAGAGCTCCGCCACATTGTTGGCGGTGGGGCCTATCATGACGAGCTCGCCGTTTTTGCCGAGAACTCGGTGCAGTTCGCGAAGTGTGTACTCGGCGTCTTTCGCGTTGTAGATGGCGAACGTCACCATGCAGAGATCGAACGCGCCGTCCTCGAAGGGGAGTTTCTCGTCCATCGAGCCGACGCGCAGGGTCAGGTTCTTCGCGTCGGAATAGCGGCTCCTGGCGCGATCGATCAGCGCCGCGTCCCGGTCGGCACCGGTGACCGTGCCCGTTTCGCCGACATGTCGCAGGTAGAGGTCGATGTGGTTCCCGTCGCCGCATCCGAGGTCGAGGATGTTCGTCCGGGGACGGCGGCCGACGAAATCGTCGATCCAGTCGGTGATGTCGAAGTTTCCGAACATCTTGTGTGCGCGTATGCGATTTGTCAGGCGATCCTGGGTTTCGTGGTAGCTGATATCCATCGAGGTGACCTCCTGGGATCGGTGATCGCGCATCGTCGTGCGCCTGTCCCGCATTCGATCGCCCCGGTGCTTTTCAGTCAAGGAGGCGAGGGGTGTCGCCCGGCGGCAGTGGCGGTTTCCGCGGCGGGTAATTTGCTGCATCGACCGGATAAAGGCGGAGATCGTCACATCATCCGGTTTCTGAAAGGAAATGCGGCCGTGAACCGGTACGGCATGCCGGGCGGACCCGCCGACGTCCGGCGGGCGGATCGGGCGGAAAGGGGATCAGCCGCTGGTGGACCGCTCGATCAGCTCCTCGACCTGCGCGTTGAGGCGGGTGCCGCGCGGCCAGCCGGCGTAGTGGGTCAGGAAGACGACGACCTCGCGCAGCTCGGTGGGGGTCAGCTCCCCGGTGCGCAACGCGGTGTCGAGCTGGACGCGCAGGGCGTCGTCGAGGCCTTCGCCGACGAGCAACCCGAGCAGCAGCAGCCGCCGGTCCCTGACCGACAGCACGTCGCGTGCCCAGATCTCGGCGAACAGATGCTCCACCGTGATGCCGAAGAACTCGCCGGGCGCCTCGCCGGGCGCCTCGCCGGGATGGTCCCACCCGTTCACGCGCTTCATGATCTCCAGTCCGCGAGCCCAACGGTCAAGGTCGTCCACGCTGTCGCTCATCGAAGTGCTCCAAGTCCGTCGGCAGTGCGTCTGCGGGCGAGTCCGGCGGGCGGCACCCCCGACCCCTCTATCCTTGGTCACTTCGCGCGCTGGCGATAGGTGGATTTTCGCCGGGCTCCCCGATGGACAGCACTATCTCACGCGATCAGTCATCGGGAGTTACGTGATCAAGTCATCGTTTTCCCGGCATGGCATTCGATAACAGGTGAAGCCGCGATATGGGAAATATTCGGGCACTTTTTCGCGGATGATCGCCGGTCATCACGAGATGGATAACAGCGAAACCGGGCACTACTACCGAAAGCGGGCGCTGGTACCTCGTACACCCGCAAGTGGAGGTTGGGCCCTGGTGGAAAATCGGCGGGTTTGGTGTGGAATGGTGGCGTTGACGACAGCCTCCGCAGTGGTCGCGGGGCTGTCGGGATGCGCGGGCACCGCGTACACGTACGTGCGCGACGACACCGGGGCGACGTACTTCAAGGTGCCCTCGGCGTGGCGCAAGGTCGACCAGGGCTCGCTCGACGGCAAGTTGTTCGGCGACCCGCAGTCGGAGACCGTGCGGTTGCAGAAGAAGCTCACCTGGACGGTCGGGTTCGACGCCCACGCCACGCCCTCCGCCGACCATCTCCTGATTCCCGGCTCCGTCGCCGAGGACCGGCCGTTCGTGATGGCGAAGGTCCAGACGCTCACCCCGGCCCAGCGCGACGAGGCGTCGCTCAACACGTTGCGCAACTCCTCCGGGCTCCCCGTCGCGGTGAGCGAGGAGGCGCGGCAGCAGTTCGAATCGTCGGCGGCCTCGCCGTTCAAGGGCTTCGAGGTACTCAGCGACCAGGTGCTGCCGATGCGGGACGGCATACGCGGGATACGGACGGTCTTCAACTACCGGTTGCTCGGCGGGCCGGTCCAGACGTTCGACGAGACGGCCTACCTGTCCGCCGACGGAAGCCACGTGTCCACGCTGCTGATCCGCTGCACGGCCGCCTGCTACAAGCAGCGGGCCAAGGAGATCGACCTGGTCGCACGGTCCTTCAAGGTCGGGCGCGTCACCTCATGAAGGAGCCCCTCAGATGAACACGGCACATCGGCCCGAGGGGCTGCGCGAACCCGGCTCGGGCCCCGTCGACCGCGACCCGCTCACCAGGAAGCGGCTCCCGCTGTGGGACCGGGTGAAGTTCCTGCTGCTGCTGGCGGTCCTGTTCGGCGTCCTCGTCCTGAACACCGTCGGCGCCTTCCGCGAGATCATCACGGTCCCGGAGGCGATCGCCGTCACCGCCCGCGAGTCCGCCTGGATCCTGTGGCTGGCCGGGCTGGAGGCGGTCAGGCAACTTCACTTCCTGATCAGCGAGCGCTCCGCGGCGTACCACCGGTTCTGGACGGAGAAGGTCTTCGGCGGGTGGAACCGGTGGACCCGCCGCCGGTTCGGCGACTGGACCCGCTACCGGCTGGCCCGCGCGGTGAAGTGGGCGATCTGGATCGGGGTCGTCGCCGTCGTGCTGGGCAGGCTGGGGGACGTCTCGCCCCTCGAGGCGCTGATCCAGGCTCCGGCGCAGGCGATCGGGTACCTCCCGACGGTCCTGCAGGTTGTCCTCTACATGCTGCTCGCCGTCGGCCAGTTCGCCGCGATCTTCTGGTTCCTGTCGCGCGGCGGCGTGGACGTCTACTTCCCCGACGACATCAAGACGCGGTTCTCCGACGTGTGGGGCCAGGACCACGTGGTCGAGCGGGTCAAGGAGAACATCGTCTTCCTCGAACGACCCGACGAGATCGAGGCCCGGGGCGGGTACGTGCCGAGCGGCATCCTGCTGTGGGGCCCTCCGGGCACCGGCAAGACCCTCATGGCCGAGGCGGTCGCCGGCTCGACCGGCAAGCCGTACGTCTTCGTGGACCCCGGCGCGTTCATCAACATGTTCTTCGGCGTCGGCGTGCTGAAGGTGAAGTCGCTGTTCCGCAAGCTGCGCAAGCTGGCGCTCCGCTACGGCGGCGTCATCGTCTTCTTCGACGAGGCCGACTCCCTCGGCAACCGCGGCGCGCTCGCGCAGGGCGGCCCCGGCGGGGGGTGGGGCCGGACCGCTCCCGCGCCCTTCGAGAACGCGGGATGCAACGGCTTCGCCTACCTGGACCAGGAGACCCGGTGGCTGCTCGGCCGCGGCGCGCTCGGCGGCGGCCGGGAGCGGGCCGCGGCGGACGCCCCCAGGTCCAGGACCGGCGCCTTCGTCAGCCGCCTCGTGTACGGCGCGGGCATGGGCGGCGGTGGCGGCATGGGCACGCTGCAGGCGCTGCTCACCGAGATCTCCGGCCTGAAGAAGCCGCGCGGTTTCGTCAACCGGTACGTGCGGCGGCTGCTCGGGATGCGCCCCAAGCCGCCGCCGAAGTACCGGATCCTGATCATGATGGCGACCAACCTGCCGGAGGCGCTGGACGAGGCGCTGCTGCGCCCCGGCCGCATCGACCGCATCTACAAGGTCGGCTACCCCTCCAAGGACGGCCGGATCCGCACCTACCAGGGCTACTTCGGCAAGGTGCGGCACGAGCTGACCGACGAGCAGATCGACAAGCTGGCCACGATCACTCCGTACGCCACCGGCGCGACGATCAAGGACCTGGTCAACGAGTCGCTGATCACCGCGATCAGGGACGGCAGGGACATGATCACCTGGTCCGACGTGATGCGGGCCAAGCGGCTCAAGCAGCTCGGCCCCCCGGAGGACGTGGAGTACATCGAGCGGGAACGGCACGCGGTGGCCGTGCACGAGGCGTGCCACGCCGTCGTCGCGTACCGCACGCGGCACCACCTGGAGATCGACCTCGCCACGATCGAGAAGGGCGCCGACTATCTGGGCATGGTGTCCAGCATCAAGCCGGAGGACCAGTTCACCCGCTGGAAGTCCGAGTACGAGGCGGACATCATGGTCTCTCTCGCCTCGCTCGCGGGCGAGCGGATGTTCTTCGGCGAGGACAACTCCTCGGGCGTCTCCAGCGACCTCCAGTCGGCGACGCTGCTGACCGGGCTGATGGAGGCGCACTGGGGCATGGGCGTCGGCGTCGCGTCGCTGCCCGCCCTGCAGGACCTCGGCATCAGGGAGGGACGGGCGCAGAAGGCCCCGGGCCAGGGCGGCGGGATCGGCTTCACCGGCACGCCGCGGTCGCAGGGGAAGGAGCTCACACCCGACATGCTCCCGGAGCGGATCGAGTTCAACCTCAACCAGCTCCTGGAGAAGACCGCCGCGCTGCTGCGCGAGAACCGGCGCGAGGTGCTCAGCGTCGCGCACGCCCTGGAGCACCACAAGACGCTGAACGGCGACGACGTGGTCGCGGTGATCGAGCGGACCCGCGGGCCGCTCGTGGACGGCACCGTCTACGGCTCGGACGAGTTCTACGAGGAGATCGAGGCGTACCATGCGGCCGCGGCGGAGGCCCACCGCAGTCACAGCGCCGTCCAGGTGGACCTGCCCTCGCCGGATCTGATGCCGGAGCTGCAGCCCTCGGCCGTCCTCGCGGCCGCCCGGCCGTACTCGCCGGGACCGTCGGATCCTGATATGTCGGGGATGCCGGGCGCGCCGACCTTCGCGCCTCCGTGGGGCGAGCAGTCGTACGAACCTCAGGAGACATCGCCCGGCGTGCCGGCCGTGGTGCCTCCCGCGATGCCGGCCGCGGTGCCGGTTTCGACGCCGGTGAACGGTCATGGCGCCGGCTACGGGGATATTCCGGACTTTCCGTACTGGAACGGCTCCAGTCCCGCCGCCCATCCGGCCGGGCAGGGACGCGGCGGGGCACACGGCCTGCTGTGGGCGCTCATCGGCGGCGTCATCGCGCTCGTCGTGCTCACGCTGCTCGGCGTGGCCTTCTTCCTGCAGGGCGGCGCCGCCGTGGCGACGGAGGACAGAGCCGAAGGCGTCCCGTCGGGGACCGCGCTGATCCTGTTCCTCGTACTCCTCGGCGTCGTCGGCCTGATCGTGGCCGCCGTCGCGGTGGTGCGCGCCCAGCAGGCCGCCCGCAGGCGGGCGGAGGAGGCGAGGGACCGGGCGGCCGAACGCGCCCAGTTGCTCGCGGCCGCCATGGACCCGGAGATCGCGATGCGGGTGCTCGGATACGACGGCCGCCACGGTCCCGACGCCACGCCCTGACGTCCCGGCCGCATGCCGGGACGGCCCCGGACTCCGCGGAAGGAGTCCGGGGCCGCGCCGGGATCAGAGGCGGAAGGCCAGGTCGGGGGTGATGTCGGCGACGTCCATCTGCGCCTTCTGCAGGCGGCCGGAGTAGTCCCAGTTCATCGCCTGCCAGCGGGTGAACTGATCGAGCACCCACACGCCGCTCTGCCGGCTGCCGTTGCCGGACTTGCCGTTCCCACCGAACGGCAGGTGCGCCTCGGCGCCCGACGTCGAGTTGTTGACGCTGACCATGCCCGCCGAGACGCCCTCGCGGAACCGGAACGCGGCCTTCGGGTCGGTGGTGTAGATCGACGACGACAGCCCGTAGCCCGGCCGGTTGGCCAGCTCGATCGCCTCGTCGAGCGTTTCGAACGTGGCCACGCCGACGATCGGGCCGAACGTCTCCTCAAGGAAGAGCCGGTCGTCCGGGCGCACGCCGTCCACGATCACCGGGTGGTAGAAGAGGCCCTCGCCCTCCATCCGCCCCGTCGGCCCGGGCAGCACCCTGTGGTGCGGCTCGATCCAGGTCAGGTACTCCTCGTACCGCTCGGCGAACTTGCGGTCGAGCAGCGGCCCGTAGAGCACGTCGCCGTTCGGGTCGCCGATCTTCGCCGCCTGCACCGCCTGGACGTACGCCCGCACGAACGCGTCGTGGACGTCGCGATGGACGATGACCGTGCCGAGCGAGGTGCAGCGCTGGCCGGCCGTGCCGAAGCCGGAGAACAGCGCCCCCTCGACCGCGAGGTCGAGGTCGGCGTCCGGCATGACGACCATCGGGTTCTTGCCGCCGAGCTCCAGGCAGGGCGACTGCAGGTGACGTCCGCACAGCTCGCCGACGCTCCGGCCGACCGCGCTGGACCCGGTGAAGCCCACCTTCTGCACGGTGCCCTCGGACAGCGCCAGGTCCAGCCCCTCATACGTGGCGGCACCGTCGGCGAAGACGACGTTCAGCACGCCGTCCGGCAGGCCGGCGGCCGCGAACAGCCGGTACAGCGCGTGCGCGGACGCCGCCGCGTACTCGGCGGGCTTCCACACCACGGCGTTACCGCACAGCAGCGCGGGCACCAGGTACCACGAGGGGACGGCCACCGGGAAGTTCCCCGCGGTGATCACCGCGGCGACGCCCACCGGGACCCGGAAGGTGAACAGGTTCTTGTCCGGCATCTCCGACGGCACGGTCTGCCCGTACAAGCGGCGCCCCTCGCCCAGGAAGAAGTCGCAGGTGTCCACGATCTCGCGGACCTCGCCCAGCGCCTCGGCGTACGGTTTGCCGATCTCCTCGGTCACGAGGTGGGCCAGCGCCTCGGTGTTCGCCTCGACCAGCCGGCCGACGGAGGCGATCACCCGGCCGCGCACCGGGGCGGGCACCCGGGACCATTCCTTCTGCGCGTCGGCCGCGCTGCGGCAGGCGCGGGCGAACGTCGCCGCGTCGGCGAGCGGGACGGCGGCCACGACCTCGGACGGCCGGGCCGGGTTCGTGGACGTGTAGGGAGAGCCGGTGGGCTCGTTCTTTCCACCGATGACGGAAGCGATCTGGCGGGTCACCGTTGACCTCCTCTTTCGGGGCTACCGTCGCATTGTTACAAGCGGGCGCGACGGGGTGAAGCGCCGATCGGCGGTGTGGCGCATCACCCTCCGGCGGCAGCCCGGCGCCCGTGCGCGACGGCCGCCGCCTGGGTGCGGCTCGCCACGCCGAGCTTGGCCAGGATGTTGGACACGTGCACGCTCACGGTCTTCTGCGAGATGTACAGCAGAGAGCCGATCTCGCGGTTGGACAGGCCGGCCGCCACGTGTTCGAGCACCTCGCGCTCGCGGGCCGTCAACGCCTCGAGGCCGCCTTCTGCGTCGGCGTCGGCGGCGGCCGGCCGTGACGGCTCGGTGAACCCGGCCCGCCGGCCCAGCGTCTCCAGCGCCTCACGCAGCGGGGCGGCGGCGAGCCGCTCGGCCGTCTCCACGGCGTGGGACCACTCGGCCCGTGCGGCCTCGCGCTCGCCCGCGTCCAGCAGCGACTCGGCGAGCCGCCACCGGCACCGCGCCTCCTCGTAGACGAACCCGAACCCGAAGGCCTCCGCGGCCTCCCGCCACACGCGCGGCTCCGCCGTCCCCCGGACGCGGTGCCACTCGGCCTCGGCGCGCCGCAGCCAGGCGACGCCCTCGGGACCCAGCTCCTCGCGCGGGCCGTACGGGCCGTTCGCGGCGGCCCACCGCGCCCGCTCGATCAGGTCGTCGGCGCGCTCGTGCGCGTCGTCCGGCGCCGCGCCCTCCGCCAGCGCCCACAGGCCGGTCGCGCAGATCCGGATCAGTCCCGGGTCGAAGGGGTCGAGCGCGTCCGTCACCGCCGTCACGTGGCGCAGCGCCGTCTCCGGATCGCCGCGCCAGAGCGCCTGCTCGGCGGCGAGCCCGCCCGCCATGTAGGTCACCAGGGAGTCGGCCGCGCCGCCGCGCTCGTCCGGCCGCCAGAACGGCCGCAGCCACGACAGCCGCTCGTCGGCCGCGTCGCTGCCCCGCCCGACCTCGATGAAGAGCGCGAACGAGGACAGGTGCGCCGCGGCGAGCGTGCCGACGCGCACGCCGAACCCGGCCGCGATCCGCTCGGCCTCGTCCCAGTCGCCGGCCGCGTACCGGATGAGGAAGCTGAGGAAGCGCAGGTCCGTGCCGTACGTGCTCCAGGTGAGGCCGCTGCGGGCGGCCAGCTCGTTGCCGGCGCCCGCCAGGCGCGCGGCGGCCTCGAGCTCGCCGTGCTCGTAGCGCACCCGGGCCGTGTGGAAGGTGGCGCGCAGGTGGACCGACAGGTCGTCCGACCCCGTCGCGGCGGCCAGGTCGAGCAGTTCCACCACCCGCTCGATCGTGCCCGTCGCCTCCTCCACGATCGCCAGCGAGATCAGCGCGCTGACCTCGGCGTCGCGCGCCCCCACCGCCCGAGCCACGTCGAGCGCCCGCGTCGCCAGGTCGCGTACGGCGGTGGCGGAGGTGGTGAACATGGTCCGGGCGTGCGTCGCGAGCGCGCGGGCGAGCAAGGGGGTCGGCTCGTCCGCCGGCAGCGCGTCCACGGCCGCGCGGGCCGCCTCCACCATGCCGGAGCCGAGATCGGAGTCGCTCAGATAGTAGGCGAGCCGCTCGTTGGCCTCGGAGATCAGCAGCGGGTCGCCGAGCGCCGGGAGCAGCCGCCGGATCTGGGCGACCGCCCGGCGGTACTCCCCGGCGTCCGCGGCCGCCGCGGCGCTGGAGAGGGCGACACGGACGGCGCTCGTGCCGGTCAGCCGCTCGGCGTCGGGCACGTGCTCCCAGATCTCCAGCGCCCGGTCCAGGTGCCGGTGCGCCTCGGCGGGCGCGCCGACGCCCGCGGCGATCCGGCCCGCCTCGACCGAGGCGCGCAGCGCGCCGGGCAGGTCGTGTCCCGCCTGGTAGTGGTGGGCCAGCTCGGCGGCCGGGGCGCCGCGCGCGGCGAGCAGCCGGGCGAAGGCGCCGTGCAGCCGGGTCCGCTCGCCGGGGAGCAGGTCGTCGTACACGGTCTCCTGGAGCAGCGCGTGCCGGAACGCGTAGCCGTACCTGCCCGCGGTCAGCAGCCCGCGCGAGACGATCTCGCGCAGCGCGTCGTCGAGCGCGACCTCACCGAGCCCGGCGGCGTCCGCGAGCATGTCGTGGTCGACGCTGTGGCCCGCCACCGCCGCGACCCGCAGGACATGGCGCGCCTGGTCGGACAGCGCCTCGACCCGGGAGAGCAGCAGGTCGGACAGGCTGCCGGGAACGCCGCCACAGGTGGCGGCGGCGGTGAGCAGCTCCTCGGCGAAGAAGGGGTTGCCACCGGCCCGCTCCACGACCTGGCCGATCACGTCGTCCGTCACACTGACGGGCTGACGGGAGGCCCCGTCCACGTCGGCGAGATGGCGGGCCAGATCGTCGTCCCCGAGCGGGGGCAGCTCGATCGTGCCGACCAGCGGCAGGCGCTGCAACTCGGCGAGGACCGGGCGCAGCGGGTGCCTGCGGTGCAGGTCGTCGGTCCGGTAGGTGCCGATCAGGGCGACCCGCTCCCGCTGCAGCATCCGGGTGAGGAAGACCAGCAGGTCGCGGGTCGAGCGGTCGGCCCAGTGCAGGTCCTCGAACACCAGCAGGACCGGGCGGCGCTCCGCGAGGCACGCCAGGAGACCGAGCACGGAGCCGAAGAGCTGCTGCTGGGCGAGCGCGCCCGTCGCCGCGCCCGCGGCGTCCGGGGCGGCGCCGGGAAGCAGCCGCCGCAGCGCGGGCCAGGCGGCGAGCGCGTCGCCGCCGGACGCGTCCGGCTCGGCCAGCCCGCGCAGCGCGTCCACGAGCGGCAGGTACGGCAGGGCGTCGCCGAGCTCCGCGCACTGCCCGGCGAGCACGGTGAACCCGCGTTCCTCGGCGAGGTCCCTGACCTCGTTGACGAGGCGCGTCTTGCCGATCCCCGCGTCGCCGCCCACCAGCGCGACCCCGGCCAGCCCGCCCTCGGCCGCGTCCAGCACGCTCAGCAGCCGGCCGAGCTCGCCGGAACGGCCCATGAGCGCGGTTCGTACGGTTCTCGGAGTCACGGCGCGAGTATGACACGCTGGGCGGAAGCCTCCGTTATGTCGGAACTCTGGGTATGCGACCGTGAGGTCCCATCAGTCCTGGTCGCCGCGCTGACCTGGGACGATAGGCGAGCGGGACGCGGGGACCCGGTTTTGTCGGGGGCGCTGGCTACTGTGCGGCGCGTGATCGAACGGTGGAGCCGCGATCAGGTGCTTGCCCTGGCACCGGACGCGGCGTCGCAGAAGGGCGCCACGGGCGTGAGCTCGCCCGCGAAGTGGTCCGCCCACGGGGTGACCCCCGAGGTGCTGTGGGGCGAGTGCAAGGGCAGCGGGTCCAAGCCGTACCGCGCGTGCGTGGACCTCTCCGAGCCCGCGTACCGGTGCAGTTGCCCGAGCCGCAAGTTCCCCTGCAAGCACGCGCTGGGACTGCTCCTGCTCTGGTCGGCCGACGGGGTGCCGGCCGCGGACGAGCCCGCCGACTGGGCCGCCGAGTGGATGGACCAGCGCAGGGACCGCGCCGAGAAGCAGTCGTCGCGGCTCGCCGCGGCGCAGGAGAAGGCGGCGCGGGCGGCCACCCCGGAGGGCGTCGAGCCGCAGACCGGGGCCGCGCCGGACCGGCGCTCGGCGCAGCGGGAGCAGCGGGTCACGGCGGGCCTGTCCGAGCTGGAGCGGTGGCTGGCCGACCAGATCGCGCAGGGCATCGCCGACGCCCGGCGCACCGGCCCGGCCGAGTGGGACGCCCTCGCCAAACGCATGGTCGACGCGCAGGTCCCCGGGATGGCGGGCACGTTCACCCGGCTGTCCGGCGTGCTGCGCGACGAGGACTGGCCCGGCCGCCTCCTCGGGGAGTACGCGCTGGTCCACCTGCTCGCCGTGGCGCACCGCCGCACGGCCGGGCTGCCACACGCGCTCGGCGAGACGGTCCGATCCAGGGTCGGGTTCCCGGTGGCGCGCGAGGACGTGCTCGCGTCGCCCGCCGTACGGGACCGGTGGGACGTGATCGGCAGCCGGGACGAGGAGCAGGACCGGCTGGTCGCCCGCCGCGTCTGGCTGCGGGGCAGGGAGACCGGGCGGGCCGCGCTCGTGCTGTCGTTCGCCCCGGTGGGGCAGGCGCTCGACGCGTCACTGGTCAACGGGACGACGGTCGACGCGGAGCTGGCGTTCTATCCGGGCGCCGCGCCGCTGCGGGCGCTGGTGGCCCGGCGGCACGGCGGGCTCCATGCCGGACCGCCGCCCGGCCTGAGCGCCGCCGAGACGCCCGGCCTGCTGGCGGGTGTGCTGGCCGAGGACCCCTGGACCGACTCGTGGCCCGTCGTCCTTTCGGGAGTGGTGCCGGCGAACGACGGCGGCTGGCTTCTCGCCGATCCCGGACTCCAGGACTCCGGCTCCGATGACGAGGACGGTTCCGAGGTGAGCGGGATGCGGCTCGACCCGGCGGTCGGCACGCCGTGGCGGCTGCTCGCGGTGTCGGGCGGCCATCCGGTCACGGTCGCCTGCGAATGGACGCCGCGGGGGCTGTGGCCGCTGAAGACGTGGGACGAGGAAGGCCAGGTGGTGGTGCTGTGATCGCGACCCGTGACGGCGACGGCTCCGTCGCCGAGGCGACGCGGAACCCGGCGGACGCCGTTCCCGACTCCGGTCCGGGGGACCGGAGGCACGATGGTCCATCCATGTCGGACGTTCCAGAACGATCGGCTCGGGCCGGCGGGGTTCGGGCGCGGAAGGACCAGGGGAGCGGTGTCCCCGGGCACACGATGCCCGACCTGACGTGGACGACGTCATGGGAGGACCTCGTGTCGGCCGCGCTGGTCGGCACGGACCGGCGACCGGTGCCGGGCGGCCGGCCGCCGGGCGGGGCGGACACGCCGGTCGCGCCTCCGGTCGAGCTGCTGGAGCAGGCGGCCGTACAGGTGATCCGGGCACGGGCGGGGCAGCGGCCGCAGAGGGGCCGGCCGCTGCCTCCCGCCCCGCAGGAGATCCGGCCACTGGTCGGCCGTGCCGCGGCCGTCCGGCTGGAGCGGATCCTCGCCGGAGAGCAGGGGCGCCTGCTGCCGGAGTGGCTGGAGATCGCCGCGGAGAGGGGCGCGCGCGTCCCGGCGCGGCTCATCCCGAAGCTGCTCGACCTGGGAGCCAGGGACCAGTCGATCCGGGTCCACCTGGGGGTGCTGACCGGAACACGTGGCCGGTGGCTCGCCGGGCTCAACTCCGCCTGGTCCTACCTGCGGGACGAGCCGACCGGCGGGGCCGGGGCCGCCGAGATGTGGGAGTTCGGCACCAGCGGGGACCGCAGGGCCCACCTGGCCGCGCTCCGCGCCCGCGATCCCGAGGCGGCGAGGGAGCTACTGGCGGTGGGGTGGGACAAGGAGACGCCCGAAGACCGGGCGGTCTTCACCCGCATCCTCGCCGACGGGCTGACGATGGCCGACGAGCCGTTCCTCGAGGCGGCGCTCGACGACCGCCGCCGCGAGGTGCGGCAGGCCGCCGCCGACCTGCTCACCCGCCTGCCGGAGTCGCGGCTCGGGACGCGGATGACCGAGCGCGCGGGACGCCTGCTCGTCCGCGACGGCGATCGGCTTCAAGCCCGGCCGCCCAAGGCGTGCGACAGCCGGATGGAGCGCGACGGCGTGCGGGCCCGGCCACCCGCCGGGAGCGGGCAGCGGGGCTGGTGGCTGCAGCAGGTCGTCGCGCACACGCCGCTCACCTTCTGGCCGGAGCACTTCGGGCTCTCTCCGGCCGAGATCACGGCCATGGAGGTGGGCGACTGGGCCAGGGAGGTCCGCATGGGCTGGACCCGCGCGGCCATCCTCCAGCGCGACGCCGTATGGGCGCGGGCGCTGGTCGAGGTCGAGCCGCTGACCGACCTGCTCGCGATCCTGCCTCCGGCGGAGCAGTCCCGGATCGCGGCGGAGTACGTCCGGCGGCATCCGGTGGACGGCCAGATGATCATGATGCTCGGCGGCATCCCCCGGCCGTGGGGCATGCCCTTGGCCAGGGCCGTACTGGACAAGATCGCCGGTGTGGCGACGGCCCAGCCGTGGAACGCGGGCGAGCTGGCGCGGCTGGCCGGCGAGCGGTTCGACGCGTCGGCCCACGGCCAGGTGGCGCGGCTGTCGGACCTCCCCGAGGTCCACGAGGTGACCGCGACGCTCCGGTTCCGCCACGAGATGGCGCGAGAGCTGCTGGGCGACGCCCCTGAGAAGAGACGGACAGACGACGGACACGGCACCGCCGGCGAGACCGGCGGGCCGCTAGGCGAGGAGGACAAGTGACGGTTCTGCGCCCGCACGCGGAAGACCAGTACGCCGACGAGCTGGCGATCCTGGCCAAGCACGACGATCGGCCGCGGCCGCCCGGCTGGCGGCTCTCGCCCTGGGCGGTGACGACCTACCTGCTCGGTGACCCCGACCACCCGGGAGGCGTCATCACGCCCAAGTACATCGGCCCGAGAAGGATCGTCGAGGTCGCGGTCGCCACCCTGGCCACGGACCGGGCGCTGCTGCTGCTCGGCGTGCCGGGGACGGCCAAGACCTGGCTCTCCGAGCATCTGGCCGCCGCCGTCTGCGGCGACTCGACCCTGCTCGTGCAGGGCACGGCGGGCACCGCGGAGGAGGCCGTCCGCTACGGGTGGAACTACGCCCGGCTGCTGGCCGAGGGCCCGTCCCGGGAGGCGCTGACCCCGAGCCCCGTCATGCGGGCGATGGCCGAGGGGCGGCTGGCCCGGGTGGAGGAGCTGACCCGCATGCCGTCCGACGTCCAGGACGCGCTGATCACCGTCCTCTCGGAGAAGACGCTTCCGATCCCCGAGCTGAACGAGGAGGTGCAGGCGGCCAAGGGGTTCAACGTGATCGCGACCGCCAACGACCGGGACCGCGGGGTGAACGAGCTGTCCAGCGCCCTGCGCAGGCGGTTCAACACCGTCGTGCTGCCGGTGCCCGCGAGCGCCGAGGAGGAGGTGGACATCGTCTCCCGCCGCGTCGCGCAGCTCGGCCGCTCTCTGGAGCTGCCCGAGACCCCGGCCGGACTGGAGGAGATCCGCCGGGTCGTCACGGTGTTCCGCGAGCTGCGTTCGGGCGTGACCATCGACGGCCGCACCAAGGTCAAGTCGCCGAGCGGCACGCTCAGCACGGCCGAGGCGATCTCGGTCGTGACCAGCGGCCTCGCCCTCGCCGCGCACTTCGGCGACGGGGTGCTGCGCCCCTCCGACGTGGCGGCCGGGATCGTCGGCGCGGTCGTCCAGGACCCGGTGTCCGACCGGGTGGTCTGGCGGGAATACCTGGAGGCCGTCGTCCGCGAGCGCGAGGACTGGCGTGACTTCTACCGGGCCTGCCGCGATGTGGTCTGAGCGGGTGATGGGGTGACGACCACGATTCTGGGCGTCCGGCACCACGGTCCGGGCTCCGCCCGCGCCGTGCGCTCCGCCCTGGAGCGGTTGAAGCCGGACGTCGTGCTCATCGAGGGACCGCCGGAGGCGGACGCGCTGGTGCCGCTCGCCGCCGACCCCGGCATGGAGCCGCCCGTCGCGCTGCTCGCGTACGTGCCGGGCGATCGGGCGAAGGCGGCGTTCTGGCCGTTCGCCGTGTTCTCGCCGGAGTGGCAGGCGATCCGCTACGCCGTCGAGGCCGGCGTGGAGGTGCGGTTCTGCGACCTGCCCGCGGCGCACTCCCTCGCCGCCGGTGAGGGAGGGGCCCCCGAGGAGGAGCGGGCCGTCCGGGTCGATCCGATCGGGGCGCTGGCCGAGGCGGCGGGCTACGACGATCCGGAGCGGTGGTGGGAGGACGCCGTCGAGCACCGGCTCGACCATCCGATCGACCATCCGGCGGACCACCCGATGGGGAACGGCGGCGAGCGCCCGAGCGGGCCGCGTACCGGGCATCCGGGTGGGCGGCGGGGCGAGACCGGGACGGGCGGCGCGGCCGGGCCCGAGACGGTCTTCGAGGCGATCGCGGAGGCCATGGCCGCTGTGCGCGAGGGGTACACGCCCGATCCGCACGAGGCCCGCCGCGAGGCGTACATGCGCAGGTCGCTCCGGCAGGCGGTCAAGGACGGCTTCCGCGAGATCGCGGTCGTGTGCGGGGCCTGGCACGTCCCCGCGCTGGCGGCGCCCTCGCGGGCGTCGGACGACGACCGGCTGCTCAGAGGCATGCCCAAGGCCCGGGTCGAGACGACCTGGGTGCCCTGGACGCACGGCCGGCTCGCCGCCTGGAGCGGTTACGGCGCGGGCGTCACCTCCCCGGGGTGGTACCACCACCTGTTCACCGCGCCGGACCGGCCGGTCGAGCGGTGGCTGGCGCGGGCGGCCGAGGTGCTCCGCGAGGAGGACCTGCCCGTCTCGTCCGCGCACGTCATCGAGGCCGTACGGCTCGCGCAGAGCCTGGCCACGCTGCGGGACCGGCCGCTCGCCGGTCTGAACGAGGTGAGCGAGGCGGTCAGGGCGGTCCTGTGCGAGGGGGACGAGTTGCCCGCGGAGCTGGTGCGGCGCCGCATGGTGCTCGGAGAGCGGCTCGGCCGGGTGCCCGACTCGACCCCGATGGTGCCGTTGCAGCGGCACCTGCGGGAGGAGCAGCGGCGTGTACGGCTCAAGCCGGAGGCGCTCGGCCGGGACCACGACCTCGACCTCCGCAAGGCGCTCGACCTCGATCGCAGTCGGCTGCTGCACCGGCTGCGGCTGATCGGAGTCCCGTGGGGCGAACCGCGCGACAGCAGGGGGAAGGGCACGTTCAAGGAGTCGTGGACGCTGGAATGGCGGCCCGAGTTCGACGTCGCCCTGATCGAGGCGGCGGTCTGGGGGATCACCGTCGAGGCGGCGGCCACCGCCCGGGTGCGCGAGCTGGCCGCCTACCCGGAGGCGCCGCTCGCCGACCTGACCGCCCTGGTCGAACGGTGCCTGCTCGCCGACCTGCCGGAGGCGCTGCCGTACGTGCTGCGGGCGATCGGGGACCGGGCGGCGCTGGACAGCGACGTCGGGCACCTGATGGCGGCGCTTCCCGCGCTAATCCGGGCCCAGCGGTACGGCGACGTGCGCGGCACGCCCTCCACCGGGCTGGCCGCGATCGTGGACTCGCTGCTGACGCGCGTCTGCGCCGGGCTGCCGTCCGCGGTCACCGGGTTGGACGACGAACCGGCCCGGCAGCTCGTCGCCCAGATCGACGCCGTCCACGCCGCCGTGGCCCTGCTGGACGACACACCGCGACAAACCGACCACGACGAGCCGAACGCCGGAACGGGTGATGGCGACCACGGCGAGTCGGACAACGGTGCCGAAACTGTGCGTGACCAGGATGCCGGAGCGGGTGGCAGCGGTCACAGCCGGCCGGACGGCCAAGCCGAGGTGGCTGGCGACCAGGACGGCGAGGCACATGGCGGCGATCGCGCCCGGCCGGAGGGCGGCCTCGGCGGGCCGGGAGAGGATGACCGGGGCGCCGAACCGGGAGAGAAGGGCCGCCCGGAGGCCGGTCAGGCGCCGCGCGACCGCTGGCTCGCGACCCTGCGCGGCGTGGCGGACCGGAGCGACCTGCCCGGCGTGATCGAGGGCCGCCTGGTACGCATCCTGTTCGACGCGCGGATGGCGGACGACGTCCAGGTACGGATGTCCAGGGCGATGTCCCTCGGCCACCCGCCCGCGCGGGCCGCCGCCTGGGTGGAGGGCTTCCTGTCGGGTGGCGGCCTGCTGCTCGTCCACGACCCCCGGTTGCTCGCGGCGGTGGACGGCTGGCTGACCGGGCTGTCCCCGGAGGCGTTCGTGGATGTGCTCCCGCTGCTGCGGCGCACGTTCGGCGCCTTCGACGCGCCCGAGCGCCGTGCGATCGGCGAGCGGGTCAGGTCCGGCCCGTCCGTCGTACGCGACGGCGGGGGAGCGGGCGCCGGGGCGGATCACGATGACGAGCGGGCGGCGCCGGCCGTCCGTACCGTGCTGGAAATCCTGGGGAGGGCGTGATGGAGGAGCGGTTGCGCCGCTGGCGGCTGGTCCTCGGCGGTGACGCGGACGGCACGGGCTGCGCGCTCGGCGGCGCCGACGCGGGTATGGACGCGGCGCTGGCCGCGCTGTACGACGCCGGAACGGGAACGACCGGGCGCGAGCGCGGTGCGGGGCTCGGGGCGTCCGCGCCCCGGGTGGCGCGCTGGCTGGGCGACATCCGCGCCTACTTCCCTTCGACGGTCGTGCAGGTGATGCAGAAGGACGCCATCGAACGGCTCGACCTCAGCCGCCTCCTGCTGGAGCCCGAGATGCTGGAGGCGGTCGAGCCCGACGTCCACCTGGTCGGCACCCTGCTCTCGCTGAGCCGGGTCATGCCGGAGAAGGCGCGCGAGTCGGCCCGCGCGGTGGTGCGCAAGGTCGTGGCGGAGCTGGAGGCCAAGCTCGCGCAGCGGACCAGGGCGGCCGTCACCGGAGCGCTCGACCGGTCGGCGCGTACGCACCGGCCGCGGCGGGTGGCCGACATCGACTGGGACCGCACGATCCGGGCGAACCTGAAGAACTACCTGCCCGAGCGGAACACGGTCGTGCCGTCCCGGCTGGTCGGGTACGCCCGCAGGCAGCAGGCCGTCCAGCGCGAGGTGGTCCTGTGCATCGACCAGAGCGGGTCGATGGCCGCGTCGGTCGTCTACTCCAGCGTCTTCGGCGCGGTCCTCGCGTCGATGAGGTCGCTGCGGACCAGCCTCGTCGTGTTCGACACCGCCGTGGTGGACCTGACCGACCGGCTGCACGACCCGGTCGAGCTGCTGTTCGGCACCCAGCTCGGCGGTGGCACCGACATCAACCGGGCGATCGCCTACGGCCAGGGCCTGATCACCAGGCCGACGGACTCGATCTTCATTTTGATCAGCGACCTCTATGAGGGTGGCGTCCGCGAGGAGATGCTGCGCCGGGTCGCCGCGATGACGGCGGCCGGCGTCCAGGTGATCGTGCTGCTGGCCCTGTCGGACGAGGGCGCGCCGTCCTACGACCGCGAGAACGCGGCGGCGCTCGCGGCGCTCGGGGTGCCCGCGTTCGCCTGCACGCCGGACGCGTTCCCCGGCATGATGGCCGCCGCCATCGAGCGCCGGGACATCGGGCAGTGGGTCGAGCGCAACATCTCCGTCGAACGCAATATGGCCTAGGTCCAATGGCCGATTTCGGACACGATACGGCCGTCTGTAACGTCCGTGACGTGAATTCGGTAATGACGGCACCGCCGGTCTTCTCGCAGCGTTACAGGGCTCTCGGCATCGGCATGGTGGCGATCATCATGCTGATCGCGTTCGAGTACCTCGCGGTCGCCACCGCGATGCCCGTCGTCGCCGAACGACTCGACGGCATGGCGCTGTACGGCCTGGCCTTCAACGCGAGCCTGGTCGCCAGCGTGATGGCGACTCTGGTCGGCGGGAGGTGGAGCGACACGCGCGGCCCGCTGGCGCCGCTGTGGACCGGCCTGGTCGGTTTCGGCGGCGGCCTGCTTCTCGCCGGGACCGCCCAGAACATGGAGGTCTTCGTCGCCGGACGGTTCCTGCAGGGGCTCGGCGGCGGCATGTTCTCCGTCGCGCTGTACGTGCTGATCGACCGGGTCTATCCCGCCGAGATGCATCCCAGGGTGTTCTCCCTGCTGTCGGCGGCGTGGGTGGTGCCGTCACTGGTGGGCCCGGCCATCACGGGCGTGGTCGTGGAGCACGTGGGCTGGCGCTGGGTCTTCCTGGGGGTGCCGCTGCTCGCCGCCCCCGCGGCGGTCTTCCTGTGGCGCGGGCTGGCGGATCACCGTCGTACGCGGACCACGTCGGCCGCCGTCGGCCCTGACCTCGGCGACGACTCCGGGGCCGCGGCCGTCGGGGATGCCGAGGCCGCCGGAACGGGGACGCGGAAGTTCGCGATCAAGCTGGTCTGGGGTGTGGTCGTGGCCACCGGAGCCGCGCTCATGCAGTACGGCAGCGGCTCCGGGGCGATGCCGCTCCTGATCACCGGGGTCGCCGTCCTCGCGGTCGCCCTGCCCCGGCTGCTGCCCAAGGGGACGTTGCGGGTGGCGCGCGGCGTCCCCGCCGTGGTCGCTCTCCGCGGCCTCGCGGCGGGCGCGTTCTTCGCGGCCGAGGTGTTCGTGCCGCTCCTGCTCACCACCGGTCGCGGCCTGAGCCCGACGGAGGCCGGCCTCGCGCTCACCGGCGGCGCGCTCTTCTGGTCCACCGGCTCGTGGATCCAGGGACGCAAGCCGCGCGACCGCCGGTTGATCCTGCGTACGGGCACCACCCTGATCGCGACGGCGATCCTGCTGACTGCGCTGATGGTGTTCCCGTCGGTGCCGGTGCTCGTCGGGTTCCTCGGATGGTGCGTGGGCGGGCTCGGCATGGGCCTGACGTATCCGACGCTGTCCGTGCTGATCCTGGAGCTGTCGTCGCCCGCCGAGAAGGGGGCCAACAGCGCCTCGCTCGCCATCGGCGAGTCGGTCTACTCCGTCGTCGCCGTCGCGGTGACCGGGGCGATCTCCACCGCCGCTCATCGGTCGGTGGCCAGCTACGTGGTGTGCTTCGGCCTGCTCGCCCTCATGGTCGGCGTCGCGGCCGTCTCCTCCGGACGTTTCGAGCACCCCCGCGCAGCGGGCACCATGGAGGTCTAACGGAGGGGGTTGTCACTTGCCGCGTGTCCGGGAGCTCGAACTCTTCAGGCTGACCCTGCCCTACGGCAGGCGGCCAGAGAGCATCCTGGTGAGGATCACCGACTACGGCGGGATGGTCGGCTGGGGAGAGGTCGTCCGGCCCCCGGCCGCGCTGCCCGGCGAGCGGCCCGACGATCTGGAGGACGGGCACGAGAAGCTGTGGGCCTCCCTGGAGGAGTCCCTGCCCGCCGCCCTGATCGGCGTCGACTGGGAGCACCCCTCGGAGCTGGGCCGCGTTCCCGGAGGCTCGGCAGCCGACATGGCCTGCTGGGACCTGTGGGCCCGGATGAAGGGCGTCCCGCTGTCCCACGCCCTCGGCGGCAGCCGTACCTCCCTGATGGCGACCGTGCGGCTGGGCGCGGAGCGCTCGCTCGAAAGCATGGTGGCCCGGGTCAACCGGCACGTCTGCGCCGGATACGCCCACGTGACGATGGACGTCCACCCCGGATGGGACGTCGAGCCGCTGCGCGCGGTCCGCGCCGCCTATCCCGGCCTGGCCATCGCCGTCGACGGGCACCGCGCGTACACCGAGATCTCCCAGCTCGAGGCGCTCGACGCGTACGGGCTGGTGGCGATCGAGCGGCCGTTCTCCGATCTGGCGGCGAGCGCCGACCTGCAGGAGCGCGTCTCCGCGGCCGTCGTCGTCGAGGCGCGTTCGGTCGAGGAACTGGACGAGGCGGTGGCCGCGCGGGCGGGCCGGGCGCTGCTGCTGCGCCCCGCGCGGTTCGGCTCCCTGTCCGCCGTACGGCTCGCGCACGACACGGCGGTGGCCGCTGGATGGGAGGTCACCTGCGCGGGCGGGCTCGGGGTCGGCCTGGCCCGGGCGGCCACGGTGGCGGTGGCGAGCCTGCCCGGGTGCACGCTGCCGAGCGACGTCGCGGAGCCGCCGCGCAGCGCCCAGATCGTCACGCCGCCGGTCGGCGCGTCCGGCGGGGTCGTCGCGGTGCCGCTCACCCAGCCGGGCCTCGGGCACACGATCGACGAGGAGAAGGTCCGCCGCATGGCCAAGGACACCTTCCGCGTCTGAAGGGTTCGCTTGCTGCACCCGCACAGTTCTGCTGCGGAAGGAATCGCTCGCCGTCACGAAGCCCAGGTCCCGCGGGCGGCGCTGCCGTAGACCTGCGCCGGGGATCGCGACGTGGACCGCTTCCTGGTGGTGCCGGATGTCGTCACCGGTGAGGTCGTACGAGGTGAGCGTCGCCCCGGTGGAACCGAACGACGAAGGCTGGGCGCAGAACGTGGCGTCCTTGTCGAACAGCGCCGAGCCTCAAGGCTCCAGTGGATCGGCCGCCGCCGCCTTCGGTCGGGGCAACCCGTCCACCCTGTGCTCGGACTCGATCAAGACCAGCGTGCCGGCCCCGCCTCTCACCGCGGATGCCGTGTCAGGAGACCGTCCAGGGGAAAGTGAACCGGCCCATCGGGTGACACCCCATGATGACATCCCCTCATGGGCCCGGAGATCGGGCCCGGAGACCGAGCCCGAGACGGGCCTGAAGCGGGGCGGTCAGACGGCGGTGCACCCTTCGCCGATCGGGCTCGGCGCACCCGGAGTCACCGGCGCGCGCTTGGCACCCCGTCGCTTGGGAGCGGAGGACTTCTGGATCGCGTTGGCGGTGAGGAGCCGGATCTGCGCCCAGTCGGGAGCGCTCGTGCTGATCAGCGGCGGCATGAACTGCACGCTGGTGACGCGGGCGTTCTTGGCCTTCACGGCCAGCGGGACGAGCTCCTCCAGCATCGATCGCGGGATGTCGGTGCGGAGTATCTTCCGGGTCGCCGCGGCGATCTGGGTGAACCGGGAGAGCACGGTCGCCGGGTTGGCCTGGTTGAGCAGGGCGCTGTAGACGCACCGCTGGCGGCGCATCCGGGTGTAGTCGTCGGTGTTGGTGCGCGACCGCGCGAACCACAGCGCGTCGGCGCCGCTCAGCCTGCGCGTGCCCGCCGGGATCAGGCCCTCGTTGTACTTCCCGTACACGATGTCGCTGTCCACGGTCAGGACGAGGCCGCCGAGAGCGTCGATGATCTTCGCGAAGCCCCAGATGTTGACCAGGGTGTACCAGTCGATCCGGAGGCCCAGGATGTAGCCGACGGTCTGCTTCAGCGTCTCGGCGCCCATGTGCCGACGCCCGCCGAAGAGCTCCGGGTGGTCCTCGGCGTACTGCCAGACGCCGAACAGGAGGTCATCGCGCCAGCCGGGGCGCGACTCCGGCAGCGTGAACCCCGTCGGGAACCGGCGCGCCATGGGGCTGCCCGGCGGGAACGGCACGTGCTCCAGGTTCCTCGGCAGGCCGAGCAGCACGGTGTTGCCGGTGTGGACGTCCACGCTCGCCACGTTGACGCTGTCGGTGCGCATGCCGGTGCGGTCGTTGCCCCAGTCGCCGCCGAGGAGCAGCACGTTGATCCGGTCACGGCCGCCCCAGGGGTCGCTGGCGGCGAGCCGTCCGCCGGGCACGACGGGGAACAGCGGCCCCGCGGGCGCGGCGAAAATCTTGTCGATGGTCCGCTCGGACTCCGAAACGAACTGCGCGGCCATCGCGAACGGAAGCGCGACCGCGACCGACAGCGTCCCCGCGACCACGCCGGTGGCGATCTGCGCCGCCCTGGGGAGGCCCTGCGGCCGCAGCACCACGAACGAGTGGATCACCAGGGCGAACCAGGCGACCCCGGCGGCCGCGGTGACGAAGGTGATCAGGCCGAGCCAGTTGAGGGCCCGGCCTGCCAGGTGCGCGTCCGCGTTCACCGCGACCGCTCCCACGACGGCCAGGACCACCGCGTACGCGCCGAGCAGCGCGTATCCGGTGCGCTTCCATCCGGCGCGCAGATGCGCCGCCCCGGGCAGTACGACGGACAGCGCCGTCCAGCCGATCAGCGCCGCCGCGCCGACGGGCGTTCTCGGCTGCTCCTGCTCACGGACGCGGTCAAATATCGGACGGGCGAAGGGCACGTGCTCACCCCAAGGGACGTATCCGCACAGAACTGAATAAAGTTCGGCTCATGGCTTTCGACGGGATCGAGAACCGCGCGGCCGGGAATGCGGCCGTGATCACACTGACTCCGGCGGCGCGTCGTCGCGGGGGAGCCCCCGCGCGCCGTGGCGAGTCGATACGGGTATTTGACCTGGTCAATGCGGATCACGCCCGCACGGACCGGGAGCGTTACCCAGGTTTGCAGCCGGAGAGATCCGGTGTCCCACCGCGACCCGTGGAGTCGCGATGACCCCCCTCCCCGACATCCTCGGCACGGACTACGAGGCCCTCGTTCTGCCCATGGGCCACGACGCCGAGGGCGAGGTCGTCGCCACGCTCGTACGGCGCCGCGTGCCCGGGGCCCGCCGGGCCGTCCTGCACATCCACGGCTTCACGGACTATTTCTTCCAGACGCACGTGGCTGACCACTTCGCCGCCCAGGGCGTCGGCTTCTACGCGCTCGACCTGCGCAAGTACGGCCGCTCCCTGTTGCCCCACCAGACCAGGGGCCTGGTCGGCAGCGTCACGGAACACTTCCCCGAGATCGACGAGGCCGTTCGGATCATCCGGGCCGACCACGACGAGGTGGTGATCAGCGCCCACTCGACCGGCGGCCTGATCGCCGCCGTGTGGGCCGACCGGGTGCGCGGCCGCGGTCTCGTGGACGCCCTCGTCCTCAACAGCCCGTTCTTCGACCTCAACGTGCCCGCCCCGCTCAGGGGCGCCGCCGACGCGCTCGGCGGCATCCTGGCCAGGCTCCCCGCGACGACCGTGCTGCCCCTCGGCGCCGCCACCGCGTACGGCGCGAGCCTGCACCGCGACCACAGCGGCGAGTGGGACTACGACCTGGAGTGGAAGCCGCTGGGCGGCTTTCCGGTCCACGCGGTGTGGCTGGCGGCGATCCGGCGGGCGCACCGGCGGCTGCGGGCCGGGCTCCGCGTCGACGTCCCGGTGCTGGTGCTCTGCTCCGACCGCAGCCTGCGGGTGCGGGACTTCGTCCCCGACGCGCACGCGGCCGACGTCGTGCTCGACCCCGAGCACATCGCCCGATGGTCCACCAGGATCGGGCCGCACGTCACGTGCCTGCGGATCCCGGGAGGGATGCACGACCTGCTGCTGTCACCCGCGCCGGTGCGCGAGCGGGCGTTGGCCGAGATCGACCGCTGGCTCGCCTACGCGTGCCCGCCCGAGCGCGCGGGAGGCGTCGTCCGGGAGAACGGTCACCAGGGGAACGCGAACAGCCCGAAGTAGGCGGCGGTGAGCAGCAGCAGCCCGGTGCCGCCGAGCACGCACGCCAGCGTGAACGACTGCCAGCGGGTGGGCTCCCACCCGTCGCGCAGGGCGCCGATCACGGCCGCGACCGTGGAGACCTCCTGGGCGAGCATCAGCACGATCAGCAGCCGCACGACCAGCCACCCGGACTGCACCGCGGGCCAGGCCCCGGCCTGGTTCACCGAGAACAGCACGATCAGCGTGATGAACGCGAGGACCGCGGCCAGCATGCCGAGCCCGGTCCAGGCCATCCGCCTGATCCTGCGCCGGATCCCGGCCCAGGCGTGCGCGTTGGTGGCCAGCCTCAGGTCGCGCCCGCGGAGCCGGACGACCATCTCGGTGACCGGGGCCGTGACGTAGCCGACGGCGGCCAGGCAGATCGTGAGCCACAGGAAGGTCGTGCCGCCGTACCAGGGGGCCGCGGGGACGTCGCTGGCCTCGAACCGCTGGACCGGCGTCGCGCCCGCGATCGGCGGCTTCTGCCCGGCGGTGCCGGGAAGGCCCTTGATCCAGTTCGCGAGTGTCGGCAGGTAGTCGGAGACGAACCGTCCGCCGTTGATCCGCATCGCGTGGTCGGCCCCGGCGAGGAACCGGATCGTGTAGTCGTCGTTGCCGGCCGCGCGGAGCGCCGAGGTGAGGGTCTGGGTGCTCGCGACGAACGGGATCGAGGGGTCCATGGTTCCGTACAGCGCGAGGACCGGCTGCCGCACCTTCGACAGCGCCGGGACGCCGTCGTAGCGGAGGAAGTCGAAGCCGACGCCGCCCATCGCGCGGGTCAGCAGGTCACGCGCGCCCGTCGGCGCGTGCAGTCGCAGGAGCTGCTCGTTCAGCGCCCAGGCGACCTGCCGGAGCGGCGAGACGTTCGGCGAGGACACCAGCACCATGTATCGCACGTCGGCGCTGCGGGCCGCCGCGATGGGCACCACCCAGCCGCCCTCGCTGACGCCCCACAGCCCGGTGCGCGCCAGATCGACGTCCGGCCTGGCCCGCAGGAGCTCGATCATCCGCAGCGCGTCGTCGGCCAGCAGCCCGAAGTCACGGTCGCGGAACGAGTACCCCACCGTGCGCTTGTCGTACGCGACGGTCACGATGCCGCGCTCGGCCAGCCACCTCGCCTGGGAGGTGAACTCGCTGCCGGTGCCCGACCCCGAGCCCTGGACGAACACCATCGCGGGATGCCGCCCCGGGGAGAGGGGCGCCCGGATCGTGGCCGTCAGCACCTCTCCCTCCGCCTGCACGCTGACCTTTTCCGTGGAGAACGCGTACTCCGCCGGAATCGGTTGGGACTCGGCGACCGGCTGGGCCGGAAGCGAGTGGAACTCCTCGGACGCGCGCAGCGGCGCCGGGTCGAACGACGGAGGTGAGAGCACGTACCCGACCATGGCGAGCGCGACCGCCACCACGGTGGCGGTCGCGGCCAGCGTTCCTCGGCCGATGTTCATGACACCGCTCCCCGAATGACGGAACCTTACGCAGCCGCGCCCTGCTTTTTACCTTTGCCCACTGATCGCCAGGCTAAGTCATCACGTGATTTACCTGAGGTGCGAACGGGACGCATTTGTCACAGGAGGCTGTAGATCGCACAGGCCGGCTCAAGGGGGAGCGGATGCCGGCGTTGCTCTAGACCACGCCGACTCATGGGGTTCTGGCTGTGAGGTGGGTCACATGGCGTCACAGCCGAGCGGAGCGTCCCGTCTTAAGAGGGCATGACGAACTCGGAACAGACCTCGGTGCTGATCACCGGAGGCAACAAGGGACTCGGTTTTGAGGCGGCCCGGCGGCTCGGGGAACTGGGGTGGACGATCTTCCTCGGCTCGCGCGACGAAGGTCGAGGACAGGCGGCCGCCGACAAGCTGACCGACGGGGGCGCGAACGTGGTCATGGTCCCGCTTGACGTGACCTCGGACGAGTCGGTGGCCGACGCTGTACGGCTCGTCCGCCGGCACACCGACCGGCTGGATGTGCTGATCAACAACGCCGGAGCGCCAGGAAAGATCGTCGCGCCGGCGGACGCGACGGCTGACGAGATTCATTCCGTCTACGACACCAACGTGTACGGACCGGTCAGGGTCACGCACGCGTTCCTTCCCCTGCTGCAGGCGGCGGACCATCCACGCGTGGTGATGGTCTCCAGCGGAGGCGGTTCCTTCGCCGTCGTGACCGATCCGGGCCAGCCCGTCGCGAAGATGCACGAGCTCGCCTACAGCTCGTCGAAGGCGGCGCTGAACATGATCACCGTTCGGTACGCCCAGGCGCTTCCGGAGATCAAGTTCAACGTCGCCACTCCTGGAGAAGTCGCGAACCGCAAATTCGCCGCCACCGACATGAACAATCACACCGGCCAGTTGACGGTGACCGAGGGCACCGACTCGATCCTGAGGCTCGCGATGATCGACGCCGACGGGCCGACCGGGACCTTCATCGATCGCCTCGGCCCCATCGGGTGGTGACCGCCGCGCGACCGATCCGCGGTCGAACCGGAGATCCGGCAAGGGCCTGAGGTGTCACATCTGAAGCCATGGACACGGTGGTCGGCGCAGTGCGCGTACGGCCGGCGGCCGCGGCACGGGCGGGCCGGGCGCCTCGGATACCCTGCCGAACGTCCTCGAATGGGAAGGCGAGAAGGTGAGCCGCGGTACGCGAGTCGGCGGAAGGGATTCCCTGCCCGGGGCGGCGGATGCGACGGGCGCGACCGGGTACCGGCCGCTGCTGTTCTCCATCGCCTACGGAATGACCGGATCCGTGGGTGACGCCGAGGACATCGTGCAGGACGCGTTCCTCGGCCTGACCCGGGCGCGCCAGGCGGGAACCACGATCGCCGATCTGAAGGCGTACCTGACGACGGCGGTGACGCGGCTGGGCATCGACCACCTGCGTTCGGCGCGGGTGCGGAGGGAGACGTACGTGGGCGACTGGCTGCCCGAGCCGGTCGTCGTGCCCGCCGACGGGCCGGGGCCGGCCGAGCACGCAGAACTGGCCGACTCGCTGTCGATGGCGTTCCTCGTGCTGCTGGAGTCCCTTTCGCCGGTGGAGCGGGCGGTGTTCATGCTGCGTGAGGTGTTCGGGTACGGCTACCCGGATGTCGCGAGGATCACCGGCAAGACCGAGGCGAACTGTCGGCAGATCTTCGCCCGCGCCAGGCAGCGCATCCCCGCTGGGGGGCAGGTGCGCGACAGCCCGCCGCCCCCGGCGCGGCGGGCGCGAGGCCAGGAGCTCACCCGCAGGTTCTTCGAGGCCGCCGCAGGCGGCGACATGGACGCCCTGCTCGGCATGCTCGCGCCCGACGCGGTGCTCCACGGGGACGGCGGCGGCAACGCGCAGGCGATCGGGAAGCCGGCGACCGAGGCGCCGCGCGTGGCACGGATGCTCGTCGCCGGGCTCCGCCGGGTCCGGATGCTCGGCGTCTCCCTCCGGCCGGCCTGGGTCAACGGACGGCCGGGCGCTGTGATGTACGACGCCGAGGGGCGTGTGGCCGGCGTGGTCGAACTCGACATCGCCGATGGCGTGGTCCAGGCGATCCACTCGGTGGTCAATCCCGACAAGCTTCGCCATCTCGGACCGGTATCCGATGTGGCGCGACTGCCGGGGAAATGATCCACCCTCACCGCGCCTTTCGTCCGCCGGTACCTCCACGTCCGCTGGGGAAGATGCAGGACATGGGCACCGCGTTGCGAGAGATCCGGCGGCTCGCGGAGCAGACGCCGCCGTCGCGGGAGCGGTTCATCGACCTGCTGCGAGCCGTGTCGATCGTCGCGGTGGTCCTCGGGCACTGGCTGGCGACGGTGGTCGGCTATGACGAGCACGGCGAGCTGATCGGCCGGTCGGCGCTGCCGGACCTGCCGTGGGCGCAGCCGCTCACCTGGGTGGTCCAGGTGATGCCCGTGTTCTTCTTCGTCGGCGGGTACGCCAACGCCGTCTCCCTGGCGGCGGAGCGACGCCGTGGAGGGAAGGCCGTGGAGTGGCTGATCAGGCGGAGCGGCCGGCTGATCCCGCCGACCACGGCCCTGGTGCTGGTGCTGGGAGGCGGCGCGTTGGCAGCTCGCCTGTTCGACGCCGACCCCGCCCGGGTTCGCACGGTGGTCTGGCTCGCCTCGATCCCGTTGTGGTTCCTCGTGGTCTACCTGATCATGGTCGCGCTGACCCCGCCGATGTACGCCCTCCACCGCCGGTACGGACTCGCCGTCCCGCCGGTGCTGGTGGGACTCGTCGCCGCCGGCGATGTGGCCCGCCTCCTCGGCAATGACTTCTGGGGTAACGGCAACTTCCTGTTCGGCTGGCTGGCAGTCCACCAGATGGGTTTCGCCTGGCGGGACGGGCTGCTGCCGGCCCGCCCTCGCGTCGCCGTGCCGCTTCTGCTCGCCGGGACCGGCGCACTGCTCCTGCTCACCCTCGCCGGCCCGTACCCGATCAGCATGATCAATGTGCCGGGCGAGCGGCTGCACAACATGTCTCCACCCAGCCTGGCTCTGCTGGCGGTCGCCACCGCGCAGTTCGGGATGGCGCTGCTGCTGCGGGACCGGGCCGAGCGATGGTTGCGGCGCACCCGACGGTGGACGGCCGTGGTCGCCGTCAACTCCGTGATCATGACGATCTTCCTCTGGCACATCTCCGCCGCGATCCTGCTCGCCGCCGCGCTGCACGTGGCGGGTGTGCTCCCGACTCCGGAGGCCGGATCGGCCGCGTGGCTGGCTTGGCGGATCCCGTTGCTGGTCATGTTCAGCGTCGTCCTCACGCTCCTCGTCGCGATCTTCGGTCCGATCGAGGTGCGCGGCGCCCGACGGCCCCGCCGGCTCTCGCTCGCGTCGCCGGCCGGCCCGGCCCGCATGGCGTCCTGTCAGGTTCTCCGGCTGTGGCTGGCCATGGCGGGATTCGCAGGAGTCGCCTTCGCCCTGCTCGCCAACAGCCTGTGGCCGAGCACCGCTCCGACCGTTTCCGGAATGCCGGCGGTCGCGCTGATCACCTACCTCGCCTGTGCGGCGGTCCTGCGGCTGCTGCGCTCGACGCCTCCTGCCATGCAGGTCGAATCGCGCCCCAACCCCCACGCGAGTCCTCCATCCGGCCTGGTCTGACCGCTCGAACACGGGACCTGGGCCGAGCCACTCGTTTCGGTACTCATGACACGTTTCTCACTGGCACCCCGACTACCGCCCTGCGTGCTGTCGCCGGCTGCCGAGTGAGACTGGTCTTCCTTGTTCATTCCGCGGCGATGACCTCGCTGACCGCGGTCCGGGCCGCGGACTCATCGACAATGGTCTTGCCGGTGATGAAGGTGGCCGGCAGGGCCCGAACGGCCAGGCTGTTGATCGCGCGGGGATAACCGCGGCGGCCCGTGTGGATCAAGTTCGCCTCGTCCTCCGTGAGCAGAGGAGGAGAGCAGACCCGAACTGCACGGGTCAGGTCCGATCCAGCCGCAAGGACTTAATACGACCCAACACAATCAACGATAACCAACGGTGCCTTTGGGAATCTGTTAGCTTCGTGCGACATGCGGGTCCTGCACACCTCCGACTGGCACTTGGGCCGCTCCTTCCATCGCGAGAGCCTTTTGGCAGCTCAAGGGGCGTTCGTCGACCACCTCGTGGAGACGGTGCGCGCCGAGAACGTGGACGTCGTGGTCATCTCGGGCGACGTCTACGACCGCGCCCTGCCGCCGGTGGACGCCGTCGCGCTCTTCGACGACGCGCTGCGCCGGCTCGCCGCGCTGGGCGCGCACACCGTGGTGATCAGCGGCAACCACGACTCGGCCGTACGCCTCGGGTTCGGCGCCGACCTGATGGAGCGGGTGCACCTGCGTACGGACCCGGCCCGCGCCTGGGAGCCGGTGCTGGTAGGCGACACCGCGTTCTACGGCGTTCCGTACCTTGAGCCTGAGCTGGTCAGGGGGCCGTGGGAGCTGCCGGAGCGCAGCCACGGCGCGGCGATGGGCCACGCGATGACCGCGATCAGGGCCGACGCGGCCACGCGGGGCGGGCACTCCGTCGTGCTGGCGCACGCCTTCGTCACCGGCGGGCAGGCCAGCGACAGCGAACGCGACATCACCGTGGGCGGCGTCGCGCACGTCCCGCTCAGCGCCTTCGACGGCGTGGACTACGTCGCGCTCGGCCACCTGCACGGGCGGCAGACCATGAGCGAGACCGTCCGATACTCCGGGTCTCCGCTGGCGTACTCGTTCTCCGAGGCCGATCACGTCAAGGGGTGCTGGCTGGTCGATCTGGAGCCGGGAGGGGTGCGCGCCGAGTTCGTGCAGGCGCCGGTGCCGCGGCGGCTCGCCCGCCTGCGCGGCCGCATCGACGACCTGCTCACCGCAGATCGGTACGCCGACCGCGTGGACCACTGGCTGCAGATCACGCTGACCGATCCGGTGCGGCCCAAGGAGGCGATGGAGCGGCTGCGCGCGCGCTTCCCCCACACGCTCGCGCTGGCCTTCGAGCCGGACGGCACGGCCGGGGCGGCGGCCGCCCCGCGTCAGATCGCCGGACGCGCCGAGATCGAGGTGGCGCTCGACTTCGTCCGCGACGTGCGCGGCGAGCCCGCCGACGACGAGGAGAGACGGCTGCTGGAGCGGGCCGTGGAGGACTGCCGGATCAGGGAGGTCTCGTGAGGCTGCACCGGCTGAGGTTGACCGCCTTCGGCTCCTTCCCCGGCGAGGAGGAGGTCGACTTCGACGCGCTCGGCGAGGCCGGGCTGTTCCTCATCCACGGTCCGACCGGCGCGGGCAAGACCACGCTGCTCGACGCCGTCTGCTACGCGCTGTACGGCCGGGTGCCCGGGCAACGTGACAGCGCCCGCAGCCTGCGCTGCGACCACGCGCCGGCCGGGCGGGGCCCGGCGGTGACGCTGGAGGCGACGATCAGGAACCGGCGGTTCCGGATCACCCGGTCGCCCGCCTGGATGCGGCCCAAGCTCCGCGGCTCCGGCCTGGTGGAGGAGAAGGCCAAGGCCCTGGTCGAGGAGCTGGACGCGGCATCCGGCGTCTGGACGCCGCGCAGCACCCGCAGCGACGAGGCCGGTCACCTGGTCGGCGAGCTCCTCGGGATGAACGCCGACCAGTTCTGGCAGGTCGCGATGCTCCCCCAGGGGGATTTCGCCCGCTTCCTGCGCGCGGACGGCGACGACCGGCGCAAACTCCTCGAACGGCTCTTCTCGGTCAAGGTCTACACCGAGGTCGAAAAGTGGCTCGCCGAGCATCGCACGCGTACCGGGCGGGAGCAGCAGGAGCTCCGCCAGGAGGTCGACTCCGTCGTGAACCGGATGCGCGGCGCCGCCGGTCCCGTCCTGCCGGACGAGGCTCCCGACGCGGGGGAGGACCCGCTCGGCTGGTCCGGCGCCCTGCTGGCGGCCGCCGCCGGCGTCGTCGAGCGGAGCGGGGAGGAGCAGGCGCTCGCCGCCGCCGTGCTGGCCTCCGCCCGCGGCCGGATGGACGAGGGCCGGGCGCTGGCCGACCGCCGCAGGCGCCACGCCTCCGCCCTGGTACGGCGCGAGGAGCTGGCGCTGGCCGCGGACGAGCGCTCCGACCTGGAGAGCGTGCTCGACGAGGCGGCGCGGGCCGAGCGGGTGCTGCCGCTCATCCGCCAGGCGGACCAGCGGGTGGAGACCGCCGCCAAGGCGCGGCGGCTCGCGGCGGACGCCGTGGCCCGGGCGCTGGCCCTCACCTTCTCCGACCCCGCGTCCGGCACCATGACGGAATCCGGCTTCGGCACGACGCCCGGCTCCCTCGCCGAGGACGCGTGGCCGGGCGTGGCCGGGCTGCGTGAGCGGGAGCGCGAGCGCCGCGACGAGGTGGCCCGCCTGGAGCAGCTCGTCCCTGAGGAGGCCCGGCTGGCACAGGTTCGCGCCGACCTCGCCCAGGCGGACGGGCGGCTGGCCGAGCTGGCGGTCCTGCGGGACGGGCTTCGTGAGCGCCTCGCCGTACTGCCCGGGGAGCTGGCCTCGGCCGAGGAGCGGCTGGAGGCGGCACGGCTGGCCGTCGCGCGCCTCCCCGGTCTGCGGGGCGCCCGGGACGCGGCCGAGCGTGATCTGGCCGCGGTGCGCCGCCGGGACACGCTCGCCGCCGAGCTGGCCGACGCCAGGCGGGCGCGGGCCGCTGCCCTCGAGGCGCTGCCCGACGCCCCCGACCTCCGGCCGGTACGGCTGACGCCGGGTGGCATGCCGTCCGGCGAGGCGTGGCACGGGGACGCGGCGCCGGACGAAGCCGTGCCGCTGGAGGCGGAGCGGGCCTGGCACGACGAGCTGGCCCGGCTGGAGCGCGAGCGGCGGGACGAGCAGGCCAGGCTGGAGCTGCTGGCGGACGAGGAGGAGCGGCTGGCCGGGGTCGTGGCCCGGCTGGCCGAGGTGCGCGCGGAGATCGAGGAGGCCGCCGAACGGGAGGCCGCCGCGCTCGCGGATCTCGCCTCGCTCCCGGCCGCGCTCGCCGAGGCGGACGAGCGGCTGGCCGTGGCGCGGGCCGCCGCCGCGCGGATCCCGGTGCGTGAGGCCGCCGCCGCGGCGGCCCGCGACCTGCACGCCGCCGCCGTACGACGAGACGCGCTGGCCGCCGAGCTGGACGAGGCCGAGCGGGAGCGCCGGGCGGCGGTGGACCGGGCGCAGGAGGCGCGCGACCTGCTCCAGGGTGTGCGGCTCGCCCGCATCGACGGCATGGCCGCCGAGCTGGCGCGGTCGCTCGTGCCCGGAGAGCCCTGCGCGGTGTGCGGCTCCGCCGAGCATCCCGCGCCGGCCGCGCCGTCGGCCGCCGCGCCGACCGTGGACGACGAGCAGGCCGCGGAGGACGCGTTCGAGGCCGCCAGGCAGGGCCGGGAGGACGCCGAGAGCCGGGTCGCCGTGCTGGCCTCCCAGCTTGACGAGGCCGCCCGGCGGGCGGAGGAGCTGTCCGTCGAGGACGCGCTGGCCCGGCTCGCCGCCGCGGAGGCCGAGCTGGCCGAGGCCCGGGACGCGGCGGCCGTCGAGCCGGAGGCCGCCGCCGAGGTCGAGCGGCTCGCCGCGGAGTCGGAGGCGCTGCGCGACCGGGTCGACGAGGCGGGCCGCGCGCTGGCCGGTCACCGTACCGGCGAGGCGGAGCTGCTGGCCGAGCGGGACCGCCTCGCGGCCCGCCTCGGTGAGGCGAGGGGAGAGGACGACAGCGTCCGGGCCAGGCGTGACCGGTTCGCGGCGGAGGCGCTGTCCCTCGCCGCCGCCGCCCGCGCCGTCGCCGGGGCGGTGGAGGCGCGTGTCGCGTACGAGAAGGCCCGGGCCGAGGTCGCCGAGATCATGACGCACGGGGATGCCGAGCCCAGTCAGGAGGCGGTGGCGGCGGTCCTCGCGGCGGCGGAGCGGACGCTGCGCGAGGCGAGCGACACGGCGGCGGCCGAGCCCGCCCTCCAGGAGGAGACCGGCCGGCTCGCCGCCGAACTCGCCGAGGCCGGGGAGCGTTCCCGCTCCCTCGATCTGGAGGCCGCGGAGACCCGGACCCGGCGCGACCAGCTCGCCGAGCAGCGGGAGAGGCTGGCCGCCCTGCTCGACGAGGCGCGCGGCGGCGACCCCTCACTGGAGGCCCGGCTGGAACGGCTCGCGACGGAGGCCGCGCTGCTCCACGACGCCGCCGAGGCGGTCGGCGCGTCCGCGACGGCCGAGCGGGAGCGGGAGGTGGCCCGTGCGCAGGCGTCGTCGGCCGCGTCCGAGGCCGGGTTCGCCACCCTCGACGACGCCCGGGCGGCGGTGCGCGGCGCGGCCGAGCGCGAGGAGATGGCCGAGCGGCTCCGGCGCTTCGCGGACGAGCAGGCCGCCGTGGAGGCGTTGCTCGCCGATCCGGAACTGGTCGCGGCGGCGGCCGCGCCCGAGCCGGACCTCGTGACACTGGAGGCGGAGCACGGGCGGGCCGAGCAGGAGGCCACCGACCGGACGTCGGCCCGTGATCACGCCCGGAGCAGGCTGGCGCAGCTCACCGGGCTCGCCGCCGAGCTGGAGGGCGCGCACCGGCGGTACGGCCCGGCGGCCGAGCGGCACCGGCGCGCCCGGAAGCTGGCCGAGCTCGCGGGCGGGACGTCGGCGGACAACCCCCTGCACATCCGGCTGTCGGCGTACGTGCTGGGGGAGCGGCTCCGCCAGGTGGTGGCCGCCGCGAACGACCGGCTCGACCGCATGTCCGGCGGGCGGTACCTGCTCCAGCACAACCTGAGGCAGGCGGCGGGCGACCGCGGCCGGTCCGGCGGCGGCCTGGGGCTGCGGGTGCTCGACGGCTGGACCGGTGTGGACCGCGACCCGGTGACCCTGTCCGGCGGTGAGAGCTTCATCACGTCGCTGGCGCTGGCCCTCGGCCTGGCCGACGTCGTGACGGCGGAGGCGGGCGGCCCCGAGATCGGCACCCTTTTCGTGGACGAGGGGTTCGGCACGCTCGACGAGGACACCCTCGACGACGTCCTGGACATCCTGGACGGCCTGCGCGAGGGCGGCCGGGCGGTCGGCATCGTCAGTCACGTTGCCGAGCTGCGGACCCGCATCCCCGCCCAGATCCGGGTACGCAAGGGACGCGGCGGCTCCACACTCTCCATGGCCTGATCCACGACCCGGGGGTGTGGTCAGGGGATGGGGTCGGCCTGGAGTGCTTGGAGGGCCAGCCAGGCGATGACCCGGTCCTCGGTGACGCCCACCGAGAGCCCGGTCAGCTCCTCGACCCGTCCCATCCGCTGGCGGAGGGTGTGCCGGTGGATGCCGAGCTGCGAGGAGGCCGCCTCCCAGTTGTTGTTCTCGCTGAGGAAGACCCGCAGCGAGCGGAGCAGGATCCGGGTGGAGTCGTTCTCCAGGAGCGGCCGCAGGGGTGAGGTGAGCGCGGCGCGCGCGGCCGGGTCGAGATGCTGGAGGATCAGCCGCTGGGTCGGCAGCTCGGCGAACTCGACGACCGGGCGGGCGTCGGCGACCGCCACCTCCAGCGCCTGCTCCGCCTGACGGCGGCTGAGCAGGGACGCGGACGGCGGCTGCGTGGTGCCCACCCCGCAGCGGGCGGGGACGCCCTCGCGTTCGACGGCCTCGCACACCCGGGCGCTCCACCGGCCCAGCTCGTCCTCCGGCAGGATGACCGTGACCAGCGACGACTCGGAGCTGACGAGCGGCGGGAGGTCAAGCTCCGCGCACCACTCCAGCACGTTCTCCTCCAGCGGCACGGCCCGGGACCGGGAGCGCAGCAGCGCGACGGCGACGTTCCCGGCGAGGAGGTTCCACCGGGCCGAGACCCGCTGGACGAGCCCCTGGTCGCCGGACATCAGGGCGTCCACGGCGTCGGCCCGGGCCAGCCCCCAGGTGTCGCCGCCGCTCAGCGGGTTGAGCGCCAGGTCGAGCAGCAGGGCGGCGTGCTGGGCCAGCTCGCGGGTGAGGCTGATCCGGTCCGGACGCGGCGCCACGACGAGATGGGCGCGCGGGCGCACCGGGTCGCCGACGCCGTACACGGTGAGGCCGGGGTGCCGGATGCGGGAACGCTGGCCGAGCGCGGCGGCGCGGGCGTCGTCGAGGTGGACCCGGGCGGCGCCGACCGCGGCGTGCGTCCTCCCGCGCCGGTCCATCAGCACCGCCCAGCTGTCGATCCGGGCGGAGAGGGTGGCGACGATCCCCTCCGGCCCGGCGCTGCGGGCCACCTTGGTCATGCTGGAGACCCCCTCGGCGATCAGCCGCGACTCGGCGGCTCCGGTGCGCAGCAGGTCGCCGTTGAGCTGGTAGGTGATGTCCTGGAACGGGATGCCCGAGGGGATCTCCAGCACCGCGAGGCCGTGCTCGGCCGCGGCGGCCACCAGGGGCTCGGGGACGGAGGTGTGCCGGACGCCGACGCCGAAGCCGAGGGCGGCGACCCTCGCCTCGGCCAGCCGCCGGATGTAGGCCGCGAACGCCTCGCGCGGGGCCAGCCGGTCGATCTGGAGGCCCAGAGTGAGCAACAGCTCACCGCCGCGCAGCCACGGCGTGGGGTCGGGCAGCTCCGAGATGTGCGTCCACCGGATGGGGCGGTCCAGGCCGGTCGGTCCGGTCGGCACGCGCAATCGGAACCGTTGCGCGACATCGCCCACTGTTTCCAGCACGGCGCAGCACTCCTTCTCTGTTGGCGCTCCACTTCCCGGCCGTCCGCGAGCCCCGAGATCGGCGGGCCACGGGAGCCGGGCCGTCATACGGAGGAGCCGGGCCGTACGCGGATCAACGTTGGGTCACCGTGACACGGGGCCGGGCGCGGGGGGAAATATCGGATCGGAGTCCCTGCCGCAGCTCAATGGACATTTGGCTACATGCGGGAAGAAAACCGGCAAACCTACCCTGTACCCCGTTCCACTAACACCGGGTGACGGCAGCGCTGTTCCCCGGACGAGGGAAAGGGGCGGTATGCGCGCCGCGGTTTTCGAATCACCCGACAAGCCCGTGACGATCGAGCAGGTCGAGCTGGCTCCCCCCGGGCCCGGCGAGGTCCGCGTCAAGATCGCCGCGGCCGGGGTCTGCGGTTCGGACCTGCACGTACGCCGCGGTGAGTGGGACGTGCCGCTGCCGCTCGTCATGGGTCACGAGGGCTCGGGTGTCGTGACCGCGCTCGGCCCGGGGGTCACCAGCCTCGCCGAGGGCGACCACGTCGTCCTCTCCTGGGTCGCCCCCTGCGGCCAGTGTCGCTACTGCCGCAGCGGTCACGAGGCCCGCTGCCAGGTCGCCGCCACCGTCGTCGCGCCCGGCGGCGTCCTCCAGGACGGCACCAGCCGGCTCAGCCGCGGCGGCGAGTCGCTCTACCACTACCTCGGCGTGTCGTCCTTCGCCGAGGAGGCCGTGGTCCCCGCCTCGGGCGCGATCAAGATCCGCGAGGACGCGCCGCTCGACACCGTGGCGCTGGTCGGCTGCGCCGTCGCCACCGGCGTGGGCGCGGTGACGAACACCGCCGCCGTCCTGCCCGGCAGCACGGTCGCGGTCATCGGCTGCGGCGGCGTCGGGCTGTCCGTCGTCCAGGGCGCCAAGCTCGCCGGAGCCGAGCGGATCATCGCCATCGACACCCGCGCGGAGAAGACCGCGCTCGCCGCGACGCTCGGCGCGACCGACCAGATCTCCGGCGCCGGGATCGACGTGTCCGAGGCGCTGCGCGACCTGCTGCCCGACGGCGTGGACTACGCCTTCGACGCGGTCGGGCACCAGGCCACGCTCGAATCGGCCGTGCGGATGCTCGGCCTGGGCGGCGCCGCCGTCGCGGTGGGTCTCCCGCCCAAGGGCACTCTCGCCCGGTTCGACCCCCTCGTGCTCGCCGAGGCCGACCAGCGGATCCTCGGCTCGAACTACGGCAGCGTGCGCCCCGCCATCGACATCCCCGCGCTGGTCGACCGCTACATGGACGGTCACCTCCAGCTCGACCAGCTCGTCAGCCGCCGCACCTCCCTCGACGAGGCCGGACCCGCCCTGGACGCCCTGGCCAGCGGCGAGGCGCTGCGCACCCTCCTGATCCCCTAAGGACCTCCCCAATGACCCAGACCAGCGTTCCCACCTCGTCGGCCGAGCACGGCCTACGGCGAGGGGCGATGTCCGGTGGCGAGGTCGTCGCCCAGGCCATCGCCAACATCGCCCCCAGCGCCGTCATCGCGTTCTCCGTGGCCGGGATCTTCGCCACCTCCGGGAACGCCTCGTGGCTGTCGTTCGCCCTCGCGACGATCGTGATCCTCGCGGTGGGCTACTGCATCTCCCAGTTCGCCAAGCGCCGCGCCTCGGCCGGCTCCCTCTACAACTACGCGGCCCAGGGCCTCGGCCCCCTCGGCGCGTACGTGACCGGCATCACGCTGATCATCGGCTGCTTCGGCATCGCCTCCGGCTCCCTCGGCGGCGCCGTCTACCACTTCAACGCCTTCCTGTCCTCCATCGGGCTGACGATCCAGAACACGGCGTGGAACGTCTTCCTCGCGCTGGTGATCGGCGGGCTGGCCATCCTGTTCACCGTGTGGGGCATCCGGATGTCCGCGCGGATCTCGCTGATCCTCGAAGTGATCTCCATCTCGATCATCACGATCATGCTGGTGATCGTGCTGGTCGCCGGAGACGGCCCCGTCTTCGACGCCGACCAGTTCTCGCTCAGCGGCGCGACGCCGCACGGCATCGCGGTCGGCATGGTGCTGGCCATCCTCGGCTTCGTCGGCTTCTCCAGCTCGGACGCGCTCGGCCGTGAGGCGCGCAACCCGTTCAAGGCGATCCCGCGGGCGATCATGTGGAGCGCGGCCGGCGTCGGCGTGCTCTACATCTTCTCGTCCTACGTCCAGGTGTCCGGCTACCGGGCGCTCGGCGACCTCGGCGCGAGCGGCAACCCCCTCGACGAGCTGGCGGTGGCCGTCGGCATGCCCGGCTGGTTCCGTCCGGTGCTCAGCCTCGGCATCACGGCCTCGTTCTTCGCCGTGGTGGTCGCGCCGGTCAACGTGCTCGGGCGCATCGCCTTCGTGATGGGCAAGGAGGGCGTGCTGCCCGCCTCGCTCGGCCGTACGCACCGGACCCAGCAGACCCCGCACCGCGCCATCCTCGCGATCGCGCCGCTCGCGGTGCTGCTGACCGCGCTGCTGTTCGCCCTCAACGTGGACGGCATGGAGATCACCGTGCTCGTCGACACGTACGGCACCTTCGGCTACATGGTGGCCTACGCCGTCGTCGCGCTCGCCGCGCCGATCTTCCTGCGCCGCGAGGGCGTGAAGGTCCCGCTGATCTGGCCGTGCGTGGTCGTCTCGGTGGTCGGCATGGCGTACGTCTTCTACGTCAACGTCGTGCCGTGGCCGGACTGGCCGCTGAACTTCGTGATCTGCGCGTTCCTCGTCACCTTCGCCGTGGCCCTCGGATGGTACGGCTACCTCAGGGCGGCCCGGCCTTCGGTGGCGCACACGATCGGCACCACCGAGACCGACTTCGCGGAGATGTCCTGACCTCGCGCCGCCGCCCGCCGCGACCGCCCCGCCCGGCGGTCACGGCGCGGCGGCGGCCGCGTCGTCGGGGCTCGGCGCCGGGACGGCTCGCGGGCGGGCCACCCACTCCGCGAGCATGCGCACCCGCTCGGCGTGCCGGTCGTGCCCCACGATGACCGGCGGCTCGTTGTACGGCATGGCGTCGGAGGAGCGGCGCAGCTTCACGTACTGCCCGCAGGCGTCGATGGCGTAGGGCTCCATGTCGTCCTGCAGGGCGCCGATGACCGTGATGCCGTGCATCTCGCCGATCCGGCGGAACAGCGCGACGGCCTCCCGGCGGTGCTCCTTGCCGAGGTTGCGGCCGAGCTCGTCGAGCACGAGCGTCAGGTGGCCGCCCCCGGATGAGGCGATCGCGGCGGCGCAGACGAGCTTGACCGCCTTCTCGTCCATCAGTGCCGTGTTGGCCCGCCGGTTGTACGGCACGAACCCCTGGCCGTCGCCGCGCCGCCACTTGGGCACGACCCGCCACGACCAGCGCTGCTCGGGGTCGGCGGGGGCGGCCGGCACGGGGAAGTCCAGCGTCGCGCCGTACCCGCCGTAGCCCACGTCGAGCTTCTCGAACTCCTCGGCGACCCGGGCCAGCCGGGCTCTGATCGCCTCGGTGAGGGCCGCGCGGTGCACGGCCGTGGACTGCGCCGCGTCCTCCGCGCCCCGGGTCGCGGTCTCCAGGTCGCGGCGGCGCGAGGAGAGCTGGGTCTCGATCTGCTGGCGGCGGTGCCGTTCGTACTCCTCCTGGCCGCGCAGATAGGCGCCGAGCGCCGCGCACACCGCAGGGAACGTCGCCAGCTCCTCGGCAGCCCGTCCGCCGCGCCGCTCGTTGACGAGGAAGGCGAGCTCCTCGGGCATCTCGTCACCGGTCTCGGCAGTGTCGCCGAAGCCGCCGCGCAGGGCGGCGTCGAGGTGCCGCTCGGCGCCGCGCCACCACTCGTCGGCGGTCAGCGACTCCTCATCGGCGAGCCACGCGCGCGCCTCCTCGACCGCGCCGCCCCACTCCTCGCCGAGCCCGTCGAGGTCGAGCGCCCGCCGCTCGGTGGCCGTACGGGCGGCCTGCTCGCGGGCCCGGTCGCGGTCGGCCTCGAAGCTCGACCGGCGGCCCTCCAGCCGCTCGATCTCCATGTCCCGGGTGCGCGCCCGGAAGTCGAGCGCGCTCACGCGCTCCTCGGACGCGTCGAGCGCCGGGGTCAGCTCGTCGGCCGCGGTGTGCAGTGCGGCCAGCAGCTCGCGCTGGGACTCCAGCCGGGTGCGGATCTCGTCGAGACGCACCGCGGCCCGGGCGCCCTCGGCGCGGCCGGCCGCCTCGGCCATCTCGGCCTCCGCCCGCCGCACCGCCGCGGCGGCCCGGTCCTGCGCGTCGCGGGCCCGGTTCAGCCGCTGCTCGGCGGCCTTGACCCGGGCCTCCCGTCCGGTCACCGCGCTCTCGAACGCGCCGACGACCGTCACGCCCGTGGAGCTGACCAGCACCGAACCCGGCAGATCGGCCAGCGCCTCCGCCGCCGCGGCCAGGTCGGCGCCGTCCACGATCACCGCGTGCTCGTGCGGCCAGGACCCGGCGGCGACCAGACCGGCGGCGGACGCGTCCCGCGCCTGCTCGGCCACGTCGATCGCGTCGAGGAGGCCGGCGGCGGCGACGCCTCGCGCGGCCAGCGCGGCGAGCTGGGCGGCGGCGGGGCCGTTCTCCGCGTCGTCGAGCGCCGCCTGGGCGGTCTCGACCTCGCGGTCGGCCACGCCGAGCGCCTTGAGCGCCGCGTCCACCCGGGCGCGCGCCTCGGACATCTCCCGTTCGGCGGCGGCGACGTCCCGGCCGTCGGCCTGGCGTCGCAGCTCCTCAAGCGCGGGCATCTGCGCCCTGAGCCGGTCGGCGGTGCTCTGGGCCACCGCCCGGTCGGCCTCCAGCTTGGCCGCCCGCGCCTGGATCCCGGCCAGCTCGCGCCGGGCCGAGGCGAGGGCGCGGTCGAGCGAGTCGTCCTTGAGCGCGGCGATCTCCTCACGCAGCTCGGCGATCGCCTCGGACGCCGACTCGGCGGCCTCCTGGCAGGTGGCCAGCTCGGCTTCCAGGGCCTCGTCCCGCGTGGCGGCGTCCACGAGCCGCCGGGCGAGCCGCCCGCGCCAGCAGCGCAGCGCGCTCGCCAGCTCGACGCGCGCCCGGTCGCGCCGGTCGAACGCGGCGATCAGCCTCTCGGACTCGATCTCGAACTCGCGCAGCCGGTCGGCCGCCTCGGCCGCCCTGACCCGCTTGGCGTGCTCGTCCCGCCTGGCCTCGCGCTCCTGGTCCAGCTCGGCGTCCAGACCGGTGAGCGCCGCGATCGCCTCGAAGATGCGCTCGGGGGAGATCTCGTTCAGCGGCTGGGACAGCAGGTTCGTGGCGACCTTGCTCCGGACCGACGTGGACAGGAACGACACGCACCGGACGCGGTCGCCGTACAGGACCCGGGTGAGGTCGCGGGCCACGATGTCGCGCCGCCCGGCGCCGCGCGGGAGCTGCGCCCACACCTCGTCGGACCGGGTGACCCGCTCGGCCTCCGACGCGCCCGCCGCCAGGCGCACCCCGTCGGTCCACCTGATCTCCAGGTACGGCGCCTCGCGGTTGACCCGCAGCCACACCGTCATCGGCAGCCCGGTCGACGGCACGTCGAACACGCCGATGATGTAACCATGGTCGGCGCTGGCCCACTGCTGGTCGCCGTGCGCGGCGAGCTCGGCGTTGAACAGCAGCTCGGAGACGGCCTTCGCCCCGGACGCGAACCGCCACTGCTCGTCGCCGAGCAGCGCGGTGATCGCCGCGATGAACGACGACTTGCCCGCGCCGTTGGAGTCCTTGGGACCCGCGCCCGCGACCACGATCAGCGTCCCCGGCACGGTCGGCACCGGATGCGTCGACAGCCGGGAGATGTTGATCGCCTGCACGGCGACCAGCACCCGGTCTCCGACGACGTTGTCGGTCTGCGTCAAGCCGCTGCTTCCTTTCCTCGCTCGTGTTTCCCCGTCACGCCCGCCGCGCCCTGATCGCGGTGGCGAGCGGCGTCTGCGGTCCGGCGGCCAGGATCAGCTCCTCCTGGAGGCGACGGCGGGCCGCCGCGGTGAGCCGGTGGAACTGCGGGCCGGGGACGTACCCGCCGGGCGCCTCCTCCGAGACGGCCTTGACCTGGGTCAGCAGGCCGGCCTGGCGCAGCGTCCGCAGCGCCGACTCCAGCTCGCCGATCGGCAGCAGGGTGCGCCGGCGCAGCTCCTCGACCGCCACCGGGTACGGCGAGAGCCAGGTGTCCTCCGACAGCAGGCCGTCGGCGCGGGGGATGGCCACCGAGTGGACCAGCACCAGGGTGAGGACCGCCCGCTCGCCCTCCGACAGCCCGGGCCGGGTGCCGGCGCCCGGCGCGCCGGCGACACGGGCGGCCACGTCGTCGTCGTATCCGGAGGTCCACGTGTCGCGCCGCTGGATCAGGGTGCGGCCGCGCCGCGCCAGCATCTCCGCGAGCGTACGGCGCAGCGCGGGATCGCGCAGGGCGGCGAACCGCGCCTCGTGGACCGGCTCGGCGGCGTGCTCGACCGCCATGAACGCCGCCACCAGCTCGGCCCGGCGGCGCTCGTCGTAGGCGGAGAGCAGCTTGTCGAGATCCGAGGCGGTCTCGTCCCGCCCGGCGCCCCCCGGCCGCACGTCGGCCGGCGCGGCCGCCGGTTCACCGTGGCCCGAGTGCGCCGCATCGGAGGAAGCGGCGGGCGTCTCGGAGGGAGTGGGCTGGTCGAGCGGGGCGGACGCGTCCAGGGGAAGCGTCACCGGGCCCGCCGCCGCCTGCGGCCCGGGCAGCCGGCGGACCAGCTCGCGCAGTACGGAGTGCGACTCCGGCGGCCAAGTCGCGCACCGCGGGCCGAGCCGTACGACGTCGCCCGACCTGATGATCCACCCGGTGTCGGCCAGGCGGCGCAGCGCGCCGACGGCCCGGCTGCGCGTCATGTCGTCGCCGCGCCCGATGAGGGCGCGGTAGCAGGCCAGCACGTCCGCGACGGAGGCGGGCACGCCCGGCCACGGCTCCGCGGACAGGTCGCTCCAGCACGCGCGCAGGCACGCGGCGAGCACCCGCCGGGTCTCGCCGGAGCGTTCCACCGGCACGGGCGCGGTGCCGTACTCGTCGAGGATCGACGGGGTGGCGCCGTCCGGCCAGGCGGGCAGCGCGATCACGGGCGACGTCGCCGGGCCGCCCGTGGCCGGGGCCGCGTCCCCGGCGGTCGTCGGTGCGCTGGTCACGGCGTCGCCGAGGGAGAGCCGGACGAAGCCGGGAGCGGCGGGCTCGGTGAGCCCCAGCGCGAGCGGCCCGTACGCGCGGGCCCGCGCGTGAGCCGGCGCGGCCGCGAGCGCCGGGTCGGCGCCCTCGCCGGGATCGGCGGGCGTGGTGATAAGGCGCACGGTGGAGGTCTCGGCGGCGTCCGTGTTCTTGGCGGTGTCCGTGGTGGGGGTCTCAGTCATCGGTCGGCACCCGTTCCAGCGTGCCGTCGGACCGCCAGCTCGGCTGCCCGCCGGGGTCGGCGGCGACGGCGTCGGACCAGCGCAGCCGGTAGGGCAGCTCGGGGCGCAGGTCCGCCGACGCGAGATCGGCGAGCACCCGCCGCATGGCGGCCCAGTCGCCGGTCAGCACCTCGTCCAGCGGAACCGAGGCCCGGCCGCCGAGCGTGGACTCGGCCACGGCGGCCAGCCGGTCGAGCCCGGCCACGCCGCCGTCGGCGGACTCGACCGGCCCGGCGTCCGGGAGCGGCGAGCGCGGGGGAGCGGGCCGGACCGGCGCCGGGCGCGGCGCCTCGTCCACGGCCGTGGCGATGGCGGCCGGATCGTGCCAGGGGGCGGGCGAGTCGAACACGAAACCGTCGAGCACGGCGGCCAGCCGTTCCTTCGAGGCGGTCTGGGCGAAGGTGCGCCAGGTCTCGGCGGGCAGCAGCGTCAGGTTGCGGGTCGTCCCCGCGGAGTCGGCGAGGCGACCGGCCGCGCGGCGCGAGGCGTCGCTGTACGCGTAGATCGCGGCGCGCAGCTCGGTGCAGGTGCGGTCGAGGTCCGGCCACCTGCGCAGGATCGTCCCGTGCAGGCTCTGCGCCCGCCGCGCGATCTCCTCGGTGCCCCAGAGCTTGGGCGCCTGCTCGCGCAGCTCCTCGATCGTGCCGTTCGTCAGGGTGATGAGCTCCAGGGCCCACAGCCGGAAGGCGCGGGCCAGGTTGCCCGCCGACTGGCGGGCCTCCTCCATGGTCGTGCGCGGGTCGGCGGCGTTGAGGTCCTCGAGCGCGAGCAGCCGGTGCATCTCGGACTGGCCGCCGTCGTCCATCATGCGCCGGATGAACATCAGCCCGACCACGCTGGTGAACGACGCCCGGTAACGGAGCTGGTTGGGCTTGGGGAAGACCTCGCGGATCGCGCCGAGCCCCCTGAGCACGCGCAGCCGGCTCTCGAACCGATCCGTGGGGTGGGCCCGGCAGGCGTGCCGCATCTGCTCGTGGGTGAGCCACTCCTCCCCGGCCTCCGCGAACGCGTCGAACAGCGTCTCGGCGATGTCGACCAGGGCGGGGTCGTCCACGACCGCGCCGCTGTCGCGCGCCAGCGCGGCGAACATCCGCCGGTACGTCGCGAGCACGGCCTCGTCGGTGAGCGCGGCGTCCAGCGTCTCGGGCAACGCCTCCGGGCCGGGGTCGCGACCGGTGTCCCGCCGGTGGGCGGGCCGCGGCGGCGCGGGTCGTCTCTCTCGTGAGGTCTGCTGAGGCACGCGCAATACCGTACGGCTTGGCGGCGACATTCCCCGCCTCGACGCCGGAACGACCCAGTTCAGGCGGGGGCGAAGACGGAGGGGAGCAGGGCGGGGAGGTCGACGAGCAGCCAGGCACCGGCGGCCAGCGCGGCCACGGAGACCAGCAGGAAGACGACGACCCAGAACGTGCCAGGGACGTGGGTGAGCCTCGCCAACTGGTCGGCGTCGGAGTCCGGCGCCCGGCCGCGTCGCCGCTTGCTCTGCAGCTCGACGATCGGCCGTACGCCGCCGAGCAGGAGGAACCAGACCGCGGCGTAGGCGACGACCGCCTGGACCTCCGGCTTGGTGAAGGACGAGATCGCGAAGACGGCCCCGCCCGTGACGAGCAGCGAGATCGCGCCGAAGACGTTCCGGATCATCAGCAGCATGCAGGCGAGCAGCGCGAGCACGCTCCACAGCAGCAGCGTGATGTGGCCGGTCGAGGTGAGCCAGGCCGCGCCGAACCCGAGCAGCGACGGCGCCACATAACCGGAGCCCGCCGTGATGATCATGCCGAGGCCGCGCGGGTTCCCCCGGGTGAGCGTGACCCCGGAGGTGTCGGAGTGCAGCCGGATGCCGTGGAGCCTGCGCCGGGTCAGCACGGCCGCCAGCGCGTGGCCGCCCTCGTGGGCGATGGTGATCAGGCCGCGAGACACGTGCCACGACGGGGGATAGGCGACGACGGCGAGCGCGGCGAGCCCGGCCAGGGCGATCAGCCACATCGGCGGCGCGTCCTGCGTCGCGATCAGATGGTTCCAGAGTGCGTTCAGGGGGGCCACCTCCGGGAGACAGCGTACGGCCGGGGAGATCCACACGATGTAAACCCGCTGCGGCCTCGTGACCGACCGGCCGCCGCCCGAGAAGCCGCGAGGCGGCCCGGCGCGCGGGGAGCGGGAGGAGGCGCCCGGCAAACCCGGGGCGGACACCGCCGCGACCTGCTGACACTCAGGCGACGGCTGTGCCAGGAGGGGCCAGCGGGATAAGGCGGATTGTCGGTGTGCTGCGAAAAGGTTCTACGGTCTATATGTGGCTGAGCGTCGAATGCGCGGTTTGCGGGGACTGGTTCGAGCGAAGCGGGACGCCGCTCCCGAGGAGTCGATGGATCCCCGGTCCGCCGAGGCACCGACCGTGGAGTGGCCCGCGCGGGGCAGCGTCGTCGACAACGCGATCTACGTGGACGGCAAGCGGGTCGACTCGCCGGTGTCCCTGGCCGAGGCGATCACCTCCCTGCGCTCCCGGCCCGGGGCCATGGCGTGGATAGGGCTCTACCGTCCGGGAGCGGGGGAGCTGACCGCCGCCGCCGAGGAGTTCGGCCTGCACACCCTGGCCGTCGAGGACGCGATCGTCGCCCACCAGCGGCCGAAGGCGGACCGCTACGACGACACGCTCTTCGTCGTGCTCCGCGCCGCGCAGTACATCGACAAGGCGGAGAAGGTCGCCTTCGGCGAGCTGCACGTCTTCGTCGGCCCCGATTTCGTCCTCACCGTACGGCACAGCGAGGCGCCGGACCTGTCGAAGGTCCGCGGCCGGATGGAGTCCGACCCCGAGCTGCTCAGGGAGGGCCCGCAGGCCGTGCTGTACGCGATACTCGACGCGGTCGTGGACGGCTACGCGCCGGTCGTCGCGGGCCTGCAGAACGACATCGACGAGATCGAGGTGCAGGTCTTCGGCGGCGACCCGGCGGCGCCGCGGCGCATCTACGCGCTGTCCCGCGAGGTGATCGAGTTCCAGCGGGCGACCACGCCACTGGTCGCCATGCTCGACGGCTTCATCGCGGCGTCCCCCAAGTACGGCGTGGACGAGGAGCTGCAGCGCTACCTGCGGGACGTGGCCGACCACGCGATCACGGTCACCGAACGCGTCGCGGGCTTCCGGCAGATGCTCCAGGACATCCTCATCGTCAACTCGACCCTGGTCAGCCAGGCCCAGAACGAGGAGATGACCAAGCTCACCGCGGCCAGCATCGCGCAGGGCGACGAGGTGAAGAAGATCTCCGCCTGGGCGGCCATCCTGTTCGCGCCCACGCTGGTCGGCACGATCTACGGCATGAACTTCGACCACATGCCCGAGCTGCACTGGCTGTTCGGCTACCCGTTCGCGGTGGCCCTGATGGCCATGGTCTGCGTCACCCTCTATCTGGTCTTCAAGCGCCGCGACTGGCTCTGAATCCGGCCCTGCCCCTGACGCCAGGACACCGTGGGAAGACAGCGGCGGCCCGGGGCGTCACCGCCCCGGGC
>NZ_BBYK01000043.1:0-40656 GCF_001570365.1 Microtetraspora fusca | reverse complement strand
GGCCCGGGGCGTCACCGCCCCGGGCCGCCGCCTTGTCCGGGCATCCCGGACGATCAGTGCTCAGACCTCCACGTCACGCGCCTCAGCGCTTGACGCGGACCCAGTCCCTGGCGCTGGAGGAGCCGTCGGCCTCGTCGTTGCCGGCGAAGACGACCTTCCAGTACCCGGACTTCGTCGCCTTGGTCTTGGTCCAGAACTTGCCGGAGCCGTTGGTCCAGGTGCTCTTGACGTACTTCCAGGAGCCGGTCTTCGTCTTGAACCACACGGTCACCTTCTGGTGGCCGTATCCGACCCAGCGGCCGTCCCACGCCTGCAGCGCGCCCTTGAAGGAGAGGTACTTGCCGTACCGCACCGGCTCGGGGTAGGCGTCGAACGCGACCACGCGGGTGTCCAGCGAGGCCGGGGGCTGCACCGGAGGCCGGACGACCGTCACGTGGTCGTCCGCGTGCGAACCGCGCACGCCGTCGCCGCCGGCGTACTCGGCCCGCCACCAGCCCGACGCGTTCGCGGTGACGTCGGCGGCGAACCTGCCGTCACGGCCGGTCCACGCCGAGGTCACGTACCGCCAGGAGTAGGCGCCGTCCGCCTTGAACAGCAGGTTGACCTTGGCGCCCCGGACGGAGTCCCAGGAGTTCCAGGCGCCCGCCTCGACCTTGCCGCGCAGGCGCAGCGTGGCGCCCGTGTTCACCGGATCGGGGGAGGCGTCGAGCCAGACGCGGGACGTCCGCGCCCGGTCCCGGACGTCGACGCGGTCGCTGTCGCTGACCGTGCCCTCCGTCTCGGCGGAGCCGGCGTACTCGGCCCGCCACCAACCGGACCTGTCCACGCTCTGCTGGACGCGGAACCGGCCGTTGGCGTCGGTCGTCACCGTCCTGACGGCGCCGTACGAGCCGCCGACCGGCTTGAAGGAGATCTGGACGGCCTGCTTGTCGTAGGCCTTCCAGGTGCCGCCCTCCTTGTACTTCAGGGCGCCACTCAGCCAGGCCCGGTCGCCGCGGTCGACGACGTCGGGAGAGGCGGAGAAGTCCAGGTCCGTGATCCAGTGGACCGCGAACCCCTGGGTCGACTCGGCGGTGGCCCCGTCCTTGGTGGCCGTGGCGACGAGCTTCCAGGCGCCCGGCTCGTCGGTGAACTTGAACGTGTAGCTCGCGGTGTAGTTCGGCCCGCCGCTCACGGTCAGGGGGACGTTCTTGCCGCTCGGGTCCACGAGCCTGGCCGAGCCCGTGCCCTCGCCGGCGGTGAAGCCGAACGTCGCCGTCCTGCCCCCGCCGTCGCTGACGACGACGGGATCGGGTGACGCCTGGAGCGCGGTGGGGGCCGCCGGAGCCGCGGTCGCGTGGGCGGGCGAGGCGAGGAGCGCCATGCTGCCCAGCGCCAGCGCCGCGGCGACGGCACTGATGCGTTTCAACATCTCGGGTGAACCATCCTTCCCGGTGGGTTGAACGCGGCTTTGAGGGTGCCACGTCATTCCTTTACCTGTAGACGGTCAAACCCTGTCGATGGTTGAGTAACAGTGCCGGTCCGTTATCGATTGGTGTCGTTCGGGCGGTTCCGACAACAAGACGTCAACATAGTCATCACTGTTGCGGACGTCACACCGGTCCTGGCTACATAATCGGCCTTGTGCCCCGCGACACTGTTGAGACGCATTTCATCGAGGCTGTGGGCGCTCTGAGCCCCGGACCGTCCATCGATCCCGCCATGCCCGTACGGCCAGGCACGACCCTGACGGGCCGGCGGTGCAGGGAACTGTTCGAGGTCCAACTCGGCAGCCGCCTCCTCGACGTCGCGGCGCGCGTCCTGCGCGAGCGGAACGAGGGCTTCTACACCATCGGCTCCGCCGGGCACGAGGGGAACGCGGCCGTGGCCGCCGCGTTGCGCCCGACCGACCCGGCGCTGCTGCACTACCGCTCGGGCGCGTTCTACCTCGAACGCTCCGTCCAGGCGGGCCGGCTGCCGGAGGAGGGGCTGCGCGACGTGCTGCTCGGGCTCAGCGCCTCCACCGAGGAGCCCATCGCCGGAGGCAGGCACAAGGTCTTCGGCCACCCCGACCTCGCGGTGATCCCCCAGACGTCCACGATCGCCAGCCACCTGCCGCGCGCGGTCGGCGTCGGCTTCGCGATCGACCGGGCGCGGGCCCTCGGGGCTCCGTCGAAGTGGCCCGCCGACGCCATCGCCGTGTGCAGCTTCGGCGACGCCTCGGTCAACCACGCCAGCGCGCTGAGCGGCCTGAACACCGCCGCCTACGGCGCGTACCGGGGGCTGCAGCTCCCTGTGCTGTTCGTCTGCGAGGACAACGGCATCGGCATCAGCGTGCGGACGCCCCAGGGCTGGGTCGAGGCGTCCCGGCACCCGCGGCTCGAATACTTCCACGCCGACGGATGCGACCTCGCCGAGATCCACGACGTGGCCCGCGCCGCCGCCGACCACGTCCGCGCCACCCGGGCCCCCGCGTTCCTGCACATGCGCACCGTCCGCCTGATGGGGCACGCCGGCTCCGACGTCGAGATCGCGTACCGGACCCGCAAGGAGATCGCCGCCGACCTGGAGCACGACCCCCTCCTCGGCACGGCCCGGCTGCTCGTGGAGGCCGGTCTCGCCGAGCCGGACGAGCTGATCGCGCGCTACGAGGCCGAGCGTGAGCACGTGCTCAAGCTCGCGATGGAGTGCACCCGGAGGCCCCGCCTCACCTCGGCGCGCGAGGTGATGGCCCCGCTCGCCCCCGCCGACCCGTACAAGGTGGCCGCCGAGGCCGCCCGCGCCGCGGGCACCGCCGTACGGGAGCGGGTCTTCGGCACCCCGCCCGAGGCGGAGGGCGGCCTCACGCTCGCCCAGGCGATCAACCGCACGCTCGCCGACGCGATGGCGCTCGACCCCGGCGTGCTGCTGTTCGGCGAGGACGTCGCGCGGAAGGGCGGCGTCTACGGCGTCAGCCGCGGCCTGCTGCGGAAGTTCGGCGCGGAGCGGGTCTTCGACACGCTGCTGGACGAGCAGTCCATCCTCGGGCTGGCCCTCGGCTCGGGCGTCTCGGGCCTGCTGCCGGTGCCCGAGATCCAGTACCTCGCCTACCTGCACAACGCGCTGGACCAGATCCGCGGCGAGGCGTCCTCGCTGCAGTTCTTCTCGCGCGGCGCCTACCGCAACCCGATGGTCGTCCGCGTGCCGGGCTACGCCTACCAGAAGGGCTTCGGCGGCCACTTCCACAACGACAACTCGGTCGCCGCGCTGCGCGACATCCCCGGCCTGGTCGTCGCCTCGGCCGCACGGCCGGACGACGCCGCGTCCATGCTGCGCACCTGCCTCGCCGCCGCCCGCGCCGACGGCCGGGTGTGCGTCTTCCTCGAACCGATCGCGCTCTACCACACGCGCGACCTGTTCGAGGAGGGTGACGGCGGCTGGCTCGCGCCGTACGCGCCGCCGGCCCGCTGGGCGGAGACGCACATCCCGATCGGCCGGGCCCGCTCCTACGGCGACGGCCGTGACCTCACCATCGTCACCTTCGGGAACGGGGTGCGGATGAGCCTGCGGACGGCGGTCCGGCTCACCGCGGAGGACATGGGCTGCCGGGTGCTCGACCTGCGCTGGCTGTCGCCGCTCCCGGTGGAGGACCTGCTCCGCGCCGCCGAGCTGACCGGCAGGGTGCTGATCGCGGACGAGACCCGGCGCAGCGGCGGCGTGTCCGAGAGCGTCGTCACCGCGTTGGTCGACAACGGGTTCACCGGGAAGATCGCGCGGGTGACCTCGCAGGACAGCTTCATCCCGCTGGGCGCCGCCGCCGACACGGTGCTGATGTCGGAGGCGGACATCGAGCTGGCCGCCCGCAAGCTCCTCGGCTGAGCGCCCGGCCCGCCTTCCTGGTCAGGTCAGTACGGCCAGCGAGGCGACCGCCATGCCGTGCAGCAGCGGGGCCATGGCCTCCGGTGGGAGCTCGCCCGCGCTGCGCGGCGTCGAGTTGAGCAGCCCGAAGACGGCGTGGGTGGCGGCGCGCAGCCGCGCCGGGGGGCAGTCGGGATAGAGCTCGCTCAGCACGGTGACCCACTCTTCGACGTACAGCCGCTGGAGGCGGCGGACGCGGCGGCGGTCCGGCTCGGGCATGTTGTCCAGCTCACGCTCGTGCACCCGGATCAGCGCCGGGTTGGCCAGCGCGAAGTCGATGTGGCCGCGCAGCAGCGCGTCCAGCGCCGCCCGCGCGTACGCGCTCCCGGCCGGGGCGTCCGGCTCCGTCACCAGGCGGGCGCCCTGCTCGCGCAGCCGCTCGCTGATGTCGAGCAGGATCTCGCTGAGCAGGGCCTCCTTGCCGCTGAAGTGCCGGTAGATCGCGGGTCCGGAGACGCCGACGGCCGAGCCGATGTCCTCGATGGACACCCCGTGGAACCCGCGCGCCGCGAACAGCTCCGCCGCCGCCTGGAGTATCTCGGCGCGCCTGTTGCGGGTAGGGGTACGGGGAGCCGTCATGCAACGCAATGGTAGACGAGCCGGTTAATGATGACTAACATCGCCGGTGGTGTTAGCGACCATTAACTCGCCGGAGGTGGACGGCATGGAGCCGAACCCGTGGCCGGTGCTGCGTAGCGCCTGTGATCCGGGTGGCGAGCCGTACAAGCGGAACGCGGAGGCGGGCGAGCAGTCGGCCGCCGAGCTGCGGCAGCGGCTGGCCGCCGCCGCGGAGGGCGGCCCGCCGCGCGCCCGCGAGCGGCACGTCGCCCGGGGCAAGCTGCTGCCCAGAGACCGGGTGGACGCGCTGCTCGACCCGGGCGGCAGGTTCCTGGAACTGTCGCCGCTCGCGGCCGACGGCCTGTACGACGGGCAGGCGCCCGCCGCCGGCATCATCACCGGCATCGGCCGGGTGTCCGGCCGCGAGGTCGTCGTGGTGGCCAACGACGCCACGGTGAAGGGCGGCACGTACTACCCGCTCACCGTCAAGAAGCACCTGCGGGCGCAGGAGGTGGCCCTCGACAACCACCTGCCGTGCGTCTACCTCGTCGACTCGGGCGGCGCGTTCCTGCCCAAGCAGGACGAGGTGTTCCCCGACCGTGAGCATTTCGGGCGGATCTTCTACAACCAGGCCACCATGTCCGCGCGCGGCATCCCGCAGATCGCGGCCGTGCTCGGCTCGTGCACCGCCGGAGGCGCGTACGTCCCGGCGATGAGCGACGAGGCCGTGATCGTGCGGAACCAGGGCACGATCTTCCTGGGCGGGCCGCCGCTGGTGAAGGCGGCCACCGGCGAGACCGTCACGGCCGAGGAGCTCGGCGGCGGCGAGGTCCACGCCAGGACCAGCGGCGTGACCGACCACCTCGCCGAGGACGACGCCCACGCGCTGCGGATCGTCCGCGACATCGTGGCCACGCTGCCGCCGCGCGCCGCGCGGCCGTGGGAGACCATCCCGTCCGAGCCGCCCGCCTACGACCCGCACGAGCTGTACGGCATCGTCCCGCAGGACACGCGGACGCCGTACGACGTGCGGGAGGTCATCGCGCGCATCGTGGACGGCAGCCGTTTCCTGGAGTTCAAGGCGGAGTACGGCCCGACCCTGGTCACCGGGTTCGCCCGGCTGCACGGGCACCCGGTCGGGATCGTCGCCAACAACGGCATCCTCTTCTCCGAGTCGGCCCTGAAGGGCGCGCACTTCATCGAGCTGTGCGACCGGCGGTCGATCCCGCTGGTGTTCCTGCAGAACATCAGCGGTTTCATGGTCGGCCGGGCGTACGAGGCGGGCGGCATCGCCAAGCACGGGGCCAAGATGGTCACCGCCGTCGCCTGCGCGCGGGTGCCCAAGTTCACCGTGATCATCGGCGGCTCGTTCGGCGCGGGCAACTACGCCATGGCCGGGCGGGCGTACTCGCCGCGCTTCCTGTGGATGTGGCCGAACGCCCGCATCTCGGTCATGGGCGGCGAGCAGGCCGCGAACGTGCTCTCCACCGTCGGCAGCGCGGACCAGGACGCGATCCGCGCCCAGTACGAGCACCAGGGAAACCCGTACTACTCGACCGCCCGGCTGTGGGACGACGGGGTGATCGACCCCGTGGACACCCGCACCGTCCTCGGCCTGGCCCTGTCGGCGGCGGCCGGCGCCCCGCTCGACCCGGTCGGGTACGGCGTCTTCCGGATGTGAGCAACGTGATCGTGGAGAGGAGGTGACGGCGTGTTCGGATCCGTGCTGATCGCCAACCGAGGCGAGATCGCGGTCAGGATCACCCGCACGCTGCGGGCGATGGGCGTCCGTCCGGTCGCCGTGTACAGCGACGCCGACCGGGACGCCCGGCACGTCCGCGAGGCCGATCTGGCCCGCCGGCTTCCCGGCGGCTACCTCGACGTCGAGGGGGTCGTCGCGGCCGCGCTCAGCGCGGGCGCGGAGGCCGTCCACCCGGGCTACGGGTTCCTCGCGGAGAGCGGGGCGTTCGCCCGGCGGTGCGCGGAGGCGGGCCTGGTGTTCGTCGGCCCCCCGCCGGAGGCGATCGAGGCGATGGGCGACAAGATCCGGGCCAAGGCCACCGTCGCGGCGGCCGGCGTCCCGGTGGTGCCCGGAGGCGCCGAGCCCGCGGACGACCTGGCCGAGGCGGCCCGCGCCATCGGCTTCCCCGTGCTGATCAAGCCCTCGGCGGGCGGCGGCGGCAAGGGCATGGTCCTGGTGCGGTCGGACGCCGAGCTGCCCGAGGCGATCGCCTCGGCCCGACGTACGGCGCTGGCCGCGTTCGGGGACGGCACGCTGCTGGTCGAGCGGTTCGTCACCGACCCGCGGCACATCGAGATCCAGGTCATGGCGGACGCGCACGGGAACGTCGTCCACCTGGGCGAGCGTGAGTGCAGCCTGCAGCGGCGGCACCAGAAGATCGTCGAGGAGGCCCCCTCGCCGCTGCTCGACGCCGCGACGCGGGCCCGGATGGGCGCCGCCGCGGTCGAGGCGGCGCGGGCCGTCGGCTATGTCGGCGCGGGCACGGTCGAGTTCATCGTCCAGGGCTCGGGCTGGGGAGCGGACGGACCCGGCGGGCCGCCGTACCACTTCATGGAGATGAACACGCGGCTCCAGGTCGAGCACCCGGTGACCGAGATGGTGACCGGTCTCGACCTCGTCGAGCTGCAGCTCCGGATCGCCGCGGGCGAGCCGCTGCCCTTCGGCCAGGACGACGTGCGGCTGACCGGCCACGCCGTCGAGGCCCGCGTGTACGCCGAGGACCCGGCGCGGGGCTTCCTGCCCTCCGGCGGGCGGGTGCTGGCGCTGCGCGAGCCCGGCGAGGGCCGCGCCGTACGGGTGGACTCGGGGCTGGCCGAGGGCACGGTCGTCGGGGGTGACTACGACCCGATGCTGTCCAAGGTCGTCGCCTGGGCGCCCGACCGCGCGGGAGCGCTGCGGGCCCTCGACCGGGCGCTCGCCTCGACGGCGATCCTCGGCGTGACGACCAACATCGGCTTCCTGCGCGGCCTGGTCACCCGGCCGGAGGTCGCCGCCGGACATCTCGACACCGGGCTGGTCGAGCGCCTGCTCCGGGAGGAGGGGCCGGAGGGCGGCCTGAGCGGGGAGCCGCTGCCGCTGGACGCGCTCGTGGCCGCCGCCCTGCTCTTCCACTCCCGGACCGAACGCCGCGCCGGGCACGGCGACCCCTGGGACGTGGCGGACGGCTGGCGGATCGGCGAGCACGCGTGGACCGGCTACCGGCTGGAGTCCCAGGGCGACGCCGTGGACGTCCGGGTGCGCGGCCTGGCCGGTGACGCGGAGGTGGATGTTAGCGGTCATTCACTTTCGGCGTCGTTGCGCCGGCACGGCGGGGACGAGATCGCGGTCACCCTCGACGGCACGACCCTGCGGCACGTCGTCGCCTGGGACGAGGCGCGCGGCGTCCTGTGGCTCGGCCGCGACGGCCGGGCCTGGCCGGTCGTCCGGCACGAGCTGGGCGACCCGGGCGACCGCGTCCGGGGCGGCGGGGCGGCCGACGGCGTGGTCCGCAGCCCGATGCCCGGCACCGTCCTGGTGATCAAGGCCGAGGTAGGCGACCGGGTGAGCGCGGGCCAGCCGCTCGTCGTGGTCGAGGCGATGAAGATGGAGCACTCGGTGCCGGCCCCGCTGGACGGCGTCGTCACCGAGCTGCCGGTCAGGATCGGCCAGTCCGTCGAGCTCGACGGCCTCCTGGCCCGGGTGGAGCCCGACGGGAGCGCGCCATGACGACAGCGGGATCGGCGGGATACGGGGCGTACCGACTGGACGGGCTGCCCGCCCGGGTCACCATCCACGAGGTGGGCCCGAGGGACGGCCTGCAGAACGAGGCCGCGATCGTCCCGGTCGAGGTCAAGGCGGAGTTCGTGGCCCGGCTGGCCCGGGCGGGGCTCACGCGGATCGAGACGACCAGCTTCGTCCACCCGAAGTGGGTGCCGCAGCTCGCCGACGCGGCCGAGCTGCTCGACCGCCTGGAGCCCGCGCCCGGCGTGCGCTACCCCGTGCTCGTCCCCAACGAGCGCGGCCTGGACCGGGCGCTGGAACGCGGCGTGACCGAGATCGCGATCTTCGGGAGCGCCACCGAGACGTTCGCCCGGCGGAACCTCAACCAGGGGCTGGAGTCGCAGTTCGCGATGTTCGCCCCCGTGGTCGAGCGCGCCCTGCGGCACGGCATGAAGGTCCGGGCGTACCTGTCCATGTGCTTCGGCGACCCCTGGGAGGGCGCGGTCCCGGTCGAGCAGGTCGTGCGGGCCGGTGTCCGGCTCCTCGACCTCGGCTGCTTCGAGCTGTCGCTCGGCGACACGATCGGGGTCGGCACCCCCGGCCACGTCGCGGCGCTGCTCGACGGCTTCGCGGCGGCCGGAGTGGGACCCGAGCGGCTCGCCGTCCACTTCCACGACACGTACGGCCAGGCGCTGGCGAACACGCTCACCGCGCTCACCAAGGGCGTCACCGTGGTGGACGCCTCGGCGGGCGGCCTCGGCGGCTGCCCGTACGCGGAGAGCGCCACGGGCAACCTCGCCACCGAGGACCTGGTCTGGATGCTGGACGGCCTCGGCGTGGAGACGGGCGTGGACCTCACGTCCCTGGTGGAGACCAGCGTGTGGCTGGCGGACCGGCTCGGCCGGCCGAGTGTGTCCCGGGTCGTCCGGGCGCTCGGACCGGCCGACGCCGGCGGGAGCGATTGAACAGAGGCGAGGAGGAGCGCGAGATGCTCGACGTTGAGCACGGTGAGTACGTGGAGTTGCGTGAGTCGGTGGCGCGGTTCGCCCGCGAGGTGGTCGCCCCCGTGATCGGGGACTACTACGAGCGGTGCGAGTTCCCGTACGACATCGTCGCCAAGATGGGCGCGATGGGGCTGTTCGGGCTGCCCGTCCCGGAGGAGTACGGCGGCATGGGCGGCGACTACTTCGCCCTGTGCGTGGCGCTGGAGGAACTGGCCCGGGTGGACTCCTCGGTCGCCATCACGCTGGAGGCGGCGGTGTCGCTGGGCGCGATGCCGATCCTGCGCTTCGGGACGAAGGAGCAGAAGGCCCACTGGCTGCCGCGGCTGGCCACGGGCGAGATGCTCGGCGCGTTCGGGCTGACCGAGCCCGGCGGCGGCTCCGATGTGCCGGGCGGGATGCGCACGACGGCCACCCTGGACGGCGGCGAGTGGGTGATCAACGGGATCAAGGCGTTCATCACGAACTCCGGGACCGACATCACCGGCGTGGTCGGCGTCGCCGCGATCACCGGACGGCGTGAGCGCGACGGGAAGACCGTGCCGGAGATCAGCACCATCCTGGTCCCGGCCGGGACGCCCGGGTTCACGGTGTCGAAGAAGTACTCCAAGGTCGGCTGGTCGGCCAGCGACACCCGCGAGCTGTCCTTCGACGACTGCCGGGTCCCCGAGGAGAACCTCCTGGGGGAGCGCGGCCGGGGATACGCCCAGTTCCTGCAGACGCTCGACGAGGGCCGGGTGGCGATCGCCGCACTGTCCGTCGGGCTCGCCCAGGGCTGCGTGGACGAGTCGCTGCGCTACGCCTCGGAGCGGGCCGCGTTCGGCCGGACGATCAACCGCTACCAGGCCATCCAGTTCAAGATCGCCGACATGGAGGTGCGTACGCACACCGCCCGGCTGGCCTACCACCACGCGGCCGAGCGGATGCTGGCGGGCCTGCCGTTCAAGAAGGAGGCGGCGATCGCCAAGCTGGTCTCCTCGAACGCGGCGATGGACAACGCCCGGGACGCGACTCAGATCTTCGGCGGGTACGGCTTCATGAACGAGTACCCGGTGGGCCGCTTCTACCGGGACGCCAAGATCCTGGAGATCGGCGAGGGCACCAGCGAGGTCCAGCGGATGCTCATCGCCCGCGAACTGGGCGTCCCCGGATCCTGACGACGGCGGTTTTGCCCGGGGTCGGCGGCGGGCGGTGCTCCCACGGCGCGCCGGCTGGGGTTCGTAGGGGCTACGGGCATTGGGTTCGTGGGCGCCGCGCCGGCCGGGGTGCGTAGGCGCTGCGGCGGGGGTCACTCCGGCCGGCCGGAGCGACCCCCGCCTCCGTGCCACGCTCTCCCGCCGTACCTCGACGGCCTGGCACGTTGACCGTCTTTACGGAGGGACCGGGCCTCCTTCGGGGATGTTGCGTTGGGATTCCAGGTACTTAATAAATCCTTAGAAAAGGGTCTCGGGTGACGGATTTGGCCTGGTGGTACTGGTTGGGTGGGAGACCCGACCCGAGAAAGGCAGCATCGTGGACCAGAACCTCACCCGCCGTCACGCTCTGAGCACGGCCGCCCTCGCGGGAGTGGGCGCGGCCGTCGCAGCCTGCTCGTCCGGCACCGAAACGACCGCCCGAAACGCGCCCGCCTCGGGCAAGGAGGCCGCGGGAACCTCGGAGGAGAAGCCCGGGGAGAAGCCGGCGGACAAACCCGCCCCGGCCGGGACGCTGGCCAAGAAGTCCGACATCCCGGTCGGCGGCGGTGTGATCGTCCCCGCCGAGAAGGTCGTGGTCGTCCAGCCGGAGGCGGGCACCTTCAAGGCGTACCGCGCCATCTGCACGCACGAGGGCTGCCCGGTGAAGCGGGTCAGGGACGGCCTCATCGTCTGTCCCTGCCACAACTCGACGTTCTCCATCGCGGACGGCTCTCCGAAGAGAGGGCCGGCCAAGAAGGCCCTCGCCGAGGTTCGCATCTCGTCCGACGGCGACACCATCACCCTGGCCTGACACGTCGCACCTGGGGCGGCACTCCCTTCGCATGACCCGCGCCTGCCCGGTTCCCGGGCGGGCCCGCGACACGCTGCGATCGTGGGATTTAATTGGGCGATGGACGTATTCGCCCCGGTAAATCTAGAGTCCTACCCATGACGTCTGGTGATCTCCGGATCCGGAAGGCGGAGAAGAGCGACGCGGACGAGATCTTCGCGCTCGCCGGCGAGTTCGCGCTGTCGTTCCGTCCGGAACGCGCCGCCTTCGACGCGGCGCTGCCGCAGCTCCTCCAGAACGAGGACGCGCTGCTCCTGGTCGCCACCGTGGACGGGACGGTCCGCGGGTACCTCCTCGGCTTCGCACATCTCACGCTCTTCGCCAACGGGCGAGTCGCCTGGGTCGAGGAGGCGATCATCGAGCGGAACTTCCGCCGCCACGGCATCGGACGACGCCTCCTCGAGGAGTTCGAGAGCTGGGCGCGCTCGCGGGACGCCGGATACATGGCGCTCGCCACCCGCCGCGCCGCCGGCTTCTTCGGCGCGCTCGGCTTCGACGTCTCGGCCACCTACTACCGGAAGATGCTCACGCCGCCCGCGCAGCCCTGACGCGCGTTGCGACTGGGCGGACGTTTCAGCCGAGGACGAGTGGCAGCTTCGCGGCCAGTTCACCGAGTTCGGCCTTCTCCGCGTCGCTCGGAGCCCGGCGCCCGGTGCCGATCAGCAGCGCGTCCTCATCGGAGAACGACGTGGGGAACGCGGTCCCGGCGATCTCTTCCAGCATCGCGCGGGAACGGGACAGGCTCTCGGTGGGCGGCCCCGCCACGTCCGGGAGGCGCGCGATCAGGTCGAGATGGTGCAGCGTCCATTCCATGACGTACGCGGAAAGGTAGTCGCCCACGGTGAGGACCTGATCGCGGGTGCCGACCCGGGCTTCGGGGTCGGCGAGCTCGGCGGCGCGCCCGGCGGCGGAGCCGACGTCGTCGAGATGGAACTTGAGCAGCCGCGGATCCTCGTACGCGGCGGCCAGCCGCACGGTCAGTGCGTCGAGCGGGTCGTCGCCGGTCGGGGCTTCGACGAGCTCCCAGTAGGTCACCGCGTTCCTGGTCGGTTCCGTCTCGGCGGGGGTGGCGAGCGTGATCAGGACGTCCTGCGCGTCGATGATCAGGTGGCACACGAGGTCCCGTACAAGCCAGCCGGTGCAGCCGGACGGCTGCTCGAAGTCCTTGTCCGGGAGTTCGGCGACCGCCGTGCGCAACGCCGTCCAAGAGCGTGAGAAGAGATCCACTATGGCAAGCTAGCAGCGCACGCCGCCGCGAGCGACCGATTTGTCCCTTTTGTGAACGTCGTGCCCCGGCGTAGGGCCCTCTGATGCCCCGGGTCTGTGCTCGGCTCGGTGGCGGAGTTCGAGCGGGGATGTTGCCGTGCGACCGCCCGTCACGGCTCAAGGTCTCTTCTCGACAGGCGTGGCACCGGTCGCCGGCCCGCGGAGCCGAAGGAGAACGACCGTTGCCAGTCCCGCCAGCGCGGGGAGCGCGGCGAGTGCTCCGTACGGGTATGGGACGACGTTGGCGTGTCGGCCTCCCGAGAACGAGAGGCACAGCGAGGCGTGTCCGATGCCGAGGACGAACATGACGGTGGCGGCAGGGCGTGACCAGCGCTTGCGTTTCGCGACGGCCCAGATCGTCCACAGCCAGCCCACGATGCCGAGCAGGGTGACGACGGTCAGGTAGACGATGATGGCGTTCCGGTCCCCGGTCACCAGGTTGGCGGGCCAGTCGGGATAGGCGCGACGCACGTGGTCGCTGAGGCTGTCGACGGTGGCTGTGTCGATGAACGGGACGACTGCGGCGATCGCGGTCAGGGCGAGTCCGGCGTACATGGCGGGCAGGACAGGAGGACGTCCGGAGGCGGCCCCTGTCTGGCGCGTCAGAACCTCCGCATCATGGAGAACCTTCTGGAGACGTTGCGCGTCGCGGGTTTCCCTCCGAGCGTGGCCCTTGACATGCTGTACTCCGTTTCCGGCTTCGTCGTCGGGCACGTCGCGACGTTCAGCCGTGCCGGCGACGGGCGTCACATCGCCGCGCCTGACCAGACGCGGTCGCTGAACGACATAGATCCCGACGAGTTCCCCCTGCTCGCCGAGGCCGCGCGGGCCTCGCGCGCTCCCGGGTCGCGTTCCCGCTTCGACTTCGCGCTCGACGCCATGCTGTCCGGATTCGAGGCGGCCCGCACCGCCCGCACTCCGAGATGAGGAACACTCCTTCCGAGGACGGCCATGGTGCTCGTGACGAACCCCGACCGTCTTTGCCCGCGCACCCTGCAGGCCGCGCTCGTGTACATCAACATTGGCGGCACCAGCTACCAGTCCGGCGGTCTGGTAGGGAAGTGGCTGAAGAAGGGCAAGACCTGGTGGAAGGATGCTCACCAGTTTCACTGTGCTTCCCCGGCATTCTTGCCGGTCTTGATGCATGAGCGATCTCGGGGATCGGCATGCCGTGCTCCCGCAGCGCGCGGGCGAAGATGAGCATGTCCTGGTTGATCATCCGGGACCGACCGCCGTGGTTGCCCTTGGCGGTGGCGGCCTGCCGGCCCTCCAGGTCTTCTCCTGGATGCACTCGCGGTCCAACTGCGCGGCGAACCGCGCCGTGTGGTACTCGGCCGCGACCTTCCCGCCACGCGGATGGATAACTGTTACACAGCTGCCGGAAGGCCGAGAAACGCCGCTCCTAACGTCATCGACGTGCGGGAACGGGGGAAGGCGTTCGAATGGAGCCCTCTCCGTCCGCACAGAGTGCGAGGACGAGGAGGAGAAATGCGAAGGATCATCATTGCTGCGGCGATCGCCACGACGGTGGCGGCATGTGGGCAGGGCGGGGGCGAGCCGGCGTCCAAGGGCGCCCCGACCACGGCCGGGACGGCGCCCGAGGCCGTGGTGGCGACGTCGCCGACCGCGCCGCCCGTCTATGTGAACAACCTGTACGGGGCCGAGCAGGGACGGGACGACAGGCGCCCGGCGAACCTGGTGCTGTCGGAGTTCAGCTCCATGAGCGGGATCACCTGGACGAGCTGGGAGCCGGACCGGGCGGTCGGCACCGGTGGGCTGAGCGGGAGCTGGTGCCTGCCCGGCTGCACGGAGAAGCCGTACGAGGCGACGGTCACGCTCAGTGGCGTCACGAGGGTGAAGGGCACGCGGTATTTCACTCGGTTCGCGGTCGACGGCGACTTCCCCAAGCCCGCCGATCCGGCCGACAAGCTCGCCGGGTCGCTGCCGACGCCGTGAATGTGATCCGGAGCGGGGGCACGGATACGTTCGCATAGTCTCCACGTGATGAAAGATGGCGTGAGGCGGGCAGCCCTTCTCTGCACCGTTCTGCTGGCGGCCGCGTGCGGAGCCGATGGCGGAGTGCGGGTCGAGGGGCCGGCGCCGTCCGCGTCGCCGCCCAGGGGGCCGGTCTACATCATCGCCTTTCCCGACGACCCGCTGCGACGGCCGAGCGCCTTCGCGCTGGACGAGTTTCACAGCATGACCGGGATCCGCTGGACATCCTGGGGAGAGGAGAAGGCCGTGGGAATTGGCGGCGTCAGCAGCATGTGGTGCCTGCCCGCCTGCCAGGACCGGCCGTACCCGGGGACGATCACGCTGAGCGGCCTCACCTGGCGTGAACGCGTCGGCTACTACACCCGTTTCACCGTCCGGGCGGACGGCCTGCCCCCGGACCGCGCCGGGGAGCTGACCGACCGCCGCCTGCCGCTCCCGGAGTCCTGAGCCATGACCGATGTGCTGCTCGTCGAGGACGACCCGGTGATCCGCGAGGCGACCGCCATGGCGCTCGAGATGCACGGCATGCGGGTGCGTACGGCGTCCGACGGGCCGGCCGGGCTGTCGGCCTTCCGCGCGCAGGTGCCGGACGTCGCGGTGCTCGACGTGATGCTCCCCCACCTGGACGGCGTCAGCCTGGCGCGGCGGATCAGGGAGGCCGCCGACATCCCCATTATCATGATCTCCGCCAGGACCGACGCGATCGACGTGATCAACGCCCTGGAGAGCGGGGCCGACGACTACGTCACCAAGCCGTTCGACGTGGGCGTCCTGCACGCCAGGATTCGCGCTGTGCTGCGCCGCGCGGTCGCGCCGGAGCGGGCGAGCACGGTGCTCGCGTTCGGCGAGCTGACCATCGACCTCGAGGCGATGGAGGTGCGGCTGCGCGGCGAGCGGGTCGCGCTGACGCCGACCGAGCTCAAGCTCCTGCTGGAGTTCGCCGCCGAGCCCGGCGTTGTGTTGTCGCGGGACGCCCTGCTCCACCGAGTGTGGGACTACGCCTGGGACGGCGACACCCGCGTCGTCGACGTCCATGTCCAGCGGCTCCGGGCCAAGATCGGCAACGGCGCGATCGAGACCGTGCGCGGCTTCGGCTACAAGCTGCGGAGATAGCGGTGGGCCTGCGCGCGAAGGTCAGCCTGGCCATCGCCGGAATGTCCGTCCTCGTCGCCGCGCTGCTCGGCGTCCTCGTCCATGTCCGTACGGCGGAGGCGACGCTCGACGCGGCGCGGCGGGCGATGGACGCCGAGCTGGTGGACGCCGTGGCCCGCCACCTGGAGGGGCAGGACACGCCGCTGGAGCGCGGGCCGGTCCCGGCGCCTCTCGCCGCGGAGGTGAGCCGGGGGACGCGTGCCACGTACCTTGAGGGCGGCCGCACGCTGTGGGCCGCTACGACGGCGGGCGGGGAGATCGTCTCGCTCAGCCGCTCGTACGCCGGGGAGAACGCCGAGCTTGCCCGGCTCGACCGGACCCTCCTCTGGTCCGGCCTGGCGACCGCCGTGCTCGCGTCCGCGCTGGGGTGGGCGGTCGCGGGCGGGCTCAGCCGCCGGATCCGCGCCGTGGCGAGCACGGCCGGGCGGATCGCCGAGGGTGACCTGACCGCCAGGGTCGGGGCGCGGGGAAGGGACGAGGTCGCGGCCGTGGGCGCCGCGCTGGATCGGATGGCCGACGCGCTGCGGGCCCGGCTGGAGGCGGAGCGGCGCGTCACCGCCGACATCGCCCACGAGCTGCGCACCCCCGTCGCGGGGCTGGTCGCCTCGGCCGGGCTGCTGCCGCCCGGACGTCCGTCGGAGCTGGTCAGGGAGAGTGCGGCGATGCTACGCCGACTGGTCGAGGACGTGCTGGAGGTCGCCCGGCTGGACGCGTCGGCCGAGGTTCCGGCGCGGGAGCCGCGCCCGGTCGAGGCGCTGGTCCGTCGGGCGGTCGCGGCGGCGGGCGTGCCGGGCGTCGAGGTGGTCGTGGCGCGGCCGGAGGAGGGGGCGGTCGAGGTGGAGACCGACCCACGCCGGGTCGAGCGGATCATCGCCAACCTGGTGACGAACGCGGCCCGGCACGGCGCGCCACCCGTCGTGGTCGGCGTGGACGGGGCGTTGGTGACGGTCAGGGATCACGGGCCGGGCTTTCCGGATGAGCTGCTGGCCACGCTCCGCGCGTACGGTCCGCAGCGTTTCGTGACCGGTTCGGCCGCGCGCGGGGGCGGCGTCGGCCTCGGCCTGACCATCGCGGCCGGTCAGGCGCGAGTCATCGGAGCTGTCCTCACCTTCGAGAACGCCCAGGGCGGCGGCGCGCTGGTCCGGCTCGACCTTCGCGAGAGCGTGCGGCGCGCGCCGGGCTGAGCCCCGGGCACCGGAATCTGCAACGCGTGCCCGGACCATCTCCGGGCGCACCCCCGGCGGCCGCAGCCGCGCTCGGCTCCGGCCGCGGCCGATTTCCTCTACGCCCAGCCGGAGAGGGGCTACGGCCTGAATGGCTCCTCCGCCCTGCCCAACCTGCGAGACGTTCACGACCGTCGGCTGATGCTCGCCGTCACCATCCTGCTGATCGCACTCGCCGTCGTGAACACCATCACGCTCACCTGGACCACGGCGATGGAGGCCCGGGCGACCATGGCCATCACGCGTACGCTCGGCGCCACCCCCGGACAGATCTCCGCGGGGCTGTCCACCGCCCAGCTCCTGCCCGCGCTGCCCGGCGCCGTCATCGGCGTCCCTCTGGGCGTCGGCCTGTGCTCGATGTTCGCTCTCGGGAAGTGGACCGTGCCCCCCTCCTTCTGGCTGCTCGGCGCCGCACTCGCGACTCTCCTGGCGACGGCGGCACTCACCGCCCTGCCCGCACTCCTGGCGGCGCGCCGGCCCGTGGCGCAGGCCCGTGGCGCAGGCCCTCAGCGCCGAAACAGCGTGATCGGCCCGCTGGGCAGGCGTCGGCAGCAGCGGTGCTCAGCAGACCGAGGCCCGCATAACGACCCACGACACTCGCCGTATCGAGTTGACTACGTCAGTGACGGCAGGACCGCAGAGACCTCGTCCGCCTCACCCGCGTTCGCCGACGGGCACCCGGCCCACCGGCGTATGAACGATTCGATCGGCCGAAAGGATCACGACGTGGCATCTGACGCCGCCGGCATTCGGCGATTAGTGGTGGACACGGGGGAACCCCGCGGATGGGTGTCCCCCAGGACGGACCTGGTCACGGCGCTGCTCGGAATCTGGTTCGGGGTCGGATTGATGATCGACGCCTGGGCGCACAGCAATCTGACGCAGCTGGAGACGTTCTTCACTCCATGGCATGCGGTGTTCTATTCCGGCTTCGCCGTGGTCTCCGGCTGGATCATCTGGCAGGTGTGGCGCAACGTGCGCGCCGGACGGCAGGGGCTCGCGGCCGTCCCCACCGGCTATCTCGCCGGGTTGGTAGCGATTCCCGCGTTCGCCGCCTTCGGATTCGCCGACATGCTGTGGCACACCATCCTCGGCATCGAGACGACCATCAACATCTTGTTCAGCCCGTCACACCTCGGCCTCATCGTGACGATGATGCTCATCATCACGACACCGCTGCGCTCGGCGTGGAACGCCCCCGATGTCGGCGCCCGGCCCTCGCTCGGCCGCCTGCTGCCCGCGTTGATCGGGCTCGCGTTCGCCGTCACGCTGGTGTCGCTGTTCCTGTCGTACGGCGACGCCATGCAGTACCGCTCCGAGGGCATCGTCCAGGCGTTGTCCATGCTGCGGGACTCGGGCGCCGGTCCTGGACCGGTCGGCCCGGCCACCGACCGGGTGGCCGTCGCGATGGTCGTCACCAACGTCGTCATGCTCAGCCCGGTGCTCTTCCTGGTGCGCCGCTGGCTGTTGCCGTTCGGCTCGGTGACCGTCATGTACACGATCATGGTGCTCATGCCGGGTGCCCAGACGGCGTTCCGCAACGTGCCGACCCTGCTGTCGTTCGTGGCCGCCGGGTTCGTGAGCGACCTGCTGATCCGCCGGCTGCGGCCGTCGGGTGAGCGGCGCGCCGCCTACTGGGCCTTCGCCGGGCTGTCGGCCTTCGCCACGTGGTCCCTGTACATCGGGGTCGCCTCGGCCACCGGGGGCGGCCTGCCCTCCGTGCCCGAACTGTGGACCGGCGCGCCGGTCGTCGCCGGCCTGATCGGGCTGGCGCTCGGGGCGCTGTTCCTGCCCAACGCGGTCACCGCCCAGCCGGTTGCGCCCAGCGCGGCCGCCGCCGGCCGGGCATGATCCGAGTCCTGTGCCTCGCCGCTGTCCTCGTGCTGGCGCTGGCCGCCCCCGCCGCCGCGCACACCGTCACGGCGGGGACGGACCTGCGGATCGCCCAGACGATCGCCGGCGCCGAGGTGACAGTGGTGGTCAAAGGAACAACCCGGGTGCCGGGGCCGCTGCGGATCGGCGTCATCGCGTACCAGCCGGTGTCCGGGCTGCCCATCGGCCTCGAGGTCCGCTCGGTCGAGGACGGCCGCACGGTGACCGGCACCGCCCAGGCGGCGGCGAACCCGCAGTACACGCAGCTCCAGGTGGAGCGGACCGGGCCGCACGAGCTGAAACTGAGCGCCGGGAACGAGACCGCGGTCATCCCGTTCCGCGTCCTCGTCGAACGCGACTCGGCAGGCGCATTCCTCATCTACGGCGGCCTGTTCGTGGCCGCGGTGCTCCTGGTGGGCGGCCTGCTCACCGGGGCGACGGCCCGACCGGGACGGGCGATGGCGCTGGCCGCGGGTGCCGCGGCCGGGGTGACGGTCGCCGCCATGGTCATCGTGTTCGAATCGCAGGTACCGGCACCCCCACCGGACGGCGCCGCCCCCGCCCCCGCCCCCACGACATCGACCGCGGAAGGGCGGCCGTACGTACAGGCCCGCATGGAGACGGTCCCGGCACAGCCGGAGGCGGGAGAGGAGTTCACGCTGCGGGTGGATCTCGTCGACGGCTCGACCGGGCGGCCGGTCGACGACCTCACCGCGCACCATGAGGCGCTCGCCCATGTGGTCGTCACCAGCGAGGACGGGCGGTATTTCCGGCACGTGCACCCCCTGCGCACGGCGCCCGGGCACCTGGAGGTCAGACTGAGCGCCGGCCGCCCGGGCCGGTACCTGGCGCACGCCGAGCTCGAACGGGAGAACTCAGGCGGGCAACTCGTCGCCGCGGATTTCACCGTCGGAGGGCCGGCCAAAGCATCGGCAGAGTCCGGCACGGTCACGGAGTCCGGTAAGACCGGCGCGCCCGCCACGCAGGCGGGCACGACCGTCACGCCGCGGCTCCAACCCGCCGTCCCCATCGCGGGCCGTCCCACGACGATCGACCTGGACACGCCCGCCGGCGTCCGGACCTGGCTTGGCATGACCGGCCACCTGCTCATACGCGGTCAGGATGGCCGCTTCTTCGGCCACGTGCACGAGATGGGCGCCCCGGGATCCCGGGTGCGCTTCACCTTCAGCTTCCCCGAACCGGGCCGGTACCTCGCCTGGGTCCAGTACGCCACCGCCGACCGCATCGTGACCGTACCTTTCACCGTGAACGTGACCGCGCCGGAGGCCAAGTGATCAAGAGGTGGCACGCGGTGGCCGCGGCCGCGCTCGTGATCGCGGCAGTGGCGCTGTACGTCGTGAGCAGGAGCACGGCCGCCGAACCGGTCAACCTGACCACCACGGGCAGCCGCTACACCGCCACCGTCCTCATCGCGGACCCGGCTCCCGGCCAGGTCACTGTGGAGATCAAGGTGAGCAAGGGCGACGCCGACACCGTGGCCCTGTCGGCGGTCATGGCCGAGATGGGACACTCCACACCCGAGATCTCCGCCACCATGCGTGAGCCCGGCCGCTTCGTGGCCGTGGGCGAACTGTTCCCGATGAGCGGCGTCTGGGAACTGTCGATCCGCCTCGACGGCCCCGCGGGCGAGGAGCAACTCGCCGTCAAAACGCTGATCACGGAATAGACGACGGCGGGACGATCGATGCGAAGCGATCGCACGATCACGGACCGCTGCAGGCCCAGCCCGGCCCGAAGGAGATCCAGGGTGCCCCGCCACGGGAGGGCGTCAGGACGTGAGCTGGGCGTCCAGGCGGTAGCCGTCCACGGTCACGTAGACCGAGTCGCCCGGCCGTGCGTTCAGCCGCATCAGCACGGGCTGGAGCGAGTCGAAGACCGGCTGCTGGTCGCGCCAGACCAGCACCACGGCGTTGTCGCCGGGGCCGGTGACCGACAGCAACGTGCCCGGGCGCATGCCGAGCTGGGCGGCGTACCCCTCGGGAACGGCGACCGGCTCGCCGCGCAGGTGTCCGCTGGTGACGTCGATGCGCTGCCAGCGACGCGGGTCGGAGGACGGGCTGGTCGGCGTGGTGCGCGGGCTCGGCACCAGGTGCGGGCGCGGCGCGGCGCCGGTGAGCGCGTTGAGCGCGGCGAGGGCGGTCGCCGGGTCGGGTCCGTTGCCGGCCTGTGAGGGGACCGGGACGCCGTTCCGCTGCTGGTGCCCGTTCGCGCCGGGGGTGCGGCGGGGCAGCGGCTTCGTCTCGCCCGGCGCGGCGGCCGCGGGCCGCTGCTCGGGACGCGGCTGCTCCTTGGGCAGCGCGTCCAGCCACGCCTTCGCCGAGTGCGGACGGATGCCGAGCTGGCCGAGCAGCTCGACCATGTCGGTGTCGGCGGGCTTGGTGGCGAGGAGCTGGTGGGTCTTGTCGCGCAGGCCGCCGAGGTCGCCGACGACGAGCCAGCCCTCCTGGAGGCGGCGGTCGGGCATGAGCGTGACGAGCACCCGCCACAGCGGCGTCCCCAGCGCGGGGACCTCCACGGGGTGGGAGGGGTCGGCGGCGATGAGCTGATCCTGCGTCGCGGCGGTGCCCAGCCACTCGGTGAGGCCGAACAGGTGGCCGGTCAGCGCGGCGGAGTCGGGGGAGCGCAGCCACATCAGGACCCGTTCCTCCACGGCCCGCTGGGCCTGGGAGAGGATCTCGCGGTCCACGTTGAGACGGTGGGCGAGCGCGCGCAGGCTGACCGGTTCGGCCGCGAACAGCCGCTCGGCGGCGACGGCCTTGGAGAGCGGGTCCCAGTCCCGGAAGAGTTGCTCCACGAGGCCGACCATGGGGTACTCGCTCGGCACGGGCGCGGCGGGTGCCGCGGCGGCGGGCCGGGCCGGTGCACCGGCGGCGGGGGCGGGAGCGGGAGCGGGAGGGCCCGACCGGGCGCCTTGGCCGGGCTGCCGGGTGGGCAGCTGCGGCCCGCCCGGCGCCTGCGCGGCGGGAGTGGGCGCGGGCAGGGGGCCGGAGACCGCGGGGGAGGGGCGGGTCTGGGTGGCCTGTTCGGCTGCGGCCTGCTGTCCCGCCTGGCCCTGCCCAGTGGTGGACGGCGCGGCCTGCTCCACTGCCGTGTCCTGCGCCGGTGCGGACGGCGCGGCGGACGCGGCCGGGTCGGCGGCGGTCACCGGAAGCTGGAGATGGGTGAAGATCTCGCGGAAGACGATGGCGAGGACGGCCTCGGGAGTGGCGGGCGAGGAGGGGTTCTGCAGGTCTCCGGGGGTGAGCCGGCGGAGCCGGTGCCAGCCGCCCAGGGCGGTGACCGCGGAGCGGGCCGGCTCCTGCCAGCCGGGGAGGGTCGGATCCACCGAGTGGACCTGGATCGCGGGGAGCAGATCGGTCAGCGCGAGGTGATCCCAGCGGGTCGCGGCGAGCCGGGCCAGCCGCTCGCAGAGCCAGTCCACTCCGGTCGCGCCGAGGGCTCGGCCGAGCGCGACGGAGCCCCACCAGCCCGCGGGCAGGCGAGGGTCGGCCAGAACTTCGGCAACCTGCTGTGCACGGGTCCAGCGAAGGGCGGGAACCAGATCGCTCAGGCAGATCGTTGACTCGGCGTCCATCGGTATGACCGCACCCTCCCGAGAGTGACGCATGTTGCTAATGGTGCAGCTTACGCCGCAAGCTATCAATCAGTGTCAATAGGGTAAAGCTCCTTGGCGATACCGGCAGACTGAGCCGCCGCTCCCGATACCGGAGGACGGCCGCCGACCTGCGCGACCGCCGCGGCGCCCGCCCGGCAACCATTTTCCAGCGCGGCCCGCGGGTCGAGTCCGGACAGCAGCGCGGCGAGGAACCCGGCGGCGAACGCGTCGCCGGCGCCGGTCGAGTCGACCACATCGGCGGGGGCCGCAGGCGCCTTCGCCACGACCGCTCCGTCCCCGCCGAGCAGCGCGCCACCCGCCCCCAGCTTCACCACGGCGGTGCCGTACGCGTCGCTGAGGGACGCGGCCGCGACCTCGGGAGTGGTCTCGCCGGTGAGCAACAGCGCCTCGTCGAGGTTGGCGATGACGATCTGGGCGAGGGAGGTCTCGTGGACGAAGCGCTCCGGACCGAACTCGCGGAGGAATCCGGTCGAGGCGGCGTCCACACTGACGGTCACGCCGCGCGCGGCGGCCTCGCGCATGGCGAGCCGGGCGAGGTCGAGGCCCGGCCGCTCGAACAGCGTGTAGCCCGACAGGTGCAGGTGCGCGACACCGTCGAGGTACGAGGGCGACCAGTCCTCCGGCCCGATGTGGCGGCCCGCGCCGCGGTTGGTGAGCATGGAGCGCTCGCCGCTCGGGTCGACCATGGCGATGACGACGGCGGTCGGTCGCTCGGGGTCGATCCCCAGGTGCGGCCGGACCCCGGCCTTGACCAGCTCGGCCCGGTGCCACTCACCGGTGTCGTGCCCGGCGCGGGCCAGCAGCCGCGTGTCCGCGCCCAGACGGGCGGCCCAGCAGGCCGTGTTGGCCCCGGAGCCGCCCGGACGCAGCACGATGTCGGCCGCGGTGTCGGTGCCGGTGGCGACCGGCTGCCCGTGCAACGCCACGACGTCGGTGACGACGTCGCCGATCACCAGCAGGCCTCCCACGTCAGTCCTCCCGCGACCAGGATGCCGCGATCTCCCCGGCGAGGCGGACGTTTCCGCGCACCGCGGCCAGGTTCGCCTCAAGGGAGGCGCCGTCCGTGCCGTTGACCAGGTACTCCAGCAGGAACGGCGTGATCGCCTGCCCGGCGACGCCCCGCTCGTCGGCCGCGCGGAGCGCCTCGGCGAGTACCCGGTCGTGCAGCGCGGGGTCGAGCTGGTCGGCGACCGGCACCGGGTTGGCGACGATCAGCGCCGTCTCCGGCCCGCCGAGCAGGTCCTGCGCCCGCATGATCTCGGCGGCCTCGGCGGCGGTCTCGATCCGCCAGTCCACCGGCTCGCCCGAGGTGTGCAGGTAGAAGCCGGGGAACTCGTCGGTCCGGTACCCCACCACGGTGACCTGCCGGGTCTCCAGTCGCTGCAATGTGGAGGGCACGTCGAGGATGGACTTCACGCCCGCGCAGACGACCGTGATCCTGGTACGGCCCAGCGTGTCGAGGTCGGCCGACTCGTCCTGCACGGTGGTCCAGCCGCGGTGGACGCCGCCGAGCCCGCCGGTGGCGAACACGCGGATGCCCGCCCGGGCGGCGAGGAACGAGGTGCCGGACACCGTGGTCGCGCCGCTGACCTTCAGCGCGGCGGCCGGGGAGAGGTCGCGGAAGCCGAGCTTGCGCAGGCCCGGCTCGGTCGCGATGCGCTCCAGGCCCTCCCGGTCCAGCCCGGCGCGGGGCACGCCGTCCAGGACCGCGATCGTCGCCGGCACCGCTCCCGCCGCGCGCACGATCTCCTCAAGTTCGAGGGCGACCTCCAGATTGCGCGGCTGCGGCAGCCCGTGGGAGATGATCGTCGACTCCAGCGCCACGACCGGCCTCCCGGCCGACAGGGCTTCGGCGACTTCCTCCGACGGCACGACCTTGAGCATGACTCTCCTGGGTAGATCTTAAACGGTTACAAAAGGACAAACCTATACGTATCGCTCGGGACCGTCCACCGCATGATCAGCCAACGAAACGGCGGGAAAGTGGGCACGGGCCACCTGGCCCGGGCGGACCCTCCGGGTTAGTGTGCCCCTCACGCGCGGCCACGCGGCGACCCGGGGTCCCGCCGGCCACGATCCCGAACCCCGCCGCCTCCGGTCGGCGGCCGACCCCTGGAGAACGATGGCTCACTCGCACTATGACGCGGTCGTCGCCGGCGGCGGGCACAACGGCCTGGTCGCCGCCGCCTATCTCGCCCGGGCGGGACGCCGGGTCCTCGTGCTCGAACGCCTCGACCACGTCGGCGGGCTCGCGGTCTCCGCCCGGGCCTTCCCCGGCGTGGACGCCCGGCTGTCGCGGTACTCCTACCTGGTCAGCCTGCTGCCCAGGAAGATCGTCGAGGACCTCGGCGTACGCGTCGAGCTGCGCCGCCGCCGCTTCGCCTCGTACACGCCGGCCGGGGACACCGGGCTGCTCGTGGACGGCGAGGACGAGGCGCGCACCGCCGCGTCGTTCGCCGCCGTCACCGGCGGCGCCGGCGACCACGACGCGTGGCGCCGCTTCTACGCGATGACCGCCGACGTCGCCCGGCGGGTCGCGCCCACCCTCCTCGAACCGTTGCCCGACCGGGCGGCGCTGCGCGACCTCGTCGGGGCGCAGGCGTGGCGCGACCTGTTCGAACGCCCGATCGGCGAGGTGGTCGCCGAGCGCTTCGCCGACGACACCGTGCGCGGCGTGGTCCTCACCGACGCCCTCATCGGCACCTTCGCCGACCCGGCCGGCGACCTGCTGGCCAACCGGTGCTTCCTGTACCACGTCATCGGGGACGGGACCGGCGACTGGAACGTCCCGGTCGGCGGCATGGGAGCCGTCACGCAGGCCCTCGCGGACGCGGCCACGAGCGCCGGGGCCGAGATCCGGTGCGGCGCCGAGGTGCTCGCGATCGACCCGTCCGGCGAGGTGGCCTTCCGCGACGCGGACGGGGAGCACACGGTCTCCGCCGGCCACGTCCTGGCCGCGCTGCCGCCCGCCGTGCTGGCCCGGCTGCTCGGCGAGACCCCGGAGCGGCCGGAGGGCTCCCAGCTCAAGGTCAACATGGTGGTCTCCCGGCTGCCCCGGCTCCGGGACGCCTCCGTACGCCCGGAGGAGGCGTTCAGCGGCACCTTCCACGTCAACGAGGGGGCCGAGCAGCTCGCCGCCGCCCGCGCCCAGGCCGCGGCGGGCCGCATTCCCGACCTGCCGCCCGCCGAGATGTACTGCCACTCGCTGACGGACCCGTCCATCCTCGGGCCTGAGCTGCGGGAGTCCGGCGCGCACACGATGACGCTGTTCGGCCTGCACATGCCCGCCCGGCTGTTCGCCGCGCCCGGCGCCCGCGAGGAGGCCCTGCGCCGCACCCTCGCGTCGGTCGACGCGGTGCTCGCCGAGCCGATCGAGGGCTGCCTGCTCCGCGCGCCGTCCGGCGAGCCCTGCATCGAGGCGCGGACACCGCTCGACCTGGAGGCCGAGGCCGGGCTCCCCGGCGGGCACATCTTCCACCGCGACCTGTCCTGGCCGTACGCCGAGTCCGCCGGGGACGGGCCGTGGGGTGTGGAGACGGCGCACGAGCGGATCCTGCTGTGCGGCGCGGGCGCCCGGCGCGGCGGAGGCGTCAGCGGCATCCCTGGTCACAACGCCGCGATGGCCGTCCTGCTCTCATCGAGCTCTCATGGGGCGCGGATACCGTGAGACGGTGACAGAGGGCGAGGCGGCGCGGCTGCTGGTGGTCGACGACGAGCCGGCGCTGCGCGAGGCGCTGCGGAGCAGCCTGGAGTTCGAGGGATACAAGGTCGAGACCGTCGCGGACGGGACCTCCGCCCTCGACCGGCTGGAGCGCGAGCCGTACGACGCGGTGCTGCTGGACGTGATGATGCCGCGCCTGGACGGCCTCACCACCTGCCGCCGGCTGCGCGCGGGGGGCAACCACGTCCCGGTGCTGATGCTGACCGCGCGTGACGCCGTGGGCGATCGGGTGTCCGGCCTCGACGCGGGGGCCGACGACTACCTGGTCAAGCCGTTCGAGCTGGACGAGCTGCTCGCCCGGGTGCGCGCCCTGCTGCGGCGCGGCGCGCTGAGTGCCGGAACCCCGGGCGCGGAGGCGGGCGCCGTGCTCGCCTTCGCCGACCTGCGCATGGACACCGCCGCCCGGGAGGTCACCCGGGGCGGCCGCCCCCTCGACCTGACCCGCACCGAATACCTGCTGCTCGAACTGTTCCTCGCGCACCCGCGCCAGGTGCTGACCCGCGAGCAGATCCTCAGCGAGGTGTGGGGCTTCGACTTCGAGCCGTCGTCCAACTCCCTGGACGTGTACGTGATGTACCTGCGGAGGAAGACCGAGGCCGCCGACGAGGCCCGGCTGATCCACACCGTGCGCGGCGTCGGATACGTGCTGCGGACCTCCCCGTGAGGCGGCGCCGCTCGCTCAGGTCCCGGCTCACCCTGGTCATCGCGTCCGCGGTGGCCGCCGCCGTGGCGCTGTCGGCGGCGGTGTGCTGGTTCCTGATCCGCGACCAGATGCAGGGACAGGTACGCGACTCGCTGCTGGAGTTCGTCCCGCGCGCCGAGCAGGTGGCGCTGGCGCTCGCCGACTGCGACGGCACCGCGCGTCAGAGCCTCCCCGGGCTGAAGGGCGCGGGGCCGCCGCACCCGTGGGACCCGTCCGGGCGCGGCTGGTCGGTCATCCGGACGGACGGCTCCGTCTGCGTCTTCGGGGACTCCGACCGGGTCGTCCCGACCGCCGAGGAGCGGGCGCTCGCGGTCTCGGCCGGCGCGCCGGTCCTGCGCGACGCGGTGACCGAGAACGGCAGCGAGGTGCTCGTCCTCACCAGGACGTACACGCCGCAGCCGGCGCCCCCCGGGGCCCCGGAGGAGGTGCGGCGGCTCGTCCTGCGCGAGCCGGTTGCGGTGAGCGTGTTCCGCTCCACCGAGGATCTGAGCGGGACGCTCCGGATCCTCGCGCTGATCCTGGGCTCGGTCACCGTCGCGGGCGTGGTCGGCGCGGCGCTGGCCGGGCTGTGGCTGGCCCGCGCCGCGCTGCGCCCCGTCCAGCGGCTGACGAGCGCGGTCGAGCACGTGGCGCGTACGGAGGACCTGGCGGTCCGGATCCCGGTCGAGGGCACCGACGAGATCGCCCGGCTGGGCCGGTCGTTCAACACGATGACGGCCGCGTTGTCCAGCTCGCAGGAGCGCCAGCGGCGCCTGGTCTCGGACGCGGGACACGAGCTGCGCACGCCGCTGACCAGCCTGCGCACCAACATCGACCTGATGCTGCGCAGCGAGAACACCGGCCGGCCGCTGGCGCCGGAGGCCAAGCGCCGCCTGCTGGTCAACGTCAAGGAGCAGTTCGAGGAGATGTCGAGCCTGATCGGCGACCTGCTCGAACTGTCGCGCAGCGCCGAGACGGGCGAGCGCTCCGCCGACGTCGAGTTCCACGACCTGGTCGCCGCCGCCGTGGAACGCGCCAGACGGCGCGGCCCGGGGCTGGAGCTCCGGGTGGACCTGCGGCCGTGGCGGGTCCACGGCGACGTACGGGGCCTGCAGCGGGCCGCGGTGAACGTGCTCGACAACGCGGTGAAGTTCAGCCCGCCGGGCGGCCTGGTCGAGGTGCGGCTGGCCGGCGGCGTGCTGACCGTGCGCGACCACGGGCCGGGCATCCCGGACGACGAACTCCCGCATGTCTTCGAGCGGTTCTGGCGGTCCCCGTCGGCGCGCAGCCTCCCCGGCTCGGGGCTCGGCCTCGCCATCGTGGCCCAGGCCGTACGGGACGCCGGGGGCGAGGTGCGCGTGGCGAACGCGCCGGGCGGCGGGACGGTGGCCACGATCACCCTCCCGGGGACCCCCGGCGAGCCCGGCTGACGCCGGTAAAGGGACGGGGAGGTCCGTGATCGCGGGATCCCCGGCTTTTCTCAGACAGCCTTAATCGGCAGCTCACAAAGGTTCAATCCCCTCTGCCGACGTTGGACGACATGAGCATCGCGACCGTTCCGCCGACTCCGGCGCCGTCCTCCGACGGCGCCCCGGGAAGGACCCGCCTCGTCGAGGTCGTGGTTCCCGTACACAACGAGCAGCGCGTGCTGGCCGAGAGCGTCCGCAGGCTGCACGCCTACCTGAGCCGGGACTTCCCGTACGGCTTCCGCATCACGATCGCGGACAACGCCAGCACGGACGGCACCTGGGCGATCGCGGCCGAGCTGGCCCGCGAGCTGCCGGGCGTGCGGGCGCTTCACCTGGACGAGAAGGGACGCGGCCGCGCGCTGCGGCGGGCGTGGGGCGAGAGCGAGGCCGACGTCGTCAGCTACATGGATGTGGACCTGTCCACCGACCTGGACGCGTTCCTGCCGCTGGTGGCCCCGCTGATGACCGGGCACAGCGACCTCGCCATCGGCACCCGCCTCGCCACCGGCTCCAACGTGGTGCGCGGGCCCAAGCGCGAGTTCATCTCCCGCTCCTACAACCTGCTGCTCCGCTCGCTGCTGGGGGCGGGGTTCTCCGACGCGCAGTGCGGGTTCAAGGCGGGCCGCACCGAGATCGTGCAGGCGCTGCTGCCGGTCGTGGAGGACCAGGAGTGGTTCTTCGACACCGAGCTGCTGCTCCTCGCCGAGCGGCACGGGCTGCGCATCCACGAGGTGCCGGTGGACTGGGTGGACGACCCCGACAGCCGGGTGGACATCGTCAGGACCGCGGCCGACGACCTCAGGGGCATGTGGCGGGTCGCGCGCAGGACGCTCTCCGGCGCCGTGCGCCTGCCCGTCCCCGCCCGCGTACGGCAGGCCGCGCTGCCCGCCGGGATGGCCCGGCAGCTCCCCAGGTTCGCGATCATCGGGGCGATCAGCACCGCCGCCTACCTGGCGATCTTCTCGCTGCTGCGCGGCGTCATGCCCGCGGTCGCCGCGAACGCGGTCGCGCTGCTGGTCACCGCGATCGCCAACACCGCCGCCAACCGGCGCTTCACCTTCGGGGTCACCGGGACGTCCGGTGCGCTGCGGCACCAGATCGAGGGACTGGCCGCCTTCCTGATCGGCCTCGCCCTCACCACCGGCATCCTCGCCCTGCTGCCCGCGGGCGCCTCGCGCGGGGCCGAGCTGGCCGGGGTGATCGTCGCGAACGGCGCCGCCACCCTGGCCCGCTTCCTCCTCATGCGGGTGTGGGTGTTCAACCCGCGGAGGGAGGGCCGGTGAGCGCGTCCCACATCACCCCGGCCGTCACCGCGCCGGGCGCGCCCGCCCGGAGGCGAGCCGTCCCGCCGCCCGCGTACGGCAGGATGCGCCGGCTGCTGCTCGGCCGTCCCGAGGACCCGCGCTGGGCCCGCCCCGCGCTGTGGGCCGTACTCGTCCTCGCGGCCGTCCTGCACACCTGGGCGCTCGGCGCGAACGGGTACGCCAACGAGTACTACGCGGCGGCCGTCTACTCCGGCACCCGGAGCTGGACCGCGTTCTTCTTCGGCGCGCTGGACGCGGGCTCGTTCATCACCGTCGACAAGCCGCCGCTCGCGCTGTGGGTGATGGGCCTGTCCGCGCGGATCTTCGGCTTCGGCACGTGGAGCATGCTGCTGCCGCAGGCCGCCGCGGGCGTCGCGTCGGTCGCGGTGCTCCACTCCGCGGTCCGGCGCTCCCTGGCGGGCGCCGCCGGACACGCGGCCGCGCTCGTCGCGGCCCTGGTGATGACGCTGACGCCGATCACCGTCGCGATCGACCGCGACAACAACCCGGACACCGTGCTGGTGCTGCTCCTGGTGGCGGCGGCCTGGTTCTGCCTGGAGGCGGTCCGCGACGGCCGCACGCGCACCCTCGTGGTCGCGGCGGTCCTGGTCGGCCTCGCGTTCAACGCCAAGATGCTCCAGGCGTACCTCGTCGTGCCCGCGTTCGCGCTCACGTACCTGTACGCGGCGCCGGGGTCGCTCCTCCGGCGGACGGGCCGGCTGCTCGCGGCCGGGGTCGCGCTGGCGGTCGCCGGCGCCTGGTGGATGGTCGTCGTCGACCTGTGGCCCGAGGGGAGCCGGCCGTACATCGGGGGCAGCACCGACAACACGGTGTGGGACCTCGTCATCGGCTACAACGGCCTGGGCCGGATCTTCGGAGGCGGCGGGCGCGGCGGCTTCGGACAGGGTGGTTTCGGGCAGGGCGGTTTCCGTCAGGGCGGCTCGTTCGGCGGCGAGGCGGGGGCGGGGCGGCTCTTCAACGACATCCTGGCCGGGCAGATCTCGTGGCTGATCCCGTTCGCGGCGATCGCGCTGGTGGCGGGGCTCGTCCTGACCACCCGCCGGCTCTCCCCGGGAGTCCCGGCGCCGGGCATGGGAACGGTCACCATGTTGCGGCCGGGCCGGCGCTACCTACCCCGGGCCGCGCTGCTGCTGTGGGGCGGGTGGCTGCTCGTCCACTACGCCGTGTTCAGCTTCTCGGAGGGGACCTTCCACCCGTACTACTCGACCGCCATGGCGCCCGCGATCGCCGCGCTGACCGGCCTCGGCGGGGTCCTGATGTGGCGGGCGCGGCGCGCCTCCCGGGTCTGGGGGTGCGTGCTCGCGGCGGCCGTCGCCGTGACCGGCGCGTGGTCCTTCGCGGTGCTGCGCCGTACGCCGGAGTTCGTCCCGTGGCTGCCCTGGGCGGTCGTGGGGACGACGGTCGCGGCGGTCCTCGGGATCGCGGCGGCGGTCTTCGGCGCGCGCCGCGTCGCGGCGGCCGGGCTGACCGCCGGGTTGCTCGCCGCGCTCGCCGGTCCGGCGGCGTACGCGGTGACGCCGCTGGGGTCGCGGGTGAACGGCACCAACCCGACGGCGGGTCCCGTCACCGGTCGCGGGGCGGGCTTCCCCGGAGGCCCCGGAGGAGGGCCCGGAGGCGGCTTCAGAGGCGGTTTCCCGGGTGGCCCGGAACAGGGGACCGATGATCGTCTCGAGGGCCGGCACGGCGGCCCCAGCGCGTCGGACATCCCCGGCGGCCCGGACTTCGGCGGCGCCCCCGGCGGCCCGGACCTCGGTGATGCCCCCGGCGGCCCGGACCTCGGTGATGCCCCTGGCGGGCCGGGGTTCGGCGGCGGTCCCGGCGGGCGGGTCGACGAGGCGATGACCGCCTATCTGGAGCGGAACCAGGGCGGCGCGACCTGGCTCGTCGCCGTGGCCTCCGCGCAGAGCGCCTCGTCGCTCATCCTCTCCACCGGCCGGCCGGTCATCGCGATGGGCGGTTTCACCGGAGGCGACCCGGCGATGACGGTCGCGAAACTCAAGGAGTACGCCGCCGACGGCCGGCTGAAGTACGTCCTGCTGGGCGGGGAGGGGCCGCGCGCCGGGTCCTCGGACGTCACCGCGTGGGTCAAGGCCAACGGCACTCCGGTGGCCGCCTCCGAGTACGGGGGCGCCGACGGGGAGGCGTCGCTGTACCGCCTGAACTGAGGCGCCGCGCGCCGAGGAGGGGCTGCGAGGGGAGCGGACGGGCCGTCGTCAGGCGGGGAGGGCGGCCAGCAGGTAGGCGAGCCGGGCGGCGGCGGACTCGACGCACTCGACGGTGCCGAGGCGGTAGCCCCACGAGGTGAGGAAGGCGCCGTCCTCGGAGCAGGTGACGGTCTCGCGGAGGGTCTCGCTGAAGCGGTTGCGCACCTGGACCCGGGGAGGCATGTCGCCGATCACCCGGACCGAGAGGTCGATGTGGGCGCGGGCCGCCGACGCGAACTCGTGGATGCGCGAAACCGTGTCGACCAACGCGCTTCACCTCCCGTTCAGGGGGAAAGGATTGCACGCGGCACGACGCGGATACAAGCAATTGCGATGATTAATCCGGGGCTCTCCTCGCGTAGTCGTCGATCACCCGGACGATCAGCCGGCGGGCGTCCTCCCCGAACGCGGCGACCGCGCAGAGATCCTCGAACTCGCGGGCGTAGAAGGCGATGTCCTCGGGGTCGCGGAGCAGGATCTCCTTGGTCTTGGTGGCGACCCCGACCAGGGAGTCGTTGTAGATCCAGAACGGGTTCACCAGGGTCGTGGGGAGCAGCGCCCCGGTCGCGATGACGCCGAACTCGACGTTCGGCAGGGTGGTGACGGCGAGCAGCCGGTCCATCTGGCCGCGCATCACGTCGAGCGGCGCGAACCGGTAGCGCAGCACCGCCTCCGGCAGGACGAACCGGAACGAGCGGGCGGGGTCGTAGAGGATCTCCTGGCGCTGCATCCGGACCCGGATCGCCGCGTCGATGTCGTCGGTCGCCTCGTAGAGGCGGCGCACCCGGGTGAAGATGTTCCTGGCGTACTCGGCGGTCTGCAGCAGGCCGATCACGATGCCGGGTTCGAACGCCCGGAAGGTCCGGGTCCGCGATTCCAGGTCGCGCAGGTCCTCCTGGAGGGCGGCCAGGCCGCTCCGGTGCCGCTGCCGCCAGGAGTCGTGCCGTTCGACGAGGCCGCGGGCCCGTTCGATCAGGTCGTCCACGGTGTCCGGGACGGCGCCCACCGCCTGCCCCCAGGTGACCACGTCGTCCTCGGTGGCGGTCTGCCGGGCGTTCTCGATCCGGGAGACCTTGGACGCCTGCCAGCCGAGGCGCTCGGCCAGCTCCTTGCCCGACAGGTGCGCCTCCTCCCGCAACCGCCGCAGCTCGGCCCCCAGGTCCACGCGGGCCTGCTGGAAGCCGCTCACCCGAGGCTCCTCCCGCGCGGTGCCGCCGGGCTCCCCCCTTCGGCGCGCGGATGGTCGGTCGCCGTACGGGTGGTTCGGTCGGTCACGTGCTACCTCCGCCTGTGGTGCGCTCAAAGGTAGACCCGCCGGGCCGATCCGGCCATAGGGGTGTGCCTAATCGTGATCAGCCGAGCACGCGCCTGGCGATCTCCACCAGCAGCTCCCTGGGCACCTCGACGGCCGTCTCACCGTCGAGCACGTGGCGCAGGTCCGCCCGCGCGTCGGCGTCGACGAGCTCCATCCCCTGCACGACGATCGTGCCCCGGTCGGTCTCGTAGAGCGAGGGGCACGCCCCCGCCTCGGATGTCGAGCCGAGAAAGCGCAGACGCATGGGCGGTCCTTCCCCGAAAAGGGCACCAATTGCGCGCAATTGTAAAGGTTCTTGGGCTTTTCGGGGGGTCACTCCGGCAATTTCCGGTCGTCCGTCAAAAGGCGCTCCGGGATCGGCACGGTGACCGCGCGCAGCCGCTCGCCGAGCGCCTTGGCCTGCGCGTCCAGCATCGGGTTGGCCGCCACGCCGCGGCCGAGCAGTCCGTGGACGACGAAGTTGAGCGCCAGCAGGTTGGGCAGCTCGAAGCGCTCGACGGTGAGGTCGCGCGTCTCCGGCAGCAGCTCCTTCAGCCGGTCGGCGGTCAGCTCCGCCGCCAGCCAGGCGTACCCCTCCGGGGTCGTGGCCCAGACGCCCAGGTTCGCGTTGCCTCCCTTGTCGCCCGAGCGCGCCCCGGCCACCCGCCCGAGCGGGGCGAGCCGTACGGAGACGTCGGGAGCGGCCGGGGCCGGGATGGGGAAGGACGGGGCCTCCAGCAGGCTCTCGTGGCGGTCGCCGTGGACGTCCGCGGGCGCGAGCGGCGGCACGGTGATCCGCCTGCTCTCGACCGTCACCACCGCGGGCACCTCGCCCGCGTCCACCAGCGCGGGCCAGAAGACGCCGTACGGCGCGGCGTCGCCCGGCGGAGTGAGCGCGTGGAACCCGGGATAGCTCGCCAGCCCGGTCTCCACCACGGCGGAGGAGAACCGCCGTCCGGCCTTCTCCTTGTCGGGGTCCATCACGGTGATCCGCAGCAGCGCCGTCGCCGCGTCGCCGCCCGACAGCGGGGTCAGCTCGACGTGGACCCGCTCGAACGACTCCCGGGGCGTCCGCGCGAAGACCGCCTCCTCCGCGACCCGCGCCTTGGCCTCGATGTCGAGCCCGGTGAGGACGAGCGTCATGGTGTTGCGGTGGCCGCCGACCAGGTTGATCCCGACCTTGAGCGTGTCCGGCGGCGGCTCGCCGCGCACGCCGCTGATCCGGACCCGGTCCGGGCCCTCCTGTTCCAGCCGGATCGTGTCGAAGCGGGCCGTCACGTCCGGGCCGAGATAGCGCGGGGAGGCGATCTCGTACAGGAGCTGGGCGGTGACCGTGCCGACGGAGACGAGGCCGCCGGTGCCCGGATGCTTCGTGATCACGCTGGACCCGTCCGCGTGCAGCTCGGCGATCGGGAAGCCGCACCGCGCCAGGTCCGGCACCTCCTCGAAGAAGGCGTAGTTGCCTCCGGTCGCCTGGCAGCCGCACTCGATGACGTGCCCGGCCACCACCGACCCGGCGAGCGCGTCCAGGTCGCCGGGGCGCCAGCCGTACCACCACATGCCGGGGCCGGTGACCAGGGCGGCGTCGGTGACCCGGCCGGTGACGACCACGTCGGCGCCCTGCTCCAGCGCGACGGCGATCGGCCGCCCTCCGAGGTAGGCGTTGGCGGTGACCGGACGGCCGGTGAGCGGCTCCCCGGTGTCGGTGTTGACGAGCGCGCCGGCCGGGATCGGCTCGAGGGAGTCCGGCGACAGCCGGGGCAGGAGGTCGTCCCCCGTCACGTGGGCGATCCGCGCCCGGCGGCGGGCGACGCGGACCCGGCCCTCGATCGGGTCGACGGCGGGCGTGTGGCCGACGGTGACCGACAGGCCCAGCCGGTCGGCGAGCTCGGCCACCGCCTCCGCGCACCCGGCCGGGTCCAGCCCGCCCGCGTTCGTGACGATCTTGATGCCGCGATCGAGGCAGGCGCCGAGCACCTGCTCCATCTGGGTGAGGAACGTGCGGGCGTAGCCGGGACGGCCCTTCAGCCGGTTCCCGGCGAGGATCAGCATGGTCAGCTCGGCCAGCCAGTCGCCGGTCAGCACGTCGATCGGGCCGCCCTCGACCATCTCGCGCGCCGCCGACAGCCGGTCACCGTAGAACCCGCTGCAGTTGGCGACGCGGAGCGGCCCGGAGCCCGCGCCGTCCCCCCGGCCGGTCATCGCGGCGCGTCCCCGGAGGCGGGCGCGGGCGGGATCCAGGCCGCGGGCCGCTTCTCCATGAAGGCGCGGATGCCCTCCTGCCCCTCCTCCGAGGTGAACCGCTCGGCGGACAGCTCGGCCATCCGGCGCAGCCCCTCGTCCACCGGCATCGCGGGCACCTCGCGGACCAGCCGCTTGGTGATCGCCAGTGCCTCCGGCCCGCCGCGCAGCAGCATGTCGGCGTAGCGCGCGACGGTCGCGTCCAGCTCGTCCTCGGGCACCGCCCGGGTGAGCAGGCCGATCTCGGCGGCCCTCGCGGCCGAGAAGGTCTCGCCGGTGAGGAAGTACTCGGCCGCCGCGCGCGGCTCCATCCGGCGCAGGCAGGTGACCGCGATCATCGCGGGCGCGACGCCGAGCCGCACCTCGCTGAACGCGAACGTCGCCGGCAGCGGGGCGAAGGCGAAGTCGCACGCCGCCACCAGGCCGAGTCCGCCCGCGCGCGCGGTGCCGTTCAGGCGGCAGATCACCGGCTTGGGGCTGTCCCAGATGAGGGAGAGGATCTCGGGGAACGCCCCGGTCACCGGCGCGGCCCCCGGCTCGCCCTCCCGCTGCGCGCGCTGCTCCTTCAGGTCCGCGCCGGAGCAGAACACCGGCCCGGCGCCGGTCAGCACGATCACCCGCACATCGGGGTCGGCCAGCGCGCCGTCCAGGGCCTCCCGCAGCTCGCCGAGCAGCCGGACCGACAGGGCGTTCCGGTTGGACGGGGAGTCGAGGGTCAGCGTGCGCACGCCCCCGGCGGTCTCACTGCGTACCAGCGTTGTCATCGGCGTTGTCATCGGCTTGCTCCTCGATCACGGCGAGTACGGCTCCCGCCTCGACCTGGCGGCCGGCGACGGCGTCGAGCGCCGTCACGACGCCCGCCCCGGGCGAGACGATCTGGTGTTCCATCTTCATCGCCTCAAGGACGACCACCGGCTGGCCCGCGGCGACCCGGTCCCCGGGTTCGACGGCGACGCGAAGGACCGTACCCGGCATGGGCGCGAGCAACGACCCCGGCTCCACCAGCCGCGCCGGCTCGGGCAGCCGCTCCAGCGGCGCCAGCCGCACCGCCCCGAGTACGGAGTCGACGTACGTCATGCCCGGACAGGTGTGGACGGCGAACGCGCGGCGGACCCCGGAGACCGACAGCACGACCTCGCCGGGCGTCGCCGAGACGAGCTCCACGCCGTCGAACCCCTCGGACGACAGGCCGTCCCGGGTGATCAGATAGGCGATCTCGACGCGCTCCCCGGACTCCCCGGGGACGGCGAACGCGGTCCGCTGGGGCTGGGAGACGACGTTGCGCCAGCCGCCGGGCAGCTCGCCGAGCACCCGGGCAGCCGCCCGGTTGGCCGCCGCGCCCGCGAGCGCGGCCGCCAGCGCGGAGATCCGTACGGCGTCCGCGCCGGCGCGCGGCGCCGAGACGGCCGCGGCGTGCCGGTCGAGGAAGCCGGTGTCGGTCTCGCCCGCCAGGAACTCGGGGTGGCGCAGGACGTTGACGAGCAGGTCGCGGTTGGTCACCGGCCCGTGGAGCCGGGCCCGGGCGAGCGCGGTGGCCAGCCGCCGCGCCGCGCCCGCGCGGGTGGGCGCGTACGCGATCACCTTCGCCAGCATCGGGTCGTAGTGCGGGCTGACCGTCGTGCCGTCGGCCACGCCCGAGTCGAGGCGCAGCGTCCCGGCGGCGCGGAACTCGGCGTCCACGCCGGGCACCTCGAAGCGGTGCAGGACCCCCGCCTGCGGCCGCCAGCCGTTCGCCGGGTCCTCCGCGCAGAGACGGGCCTCGATCGCGTGGCCGACCGGGCTCGGCGGGAGTCCGGGCAGCGGGGCGCCCTCCGCGATCTCCACCTGGAGCCGGACCAGGTCCACGCCGTAGACGTACTCGGTCACCGGGTGCTCGACCTGGAGCCGGGTGTTCATCTCCAGGAAGGCGACGACGTCGTCCTTGACCAGGAACTCGACCGTGCCCGCGCCGACGTAGCCGATCGTCTGCGCGGCCCGCACCGCCGCGTCGCACAGCTCGCGGCGCAGCTCCGGGGTGACGGCGGGGGAGGGTGACTCCTCGACGATCTTCTGGTGGCGGCGCTGCACCGAGCACTCGCGCTCACCCAGCGCCCAGACCGTGCCGTGGGCGTCGGCCAGGATCTGCACCTCGATGTGCCGGGCGTGCTCCAGCAGCGGCTCGGCGAAGACCGTGCCGTCGCCGAAGGCCGCGAGCGCCTCCCGGCGCGCCGACTCGACCGCCTCGGGCAGCTCCGCCGCGTCGCGCACGATCCGCATGCCGCGCCCGCCCCCGCCCGCCGACGCCTTCACCAGCAGCGGGAACCGCGGGCGGGCGTCCTCGTCGTCGAGGCTGTCGAGGCTGTCGAGGCTGTCGAGGCTGTCGAGGCCGTCGAGGTCGTACGTCGGGAGCACCGGCACCCCGGCGGCGGCCATCAACGCCTTCGCCTCGACCTTGGCGCCCATCGCGGCGACGGCCTCCGGCGGCGGGCCGACCCAGATCAGGCCCGCGTCGAGCACGGCCCGGGCGAAGTCGGCGTTCTCGGAGAGGAAGCCGTACCCCGGATGGACGGCGTCCGCGCCGGCGGCCCGGGCCGCCCCGACGATCGCGTCCGCGTCCAGGTACGACCGGGGGCCGCCGAGCCGTACCGCCTGGTCGGCCTCGGCGACGTGCGGCGCGCCCGCGTCGACGTCGGAGAAGACGGCGACCGTCTCCACGCCGAGGTCGCGGCAGGTGCGGAACACCCGGCGGGCGATCTCCCCGCGGTTGGCGACCAGCAGCCGGTTGATCGTCCTCATCGCACCCTCACATCCGGAAGACGCCGTAGCCCGCGGGCGCGGCGGCCGGGGCGTTGCCGATCGCGGACAGGCACAGGCCGAGGACGGTGCGCGTGTCCCGGGGGTCGATCACGCCGTCGTCGTACAGCCGGCCGGAAAGGAAGAACGGCAGCGACTCGGCCTCGACCTGGGCCTCGACCGCCTGGCGCATGGCGGCGTCCGCCTCCTCGTCGTAGACCTGGCCCTTCGCCTCGGCGGCGGCCCGCCCGACGATGGACAGCACGCCCGCGAGCTGCGCGGGCCCCATCACCGCCGACCGCGCGCTCGGCCACGAGAACAGGAAACGGGGGTCGTACGCCCGGCCGCACATGCCGTAGTTGCCCGCGCCGTAGGAGGCGCCCATGACGATCGTGATGTGCGGGACCGTCGAGTTGGACACCGCGTTGATCATCATCGCGCCGTGCTTGATGATGCCGTCCTGCTCGTACTCGCGGCCCACCATGTATCCGGTCGTGTTCTGGAGGAAGAGCAGCGGCGTGCGCGACTGGTCGGCGAGCTGGATGAACTGCGCGGCCTTGCGTGACTCCGCGCCGAACAGCACGCCCCGGGCGTTGGCGAGGATCCCGATCGGGTGGCCGTGCAGGGCGGCCCAGCCGGTGACCAGGCTCGGGCCGTACAGCGGCTTGAACTCGTCGAAGTCGCTGCCGTCCACGATCCGCGCGATGACCTCGAGCGGGTCGAACGGGATCTTCAGGTCCTCCGGGACGATCCCCAGCAGCTCGTCCTCGTCGTAGCGGGGCGGCGGCGCGGCGGCCGGCGCGGAACCCGGCCCGCGCCGGTTGAGTCGCGCGACGATCCGGCGGCCGATCCGTAGCGCGTCGTGCTCGTCGGCCGCGAGGTGGTCGGCCAGCCCGGAGGTCCGGGCGTGCATGTCCGCGCCGCCGAGCGACTCGTCGTCGGCCTCCTCACCGGTCGCCACCTTGACCAGGGGAGGGCCGCCGAGGAACACCTTCGCCCGGTCCTTCACCATGACGACGTAGTCGCTCATGCCCGGCACGTACGCGCCGCCGGCCGTCGAGTTGCCGAAGACCAACGCGATCGTCGGGACGCCCGCGGCCGACAGCCGGGTCAGGTCGCGGAACACCTGCCCGCCGGGGATGAAGATCTCCTTCTGCGCGGGGAGGTCGGCGCCGCCCGACTCGACCAGGTTCACCAGGGGGAGCCGGTTGCGCAGGGCGATCTCGGCCGCGCGCAGCGACTTGCGCAGCGTCCACGGGTTGGACGCGCCGCCGCGCACCGTGGGGTCGTTGGCGTTGATCACACACTCGACGCCCTCGATGACCCCGATGCCGGTGACCACGCTCGCGCCCACCGGATAGTCGGTGCCCCAGGCGGCCAGCGGCGAGAGTTCGAGGAACGGGGAGTCGGGGTCGAGCAGCAGCTCAATCCGCTCGCGGGCGAGCAGCTTGCCGCGCGCCCGGTGCCGCTCCACGTATTTCGGGCCTCCGCCCGCGACCGCCTTCGCGTGCTCGGCCGCCAGCTCGCCCAGCCGGGCGAGCATGGCCGCGCGGCGCGCGCCGTACTCGGGGGCGGAGGCGTCCAAGCGACTGGTCAGGATCGCCATCGCGCCACCGAACCGTGTTCAGCCATGAGCAAGATCCTGCTTGGAGAGCGGCGTGCGCGTCAACGCGCGGCCGGGCCTGCGTGTGCCGGCGCCGTGCTCCTGCCGCCGTGCCGGCGCTGTGCGCGGCCGGATCAGCCGCAGTGGGACCAGGCGCTGTTCCAGGTGGTGGAGCCGTACCCTCCTCCCCAGATGACGCAGGTGCCCTTGGCGGCGAGCCGGAGCGGGCCCGCATACGTGGTGTACGAGTTCCAGTCGCTGGAGGAGGCGCCGTTCTTGACCTTCAGCACCGCGCCCATTCTGATCTTGCCGGGCACCACGTACTTCGACATCGTGATCACGCAGTTCTTGCCCGTGGACGCGTTGTAGAGCAGGTACGTCGTCGCGTTGCCGCCCCACCCGTGGGAGTCGACGACCTTGAAACCCGACCCGCACACGCCCGCCGCCGTGTACGGGTTCGGCTTCGGAGGCAGCGGCGCGGCCGTCTTCGTCGGCGTGCTCTTGGGGGTGGCGCTCTTGGTGGGAGCGGCCTTGGTGGGCGCCGGATCCGGGTCCGAGGTCGGCGGGATCAGGACGGAGGAGTCCGACGGCCGCGGCGACGACGCGGGCTTCGGCGTCGCGGAGTGGGTCGGCGCCGGGGCGTGCGTCGGTTCGTTCCGGGCGGGCACGGGCGGCGCGGTACGGCTCTGCACGGGGTTGGAGCGCGGGCGCCGGGGCGGCGAGGGCGTGGGGTCCGCCGTCCGGGGCGTGTCCGGGGAGGGGAGGAGGGCGTCCGCGGGATCGCCCGTCGCGACCTCGGCGGGGGCGTTCACGGCCTCGCCCGTCTCCATTACGGCGGCCCTCGGCTGCTCGTTGGACACGTTCGCCGTGCTCCGCGTGGTCACCACGGTGGCCGCGACGATCGCCGCCACCAGGACCACGCCCCCGGCGCCCGCGAGGATCGGCAGCCGCCGCCCCGCCTTCCGCCCGGCGCCCGGCGCGGCGGGAGCGGGCCGCGGCCCCGGCCGCGGCCCCGGCTG
>NZ_BBYK01000042.1:126201-411585 GCF_001570365.1 Microtetraspora fusca | reverse complement strand
TGAGAAGACTAGCAGTCCCACCGGAGTGATCGAGACGCATTCCGTCACTCTCGGTTTTCGGGAGTGGCGCGAGCCCTCACAACGCCTCGCGCCTCGCCACAGAGGCAGCCAACGGGCGGCGAGTCGCGGTTCACAGAGAACGTCGAGGTCAGCGCGGACAACCAGAACCGGGTCTCAAGCATCTAAGTAGCACTACGGCGACGAGGCCGGCACGGGGTGGGGACGGGGAGCGCGGCATCAGCATGAGGTCCGCAACGCAACCTGCCATCAAGCCGTCCGCAATCGCCGCGCCTTAAGAAAGCAGAGTGGGAGCCCTTGTTTGGCGCCATCCCGGTCGCCCGGGCTCTCGCCGGTGGAGGTAGCCATAATGACGCGGTCCGAGTTCGACGACATCCGGGCACACATCACCGCCGAGGCCCGGCACGCGGCTGACCTGCTGGAGATCGCGAACGAGCTGCTCGACGACCTGGAGCAGGCCCGGGTACGCGAGGCGACCATGCGCTCCTACTACCTCAGCCTGCTGACGGCCGCGCGCGCGACAGTGGCCGCGTCGAACGCCGGCGATCCCGCGCCGATGACCTTCCTCGTGCACGAGCTCGCCCGGCACGGTCAGCTGCCGGCCGACGACACCGAAGCGCTGCGCATCCTCTCCGACGCCAAGGCCGCGCAGGCATTGGTCCCCCGCATCGAGGACGAGCCGCCGGCGCGGCGCCCCAAGTCGGGCAGCCGGGCCAGGAGCTGCGTCGGCGTGAGCCGTACGCTCCCGCGGTGAGCCTGGGGGCGGAGCGAAGAGACGAAGTCAAGCAAAGCGAAGGCCCTGGTCGCCGGTTTCCCGGTGACCAGGGCCTTCGATCAGTAGCGGGGACAGGATTTGAACCTGCGACCTCTGGGTTATGAGCCCAGCGAGCTACCGAACTGCTCCACCCCGCGTCGGTGTGTAACTACACAGTACTGGTACACGAAGGCGAGGGCAAACCAATTGCCTCGTTCGCCTCTCCTCAACGGCGATCGCCGCTCCGGCTGCACCCATCCGCGCCCGTGAATGCGCATATTTCCGGACAGAACCCGGGCGGCCCCTCCCTTCAGGAGAGCGGCCCTTCCCCTTGAGGAGGACGGCCCTTCCCCTTGAGGAGGACGGCCCTTCCCCTTGAGGAGGACGGCCCTTCCCCTTGAGGAGGACGGCCCTTCCCCTTGAGGAGGACGGCCCGATCCCTTGAGGAGAAGGGTCAGGAACGACAGAAGGCCCTGGTCACCGGTTTCCCGGTGACCAGGGCCTTCGATCAGTAGCGGGGACAGGATTTGAACCTGCGACCTCTGGGTTATGAGCCCAGCGAGCTACCGAACTGCTCCACCCCGCGTCGGCACTGGGAACATTACCCGCGACGCGAGGCGGAGGCAAATCGGCACGCTGTTACGAGCTTCCCGAATCGGCCATCGCGGAGGCCGACGGGGACGGCGCGGCCCCGGACGGCGTGGGTGACGGCGTGGCGGCGGGTTTGTTCCGCTGCAGCTCGGCCAGCTCGTTCAAGGCGTCGCTCAGTCGCTTCTGCGCCTCGCCGTACTTGCCCCAGTCGGGCGGGTTCGCGGACAGCGCCTTCTGCGCCTCGTCGTAGGCGGCCTGGGCCTTCTCGATCACTCCGGTCAGGCCGGGGTCGCCCGCGGGCTTGTCCTCCGGCTTGGTCCCGGGTTTGTTCTCGGGCTTGGCCGGCTGGGACGTGGAGGTGCCGAACACCTGGTCGAGGGCTTCCTGGAGGGTGTCGGCGGAGCCCACCCGGTTGCCGAACATCACCAGCACCCGTCGCAGGATCGGGTACGGCTCCTGGCCCGCCCCCGCCGCGGTCTGGACGTACACGGGCTCGATGTAGACGAGACCGCCGCCGAACGGCAGGGTGAGCAGGTTGCCGTAGATGATCTGCGCCTTGCCCAGCCCCAGGATGTTGAGCTCTCCCGAGAACTTGTTGGTGAAGACGTTCTGCACCTGCCCGGGGCCCATGATCGTGGTGTTCGCCGGCATCCGGAGGATGCGCAGCGCGCCCGGGTCGTCCCCGGCGGTGGCGTCCACGGCCATGAACGCGGCGAGGTTCGGGTTCTGTCGCGGCACGAACGTCGTGGTCAGTGAGAACGCGGACTTCTCCGCGCCGGGCATCTTGACCGACAGGTAGTACGGCGGCTGCTTGACGTTCTTCTCACCGGAGGACGGGTCGTCGGGGACGTTCCAGAAGTCCTGCCCGCCGTAGAACGACTGCGCGTCGGTGATGTGGTAGCGGGACAGCACGTCGCGCTGGACCTTGAACATGTCCTCGGGGTAGCGCAGGTGCTGCTGTAGGTCGGGGTCGATCGCGCTCTTGGGCTTGATGATCCCGGGGAAGGCCTTCTCCCAGGACTTGAGGATGGGGTCCTTGGCGTCCCACTCGTAGAGCGTCACCGTACCGTCGTACGCGTCGACGACGGCCTTGACCGAGTTCCGGATGTAGTTGATCTGGTCACGCGGCTGCGGCGCCCCGAGCCCCGGGTTGGTCGAGGTGTCCCGGATCATGTCCTGGAAGCTCTTGCTCTGGGAGAACGGGTACTCGTTCGCGGTCGTGTACGCGTCCACGATCCAGACCACCCGGCCGTTGACGATCGCGGGGTACGGGTCGGAGTCGAGGTTGAGGAAGGGCGCCACCTTGGCGACGCGCTCGGTCGGCGTCCGGTCGTAGAGGATGCGGGACCGGTCGTCGATGTCACCCGACAGCAGCATGTTGATCTCGCCGTACTTCGCGGCGTAGAGCAGCCGGTTGAAGAACGAGCCGACCGGGACGCCTCCCTTGCCGGCGTAGGAGGTGTTCTCCTGGTACGAGGTGTTCTCCTGGCCGGCCTTGCCGTCGACGGGGTAGTCGAGCTCCAGCCCCTTCTTGCCGCCGACGATGGCGTAGTCGTGCGTCTTCTCGCCGAAGTAGATGCGCGGCTCCTTGAGCCCGGCGGTCGCGACGAGCGAGCCGGAGACCGGCATGTCCTTGGCGTCGAAGTTCGGCAGGCCTTCGCTGTCCACCTCGCTGCCCGGGGCCCCGACGAAGCCGTACCCGTGGGTGTAGACGAGGTGACGGTTGATCCAGTTGTTGCGATCGCTCGGCGGGCCGATCATCTCGCGGACCGCGACCAGGTGGTCGCGCACGACACCGTCGGCGTCCTTGTACCGGTCGACGTCCAGCTGCTCGGGGAAGTCGTAGAAGCCGCGGATGCGCTGCTTCTGCTGGAACGTCTTCGAGACCAGTGTGGGGTCGAGGAGTCGCACACCGGAGACGGTCTCGTCGGCCGACATCCCCTGCTTCGGGGTCGCCTGCGCGTCGTACGTCTCGACCTTGGCGCCGGCCACGCCGTACGCCTCACGGGTGGCGGCGATGTTCCGCGAGATCGCCAGCTGCTCCTTGCCCTGCTGGTTGGGCCGCACCTGGAACTGCTCGACCAGGACGGGGTAGACGCTGCCGATGAGGATGGCCGACAGGACCATGAGCCCGAAGGCGGCCCCGGGCCACATGCCGCCCGGACGGACCACCCCGGCGAAGAAGATCAGCGCGCAGATCAGCGCGATGACCGCCAGGATGCCCTTCGCCGGAAGCACCGCGTTGACGTCGGTGTAAGACGCGCCGTCCACGATGCCGCGGGTGGAGTACACCAGGTCATAGCGGTCGAGGAAGTACGCGACGGCCTTGAGCAGGACGAAGACGCCGAGCAGCACCGAAAGGTGAACCCGCGCGGCGCGGGAGGCGTGCACCCCGCCCGGAGAGGCGATCCGGAACCCGCCGTAGAGGTAGTGCACGATCGCCGCGATGACGATCGACAGGATGACCGCGGTGAAGAGGAAGTTCAGCGTCATCCGAAGGAAGGGGACGATGAACATGAAGAACGACACGTCCCGCCCGAACAGCGGGTCCTTCGTGCCGAAGCTGCTGGAGTTGACGAACAGCAGCCACGTCTTCCACTGGCCGGCCGTGGAGGAGCCGGTGAACAGCGCCAGGACGGCGAGGCCGATGAGGAAGAAGACCTTGCGGTGTGGGTCGACCGCGAGGCGGTAGCGGTCGGCCCCCTGTGGGGAGCCGAACATGCCGGGGCCGAACATCGGGCGCACCCGGTGCGCGAGGGCGACGTTGCCGCCCACGATCACGACCATGAGCGCCGCACCCACCACGAACAGCAGGATCTGCGTCACCAGCATGGTCGAGAACACCGACGAGAAGTCCACCGAGTCGTACCAGAGGAAGTCGGTATAAATCGCGGTAAAAACGAGGAACAAAACAACGATCGCCGCGAGGGCGATCACAACGGGAATGAGCAGTCGCGGCCGGCGGGGCAAGCGCATCGCCCGACCGGCTCCGGGGCTCCGGAAGCTCAACGCCAACCCCTTGTCTCAGAGCAACGGTCCGTGCCTGGCAACCTACACCGCGAAACGCACGGCCGTGATTTCAGTTTCCTGTGCATGCTGGGACATCGCCCGTGCCGGTGCGCAGCGCGTCGAGCGCTTTGATCGCGCCATCGAGGGTCTCGACCTTGACGAGGCGCAGCCCGTCGGGCACCGCCCGTACGGCTTGGGCGCAGTTGCGCGCGGGGGTGAGGAAGATCGTGGCGCCCGCCTTCCTGGCGCCCACCATCTTCTGCTCGATGCCGCCGATGGGGCCGACCGCGCCGTCCAGCGAGATGGTGCCCGTGCCCGCGATGGACTTGCCGCCGGTCAGGGAGCCGGGGGTGAGCTTGTCGTAGATGCCCAGCGAGAACATCAGGCCCGCGCTCGGGCCGCCGATGTCGCCGACGCTGATGTCGACCTTGAAGGGGGGCTGGTAGCGCATCCCCATCGTGACGCCGACCCTGGCCTTGCCGTCCTCGCCCTTCACGGTGCCGAGCGTGACCTCGGAGGAGGTGTCCTTGCGCTTCACCGTGAGCCGCACCTGGTCGCCCGGCGTCGCCTTGCGCACCGCCGTGGCCACGGCGTTCTGGTCGGAGACGGCGTCCCCGTTCACAGCCGTGATCTCGTCGCCCACCTGCAGCTTGCCGTCCGCGGGCAGCCCCTTCTCCACGGCCATCACCGTCACGACCTCGGGGACCGCGATCTTCAGCTCGCGCAGCGCCGCGATCGTGGCGTCCTCCTGCGAGGTCGTCATCTCCCGCGTGTTCTGCTGCTCGACCTGCTTCGGAGACGACGACTTCGGGAAGATCATTTCCTCGGGGACGACCGCGATGGTGGGATCGAGCCAGCCGCGCAGCGCGGTCAGCAGGTCGATGTTGTTGTTCGGCCCGCCCTGGTAGGCGACGGTCACCATGCTGAGTTTGCCGTCGGTGGGATAAGTGGAGTGCCCCGAGATCGAGATCACCGGCTTGCCTTCGACCTCGCCGATCGTGTTCTCCGTCGGCCCCGGGCTCAGCACGACGTACGGCACGGGCAGCCACGCCGCGACGACGGCGAGTATCACTGTCAGGAAACCCGCCACCAGCAAGGTGAGAGCGCGTCGGGACATGGTCGCACTCTATGCGCTGCGGGCGGCGGGCTCGGACACCCACCCGGCCGTCAGCAGGCGCCGACCCACTCGGAGGCCCCGTCGGCGAAGACCTGATGCTTCCAGATCGGCACCTCGTGCTTGAGATCGTCGATCAGTCGACGGCACGCGGCGAACGCCTCGCCGCGATGGGGGCAGGCCACGGCCACGACGACCGCGATGTCGCCCAGTTCGAGGTCGCCGACACGGTGGACGGCGGCGAGGGCGGTCACCGCGTGGTCGGCGGCGACCTTCTCGGCCACCCTCCGCAACTCCTGCTCGGCCGTCGGGTGCGCCGAGTAGGACAGGAGCGTCACCGCCTTGCCCTGGTCCTCTTCGCGTACGGTCCCCACGAAGATCGCGGTGCCGCCGGCCGCGTGGTCTCCGACCGCGCGCAGCACCTCGTCCACCGACAACGGGGTGTCGCGAATCCCGAGCAAACGGATGACGTCCACGGACCCGAGGTTAGTACGGCGCCGATCCTCCGGGCACGCGGTACCGCTCCCGACGAGCCGCCGGGCGGGGTGCCCGGCGGGCGTACGGGCAGGTCAAACGCGCCGCTTGCGCCGGGCGACCCGGACGATGGCGGCGGTGCCGATGACCGCGACCGTGGCGCCGGCGGCGGTGAGCGTCGCGTCCTTGCCGGAGAGGCGGCGGCCGACCACGGCGTGCTTGCCCTGGCTCAGCTCGAGCAGTTCCTGCAGGGCGGCCTCGTTGGTCCACGCGGGCTTCCAGCCCGCGGCGCGGAGTGTGGCGCAGTCCACCACCCAGGGATAGACGACGTAGTGCAGGTCGGTCGCCGGGGCGGGGGTGATCCCGAGCCGGTGCAGCCGCTGGGCCGTGCCGAAGGTCAGTCCCGCGGGCAGCTCGAAGCGGCGCAGGCCGGAGATCTCCTCGACCTGCTCCATCTCCAGCCATCCGTCGGAGCCGACCGCGACCACACCGCCGACGTGGCCGAGCGCGGCCATCTCCAGAGCCGACACCAGATCGTCGATGTGGCAGAACTGCCAGCGCGGCAGCGAACCCTTGACCACGAGCAGGCGCGGAGCCTCGAAGTGCCGGGTGACGACCGTGTCGATGCCGGGGCCGACCAGCGCGGCCGGCCGAAGCACCGTGACACCGAGGCCGGGGTGCGAGCGGAGGGAGCGCCGTACCAGGGCCTCGATCTCCAGGTGGTCGCCGACGACGCCGGTGTCGGGCTCGGCCGCGACCGGCGAGTCCTCCGCCAGCGGCACGGGGTTGTCGTCGGCCGCGCCGTAGACCATCGCGCTGGTGACCAGCACCACACGACGGACCCGGGCCGCCGCGGACGCGGTGAGCACGGTCTGGGCGGCCCGCAGGTTGTACGCCCGGCGCTCCTCTGGGTCGGAGTCGAGGGAGTAGTCACCGCCCAGGTGGACCAGGACGTCCACATCGGAGATCCGGTTCGCCAAGAGCGGATCCCTGATGTCGAGCACCCGCCATGTGACGTCCGGCACGTCGCCGCGCTGGTCGTCGATGGCCACGACCCTGCGGAAATCCGCAGACGAGGCGACTTTCGCGAGGAACGCCCTGCCGAGACCGGAGGCGGCGCCCGTGACGGCGACGACGGGCGGACGAAGGCGTTTCGAGGTTGGCACGAGGTCCTCACTTTGCACTGATCCGCCCCACGGCGGATAACGTGGCGGATGTGGACTCCTCCATCCTGCACGAGGTGGCGCGGTGACTGACCTGCCAGGTCGTGAAAATGACCCCAACGAAAACCCGTTCGCCATGTTCGGCAGCCCGGAGCAGATCGCGGCGGCGATGCGGCAGTTCGCGGACATGCTGTCCGCCCCGCAGAGCGCCGGGCCTGTCAACTGGGACATGGCCAAGAACATCGCACGACACGCCGTGGTCGCCGAAGGGGACCCGAGTGTCATGGAGGGTGAGCGGCGACAGATCGTCGACGCCCTCAATCTCGCCGATCTCTGGCTGAACGAGGCGACCGCGCTGCCCAGCGGCGTGGCGAACCCGCAGGCGTGGAGCCGGTCGGAGTGGATCGAGAAGACCGTCCCGGTCTGGAAGCAGCTCTGCGAGCCCATCGCCGCCCGCATGGTCGAGACGATGGGCGGCACGCTGGGCGCCGCCGGCCTGCCCGCCGAGGCCCAGGCGATGGCCGGGCCGCTGCTCGGCATGCTCAAGCAGATGGGCGGCATGATGGTCGGCCAGCAGCTCGGCCAGGCGCTGGGCACGCTCGCCCGCGAGGTCGTCGGCTCCTCCGACATCGGCCTGCCGCTCTCGGACACCGCCGCGCTGCTGCCCGGCGGCGTCGCGGCCTTCAGCGAGGGCCTGGAGACACCCGCCGAGGAGATCAGGATCTACCTCGCGCTGCGCGAGGCGGCCCACCACCGGCTGTTCCAGCACGTGCCGTGGCTGCGGGCGCACCTGCTCGGCGCGGTGGAGGAGTACGCCAGGGGCATCACCGTGGACGTCTCCGCCCTGGAGGGCAAGCTCCAGAGCATCGACCTGAACAACCCCGAGCAGCTCCAGGAGATCCTCGGCGGCGGCGAACTGCTCAAGCCCGAGGAGACCGAACGGCAGAAGGCCGCCCTGTCCCGGTTGGAGACCGCGCTCGCGCTGGTCGAGGGCTGGGTGGCCACGGTCGTGGACGAGGCCGCAGAGGGCAAGCTCCCCTCCGCGACGGCGCTCGCCGAGACGGTACGGCGCCGCCGGGCGACGGGCGGACCGGCCGAGCGGACCTTCGCCACGCTGGTCGGCCTGGAGCTGCGCCCCAGGCGGCTGCGCGAGGCGGCGGCCCTGTGGAAGGCGCTGACCGCCGAACGCGGCATCGACGGCCGGGACGCCGTGTGGAACCACCCCGACCTGATGCCCACCGCCGACGACCTGGACGATCCCGAGTCCTTCGTCAGGGGCGAGGCGCGGTTCGACCTGTCCGCCTTGGAGGAGCCCAAGGACGACGACGAGTGAGCCTCCACCGGGACGCGTATGACGTGCTCAGCGGGTGGGCGGCGCCGACGCCGGGCGAGGAGCTCCTCAGGAAGGACTTCCTCGCCCACCTCGACGCGTACGAGAACGCCATGTGGCGCGAGTGCGCGCCGGGCCACCTGACCGCCACCACGGCGGTGATCTCGCACGACGGCTCCCGTGTACTGCTCACGCTGCACCCGAAGGCCGGGATGTGGCTCCCGATGGGTGGCCACTGTGAGGTCTCCGACGGCTCACTGGCCGAGGTCGCGCTCAGGGAGGCGACCGAGGAGTCCGGCATCGCCGGCCTGCGGCTGCTGCCCGGCCCGCTGGCGCTCGACCGGCACCAGGTCTGGTGCCACCCGCCGCACAGCTGGCACCTCGACGTCGAGTACGGCGCGGTCGCGCCGCCCGGGGCCGAGGCGGTGATCAGCGACGAGTCGCTCGACCTGCGCTGGTTCCCCGTCGAGGAGATCCCCGAGCCGAGCGACGAGGCCACCCGTCGGCTCGCCGCCCGGGCCAAAACTGCACTGAATCCGCACATCTGACTTACGCGGGCTTGCGGTTCCGATCGTTAGGGTCGGCCCCATGACTCAGGTGGACGTGGGCGGCGTCGTCACGACCCCGCGGCGCCGGCGGCGGGTTCCCGGGCCGCTGGCCTGGATCGCGGTGGCGCCGTGCGCGGTCTGGGCGCTGGTCCGGCTGGCCGGCGTGGAGGGCCCCGTCATCACCGAGCTGATCACGGGCACGCCGTACGTGGCGCTGTTCTCGCTGGTCGCGCTGCTGCTGGCGCTCGGCACGCGGCGCCGGCCCGTGATCGCCGTGGGGGCGGCGACGAGCGTCCTCATGGCGTTCATGGTGCTGCCCCGGGCGTTCGGCGACACGCCGACGGCGACCGGCCCGTCCCTGCGGATCCTCACGGTGAACCTGTTCTTCGGGCGGGGAGACGCCCACACGGTGGTCGAGCTGGTGCGCCGCCTGCGTCCGGACATCCTCAACACTCAGGAGCTGGACCCGCGGGCGGTCGAGGCCCTCGACGCGGCCGGGCTGGGGCGGCTCATGCCGTACGGCCACCTGGAGCCGGAGTACAGCGCGTCGGGGAGCGGCGTCTACTCGCGCTATCCGCTGACGAAGCTGCCGGATCTCGGCCCGTCCGACGGGCACCACATGCCGCATGTCCGGTTTTCCCTGCCGGACGGGCAGGCGGTCGAGCTGGTCGACGTCCACACCATGGCGCCGCTCGGCCCGGACGTCGCCACCTGGCGGGAGGCGCTGCGCTCGCTGCCGCCCGCCGTGCCGGGGACGATCCGCGTCCTCGCCGGCGACTTCAACGCCAGCCTTGACCACGCGAGCCTGCGCGACGTCCTCGACCGCGGATACCTCGACGCGGCGGACGCGACCGGCGCCGGGCTGCGCACGACCTGGCCGGCGAACCGGCGGCTGCCCCCGCTCATCACGATCGACCACGTGCTGGTGGACCGGCGGGCCTCGGCGGTGGACGTCAGCGTCCACGACGTGCCGGACACCGACCATCGCGCCCTCTTCGCCGAGCTGCGGCTGCCCGCCCGCTGAGCGGCGTCCCGTGTCGCACCCGCGGTCGGCGGCTTGCACGGCCCCCGTCGCACCACCTGGTCTGTCGGCGCCCTAACTGAGCAGGACCCGGGTGTTCTCCCAGCCCTCCAGGCCGGGATCGAGCCGCGCCACGTCGACCGGCTTCCTGAGCCGGTGCCAGCCGGGGCCGGTGGCGACCATGCGCCGCCCCGGGGCCTGACGGCGGAGCCGTACGACGAGGTCGGGGTCGTCGAAGTCGGGGTCGGCCCAGTCGGGAAGGGGCAGCCGTGCGGCGACGGCGACCGCTCCCCCGCCCTCTGCGGGGCAGATGGCGACCTCGGCCCGGCCCAACGCGCGAAACAGCTTGCCGATCAGCAAGGGTGGCAGGTCAGGGGCGTCGGCGCTGACCACCACACCCTCGGCGCCCCCGTCCTCCCCCACGGCGTACGGCAGCGCGGCGAACGCCTCGGCAGGCGAGTCGACGGAGATGACCGGCGTGCCCGGCCAGGCGATCTCGTCCAGCCCCGGGACCCCGGCGGACAGGATGACCGGCTCGACGAACTCGAGTCCGGCGACGATCTCATAGGTGTCCTCGGCGACGGCCATGAGGAACTCGTGCGGGTCTATTCCGGGAGGGGCCGCGTCCGCCATGCCGGCGGTGACGAGAACGGCCGCGACGCGGGTCAACACTCCTCCGGGGAGCCGTTGGCCGCCATGGAGAACCCTTCGAGGAAGCCCCGGGCGCGCTCCGCCTTGGGAAAGCGCTCGACCAGGGCCCAGAAGCGGGGACCGTGGCTGGGGACCAGCAAGTGGACCAGCTCGTGCATGATCACGTAGTCTACGACCCAGGCGGGCATCCCCCGGAGTCGAGCCGATAGTCTGATCGTCGCGTGATCCGGGGTGCAGGAGCCCCATCTGTGCTGCTGGTTATCGACCCAGCGCACGCTGCGGGGCACGGCTCTGCCGTCCAGATAGCGGGTGGACAGCTCCCTCGCCCGGTCGAGCAGATCATCGTCGCTGAAGCGTCTTCGCTGCTCCTTCGCGGCGAGCCGGTCGAGCATGCGGCTCACCCACTGCTCCTCGTCGATCGTGCTCAGACCGGCCGGGAGCAGCACGATGGTCTTGTCGCCATCGCGGTACGCGGAAACGGTTCGCCGCCGTCGTGTGCTCCGACGAACCTCGACTGTCTCGGGGGGCACATATGCAAGGTAGCCGACAACCGCCTGTTTCCACAGGGGGTCAATGACGTTCTCGCTGGTCAATCAGGCGAACGCCGGCCGACTTTACGGAAAACCCGGACCGCTTCCCCCTCATCCGTCACGGAGTTATCCACAGCCCCCGCACGCACCCTCACCTGGTGTGACTAATCTCACGCTGCTATGAGACCTTGTCTGAAGCCCGCCCTGCGGCGGGTCGAAAGGGACGCCCGCACGCTCCAGTTCGGCGTCCATCCGTCGCGCGCGATCGTCCTGACCGACCTGGAGCCCGCCGTCCGGCGGCTCGTCGAGAGCCTCGACGGCACCCGCACGCTGGAGCAGGCCGTCGCGGCGAGCGGCCTCGGCGCGGAGGCCGCGCACGAGGTGATCGCCCTGCTCGTACGGCACGGCCTGATCGAGGACGCGTCCGCTCCGCCGGGCGAGCTCGCGGCACTGTCCCGCGAGGAGCGCGAGCTGCTCCGTCCCGAGCTGGACCGGCTCTCCCTCGCCGCCGCCGACGGCGGGCTCGCCGCGTTGCGGCGCAGGAGGTCGGCGCACATCCGGGTGTACGGCGCGGGCCGGGTGGGCGCCCGGATCGTGTCGCTGCTGGCCGCCTCCGGCGTCGGCCACCTCTGCGTCGTGGACCCGGGCACCGCCCGGGTCCAGGACCTGGCACCGGGTGGGCTGGGCGCCACCGAGGTGGGGGCGAGCCGGGAGGAGGGCGCGGTCGCGATCGCCCGGCGGCTCGCTCCGGGAGTCAACGCCTGGCCCGGCCGTACGGCCTCGCGGCCCGCCGACGGGGCGCGCCGCCCCGACCTCGCGATTCTCGCTCCCGTTGAGCCGCTGGACGCCCTGCTGGCACACGAGCTGCGCGCGGCGGGGATCCCGCACCTGCTCGTCACCGCGGCCGAGGGGTGGGGGTGCGTGGGGCCGCTGGTGCTGGCCGGGAGCACGCCGTGCCTGCGTTGCCTCGATCTTTTCCGGCGGGACCGCGACCCGGCCTGGCCGTCGGTCCAGGCCCGGCTCGGCGGCTTCCCCGCGGGCGAGATCGCCTGCGACGCGGCACTGTCCGCGCTGGTCGCCGCGCAGGCGGCGGGACAGGCGCTGGCCTGGCTCGAAGGCGCCGCTGTGAGCAACGGCACACTGGAGATATCCCCCGACTGGCACTGGAATCGGCGCTCCTGCCGCCCACATCCGTTGTGTGACTGTGGTCGAAACCACCGACATTCGCTAACAATGGTCGCGTGAGTGACCTCCCGCGACGTGCTGTGACGCGCTCGGCGAAGCTGGCCGCCCTCCCCTTGGGCTTCGCCGGCCGCACCGCACTCGGCATCGGCAAACGCATCGGCGGCAAGTCCGCCGAGATCGTCGCCCAGGAGATCCAGCAGCGCACCGCGGAGCAGATCTTCAAGGTGCTCGGCGAGCTCAAGGGTGGCGCGATGAAGTTCGGCCAGGCGCTGTCCATCTTCGAGGCGGCGCTGCCTCCGGAGATCTCCGGGCCGTACCGCGCGACCCTGACCAAGCTGCAGGACGCCGCTCCACCGCTGCCCGCCCCGGTCGTGCACAAGGTCCTGACCGAGCAGCTCGGCGACGACTGGAGGGAGAACTTCCTCGAGTTCGACGACGCGCCGAGCGCGGCGGCCTCGATCGGGCAGGTCCACAAGGCGGTCTGGCACGACGGCCGGGCGGTCGCCGTGAAGATCCAGTACCCGGGCGCGGGCAAGGCGCTGCTCTCCGACTTCAACCAGCTCGCCCGGGTCGGCAAGCTCTTCGGCGCGCTGCTGCCCGGCCTCGACGTCAGGGCCGTGCTGAGCGAGCTCAGGGAACGGGTGGTCGAGGAGCTCGACTACCTCGGCGAGGCGGAGGCGCAGCACGCGTTCGCGCAGGAGTTCCGGGACGACCCCGACTTCTTCGTGCCGGACGTGATCGCCGCCAACGAGCAGATCCTGGTCACCGAGTGGATGTCCGGCACGGCGCTGTCCCGGATCATCACCGACGGCACGATCGAGGACCGCGACCGTGCGGGGCTGCTGCTGGTCCGCTTCCTCTTCTCCTCTCCGGCCCGGGTCGGCATGCTGCACGCGGATCCCCACCCCGGCAACTTCCGGATGATGGAGGACGGCCGTCTCGGGGTGCTCGACTTCGGCGCGGTCAACCGGCTGCCGGACGGCTACCCCCTGATGTTCGGCAGGCTGACCCGCATCTTCAACCAGGGCGACATGGAGGCGGTCGTCGAGGGGCTGCGTGCCGAGGGGTTCATCCGGCCGCACATCGAGGTCGACGTGGACGCGCTGCGGGCGTTCCTCGCCCCCTATGTCGAGCCGACCCAGGTGGAGGAGTTCAGCTTCAGCAGGGAGTGGCTCCAGCGCCAGGCGGCGGCCGTGGCCGACCTGCGGCCCTCCAACGTGGTGCGCCAGCTCAACCTTCCCCCGTCGTACGTGCTGATCCACCGTGTGCACGCGGCCGGCGTGGGGGTCCTGTGCCAGCTCGGCACGACCGCGCGGTTCCGCGACGAGGTGATCCGCTGGGTTCCCGGCTTCGCCGACGACGATGACGCGGAAGGCAGCGCCCTCACCGGCTGAGCGCGCCGCCCTCGTACGAGGGCCGTACGAACGGCGAAGGCCCGGGCCGTACGAACGGCCCGGGCCTTCCTGCCATGTTCCGCCACGCGCCGGGCGGCCGAGGCCGCCCGGGTGACGCACGCTCCCCGAGGTGGAAGCGTCAGGTGCGCGCGAGCGCCGCGAGCAGACGCCGCGAGGCACGCTCGGCCTTGCGGCGCGCCCTCTGTACGTCCTGGATCCGACTGACCAGTCGCTGCTCGGCGGCCTCCTCGTGGAGGCCGCGTATTCGCTCAGCGACCAGTTCTTGATGCATATACATGGCGACGTTGGGGGTCATGGTCATGGGAATCTTCTCCTCTTTCACACGTTCGTCGAGTGATGCGGTGGTCAGGCAGCGACCGGAGTCTTGCGGGGGCGCCCGCGCGGCCGCTTACGGGGGACGATGGCCCCCCTCAGGATGAGTTCGCCACCCCAGACGCCCCACGGCTCCTCACGCTCCAGCGCGCGGGCCAGGCAGGCCTTCTGGATCGGGCAGCCTCCGCAGAGCGCCTTGGCGAACTCCACGTCCTCCGGAGACTCGGCGAACCACAGGTCGGGTTCGGTACGGCAGGGGATTTCGGCTTCGATCAGGTCCATGACCGGGGCCGCCATCTGCGTCACCTCTTTGATTGGTTTCTGGGCTGGTTGTCCTCTTGGGTGGGCGGAACGTGGCGGGTAAAACAAGAAGGCCGCGGATCCGGTGTGCGGATCCGCGGCCTGAAGATGAGACCGGTCAGGTTGTGACTGGTTCTCTCCAGGCGTAACGCGAACCGCGCACTCCACCATTGGTGATGTGGCTGGTCAGCTGCTCGTCGCCTGCCGGTCGGGCCACGAAGGCCGGACGGTAGACGGGGGTGCCCTGGCGCGCGTCAGCGAAGACGCCGAAGACGGCCGAGCCGAGCTGAGCCTCGACACGGACGGCCTTGCCGCGCATCGGCATGACGGACGCCACTTCGGCGACCGGGCATGCGGAAGCGAGCCACGGGCCGTTGAACATGATCGTGTTCATCACGAGACTCACCTCCGCTCGAATGCGATGGTCGGACAGGGCCGTCCGACCGACTTCCATGACCCTAAATGCGTGACCGGGAACCCGGCAACCTATTTTCTACCTGCGATTTTCACGGTTTCGCGACACTAACCGTGGGGTCAGAACCGCCACGCTAGCACTCGCGCGCCCCGCGCGCGCACGCCCGCTCCGGGACACGGCCGACCGGCCGCGCCGCTCGGGGCTTCGCGATCAGCTCACCCGGATCAGGCACTCCTGGACGACCGACACCGCGAGCTGCCCGGACGCGGTGTACATCTCGCCGCGCGCGAGCCCGCGCGCCCCGCCCGACCAGGGCGACTCCTGGGCGTACAGCATCCATTCGTCGGCGCGGAACGGGCGGTGGAACCACATGGCGTGGTCGAGGGAGGCTCCGCTGATGTTCGCCGATCCCCAGGCGAGCCCGTGGGCGAGCAGGACGGTGTCGACCAGGGTGAAGTCGGAGGCGTACGCGGCGAGCACCACGTGCAGCAGCGGGTCGTCGGGCAGCTCGGCGTCGTACCGGAACCACGCGTTGTTCTCGGTGCTGATCAGGCTCGGGTCGCGCTGCGCCTCCCACGGGAGCGCGCTGACGTAGCGGAAGTCGACCGGACGCGGCTTGGCCGTCCACTCACGCCACGCCGCGTCGTCGCCGAAGGTGTCGAACATCCGCTGCTGGAACGTGGGCAGGCTCTCCGGCCCGGGCACGTCGGGCATCGGCCGCGCCTGGTGCGCGACGCCGGGCTCGTCGATGTGGAACGAGGCCGACATGGTGAAGATCGCCTTGCCATGCTGGATCGCGACGACCCGGCGCGTGGTGAAGGAACGGCCGTCGCGCACCCGCTCGACGTTGTAGACGATCGGGACCGCCGGGTCACCGGGGCGGATGAAGTAGGCGTGCAGCGAGTGGACCATGCGGTCGGCCGGCACCGTACGGCCCGCCGCCACCAGGGCCTGGGCGGCGACCTGGCCGCCGAAGACACGCTGGATGCGCTCCTCGGGGCTGCGCCCCCGGAAGATGTCCAGCTCGATCTGCTCCAGATCGAGAAGGTCGAGGAGCTCCTTGAGGGCGGAGTTCACCGAGAACCTCCATTACTCACCGGAGACTCCGGCGGCGGAACGGCACAGGTCGAGCACAGCGTCACCATACCGGTCCAATTTGACCCGTCCTATCCCCGCGATCTGCAGAAGGTCGTCCTCCGAGACGGGCACCCGCTCGGCGATCGCCTGGAGCGTCACGTCGGTGAAGACGACGTACGCCGGGACCTTGTTCTCCTTGGCGACGGAGGAGCGCCAGGCCTTGAGCTTCTCCAGCAGTTCCTCGTCATAGTCCGCCGGGCAGCCGGCGCAGCGGCCCAGCTTCTGCTCGGCGGCCGTCGCGAGGGACCTGCCGCAGATGCGGCACTGGACGGGTTGCGCCACCTTCCTGGACGGCGTCCGGCGCTCCGCTTTCGGCGGCGCGCTCGCGGTCAGCGGGGAGAGGCCGTCGAGGAACCGGGACGGCCGGCGCGACCGGCGGCCGCCCGGGGAGCGGGCCAGCGCCCAGGACATGTGGAGGTGCTCGCGGGCGCGGGTCACGCCCACGTAGAGGAGGCGCCGCTCCTCCTCGATCTGCTCGGGGGTCTCGGCGTACACGATCGGGACCATGCCGTCGGTGAGTCCGACGAGGAAGACGGCGTCCCACTCCAGGCCCTTGGCGGCGTGCAGCGAGGCGAGCGTCACGCCCTCGACCGGCGGCGCGTGCTGCTCCATGGCCCGGCGCTCCAGCTCGGCGACGAAGGCGGGCAGGTCCCCGCCCTCGGCCGCCATGTCCTCGGCGAGGTCGGCCAGCGCCTTGAGCGACTCCCACTTCTCCCGGGCGCTGCCGCCACCGGGCGGCTCCGGGGTGAGGCCGATCCCCGAGAGGATCGCGTGGACGGCCGGCGCGAGCGGCTCCTCGTCGTTCGCCGAGCGGGCGGCGCCGCGCAGCAGGACCACGGCCTGCCGCACCTCCGGGCGCTCGAAGAACCGCTCCGCGCCGCGCAGCACGTACGGCACGCGGGCCTCGGCGAACGCCTGCTCGTACGCCTCGGACTGCGCGTTGACGCGGAAGAGCACGGCGATCTCCCGGGGGGGCACGCCGTCGGCCATGAGCTTCTTCACGGTCAGCGCGACGCCCATCGCCTCGGACGGCTCGTCGTCGTACTCGGTGAAGACAGGTTCGGGGCCCTCCGGGCGCTGCGCGACCAGCTCCAGCCGGTGCGGCGAGCGCGCCATGACGCGGTTGGCGAGCCCGACCACCTGCGGGGTGGAACGGTAGTCGCGGACCAGCCGGATCACCGTGGCCGAAGGGTGCTCGACGGCGAAGTTCGTCAGGTAGAGCGGGGTCGCGCCGGTGAAGGAGTAGATGGTCTGGTTGGGATCGCCGACCACGCACAGGTCGTCGCGCCCGCCGAGCCAGGTGTCGAGCAGCAGCTTCTGCAGCGGGTTGACGTCCTGGAACTCGTCCACCACGAAGTAGCGGTACTGCTGGCGGACCTGCGCGGCGACCTCCCGGTGCTCGGTGATCACCGCGGCGGTCAGCTCGAGGATGGTCTCGAAGTCGATCAGGTTGCGACGGCGGCGCAGCTCCTCGTACGCCTCGTAGAGGCGGGCCACCTCCTCGGAGGCGATCGGCGGCGTGCGCCGGGCCTTGAGCGCGGCGGCCGGGTAGTCCTCGGGGCCGGTCTGGGTGACCTTGGCCCACTCGATCTCGCTCGCGACGTCGCGCAGCTCGCCGCGGTCGGGGTTCCTCCTGAGCATGCGGCACGCCTCGACGAGCAGCGGCAGCTTGGACTCCACGACCTGGGGCGTGTCACCGCCGATCACGCGCGGCCAGAAGTAGCTGAGCTGGCGCAGCGCCGCCGCGTGGAAGGTGCGGGCCTGCACCCCCGCAGCGCCCAGCCGGCGCAACCGCTGCCTGAGCTCTCCGGCCGCCCGTGTGGTGAAGGTCACAGCGAGGACGCACTGCGGCTCGACCACCCCGGACTGCACCGCGTACGCGATGCGATGGGTGATGGCCCGGGTCTTGCCCGTGCCTGCTCCTGCCAGCACGCACACCGGACCGCGTACGGACTCGGCGACGTCACGCTGCTCTGGATCCAGCCCGGCGAGGACGTCCACGTAACGCTCCCAACATGCGGTGCGGACGGATGAACTGGCATCATCCTTCCAGCAACTAACAGAGGCGGCGTGGTTTACCCACAGGGACCCCGGCTCCGAAGGAGGACCGAGCAGTGCGAAGGACAGCGGTAGGTGTCGGATCCTTAGCCCTCGCTGCCGTTCTGCTCCCGTCGACGGGCGCCGCCGCCGCGGCGGGCGACCCGACGCCGTCGCCCAGTCCCACGACCTCCGCCACGGTATCCGCCGTTCCGCTCCCTTCCGACACCAACGTCCGCACCTTCTCGTACGGCGCGCACCCGCGGCAGCGCATCGACGTGTGGTGGCACAACACCGGAGAGCGGCACCCGGCGGTGTTCATCATCCACGGCGGATGGTGGTCGGGCGGCGACAAGAAGTCCACGGCCTCGATCAGCCAGAGCTACGCCCAGCTCGGCTACACCGTCATCTCGATCAACTACCGGCTCTCGGGCGACGCCCCGTGGCCCGCGCAGCGGAGTGACGCGCTCAACGCCATCGCCACCATGCGCAGGCACGCCGAGACGTTCAACATGGACCCGGACCGCTACGTCGTGCTCGGCTTCTCCGCGGGCGGGCACATCGCCACCGCCGTCGGCACGTACGGCGACGGCCTCCCCGGCCTGCGCGGCGTCGCCGGCATCTCCCCGGTGGTCTCGCCGCTGACGGCGTACAGCGACGGCGACGCCGACGGGGACGCCTACCAGCGCAAGCTCCGCAAGGCGACGGTGGCGCTGGCGGGCGGCTGCGTGCCGACCCAGTGCCCCAAGGTCTGGTCGAGCATGGAGGTGGCGTTCCACGCGAGCGCGGGCGACGCCCCGATGCTCACGGTCCACTCGGACAACGAGTTCGTGCCGCCGTACCAGAGCGAGCTGCTCAAGCAGACGCTCGACGAGGTGGGCGTGAAGATGACCATCCGGACGGTGCCCGGCGTGCAGCACAGCTCGTTGCTCTACCGCGAGCCGGGCGTGGCCGAGGGCGTGCAGTCCTGGATCGCGTCCCGCCTGGCCAAGTAGCCGTCGCTCCGCGAACTCCCGGGAACACGGGCGGCAGTCCGTTGTGTTGTCAATGACTGCTCATGACACACGAAGGGACGAAGATGGCGCTCACCGTCTACACGACCAGTTGGTGCGGCCCCTGCAAGCGGCTGAAGGGCCAGCTCACCCGCGAGGGCATCGCCTTCGAGGAGATCGACATCGAGCGGCATCCGGACGCCGCGGAATTCGTGATGAGCGTGAACAACGGCAACCAGGTGGTGCCGACCGTGGTCGCCGACTGCCACACGATGACGAACCCGTCGGTGGCCGAGGTCAAGCGGCACCTCACCGGCGCCTGCTGACCCTCTCCCGGACCTGTTCGACCTGTGGGGGCGCCGCCGTTCCGGCCGGCGCCCCCGGGCTCAGTCGCCGTCGATGCGCGCGCCGTACCAGGTCTCGATGAGCCTGCGGGCGATCGAGAGCTGGGACGGCAGGCCCAGCTCTCCGGAGCGCACGGCCGCGCCCAGCTCCTCCCTGGTCCACCAGCGAGCCTCGGCGATCTCCTCCGCGTCCGGCCGGAGCTCCGTGGTCAGCGCGCGGGCGAAGAACCCGACCATCAGGCTGCGCGGGAACGGCCACGGCTGGCTGCCCATGTATCGGGCGTCGGTCGCGACGACGCCGACCTCTTCGAGGACCTCGCGCACGACGGCCTGTTCCAGCGACTCGCCCGGCTCGACGAACCCGGCGAGCACCGACATCCGGCCCTCCGGCCACTGCGGACCCCTGGCCAGCAGCGCCCGGTCGTTCTCGTCACGCACCAGCATGATCACGGCGGGGTCCACCCGGGGGAAGTGCTGGCTGCCGTCGTCGGGACAGACGCGCACGTGGCCCGACGCCGCGACGTCGGTGCGGCTTCCGCAGCGCGGGCAGTGCCCGTGCCCGGCGTGCCACGCCTCCAGCGCCACCGCGTAGACGAAGAGACCGGCGTCCCGGTCGTCGAGCAGGGCTCCGGCCCGGCGCAGCCCCATCGGAGCGCCGTACGGGCCGTCCTCCGGCGCGGGTCCGTCGGTGATCTCGTCCGGCAGCGGCGTCTTGACCGCGAAGTACGGCACGCCCGCGGCGTCGACGCCGAGCAGGTAGCGCGGCCCTTCCGGGGCCTCGGCGGGCGACATCAGGGTCAGGGTCGTCTCCGTGCCGCGACTTCGGACCAGGGTCCTGCCCTCGTGCACGAGCAGGACGCGGGTCGTCTCCTCGGCCCAGACGCGCCGCAACCAGTCCTCGTCGTTGCGCAGCGCGGCCGAACGGTCGACGACTCCGCGCGACAGCAGCAACGGCCCCATGAGCCCGTCAGTCGTTTCCACTCGCCTATCTTTCCATTCGCCACCAAAATGATCTCTCGAAGGCTAGGATGAGCGAGTTAGGTTAGCCTTACCTTCGGGGGTCCCTGCGTGCGGCTGTACCTCACCTCGCTGAATCCCACCGACTCGGTCACCGCCGGCTTCCTGCCCGCCGCCGAGGCTCTGGGGTGGGACGTGACGATCCTGACCGACCATCCCGCCGGGTATCCCGGGTTCGAGACCATCGAGACCATCGAGACCATCGAGACCGACGTGCGGGACGTCCGGGCCGTCGTCGACACCATCGCCCGGCACCACCCGCCGGGCGTCGTCTTCACCAACTCCGACCACATCCAGGCGGAAACCGCCCTGGTCGCCGAGTATTTCGGCCTGCCGGGCAAGGACTGGCGCGCCTGCGTCACCGCGAAGAACAAGGCCCTCACCCGCGAACGGCTCGCCCCCGTCGAGTCCGTCCGGTCCGTACGGCTCACGCCGGGGGCGGGCCTGCCGGAGGCCCTGCCGTACCCGGTGGTGGTGAAGCCCGCCATGGGGGTGGCGAGCGAGGACGTGACGCTGGCCCGGGACGCCGGCGAGCTGGCCGAGGCGGTCGCCGAGATCAGGACGCGGCGGCCCGGGGAGACGCTGGTGGCCGAGGAGTATCTCGACGGCCCCCTCCACACCCTGGAGACCCTCGGGGACGGCCGCACGGTGGCCGTTCTGGGGGGCTTCCGCACCACGCTCGGCCCGCTGCCGCACTTCGTCGAGGAACGGCTCGACTGGGATCCGGAGCCACCCCCGGGCGCGCGTGACCACGCGCTGGCCGCGCTGGCCGCGCTCGGCGTGGGCTTCGGCGCGTGCCACACCGAGTACGTCGTGACGCCGGACGGGCCCCGGATCGTCGAGGTGAACTACCGCGTCATCGGCGACAACTGCGACCTCCTGCTCGCCGACATGATCGGGGCGCCGCTCTTCGAGTGGATATTGCGCGTGCACGCGGGCGAGCCGCTGCCGCGCCCCCAGGAGGCGGCCGCGGCCGGGCACGGCGCGGTGGTCAGCCTCGTCGCGGACCGCTCCGGCCTGGTGACCGCGGCCCCGCCTCCGGGCGAGGGGCCGCGAGAGCGCGACGGGGTCCGCCTGTGGCACCGGCCGCTGCGCCGGGTGGGCGACCGGGTCGAGCTGACCCACACCAACCGCGACTATCTGGGCCTCCTCCGTGCCGTCGGGCCGGACCGCGCCCGGGTCGACGCCGCCGTGGCGGCGTTCCGCGCCGAGCGGCCGTGGGTGATCGGATGAGCGCGGTGGCCGGGGTGCGGCCGGTGGGGCGGGAGCCGTACCTGGCCGCCCGGGTGCTGAACGCGCTGCTCCGCGAGGACTTCGCGGGCATCGCGTCGCGGTTGAAACGTGACAGGGAGGGGGTCGCCCTCGTGCTCGCGTCCGGCCGGAGGGTGCGGCTCGCGCCCGGCGGCCTGTTCCAGGACTTCTCGATCGCCCCGGAGGAGACGCTCACCCTCGCGGAGGTCCTGGAGACGCTGGAGGCGGTGGCGACGCCGGCCGACACCGCAGGGGTCGCCGCCTTCGCCACCGAGTGCCACGAGACGCTCGCCGCGCTCGAACTCCACGACCGGCACGGGGCGCGGGCGCTGGAGCGGGTGCCTGGCCCGATCCGATACGAGGCGCTCGCGGCGGCCGTGGACCACCCCGTGTACCCGACGGCGCGCTGCCGCCTCGGCGTCCCCGCCGAGGGTCTGCTCGCGTACGCCCCCGAGTTCGCGCCCGCGTTCGAGCTGCGCTGGGCCGCGGTGCCCCGGGAGCGCGTCACGCTCTCGGCCGAGGCGCAGACCTTCCCGGGCGTCCGCCGGGGCGCGCTTTCGGAGACCGTCTCCCGCGCGGCGCAGGAGGTGGTCTCGGGGCCGGTTTCCCGCGTGTCCCCGGCGGTGGTCCCGGATCACGCTCCCGCGCTCTTCCCGCGGCCCGCCGACGTGGGGTTGCCCGACCGGCTGGCGGACACGCACGTGCTCTTCCCGGTGCATCCGCTCGCGCTGCCGGTGGTCACCGGGATCCCCGGCGTCATCGTGGCGGGCGTGCCGTACCTGCGGGTGCGGCCGACGCTGTCGATGCGCACCGTGGTGGCCGGCGAACGGCTGCACCTCAAGCTGCCGATCCCGACGAGCACGCTCGGGCTGCGCAACCGGCGGTCGATCAAGCCCGCCACGCTGCGGGACGGCGCGCTCGCCGAACGGCTGCTGCGCGAGGTGCTCGGCGCCGAGCCGGACCTGCCGGTGCTCCTCGCCGACGAGCAGGTCCACGGTCACGCCGGGCACGAGTACCTCGGCTGGATGGTCCGGCGGCTGCCTCCCGGCGAGATCGTGCCCGTGGCGGCGCTGGCGGCGCCCGGCGTGCTGCCCGAGCTGGCCGCGCGGTTCCGGGGAGGCGACGTCAGGGCGCTGCTCCGCGAGTACCTGACCCTGCTCTTCGCGTGGAACGTCCGGCTCTTCGTCCGGTACGGCATCGCCTTGGAGGCGCACCAGCAGAACCTCTCGCTGGTCTTCGCGGACGGCACGACGCGGCTGATGGTGAAGGACAACGACGGCCTCCTCGCCGCGCCGGACCGGCTGGCCGCGGCCGGGCTGGCCGTACCGGACTTCGCCGACGAACGCATGCTGACCGACGACCCGCACTCCCTCGCCGACGTGTTCGTGACGATCACCCTGCATCTGTCCGCCGCGGCCGTCGCGTTCGGGGCGGTCGAGGACGCGGCCGGGCTGGTACGCGAGGCGCTCGACGGCGCGCTCGCGGAGTACGGCGAGCACCCGATGGCCCGCCTGCTGCGGGCCAGGACGCTGGACGCGGCCCGGCTGGTCGGCAAGTCCATGGTCACCGCCGCGACCCTGGTCGACAAGCAACGGACGGGCGCCAGGGACGTCAACAAGTTTTACGGCACCAGCGGGCCGAACTACCTCCGCTTCCCGCGTTGACCTCCTCCCCCGGATCGCGGACGGGAGTCCTCCAGGCCGAAGGAGATTGGATGAGCGCCGCATCCACGGCGGTGGGCCGTACGCACGAGATCGCCCAGGAAGACGGCTCCGCGCCGGGTTCCGGGGACGCCCGCCACGCGGTCGCGGAGGCGGTGACGCTGGGCGCGCTGCTGCGCTGCTGCGTCCGCGAGGTGGCCTGGCCGCGCGGGCAGGTCTGGCCGGCCGAGCCGTACCTGCTGCTGCGGGTGGCCGGGACGCTGCTGCGGGCCCGGGTCCACGGCGGGATCGCGCTGCGTTTCGACGGTCCGGCCGAGTGGCTCTCGGGCGGCGCGTGGCAGCCGCTCACCTCGAAGATGCTGGTCACCCTGGTGGAGCGGGAGCTCGCCGGAGGCAACGACGAGTTCGCCGGGCAGGTGGCGCGCAGCCGCGAGGCGATCGCCGCACTGCTGCGGGCGCGCGAGCGGGCGGCCTCCCCCGGCGATCCGTGGATCGCGTCGGAGCAGGCGCTGGTCGCGGGGCACCCGTTCCACCCCTCGCCCAAGGCGCGGGAGGGGTCCGGCTGGCTGCGCTACGCGCCCGAGGCGCACGCGGAGTTCCCGCTCCGGCTGCTCGGCGTGCGCGCCGACCTGGTCGCGGAGCGGGGCGACGCCACCGCGCTCGACCTGTTCGGCGAAGCGCCCTCGGGGTACGTGCCGCTGCCGGCGCATCCGTGGCAGTTCGACCTGCTCGCCGCCGAGCTGCGCGATCCCCTGGCCGACGGGCGGCTGGTCGATCTGGGTGAGACGTCCCGGCCGGTGGCCCCCACCTCGTCGGTCCGCACGGTGTACGACGCGAAGACCGGGATGTGCCTGAAGTTCAGCCTCGACGTGCGGATCACGAACTGCGTGCGTAAGAACGCCTGGTACGAGCTGATCGGCGCGGTGGAGCTCACCGGGCGGCTCGGCCCCGTATTCGCACGGCTGGCCGCCGAGTTCCCCGGCACGCGGTGGCTGCCCGAGCCCGGTTACCGGTCCGCGGACCTCGGCGTCCGGCTGCTCGAAGGGCTGGGCGTGATCCTCCGGCCCGGTCCGTGGACGGCGTGCGCTCCCGGCGTCACCCCGGTCCTCGCCGGAGCCCTCGCCTCCCCGAGCGGCCCGGGGCCGTACGGCACGGCCGATCCCCTCGTGTGGTGGCGGTGCTACGTGGAGCGGGTCGCGCCGCCGGTGCTCGACGCGTATTTCACGCATGGCGTGGTCCTGGAGCCCCACCTGCAGAACGTGCTGGTCGGGACCGACGACCGCGATCTCCCTGTTGAAGCCATATTTCGGGATATGGAGGGAACGAAGCTCGTCCGGGATCGGCATGATCTGTCCGACCTTCCCCCGGAGGTGGCCACGGCGCTGACGTACGACGCGGAGCGCGGCTGGAACCGCGTCGTCTACTGCCTGATGGTCAACCATCTCGCCGAGGTCGCCGCCTCGGTGGCCGAGCACGCCGGGCGGGACATCCTGCCCGAACTGTGGTCGGCCGCCCGTGACGTCCTCGCGGCGTACGCGGAGGGACACGGCACGCCGCCCCCGCTGGCCGAGCTGCTCGCGGGGGCGCCGCTCCCCGCGAAGGCCAACCTCGGGGTCCGCTGGGCGCGCGACGCGGACCGTGCGGCCGGATACGTCCCGATCGCCAACCCGCTCGCCTGACGCCCACGGCGCCGTCACGCCTCCAGGTCGCGGGCCTGGCGCAGCCAGTCCGCGAACAGCTCGGCGTCGATCGCGTCCACCGAGCGGAGCTTGACCGCGGCCATCGCCCGGGAGGCGGGTTCGAGGCGGCCGGAGCGGTCGTCGATCTCCTGGCCGCGCCAGAGGCCGAAGGTCACGTAGTTCGCGTACGCCTTGACGAAGGCGACCGGCTGCTTGCCCGGGGCCGGGCCCAGGCTCCACACCGGGTGCCCGTGCCAGACCGCGCCGACGCCGGGCAGCGTCTCCTCGATGAGCGGCAGGAGCTTCTCGCCGATCTCGCGCTGCGACTCGGGGAGGGAGGCGATGTACTCGTGCACGCTGGCGAGCTTGGTCATGTCGATGTCCTTTCTTCGTTCAGGATTCGGGGTGTGGTGGCTCAGAAGCCGCGGCGGTAGCGGGCGGCGACCCAGGAGACCCAGAGCATCGCGGTGATGGCGCCGACGGCCAGGGTGAGGGACCCGGCCGCGCCGCCGCTCATCGACCAGCCGTCGCCGACCAGCAGCGCGGTGCCGGCGACGCGGGAGGCGACGGCGAGGCCCCGGTTCCCGGCGCGGGCGAAGTGCCGGCCCAGGACGTAGCAGGCGGCGATCAGCGCGATGAAGGCGATCGATCCGGCGGCCATGTGGCCGTAGCTGTGCCAGGTGAGCGTCGCGGGCATCCCGTCCGGCGTGCCGGCGGGGAAACCGTCGGCCGCGTCCATGACGAAGACTCCCGCGGCCATCATCCCGAGACCGTTGACGAGGACCAGCCGTGGCGTCCAGGTGCCTCCGGGAGTGCCGCGCATGGCGCGGCGCAGGCCGGTCGCCCCGGCGACGGTCAGGAGACCGGCGACCAGGAAGTTGGCGATCTGCAGCCAGCCGAGGGAGCCGTTGCTCAGCGCGCTCAGCGGGTGGCGGGTCAGGTCGAAGCCCTCCCGGGTGGCGGCCTGGGACAGAGAGACGATCGACCACAGGGGCGCCGCGACCGCCGCGCAGGTGAGCAGTGCGCGAGTGGTCGCCGGGGTGGCGGGAGCGGTGGCGGTGGGGATCTGGATGGCGGTCATGGCCGATGCCTTTCTGGTGTTCGTCGGTTCTCGCTGACACGTCGATCCGGTGATGTGACAGGGAATGCCACCGTTCCCTGTCACATAGGGTGTTCGACGCTTGAGCGAGACACCGAACCGAAAAGGGAGAAACCCGATGCGCTACCTGATGACGACCAAGGCCACCGACGCCGCCGACGAGACGCTGTACGCCGAGATGGCCAAGTTCGTCGAGGAGCTGACCGCGGCCGGGGTCCTGCTGGCCACCGGCGGCCTGGAGCCCGGCGGCGTCCGCATCACGTCCTCGGGCGACACCATCACGGTGACCGACGGGCCGTTCACCGAGGCCAAGGAGGCGGTGGCCGGTTTCGCGCTCGTCGAGGTCCGCAGCAAGGAGGAGGCGATCGAGCTGACCCGGCGCTTCCGCAAGATCGTCGGGGACGGCGAGAGCGTCATCCAGCAGGTCTTCGGCCCCTGACCCCTGTGTGGCCGCTCCTGGCCACAAACCATGTGGGCTCCGGATCCGCACCTCTCCCGTGAGTAGGCGCGGCCCGGAGACCGGACCACACCGAACCGGCGAAAGGCATCGGCAGGCCATGATCGGCGCTTCCCTCCCCCTGGAAGGCGTACGGCGGACGATCGACGCGGTCTGGAAGATGGAGTCGGCAAAGATCGTCGCCGGGCTCACCCGCATGGTCCGCGACGTCGGCCTCGCCGAAGAGCTGGCCCAGGACGCGCTGGTCGCCGCGCTCGAGCAGTGGCCCGAGTCCGGCGTCCCGGACAACCCGGGAGCCTGGCTGACGGCCATCGCCAAGCGGCGGGCCGTCGACCACATCCGCCGGTCCGCCCGGCTGGAGCGCAAGCACGAGCAGATCGCGTACGAGCTGGAACAGCGGCAGCCGGACGGCGAGCCGGACGACGTGCTGCGGCTGATGTTCTTGTCCTGCCACCCCGTGCTGCCCACGGAGGAGCGGGTCGCGTTGACGCTCCGGCTGCTCGGCGGTCTGACGGCCGCCGAGATCGCGCGGGCGTTCCTGGCCGGCGAGCCGGTGATCGTCCAGCGGATCGCCTCGGCCAAGCGGACGCTGGCCGACGAGGGGGTGCCGTTCGAGCTGCCGGACGGCGGCGAGCTGGCCGAGCGCCTGTCGTCCGTGCTCGACGTCATCTACCTGATCTTCAACGAGGGATACTCGGCGACCTCAGGCGACGACCTGATGCGGCCGGAGCTCTGCCTGGAGGCGCTGCGGCTCGGCCGCCTGCTGGCCGAGCTGGCGCCGCACGAGGCCGAGGTCCACGGCCTGGTCGCGCTCATGGAGCTCCAGGCGTCGCGCTCCGCCGCCCGCACCGGCCCCTCGGGGGAGCCGGTCCAGCTCCACGAGCAGAACCGGGGCCGCTGGGACCGATTGCTCATCCGCCGCGGTTTCACCGCGATGCTGCGCGCGCGGGAGGCGGGCGGCCCGCCGGGGCCGTACATGCTGCAGGCGGCGATCGCCGTCTGCCACGCCCAGGCGGCGACGGCCGCCGACACCGACTGGCGCCGGATCGCGAGCCTGTACGAGGTGCTGGCCCGGCTGCTCCCGACCCCGGTCGTGCGGCTCAACCACGCCGTCGCGCTCGGCATGGCGTACGGGCCGGAGGCGGGGCTGGCCGTGGCGGACCTGCTGACCGACGACCCCACGTTGCGCGATTACCACCTGCTCCCGAGCGTCCGGGGCGACCTCCTGCTCCGGCTCGGACGGCGCGAGGAGGCGCGGCGGGAGTTCCTGCGGGCCGCGTCCCTCACCGGGAACGACGCCGAACGCGCCTTCCTGCACCGCCGCGCGGACGAGATCCCCGCTCCCGAGGCGCCGACGCTCACTCTCGGGCGGGCCGCCCGCGACTTCCTGGCCCGCGACGACCTCGACGGCGGAACCGTCCGCTCGTACGGGCAGACGCTGCGCAGGCTACGCCTGTCCCTGGGCGAGGAGCTGCCGCTGGACTCGCTGACCGCCGACCAGGTGGCGCGGGTTTTCCGTACGGCCTGGGGCGAGGCGGCGGCCGCGACCTGGAACCGGCACCGGTCCGCGGTGCGGTCGTTCTGCGCGTGGGCGTCCCTGGAGGACCTCGCGGCGGGCCTCGACCGCCGGGCCGCGACCCCGAACCGTACGGAGACGATCGACGCCGCCCGGCTCGACGCGCTGTGGAACCTCCCCGGCGTGCCCCTGCGGGAGCTGACCCTGTGGCGGCTCCTGCACGAGTCGACGGCCGGGGTGACGACCGTGCTGTCCCTGAACGTCGAGGACCTGGACCTGGACGACCGCCGGGCCCGGGCGGGAGGCGGCTGGGTGAGCTGGCGTTCCGGGACCGCCCGCCTCCTCCCCCGGTTGCTGGCCGGGCGCACCCGCGGCCCCCTCTTCCTCGCCGACCGGCGACCCGGACCGGCCCGCGCGCCGACGCCGGCGGACCTCTGCCCCGAGACCGGCCGCGGCCGCCTGTCGTACGAGCGGGCCGAGTACCTCTTCAAGCGGGCCACCAAGCCCCTGGACCCGGCCGGCCACGGCTACACCCTCCGCCAGCTCAAGCCCCGGGGCTGATCCACCCCCATCCCGAGGGGCATCTCTCGCCCCGAGGTGGAAAGGCTTCTCCCGCACCTCTCCGGGCTGTCACCGCGACCCCGTCCCGCTGTTACGTTCCGTCGCGAATTAGCAACTCCACGTACCATGAGACAGCGCAAGGAGTCCGAAAGGATGGGACCCACATGCCTCTCGTCGAGCACCGACGACGCGTCACGCATCCCGCCCCCTCCCCCGTACCGCCGCCCGAGCCCCCGGAGGAGCCGTTGGACGCCGAGGCCGAGATCCAGCAGCTCTGCCGGGAACTCAATGACGCCGGCTACACCGCCGAGATCTCTTGGGGGCACGTCGTCGTGAGCCCCTGGACGAACATCCCCGGTGCCGACATGGTCGACTCCCTCGCCGACCTGCTTTACCCCCTCAAGCTCGCCAACGGATGGCGGTTCCACCAGAACGTGGCCGTCCACATCCCACCGCTTCTCGATCATCGGATCCCCGACCTGATGGTCACTTCGCGCAGTCCCGACCGGTACGACGACATGCGCGTTCATGGGCACGGCACCCTGCTGGTCATGGAGGTGTGCTCGCCCGGCACCCGGATGGTGGACTGGCACGAGAAGCCGCTGGACTACGCGCGGGCCGGCGTGCCGCTCTATCTCATCGTCGATCCGGTGACCGATCCACCGACGATGACGCTGATGAGCGCCCCGGTCGCCGATCTCGCCGTGGACGACGAGCGGCAGCCGTACCGGGAGATCGTGATGGTCGAGGCGGGTCAGCCGCTTGAGCTGCCTGAGCCGTTCGGCGTCAAGCTGGACACCTCGGCGGTCTTCGGCTGACCCTCACGGGCCCACTTGGGGGACGCGGCGGATGAGGTCGGCCAGGCCCTCCGCGTCGAGCAGGTCCACCGGGCGCACCGTCTCGTTCAACCGTACGTAGTGGAAGGCCGCGCCGACCTTCTCCAGCGGCACCCCGGCGAGCGACGCCCAGGCGATGCGGTAGGCGGCGAGCTGGACGGCCGCGGTGCGGGCGGCCCTGCCGCGCGGGCGTTCGCCGGTCTTCCAGTCCACCACGACGTAGCCGTCGCCGTCGGTGAACACGGCGTCCATCCGGCCGCGGACCAGCCGGTCGCCGATCATCGTCTCGAACGGCACCTCCAGGTCGAGCGGCTCCCGCGCCGCCCACACGCTCTGCTCGAAGCGTTCCTGCAGCTCGGCGAGCTGGACGTCGGCGTCGGACATGTCGTCGGAGGCGCCCGGCAGCTCGAAGTCGTCGATCAGCCGCTGCTGGCCCCAGCGCGACTCCAGCCAGGCGTGGAACGCGGTGCCCCGCCGGGCCAGCGGCGCGGGCTTCCTCGGCAGCGGGCGGCGCACCTGCCGGGCCAGCGCGGACGGGTCGCCGGCCAGGGTGACGAGCGACGACACGGACAACCGCGCGGGCAGGTCCACGACCGCCGCCTCGCCGCGCCGTTCGCGCTCCGCGAGGAGCAGCTCGGTGTCACGGGCCCAGGCGCGCATCCGCTCCCCTCGGGCGAGGCCCGGGTCCTCCCGGCCGTCGAGCGCGTCCTCCATGGCCTCCTCGACCATGCGGGCGCCCTCCAGCACGGCGTCGCGTACGGACACGGACGGCCAGACCGCCTCGGAGGGCTCGGCGAGCAGCGGGTTCTCCGCCGCTTCGCTCTCGTCCCAGCACGCCACGGTCGCCCCGGCGTCACGGATCTCGCTGAGGAAGTCGGACGGTTCGAGCGGCTTGGACGAGCCGCCCCAGCGATATCCCGACGCGATCAGCAGGTAGTGCGCCCGGGTCACCGCGACGTACGCGAGGCGGCGCTCCTCCAGCAGGTCCCGGTCGCGGCAGCGCTCGTCGAAGTCGGCGAGCGCGTCCTTGTCGAGCCCGGCCAGCACCGGCAGGTCCGACGCGTCGCCGCGCAGCGGGTACGGCAGCTTGCGGAAGTTCTCGGTCCAGCGCGAATTGGTGACCGGCGTGGCGGGGAAGACGCTCCCCCGGCCCAGCCCGCCCTTCTGGGTGGTGAGCTGGGACAGGCCGGGGACGACGACCACCGGCCACTCCAGCCCCTTGGACGCGTGGACGGTCATGAGCTTGACGCTGTCGGTCTCGCCGACCCGCCCGGCCTCCAGACCGAACTCCTCGCTCTCCGCCGCCTTGAGGTAGGCGAGGAACGCGCCCAGCGTGGGGTCCTCGGCGTCGCCGGCGAACCTGGCCGCGGCGTCGAGGAACGCGTCGAGGTCGGCCCGCGCCGCCAGCGCGCTCCCGCCGCGCGCGGCCACCTCGATGTCGAGGCCGAGCCGCCGCTCGATCTCGGTGATCAGGTCGGGCAGCGGCTGACCCGCGCGGGCGCGCAACGACCTGAGCTCGCTCGCCAGCGCGGGCAGGCGCACCCGGGCCGGCGGCGAGAACGGCTCCAGCCATTCGGGCCGGTCGGGCAGTTCGTCGAGCGCGTCGATCAGGCTGCCGCGCTCGTTCTCCAGGTCGGCCATCACCTGTTCCAGGGGGTCCTCGGCCCGCCTGCCCTCCTGGCTCAGCGCGCGGGCGAGGTCGCCGAGGACCTTCAGGTCCGCCGGGCCGATCCGCCAGCGCGGCCCGGCCAGCAGCCGTACGAGCGCGTCTCCGGCGGTCGGGTCGTAGAGGACGCGCAGCGTGGCCACGATGTCGGCCACCTCGGGGACGGTCAGCAGGCCGCCCAGCCCGACCACCTCGACCGGGATGCCGCGAGCCTCGAGCGCGCGGCGCAGGGTGGGGAACTGCGACCGCTTGCGGGCGAGGACGGCGACGTCCCTGGCCTGCAGGGGACGGCCCGGCTCGCCCTCGCCCCAGGGCAGGCCGTCGGGCGCGGTCTCGGAGCCGATCGTCCTGGCGATGCCGTCCGCGATCCAGGCGGCCTCGTCCTCGGCGGTGGCGTGGAAGGCGCACACGACCCGGCCGCGGTCCACCCGGTTGGGGCCGGGCACGAGCACCGGCACGCTGCCGCGCCGTCCGTCCCGCAGCGGGATCTGGATCTTCGCCGCCACGTCGAGCACCCGCTCGCCGTTGCGGAAGCTGACGGAGAGCTGCCGCACCGGCGCGGGGTCGCCCGACGCCGTCGGGAAGTCCTCCGGGAAGCGGGACAGGTTGCCGGCCGACGCGCCGCGCCAGCCGTAGATCGACTGGCAGGGGTCGCCCACCGCGGTGACCGGGTGGCCTCCGCCGAAGAGGGAGCGGAGCAGCACGAGCTGGGCGTGGCTGGTGTCCTGGTACTCGTCGAGCAGGACGACGGAGAAGCGCGACCGCTCCGTCGCGCCCACCTCGGGGTGCTTCGCCGCGATGCGCGCCGCCAGCGCCATCTGGTCGCCGTAGTCGATGACCTCCCTGGCGCGCTTCACCCGCGCGTACGCCTCGGCCAGGGGCAGGAGCTGCTCGCGGATCGCCTGGGTGCGCACCGGCCGCTGCTGGGCCACCGTGGTCTTCCCCCGCAGCTCGGCGAGGCGTTCCCGGAGCCACCCGCCGACCTCGCGCACATCGTCGGCGCCGCGCAGGTGCTCGGCCATGTCGCCCGCGAGTTCGAGGACGGCGGCGGTGACGCTCGGCGGGCCGAGGTCGACCAGGTCCATCGGGCCGTCGTACTGTCCGACGATCCGGGCGGCCATCTGCCAGGCGACGGCCGGGCTCATCAGCCGCATCGTCGGCTCCAGGCCCTCACGCAGCGCGTGGTCGGTCACCAGCCGGGCGGCGTACGCGTGGTAGGTCGATACGGTGGGCTCGGCGTCGAGCAGCTCGGCCGGGACCAGGCCGGCCGAGGCGAGCCCGGCGAGCCGCCTGCGCACCCGCTCGGCCAGCTCGGCGGCGGCCTTGCGGGTGAAGGTGAGCCCGAGGATCTGCTCCGGGCGGACCAGGCCCGACGCGACCAGCCAGACGACGCGGCCGGCCATGGTCTCGCTCTTGCCCGACCCGGCGCCGGCCACGACGACCATCGGCTCCAGGCTCGACTCGATGACGGCCGCCTGCTCGGGCGTCGGGGGAAGGATGCCGAGCTTCCCGGCGAGCTCGGCCGGGCTCAGCCTGGCCGGCCGCCACTCGGGCTCGGCGTGGCCGCCCTCCGGCTCTTCGGATCCGTCGGCCGCGCTCAGCACACCTGACCTCCGCTGTCGTTGACGGGGCAGCAGATCTTCGCGGCGCAGGTGCGGCAACCATCGTTGATCTTGGCGACGAACACCCGCTCGGACATGCCGGTCGCGACGGTCTCGACCAGCCGCTCCGCCCAGTCGGGGTCCGCGTCCTCGCCGAGCGCGCGCTGCGCCTGTTCCTTGGCATTGCCGGTGGTGCCCGCGGCCTTGCCCACCTGTACGAGCGCGGCGCCTCCCGGCTCGACCAGGCCGTGCCGTTTGAACGCGCCCAGCAGCGTGGCGAGCTGGTAGACCCCGAGCTGCGGGTGGCGGTCGATCTCGCCGTCCTTGGGCTTGGTGCCGCCGGTCTTGATGTCGATGATGACGGCCCGGCCGTCCTCGTCCCGCTCGACGCGGTCCACCCTGCCCTTGATGTGCACGCCCTCGGACAGCACCGCGGTGAACGGCTCCTCGAGCGCGACGAGCCGGCGGGGGTTCTCCCGGTGCCAGGCCAGGAACCGCTCGACCATCTGCTCGGCCACCTTGCGCTGCTTGCGGTTGAACCACACGCCGCCGAAGTCGAAGCGGTCCCAGACCTCGTCCAGCCGCTTCGCCAGGTCCGGGTCGTCGCCGGTCGCGAGTACGGCTATCGCGTGGATGACCGTGCCGAGGCTCTGCGTGACGCCGACGCTCCCCGCGCCCACGGCCGTCTCCAGGACCCACCGCAGCCCGCACTTGGTGAAGTTCTCCACGGCGGACGGCGAGACGCGGACGATGTCGTCCGGCCAGCCGAGCGGGCGGTCGTCGGAGAGCGGGGTCAGCGCGTACCAGTCGCGCGGGCTCGCGCCGGGCACGCCCGCCCGGGCCAGCCGGGCCAGGTGCGTGGCGGCGGCGCGGCGCATCGCCTCGGGCTTGCCCGGGTCGCAGACCGCCGCGCGCAGGTCCGCGACGAGCGCGGGCATGCTGAGCCAGCGGGCCCGGTCGTCCATGGTCACCGGCTCGACGCCGCCGGGCAGCAGCTCGGTCAGGAAGCGGGAGGGACGCTCGTCGGTGTCCTCGCCGCCGACCGCGGTGACGACCAGCCGGTGGCGCGCCCGGGTGGCGGCGACGTAGAACAGCCGCCGTTCCTCGGCGAGCAGCTTGGAGGCGAGCGCGGCCGCCGCCGCGCCGGTGTCCAGCGCCGTCGTGTCGGGCGTGCCCCCTCCGGCCAGCTCGACCAGCGACTCGATGCCGAGGACCGATCCACGCAGCCGCAGGTCCGGCCAGACGCCTTCCTGGACACCGGGCACCACCACGACGTCCCATTCGAGGCCCTTCGACCGGTGGGCGGTCAGAATGCGTACGGCCTCGCCGTCCGGCGCCTGCTCGGCGAGCGAGTCGCCGGGGATCTCCTGCGCGATCAGGTCGTCGAGGAAGACCTCCGCGCCCGCCTTGGGCAGCCGGTCGACGAACCGGGCGGCGTAGTCGAACAGCGCCACGACGCCGTCGAGGTCGCGGTCGGCCTGCGCGCCCCTGGAGCCGCCGGAGAGGCTGATCTCGGTCCACCGCTCGGCCAGCCCGCTGGCCTGCCAGACCTCCCACAGCACGGCCTCCGGCCCGTCCCGTACGGCGGAGCGCGCGATCTTGAGGAGCTCGGCGACCCGCTCGGCGGGGGCGGCCACGTGCGGCTCGATCGGGATCAGCTCGCGGGCGTCGCGGATGGCGGCCACGAGCAGCTCGTCCGAGGACCGGGGCGTGAACGGCAGCGTCCCGTCCTCGTCGGCGGCCCGCTCCTGCTCCGCCACGCGCAGCGCGCGCCGCAGCCTGCGGACGCCGATCATGTCGGTGCCGCCGAGCGGCCCGGTGAGCAGCTCCTCCGCGGTCGCCGCGTCGAGCGTGGACGGCCGGACCGCGATCTTGAGCAACGTGATGAGGGGCCGGACACCGGGCTCCTGGATCAGCGGCACCTCGTCCCCGCCGACGACGACCGGCACTCCGGCCGTGACGAGCGCGCGGCGCAGCGCGGGGATCTGGCGGGCCGCGCTGCGTACGAGCACGGCCATCCGCGACCAGGGGACGCCGTCGAGCAGGTGCGCCCGGCGCAGGGTGTCGGCGACGACGGCCGACTCCTGGCCGGCGCTGTCGGCGATCAGCACGCGTACGCCGCCGGGCTCGGCGCCGGGCACCGAGAGCAGGTCGCGATGCGCGGCGAAGGTGGCGGGCAGCCGCGTGGCGACCCGCCGGGACGCCTCCAGCAGCGCGGGGCCGCTGCGGCGGCAGACCCGCAGCGCCACGACCGGCGCGTCCTGGTCGTCCAGCGTGCGGAAGCGCTCCGGGAACCGGAGGATCGCCCGCACGTCGGCGCCGCGGAAGCCGTAGATGGCCTGGTCGGGGTCGCCCACCACGATCAGGTCGCGGCCGTCCCCGGCGAGCTGCCGCAGGACGAGCTCCTGGGCGGGGTCGGTGTCCTGGTACTCGTCCACGAAGACGACGTCGTAGGCCGCCCGCTCGCGCCGCCGCACGTCGCCCTCGGCGAGCAGGCCGGCGGCCGCACGGATCAGCTCGGCGTAGTCGAGCGAGGGCACCGGGTCGAGGTCGAACCGGTCCTGGTAGCGGTAGGAGAACAGCCCGGCGGCCTGCCAGTCCTCCCTGCCGTGCGCGAGGCCGAGCCGTACCAGGGCGTCGCCGTCCAGGCCGCGTTCGGCGGCGCGGGACAGGAAGTCGCGCAGTTCCTCGGCGAACCCGCGGGTGCCGAGCATCTCGCGCATCCGGGGCGGCCAGTGCCGCGCGCCGTCCTCCAGCTCGCCGTGCAGCAGCCGGCGGACCTCCAGGAGCTGCTCCGGGCCGGTCAGCAGCCGGGGCGGCGGCTCGCCCGCCAGCACCGCCTCCCGGCGCAGCAGCGCGTACGCGTAACTGTGGAAGGTCAGCGCGAGCGGCGTCCTGGTCGTCCGGCGCAGCCGGCCGGTGATGCGCTCGCGCAGCTCACCGGCGGCCTTGCGGCTGAACGTGAGAACGAGGACGCGCTCGGGGTCGACGCCGCGCCGCTCGATCCGGTCGACCACGCTTTCCACGATGGTGGTGGTCTTGCCGGTGCCCGGGCCGGCGAGCACGAGGAGCGGCCCCGACCCGTGCTCGACGACGGCCCGCTGGTGCTCGTCGAGAACGGGAGCCGCGTGCCGCCCCAGCGCTCCGCGCCGCACCAGCCGATAACTCATAACACGCCATTCCACCAGACCACGGGAGCTGATCGTGCCCGCTTGGGCCCGCGGTCAGGATGAGAACACGTGATCGACCAGGCGGGCGGCGGACTTGCCGTTCTCGTGCGGCGCGTACGTACGGACGAACGAGGCGTACCGGTCGGCGAGCTTGGCCTGCACCGAGTCGATCGAGCGCAGGACCTCGACGACCTCGGGCGAGGTGGCCAGACGCGGCCCGGGACGCTGCGACTCCAGGTCGAGGTAGAGCTCGCGGGCCGCCCGGTAGCGGTCCAGGTCCGGCGTGAACAGCACGACCGGCCGGCCGCTCGCGACGAAGTCGAACATCGACGAGGAGTAGTCGGTGACCAGCACGTCCGCGATCAGCAGCAGGTCCGCTATGTCGGGATATGTGGTGACGTCGATGGCGAACCCGTCCAGGGACGGCACGTGGGGGAACGCCTGCATCGCGTGGCCGCGCACGAGCACCACGTGGTCCGCGCCGAGCGCCCGCCGGGCGTCCACGAGGTCGAGCTTCACCGAGGCGTTCCTGCGGTCGTAATCGCGAAAGGTCGGCGCGTAAAGGATCACCCGCTTGCCCTCGGGGACGCCGACGCGCCGCCTGATCACGCTCGCGGCGGGCTCGCGGTCCCCGACGAGGACGTCGTTGCGCGGGTATCCGCACTCCAGGATCTCGCCCTCGTAGCCGAACGCCTTGCGCAGCACCGAGGACGCCCAGGGGCTCTGCGAGACCAGCACGTCCCAGCCGCGGACCTCGACCGCCTGACGGTGCCAGACCGGCGGCCTCGGCTCGCGGCGCATGTGCGGCAGGTCGCGGCCGATGTGCTTGACCGGCGTGCCGTGCCAGGTCTGGACGCAGATCTGGTCGTCGCGGGTGCGGAACCATGGCGGCAGGAAGCCGTTGGAGACGACGTAGCGGGAGCGGGCCAGCGCCTCGTAGTGCTCCCGGCTGCCCTCCCTGACCACCGTGGGGACGATGTCGCCGGGAAGGCCCAGCTCGGCCGAGCCCGGAGGGACGAACGCGCCGTCCCTGACCACCCAGATGTGCTCGCTCTCGTCGCCCCGGCGCAGCCGCTCCTCGTAGATCGCCCGGGGGCTGTCGGAGTAGGACCTGCCGTCGGAGGAGACGTAGACCGCGGCCTCGCGCAGCGGCTGGGACCGCTCCGAGGGGTAGAAGTTGCGGCTCAGGGCCCAGACTCCGGCGGCGCTGCGCTCGTCGCCCGGCCGGTCCTCCGCCGCCACGAGCACGGGGACGTCGTACCGCGTCGCGACGAAGCGGTAGACGCGGCCGTCGATGGTGCGCCGTTCCTCGTCCAGGGCGTCGAGCCCGGCATGGTCGAAGCGGGCCGGGGCGACGGCGGGGCCGTGCTTGCCGGGCGGCGCGACCGAGATGCTCCAGATGCCCTCGGAGAGCGGGACGGTCCCCCCGAACCGCGGCATCGCGCCGGGCGCGAGCCGCACCGAGAACTCCTCGCCGTCCCGCTGGAGCGGAACGCGGATGATCAGACCGCCGCGGTGGCGCAGCAGCAGGTCGCGCGGCCCCGGGTCGGGGTCGGGGTACCGGCCGGTGAGCGTGAGCGTGTCGTCCCGCCAGTCGGCGGAGGTGATCACCGGAAGGATCTTGTGCCCGGAGACGACCACCCGGTCGCGCCGGTCGCCCTGCACGGTGATCTCGCGGTCGCCGACGATGATCCGGGTCTCTGCGCCGCCCTCCAGCATCACGGCCGCCGCAGGTTCGCCCTTGGGTTCGACCCAGAGCCGGCGCGCGTCGCGGTCCTTGAGCAGCGTCTGGACGCCCAGCGCCAGCGAGAACTCGCTGCCGCCCTCGACCGGGGCGAACTCCGCCGCCATCCGGTGGCCGCCGACCCTGGCCTTGCCGCGCGCGACGGGGTGGCCGGGGACGAAGCCGGTGAGCACGACGTTGTCGCCCTCGCGCCGGACGCCGGTCAGCTCGGCCCGCGTCGGCTGCAGCACGACCTGGAGCGCCTTGTCGGAGGTCCACACGGGACGCACCCACCAGCGCGGCTTGACCCGCAGCCCGTCCGGGCGCTCGGTGCGGCCGATCGCGGGACCGCGCAGCGGGCCGGTCGCCCGCGCCATGCGGCTCCAGATCGCGATCTCGGCCCGCCAGGTGGTGGTGTCCTGCACGGTGTGGCGGCGCTTGAGCAGCCGCTTGCCGCCGCGGACCACGGCGCGCAGCCCCGCGCGCCAGCGGAGCGAGAACGGGTGCAGCTCGGCGGTGAACCCCGACCAGTCGTAGTTGCAGCCCGGCTCCTTGGCCGCGTGGGTGGCCTCGGGATAGTGGATCCGCCGGGTCCTGAGCCTCACCCGCGGCAGCCAGCGCGGCCCCTTCAGCACGACGGTGGCGCGGTTGAACCGGCGGCTGCGCACGGACAGTCCGGCAAGGTAGGCGTGGCCGGTGATCCGCAGCCGCCCGCCGACCCAGGAGATGTCGTCGATCTGCGTCACCGGCACGAGGTCGGCCTTGCGCAGCCGCAGCAGCTTGCCGTCCACCTCGACCGGCAGGTCGGCGTACCACCGGAAGCCCTTGCGCACCCGCCGGGACGGCTCGGCCGCGGCGGCGGCCAGCTTGGCCAGCGCGTCGCTCTCGGCCAGCTCCTCGGGGTCGCGGGTCTCGATCAGGTGGTATCCGGCGCGGCGGCCGACCGGGAGGTCTCTCTTGACGCGGGGGTCCACCTCGGCGAGGTAGGGTCGCAGGGCCGTGATCGCGTCGCGACGGCGGCCCGCGCCCCGCTTGGCGGCCGCGTCCAGCCGCAGCCCGAGCGGCCCGGCCAGCGCCTCACGGTCGACCTCGCGTCGCTCGGCCGGCCCCAGGCCGGGCTCGCGCACCAGCGCGACCAGCGACGATATGGACTCACCCCGGTCGTAAAGCTCCTGAACAGCCCGCAGACGGTCGGCGACGGTGTCGCTCGTGGGCGCGGGTGTCATAGGGGAGGCACCACCCTTCGGAGACCGGTGTTCTAGAAATGGTAAGCGGTCAGCGGGTGCGGCCGTCCCATCGAGCGAGCCGCATGTCCGCCCGGTCTCCCCGGAGCGGCGTGCCCTCCTCGCGCCATCGGGCGAGGCATTCGACCTCGTGCCCCACCGGCGGAGAGCCGTCCGCCCTCGGCACGCGCCACCACGGGACGCCGCCGCCCCAGAGGGACAGGACGCGTCCCACCTGTCGCGGTCCACCCTCCCCCAGGTATTCCGCGATGTCCCCGTACGGCATGACCTTGCCGGGCGGTATCAGCTCGACGATCTCGAGGACCCGCTCGGCGTAGTCGTTCAGGCGCTCCATTCGGCCGGTCCGGCCGCGATTATCTCTTCCAGCTTGCCGAACTCGTAGTTCGACATCCCGTTGATCTGCTCGACGATACCGTTCCTGATGCCGTACGCCTCGCCGTCCTCGCCGACGAGACGGGCTCCGATGATGTCGGAGAGCATGGCCAGCTGGGCCACATGCCAGTCCGACCCCGGCTGTCCGGCCAGCCGCCCCGACCAGGTCGCCACCCGATGCACGGCGTCGCCGTGCCGCGCGAGAACCTCGCCGGCCTCCTGCGACCCGCGCAGCTCGAATCCGGCCTGCGCCGAAAGCACGCTCGCGAGTTCGGCGTAGGCGAGCGGTGATTCACGCTCGACGCGCAGCTCGTACCCCATGAGCCGGGACCCTAGCGAACCTTTGCCCCCGCCTGTGCCCGAAAGTGCCGAGATCGACCACACCGCAGCCGAACCGCAGCCGAACGGCCATCAACATGTGATCACCGGCGAGTGAGCGCCGCGACCGCCGCGGCGAAGGCGCAGACGCCGAGGAAGACGCCGATGCCGTAGATCCAGAGCCTAACGGGATCGGGTCCCGGACGTTCCGGCGCCGGGGCGAGCCGGCCGTCGCCGAAGTGCAGATCCTCCTCCACCGGCACCGCGCGGCCGTACCCGGCGAGCCGGCCGGCCTGGGCGAGCGCCGCCGCCGCGTCCACCACGCCGAAGCCGGTCTTCTTGTCGTATCCGGTGCCCGCGCGCCGGGACGTGGAGGTGAGGGCGCGAACCACCAGCTCGGGCTTGAGGTCCGGGTAGCGCGCCTTGATCAGGGCGGCGACGCCGGCGACCACCGCGCTCGCCGGGCCGCTGCCGCTCCTGCTCCCGTGCCGGCCTCCGGGGAGGGCGACGGGCAGGTCCACGCCCGGCGCGGCGACGAGGACGGACAGGTTCGCGCTGGAAGGAGCGTCCTTGCCGGCCGCGGCCACGCCCACGACGCCGGGATATCCGGCCGGGAACCGCCAGTAGTCCCCGCCGTCGCCCACACCCGACACGATCACCACCCCCCGCGAGAGCGCGTACGAGATCGCGTCGCGGTCCATCCGGCCCACCGTGTACGTCCCCGAGGGGATGGCGATGACGCTCGCGCGGTTGTTGGCGGCGTGCCGGATGGCCCGGGCGAGCGGGCTGTCGATCGCGGCCCCCGGCTCGGCCTGCGGATCGACGAAGTCGGCGGTCGGCCGCTCGGCGATCACGGGGATGGACAGGATGCGCGCCCGCGGCGCGACGCCCCAGGCCCCGCCCCCGCTGCCGTCGCCGGCGATCAGCGAGGCCGCGGGGGTGGCCTCCCCCGGTGGCGACGTCGCCCGGCCGAAGACGGTGCCGGTCATGTCGGGGCCCTCCTCGACCCGGCCCTTGAGCTCGGAGGCGGCGTCGTCCACCCGGCCGTCGAGGACGGCGACGAGGACGCCGTCGCCCCTGGTCACCTTCCACGCCTTCTCGGCGTTGACGGCGTCGAGCACCGCGCGGTCGCCACTGGGGGCCGCGAGGGCGGGCGCGGCGGGCGGCGTCGCCAGGGCGATGGCGGCGGCGCACAGCGCCGCGCGCCTCAGCACACGTTCCCCTGGGTGCAGCGTGGGACGTCGGGCGGCTGGGCCAGCGAACGCGCGATGCGCGCGGCGATCGACTGCGCCACGGGCCACATCTCGCTGTTCAACTGCTCCTCCGCGGGCACCGAGTCACGGGTCCGACCGTCGGTGTACCCCACGGAGGAGAAGACGATGTACGGCCCGGCCCCGACGAAGCCCGTCCGCTGCCGCTGCCCGGCGCCGAAGAGGTCCGTCACCGTGTTGGGGAAGGCGACCGGTCGCACGCCGACGCGGTCGTCCTGCGGCAGCTTGGCGACGGTGTCCACCCGGGTCTGCTCGTCGGGGAGCACCGCGACCCCCACGGTGACGGCGAACGTCGCCGTCTGGTCCACGTACGTCGCCCGGAGCATGGTGACGCACCGGTATTTGCGCAGCACGGACGCCACGGGCGCGTCGACCGCGGCGGAGCAGGAGGTCTCGGGGGCCACGCCCACCCGTCGGGCGTACTGCTGCGCGCGGCCGAGCCCGGCGTATTCGAGCTGTTCGGGGAAGACCATGCCGACCGGCCAGGCCCGCCATCGGCGCGCCACGTCCTCCTGGACGTACTTGGCGCGCTCGGCCTCCGTGAGCGGGCGCGATCGCGTCTCGCGGAGCACGCCGACCGCACCGAGCAGGACGTTCACGGCGGCGGCCGCGAGGACGAGGCCCATGAGGGCGAGGAAGATCGAATGGAGCCGCACACCGCGCGCCAGCGCGGCCCGCTCGGCCGCCACCCGGGCCGCCTCCGCCCGCCGCGCGGACGCGCTCCCCTGATGCGCGCGGCGCCGGCTCCCCGGCTGGTCGGGCGACATACACCGATGCTACGTCTGCGTCTCCGTACGCCAAGGAGCAGGCGGGACCGGGGTGTCGTCCTCGTCGCGCCTGGCCCGCCGTACGAGAAGGACCAGGACGGCCAGGCCGGTGCCCATGCCGACGAGGCCGCCGACGGCGACGGCGCCGTAGACCACGATGGCCCGTTGGTCGCGGCGCACCACCGCCACGGGCTCGGGGTCGCGGTCCCGCTTCCCGACCGTGCGCGCGGGGTCCTGCACGCCGGGCCCGGACGCGGTGGCGCGGTGCCGGGCGAGCGCCGCCGCCGTGTTCAGCGCCCGGTACGCGTTGACCACGCCGAAGCCGGTGCCGGTGTTGTACCGGTCCTTGGTGGAGGAGGACGAGGTGAGGGCCTGCGCGATCAGGGCCGGGGACATCCGGGGGTACCGCGCCTTGATCAGCGCGGCGACTCCGGACACGAGGGCGGTCGCCTGCGAGGTGCCGCGGCCGACCCAGTACTCGTCTCCGGGGCCGGCGCCGAGGATGTCGACGCCGGGCGCGGCCACCATGACCGAGGAGTTGCGGTTGGAGAACGACGCGCGGCGCAGGGCGGGCGTGACCGCGGCGACCGAGATGACGCCGGGGATGGCCGCCGGATAGGAGTAGGGGGCGTCGCGCTTGCCCGCGCCGTCGTTGCCCGCCGCGGCGACCAGGACCACACCTTTGGAGATGGCGTACCGGATGGCATCCCGTTCCTCTTCCGTCGGCAGGTCCTTCGAGATCGACAGGTTGATCACGTCGGCGCCGTTGTCCACGGCGTACCTGATGCCGCCGGCGACCACGCCCTCGTAGCGGGCGTCGGAGTTGAACGCGCGGAAGCCGGGCTCCTCGTCTTCGAGGATCACCCGCACCGAGAGCACCTTGGCCTCCGGCGCGACGCCCATCACGCCGTCCTCGCGCGCGGGGCCGTGCCCGTGCCCGGCGATCAGCGAGGCCATGTACGTGCCGTGCAGGCGGGTCGGGGCCACGCCCTTCGGGTTCGCCCCCGCCGTGAAGTCCTTTCCGGTGATCACCGAGCCGGCGAGGTCGCGGTGGCGCGGATCCACGCCGGAGTCGAGGACCGCCACCGTGATGCCCTCGCCCTTGGTGAGCCGCCACGCCTCAGTCAGGTCGAGGGTGCGCAGCACCACGTCCTGGCTGGCCCGTACGTCGTCGGCGCGGGCCGCGCCCGGGAGAAAGCCGGGGAGGAGCGCCACCGTGACCGCCGCGAGCGCGGTGAGGACGCGCGGCCTCAGCACCGCCACTCCTTGGCCTCGCAGTCGGGCGCGGCGGGCGCGGTGAGCGCCGCCGCGATCTGCCCGGCCAGGTCGCCGGCGAAGGTGAAGATGGTGGGACGCTGCTTGCCGACCCAGCGGGCCGGCCGTCCGTCCACCTGTCCGACCGTGGTCAGCACCACGTACGGCCCGGCCTGCCGGGCGGTGCTCTCCTGGCGGCTGGCGGCGTTGAACCGGTCGGTCACGGTGCCGGGGAAGGACAGGGCGCGCAGCCCGGGCGTGGGTTTCCCCGCTTTGGGGAAGGCGGCCTCGGCGGCCGACGCGGAGACGGAGTCGGGGAAGGCGGCGACGCCGACGGTGACGACGATGCCCTGGAGCGCGTCGATGTAGGTGGCCCGCAGGATGGCGCGGCACCCGGCGGCGCGTACGGGGGCGCGCAGCGGGGCGTCGACGGAGGCGGCGCAGTCGGTGCGCGAGGAGATGCCGACCCTCCTGGCCTTCTCCCGGCCGCCCTGCTCGCCGGTGTAGCCGAGGGTCGCGGGGAAGACCCGGCCCGCGGGCCACAGCTCCCAGCGGCGGGCGATCTCGGCGGCGGACGCCTGCCGCAGCTCGCCGGCGCTCGGGCCCCGGGTGAGCTCGCCGGCCGCGGCGCTCGCCGCCACTCCGGCGATGACGGCGCAGATGACGGTGAGTGCGGACGCCACCATCAGCGCCGGCCACGTCCGTGTCCCACTCACGTCAGCGACCTTAACCCCACCTGGGCGCAAATCCATCGAAATGCCGAAAGACCACGCCGCGGCCGCTGTCCCGATAGGGGATGGCGGCCGCGGCGGCGGGCGTCAGTAGGTGGGAAGCGAGGGGTCGACGGCCTTGACCCAGCTCAGCACGCCACCGCCGACGTGGACGGCGTCGGCGAAGCCGGCGTTCTTGAGGATCGCGAGGACCTCGGCCGACCGGGCGCCGGACTTGCAGTGCAGGACGATCTTCTTGTCCTGCGGCAGGCCCTCCAGGGCGGAGCCGTTGATGAACTCGCCCTTGGGGATCAGCACGGCGCCGGGGATGTTGACGATCTCGTACTCGTTCGGCTCGCGGACGTCGATCACGTAGATGTCGTCGCCGCGCTCCTGCATGTCCTTGAGCTCGAGCGCCGTGATCGTCGAGCCCGCGGCGGCCTCCTGCGCCTCGTCCGACAGGGTGCCGCAGAACGCCTCGTAGTCGATCAGCTCGGTGATCGTGGGGTTCTTGCCGCAGAGCGGGCACTCGGGGTCCTTGCGGACCTTGACGTCGCGGTACTTCATCTCCAGCGCGTCGTAGATCATCAGGCGGCCGACCAGCGGCTCGCCGACGCCGGTGATGAGCTTGATGGCCTCGTTGACCTGGATGGAGCCGACCGACGCGCACAGCACGCCGAGGACGCCGCCCTCGGCGCAGGACGGCACCATGCCCGGCGGCGGCGGCTCGGGGTAGAGGCAGCGGTAGCACGGCCCGTGCTCGGCCCAGAAGACGCTCGCCTGGCCGTCGAAGCGGTAGATGGATCCCCAGACGTACGGCTTGCCGAGCAGCACCGCCGCGTCGTTGACCATGTAGCGCGTGGCGAAGTTGTCGGTGCCGTCCACGATCAGGTCGTAGCCGGAGAAGATGTCCATGACGTTGTCGGTGGTGAGGGCCACGTTGTGGATCACCACGTTGACCAGCGGGTTGATCTCGCGCACGCTGGCCGCCGCGGACTCGGCCTTGAGACGGCCGACGTCGGACTGGCCGTGGATGACCTGGCGCTGCAGGTTGGACTCGTCCACGACGTCGAAGTCGATGATGCCGAGCGTGCCGACGCCCGCCGCGGCGAGGTACAGCAGCGCGGGCGAGCCCAGGCCGCCGGCGCCCACACAGAGCACCTTGGCGTTCTTGAGCCGCTTCTGCCCCGCCATCCCCACATCGGGGATGATCAGGTGACGCGAGTAGCGGCGCACCTCGTCGACGGTCAGCTCTGCTGCCGGCTCTACCAGCGGTGGCAACGACACAGTCCCACTCCCGTTCAGGGGGTCATCACAAGCATCTAGTGACAACCTAACCGGGGGGCCGCGGCATTCCCCAATCGGGAGGTCAGCGTGCGTGGACGCGTGTCTCGGCGATCAACCGGGCCGCCTCGCGCGCCACGATCTCGGGAAACTCCATCTGCGCGACGTGCCCCGCGTTCGGGATGGTGACGAGGCGCACATCCGGGAAGGTGCGCCCGGCGCGCTGCGCCATCCGGGCGTCGACGATCCGGTCCCGCCGCCCGTGGATCACGAGCGTGGGCGCGGCCACCCGGGCGGCCTGCCGCCACAGGTTGTCCGGCCCGGTGCGGAAGTACTCGCTCACGATGCCCCTGGCGGAGCGGACCAGCGCCGGTCCGGCGTGTTCCAGCGCGTCCCGCCGCCGTACCTCCTCCACGGCGAGCCGTACGCGGTCGGGGTGGACACGGTCGAGGTCGGCGTAGCACATGCCGAGCGTCGCCCGGACCCTCCGCTCGGCGGGGACCGCGCTCATCCGCCGGATCGCCCACTCCCCGATGCGCGGGGCGGCGGACACGGCCACGCGGGCCGGGCCGTACCTGGGGAGCAGGTCGGGCAGCGCCGGCGACACGAGGACGAGCGATCTGATCAGATCGGGACGGGTGGCCGCGACGCGTACGGAGACCGCTCCGCCGAGCGAGTTGCCGAACAGGTGGACCGGGGCGCCGAGGTGCTCGATCAGCGCGACGACGGCGCGGGCGTGGCCGTCCACGGAGTAGTCGCCGTCGGGGGGCGCCGGGGAGAAGCCCGCGCCGGGCAGGTCGAGGGCCCATCCGGCGACCTCGTCCGCCAGCGCGCCCATCAGATCGGTCCAGTTGGTGGCGGAGCCGGCGAGCCCGTGGACGTACACCGCCTTCTCCTCCGGTCCGCGCGGTGTGGACCGTACGTGGATCCGCGTCTCCCCCAGCCCGATCAGCTCTCCCGGCCAGTACGGAATCGGCTCGACATCCACGCGTCCTCCCCTGTTCGCCTGCCGTTCCGACGATATCCCGCTTCCTCGCGCCCCCACGGCGCAAATCGGACATTATGGGACATTTCGCTGCATAGCTAGCAATAAGAGTTCAACATCGTCAATAAAGCGACAATCGAGGAGTAAAAGCGCACGATTGCCGTTTGTCGGACACTCGGCGCGGAAATCAAGACAACCAGGATGCAGCGTTCACCAGCATCCACGGCGTTTTCCAAATCATTTTGGGAAACGCCGGAAAACGGGGCGACCATCCTTTCAAGGGGGAAACGCAATGCCCAAGTTCAAGAGTGTCATCGCGGGGCTCGCCATCAGCACGGCACTGACCGGCGGAGCCGTCGCGCTCGGCGCGGCGACCACCACCACTCCGGCGAGCGCCGGCGTCGTCCCGACCTGGGGCGGCGGCTGCGGCGGCGGCTGCGGCGGCGGCGGTTGGGGCTGGGGTGGCCGCGGTCGCAACCGCAACCACAACCGCAACTTCAACCGGAACAACAACCGTCAGCACCAGACCAACCGCCAGAACCAGAACCAGCGCCAGTTCGTGATCAACAACATCCGCGTCGGCCGTGAGCGTGACCGGGGCTTCGACCGCTTCGACGACGACTTCTAAAGACGGAGGCGACGAGAGATTCGTGATGTGCCCACGCTCCACCGGAGCAGCGGTTCCGGCCGGACGCGAGTTCACGGGGAGCGCGGGCACGACGCAACAGGTGGCCACCGAGAACACCTCACCGGCCTGGTGAAGGGTGATTCTCCACCGCGATGACCCGAGGGCTCCCGCGAGCGAAGGCTCACGGGAGCCCTCACCACAGCGAGACCGGACCACCCGGTCGGCGGATACCGCCGGCCGGGTGGTCTTTTGCGTTCCCCTCCCGCTCCCCGGGCGTTCGCCGTACGGCGCAATTGCGACATATACCGCACATCACCGCATAAATGGCCTAATCGCGCAACGTCTCCAATAAAGCGACAAGCGGACGGCAAAAGCCTCCGATCACCGTTTATCGCTCGACGCCGAAGGAAATCTAGACGACGCGAAGATGATCCACGTAAGGGTCATCCGCCAATTCTCCGAATTCGGAGAACGTCAGAGTGTCGGGCAAATCAATTCCTTTCAAGGGAGAATCGCTATGCCCAAGTTCAAGAACGTCGTCGGGCTTCTCGCCCTCAGCACCGCGCTGACCGGCGGAGCCGTCGCGCTCGGCGCCGCCGCCACCACCACCGCGGCGAACGCCGGCGTCGTCCAGGTCGGCTGCGGCGGCGGCTGCGGCGGCGGCGGCTGGGGCGGCGGCTGGGGTGGCCGCGGCAACCGCAACCACAACCGCAACCACAACCGGAACCACAACCGTCAGCACCAGCGCGAGCACCAGACCGAGCACCAGCGCCAGCGCCAGCACGTGATCAACAACATCCGCGTGGGCCGCGACGGCGAGGACTTCGGCGACGACCTGCCGGAGATCCTGAGCAACGCCGCCGTGCTCGACGGCGACGGCGACGGCGACGACGACGGCATCTAAAAAGCCGCCTGCCGGCGGCGACGAGAAGTGATCCCACGTGCCCGCGTTCCACCGGGGCCGTACGCCTCGAAGCAGGAGGCGGAAGGCCGCGGTGGGCGCGGGCACGCCTGACGAGTTGACATCCCGAATAGCGGAGGAGAGGCGGAACCCGGCCCGACAGGTGGCGGGGCGCCGAGGAGGGCGGCCATCCGCGGCACCGCCGGGAACAGCGTCCCATCCGGTCGGCCTCTCGCCGGCCGGTTTTTTGCGTGCTCCCCAACTCGGACATATCGCGCAACTTCCCGCAAATCTGCGTTTATCATCGCAACATTAGTAATAGAGCGACAAGCAGCGCCTAAGAGCCGCCAACCACCGTTTGCCGTTCGATACGGAAGGAAATCACAGACCCGCGGGAGTGATCACCGAGGTCGCTCCGCCGTCCTCCGCGGCGATCCGTAGGCTATCCCGGAAAATCTCCGAAAAGTCGGACCGCGAGGGCGAACGCATTTCTTTCGAAGGAGAAACGCAATGCCCAAGTTCACAAGGCTCGCCGGGCTTCTCGCGCTCGGCGCCGCGGTGGCCGCCGGCGCCGTCGCGGTCGGCGCGGCGACCACGACCACCGCCGCGAGTGCCGGCATGGTCCGTACCGACGGCTGCGGCGACGGCGGGTGCGATGACGGCGGCTGCGGCGGCGGTGGCTGCGGGAACGGCTGGAACCGCAACTCGAACAACAAGCACCAGAGCCAGCACGACCAGCAGAGCCAGCACCAGGAGCAGACCCAGTTCCTGATCAACGACGTCGTGGTCCCGGCCGACCGCAACCTGCCGCCGACCGCCACCACCACGTCGAGTTCGAACGGCAGGGACTTCGTCCGCGAATTCCGAGTCCTCGACTGAGCCGCCGTACTCACCGAGGCGGGAGCGCGGACACACCGGCGGCCCCGCACCGCATGCGCGGGACCAGGGCGTGTGACGCGGGCGGGGCGGTGATTTCCGTTTCCTGTCCAGAAAGCACGCTCGCTTTCGACGATTCTCGTGAAGACGACGGCAGGCCTCCCGCCCGCGAGCCGTCATCCCATCCACATGGAAATCACATTCATCCGGCCGGCGTCTCGCCGGCCGGATTTCTTTTTCCATCGGCCCATTCTCCCTGCTCGTACGGCATGGCCCCGGAGGGTGCAGCGCCTCGGCGCGAGGGGCGATCCACACCGAATACGCCCCCTGAATTCCGACATAAGGGGTATCGGTAGCAAATCAACTTCAACCGACCCACTTCATTAATAGAGCGACAAGCAAAGACTAAGAGCCGCCAATCACCGTTTGCCGCCCGACGCGGAAGGAAATCAGAGACACCGTAGAGATGATCCGGCAAGGGTCATCCGGGCACGCTTCCGAGAAAATTCTCGGAATGCCAGAGTGTCGGGGCAAATCAATTCCTTCCAAGGGAGAATCGCAATGCCCAAGTTCAAGAACCTCGTGGGGCTGCTGGCCGTCAGCACCGCGCTGACCGGCGGAGCCGTCGCCCTGGGCGCCGCCACCACGGCCACCGCGGCGAGCGCCTCCGTCGTCCAGACGGGCGGCTGCGGCGGTTGCGGCGGTGGCTGGGGCGGCGGCTGGGGTGGCCGCACCCACAACCGCAACTGGAACCGCAACCACAACCGCAACCGTCAGCACCAGCGCGAGCACCAGCGGCAGCAGGAGCACCAGCGCCAGAACGTGATCAACAACGTCCGGCTGCAGGTCCCGCGGGAGCGCGAGCAGGAGCAGGTCCGTGAGGACAACCGCCGCGACCTCCGCGACATCCTGGCCGAGAACATCCTCGCCCAGCTCATCGCCGCGCGCGGCGGCAACGGCGGCAACGGGGGCGCCATCGCCGGCGGCGACCGCAACAACGCCAACGGCGGCAACGGCGGCAACGCCGACGCCGCAGGCGCCGCCGACCAGGCCAACTCTATCCGCGTGCCCGCTTCGGTTAGGTAGCGCATTCTCCGGCCGTGAGACCGCCGGTCGAACAGCGGCGGACGGTCTCACCTTCCAGAAAGCCGGCGGCATGTGCCGCCGTCGCGCCTGAAAGCCGTTTCCACGGTATCCGCGTACCTATGCAGGTACGCGGTTCTTCCTGACCGACGTTCATGAAGAACGCGAGCAGGCCGGAAAGGGACGAAAGGTCCCGGCCGTCGGAACCGGCCGCGGCGCGAACAGCGAGGACGCTCTCGACCAGCTCATCCCTCGCCGAAAAGCAGCACCCTGCCCGGCCCGCGCTCATGCGATGCCGGGCAGGCCTTTTTGACGTCACGTCCTTTTTCTCAGAAATACGTGAACCGCGTGGATGCCCCCACCGCGGTGTGCGATGAAATCCCGTTGTGAGCGACGTTCTGCCGCTCAAGGAGACGCACCACGTGCGACGCGTCCACTGAAATGAAAAGAGCCGACTAAGAACGGAACGACGGCGTTTGTCGTCTCACCGATCCGGAAACCAAGATAATACGGAAATGCCGCGTCAAGGGCGTCCGGGGCATTCTTCGACTGGCTTCACGAAGATGCCGAAGCGTCAAGAGGAATCTGATTCCTTCAGGGGGAAACACAATGCCCAAGTTCAAGAACCTCGTCGGGCTGCTGGCCATCGGCACCGCACTGACCGGCGGAGCCGTCGCGCTCGGCGCCACCACCGCCACCACGGCGAGCGCGTCCGTCGTCCAGGCGGGCGGCTTCGCCAGCTGGGGCGGGGGTGGCTGGGGTGGCCGCGGCCAGCGGAACCGTAACCACAACCGCAACCACAACCGCCTCCACCAGCAGCAGCGCGATCAGCAGCGCGAGGACCAGCGCCAGCGCCAGAACGTGATCAACAACGTCCGCGTGCAGGTGCCCAGGGAGCGCGAGCGCGAGCGGCCCCGCGAGGAGCAGCGCGGTCTGCGGGCCGAGGACATCCTCGCCCAGCTCGTTCTGGCCCGCGGCGGCAACGGCGGCAACGGCGGCGCCATCGCCGGCGGCAACGACAACAACGCCAATGGTGGCAACGGCGGCAACGCCGACGCCGCAGGCGCCGCCAACCAGGCTGCCAACGTCGCCCAGCCGCGCGTTCCCTAAGTAGCGCACTCTCCGGCTGTGGGACCGCCGAGCTACACGCGCGGGCTCACCTGATGAGGACACCGGCGGCAACCCGCCGCCGGTGTCCGAAAGCCGCTCCCACGACTCTCCGCATTCCACCTGGAACGCGGTTCCTCCTGACCGGCGTTCACCAGAAACGCGAGCAGGCCGGAAAGGGGCCGAAAGGCCCCCGCCGTGGGATGGCTACGACACCGACACCGAGGGCGCTCACATATAACGCATCCCTCGCGGAAAACACCACCCTGTCCGGCCTCGCTTCGTGCGGGCCGGGCAGGGTTTTTCGCACGCCCTGAAGACCACATAGTCACAACTTCGCGGGCGCACGCACCGCCGTACGCGACGGAATCCCTTCGTGAACGGCTCCGCACCATCCACATAACGATGCTCTGCGCCGACGCGCCCAATGAAATGAAAAGAGCTGACTAAGAACGGAACCGCGGCGTTTGTCGTCTTACCACGACGGAAACCAAGATAATACGGAAATGCCACATCAAGGGCGTCCGGGGCATTCTTCGGGGCACTCCCCGAAAGTGTCGAAGCGTCAAGAGGAATCTGATTCCTTCAGGGGGAAACGCAATGCCCAAGTTCAAGAACCTCGTCGGGCTTCTCGCCCTCAGCACCGCGCTGACCGGCGGAGCCGTCGCGCTCGGCGCCGCCACCACCGCCACCACGGCGAGCGCCTCCGTCGTCCAGACCTGGGGCGGCGGCTGCGGGGGCGGCTGCGGCGGCGGCGGCTGGGGTGGTCGCACCCACAACCGCAACTGGAACCGCAACCACAACCGCGACCACCAGGACCAGCGCGGGCACCAGCGCCAGCACCAGCGCCAGCGCCAGAACGTGATCAACAACATCCGCCTGCAGGTGCCCAGGGAGCGCGAGCGCGAGCGGCCCCGCGAGGAGCAGCGCGGCCTGCGGGCCGAGGACATCCTCGCCCAGCTCGTCCTGGCCCGCGGCGGCAACGGCGGCAACGGCGGCGCCATCGCCGGCGGCAACAACAACGACGCCCGCGGCGGCAACGGCGGCAACGGCAACGCCGCAGGCGCCGCCAACCAGATTGCCAACGTCGCCCAGCCGCGCGTTCCCTAAGTAGCGCACTCTCCGGCTGTGGGACCGCCGAGCTACACGCGCGGGCTCACCTGACGAGGACACCGGCGGCAACCCGCCGCCGGTGTCCGAAGGCCGCTCCCACGACTCTCCGCATTCCACCCGGGACGCGGTTTCTCCTGACCGACGTTCACCAGAAACGCGAGCAGGCCGGAAGGGGGCCGAAAGGCTCCGGACGTGGGACCCGCTACGACACCGACGGCGAGGACGCACTCGCATAACGCGTACCTCGCCGAAAACCACCCTGTCCGGCCTCGCTTCGTGCGGGCCGGGCAGGGTTTTTTCGTGAGCGACCCTTTTCTGGTGAAGGACACGTGCCCACAAGCCACCCGCCGACTTACGCGACCGAATCGCCTCACGAGGGACTGTGCCGTCAACACAAGCATGTCGTGTGCAACGCGCCCAACGAAGTGAAAAGAGCTGGCTAAAGAGGGAATTGCGGCGTTTGTCATCTCCTCCATCGGAAATCAAGACAATACGGAAATGCCACATCAAGGGCGTCCGGGGCATTCTTCGGGGGACTCCCCGAAAGTGTCGAAGCGTCAAGAGGAATTTGATTCCTTCAGGGGGAAACACAATGCCCAAGTTCAAGAACCTCGTCGGGCTGCTGGCCATCAGCACCGCGCTGACCGGCGGAGCCGTCGCGCTCGGCGCCACCACGGCCACCGCGGCGAACGCCGGCGTCGTCCAGGTCGGCTGCGGCGGCGGCTGCGGCGGCGGTGGCTGGGGCGGCGGCTGGGGTGGCCGCGGCAACCGCAACCACAACCGCAACCACAACCGGAACCACAACCGTCAGCACCAGCGCGAGCACCAGCGCGAGGAGCAGCGCCAGCGCCAGAACGTGATCAACAACATCCGTGTACAGGTGCCCAGGGAGCGCGAGCGCGAGCGGCCCCGCGAGGAGCAGCGCGGTCTGCGGGCCGAGGACATCCTCGCCCAGCTCGTCCTGGCCCGCGGCGGTAACGGCGGCAACGGCGGCGCCATCGCCGACGGCAACAACAACAACGCCAACGGCGGCAACGGCGGCAACGGCAACGCGGCAGGCACCGCCAACCAGAACCAGCGGTAAGCGCATTCACCGCCGTGAGGCCGTGAACGACCAGCGGGCGGTCGGGCCATCTCGTCCACACCGGTGAGAAACCTCGGTGACACCGGTACGGCCGAGCAGCTCGGCGGCGCGATGACGTCCGTCGCGACGCCCGAGCGGTCTCACCTTCTGGAAACACCGGGCCCATCCGGTCGGCACCGCCGACCGGATGGGCTTCTTCATGCGTACGGCCCGGTAACGCCTTCTCCGCGTTTCACGCGGAACGCCTCGCCGGGCATGCGACGCTCGCCGTGAATGCCATCGCCGGCCTTTCCCGGTCGGCTGTACGGCTCACCGGCGGGCCACCCATTTCTCCGGTAAACAATCGCACTCCGCGGAGCATCGTCAATAAATCACATGCGGCACCCAAGATCCGCACGTAACCGTTTGCCACTCCGCAAACTCGGCAATCAAGACGATATCGAGATGATCCACTCCGGGTGATCTCAATCGTTCTCCGTGACTCGACGCGGAGAGCGTCGAAAGGTAAGAGAAAATCAATTCCTTTCAAAAGGAGAAGTGCAATGCCCAAGTTCAGGAGTGTCATCGCGGGGCTGGCGATCAGCACCGCACTGACGGGTGGGGCGGTGGCGCTCGGCGCCACGACCACCGCGACCACGGCGAACGCCGCCGTCGTCCAGGCGGGCGGCTTCGCCAGCTGGGGCGGGGGTGGCTGGGGAGGCCGTGGCCAGCGGAACCGTAACTGGAACCGCAACCACAACCGCGACCACCAGAACCAGCGCGGGCACCAGCGCCAGCGGCAGCACCAGCGGCAGCAGGTGATCAACAACATCACGATCCGCCTTCCCAGGCAGTTCCTGGACTTCCTGAGGCGGCCGGAGCAGCAGCCGGAGCCGGAGGTCACCGGCGCCCCGCTCGCGCCCGTCGGCTGAGCGGATCCACACCGGACGACCTCGCCGTGATCGGCGCTCGACCTGAGCGGAAGATCCACGGAGAGGCGCTCACACAGGGGGGAGACGCATACGTCTCCTCGCCCACACGATGAGATCCATCGTTTCAGCGCATACAGGCGGACGCCACGGACGAGAGCCGTCGGCTCCCCGCCTTCCCTACTACAGGGCCATCCGGCCGGGAGGAATCCCGGCCGGATGGCCGTTCCATTTCCCCACCCGCGCCGCGCCAGGCTTCCCCACATGTCCCGCCACGCCGGGCCTCGTCAGCCGTTCCCGCACTGCCGGGGATCGGACCGGTCCAGCCGCACGCCGACCTGCCCGGCGGCTCTCCTGTCCACATCACGCCACACGTTTTCGGGACACGCACAAGAGCCGTGGGGTCAGGCGGAGCGGCGCGCTCCGCGCTTGCGCGGCGCCTTCTCCTCGTCCTCGGAGGCCGCCTTCTTCGCCGCGGCCTTCCCTCCGGCCTTCGTCCCGGATTTCGCCGCGCTCTTCGCGCCCGACGCCGCGGCCTCCTTCTTCCTCGCCGGCTCGCGCCCCTCGCGCTCCCTCTTGGCGGCCTCCACGCTGGCGCGCAACGCGGCCATCAGATCGACGGCGGGCTTCTCCTCGGCGGGCGCCTCGGGGGTGACCACCTCCTTGCCGGCGACCTTGGCCTCGATGACGGCCTGCAGCGCCTCGCGGTAGGTGTCCTTGTACCCCTCCGCATCGAAGTCCGCGACCATCGTCTCGATCAGGGACTCGGCCATTTGGAGCTCCTGCGGACGCACGTCGATGTCCTCGTCCAGGAAGGGGAAGTCCGCCTCGCGCACCTCGTCCGGCCACAACATCGTCTCCAGCACGAAGATGCCGTCCCGTACGCGCAAGGTCGCCAGCGACTCGCGCTGGCGCAGCGCCACCTTCACGATCGCCACCTGCCCCGAGCGCTCCAACGCGTCCCTCAGCAGCACGTACGGCTTCGCTCCCTGGGCCTCCGGCTCCAGGTAGTACGACTTGGCGAAGTAGATCGGGTCGATCTGCTCGGAGGGGGAGAACTGCAGCACGTCGATCCGGCGGGAGGTGGTCAGCGGGAGGTCGGCGAAGTCCTCGTCCGTCAGCACGACCATGTCGCCGCTCGGCAGTTCGTAGCCCTTGGCGATGTCGGAGTACGACACCTCCTGGCCGTCGAGCGTGCACACCCGCTTGTACTTGATCCGCCCGCCGTCCTCCCGGTGCACCTGGTGGAAGGAGACGTCCTTCTGCTCCGTGGCGGAGTAGAGCTTCACGGGGATGGTGACCAGCCCGAACGATATGGCGCCCTTCCAAATGCTGCGCATAGCCACATACTCGTCTCTTTGTTCGAACTACACCATCTAGGGATTCAAAGGACTTACCAGTTGGGCAGGTACCCACTATGGCGGTGCCGTATCGGCACCCGCCTCGGAGGTGCGGTGTGACCAGGAAGGTACGGGTCGAGGTCGAGGGCAGGCACCTGACGCTCACCAATCTGGACAAGCTGATGTACCCCGAGGCCTCGTTCACCAAGGCCGAGGTCATCGACTACTACACCCGCATCGCCCCGGTCCTGCTCCCCCACCTGCGCGGACGGCCGCTGACCGTCAAGCGCTACCCCGACGGCGTGGACGGCCAGTTCTTCTTCGAGAAGAACGTGCCCGGCCACACCCCCGGCTGGGTCCGCACGGTCACCCTGCCCGCGCCCGGCAGCTCCAAGGGCCGCGAGACGATCGACTTCGCCGTGGTGGACGACCTCGCGACGCTCGTCTACTACGCCAATCTCGCCGCGCTGGAGATCCACGTGCCCATGTGGCGGGTCTCGGAACGCGGGGAGCCGCTGCCGCCGGACACCCTGGTCTTCGACCTCGACCCCGGCGCCCCCGCCACGATCGTGGAGTGCTGCGAGGTGGCCCTCCTGCTCCGCGAAGCCCTTGAGGACGACGGGCACGAGGGGGTACCCAAGACCAGCGGAAAGAAGGGGATGCAGGTCTACGTGCCGTGGGACGGCGACGAGGACACCTCCGCGTACGCGCGGGCCCTCGCCCGGCGGCTGGAGCGCGAGCACGCGTTCATCACCAGCGTGATGTCCAAGCGGGAACGGCCCGGCAAGGTGTTCATCGACTGGAGCCAGAACAACCCTGCCAAGACCACGGTCGCTCCGTACTCGCTGCGGGCGGCCGAGCTTCCCACCGTGTCGACCCCCCTTTCGTGGGAAGAGGTGGATGCCTGGAGGGACCCGGGGCAGTTCGTCTTCGCGGCACAGGACGTGCTGGAACGGGTCCGGAAGCATGGAGACCTGTTCCGGGCCTCCACCGCGTAATCGGTACGGCCCGTGGTCGTAGTGTTGGTCCTGTCGCGCATCGCTCAGGGCCGGAAACGGAGGGACGCCACATGTCTGAGATGGACTCCCTCGGCGAGACGGCCGAGGAGCTCTCGATCGAGACGCCGGAGGCGGACGCGGTCGAACAACACCAGCGGATGAAGCCGTCCGACCGGACCCGCTGGCCCGATCAGGTGCCGATGGAGGCCGACCCCGCCGACGCCACCGAACAGGAGCGCGTGGTCGAGCACGACGAAGAGGACTACCGCTGACCTGGTTACCCACACGTAGGATGGGCGAGTTCCCGCTACAAGGAGACGAGAGTGCCGTGACCGCTACGCCGGACGCCAAGCCGCGGGGCACCCGCCTGCCCCGCATGGCCCGCCGCCGCCAGCTCCTGAGCGCGGCGCAGGAAGTGTTCGTGGAGAACGGCTACCACGCTGCGGCCATGGACGAGATCGCGGAGCGGGCCGGCGTCAGCAAGCCGGTGCTCTACCAGCACTTCCCCGGCAAGCTCGAGCTCTACCTCGCCCTCCTCGACCTGCACGTCGACGACATGGTCACGAGGTGCCACGAGGCCCTCGCCTCCACGACCGACAACAAGCAGCGGGTGCAGGCGGCGATCGGGGCGTTCTTCGACTTCGTGTCCAGCCAGGGCGAGGCGTTCCGGTTGGTCTTCGAATCCGACCTGCGCAACGTGGCGCCCGTACGCCAGCGGATGGAGCGATCCCTCCGCGAGAGCGCCGAGGCGATCAGCCAGGTCATCCAGGAGGACACCGGCTGTTCGAGCGACGAGGCGCACCTGCTCGGCGTCGGCCTGGTCGGCATGGCCGAGGTGAGCGCGAGGTACTGGCTCAGCAGCCACGGTTCCATCCCCAAGGAGGCCGCCACCCAGCTGATGGCGCGCCTCGCCTGGCGGGGCATCAGCGGCTTCCCGCGCACCGGCTGACCGGTACCGCATTTCCTGTTCGCTTGACGCGATCAAAGGGCTCACCGCGTCGGCGGACGGCGACGATGGGGTTGAGGCGCTGTCTGACGCAGCCCTCCGGAAAGGGGAGCCCGATGGAAGTCAAGATCGCTGTTCGGTCGGTGCACCGCGAGCTCGTCGTGGAGACCGACATGTCGGCCGAGCAGATCGAGGAGGAGCTCCGCCAGGCCCTCGCCGCGGACAAGGGCGTCTTCTCGCTCACGGACAAGAGCGGCCGACGGGTGGTCGTCCCCGTGTCCTCGCTCGGTTTCGTCGAGGTCGGCGAGGACGAGCAGCGCAGGGTCGGGTTCGGCGGCACGCTTTAGGACCGCGCGGGGCTGCTCCACGCGGGCCATACCCAGGCCCGTGTTCCTGCTCTGACCGGCGTGGCGGATCCGGGATGGCGGCGGACGCGTGTCTCGCTCGCGACTGCGAGGTGATCGCGGCCGCCGTCCCTCTCTCCACACGCGTCCGCGCAGGGCATTCGGTGGGTCAGGGTCCCGGGGTGAGGCCCAGGGCCGACATGCGCTTCCCGTGCGCCTCGGTCAGCCGAGCGAAGAGGCGTCCGATCTCGGCGAGGTCCTCGCTGCCCGGCTCCACCAGCAGGGCCGCCAGATCCGGGCGGACCGCCGCCAGCCGCTGCCCCTGGCTCAGCGCCTCGCCCACCATCCGGCGCGCCCACAGCGCCAGCCGGCTGCTCAGCCGCGGGTCCTCCTCTATCGCCGCACGCACCCGTTCCACCGTGAACTCCGAGCGCGCCTCGTCCGTCAGCACCTCGTCCACCAGCTCGGTGATGGAGGGATCGGCGTGCCGCGCGGCCTCCCGGTAGAAGTCGCCCGCGATCCCCGTGCCGACGTACGCCTTGACCAGAGCCTCGTACCAGTCGCGCGGCTTGGTCTGCTCGTGCCAGGCGTCGATGGCGGTCACGAAGGGAGCCATCGCCTCCTCCGGATCCACGCCGAGCGAGCTGAGCCGGTCGCGCAGCAGGCGGAAGTGCCCGTACTCGGCCGCGGCGATGTCGCCGAGGGCGGCCCGGTCGGTCAGCGTGGGCGCGAGCAGCGCCGCGTCCTCGGCCAGGCGCAGGAACGCGGTCAGTTCCGCGTACGCCAGCACACCGAGCAGATCCACGACACCGGGAGGAGTTTCGTTCATGGGTGCAGCGTACGCGGGCCGCTTTTGTCCTGCCGCCGCTGACCGCTACGGCCCCTTCCCGCCTCTCACGACCGGATTCATCGACCAGAAAGCTTGACCGAACTTCGGGAACACGGAGAAAACGGTTCCGTGTTGTGGTATCGAGTAGACTGGTTCGCGAAGGTGCGACCGCACTGTTTTGTTCTGGGCCGTCCGGCCCAAGACCCCCAGTAACTGGATGCCGCGGTCGCTGATGACGCCGAAGGCGCCACATCCGTGAGGACACGGCCTGGGAGATCTTACGGCCGCGCAGGTTCCGGAGGGCCGCCTTCGCCGACGACTGAGGCAGGTCACGCTGACGACGTTCCGAGACCTGGGAGTCATCCCAGAGATCGCCGATGCCCTGGAGACAGAGGGCATCCTTTCACCGTTCCCGATCCAAGAAATGGCGCTCCCGCTGGCCATCGCCGGCCAGGACGTCATCGGCCAGGCACGCACCGGCACCGGCAAGACCTACGCGTTCGGCGTCGCGATGCTGCAACTCGTGGGCAAGCCGCGGAAGAACCGCAAGAAGCCGCGCGGCCTGGTCCTCGTCCCCACCCGAGAGCTCGCCCTGCAGGTCAGCGAGGACCTGGTCCTCGCCGCAGGCAAGCTCGGTTCCCGAATCCTCACCGTGTACGGCGGCCGCGCCTACGAGCCGCAGATCGAGGCCCTCAAGAGCGGCGTCGACGTCATCGTGGGCACCCCCGGCCGACTCCTCGACCTGGTCAAGCAGAAGCACCTCGACCTCAGCCAGATCACCATGCTGGTGATGGACGAGGCCGACCGGATGCTCGACCTGGGCTTCCTCCCCGACATCGAGCGGATCATTAAGCTGGTCCCCGAGAAGCGGCAGACCATGCTGTTCTCCGCGACGATGCCGGGCGAGATCGTGGCGCTGTCGCGGCGGTACCTGAACCGCCCGATCCACGTCCGCGCCGAGCACAACGACGCCGAGGCCGAGGCGACCCCGCAGACCACGCAGTTCGTGTACCGCACGCACCGCATGGACAAGATCGAGATCGTGGCGCGGCTGCTGCAGAGCAGCACGAGCGGTCTCACCATGATCTTCTGCGAGACCAAGCGCGCCTGCGACATGGTGGCCGAGCAACTCCACGACAAGGGCTTCGCCGTCGCCGCCGTCCATGGCGACCTCGGCCAGGGCCAGCGCGAGCAGGCGCTGCGGGCGTTCCGCAACGGCAAGATCAACGTCCTGGTCGCCACCGACGTGGCGGCCCGCGGCATCGACATCGACGACGTCACCCACGTGGTCAACTACGACTGCCCGCAGGACGAGAAGACCTACGTCCACCGCATCGGCCGGACCGGCCGCGCCGGGCGCACCGGCGTCGCCGTGACGTTCGTGGAGTGGACCGAGCTCACCCGCTGGAAGGTGATCAACAACGCGCTCGGCCTCGACTTCGTCGAGCCGGTCGAGACCTACTCCAGCTCTCCGCACGTCTACACCGACCTCGGCATCCCCGAGGGCACCAAGGGCGTGCTGCCGCGTGCGAACCGCTCCCGGGCGGGTCTGGACGCCGAGGCGATCGAGGACCTCGGCGAGACCGGGCGGGTGCGCTCGCGCACTAGGTCCGACCGTTCCGACCGTTCCGACCGTTCCGGCCGGGACGAGCGCCGCGAGCGCCCGGCGCGTACGCCGAGGGAGCGCCGTCGCACCCGCGGCGGACGCAGCGTCGAGGCAGAGGCATCCGCCGACGTCCTCGAGCCGCAGGAGACTCCCGAGGTCGTGAAGGTCCAGGAGAGCGAGAAGGTCCGCGAGCGCGACGAGGCGGTCACCGTGAGCACGGCGGTCGTCGAGGAGACCCGGTTCGTTCCCGCGGACGATCTGGCGCCCGAACCGACGCCGGCTCCCCGGCCCAAGCCCGAACCGGAGCGGATCATCCCGCCGAACCCGTTCGTCGTGGTGTTCCGTTCACCGGATCTCGCGACCGACGACGACATTCCCGCGCCTTCCGCGGCGACGGAGCGCGCGGCCCAGCGCCGCCGCCCATCGCGGTCGCGACGAGGCGGATAACACGGGAGACACACCGGTCCCCGGCCCGCCGGCCGGGGACGGGAAACCGCCATCCGGCAGTGGGTAGACCCTCTGTAGGAGGCATGAAGTTATGGGTCACAACCGGCAAAGCGTTGTTGGCGGTGTCGCCGACAGCCTCGCTGGGTATCGTGGTGCCACGTGAGTACGCCGCGATTCCTGACGCTGCCCCCGGGTGTCACCACCGAGCAGATCGAGACGCCGGCGGGCACGTTCACGGTCCTCTCGGCGGAGCCCGTCAGCGGCGTCCCCGAGCGCTGGCCCGCCCTCCTCGTCCCGGGGTTCACCGGCAGCAAGGAGGACTTCATCTCCGTCCTCCAGACCCTCGCCCAGGCGGGGCGCAGGGTCGTCGCCGTGGACGTCCGCGGCCAGTACGAGACGCCGGGCCCCGAGGACCCGGCCGCGTACACGTGCGCGGCCCTGGGCGCCGACATCGACCTCGTCGCCCACGCCGTCGGGCAGGGTGAGCCGGTCCACCTGCTCGGTCACTCCTTCGGCGGCCTGATCACCCGCGAGACCACGCTGGACGGCACGGCCAAGCTCGCGTCGTACACGCTGATGAGTTCGGGACCCGCGGGCATCATCGGGCCGCGTGAGAGGGTCGGCCGGATCATGCTGGCCGAGCTGCCCGAATACGGCGTCGAATATCTCTGGACCAACCGGATGGAGCCCGACGCGATCAAGGCCGGCGTCCCCGACGAGATCGTGGCCTTCCTGCGCAAGCGCCTGCTCGCGCACTCACCCGCCGGGCTGATGGCCATGGCTCGGGAGGTCCTGAACGCCCCCGACCGCGTGGACGAGCTCGCCCAGTCCGGCCTCGCCATCCTCGTCCTGTACGGCGAGCACGACGACGGATGGCCGCCGTCGCTGCAGGCGGAGATGGCCGATCGGCTCGACGCGGAGTGCGTGGTCGTGCCCGGCGCCGCCCACTCCCCCGCCGTCGAAGCCCCGGAGACCACGGCGGCGGCGCTCACCCGCTTCTGGAACGCGGCGGAGAGCCAGATCCTGCACCACTCCTGAGCCGGCCGACGCGCCGAACCCCTGTCCTGGGAAGGAACCGTCCAGGACAGGGCGCCTGAGCGGGCCGCTCGCCGTCGAGGGACCTCGAGCGGCGGGAGGCGCTTCCGGCGGCCGACGCCTCGTCCCCGTCGAGAGCGCGCGGGAGCAACACAACCTGCGGCCAATGTTCTCCCTCGCCGACTCGGCCACCGACGTGATTTCCCACGGCGGGTTCAGTGCGTCGAGGCCAGGCCGTCCCACGAGTTCCGGTCCGGTGCGATCCGCTGCCCCTGTGGACAGTGCCGGCGGAAGTCACACCACGAGCAGATCGGCCCGGGATTGGGCGGGAACAGCGCGTCGATCTCCGGAGGCACGGAGAGTGCGCCGCCCGCGTCCGGCCCGGAGGTCCCCGGTCCCGGTGCGACAGACCGCCCACCCGCTCGCGAAGCGGCGGGCCGTGACCCACCCGGCCGGGACGCGGCCCAGGCGCGGTAGGCCTCGTCGGCCTCGGACGCCTCCAGCGCGATCTCCTCGGCCCGGCCCATATGCCGCCGGAGGGACTCGTCGTCGTGCTCCCACTCGGCCACCGATCCGGTGGGCAGGTGGTGCAGCTCCACCTTGCGGCAGGTGCGGTGCATCACGCGCGACGCGGCGACGGCGTACACGGCCAGGGCCAGCGAGGAACGCGCGTCGTCGGTTTCCGGCGCCCGGCGGCCCGTCTTGTAGTCGACGACCACGAGCTCGTCGCCGCGCCGGTCGAGCCGGTCGATGCGCCCGGAGACCGCGATCACGGAGGTCCGGGTGGCCACGGTGCGCTCGACGCCGACCGGCTCGTCCGCCGGATCGAGTGTCGCGACATATCCGAACACCATCTCACGGGCCCGGTCACGCCAGGCCAGGGACTGCTCCTGGTCGCGGAACCCCTCGCCGATCCAGCCGCTGGTGAGGAGGGTGGCCGCCGTCATCGGCGTCCGCCGCTCGTACGGCTGCCGCCACCACCCGGCCAGCGCGTTGTGGACCGAGGCCCCGACGCTGTTGTGCGCCCAGGGCGGCCCCTTCTGCGGCGCCGGCCGGTCGAGGTAGGTGAAGCGATAGCGGCGGCGGCAGTCGAGCCACGAGTTCAGCCGTGAGGGCGTGCACGCGTACAGCCGGCGCGGCATGCCCTCGAATCCGAGCTGCTCCATGCGGAGGCGACCTACTCGTCGTCGAGCGTCAGCCTGATGCCCGCGGCGCCGGTGCCGTCCACGAGGGGCGACTCGTGCTTCTCGTCGCCTCCGGTCAGGGAGCCGGACAGCCAGCCGTCGAACTGCGGCTCCAGGTCGCCGATCCGGGACTCCTCACCGTGGGCAGGCAGCACGCGGGTCGCGTGCGGGAGCGTGAACAGCCGCTCGCCGATGGCGGTGAGCTGGTCGGCCAGCGCGGGGTACTCCCCGCCGAGCCGGCCCGGGCCGTCGGCTTGGAGCGACTTGCCGGTGAACACCGCACCGAGCGACTCGCAGTACAGCGAGACGCCGCCCTGGGTGATGCCGGGTGTGGCGAGGACCTCCAGCTCGACGCCCGCGACGGAGAACAGCCCCTCGTCCTCCATGTCGATGTCGGGCCAGGTCTCCTCCCAGGTCTGGCGCCACAGGCGCTTGTCCTTGGGGTGCAGGGCGACGACGGCCTCGTCCCTGGCGGCCACCTCGATGGCGCCGCCCACGTGGTCGGGCAGCCCGTGGGTGCAGATGACGGCGAGCACCTCGCGGTCGCCCACCTTCTCCAGGATCTTGTCGGCGTCGCGAGCCGGGTCGACGACGATGACCTCCTCGTCGTCACCCACGATCCACGTGTTGTTCTCAACCTTGTGCTCGACGTCGTCGATCTCGACCACGCCGGAGGTCACCACTCGTTCGATACGCGCTGTCACATCTCAGACCCTACTAGTTCAGACCTCGCGTGGCTCGTCGTCGAGGCGTGGGGAGAACGCGCCGAACGGGAGGTCGAGCTCCTGGTCGGTGTCCCGGAGGTCGCGCAGGGAAAGCTGGGCGAGCGGGATCAGGCAGCCGGCCTCTGCCGGCCAGGCGATCAACCACAGCCAGTTGCCGAGCGCCTCTCCCACGTACACGGCGCGATCCGGCGGGATGCCCTTGAGGCACCAGAGCGCGCCCGGATGCCCGCGTATCTCGATCTTGGCGTTCGCGGGGCCGGTGTCGAACTCCGATCCCGGGTCGGGGCCGTCCAGACCGGCGTACGCGGCGCCGAGGCCGACACCGGGCTCCTCGGCGACGATCAGCAGGTCGGCCGGACCGTACGTGAGCGACGGTCCGGAGACGGCGACGACGGTGGCTCGGGCTCCGGTGCGCTCGTCGCCCACCTCGGCGAAGCCGGTCACCAGCCAGCCGGCGGGCAGCGGCCACGGCAGCCAGATGGGGACCACGGCCGCCTGCCTCAGGGCGTCGAGGACCGCCTGGGAGGGGCGGTGCGGTGGTTGGTAGGGGAGGACATCCCCGTGCGCGTCGCAGCGCCAGGAGCTGTTCCAGACGCTCGGCGGGTGCAGCGGCCCGAAACACCGCGGACAGGAAGGCGCGGTTCTCACAATTATCCACGCTGCTTCCGGCAAACCACGGGCGTCAAGAACCTCCCGGTTATCCGGTCGTAATGTTCTGTATGTGGTGAGATGCGTGGGTGCCATCGTCCGTGATCCGGTCGGACGTCTGTTGCTGGTCCGGCGTGGACATCCGCCCGGCGAGGGACTGTGGTCGCTTCCCGGCGGCCGGGTCGAGCCCGGCGAGAGCGATGCCGAGGCGGTACGGCGCGAGCTCCGCGAGGAGACCGGCCTGGACGGCGCGGTGGGCTCCCTGGCCGGGACCGTGCTGCGCGCGGGACCGGCGGGCGTGACGTACGAGATCCACGACTACCTGGTCACGGCCGTCGACGGCCGCCTCGCCCCGGGTGACGACGCCGCCGACGCCCGGTGGTGCTCCCCGGCGGAGCTGGTACGGCTGCCGCTGACCGACGGCCTGGTGGACGCCCTCGTCTCGTGGAAGGTCATCGATCCGCCGAGGTGAGCCTGCTTCGCCAGACCGTGAGGTGGTCCTGCGAGTAGGTGACCGAACGGCCGGCGGCCACGACGTCGTCCCCGGAGACCGCGACCGAGCCGAGCCACTGCGCGCCGTCGCCGCCGAGGCCGTCCGCGGTGAGCGTGTGGCGGCTCCAGTCGAGGCCGTCGCCGGAGGTCCAGACCGTGCTGTCCTCCTCGCCCGCCCGGCCGTGCGCGCCGACCGCGACCACGCCCTGCTTCGCCGCGGCGAGGTCGAGCACCGCGGCCGGCTCCTCCGCCGGCAGCCACGCGTACTCCCAGTGGGAGCCGTCGTCGGACGACACCGCGGCGAAGGGGCGGCCGCCGTCCGCGAGACCGACCGCGATCACCTCGTCGCCGCGCGCCACCACGTGGCGCAGGCCCGCGGAGTGGCTGTCGCCGGGAAGCACCCGGCCCTTGGCGGTCCAGTTGATCCCGTCCGATGACACCCACACGACGCCGGTCTCCCTGTCCGCGGTCCCCGAGCCGCCCACGGCCATGAACCCGGACGGTGTGGCGGTGACGTCGGCGATGCGCACCCCCGCGCCCCCGGTCGGCATCGCGCCCTGCGGCGCGCGGGTGAACCGCTTGAGGTCGGGACTGAACCACAGCGCGGGCAGCACGCCTGTCGCGCCCCGGTCCTCTCCCGCGACCACGTAGCCCTTCGGCCCGGCGGCGACCGCGTTCGGGGCCAGGAGGAAGTGCCCGGAGGGCACCTCGACGTCCGGGCCGGGCTTCCACGTCCTGCCGTCCGCCGAGGTGACCAGGAGGGGCCGGGTGACCGCCGGGTCGGAGGTCGTGGTGCCGACCGCCAGCCATCCCTTCCGGCCGTGCGCGACCGCGCTCAACGCCTGGCGCCCCGGGCCGCCGAGCACGCCGGCGTCGCCGATACTCTTCCAGCCCGCGCCGCCGTCGCCGCTGGTCCAGATGCCGGCGTCGCCGCCCCCGGAGCCCACGGCGACGAACAGGCCGCCCGCCGCTGCCAGGCCCGTCGTCTCCCTGGCCTGCCTGGTCAGCCCGGCGATCTGTTCAGGGGGAACGGCCTTCGCCTTCTTGCCCTCGCGCGCCGTCATCAGCACGGGCAGGTTCTCCACGTCGCCGGGGCCGCGCTTGTCGCCGCCCGCGACGAGCACGCCCGCGTCGGTGATGGCGAGCCCGCGCAGCGTTCCCGGGATCTCGCCGAGATCGGCGCTCTTGGTCCACTCGTGCCCGTCCGCGCTCGTGTAGAGGGCGTACCGCTCCCAGGCCTGCTCGGTCACCGCCGCGATCCCCGCCGCGGAGGAGGCGAGGCCACGTACGCCCGCTCCCTCGGGGCCGAGCTTCCCGATGGTGCCGCACCGATCCCATTTCGCGCCGTCCGGGGAGCAGAAGACCGGCACCTCGCCGGCCGCGGAGCGCTGCCGCGTCGGGACCAGCACGAACCCCTTGTCCGTCGCGGCCAGTGCGCCCGGCTCCGGCCGTACGTCCGCCAGGGCGACGGCCGTACGGAGCCAGGACCTGCCGCCGTCGGCCGAGCGCAGGACGACCGACGCGGAGCCCTCGCCCGGATCGGCCAGGGCGACGACCTGGTCGCCCCGCGCGGCCACGGCGCGCATGCCCCGCACCTTGTCGGGGGTGCCGATCTGGCCGCTGTCCACCCGGGTCCACCCCTGCCCGTCGGGCGACACCCAGACGACCGGTCCGGCGGTGCCGTCCGGGAGGGTGGCGGTGCCCACGGCCACGAATCCGCTCGCGGTCCTGGCCAGGTCGGTGATCCTGTCCTGGCTCCAGAAGGCGGTCAGCCGGATGGGGTCCACCGCCGTCCAGGTCACACCGTCGGAGGAGACCCACATGCCGCGCGCCCCCGGACCGGCGGCCCCGGGCGCGTCGGTGCCCGCGGCGAGCCAGCGCCCGCCGCCGCCCACGACTCGCCCCACGGCTCCGCCGACGGTGCCGTAGCCGGACGGCCCGGCGACCCGGCCCAGCTGCCACTTCTCCCCGCCGTCCGTGGAGACGAGGAAGAGCGGCCTCGGCACGGGACCGCTGATGTCGCTGCCCACGGCCACCACCGTCGAGCCCGCCGACGTGACCGCGTTGAGCACCTGGCTGGAGCCGTTGCCCGGCAGCCCGGGCGCGGGGAACGCGTCGTCGCCCGACCGGCCGTCCCCCGACGCGAGGAGCAGCCCGGACGTGGAATCGTCCGACACCCAGCGGGCGACCCCGAACGCGGCCGCGAGCAGCACGGCGAGCGCCAGCACCGGGGCGAGGTATCTGCGGACGCGGAAGGGGCGTTTGGGCTCGCTCCGCCTCCGGTGATGGTGATGGCGGCCGCCGCGCGGGCCGGACGCCACGAGCGCGTCGGGGCGGGCCGGGTGCCCTCCCGGTGGGGCGCCGATCCGGCGCAGCGGCTCCGGCTCCTCGATCCCGGGCTGCTCAGCCTGGTCAGGGTGCTCCGGTTGATCCGTCTGCTCCGGTTGATCCGTCTGCTCCGGTTGATCCGTCTGCTCCGGTTGATCCGTCTGCTCCGGTTGCGCGGGCTGTACCGGCTGGTCGCGTACCGGCTGGGGGTGGGCGGGGTGGCCGGAGGCGACGAGCTTGTCGGGGCGGTTGACCAGCCGCCGGGGACCCGAAGGTGCGAACTCAGGGTGCTCCGGTTGGTCGGGCTGTGCTGGCGGGGCAGCCTGGTCGCGTACCGGCTCCGCCGGCTGGGGGCGGCCGGAGGCGACGAGCTTGTCCGGGCGGTTGACCAGCCGCCGAGGGCCCGGAGCCGCGGGCTCGTCGGCGTACGGGCGACGGCCGGCGCGGCGCTGAGGCGGCGGCTCGTCGGGTACCGGGGCGGCGAAGGGGGGAAGCTGCCACGGCGACGATCCCCGGGAGGGATCGCCTGCCGGATCTTCTCGGGCGGACGGGATCGCCGGGGGCGGCGCCGGGTATTCCTCATCGCGTGAAGGGGGGTCCGAGTCCACGCTCCGTGCCTCCACTAGAACGGCGAAGCGGACGCGAGCATGTTGATACCCGGTCTCCGGCTGGCGATCACCTCTACAGACCAACACGCCGACGCCGTGCTGAAAATACCTCTCTAGTGAGATTTATCGAGAGAGCGTCTGAATTGCCCGCTTTCGGGCGATTATCAGCACTGAGACGGTGAATACGGCGAACTGGACGATCGTCCCGACGATGGTCTGCCAGGGCACGGAGCCCTGTTCCAGCGCGTTCCGCAGCCCGCCCGCGGCCGCGGTCATCCCGAACGCGAACACGTTGTTGACCGCGTGCAGCGCGATCGGCGCCTCCAGGCCGCCGGTGCGGATGGCGACCCATCCCATGAGCAGGCCGAACCCGAAGACGTACGCGATGCCCCAGTCGGTGTAGCCGTGCAGCGACGCGAAGGCGGCCGCGCCGACGACGATGCCCGGCACCGGATTGCGCAGGTACGCCCCGAACGCCTGGAGGATCCACCCGCGGAACACGTACTCCTCGGCCGCCGCCTGGAACGGCACGAGCACCACGATGACGATCAGCGGGGCGAGGAAGCGGTCCCAGCCCACCCAGGTGAACCCGCTGGACACGCCCGTCGCCAGGAACGTGAGCTGCTGCGCGACCTCGCCGAGGATCACCGCGACCAGCGCGATCGGCACGCACAGGAGCAGCCATCCCCAGCGCAGCCGTCCGGCGACCGAGGAGACCGTGCCCGGCCGCCGCCGCTGCACCACCCAGGCCGCCCCGAGCACCAGCGGGATCGCCAGGGCGAGCAGCACGAGGTTGAGCCCGAGCGTCATCAGGGGGTCGGCGAAGATCTGGGTGCCGCTCATCACCATCGGCACGCCGGAGAGAAGCGAGATCAGCACCGCGGCGAGCCCGACCGCGAACGACACGACGAGATACGCGGCGACGATGGCGAGCGTGCCGACGATCGGGCGCCACCATCTGTGCAGGGCCGTACGGGCCAGCCGGTCGTACCGGGTGCCCGAAGGCGGCGGCACGGTCCACGGTCGCGGGGGAGGCGGAGGCTGCCACTGGTACGGGCCGCCGGGAGGCGGCCACCCCGGTCCCCCCGGAGGGGGCCACTGCCGGCCCTCAGGAGGGGGCCCGGGCTGGTGCGGCTGAGGCGGGGTGTCCTGCGGCGGGTACCCCTCCCCTCCAGGCGGGTTCCCGTGCGGCGGGTACCCCTCCCCGCCCTGCCCTCCAGGCGGGTTCTCTCCCTCGGCCGGGTTCCAGGGCGGGGGCGGTGTCCCGTGCGGGGGCGGTGTCCCGTGCGGGCCTCCGGGCGGGTCGCCCCCTGCGGCCGGGTTCCACTGCGGCTCGGTCATCAACCCATTGTCGGCCGCTCGAAGCTCCGTTCCCTCGTCAGCCCCGCCGCGCGGCCCTTGGCGGCCACCACGAGCGCCATCTTGCGCGACGCCTCGTCGATCATCTCGTCGCCCAGCATGGCCGCGCCGCGCCGCTCCACCGTCGTGTAGTACTCGTACGCGTCGAGGATCAGCTCGGCGTGCTCGTAGTCCTCCTGGGACGGCGAGAACACCTCGTTGCCCGCCTCCACCTGCGAGGGATGCAGCACCCACTTGCCGTCGAAGCCGAGCGCCGCCGCCCGGCGGGCCACGCGGCGGAAGCCGTCCACGTCCTTGATCGCCAGGTACGGCCCGTCGATGGCCTGCAGGTCGTTGGCCCTGGCCGCCATCAGGATCCGCATCAGGATGTAGTGGTAGGCGTCGCCCTCGCCGTACCCGGGCGGCTGCTCGCCGACGACCAGCGTCTTCATGCCGATGGACGCCATGAAGTCGGCGGGCCCGAACACCAGGGTCTCCAGGCGGTCGGACGAGGCGGCGATGGCGTCCACGTTGACGAGGCCGCGCGCGCTCTCGATCTGCGCCTCGATACCGATCCTCCGGGTCAGCCCGAGCGCCTTCTCGATCTGGGTGAGCAGCATGTCGAGCCACACGACGTGCGAGGCGTCCTCGACCTTGGGCAGCAGGAGGCAGTCGAGGTGGTCGCCCGCGCCCTCGACGACGTCGACCACGTCGCGGTAGGCCCACTGCGTGGTCACGTCGTTGATCCGGACGACGATCGTCTTCCCGGACCAGTCGCCGTCGCGGAGCGCGGCGACGACGTTTTCGCGCGCCTGTTCCTTGGCCGCCGGTGCCACCGCGTCCTCCAGGTCGAGGAAGACCTCGTCGGCGGCCAGCCCCTGGGCCTTCTCGATGAAACGGGGGTTGCTGCCGGGCACGGCCAGGCACGAACGTCGAGCACGCATGCCCAAACGCTAGCGGGGCCCTGTCCGATCGCTACAAAGGAGGTGCCGCGTTCTTGGCGCGGGCGTCGTACGGCCATGGGCGTGTCTTTCGCGAAGAATGGCGGCATCTACGAGCGTTGAGGGAGTACGTGATGTCCGAAATCGCCCCCGGGGTGCGCCCCGCCGTCCTGTCCGATCTCATCCCCGGTGCCCGGGTCCGCGACGCCGCCCTCGTCCTCGGCGGCGCGGCGCTGACCGGCCTGGCCGCCCAGGTCGCGGTCCCGATCCCGGGCTCTCCCGTCCCGGTCACCGGCCAGACCCTCGCGGTCGTGCTCGTCGGCGCCGCGCTCGGCTTCAACCGGGCCGCGCTCAGCATGCTCGTGTACGTCCTGGCGGGCATCGCGGGCGTGCCGTGGTTCGCCGGCGGCGCCCACGGCCCGGGTGGGGCGACCTTCGGCTACCTGATCGGGTTCATGGTCGCCGCGGCCCTCGTCGGCAGGCTGGCCGAGCGCGGCGGCGACCGCACCCCGGCGCGTACGGCGGGCACGATGGTCGTCGGCAACCTGGTGATCTACGCCTTCGGAGTGCCGGTGCTGATGGCGGTCACCGGCATGGGCGTGGGCGCGGCCCTCGCCGCCGGCGTGGTGCCGTTCCTGGTCGGCGACGCCCTGAAGATCGCCGTCGCGGCCGGTCTGCTGCCCGCCGCCTGGCGTCTCACCCGGCGTTCCGGCCGATGAGTGCTCCTCTGATCGAGGAGGGCGCGAAGAAATCCGGCGTGCTGTGGGTGACCCTGCCCGCCGGACCGCGCCTGGCCTGGCACGTGTGGCACTCCGGGGCGATCTACGTCGTGACCGGCGGCGGCGAGCAGGAGCTGCCCGGCCTGGCGGAGGCGTCCGAGGTGGAGGTGACCCTCCGCAGCAAGGACAACGGCGCCGAGCTGGTCCGGTTCACTGCCTCGGTCGAGGCGGTGGACCAGGCGGCCTCCCCCGACGTGGTGGCCACGCTCGCCAAGGAGCGGCTGAACGCTCCCGACGCGGCCACGCTCCCGGCCCGGTGGGCCGCCGGGTCGGTCATCCTGCGACTGACGCCTCGGGCGTGAGCTGTACGGCGGGGCCGGTCCCGGGGCGGGCGGCGGCCGACTGGGCGAGCAGAGCGCCCGCGAGGACGACGACGCCACCGATGATCTGGGCTCCGCCGAGCCGCTCGCCGAGGAGGAACCAGGCGACGACGGCACCCGCGATGACCTCCAGGGTGGCCACGGTGGCGCCGACCACGGCCGAGAGGCGGCGCACCGCGATCACGCCCGTCACGTACGCGGTGATCGTGGCCACCAGCACCAGCCAGAGGGCGGCGCCCAGCACGGGCAGGGTGTGGCCGCCCACGGTGGCGGTACGGCCGAACGCGGTCCAGTCGATGTTCCAGGGGCGGGCGAGCGGCAGGAGCACCACGGCCGCCCCGGCCATACCCCAGGCGATCAACCCGAGCGGGTCCAGGTCGTCATCCGAGAAAGCATCATTCATCAGGAAATATCCGGCGGAGCAGGCGGCGGCCACGAGCCCCACCGCCAGCCCGAGCGTGTCGAGCCGGATACCGTCCCACACCTCCACGACCACGGCCAGCCCGGCCACCGCGATCACGGCGCCCACGTAGGCCGATCGGGCGAGCCGCAGCCGGCGGACGAACCGCGCCCAGACCACGACCAGCACCGGCGAGAGGTACTCCAGGAGCAGCGCGATCCCGACCGGCAGCCGGGTGATCATGAAGAAGTACAACCCCTGGACGGCGGCCACCGCGACCAGCGCGTACGCGCCGACGAACAGCAGCCGGTCACGCGGGACGCGCAGGGCCCTCGGCCGTACGATCGCGAGAGCGACGATCAGCAGCAGCCCCGCCCCGCCCATGCGTACCCAGACCGCTTCGAGCGGGGACAACCCGGCGGCTCCCAGGTACCGCGCCATGGGCCCGGAGAATCCGAAACAGCACGCGGACGCCACCGCGATCGCCAGGCTCGCCGCCCTCATGGCCACCACCTCATGTAACTACCATTAGCCCCTTTTGATCCTGTCATACCAGGCCGTCCCGCGCATCCCGGCGTAATCTGACCAGGTGGACCGCATCTTCGTGGCCCGGCTGGCCGGGCTCGCGGTGTTCGACCCGGCCGGCGACCAGATCGGCCGGATCCGGGACGTCGTGGTCGCGATGCGCGGCCCGCTCCCGCCGCGCGTCCACGGCTTCGTCGTCGAGATCCAGCCGCGCCGCCGGGTCTTCCTGCCGATCACCCGCGTCACCAGCGTCGAGCCGCGCGCCGTCGTCTTCACCGGCAAGATCAACATGCGCAGGTTCGAGCAGCGCGAGTCCGAGACGCTGGCCATCGGCGAGATGCTCGACCTGAAGGTGCGCCACCAGAGCGAGCAGGCCACCGTGCTCGACCTCGCGATGGAGCGGGCCCGCCCGACCGAGTGGGTGCTCAGCAAGGTCGCCGTACGGCGCGGCACCAAGCGCAGGGGCGAGACCCTGATCGTGGACTGGGACGAGGTCACCGGCTTCGACGTGGTCCAGAAGGACCAGGGCGCGGCCTATCTGCTCGCCGCCTTCGACGCGATGCGCTCGGCCGACCTCGCCAACGTGCTCCACGAGCTGCCGCGCAAGCGGATGGCCCAGGTCGCCGCCGCCCTCGACGACGACCGCCTCGCCGATGTCCTCGAAGAGCTGCCCGAACGGGACCAGGTCGCCGTGCTGAGCCAGCTCAACGCCGAGCGCGCCGCCGACGTGCTGGAGGCGATGAGCCCGGACGACGCGGCCGACCTGCTCCAGGAACTGCCCGCGGGCGAGGCCGAGGCCCTGCTGCGCCTGATGATCCCCGAGGAGGCCGCGCCCGTACGGCGGCTGCTGACGTACGACGAGGACACCGCCGGCGGCATGATGACGACCGAGGCGGTGATCCTCCCGCCCAACGCCACGGTGGCCGAGGCGCTCGCGCACATCCGGCAGCAGGAGCAGACCCCGGCGGTCGCCGCCCAGGTCTACGTCGCCCGCCCGCCGACCGAGACGCCGACCGGCCGGTTCCTCGGCGTGGCCCATTTCCAGCGGCTCCTGCGAGAGCCTCCGTCCACCATGCTCGGCGGCGTGATAGACAACACCGTCGATCCGATCAGGCCCGACCTCCCCCTTCCGGGGGTCGCGTCCTATCTGGCGACGTACAACCTCGTCGCGACCCCCGTGGTGGACGAGCACGGGCGGTTGCTCGGAGCGGTGACGGTGGACGACGTCCTGGACCACATGCTGCCGCACGACTGGCGGGAGAGAAATGACTGAGCGGCTCGACCAGCCGCGGGACGTGACCATGCGGCTGCGCCCCCACTACGATCCGGAGGCGTTCGGGCGGCTCTCCGAGCAGATCGCCCGCTTTCTCGGCACCGCCCGCTTCATCGTCTACATGACGGTGTTCGTGAGCGTCTGGGTGTCGTGGAACGTCCTGGCGCCGTTCAAGTTCGACCCCTATCCGTACATCTTCCTGACGCTCATGCTCTCGCTCCAGGCGTCGTACGCGGCCCCGCTGATCCTGCTCGCACAGAACCGGCAGAGCGACCGCGACCGCGTGCAGTACGAGCAGGACCGGGTGGCGGCCGACCGCACCCAGGCCGAGATCGAGTACCTCACGCGGGAGATCGCCGGCCTGCGGATCGCCATCGGCGAGATGGCGACCAGGGACTACATCCGCTCGGAGCTCCAGCACCTCCAGGAGGAGCTGGGCGGCGGCGACCACTAGCCGCAGGGACACCGCCGCCCCCTCCCGGCACGTACGGCACGGCGGCACGCCCAATGAGCGGTCCCTGTGTTCGGAGGACAGGGACCGACTCCATAGCATGGATCCATGGCACCGACCCCAGAATTGGTGACGGCGGCGCTGGCGACGGTCAACGACCCGGAGATCCGCCGGCCGATCACCGAGCTCGACATGGTCAAGAGCATCGATATCTCCCCTGACGGGGTGGTGCGCGTCGGCGTGTTCCTCACCGTCGCCGGCTGCCCCCTGAAGGACACCATCACCCGTGACGTCACCAACGCCGTCTCCAAGATCGACGGCGTGACGCGCGTCCACGTGGACATGGACGTCATGAGCACCGAGCAGCGCAAGGCCCTGCAGACCAAGCTGCGCGGCGACCGGGCCCCGGAGAAGGAGATCCCGTTCGCCAAGCCGGGGTCGCTGACGCGCGTGTTCGCCGTCGCGAGCGGCAAGGGCGGCGTGGGCAAGTCGTCCGTGACCGTGAACCTCGCCGCCGCCATGGCCGACTCCGGGCTCAAGGTCGGCGTCGTGGACGCCGACATCTACGGCCACTCCGTACCGCGCATGCTCGGCGTGGACCAGCGGCCCACCAAGGTCGAAGACATGATCATGCCGCCGGTGGCGCATGACATCAAGGTCATCTCGGTCGGCATGTTCAAGCCCGAGGGCAACACCCCGGTCGTGTGGCGGGGCCCCATGCTCGACCGGGCGCTGCACCAGTTCCTCGCCGACGTCTTCTGGGGCGACCTCGACGTCCTGCTCCTGGACCTGCCCCCGGGCACCGGCGACATCGCCATCTCCGTGGCGCAGCGGATGCCGTCCGCCGAGATCCTCGTCGTGACGACCCCGCAGCAGGCCGCGGCCGAGGTGGCCGAGCGCGCCGGTTCCATCGCCGCGCAGACCCACCAGCAGATCGCCGGTGTCATCGAGAACATGGCGTGGCTGCCCTGCCCGCACTGCGACGAGCGCATCCCGGTGTTCGGCGAGGGCGGCGGCCAGACCGTGGCCGACGCGCTGACCCGGACCCTGGGCGCGCGGGTGCCGCTGCTCGGCCAGGTCCCGCTCGACATGCGGCTGCGCGAGGGCGGCGACGAGGGCAAGCCGCTGGTGCTGACCGACCCGGACGCTCCGGCCGCCGCCGAGCTGCGCCGGATCGCGGCAGGGCTGAGCAAGAAGTCCACCAGCCTCAAGGGGCTCAAGCTGGACATCTCGCCCAGCGGTCGCTGACCTCTCCGCTCCTGAGCCCGCTCACACCGTGAGCGGGCTCACGCGTATCCGGCCCGCGCAGCAGGGCTTGATTTGTCAGAGATGACCTAGGTCGCTTCGGTGTCGTACGGCGGGATCTCGCCGAAGCCGAGCTCGCCGCCGGGCGGCGGGGCCGCGGCCATCGCCGGGACCGGCCCCGCGGCGGACGACGCGTTCCAGTCGTTCTCGACGTCGTCCAGCAGGTGCTTGCGGACGAACGTCTTGGGATTGAGGTCCGCGGGATCGAAGTTCTTGAACTCCGGGCCGAGGTTGGACTCCAGATCCGCCTTGGCGTTGTTGGCCATCTGGCGGAGTTGCCGGAGCGTACGACCGGCCTGCTGGGCCGCTTGCGGCAGCTTCTCCGGGCCGAACACCAGCAGTGCGATCACCACGAGTGCCAGGATCTCCGGCCAACCCAGTCCGAACACAGGTGATCTCCTCTTCCAGGAACAGCTGGTTTCAGACTAATAGCACCTGACTGCTATTACGACGGGTGCGCCGTGGGTGCTGGTGCGGCGGTGACGGTGACGCTCACCGTCTTCTCGTCGCCGTCGTGCCGGAACTTGAGCTTCACCTGGTCGCCGGGGGCTTTGTTGCGGATCGTCACGATGAGCTCGCGGCTGTCGTCGACCGGCTGCCCGTCGATCTCCAGGATGATGTCGCCGGGCTTGAGGCCCGCCTTGTCCGCCGGCCCGCCGGGCGTGACCGCGGGCTCGCCGCCGCTCGTCCCGGAGGCGATCCGTACGCCCGGGCCCTGGTACTGCGTGTCGACGGTGATGCCGATCCGCGAGGTGCGGGCGCTGCCCGTCGTGATGAGCTCCTGCGCGACCCGCCTGACGTGGTTGATCGGGATCGCGAAGCCCAGGCCGATGCTGCCGGTCTGCTGGCCGAGCGCCGCACCGCTGCCCAGCGTGGCGATGGCCGAGTTCACCCCGATCACCTGCCCGGACGCATTGACGAGCGGGCCGCCGGAGTTGCCGGGGTTGATCGCGGCGTCGGTCTGGATCGCGTTGATCAGCGCGTAGTCGGAGCCGGTCTCCCCGCCCGCCTCCACAGGGCGGTTGAGCGAGCTGACGATGCCGGTGGTGACGGTGCCCCTGAGGCCGAGCGGCGAGCCGACGGCGATCACGGGGTCGCCCACGACCACGCCGTCGGAGTTGCCGAGGGTGATCTCCGGCGCCCCGAAGGTGTCCTCCGGCTTGACCACGGCGATGTCGGAGTTCGGGTCGCGGCCGACGATCTTCGCGGTGGTCGACCTGCGGTCGTTGAACCGGATCCGAATCTCTCCGCTCTGCGCGGCCACCGCGACGACGTGGTTGTTCGTCACGATGTAGCCGCCCTTGATGACGAAACCGGAGCCCGTCCCGGCCTCCTGGTTGCCCTTGACCTCCAGCGAGACCACGCTGGGCAGCACCCGGGCCGCGACCCCCGCGACGGAGTCGGGCGGTCGCGTGGTGGAGCCGGAGGGCACCGCACTGAGCCGATACGACGGGTCGGTGCCGGACGGCGGCCGCGTCAGCAGGTAGGTGCCGACGCTCCCCGCGGCGCCCGCGACGAGCGCGATGACCACGGCGAGGGCGAGGTAGAACCGCGTCGGCGGAGCCGTACGGACGGGAGCGGGCGGGAGCGGCGGCGGAGGGCCCCATCCGGGCCCCAGCCCGGCCGCCCGCTCGGGGGCGGGGAGGAAGTCAGGCCACCCCTGCCTGCCGAACGCGCCGGAATCGAACCCGCCCGTGTCGTCGGTCATGCGCGCGGTCCCTCCTGCGTTCGAACGTCATCGAGCGAGGTGGGTGCGCAAGCTCGGCGACGGGCTGGGCGTCGGGCTCGTCTGCGGTGGAGCGATTCTCTGCTGCGGATTGACGAACTGCACCGGAGGGTTGGGCGTCTGCTGACCCCCGGTGCCGCCGACGATGAACATCGTACCGAGAGCCACGGCCGCGGACGCGAACCCCACCGCCACATATCCCGCCCGGCGGGTACGGCTCGACCGTCCCGGCCCGGAACGGCCGCCCGCCAGCCGGGGCCGGTTGTCCGCCGGGGCGATGCCCATCGACGGCAGCCGGGTGGCGGCGAAGGCCGGATGGTCGGGGAACGGCCGTATGCGCGGCGGGATCGGCCCTCCCGGCTCCGACATGCGCAGCAGCGACATGGTGAGGTCGGCCGGCATGGTGGGCGGCTCGATGGAGCGCAGCCGGCTCTTCAGCGCGCGCATGGCGTCGACCTCGGCACGGCAGTCCGCACAGAAGGTCAGGTGCGCGAGCGCCCGCTCACGATCCCTGTGACCGAGTTCGCCGTCGATGAGCGCGGAAACGCGCTCGCCAAGATGACTCATGCACCCTCCTTGCTGAACGAAGGGGGGAATTGGTCACCGTTCCTGTTCGCCCCCGGGGCGCGGTGGTCCAGCGCCTCACGCAACTGGGCACGCCCGCGGTGGATCCTGCTGCGCACGGTGCCCAGCTTCACGCCGAGCGTCGCCGCGATCTCCTCGTAGGACAGCCCCTCGATGTCGCACAGCACCACGGCCGCCCGGAACTCGGGCGCCAGCGCGTCGAGCGCCGCCTGGATGTCGTGCTCCAGGTGGGCGTCGTCGTACGCCTGCGCCGGGGACGGCTCCCGGCCGTGCAGCCGCTCGGCGGCGTCGTCGGCCAGGCCCTCGAACCTGATGCGCTGCCTGCGGCGCGCCATGTCGAGGAAGAGGTTCGTGGTGATGCGGTGCAGCCAGCCCTCGAAGGTGCCGGGCGTGTAACTGGACAGTGAGCGGAAGACCCGGACGAAGACCTCCTGCGTCAGGTCCTCGGCGTCGTGCACGTTGCCGGTGAGGCGGTACGCGAGCCGGTAGACCCGGGCGGAATGCGTTCTGACGACCTCCTCCCAGGTGGGAGGCGTCCAGTCGGACACGGGGGCGTCCGCCTGGTGGTCGTGATGGTCCACCGGGAGTCCTCTCTGCAGGATCGTCGCTACAGCCATAGTGCCTGGTTTCGCCCCTTCCTGCGCACCGCGTTCGAGCGGTCTGTACAAAGACCGTTCAAAGCGTGCAACGTCCCCGTTGTGGCGTGAGTTCCCGTTCGACCCCGACTCCCCTAGGCTGCGACAGAATGCAGGAGGGAAGGAGAGGCCGATGGCGACGACCCCGGCCAGCCTGGCCTACGCGGAGGAGTTCGTCCCCGAGGACGAGATCCTGCGATCCGCGCGCCGGCGGAGCATCGAGGTGGGAGCGCCCCCGATCCTGCCCGGGTGCGGGGCGGCGCTCTGCTTCCTCGCCACGGCGATCAACGCCAGGTCGGTGGTCGAGGTCGGCACGGGTTGCGGCGTGTCGGGGCTCTGGCTCCTGCGCGGCATGCGTTCCGACGGCACGCTGACCAGCGTCGACGCCGAGCCGGAGCACCAGCGGCTGGCCCGTAAGACGTTCGCGGAGGCCGGCTTCTCCGGCAGCAGGATCCGCCTGATCGGCGGCCGCGCCCTCGACGTGCTCCCCCGCCTGGCCGACGGGGGGTACGACCTCGTCTTCTGCGACGCCGCCAAACAGGAGTACGGCGACTACCTGGCCGAGTCGGTACGGCTGCTGCGCGTCGGCGGGATCGTCGCGTTCGGCGACGCCCTCTGCGACGACCGTGTGGCCGATCCCACACAGCGCGACCCGGACACCGTCGCCGTACGGGAACTGGGCAAGCTTGTCCGCGCCGACGACCGGCTCCGTCCGCTGATGCTGCCCCTCGGCGACGGCCTCCTCGCCGCGGTCAAACTAGCTCAGTGACGCGAGGTAGCCGAGGAGCAGCCGGACGCCGAACCCGGTGCCACCCTTGGTGATCTCGCCGTCGTCCGCGGTCGACCGCGCCGGGCCCGCGACGTCGAGATGCGCCCACGGCCGTCCGCCGGTGAACTCCCTGAGGAAGAGCGCCGCGGCCACCGAGCCGGCCGAGCCGGACATCCTCCGGTCCACGTTGGCCAGGTCGGCGATGTCGGAGTCGAGGTCGGCGCGGTAGTCGTCGATCAGCGGCATCCGCCACAGCCGGTCGCCGGTCGCCTCCCCCGCCGCCAGCAACGCCGCCGCCAGCGGCTCGTCGGTCGCGTAGAGCGCGCCGAGCCGCAGCCCGAGCGCGATCTTGGCCGCGCCGGTGAGCGTGGCGATGTCGATCAGGACGTCAGGAGCGAGCTCGGCGTCGGCGTAGGCGAGGGCGTCCGCCAGCACCAGCCGGCCCTCGGCGTCGGTGTTCAGGACCTCGACGGTGCGCCCGCCGTACTGGGTGATGACGTCGCCGGGCCGCTGCGCGGACCCGGAGAACGCGTTCTCCGCGCAGGCCACGAGCCCGGTCACCCGCACCGGGACGCCGGCGGTCGCCAGCGCGCCCATCACGGCGATGACGGCCGCGCCGCCCGCCATGTCGGTCTTCATCGTCTTCATGCCCTCTTCGGGCTTGAGCGACAGGCCACCGGTGTCGAACGTGATGCCCTTGCCGACGAGGACGACGTGCCGGGTGGCCCCCTCGGGCGCGTAGGTGAGCTCGACGAGCCTGGGCGGGTAGGCCGAGCCCTGCCCGACCGCCCGGATGCCGCCGAACCCGTCGAGCGCGGTGTCCTCGCGGAAGCCCAGACCGACGCTCGCGGCGACCTGCCGCGCCTGGTCCGCCAGCCAGGCCGGGGACTTGATCGACGACGGGGTGTTGACGAGGTCGCGGGCCAGCGCCGTCGCGCGGGCGACCGTCTCGCCGCGCCGCAGCGCCTCCTCGTCCCCGCCGACGAAGACGATGTCGGGAGGCGTGCGTACGGCGCCGATCCTGAAGGTGTACGACGCGAGCAGCGCGCCCTCGGCCAGCGCGGCGGCATCGACGGTCTCCGGCACCCGGATCCAGACCCGCGCGCCGCCCTTGACCTTCCTGGCCACGGAGGCGCCCGCCTTCCGCAGGTCGGCCGCCGAACCCCCGCCGACGCCGTACAGGAGAACACGGCGGATGCCCGAGCCGAGCGCGACCGGGACCTCGACGACCTCTCCGGGTTCCCCCTTGGCCTCGTAATGGGCCAGCAGCGCGTCGACCGGCAACGGCAGATCCGCGGGTGGAGCGAGATCGCGTCCGAACGGCACGGCGACGAACTGCGCGTCGGCGGCGGGCTCGGTGACGAAGGTCGGCGTGGTCTCTATCGGCACAGGCACCTCCAACAAGGCGGCCCCGGCACCGGGATCACCCCCGCCGCCAGGGCCGAAAAGCGAACAGGTCGGCTGGGAGTCAGCCGACCACCTTCTTCAGTGCGTCTCCAAGGGCGCCGGCCTCATCAGCCGAGAGCTCGACGACGAGCCGGCCGCCACCCTCGAGGGGGACCCGCATGACAATGCCCCGGCCTTCCTTGGTGACTTCCAGCGGACCGTCGCCAGTCCGCGGCTTCATCGCCGCCATGCGTGCATCCCTTCCCACGTCGCCGGCTGCCCCGGGGGGTGGCCGACATATTCACGTCTTGATGTGATGGCCTATTATCCCGCCTCTGAGCTTAAAAAGGTAACGACCATGCCCCGCACAGTCGATCAAAGGGCGTCGGATATGCATTGTCGGCGGCGCATCGGCACAGCACACTGGGTGGGGTGAACGCCCGCGCCGCGCTTTTCGATCTGTACGGAGACCATCTCCGTAGCCGTGGCGGGCGCGCGTCCGTGGCCGCTCTCGTCCGACTGCTGGCACCGCTCGGCATCGCCGCTCCGGCCGTGCGCACCGCGATCTCGCGGATGGTCCGCCAGGGCTGGCTCGCCCCCGTACGGCTGCCGCAGGGCCCCGGCTATATGGTGACGCCGAAATGTGTGAACCGCCTGGATGAGGCGGGGGCGCGCATTTACCGGGTGGGCCCGGTGAACTGGTCGGGCCGCTGGCACATGCTCGTCCTCGAACCTGTCCGTGACCGGCAGCGCCGGGAGCGGCTCCGGGCGGACCTCGCGTTCCTCGGCTACGCGCCGCTCTCCGAGACGACCTGGATCGGCCCGCGCCCCTCCCCCGAGCTCGACGCGCTGCGGATCAACGCGTACGTGTTCGACGCGACCCTCGCCGGGGACCCGAGCGAGCTGGTGGCCCGGGCCTGGGATCTGTGCGCCATCGCGCGGGCGTACGAGCAGTGGCTGGCCGACGCCGAGGTCCTCGTCGGCTCGCTGCCCGACGACGCCGACGACGACCAGGTCTTCGCGGTGCGCAGCAGGCTGCTGCACGGGTGGCGCAACTTCCTGTTCCGCGACCCGGGGCTGCCCGCCGAGCTGCTGCCCCCCGGCTGGCCGGGAGAGAAGGCCCGCCTCTACTTTGAGCAGGAGGCCGCCCGGCTGCTGCCGGCCGCCGTCGCGTTCGTCGATCGGAACATGGATGGAACGTTTGACGACTCTCTGTACGGCTGAGCCGGGACGATCACGACCCGCGCGGGTCCCGCCCCTGGGCTCCGCCGTGGGTCCTGTCCCGATCGGTGCCGAAGGTGGCCGGCGAGCCCGCTGTGCCGTGCCGTGTTTCCCCCTCGTTTCCCCCGGTGCAGGCGCCCGTGGGGCCACCGCTGAGGAGATCCGATGACCGCCAACGACGTCGCCGACGAGGTCCACTACGAGATCGGCGACGGTGTCGCCACGATCACCCTGAACCGTCCGGACGCGATGAACTCGCTGACCACCTCCATGAAGTCCGCGCTGCTGGCTGCGGTGGAGCGAGCCCGGGACGACGCGTCCGTCCGCGCCGTGCTGCTGACCGGCCGGGGCCGGGGCTTCTGCGCCGGTCAGGACCTGCGCGAGCACGCCGAGCATCTGGAGAGCGGCCGCGGCCTCGACGACACGGTCCGGCGGCACTACAACCCGATCGTGCGGACGCTCACGACGATGGACAAGCCGGTCGTCGCCGCGGTGAACGGCGTGGCGGCGGGCGCGGGCGCGGCGCTCGCCTTCGCCTGTGACTTCCGGGTGGCGTCCGACAAGGCGAAGTTCGCCATGGCGTTCACCGGCATCGGCCTCGCCCCCGACTCGGGAGCGTCGTGGACGCTGCAGCGCCTGGTGGGCCCGGCCCGGGCCCGCGAGCTGCTCCTGCTCGGCGACGCCGTGGACGCCGGGCGGGCACTGGAGCTGGGCCTGGTGACCCGGGTCGTCCCCGCCGACGAGGTGCTCACCGTCGCCCGCGAGCTGGCCGTACGGCTGGCGCAGGGCCCGACCCGCGCGTACGCCGCGACCAGGCGGGCGCTGGACTACGCCGCCACGCACTCGCTGTCGGACGCGCTCGACCTGGAGGCGGAGCTGCAGGACGAGTGCGCGGCCACGGCCGACCACGCGGCCGCGACCAAGGCGTTCCTCAACAAGGAGCGGCCGCGGTTCGAGGGCCGTTGATCTCCTCGCGCACCCAGCAGTCGGCCACGTGGTCGTTGACCAGGCCGATGGCCTGCATCAGGGCGTAGGCCGTGGTCGGGCCGACGAACCGGAAGCCGCTCCGCTTGAGCTCCTTGGCCAGCGCCTTGGAAGCCGGGGTCTGCGCCGGGATGTCGGCGGGGGTGGGCGGCGCCGACGCGGACAGGTCGGCATATTTCCACACCAGGTCCGACAGGCCGCCGGGAAGCTCCAGCGCGGCCCTCGCGTTGGCGAGGGCCGCCTCGATCTTGGCGCGGTTGCGGACGATGCCGGTGTCGCCCATCAGCCGCTCCACGTCCGACTCGTCGAACGCGGCGACCTTCTCGATGGAGAACCCGGCGAAGGCGGCCCGGAAGTTCTCCCGCTTGCGCAGGATGGTCAGCCAGGACAGGCCGGACTGGAACGCCTCCAGCGTGACGCGTTCGAAGACGCGGTCGTCGCCGTGGACCGGCCGTCCCCACTCCTCGTCGTGGTAGGCGATGTAGTCGGGGGCGGAGGTGGCCCACGCGCACCTGATCATCACGCGCTCTCCTCCCGCGTACCCGTGCTCGTGAGGGTGGCTGTGACGGCCTGCCGGCGGGGCTCGGCGCCGTCCTCCGGCTGCTCCTCCATCGGATCCCGGCTCTCCGCCTGCTCGTGCTCGGCTGGCTCCTCCAGGCGCTCTGCCTGCTCTGGCTCCTCCAGGCGATCGGCCTGCTCCGGCTGTTCCTGCTCTTCCGGCTGCTCGGTCTGGGGGCCGTCGTCAGCGCTCTCGCTGACCGACGGCGGGGTGGCGTCGTCGGCGTTCCGGTCCTCGTCGGGGCTCGCGCCGTCACCGGAGGCGTCGTCCGCGGCGGGCTCGTCCTGGGTCGCCACCGCGTCGTCCATCGGGCGGCCGTACAGGCGGGCCGTCACCAGTTCGGCCAGGCGCTGCTCCAAGGCGGCGATGTGGAGGTCCCGCTCGCCGAGCGAGGCCGCGACCCGCTCCAGCGTCGCGTCCACGGCGTCCGTCTGATAGCCCACGAGGCCGATCGGGAGCTGCAGCCGGGCCAGGTCCGCCGCCTCCAGGCGTCCTTGGGGGATAGCGAGCGGCGGCACGTCCGGCGGGAACACGGCCATCTCGCCGCCATGCCCCTGGGAGACCTTCACTGTGACGGCCACGACAGCGATCGCGGCGAGGGCGAGTACGACCAGCACACACGAATCGTGCCACAAGCTCCCATCCATGGGAGCATCAATGCATGACGGTGGTACTCGGCCCCGATGACGCGATCGACCCGAGATGGGCCATGGCCGGCTCCATGGCGGAGGTGTCCGACCTCGTCCGGGCCGGCCGTACGGTCGTCGTGACGCTCCCGGAGGACCCCACGGAGGCGGTCGCCGCGGCCGCCGTGTTCGCCTGGGCCGGGGCGCGGGTGTTCCGCGCGGCCCCGGAGACGGCCCGGGACGTACGGCTCGCGGTGGAGATGACCGAGTCCCTGGCCGGCCGGCGGCCCCCCGCCCTAACTCGGCGTGGCCTCGCCTAGCTCCTCCGGGCTGGGACGCAGCTCGCGCCCCGGCTTCTCCAGGAGGTCGAACGCCTCCTCGATGTCGCCTGTCCAGGAGATGGCGTCGAAGACCCCCGGCCGGGTGAACCCCTGGTCGTACATGCCCGCCACCAGGTCGCGCAGCGGGTCGTAGAGGCCCCAGGGGTCGAGGATGACCAGCGGCTTCTCGTGCATGCCGAGCACGCGGGAGGTCCAGATCTCGAAGAGCTCCTCCAGCGTGCCGATGCCGCCGGGAAGGACCAGGAAGGCGTCCGACCTGGCGTCCATCAGGCCCTTGCGCTGGCGCATGTCGTCGGTGACGATCAGCTCGTCCGAGTCCTCGTCGGCGATCTCGATGTCCACGAGCACCTGGGGGATCACGCCGACGGTGTGCCCGCCGGCGCGGCGCGTCGCGCGCGCCACGGCGCCCATGCAGGAGACGACCGCTCCCCCGCTGACCAGGCCGTGGCCGCGCTTGCCGATCTCGGTGCCGACCTCGGTCGCGAGGTCGACGTATTTGGGATCGATCTTCAGGCTGGAGGAACAGAACACGCAGATGAACATCCCTCAACCTTAGAAGCTCGGTTACTGGGCGTCCGCGACCGTGTGGCGGCGGGCGGCCTCCTCTCTGCGTGCCGTACCCGCCTGTGGCCGGTCAGCCCCAGCGATGATCTCCACGGCCTCGTCGGGATCGTCGGTGAGCTGGATCAGGTCCACGTCCTCGGGGGAGACCTTGCCGGACGAGACGAGCGAGGTGCGGATCCAGTCGATCAGCGGCGTCCAGAACTCGATGCCCATGAGGATCACGGGGAACGAGGTGACCTTGCGGGTCTGGACCAGAGTCAGCGCCTCGAAGAGCTCGTCGAGGGTGCCGAACCCGCCGGGCAGCGTGACGAAGCCCGAGGAGTACTTGACGAACATCGTCTTGCGGACGAAGAAGTACCGGAACTCCACGCCGAGATCGACGTACTCGTTCATGTGCTGCTCGTGGGGCAGCTCGATGCCGAGGCCGACCGACACGCCGCCGCTTTCCAGCGCGCCCTTGTTGGCCGCCTCCATCACACCGGGACCGCCCCCGGTGATGACGGCGAAACCGGCTTCGGCGAGCGACCGCCCGAGCCGCACGCCCAGTTCGTACTCCTTGGAATCAGGGTCGGTGCGGGAGGAGCCGAAGACGGTCACGGCGGGCGGCAGCTCGGCGAGCGCGCCGAATCCCTCGACGAACTCCGACTGGATGCGCAGCACCCTCCAGGGATCCATGTGCAGCCAGTCGGTCGGGCCTCTGCGATCGAGAAGCCGCTGGTCATGAGTGGACTCGGGAACCATGCTGCCGCGGAGGACTGAGGGGCCCTGACGGCGTTCCCTGCGGATGGTAGTCATGCCGATCACGCTAGTGCAGTCGTCAAAACAATCTTGAAAAATCGCGGAACCGGGATTCATCCGCCCCACGTCTAACAGGCGAGGGTGCTGCTCGGGATGAAAGTGGCTTTCCCCGCCAAATGGCCGGCGAGGAAAGCCACTTTCTTCATTTCTGAGCAGATCGGGAACCACCTCCCGGGCCTGCGGAAATCATCCCTCGGCCCAGGATTCAGGTCAGCCAGGCGGTCATCCGCCGTTCGCATTCGAAGATCTTGGACAGCTCGGCGTACTCGTCCCGCCGGTGCGCCAGCTCCGGGTCGCCCGGGCCGTAGTTGACGGCCGGGATGCCGAGCGCGGAGAAGCGGGCGACGTCGGTCCAGCCGTACTTGGCCCTGGGGACGCCCCCGACGGCCTCGGCGAAGCGGGCGGCCACCGGATGGGTCAGCCCCGGCCGGGCCGCGGGCGCCGCGTCGGTGAACCGCACCTCGAAGCCGTCGAACACCTCGCGGACGTGGTCCTGCGCCTGCTCGACCGAGAGGTCGGGCGCGAACCGGTAGTTGACCGTCACCACGCACTCGTCGGGGATCACGTTGCCCGCCACGCCGCCGTGGATGCCGACCGCGTTGAGGCCCTCGCGGTACTCCAGCCCCTCCACGACCGGCCGCCTCGGCTCGTACGCGTTGAGCCTGTCGAGGATCGGCGCGGCGGCGTGGACGGCGTTGACCCCCTGCCAGGACCGGGCGCTGTGCGAGCGCACGCCGCGGGTCACGATCTCGGCCCGGAGGGTGCCCTGGCAGCCGCCCTCGATCAGCCCGTGCGTGGGCTCCATGAGCACGGCGAAGTCGCCGGTCAGCCAGTCGGGGTGGTTGCGGGTCAGCCGGAGCAGGCCGCTGCGCTCGGCCTCGATCTCCTCGCAGTCGTAGAACACGAACGTCAGGTCGCGGTTGGGCGCCTCGATGAGGCACAGCTTGAGCATGACCGCGATCGCGCTCTTCATGTCCGAGGTGCCGCAGCCGTAGATCAGGTCGCCCTCCACGCGGGCGGGCACATTGTCCGCCACCGGCACCGTGTCCACGTGCCCGGCGATCACCACCCGCTCGGCGCGCCCGAGCGCCGTACGCACGACGAGGGCCTCACCGTCCCGGTCCACGGACAGGTGCCGCAGGGGGCGCAGCACCTCCTCGATCGCGTCCACGATCGCCTTCTCATCGCCGCTGACCGACTCGATGTCCACGAGTCTCGCCGTCAGCGCGCCCACATCTGTGCTCAGGTCCAGGTCCCACCGCATGGTCGCGAGCCTATCTCTCAGAGCACGCGCACCTTTCCGGTGACGGGCGCCTCCTCCGAGGCGACCCAGCCGTCGTGGCCGGCCGCCGCCGTCCAGATCACGTCGTCGTAGCGGACCTCGCGCAGGCCGTACCGCTGCGCGTGGGTGACGTACCACGCGGCGATCTGCCAGGACCGCTTGGCCGCCGAGTCGTCGCCCAGCTCGCGGAGCAACTGCTTGCGCGCCACCTGCGGGCGGAACGCGACCGGCTCGTCCGGCGGCGGGTACCAGCAGTGGACGGCCTTCGGGACGCGACCGGAGAACGCGCCGGCCAGGATTCTCGCCTGCATCTCGTGCTGCGCGTACGCCGAGCCGTCCGCGGACCGCTGCACCTCCTGCGCCGCCTCGTGCAGCGGCATCTTGAGGTAGCCCCTGACCTTCTCCAGCGCGACGAAGAACTTCCTGGTCGCGTACACGGGGTCCTGGAGCTGCGCGGAGGTGCCCCAGCCCTGCGAGGGCCGCTGCTGGAAGACGCCCACCGAGTCGCGGTCGCCGTAGGGCAGGTTCGTGAGCTTCGACTCCTGGATCGCGGTCACGTACGCGATCTGCAGGGCGCGCTCGGGCAGCCCGCGGCGCGTCGCGACGGCGGCGATCGTGGCCGCGATCTCCGACTGCTCGATGTCCAGCTCGAGGCTGCCCTCGGACGTCTTGATCTTGCAGTGCTCGCCCAGCGCGAACGGCTTGGCGCGTTCCAGCAGGTAGTACGCCCCGAAGAAGATCCCCGCCCCGATGACGACAACGATGGCCACGATGGCCAGCGCCGTACGTGAGACACGTCCGGTCACGTGGCGAACCTCACGAACGCCGCTCCACGCGGATCGAGCCCGGCGGCAGAGGATGCGCGTAGGAGGCCGCCCAGCCGCCGCCCTGCGGACGCCGGAAGGCGAGCAGCCGCCCGTCGTTCCCGTGATAGAGGACGAAGTCCAGCAGCCCGCGGTCGGGCATGCCGGTGGCGCCCTCGGCGCGGAACGCGACCGTGCCGCGCCTGACGGGCGAGAACTCGGCACCGTCCATCGTGAGGGTGCTCTTGGCCGGGACCATGCCCTCGGTCGGGACGGTGGTCCACAGCAGCACCTCCAGATGGCCGGCTTCGCCGGCGCCCTGATCCCTCAGTTCCTCGACCGACAGCCACTGGTAGCGCCGGTTGCCGTCCTCGAGGAGGTACTCGGTGCGCCGCTCGCCCTGGCGGGACAGATGGAGCACGCCGACGGCGTGGAAACGGACGCCCGCGCAGTGGACCGTGTCGCCCACCTTGATCGTGCGGGGGTCGAAGTATTCGGGCCCGGCATCCGGCTTCGCGGCGCCCTGCTTCACGGCTTCCGTGGACGGCGTCCGGGAGCGGCCGGAGCGCACCGCGGCGAGCACGGCGCCCAGCACGACGACGAGCGTCGCGACGCTCAAGGCGAGCACCACCGCTGCCGTCATGCCGGGCGATCCTACTGGAGGCGGAGCACAGCCGCATTTACCCGCTCATCGGTGGCGGTCACGGCGATACGGACATGGCGTGCGCCCGCCTCGCCGTAGAAGTCGCCGGGCGCGACCAGGATGCCGCGCGCTGCCAGGGCCTCGACCTGCTCCCAGCAGCCGGTGTCGTTGGTGGCCCAGAGGTAGAGCCCGGCCGTGGAGTGCTCGACCCGCCATCCGGCGCGTTCGAGCGCGGGGCGGAGCACGGCGCGGCGGCGGGCGTACCTCTCCCGCTGCTCGTCGGCGTGCGCGTCGTCGTCGAGCACGGCCGCCATGGCGGCCTGCACGGGAGCGGGCATGATCATGCCGGCGTGCTTGCGCACCTCCAGCAGCCGCCGCACCAGCGCCGGGTCGCCGGCCACGAAACCGGCTCGGTAACCGGCCAGGTTGGAGCGCTTCGACAGCGAGTGGACCGCGAGCAGGCCCTCGTGCGAGCCGCCGCAGACGTCGGGATGGAGGATCGAGATCGGCTGTTCCTCCCAGCCGAGCTCCAGGTAGCACTCGTCGGAGGCGACCACGGCCCCGCGCTCGCGCGCCCAGGACACGACCTTGCGCAGGTGCTCCGCCGGGAGCACCCGGCCGGTGGGGTTCGACGGGGAGTTCACCCAGACGAGCGGGACGCGTTCCGGCCCCACCGCCAGCAGGCCGTCCGTGGCGTACGGCGTGGCCCCGGCCAGCCGCGCCCCGACGTCGTACGTGGGGTAGGCCAGCTCGGGGAAGAGCACGCGCTCGCCGGGCCGTACGCCGAGGAGGGTGGGCAGCCAGGCCACCAGTTCCTTGGTCCCGATCGTGGGCAGGATGTCCGCCGCGTCGACACGGACGCCGTGCCTGCGTGCCAACCATCCCGCGGCCGCCTCGCGCAGCCGGGGGGTGCCGTACGTCAGCGGGTAACCGGGGCTGTCGGCGGCCTCGGCGAGCGCCTTCTGCGCGACCAGGGGCACCGGATCGACCGGAGTGCCGACCGAGAGGTCGGCGATCCCGTCAGGGTGCGCCTCCGCCCTCTCCTTGTAGGTCGTGAGCCGATCCCACGGGAAGTCCGGCAACGAGATCAAGATGCCCCCCTAGTCATCATGAACCCGCCCATCGAGCCTGGATGCTCAATGGGCGGAGTTCCCGCTGGTCAGTGGTCCTCGCCCTGCGGCGGGAGCGCGGCGACGATCGGGTGGTCCCTCTCGATCTTGCCGACCTTGGAGGCGCCGCCCGGGGAGCCGAGCTCCTCGAAGAACTCCACGTTGGCCTTGTAGAAGTCCTTCCACTGCTCGGGAAGGTCGTCCTCGTAGAAGATCGCCTCGACGGGGCAGACCGGCTCACAGGCTCCGCAGTCCACGCACTCGTCGGGGTGGATGTAGAGCATCCGGTTGCCCTCGTAGATGCAATCGACGGGGCACTCCTCGATGCACGCCTTGTCCAGGACGTCCACGCAAGGCTGCGCGATGACGTACGTCACCTTCGGGCTCCTTCTGAGTTGGCACGATTCGACCGCGGGTTGTTCAGACCTAGTATTGCGGTGCCCACCCACAAGCTGAAACGGGAGGGGGACAATCGGCGTGACCCCTCGCCAAGGAGCTCGTCTCGTCGTCGCGATTACCCCCGCCGACGCGGGGAAACGGGTGACCACGCGGCGTGTGGTGCCCGGCGGATTCCGCGACGCCGTCGGCGTGTTGGAGTCGTGGCGTGACGGCGTGCTGGCCGTACGCAAGCGGGACGGAACGCTCGTGGAGATCGCGGAGGAGAGCCTGGTCGCGGCGCGCGTGGTGCCGGCCAGGTAAATGCCCGTGATCGCTCGGTAAATCCCGCGCGTGCCTCCTCGACCACCGGAAGCGCCACGTAGAGTATTCGGTGGGTGACCAAACGTGCCAGCGTCGCCGCGATCCTCCTCCTTTCGGCCGTCGCCGCCTGCTCGGCCCAGGCAGGAGAGAATCCCAAGCAGCTCCCGCCCGCGAACGTGCACGCCGATGGCCTGAGCGGCTTCGGCGGCATGGACGGCCTGGTCGCCGCGGCCCGCAAGGAGGGCGAGCTCACCGTCATCGGCCTGCCGCACACCTGGGTCAACTACGGCCACCTCATCGAGCGGTTCTCCGAGGAGTACGGCATCAAGGTGACCGAGCTGCGCCCCGACGCGAGCAGCCAGCAGCAGATCGACGCGGCGGCGGGGAAGAACCCGCCCGATGTCTTCGACCTCAACCTCGACGTGGCGGTGGCCAACGCCGAGAAGTTCTCGCCGTACAAGGTGAGCGGCTGGCAGGACGTCCCCGACGAGCTCAAGGACGGCAAGGGGCTCTGGTCCGCCACCTACGGCGGTTACATGTCCATCGGCTACGACCCGCGCAAGATGCCCGTGCCACCGTCGTACGCGGCGCTGAACAGGAAGGGCGTCACGGTGGCATTGCCAGGCGACCCCCTGCGCACCGCCTCCGCGTTCAGCGGCGTCATGGCGACCTCGCTCAAGAGAGGGAAGGTGGACGCGGCCCGCGGGCTCGCCTTCTTCTCCGGGCTCAAGAAGGCGGGCGCGCTCGCCGCTCCCGAGCAGGCCGCGGCGGTGGTCGACTGGGACTACCTCAACATGGCGCGCTCCGCCGCCACGACGCAGAACGGCAAGCCGACCTGGCTGGTGACGATCCCCCGCGACGAGGTGCTCGCCTCTTACTACGTGCAGGCGATCAACAAGAACGCGCGGCATCCGGCCGCCGCCCGCCTCTGGGAGGAGTTCCTGCTGTCCGACGACGGCCAGAACCTCTTCCTCAACGGGTACGCCCGCCCGGTCCGGATGGAGGCGATGGAGATGCGCGGAACGATCGACCGGGCCACGGCGGCCAAGCTGCCCAAGGCCGTCGGGACGCCGGTGATCCTCACGATTCCGCAGCAGGACGAGGCGAAGTCCTACCTGCAGAAGTACTGGTCCCGGCAAATCGGCTGATAGCGGTCGCGAGTTCGGCGAAGCCGTAAAGTGTTGCACACACGAGAATGCGAGCCGATCTTGCGATACGAAACCCCCAGTCTCACGCGGTGGAACGCTCGCGCCTACGACACCTCCTTCGGCTACGTGTCGGCCCATGGAGTACCACTGGTGGAGCTCCTCGACCCGCAGCCGGGTGAGCGTGTCCTCGATCTTGGCTGCGGCACCGGCGTGCTCACCGCGGAGATCGCCAAGCGAGGCGCGAGCGTCCTGGGCATCGACGGCTCCGCCGCCATGATCGAGACCGCGATCGCCCAGTACCCGGGCCTCGACTTCACCGTCGGATACGGTGACGACTTCACCGTGGCCCAGCCGTACGACGCGGTGTTCTCGAACGCGGCGCTGCACTGGATGAGCCGCGACCCCGATGCCGTGATCTCGTGTGTGCGGATGGCCCTGCGGCCGGGCGGCAGGTTCGTCGCCGAACTGGGCGGCGCGGGCAACTGCGCCACGCTGACCTCCGCGATGCGGACCGCCTGGCGCGAGCACGGGCTGCGCGAGCCGGAGCTGCCGTGGTACTTCCCCACCCCGGCCGAGTACGCCGTCCGGCTGGAGAACGGCGGCTTCACGGTACGGATCCTGGAATACGTCGACCGCCCGACCCCGCTGGACGAGTGTCCCGGCGGCGCGGCCGACTGGGTGCGGATGTTCGCCGGATCGCTCCTCGACGGGGTGCCGCCCGCGCTCGTCGAGCCTCTCCTACGCAGGGTGAACGAGCTCGCGGCCCCGGCGCTGAGGCGGGAGTCCGGGTGGGTGGCCGACTACGTACGACTCCGTTTCGCCGCCGTTCGTCGCTGACGAAACTCCCGATGTTCTAGGGGATTTGTCAGACTATGGTCTGGCTGTACAGACTGATGGGAAAGCGATGAACTTCTGCCTGAGTGACCTTGTGCCACCGCTGCGCTGGAGTGACGCCGCCCGCATCGGAACGCTGACCGCGCTCTCCCGTCCGGTGGACGACCTCCCGCCGGACGCCCGGCCGAGCGCCGCCGAGGGGGCGTTGCCGGAGGCGTGGTGGCGTAGCCTGCCCGTCTCCCGCGTGCTCGCCGTACTCGGCCCCGAGGCTCTGGGCGGACTGGTCACCGAGCTCGCCCTGGAGCAGTGGCCCGCGGCGGCCGTCGGCGACGTGCTGCCCGCCCTGCACGTGCTCGACCCGGACGACGCGGACGACCCGCAGGTCGCCATCGCCCTGGATCGCGCCGGGTCCTGGCCGGGCCTGCTCTCGCTGTCCGCCCGCGAACTGTCCGACCAGGCGTTCATCAAGGCCCGCCCCGTCCTGACCGCGCTGTTCACCGCCGTCTTCGCCCGCCTCGCCGGGACGCGGCGGTCGCCTGCCGTAGGCGGCGCTGTCGTAGACGCCGCTGTCGTAGGCGCCGCCGAGCAGGGCCTCCCCGCCGCGGCCCAGAGCCCGGCCCAGGCCGCGTCGGCCCTCCCGGAGGCTTCGGAGAACATCCCGGACTCCGCGCTGGCTCCGGCGGAGGCTTCGAAGAGCGTCCCGGATGCCCCGCCGGCCCTCCCGGAGGCTTCGGAGAACGTCCCGGATGCCCTGCCGGCTCCGGCGGAGGCGGCTCCGGAGAGTCCGTCCACGGCTTCGGAGGCTCTGATCACTCCGGCTCTCATGGAGAGTCTCCCGGAGGCTTCGGATGGCCTGCCCGAAGCGTCGGCGGGTCTGTCGGAGGTCGTTCCGGCTCTCCCGGACTCGGCTTTGGCTCACGCAGAGGCCGCTCCGGCTCTCCCGGACTCCGCGCCGGCTCTCTCAGAGATGGCTCCGGCTCTCGCGGAGAGCGTCTCGGACGCCGCGCCGGTTCTGCCGGAGCACCTGGACGCCCTTCCCAGCGGCCCCGCCGCGCCCGCCCTCGTAGCCGGTCCCGGCGACGAGGCGTCCGAGGGATCCGTTCACCTGGAGGGCGCCCCGGCGGAGGAGCCCGCGTCCGCCGACGCCGTACCCGCTCCCGGCGAGTCCGACGCCACCGAGGACGCCGAGGACGCCGAGGACGTCAAGGAAGCCGAGGACGGCGAGGACGTCGCCGCTTCGGCCGAGGACATTGCGGCTTCGCCGGAGGGTCCCGCCGACCCGCCGGAGGAGAACCCGGCCGCGGTCGACGCCACCCCCGACGCCGTCGAGAGCGAGGCGCCGGACGACTCCGCGGACGCTCGCGAGGCCGCCCCCGAGAACGCCCCAGCCCGGCCTGTTCCTGGTGCTGGCCCGCCCGTCGCACCGGGGCGCCCCACCGAGGCCGAGTCCGATGCCGAGTCCGATGCCGGGACCGATGGCGCGGAAGACGCGGAAGGCGCCGAGGCGTTCGACGCCGCCGAAGGCGACGTTGACGGCGTTGACGGCGTTGACGGCGCCGCCGACGCGACGGCGGCCCCGGATGGCCCGGAGGCGCCCGACAGCACCACAGGATCCGACGGCGCAGGATCCGACGGCGCAGGATCCGCTCCGGAGAGCGAGGAAGTCCCGGACGGCGGGGACGACCCGGCCGCGGTCTCCGAGAGCTCCGCTGAAAGCGCCCCCGACGGCGGCGCGGAGACGGACGGAGGCGCGGCCGCCGCGTCCGAGAGCGGCCCCGTCGAGGAACCCGACTTCCCCGCCCTGCTCGACTCCGTGTTCGCCGGCCTGGACGACCAGTCATGGATGGTCGCGCAGAACCGGGTCTTCGCCGAGGTCCCCACGGCGGCCGAGGCGCTGGCCAAGCTGCTCGCCATCCCCGTCGCGGCCATCGGCGAGATCGAGGAGTCGCTGCGCGCGCGGCTGGCGGAGTGGCTCGCCGGGCCCGAGGCGGTGCCGTACGGCGAGCACGTGAAGCGGGTCGCGGAGACGCTGGGCGTGGCCGCGCCGAAGTCCCGGCTGATCGACGCCGCCCCCTGGCATCGCGCCGACCTGCCCTCGCTCGACGTGCCCGCGTGGCAGTTCGTCCTGACCACGCTGCCGGAGCACCGCGTCTCGGTAAACTGGCTCGTGATCGGTGAACTGGGCGAGCTGCACGAGAAGACGCGCGCCCTCATCCTGGGCGCCGAGCGGCCGCCGACCGTCGCCCGCGCGCTGGAGCTGGTCGCCTCGCTGGGCATCCACCCCGAGGTCGCCAAGGAGTGGCTGGAGCACGTGCCGCAGCTCCGTATGCAGAGCGGCAACGCGTCCCGTCCGGCTCCCGCGCCCGCACCCGCGCAGCCACCGGTGCCCGCTCCCGCTCCGGTCCCCGGCCCGCCGCCGGGAGCGCCGGCCCCGCACATGTCTCTGGGAGCGCCGCAGGGCGCGCCCGGGCCGGCTCCGGGGCTCGATCCGGGCTTCGCGCCGGGCGCCGCGCCCGGTGTCCCGCCGGCGGCGCCGGCGATGCAGCAAGGCCAGTTGAAGGACGTCGCGCTCACCCGGCGCTGCTTCCGCCAGCCCGACGGGCGCTGGTGGCTGCGGGTCGACGTGACCGCGCAGCATCTGGAAGGAGCGGAGATCTCCTTGCCCAGCGGGTTCGCCGCCTATCTCGGGCTCTCGCCCGGCGGCAGCCGTACCGTGCGAAGCGCCGCCGGGGACGTCACGCTCTCGTGGCAGGCCCATCCGGCCCTCGGATCGCTCCAGCCGATCCTCACGGAGATGGCGGCCAAGGAGGGAAGCCACATCTTCCTGACGCTCTCGGACGAGGGGATGCTGCGGGTACGGCACCTGCCGGCGGCGAGCGGCGGGGACGCGACCGCGCGGGCGCTCCGGTTGGTGGGCTACACGGCGCCCGGGGGCACCCGCGAGCAGGCGTGCCGGGTCATCGCCACCAGGATCGGCCTGCCCGGTCCCGCCGGCGAGACCGAACTCCTCACCCGCCTTCGAGAGCGAGGGGACCGCGACATCCTCTCCCTGTTGGGTTAGCCGGAGATGCCGAGCCTCGCCTTCTCACCGGACTTCGTCAGGAAGCTCGCCGCGCTGGACGACCAGACCCGGCGGGACGCCGCCGTCGCGCTGCGCCGGTTCCTGCACAACTCCCTCGCCGCGCCGCATCCGGAGCGGGTGCGCAACGGCCGGGACCCCCGCGTGGCCACCCTGCGCCTGTCCGCGGGCCACCGCGGCGTCGTCGTACGGCAGGAGGACACCTACTGGCTGCTGACCGTGCTGCCGGACGACGAGGCGTGGTCGTACGCGCAGCGGCACCGCGTCGGCGTCAACTCGGCCATCGGCGTCGTCGAGGTGTGGGACGCCGTGGCGATCGACGAGTCGGAGGCCGCGCTGCACCGGGCCTCGCAACGTAGCGAGGACCGCCTGTTCGAGACGTTCTGCGACAACGACCTGCTCGACATCGGCATCGACCCGACCCTGCTCCCGCTGCTGCGGCTGATGGCGTCGGAGGCGCACCTCACCGGGATCGAGCCGTTCCTGCCGGAGAGCCAGCTCGCGCCGCTGATGGCGCTGGCCAAGGGCGGCTCGCTGGCCGCCGCCTGGTCGGAGCTGGACGGCTGCCGCTGTATGGAGCCCGGCGAGATCGACCCCGACGACCTGGTGGCGGCGTTGCGGCGCAGCCCGGGGCAGGCGGCCTTCGCCACCAGCCAGCAGGAGCTGGAGCGGATACTCAACGCCCCTCACTGGGCCACGTTCCTCTATCCGCCGCAGCACACCTACGCCAACTGGGAGCGCTACGACCAGCCCACGCTGGTGACCGGAGGCGCGGGCACCGGAAAGACCGTCATCGCCCTGCACCGGGCCGCCTATCTCGCCAGGGCCGGGGGCGGACCCGTCCTGCTGGTCTCCTTCTCCCAGGCGCTGGCATCGGAGCTGGCCGCGCGGCTCGACCTGATCATCGACGACGAGGCGGTGCGCGAGCGCATCGAGGTACGCAACGTGGACCGCCTCGCGCACCGGATCGTGTCCGAGGCGGAGGGCCGTCCGCCGACCCTCGTCGGCACCGGCGACCTGGCCGCCCTGTGGAAGGAGGCGGCGGGCAGCCGGTTCGGCGCCGCGTTCCTGCTGCGCGAGTGGGAACAGGTGATCCTCTCGCAGAACCTGCGCACCCTCGACGAGTACCTCGCCGCCCCGCGCTCCGGCCGCACGGTCGAGCTGTCCCCGGAGATCCGCACCACCGTCTGGCGGGCCGTGCAGCACGTCGAGGAGCGGCTGCGGGAGTCGGGCCGCCGCACGCTGCTCCAGCTCGCCTCCGAGGCGGCGGAGCTGCTGGGCCGGTCCACCGGCGACATGCTGGGTGACGAGGCTCCGGGGCGGGAGCCGTACCGGCACATCGTGGTGGACGAGGCGCAGGACCTGCACCCGGCGCAGTGGCGGTTGCTGCGGGCGGCGGTGCCGCTCGCCCCGAACGACATGTTCATCGTCGGGGACCCGCACCAGCGGATGTTCGACACCCGCGTGGCGCTGGCCGGGCTCGGCATCCCGGTCCGGAGGTTCCACCTCAAGATCTCCTACCGGCTGCCGCACGAGATCCTTTCGTTCGGCATCCGGCTGCGCGGCGGCGGTCCCGCGGACGGCCTCGTCGAGGGCATCGCGGAGCTGCACGGTTATCGCGCGCTGCAGCACGGGCCGCGCCCGACGGTCCTCGGATACGTCTCCCAGGAGGCGGAGCTCGCCGGGTTGGTGTCCCACCTTTCGTCGTGGCTGGCGGACGGCGTGCCCGAGAGCGAGATCGCCGTGGCGGCCCGGAGCACCGACCTGGTCAGGGCCGCGCGCGCGGCGCTGCAGCAGGCCGGGATCAGCGTCAAGGTGACGATGCTGCACGGCATGAAGGGGCTGGAATTCCGTCGGGTGGCCGTGATAGGCGTGGCTGACGGAATCGTGCCGGCACCCGAGGCACTGACCCCGGCCGGCGAGGATCCGACGGCTCGGGCTCACGATCTGCAACGCGAACGGGGGCTCCTCTACGTGGCGTGCACACGGGCCAGCGAGATGCTCTATGTGTCCCACACCGGACGTGCAAGTCCCTTCCTACCCGCCTGATCCCCTAGTCTGAACTGCGGATATATTCCCCTTGCCGGTTGGACCTGCATGAACCTTAGCCTGAGCGACATCGTGCCTCCTCTGCGCTGGACCGCCCCCAGTCAGGTCGAGCCGATCGCGAGCGACCCCGGTCTCCCAGACGCGTGGTGGCAGGCGATTCCCCTCGATCGGGCGTGTGCGGCGGTGGGGATCGAACGGGTCGTCTCCCGGCTGGTCGATCTCACCACGGCGTGCTGGGGGCACCTGGCGCTCGGGGACATCCTGCCGCTGCTGAGGTTCACCAACCCGCAGGAGAGCCTGCAGACACCCGGCCCGCGCGACGCGGTACAGAACCTTTTCGCCGACGTCATCGGCAAGCTCCTGGAGACCGAGCCGATCGAGGAGGAGCCCGGCGCCCCGGTCGCGCCCGCGCTGCCCGAGCGCCCCATTCCCGAGATCATCGACGAGGTCTTCGCCAAGCTCGACGACCGGCAGCGCGCGATCGCAAGGGACCGGCTCTACGCCGAGCAGCGGGTGACGCTGGACGAGCTGGCCCAGCGGTTCTCGGTGACCCGCGAGCGCATCCGGCAGATAGAGCGCGACCTGCGCGACCACGTCGAGTCGTGGCTCGCCTCGCCCGACGCCGCCCCGTTGACCGCGCACCTGAACTGGCTCCGCGGCCGTCTCGGCTCCGCCGTACCGGCCGACGATCTGGCGGCGGCGGTGCCGTGGCACCGCGCCGAACTGGCCACGCTGGGGATCCCCGCCTGGCGGTTCCTGCGCACGCTGCTCAGCGGCTACGACCAGGTGGACGGCTGGCTGGTCGCCGGAGGCGCCGACGAGCTACGGGAGAAGACGCGGCAGCTCTTCGCCGACGGCCCGCGCCCGGTCGCCGAGGCGGTGTCCCTCACCGCCCAGCTCGGCGTACGCGAGGACGTCGCCGAGCGCTGGCTCGCCGCCGTGCCGCACCTGCGCGTGCTGGAGGGGCACGTGGTCCCGTGGCCGCGCAGCGTCAACGACAAGGCCGAGGCCGTGCTGGCCGTCGCCGGCACCGCGCTGTCGCCGGAGGAGATCCAGGCTCGGATCGGCGAGGACTACAGCCTGGTCGGCATCCGCAACCAGCTCACCGCGGACGACCGGTTCCTGCGCCTCGACCGCAACAAGTACGGCCTGCGCCGCTGGGGCGGCGAGGAGTACCTCGGCATCCGCGAGATGATCACCCGCGAGATCGAGCGGGCGGGTGGCGAGGCGTCGGTCAGCACAATCGTCAACAACCTCACCTCCCGGTACGAGGTGAGCGAGAGCTCCGTCCGCGCGTACGCGGGAGGACCGGGGTTCGAGCGCACGCAGCGGGGCTGGATCCGGGTGGCGGGCCAGGAGCAGGCCGAGCCGTACCAGCCGCGCCGGGACGTGTCGATGACCCGCCGCTGCTTCCGCAGCAGGGACGGCCGCTGGTGGCACCGGGTGGACGTCAACCCCGAGCACCTGCGCGGCTCGGGGTCGCCGCTGCCGACCGGGTTCGCCGCGCACCTCGGGATGGCCCCCGGCGGCCAGCTCACCGCATCCACCCCGTCCGGGGACGTGGTGATCAGCTGGCACAACCAGCCGACGATGGGGTCCATCCGGCCGGTGCTCGCGGGATACAACGCGTCGGAGGGCGACCACGTCTTCCTGACGGTCTCCGACGGCGGCGAGTTGCTGACCCGCTTCCTTCCGGCCGTCGCACCCGGCCTGGCCCCGCTCAACCGGGCGCTGCACCTGATCGGCTACACCGCTCCGGTGGCCTCCGAGGCCGAGGGCCTGCGGCTCATCGGGGCGCGCATCGGCCTGCCGGAAGGCGCGGCCCGCGACGAGGTCATGGCCCGGCTGCGGGAGCGTGGCGACCGGGACATCCTCGGTTTTCTCGACTCCTGAGGCCCCGGAGCATCGAGCACGATCGCGGCGAGCGACCGATCATGTTCGCCCCCGCTGATCGCGGGTGGGCGACGCCATCCGGGCCGCGCGGCAGGGCACGGCGTGCCGGACACGGCCTAGGCTCGGAGCATGTTGCGGCTCCACGACACCCTGCGGAACAGCGTCGAACAGGTCGTCCCGGCCGGGGCGCGGGCGCTGCGGATACACGTCCCCGCGTCACCGGACCCCTTGGCGTACCTGCTGCCCGACCTGGTGCGGCGGCTGGCCGAGCGGCAGGGCCTGCGGGTGCTCGCCCTCGGCGCCGCGCGCGAGCTCGCCGCGCCGCTCGCGCTCAACGTCCATCCGTTCTCACCGCTGCCGTACGCCGGGGAGCCGGTGGATCTGGTGTTCGGCGACGGCGGCCCGGACGGCCGGCACCGGGTGGTGGGCGGGCCGCTGCTGTTCGAGGGAGGCGAGGCGGCGGGCTCGCTGCTCGCCGAGGTGGAGGCGTCCGGGCTCGACCCGCTGGCCGTACGACTCGCGCTCCTGGAGCACCACTACCGCGAACCGGTGAACCTGACCTGGGAGCTGCTGCGCTCGGCCGACCGGACGGTGCGGCGCTGGCGGGGGCGGGTCGCCCGCTGGGCGGAGTCGCCGAGCGCGCCGATCGCCGCCGACCGGGCCGCCGCGGTCCGTGAGGCGCTCGACGACGACCTCGACACGCCGCGCGCGCTGCGGCTGGTGCGCGAGCTGGAGACCGACGACTCGGTGGCTCCGGGGGCGCGCTTCGAGACGTTCCTGCATCTCGACCACGTCCTGGGGCTCGACCTGTCCTCGGACATCGGGAAGGTCTGACCCGCCGTACGGCTCCGGCCGGGCGGGCCTACGCGGCAGCCGATGAGCGGGGGGCGCCGAGCCAGGTCGACAGGGCCTTGTCCAGCCCGTACGGCTCGGCACCGGCGTCGCCCGCCCAGGCGACGATCCCGTCGGGCCGGACGAGCAGGCCGAGCGGCCCGTCGACCACCTTCAGCCGGTCGTCGTATCCATGGGCGGCGACGCTCAACTCGCCGGACGGGTCGAGCAGCAGGGCCCGGCCGTCGTGCATGTGGTCGGCAAGCCGGGAGCCGTCGGCCAGTTCGAGGTCGGGCGCGTTCGTGCCCACCAGCGGATGGTCACCCGGGATGTCGAGGCGCTGCCAGACTCCGGAAAGCCTGCCGGCGAGGTACGTCGTGCCGTCGGTCGTACCGGCCAGATCGGTCATGACCTGCCGGAGCGCCCTGGCGTGCGGGTCGGGCCGCATGATGGCGATCTGGGCGCGGGTCCAGTCGAGCACCCAGGCGCCGACGCGGTGCCGCTCGGTGGTGTAGGTGTCCAGCAGGCCGTCCGGAGCATGGCCCCGGATCACCGCGGCGAGCTTCCACCCCAGGTTGACCGCGTCCCCCATGCCCAGGTTGAGCCCCTGCCCGCCGAAGGGCGGGTGGACGTGGGCGGCGTCCCCGGCCAGCAGCACCCGCCCGCGCCGGTACGTGCTCGCCTGGCGTGTGTTGTCGGTGAACCGGGTCACGCTGTCGACCGCGGTGACCACGACGTCCACTCCGGTGACGCGCCTGATCGACGCTTCCAGCTCCGCGGCGGTCACGGGTGCGTCGCGGTCGGCGGGCGTGCCGCCGAACTCCGCGACGAGGATGCGGCGCGGGTGCGGGCCGTACGCGTAAACGCCGGTCGAGGTGGCGTGCCAGCCCATCGCCAGGGCCTCGGTGCCTTCCATCTCGGCCATGGCCTGGTAGGCCGTGATCTCCGGCTCGGTGCCCGGGAAGTCGAACCCGGCGAGCTTCCTTACGGTGCTTCTCCCCCCGTCGCAGCCGACCAGCCACCGGCCGCGGACCGGCCCCTGATCGGTGGTCACCGTGACGCCGTCGTCGTCGGGGGCGATGCCGGTCACCTCGACACCGCGGCGTACGTCCACCCCGATCTCCGCGGCCCGTTCGGCGAGGATCGCCTCCACCTGCTGCTGGGCGACGACGGTGATGCCGGCCGCCGGGCCGTGCTCCCCGGCGTCACGCGACGGGTCGAGATGCTCGGAGGTGAGCATGATTCCGCCGAAGTGCCCGATGAACTTCGGCCCCGCCTTCGCACGCGGCGCGAACCCCTGCAGGTTGTGCCGCTGTGCCTCCTCCAACTGCGACAGCAGACCCCGCCGGTGGAGCGCCGCCACAGTGGGGACCGTGAGCGATCCGGCCTTGATGGTGGGGTCGATCGCGGTCAGCCGTTCGAGCACGGTGACCGACGCTCCAGCGAGCCGCAGCTCACATGCCAGCATCAGCCCCACCGGCCCGCCCCCGGCCACCACGACGTCCGCGTCGTACCGCATGTGCTCCTCCTCGATCGTTGCCGTCGCTAGAAACATACTCTCGCTAAAAGTTTTCTTCAACTATACTTTTGCGCATGAGCGGTTTGCGGGAGCGGAAAAAGCAGGAGACGCGGCAGCACATCTCGGACACGGCGTCCTGGCTCTTCATGCAGCGCGGGTTCGACGCGGTCACCGTCGCCGAGGTCGCCGAGGCCGCCGGGGTGTCCACGAAGACGGTCTTCAACTACTTTCCGCGGAAGGAGGACCTCTTCCTCGATCGGATCCCGCAGGCCACCGACCTGATCGCCCGGACGGTCCGGGAGCGTCCGGCGGGCATGGAGCCGCTGACCGCACTGCGCCGAACCGCCGTGCGCCTCGTGCGCGAGGGCCACCCCTTGGGAGGGATCGGCGAGGGATACGAGCATTTCTTGCGCGTCGTGGTGGACTCTCCCGCCCTGCGGGCACGGGTCAGGGAGTTCGGCGACGAGGTCGAGGACCTGCTCGCGAAGCTGTTCGAGGAGGTCGAGGCCAAGGGCCCCTGGTCACGGGTGTCCGCGGCGCTCGTCGTCGCCGCCGTCCGCTCGACGTACGCGATCAGCTTCCGGCGGCTGCTCGACGGCGATCGTCCGGAGAAGATCCGCGACGACCACATCGTCCTGCTCAATCGCTCCTTCGACGCGCTGGAGCGGGCTCTGATCTAGGTGTCACGGGCTCGGCGCCACCAGGGGCGCCGCCGGGCGTAGCCGCCGTCCTCCAGGACCGCCAGCCGTTCGAACACGTTGTACGAGGCGGGGTCGCCGCAGATCAGCAGCGACACCGCGGCCGCGAGCAGATAGAGCGGCAGCATCGGCAGCCCGGCGCAGAGCACGTACTGCGTGGCGTGCCGGGACTCGTGGTCGAGCAGCTCGCCGACGAGGTAGCCGTCCGCGTTCTTGGTGAGGATCACGTTGCCGACCGTGAACGCCCCGGCGACAGGGAACGGGATGCGGTAGCCGTGCGCGAAGATCAGGCCGTTCTCCCCCTTACGCGGGGTGGCGCCGCCGATCCGCGCGATCAGCAGGCCGGCCGGGGTGGAGAGGTTGACGACGTTGACGACCTGCCGGACCCGGTGCCATCTCATGCCGTCCCGCTCACCGCCATCCGTACGAGCTGGTCAGCGCCTGAGGAGCCACGACCCCCGTGACGGCGCGATCAGGATCGCGACCACGAAGGCCGCCACGCCGCCGTAGAGATACCAGTATCCGGCGGAGTTCCCCGCGATGACCAGGTCTCCCGCGGCCTGCTTCTCCGCCAGGAAGAAGGAGACGAGCATCCAGCCGGCCGCGGGCAGCACGGCCCCCAGCTTGCCGCCGAGAAGCCGCCCCATCGCGAACGGGACGGCGAACAGGACGGCCAGCCACGCGATCGCCGCGACCGGCACGTCTCCGACGTACCAGGCGTGCTCGAAGCCGCCGACCACGCCGAGGACGACCCCGAGCACGAAGAGCATGCCGTAGGCCGCGCCGGTGACGACCGGGGACTCGACCGGCTCCCTGCCGGTCTCCGGGTGACTAGTCGATGCCTGCAAAGAGATCGTCCTCGCGGTTGTACGGCTCGCCGATGCCCCCGGCCTCGTACGGCGCGCCGACGCCGGGCCGGCCAGGAGTGCCGGAGTGGAGGATGAAGTGCTCGACGCCGAGCGCCGCCTGGCCGATGTTGTTGGACAGCGCGAACCACGGGGCGTCGACCGCGATCTGCGTCGCGTGCGCGCGCATCGCGTCGAGCTTGGCGGTGACATGGGCGCGGGCGTCGATCTCCGTGGTCACCTCCTCGTCCGTGCAGCCGAAGGGCAGGGCGTCCACGTCCTCCTCGAAGAACGTCACGTCGGCCTCGCGCAGCGCGTCGGCGGCGCGCTTCATGACCGACCTGGGCATGGCGGTGTAGTAGAACTTGGCGACCCGCCACGGCTCGCCGCCCGGATGACCCGGATCGGCGGCAAGCTCGACCGCACGCATGGCCACGCGGTGCGCCTGGATGTGGTCGGGGTGGCCGTAGAAGCCGTTCTCATCGTAGGTGACGAGCACCTGTGGCCTGACCTCGCGGATCACGGCGACCAGCTCACCCGCCGCCTCGTCGAGATCGGCCCGCCAGAAGCAGTCGGGGCGCTCGTTGGTGGGGGCGCCCATCATGCCCGAGTCGCGCCAGCGGCCGGGGCCGCCGAGGAAGCGATGATCGGCGACGCCGAGCGCCCGGCAGGCCGACTCCAACTCGCCGATGCGGTGCTGTCCGAGGGTGTCGGACCGATCGGCGGCCAGGTGCGCGAGATCCGGCGGGATGACCTCGCCCTCCTCGCCCAGCGTGCAGGTCACCAGCGTGACATGGGCGCCCTCGGCCGCGTACTTCGCCATGGTGGCCCCCGTGCCGATCGACTCGTCGTCGGGATGAGCGTGTACGAGCAGCAATCGCCGATCAGTCATGCTTCGAGCCTAGCTGGCAGGATGGGGAGCTATGACTGAGAGCTTTCCCCGGCTGTTTGCCCGGACCAGGCGCTTCACCCTGGGTGTCCCGCGCGGCTTCACGATCTCTCCCGACGGCGGCCGGGTGATCTTCCTCCGGTCGAGGTCCGGCACCGATCCGGTGACGTGTCTGTGGGAGTTCGACGTCGCGTCCGGCGCGGAGCGGCTCGTCGTGGACCCCATGGGCCTCGGCGCCGCCGACGAGGACCTGCCGCCGGAGGAGCGCGCCCGCCGCGAGCGGGCCCGGGAGGCGGCGGGCGGCGTGGTGGCCTATGCCACCGACTCCGCGGTCGAGAAGGCCGTCTTCGCCCTCTCCGGCGCGCTTCACCTCGTCGATCTCGCCTCCGGCGACGTACGCCGTCTGGAGACGCCGGGGCCGATCATCGACCCGCGGCTGAACCCGCAGGGCACCCGTGTCGCGTACGTGACCGGGGGCGTGCTGCGGGTGCGCGACCTGGAGACGGACGAGGACGTCGCGGTCGCCGCCGAGGAGGGCGTCACGTACGGCCTGGCCGAGTTCATCGCGTCCGAGGAGATGGACCGGATGCGCGGCTACTGGTGGTCGCCGTCGGGCGACGCGCTGCTGGTCGAGCGGGTGGACGAGTCCCCGGTCATGCGCTGGCACATCGCCGACCCGGCGAACCCGGCGTCCGATCCGGTGACCGTGGCCTATCCGGCGGCGGGCACGCCCAACGCCGGCACGGAGCTGTACGTCTTCGGCTTGGACGGCTCACGCACCCCGGTGCCGTACGAGGACGAGTACCTGGTCACGGCGGTGTGGGACGACCACGGCCTGGCGATCGTCACGATGCCGCGCGACCAGAAGGCCATGCGGCTCTTCACGACGGAGGACCCGGCGTCCGCGCCCGCGCTGGTGCGCGAGGACATGGACCCGGCCTGGGTGGAGGTCGTCGCCGGCGTCCCGGCCCGGCTCTCCGACGGCACCCTGGTGTGGGTGGCCGACTCCGAGGGCGGGCGGCGCCTCATCGTCGGCGACCGGCCGGTCACGCCCCCGACCCTGCAGGTGCGCTCGGTGCTGGCCGTGGACGGCGACACCATCCTGTTCCAGGCGAGCGCCGACCCCACCGAGGTGCAGGTCTGGACCTGCACCGGCGGCGTCCTCGCGCACGTGAGCCCCGAGGAGCCGGGCGTCTACAGCGGCACGGCGGCCGGCGGGACGACGCTGGTCATCGGCTCCACCCTGGAGGGCCAGACCTCCGTCACCCGGGTCTTCCGTGAGGGACGGCTGCGCGGCCACATCGACTCCCACGCCGCCCGGCCCGGACTCGACCTGCGCGTCACGTTCGTCCCGACCGGCAAGCGCAACCTGGCCACGGCCGTGCTGCTCCCCTCCTGGTACGAGCCGGGCGGCGGCAAGCTGCCCGTCCTCATGGACCCGTACGGCGGGCCCGGCGCGCAGCGGGTACTCGCCTCCGGCCGGATGTTCCTGGAGTCCCAGTGGTGGGCCGAGCAGGGCTTCGCGGTGATCGTCGCCGACGGCAGGGGCACTCCCGGCCGCGGCCCGGCCTTCGAGCGCGAGCTGCTGCACGACTTCACCATCACGCTCGACGACCAGGTCGAGGCGCTGCACGGCGCGGCGCAGCAGTACGACCTCGACCTGTCACGGGTGGGCATCCGCGGCTGGTCGTTCGGCGGCTATCTCGCCGCGCTGGCCGTGCTCCGGCGTCCTGACGTGTTCCACGCGGCGGTCGCGGGCGCTCCGGTGACGGAGTGGCGGCTGTACGACACGTGCTACACCGAGCGGTACCTCGGCCACCCGGACGAGGGGCACTACGACGGGTCGTCGCTGCTCGCCGACGCGGAGAAGCTGGAGCGGCCGCTGCTGCTCGTCCACGGCCTCGCGGACGACAACGTCGTGGCCGCGCACACACTGCGGCTGTCCTCGGCGCTGCTCGCCGCCGGACGCCCGCACATGGTGCTGCCGCTGTCCGGGGTGACGCACATGACACCGCAGGAGGTCGTCGCGGAGAACCTGCTGCTCCTCCAGCTCGACTTCCTCAAGCGGGCTCTGGGTTAAGACGCATCCCGGGGTGCCTCCCCGATTTCACCGGGAGGCACCCCGGGACATATCACTCGATGTCCGACCGGAGTGCGCGCAGCACCGGGATCCGGGCGGCCCTGCGCCCTGGCGGCGTCGAGGCGAGCACGCCGATCGCGAGGGTCGCGGCGAAGAGCAGGGCCAGCCGGTCCCACGGCATGACGAGCAGCGCGCCGTCGTGCCCGGCGACCACGGCCGCTCCGACGAGGGTGCCGGCGACGAGGCCGAGCACGGCACCCAGCAGCGAGATCACCGCCGCTTCCCACCGCAGGACGGCCCTGACTCCCCGCCGGTCCAGGCCGACGGCGCGCAGGACGCCGATCTCCCTGACCCGCTCGAAGACGGCCATGCTCATCGTGTTGATCACGCCCAGGGCGCCGATCAGGACCGTGACGCTGAGCAGGGCGTACATGATGGCCAGAAACGGGGCAAACGGGCGGACCGCCTCCTTCACCACGTCGTCCCGGTTCTGGACGAGGAGCGCTGGATTGGCCAGTGTGCGCCGGATGTCCTGCTGGAGCCGTGCCGTACGGCCGGGCTCGGCCTTGATCAGGATCGAGCCGACGGACGGACGACCTACGGCCCCACTGGCTTCGGGAAGGGAGGCCGTGGAGATCAGGGCAGGGGTGAGCGCCTCCGGGCCGGAGTAGACCGCGACGACCGGCAGGTCCACCTTCCTGTCCGCCTGGACGAACGTGCCCGTGACGCGCGAGCCGACGCTCCAGCCGTGAGCGGCGGCCGCCTGCTCGCTGACCGCGATCCCATGGGCCAGTCCGTCCAGGGAGCCCTGCCGTACGTCGAGAAGGGCGAGGCGCGCCATCGCGCCCGGATCGACCGCGACCGCCGAGACGAAGCCGTCGTCGGTAAGCCGGATGGAGGTGTCGACGAGCGGGGTCACCGCCGCCGCCCCGGGGAGCGCCGCGACGCGCCCGGCGGCGTCGTCGCCGATCTCGGCGAAGTCGACCGGGACGACGCGCAGATCGGTCAGCATCGAGCTTTCGGCGTCCCGCTCGGCCGTCCTGCTCAGCGAGGAGGCGATCACGGTCACGACGCAGACCAGCGCCAGGCCGATCATGAGCGCGGTGGCGGTCGCCGCAGTACGCCTCGGGTTGCGGCGGGCGTTCTCGACGGCGAGCGTGCCGCGGACGCCGGCCAGCCGCGTCAGGGGCGAACGCAGCAGCCTGGCGGTCCTCTCGGCCAGCCAGGAGGTCACCATGATGAGACCGACCAGGAGGACCGGAACGGCGGCGAAGAAGAGGTCCTCGGCGTCCATGGCGACGAGGGTCAGCGCCGCCCCGAGCCCGGTGACGACCAGACCGGCGACCGTGCGCCGGTGGGACGCGTGGACGGCGGCGGGCCGCTCCGCGCGCAGGGCCGCCACAGGCGGTACGGCCGCCCCCCGCCTGGCCGGGATGTAGGCCGACAGCGCGGTCACGCCCACGCCGACGGCGAGCGCGGCGAGCGGCGGGCCGGCCGTGAAGGGACGCAGCGGCGTGGGGACGTCTCCGGTCGCGCCGAACAGGGCGTTCAAGACGGCGGCGACGCCGACGCCCAGCGCGTAGCCGGCGGCCGACGCGAGCACCCCCACGAGCACCGCCTCGGCCAGGACGAGGCGCGTGACGTACGACCTGGTGGCGCCGATCGCGCGCAGGATGGCGTGCTCGCGGGCGCGGGCCGCGCTCAGCATGGTGAAGGTGTTCGCGATCAGGAAGGTGGACACGAAGAGCGCGACCCCGGCGAAGCTCAGCAGCAGCATCGTCAGCTTCTTTTCACCGGGAACGGCCTCGGCGTCCAGGCGCGCCCGGGTGACGGCCTCCAGGCCGGGCGGCAGCAGCGCCTGGGCCCGCTGGGCGAGGCGGGTCTCCGAGGTTCCGGGAGCCGCGGTCAGGCTGATCGACGTGTACGTGCCCGGGGCGTTCGCGAACTGCCGCTGCGCGGTGGCGGTGTCGAACGCGGTGAGGGTGCCGTCGGCGGCCAGTCGCTCGTCGCGCGCGTCGAAGACGCCGACCAGCCGGACGGCGCGGGCGGTGCCGTTGACGACGATCCGCACCCGCTCTCCGACCCGGTATCCGGCGCGTTCCGCGGAGTGCGCGTCGACCGCGATCTCGCCGTCGCCGCGAGGTCGGCGTCCGGCCGTGAGCGGGTAGCGCGGGTCCGTGCCTCCCTTGCCCGGGACGTAGTTGACGCCGGCGGCGTCTACGAGGGAGCCGACCAGCGTGCCGTCCGAGCCGACGAGGAAGGACCGGCCCTCCGCCGCGCCCCGCGCCGCCGCGACCTCGGGCAGCGCGGCGAGCCGCCGCAGGAGGGCCTCGTCGAGGCGGGCTGAGTCCGACGACGGGGAGAAGTCGTGCCGGACCTCCACGGAAAGGTCCGGCCGGGACGCGGCCCGCGCCTCGGCCATGGCCGCTTCGAGCGACTGGGTGTAGATCAGCGAGCCGACGACGAACGCCACGCCGAGCAGGACGGCGAGGCCGGACATCGCGAAATGGAGCGCATGCGAGCGCAGCGTACGGACAGCGGTGCGAAACATCGGCGTCTTTCAGTACGGAGCCGGGGCGGACATGGGCGGTCCGCGGGGGGGCGGTGACGGAGAATGCGGACGGCGGCACGGGATCCTTGCCGGGCCGCCGATCGAGGACGCGGACGCGCAGGACGCCGAGCTTGGGAGGCGAGGACAGCCGGTACGGCGGACCGCGGCGGGCTCGGGGCGCGAAGACGGCCGGGAACGCTGACGACCGGGTGACCTGTCGGCGAGCAGGCGAGGGCCGACAGCGCGGCGGCGGTCGGAGGCTCGTCAGGGCGTCGGTGTCCGGCCGTCGAACCGCTTCATCAGGTCGAGCACGCCCGCCGCCGTCGGCTCCGGCATCTCATGGACGATGCGGCCGTCGGCCAGGAACAGGGCGCGGTCGGCGTATGCCGCGGCGACCGGGTCGTGGGTGACCATAACGATCGTCTGGCCGAGGTCTCGGGCGGAGGACCGCAGCAGGGACAGGACCTCCGCCCCCGAACGCGAGTCGAGGTTGCCGGTGGGCTCGTCGGCGAAGACGACCGCAGGGCGGGAGGCCAGGGCCCGGGCGCACGCGACCCGCTGCTGCTGGCCTCCCGACAACTGGGCGGGACGGTGGTCGAGGCGATCCGCGATCCCCATCGTCTCGACCAGGTGCCGCAGCCATTCGGGGTCGGGGGATCGTCCCGCGAGCGCGGACGGCAGGGTGATGTTCTCCAAAGCCGTGAGCGTGGGCAGCAGGTTGAAGGCTTGGAAGACGAACCCCACGCGCTCGCGCCGCAGCCGGGTCAGTCGGGCGTCGTCGAGCGGGCCGAGGTCCGTGTCAGCGATACGCGCCGTGCCGGAGGTCGGGGTGTCCAGTCCGGCCAGGCAGTGCATGAATGTGGACTTCCCCGAGCCCGACGGCCCCATGATCGCGGTGAACTCCCCCTCAAGGAAGCGGGCGGACACCCCCGCCAACGCGACGACGCGGCTCTCGCCCTCTCCGTAGACCTTGGTCAGGTCCTCGGCCATGGCGACGACCGAACAGGGCGGCGCGGCGTTCGTTCTGTGGTGCGTCTGGGGCATCGGAGGGCTCACTCTCATCGTTCCGGTCACACGGCTCCCCCACCCGTCAGCCGGCTCGCAGGCCCGGCACGTCGGCGTCGGGACGACGGCAGGCCGGGCCGCACACAGCACGAACCGCAGACGGCCGGCCCGGCCGGCACGGGGTGCACAGCGCGGACCGGTGCGAGTTCACCGCGCGTCCGCCTTGACGATGCGCGGCTGCGCGGCGCGCGTCGTGGCATCTGTCAGACGGATCTGTGAACGGACGTACATCAGGGGCCGGACGTGTTATGGGCGTGCCTGTCAGGGGGCGCGACTTTCCGGGGGTGGGTCGATCATCTGACGCCGAGGCCGGGCGGCGGATCCACCGGATGACCGAGTCGTCGGCGACGCCCACTCAGCCGAATGGCGGAGGTGGCCGCGTTTTCCCCTGATATAGCGTGACCTGCTGTGATTCGCGTTTTTCGAGCCCGTTCTCGCGCGGTGCAGGCACTCGGTGCGGTGCTCACCGCCGGGGTGGCCGCGCTGTTGCTCGCCGAGGGGCTCGACACGGGTTTCGCACCGACGACGGCGGGCGTGGTCATCTGCGGGGCGCTGTGCGTAGCCGCGTTGGCCGCGCCTCCGACCCGGTCCCCCTCCCTCACCGCCGTCGCCGTCACCGCGTCCTTCCTGTTTTCGCTGGCGAGTACGTGGGCGACGCGACGGCCGGAACACACGCCGGGCATGACGGAGCTTTTCGCGCTGTTGCTGCTCGTCGCACGCGCTGCCCGGCGGTCACCCCCACTCCAGGCCGCGGCCCTGACGGCCGGGTCGTCCCTCGCTGTCATGGCGCTTCCCCTACGGATCCGACCCTCGGAATACATTCACCTGACGCTGATCGAGTCCGTGCTCCTCTGCTGCCTGCCGCTGATGATCATGCTCGGTCTGCTCCTGCGGCTGCGTGACCTGCTGCGCGCGAGGGAGCACGCGGCGATCCGCCAGGAGCAGCGTCTGGAGTACGCCCGGGACCTGCACGATTTCGTCGCCCATCACGTCTCCGCGATCGTCACCCAGACCAAGGCCGTGCGGTTCGTCGGCGCCGATCTGATCGGGGATCCGGAGAAGCTGGACCGGATGCTGGCGGGCATCGAGTCCGCGGGTGAGCAGGCCCTCGACTCGATGCGCGGCGTCGTCTCAGTCCTGCGCGACGGCACACCCGCCCCCGTCCGCCCGGCTCGGAGCCTTCCGGCGATGCTCTCCGAGACCGCCGCCGCCTTCTCAACCGCGGGACCGCCCGCCACCACCACCGTGGACCCGGCCCTGTCCGTCCGGTACGTCCCGCCGGTGATCGTCGATCTGGCGCACCGCGTCGTCCAGGAGTCCCTGACGAACGTCCGCAAGCACGCCCCGACGGCGACCCGCGTCACCATCCATGCCCGCCCGCTCCCCGGCGTCCCCGGCTGGCTGGAGGTGTCGGTAAGCGACGACGGCGCGGCCCCCGCCGGGCCGGCCTGCCGTACGGACGGCTCTGGCGACGGGACCGGGCGCATGGACCCTGACGTGGGCCCACCCGACCCGTGCCCGGTGAAACGCGACCTTGACGGCCCGGACCTTGAGGAGCGCGGCCCTGAGTGTCGCGACGCGCGACTTCATGACCGTTTCACCTGGCCCGGCCGACGGTCCCGTACGCGATGGCCCGGAACCAGGGCGTGGCTCACAGAGCCCGGCCGGCGATCCGCCTCCTCTGACAGGGCGACCGGTGGAGGGTTCGGCCTGGTGGGGCTGGCCGAACGGGTCGAGAAGGCCGGCGGACGGATCACGGCGGGCCCGCAGGAGGGCATCGGCTGGCTGGTGCTGGCCGAGCTTCCCCTGACCGGCCACCCCTCCGAGAACGGCCGGAGGGCGGGCCTGGAATCATGACGGCATGACGATCCGGCTGCTCCTCGCAGACGATCAGCAGATGGTGCGATCGGCTTTCCGGATGATCCTCGACTCGCAGCCGGACATGCGGGTCGTCGCCGAGGCGGCCGACGGTGCCGCCGCCGTCGAAGCGGCCCGCGCGCTCCGTCCCGACGTCTGCGTCCTCGACATCCGGATGCCCGAACTGGACGGTTTGGAAGCCACCCGGCTGCTCGCCGGGCCCGACATCTCCGACCCGTTGAACGTCCTCATCGCGACCACCTTCGATCTCGACGAGTACGTCTACACCGCGCTGCGCAACGGTGCCTGCGGCTTCCTCCTCAAGGATGGATCACCCGCCCTGCTGGTCGAGGCGGTACGCGCCGCGGCGGCGGGAAACTCGCTGATCTCCCCCTCGGTGACCGTTCGCCTGCTCGCGCACATGGCCCTCCAGCCGACCCGCACCAGTGGTCGCTCCGGCGGTACCCCAGGCGGGCTCATCGATCCGCTCACCCAGCGCGAACTCGACGTCGTCCGCCTTGTGGCCCGCGGCCGCACGAACGAGGAGCTAGCCGCGGAGCTGTACGTCACGGTGGCCACGATCAAGACCCACCTGGCGAACGTGCAGCGCAAGCTCGCGGTACGCAACCGTGTGGAGGTCGCCGCCTGGGCCTGGGAGAACGGGATCTGCTCCGCCGAATGATCCCCCGCGTCGCCCGCCGGCTCGTGAACCCCGGCCGGTCGCCGACGTTCACGCGACCCGCTGCCGCGCGTCTGTAGGGGCACCGGGTCCTCTCGGCGGCCGTGACGGAAGCGGTACGCCCACAGCTCTGTGCGGAGGGCCGCCCTGCACGTGCGCCAGCAACCGGCTGCCCCGCCCGACAGCCGCCCGGCCCCCTCACGCCCTGGCGCCCCCTACACCGCAGCCGCACGACAACCCAGCTCCAAAGGGGTGACCCGCGTAACGGCCACCTGACGGTCACAGCCGAAGTCGAACTGCCAAGGCACGCCCGGTGCGGCCGCCACACGACGCCTCACGTCCCAAGCGAGACGCTCACCTAAGGGTGCCGACGACGGCCGCCTGACGGTCACGCCCCAAGCGGGACGCCCTGTGCGTCGGGACTCTCCGGATCCGGGTCCTCCGGGTCGAGAAGCTCCAGCGTCTCCTCAGTCAGGCCGCCGTCGCCCGACCTTTCCGCGTCCGCGTGCCCGGGACCGCCGTGCCAGCTCCGCCACAGCGCGGCGTAGGCACCGCCCGCCGCGACCAGCTCGTCGTGCGAACCCAGCTCGCTGATCCGGCCATCCTCGACGACGGCCACCCGGTCGGCGTCGTGCGCCGTGTAGAGCCGGTGCGCGATCGCGATCACGGTCCGCCCCTCCAGGACGGCCGCGAGCGAGCGCTCCAGGTCGCGGGCGGCGCGCGGGTCGATCAGCGAGGTGGCCTCGTCGAGCACCAGCGTGTGCGGATCGGCCAGCACGAGACGGGCGAGCGCGAGCTGCTGCGCCTGCGCCGGGGAGATCGCGGTGCGACCGGAGCCGACCGCGGTGTCCAGCCCCTGGTCGAGCTGCTCGACCCACTCCCAGGCGTCCACCGCCGCGAGGGCGCGCCGGACGTCGTCGTCCGAGGCGTCGGGACGCGCGATGAGCACGTTGTCGCGCAGCGTGCCTCGGAAGACGTGATGCTCCTGGGTGACCAGGGCCACGTGACCGCGCAGGTCGTCCAGCGGAAGCTCCACCAGCGGCACGCCACCCACGGCGACGGAACCGGTGCGCGGGCCGTGAATGCCCGCGAGCAACCGGCCCAGGGTGGACTTGCCCGCGCCGGAGGGACCGACCATGGCGAGCCGTTCGCCAGGCCGGACTTCCAGGTCGATGCCGTGCAGCACGTCGCGACCGTCGCGGTAGGAGTAGCGCACGTCGGACGCCCGGAGCTCCTCTCCCTGAGGACGCGCGGAGCCGACCACGCGATCCTCCTTGACGGCCGCCACGCCGAGCAGCCGCGCCAGCGACGCGCCGCCGACCTGGAGCTCGTCCACCCAGGACAGCAGCCGGTCCAGCGGGTCGATGAGCTGCTGGACGTAGAGGGTCGCCGCGGTGACGTGGGCCAGCGAGACCCACCCCTTGGTGGCGAACAGCCCGCCGATGAGCAGGGTGGCCACGACCGGGATGACGTAGCCGAACTCGACCGCCGGGAACCACACCATGCGCAGGCCGAGGGTGTAGCGCTCGGCCTTCCAGGACCGGGCGATGTCGCCGTCGGTCCTGCGGTGGCGGCGCTCGCGCAGGCCCAGGGCCTCCACCGTCCGCGCTCCGTCCACGGTCTCGGCGAGACCTTCGGTCATCTCCGCGTACGCGGCGTTCTCCCGGAGGTAGCCGTCTCTGGCGCGCTTGAGGTACCACCGGGTGGCGATCCACAGCACCGGAACGGCCAGCAGCGAGGGCACCGCCAGGATGGGGTCGAGCACGAGGACCGCGCCCACCACGAAGAAGCCGGTGACGATCGCGATCAGCGTCTCGGGCACCGCGTGCCGCACGCTGCGCGAAAGGGCGTCCACGTCCCGGGAGGTACGGGTGAGGAGGTCGCCGGAGCCGGCTCGCTCGACAGTGGACAGCGGCAGGGCGAGGATCTTGTCGACGAACTCCTCCCGCAGCTCGGCGAGCACCTTCTCACCCAGCCGGGACGAGGTGTAGACGGCGAACCTGACCAGGACGGCCTGCACGACCACGAACCCGGCGATGGCCAGGGCCAGCGTGTCCACGTTGATACCGGAGTCGCGGTCGGCGACGGCCTGGACCAGCTCGCCGAGCAGCCGTGGAGCGGCCAGGCCCGACGCCGCGGCCAGCGCGTGCAACCCCAGGGCGAGCCCGAGCTCGCGCGGGTACTTCAGCGTGAGCCGCCGCGCGTAGGCGCGTACCTGCGCCTCATCGGCGACCGGCAGGATCTCACGTGCCATCGCCTAGTCCTCCCCTCGGGTGACAGTGGACCGGTATGCGGGTTCGGTGGCGAGCAGTTCCCGGTGGGAGCCCTCGGCCCGCACCTTGCCGTCCTCCAGGAAGAGGACGGTGTCGGCGTGGTCGAGGACGAGCGGGCTGGTGGTGCAGACCAGGGTCGTGCGACCGGCTCGGGCCGGGCCCAGCCGCCCGGCCACCCGCGCCTCGGTGTGCGCGTCCACCGCGCTGGTCGGCTCGATGAGGATCAGGATCTCGGGGTCGGCGACCAGCGCCCTGACCAGCCGGAGCCGCTGCTGCTGCCCACCGGAGAACTCCCGGCCGGACTCGGCCACGTGGGCGTCCAGGCCGTCGGGGAGCGCCTCCACGATGTCCTCCGCGCATGCGGCCGCCAGGGCGCGCCGTACCGACTCGTCGGAGGCGGTCCCGGTGACGTCCAGTTCGTCGCGCAACCGGCCGGTGAAGAGCTTGGCCGCGTTGTCCGCGACGAGGATGTGCCGCCGGACCCGTTCCAGCGGCAGCTCGTCGAGCGGGCTGCCGTCCAGCGTCACGTTCCCCGGCGCGTACCCGCCGAGCCGATCCGCCACGGCGATCGCGTCCTCGGGCGTCGTGGCCGCCAGCGCGGTGAGCCGACCCCGCCGGAGGGTCAGCCCGGACTCCTCGTCGTGCAGGTCGCCGCCGACCGGCATGGGCGCGTCGCCTCCGGTCCGTTCCGGGGTCAGCGACAGGATCCGGCAGACCCTGCCCGCCGCGACATGCCCCTTTGTGATCTTGTCTGCCGCCTCGGTGAGCGTCCGGAGCGGCGCGATCAGGAAGACCGCGTAGCCGTAGAAGGCGAGCAGCCGACCCGGGCTGATCTCGCCGGACAGGGCGAACCGCGCGCCGATCCAGGTCACGCAGGCGATGAGCAGTCCCGGCAGCAGGATCTGGGCGCCTTCGAGCATCGAGTCGACCGAGGCCACCCGGACGCCGGCCTGCCGCACCCGCTGCGACTCCTCGCGGTATCGGGCCGCGAACACCTGCTCGCCGCCGATGCCGCGGAGCACCCGCAGGCCCGCGACGATGTCGGAGGCCCTCGTGGCCAGCTCACCCTGAAGATCGCGCTGCAGGTGCTGGCGGCGGTGCAGCGGCCGCAGCAGTGGGCCGACGGCGACGGCCATCAGCGGCACGCCGATCAGCACCAGGAGCCCGAGCGGCAGCGACGACGTGAGCAGGATGACGGTCACCGTGACGATGGCGACGACCGCTCCCGTACCGCGAAGCAGGATGTCCATCGCGTTGCCGATGTGGGCGATGTCGGAGTTGCCGACGCTCACCACCTCGCCGGTCGAGAGCCGTTTCGGCAGCGTCGCTCCGAGCCGGGTGGCCTGGCGGGAGGTGACCTGGACCGTGCGGTACGCGGCGGCCAGCCAGGTGAACACCGCGAACCGGTGCCGCAGCACGCCGGCGACGGCCTGCACCACGCCGAGCCCGAGCAGCACCAACGACCAGCGCACCAGGCCGTCTGTGTCCTTCGATGACAGCGCGTCGACGGCGGTGCCGATGGCGGCAGGCACGAGGGCCTGGCCCAGCCACCACAGGATGGCGAAGCCGATGCCGATCAGCAGCGGAGCGAGCTGGGCACGGGCGACCCACCACAGGTAGCGGATGGGACTTCGGGCGTCGGGTACGCCGGGATCGGCGACTGGCAAGGAGAGCATGGCGTCCTCCAGGCTCACAGGCCGGTCACCGGCCCGGCAAACGATTTTCCTGATGGCGTGTCGCCGACCTTGCCCCGACGACGTTGCCGCACGGCCCCCTCGATGCGCGCGATCACGCAGCACTCGCCGGTGACATCGGCCTGCTGGGCCTCCCTCGGGCCGCAGACAGGCCAACACCGGACCTCGCCGGACGGCCCGCCTCGATGCGCGCGATCATGCATCACGCAGTACTCGTCGATGACGTGGGCCGGCCGGCTCGGGCTCCCTCGGACCGCAGATCACAGCCGGGCCCCGCCCTCGCCGGATGCCATTCGCGCCGCCAGACCTCCCACCCCAGGCAGACGCCAACGGCGGCCGCGCCGCCAGACATCCCACCCCAGGCAGACGCCAACGGCGGCCGCGCCGCCAGACATCCCACCCCAGGCAGACGCCAACGACGGCCGCGTCGCCAGACCTGCGGTCCCATACAGACGCCCATGGCACCGCGCCACCGGTGCCGGCCACGCTGCCGACGCCGTCCGCGCCGCCCGTGCTCTCCGTGCCCTTCATGCCGCTTCATGCCGCTTCATGCCGCTTCATGCCGCCACCCCAGGCTGTGCGGAGCGCGCTGAGCGCGAGGCGAAAGTTCAAACGGCGAGGTCATCGGGCAGTTGCGTAAACCTTGGTTGACATCCGCCGGATGTAAACCTAGGTTGACAGCATGAACGATACGGCGCAGCTGGCGAGCGATGCCGGCAGCCGCGATCCGGGCATCGGGCTGAGGGCGGTACGCGCCCTGCGGGTGCTGGTCGAGCGGCTTGAAGCACTGCAGGTGGAGAGCGCACGGGCCCAGGGCTGGTCCTGGCAGGAGATCGCCGTCCTGCTGGGCGTCACCCGGCAGGCGGTTCACAAGAAGTACGCGGGTGGTCGTGGGCTACTGAGACGGGAGAAGTAGGGATGTTCGAGCGGTTCACCAGGGAAGCCCGGCAGGCGGTCACCCAGGCGCAGGCACACGCCCGGCGCCTGCATCACCCCAGAATCGGCACCGAGCACCTGCTGCTCGGCCTCCTGGGGCAGCCGGACACGATGTCGGCGCGCATCCTGCACGGGCACGGACTCACCTCCGAACGAGCGGAGGCGGAGTTGCTCCGGGCACAGCCCGGCCCGGATCCTCGGGATGGCGACCTGGACGCCGACGCCCTGGAGGCGATCGGCATCGATCTCGCGGCCGTACGAGAACGAGTGGAGGAGGCGTTCGGGCCGGGCGCCCTCGACAGGGCACCGAGCCGCGACCATCGCGGTCTGCTCGTCAGCGGTCGCCACATCTCCTTCGACAGAGGAGCGAAGAAAGCGCTCGAACTGTCCCTGCGCGAGGCGCTCGCCCTGAAGTGCAAGGAGATCCGCGACGGCCACATCCTCCTCGGCCTGCTGCGAGAGGCCGAGGGGCTCGGCGCGCGGGTGATCAGCTCCTCGGGCATCGACATCCCCTCCCTCCGTATCGAACTGGAACAACTGCTCGCACCGGGCTCCCGACGGCCCCGCGCCTCCTGACCTGCCACCGGCCATCACCAGTGCGGCGACCGCCGCGTCGGGGGCGGGCTCTTCGAAAGCGGCGCCGACATACTCGGCGCGCACCGAAGCGGCCACCGGCAGCAGGATCTTGGCGGTCATGGGCACCTCCACTGGACGACGGAAGGCCAGGCTCGCAGCGGGGCCGCGGCCCGCTTCGGCTCGACCGCCGTTCTGTGGAAAACCCCGACCTTGTGGAAAACCGCGGTCGTGCCCGGCCGCGGGCACCACGCCCTGGCACCCGTGGGGGCGGTCAGCTTCCGGCGGCCCGGCACGGCCGCCTGCTCGCAGGGCTCCCGGTCGCGTCCCCGCGACGGCCCGGACCGGCAGCCCCGGCCGCCAAACGCGAGTGCCCGGACCGGCAGCCCCGACCCCCAAATGCGAGTGCCCGGCCCGGCCGCCCCCAACTCGGGTGCCATGACGGAGGCGCCGGAAGGCCCCGCCAAAACAACCGGGCAGTAGACCGGGTGTCGCGGGTGCCCGCGTGTTTCCCACATCAGTCCAGGGCGTGGGAGTCCGCAGGCACGTCGCGACAGCCGACTCCTGCCGGTCGTCAGCGGCGCCGTACGGGCGGCCGATCGGCCGCACCGTCGGCGACGAGGTGCCACAGGGAGGCCCACTGCTCGGCGGTCAGCTCCTTCGGCAGCGCGTACGGTGCGACACGTCCGGCGCGCATCCACTCGCGCACCGCCGTACGGTCGAGCCGCCCGGTCCGGTCGAGGATCTCGCGCAGTCCGCGCCCCCTGCCGGTGAAGACCTGCTTGACGAAGTCCTGGTACCGCCCGCGGTCGGCGACGAGCGGGGCCTCTCGGCGGACCATGGTGAGCAGGCCGCCGTCGACCGAGGGCACGGGACGGAAGGATCGGGCCGGCACGCGCGAGTGCACCTCGAACTCGTACCAGGGCCACCAGCTCGCGGTCAGCAGGGTGGCCCCTCCCACGCCCGCTCTGCGCCGGGCGACCTCCCACTGCACGAGCAGCACCGCCGCGCGCCATCGGTCCTCGGCGAGGAGACGCCGCATGATCGCGGTGGTCAGGTGGAAGGGAAGGTTGCCCACGATCACGTGAGGATGCCGGGGGAACCGGAAGCGCATGGCGTCCGTGTTCACGACGACGACGTTCTGCAGGGTGCGCCGTTCCAGGCGCCGGGCGCGCCTGGAGTCGATCTCCACCGCCGTGATGGGCCTACCGTGCCTGCTCAGCGGCAGGGTCATGGCTCCGTCCCCCGGGCCGATCTCCACGATCGGCCCGCTCGTACGCGCGACGAGCCGTTCGATGGTGGCGATTACCGAGGGATCGACGAGGAAGTTCTGGCCGAGTTCGTGTCGGCCGCCCTGAGAAGGGTGATGCATGGGTTCGCTCCGCGCTGGACGGTCGGAGCCGGGCAGCACGCGATGCCGCACCGGCGATGACTCCGATGTGCGGCGGAACTGGGAAAGGTGAGATCAGCCCGCCGCTAGGCGCGGCGGGGCCTTTCGTAAGATGCGCCCGCGAAAGCGCAGGCGCAAAATGCGCTACCCATGCCCGGCACCCTACATGAGAAATCCGAACACCCGTCGGGCGGCGATCAAGGATCGGGCGGTGGACGGCCGGCAGCCGGTCGGCACACATCAGGCGACGCCCCTGACGCCGTCACCGTCCAGGACGGCCGCCTCCGACCTTCCGAGGGGTCGTCGGCCGATTCGGCGGACCGGTCCGAGAAACCACCCCCGGTCAGCCCGGAGCCATCCGGCTGAGGTGCTCCCATGCCTGGTAGAGCTCGGTTCGGGCGCGGTCCATCTCCTGGACGATGTCATAGGACCGGCTGCCGAGGATCAGCCGGCGGGGCGGTTCCGGCAGTGTGGCCAGCTCCATGATGACGGGGGCGGCCGTGCGCGGGTCCGGGCCGGCGTCATCGCCCCACATCTCCGCCATCTTCGTCCGCAGGGACTCATAGGCCGGATGGGGCGGGGTCACCGTGGTGCCGGTCGTGAACAGCCCGGTGTCGTAGCCACCCATTTGCACGATGGTGACCTTGATGCCGAACTGCTCGACCTCCATCGCCAGCGCCTCGCTGAGCGAGTCGAGCGCCGCCTTGCCGGCGCCGTAGAACCCGACGGAGGCCATCCCGCCGCCGGAGGCCATCGAGGTGACCTGCAGGATGCGCCCGCCTCCCTGCGCCCTCAGGTGCGGGAGCACGGCCTGCGCCACCCAGACCGCTCCGAGGAAGTTGACGTCGAGATGGGCGCGGATCTGCTCCTCCGTGGCCTCCTCGACCATGCCGTACAACAGGCCGCCGGCGTTGTTGACCACCACATCGAGCTGGCCGAACGCCGCCGCGGCCCGGTCCACACCCGCGCGTACGGCCTGGCGATCGGAGACGTCCAGCGGAAGCCGTACAAGATCGCCCGGATGCTCCCCGGCCAGGTCGGCGAGCGGCTCCACATCACGGGCGGCGGCCACGACACGGTCTCCGGCGCCGAGGGCGGCCTCGGTGAACGCCCTGCCCAGACCACGTGAAGCGCCGGTGATGAACCACACTTTGCCGGTCGTCACAGGGCATCATCTCCTTCTCCAGCAGCGAGCTTTCCTAGCGAGACGATTCGTCTCGTCTCGCTATGCCGCTCCAGTGTGTGCCGGAACGCCACCGCTGTCAAGACGGACCGTTCCGTCTCGTTTTGGTAGTAATCTCAACCCATGCCGGACACCAGGAAGCCGAACCCCGCCCGCCGCAACGAGAGGTCACGGCAAGCGATCCTCGCCGCCGCCCGCGAGCTGATCTCCGAGATGGGGTACGCGCGGGTCTCGATCGAGGCGATCGCCGCCCGGGCCGGCGTGGGAAAACAGACGATCTACCGGTGGTGGCCGTCCAAGGGAGCGGTGATCTTCGATTCGTTCCTGGACCTCAGCCGGGACGCCGAGGGGCAGGGCGTCACACTGCCCGACACTGGCGACATCGAGGCCGATCTCAAGCTCGTCATGCGCGCGACGGTGGCCGAGTTCGCCGACCCGCGTTTCGAGGCGCCGATCCGCGCGCTCAACGCGGAGATCATCAACGACCCCGAACTCGCCGGCCAGTACCGGGAGAAACTCGCCGGCCCCGTGGACGACGCGAAGAAGGCGCGGCTGCGGAGCGCGCAGCAGGCGGGTCAGCTCGCGGCGGACGCCGACCTCGACCTGGTGCTCGAAGTGCTCTACGCCCCCCTCTACCAGCGGTGGCTGCACCGCTCGGGGCCGCTCACCGCCGAGTACGCCGACGCCCTCGTCGAGGTCACGCTCAAGGCTTTCCGCCCCTGACCGCCGTCCCGGTCGTGCGGCGCGCCCCGCCGGGCGTCGCCGATCACTTTCGGACGTACGTGAGGACGACCGTCCCGCTGTCGAGGACGCGGGTACCGGTGAGCTCGAAGAACGCCGGGGAGAAGTCGGCGGTGAACAGAGGGATGCCGGACCCGGCCACGACGGGATAGAGCTTGATCACCAACTCGTCGATCTCGGGGAGCAGAGCGCCGGCGAGGTGGGCGCCGCCGGCCAGGTAGATGCCCTTGCCGTCCTCGGCCTTGAGTTCACGGATCTTGGCGAGCACATCGCCGGCGACGATCTCGACGGCCGGGTCGGGGCTGCCGGCGATGCTCCGGGACACCACGTACTGGCGCATGTGCGCGTACGGGCTGGTCACGCCGATTTCCAACGCGGGCTCGTAGGTGACGCGCCCCTGTACCACGGTGTCGAAATCCCGGTTGCCGTCGTCGAGGCCGAACTGGGGGCGGACATGAGTCGGCAGCATGTCCGGATAGTCGTCGCGGATGAAGTCGATGACGTCCTGCGTCAGCGGGAAGAAGTCGGCGGCGCCGTCCGGGGCGGCGATGAAGCCGTCGATGGTCATGCCGATGTAGTACGTGAGCTTTCGCATGCGCTTCCTTCGTCGAGTGAGTCGAGTGAGGGGCCGGGGAACCGACAGCGGCTATTTCTTGGCGTAGGTGAGGACGACCGCGCCGTTGCTGAACGTGCGGGTGTCGACCAGGTCGAACAGCTGGGGCTGGAACGGCGCGCTGAAGACCGGGATGCCCGCGCCGATGACCACCGGGTACCGCTTGATGACCAGTTCGTCGATTTCGGGCAGCAGGGAGCCGGCCAGCTTCCCTCCGCCGCACAGCCAGATCCCGAGGCCGTCCTCCCGCTTGAGCCGGCGCACCAGCTCGACCGGATCGCCGGAGGCCGGTTCCACCTCGGGGTCGGCGATCTCGCCGATGGTGGTGGAGACGACGTACTGGCGCAGGTGGCGGTAGGGGCTGGTCACTCCCATGTCCAGCGCGGGCTGGTAGGAGCCGCGGCCCATCAGGACGGTGTCGAACCGCTTGTTGGCGACGCCGTCGAGCCCGGCCTGGCCGCGGAACGCGGTCGGGACGGTCTCGGGCAGCTCCGAGTTGAGGAACCGCGCCATGTCCTCGGCCACGGGGAAGAAGCCGAATTCCCCGTCGGGGTCGGCGATGAAGCCGTCGATCGTGGTGGCGACGTAGTACGTGAGCTTTCGCATCTGAACCTCTCTTCGTGTGCCGGATGACGGTGCGCCGGTCAGCGGGCCGCGCCGGGCTGGGCAGCGGCCGCGGGCGGGGGACGGAACGCGGCCGGGGCGTCTGACGGCGCTCCGGGCGGCCGCCGGGGACGACCTGCCCCGGCAGTGCCGTACGACCCGGGAGGGCCTTGGCGCCCGCGATGGCGGACAGTGCGGTGAATTCGACGCGCATACGGAACCCCCTCAAAGCGCTTCAGCAGTAGTACTCTGCTTGGAGTGGTTAGACCGTAGTACTACGCTTAGAGTGGTGTCAATCCGAGATCCCTGGAGAATGCGATGCGGCAGAATCCGGCCCGGCGAGCGGCGCTCGTCGACGCCGCCATCGAAGTGCTGGCCCGCGAAGGCGCCCGCGGCCTGACCTTCCGCGCGGTGGACGTCGAGGCGAAGGTGCCGAACGGCACCGCGTCCAACTACTTCGCCAACCGCGACGACCTGCTCACCCAGGCCGGCGCCCGGGTCTACGAGCGGTGGCAGCCCGACTCCTCCCTCTTCGCGGACGTCCTGGAGGGGCCGCACGACCGCGCCCACGTGACCGCGCTGATGCGCGAGATGGTGGGCCGTCTGACCGCCTTCCCGGCGGGCTATCTGGCGTTGGTGGAGCTGCGCCTGGAGGCCACCCGCCGCCCCGAGCTGCGCTCCGTCCTCACGCGCAGGATCCGCGACGACCTGGACGCCAACATCGGCTTCCACCTGGAGGCGAGGATGCCGGGCGACGCCACCACGGTGACGGTGCTCTACATGGCGCTGAACTGGCTGATCCTCGAACGGCTCACCCTGCCCGACATCTTCCCCGAGGCGCAGGTGGACGACCTGATCGCGGACGTCGTCGAACGCGTCCTGCCCCCGGACACCCCGTAGCCGGCCGCCACGCGGGCCCCCTGAAACGCGAAAAGGCGTGAGCCGTACACCCAGGGGATGTACGGCTCACGCCTCCGGCACGGCCGGTGTCGTTACTTGGACGCCTTCAGGTAGTCGGCGTTCATGCGGGCGATCGTGTCGAGGGGGATGCCCTTCGGGCAGACCGCTGTGCACTCACCCGTGTTGGTGCAGCCGCCGAAGCCTTCGAGGTCCATCTGCTCGACCATGGCCTTGGCCCGCGAGTCGCGCTCCGGCTGGCCCTGCGGCAGCAGGCCCAGGTGCGTGATCTTCGCGGCGGTGAACAGCGAGGCCGACCCGTTCGGGCAGGCCGCCACGCAGGCGCCGCAGCCGATGCAGGTGGCCGCGTCGAAGGCCGCGTCCGCGTCCTCCTTCTTCACCGGAACGCTGTGCGCGTCCGGCGCCGAGCCCGCGGGCACGCTGATGAAGCCGCCGGCCTGGATGATCCGGTCGAACGACGACCGGTCCACGACCAGGTCCTTCACCACCGGGAAGGGCGCGGCACGCCACGGCTCGATGGTGACCTCGTCGCCGTCCTTGAAGTGCCGCATGTGGAGCTGGCAGGTGGTGGTGGCGCGCTGCTCGCCGTGCGCGACGCCGTTGATCACCATGCCGCACATGCCGCAGATTCCCTCGCGGCAGTCGTGGTCGAAGGCGACCGGGTCGTCGCCCTCAAGGATCAGCCGCTCGTTCAGTACGTCCAGCATCTCCAGGAAGGACATGTCCGGCGAGACGTCCTCGACCTTGTAGGTCACCATCCGTCCCTCGTCGGACGGGCCGTTCTGACGCCAGACCTTCAGGGTCAGATTCATGCCCATTGTTCGCTCACCACTCCTCATTCGCTGTGCGAAAAGCTTGCTGCGCGGCGCTTTTCACTCCGCTCATTGCGTCGGGCTCGCTCACTTGTAGCTCCGCTGGGTCATCTTGACGTACTCGTACTCGAGCGCTTCCTTGTGCAGGGTCGGGCCGTCCGGGCCCCACTCCCAGGCCGCGACGTAGGCGAAGTTCTCATCGTCGCGCAGCGCCTCGCCGTCCGCGTCCTGGGACTCGGCGCGGAAGTGGCCACCGCAGGACTCCGTACGGTGCAGCGCGTCGATGCACATGAGCTCGGCGAGGTCGAAGAAGTCCGCGACCCGCCCGGCCCGCTCCAGCGCCTGGTTGAGCCCCTCGGGGTCGCCCGGCACCTTGACGTTGTTCCAGAACTCCTCACGGAGCTCGGGGATCCGCTCCAGGGCCTTGCGCAGCGACTCCTCGGTGCGCTCCATGCCGCAGTAGTCCCACATGACCTTGCCGAGCTCCCGGTGGTAGGAGTCGGCGGTGCGGGTGCCGTTCACGCTCAGCAGCTTGTCGATCTTCTGCTGGACGGCCTCGCGCGCCTGCTCCACGTCCGCCGGGTCGACGTCGCCGAACGACTTCACGTCCGCGAGGTAGTCACCGACCGTGGTCGGCAGCACGAAGTACCCGTCGGCCAGGCCCTGCATCAGCGCGGACGCGCCGAGGCGGTTGGCGCCGTGGTCGGAGAAGTTCGCCTCGCCGACCACGAACAGGCCGGGGATCGTGGACTGCAGGTCGTAGTCCACCCAGAGGCCGCCCATCGTGTAGTGGACGGCGGGGTAGATGCGCATCGGCGTCTCGTACGGGTTCTCCCCGGTGATGCGCTCGTACATCTCGAAGAGGTTGCCGTACTTCTTCTCGACGGCGTCCCGGCCGAGCCGGGCGATGGCGTCGGCGAAGTCGAGGTAGACGCCGAGGCCGCCGGGCCCGACGCCGCGACCCTCGTCGCAGACGTTCTTGGCCGCCCGGGAGGCGATGTCACGCGGCACCAGGTTTCCGAAAGCGGGATAAATCCGCTCAAGGTAGTAGTCGCGCTCGTCCTCGGGGATCTCGGCTGGCTTGCGCGCGTCGCCCTTGGCGAGCGGCACCCACACCCGGCCGTCGTTACGCAGCGACTCCGACATGAGCGTCAGCTTCGACTGGTAGTCGCCGCTGACCGGGATGCAGGTCGGGTGGATCTGCGTGTAGCACGGGTTGGCGAACATCGCGCCGCGCTGGTGCGCCCGCCAGATCGCCGTGGTGTTGCAGCCCTTGGCGTTCGTGGACAGGAAGAACACGTTGCCGTAGCCGCCGGTCGCGAGCACGACCGCGTCGGCCAGGTGGGTCTCGATCTCGCCGGTCACCATGTCGCGCACGATGACGCCGCGCGCCCGGCCGCCGCTGACCACCAGGTCGAGCATCTCGTGCCGGGTGTGCATCTCGACGGTCCCGGCCGCGATCTGCCGCTCCAGGGCCGAGTACGCGCCCAGCAGGAGCTGCTGGCCCGTCTGGCCGCGGGCGTAGAAGGTGCGGGACACCTGCGCGCCACCGAAGGAGCGGGTGTCGAGCAGACCGCCGTACTCACGGGCGAACGGGACGCCCTGGGCCACGGCCTGGTCGATGATGTTCACGCTGACCTGGGCCAGCCGGTACACGTTGGACTCGCGGGCGCGGAAGTCGCCGCCCTTGACCGTGTCGTAGAAGAGCCGGTAGACGCTGTCCCCGTCGCCGCGGTAGTTCTTCGCGGCGTTGATCCCGCCCTGCGCGGCGATCGAGTGCGCGCGCCGGGGCGTGTCCTGGTAACAGAACGACTTGACCTTGTAGCCCAGCTCGCCGAGGGTGGCCGCGGCCGACCCGCCCGCGAGGCCGGTGCCGACCACGATGACGTTGATCTTGCGCTTGTTGGCCGGGTTGACCAGCTTGGCCGAGAAGCGGCGCTTGTCCCAGCGGTCCTCGATCGGGCCCTCGGGCGCCTTCGTGTCCCGGATCGGCTCGCCGACCTTGTAGCCGTGCGTCTGATCGCTCACTTGATCACTCCGATCATCACCCCGACGGGCACGGACAGGAAGCCGACCACGAGGACCAGCGACACCAGCGCCGCGGCCGCCTTCAGCTTCCCGTAGCTCCGGCCGCTCGCCAGGCCCAGCGTCTGGAACGCGCTCCACAGGCCGTGCCGCAGGTGCAGGCCGACCATGATCATCGCCACGACGTAGAAGAGGGTGACCCACCAGCGCGAGGGGTCGAAGCCCGCCACCAACCGGTCGTACGGCGCCGCGTCGAAGCCCTTGGGGTTGACCGTGCCGAAGGTCATGTCCAGCAGGTGCCAGATGACGAACAGCAGGATGATGACGCCGCCGTACCGCATGGTGTGGGTGGCGTAGCCGTTGGCCTGCGACTTGCGCTTCGCGGCGTACTTCACCGGCCGGGCCTGGGACGCGCGGCGGGCGAGGGACACGGCGGACCACATGTGCAGGACCACCGCGACCACGAGAACGATCTCGACGACGGTCAGCAGCACGCGGTAGGGCACCGCGGGCGAGCCCATGGTCCGCAGCCATTCGGCATAGTGGTTGAAGGCGTCCCCTCCGAAGAACGCCTTGAGGTTGCCGACCATGTGGCCGAGCAGGAAGAGCACCAGAATCGCACCCGTGACGGCCATGACGGCCTTCTTGCCGTTCGACGAGGCGAAGAAGCCCGGGCGCCGACGTGTGGGGGGATTTTTCTGCGCTGCGTGGGGTGCGACCGGCGTGGTGGCCGCTCCCCGGTCTATCGTGGCTGTCACAGCTGTTCACGCTAGGTTCGGCTTCCGAAGCGAGTCCAAGTCATCGCAGGCGTCGTCCCGATAGCCGCAGGCTATGACCTCTGGCCGTCCGGGCTTATCCGTTGCGGTGGCCTCGACCCGATGCGACGAATCTCACAGCCGTACTCTTGGGAGGCGTGCAGCTCCAGCAACTCGCGTACTTCGTGGCGGTGGCCGAGACCCGGCACTTCACCCATGCCGCCGAGCGGATGCGGGTTGCCCAGCCCTCGCTGAGCAAGCAGATCAGGACCCTGGAGACCGAGCTCGGCGCGCCCCTGTTCAGCCGGGCGCGCGGCAACGTGACGCTCACCCCGGCCGGCGAGGCGCTGCTGCCGCTCGCCCGCCGGATGCTGGCCGACGCCGAGACCGCGCGCCGCGAGGTCGCCGAACTGGCCGGGCTGCGCCGCGGCCGGGTACGGCTCGGCGCCACGCCGTCCCTGTGCGCGGGACTGCTGGCCGACGCCCTCGCCCGCTTCCACCGGGACTACCCGGGCGTCGAGCTGCTCGTGGAGGAGAGCGGCTCGCGTGACCTGGTGCGCGACCTGGCCAGGGGCCAACTCGATCTCGCGCTCATCATCCTGCCGCTGCAGAGCAGCGACCCCTCCCTCGTGACCGAGGAGATCCTCCGCGAGAACCTCGTCGTCGCCTCTCCCCCGGGACGCCACAAGCCGTACATGCGGATCGAGGACCTGCGCGGGCGGCCGCTGGTGATGTTCCGGCGCGGCTACGACCTGCGCGAGGCGACGCTCGCCGCGTGCCGGCAGGCGGGGTTCGAGCCGCGCTTCGCGGTCGAGGGCGGCGAGATGGACGCGGTGCTGCGCTTCGTCGAGGCGGGGCTCGGCATCGCGGTGGTGCCGTCCATGGTGCTGGACGGGCGGCCGGGCCTCGCGGGCACGCCGCTCGCTCCTCCTGGGCTGCGCCGCACCGTCGCGCTGGCCCATCGCAAGGACGTCGAGCCGACCCGCGCGGCCCAGGCGTTCCGCGCGACCCTGCTCTTCTATCTCGCCGAGGCGGCGCACCACGGCAGCCTGCCCCAGGGGATCGAGCTCATCTGCGCGGACTGAGCCGCCCTCCACCTCGAAGGGCGCTCACTCCCTCGCCCCGATGACGTCCGCCGGCCTGGCACGCAGGACCATCCGGGCGGGGAGCACAGTGGCCGTCAGGGCCAGCGCCGCCACGGCGGCGACGATCGCCAGATAGGTCACGAGCGGCACGTACGGCGTGGCCGATCCGGTCATCCCCGCGCTGAACGCGGAGAGCGTCACCGACGCGACGCCCGTACCGAGGGCCACGGCGACGAGCAGCGCGACGGAGGTCTCCCAGCGGAGCGTCCGCATGATCTGCCGGCGGGTGGCGCCGACGAGACGGAGCAGCGCGAGCTCGCGGGACCGGTCACACGTCGCCATGGCGATCGTGTTGACGACCGCGATGGCCGTGAAGGCGATGATCAGCCCCATCGCCACATAGTTGACCTCGGCGTTGGCGGGCGTGACGACCGCCTCGACCCGGTCGAGCACGCGCACGCCCGGGTGGTCGCGCAGCGCGGCGGCCACGGCGGCTCGATCGACCGAGGGCGCGGCCACGAACACGGTCCGGGCCAGCGGGTCGTCCACGTGCGCGGCGACCAGGTCGTGCGGCAGCGTGACGTCGGCGAAGCCCAAGCCGCGGGCGTAGACGGCGACGACCGTGAGCGTCGCGGGGGTCCCGTCGCCGAGGGTGAGCGCCACCCGGTCGCCGACGGACGCGTCCAGGCCGGCCGCCGCGTTCCCGCTGAGCGCGAGCGTGCCGGAACCCATCCGATCCAGGGATCCCTCCCGTACGTCCAGATCAACCGTGGAGGTGAGACCGGCGGGGGTCACGCCCTGCGCGCCGTACTTGGCCAGGCCGACCCGGACCGAGGTGCGCAGGACCTCGGTCACCGCCGTCACGCCCGGCACCTTCCGTACGGCGTCCGCCGCCGCCTCGGGCACGCGCGGTCCGAGGACGAGATCGGCACGCGTCCCGGCCCTGGCCTGCTCCTGGGCCGCGTGTCCCATGGTCGTCTGGACGAACAGAATGGTGCAGGTCATCGCCACCATCAGGCTGAGCGGGGTGACGACGGCGGCGAGCCGCGCGGTGCCCGCGCGCAGATTGGCGGCGGCGAGATGGCCGCCCACCCGGAAGGCGCGCATCGGCGCTCCGAGCACGGCGACGGCGACCCGCGCGACGACGGGGCCGAGCAGGGCGACCGCGGTCGTCCACACCAGCGCGGTCAGCATGGTCACCGGACTGGACGCGGCCTCGCTCGACAGCGTGGACAGCACCAGCGTGAGCGTGATCGCCCCGCCGACGCAGAGCAGCCCCGCCATCAGCCGGCCCCAGGGCAGCCCGGCCGGGCGCAGCGCGGCCTCACCCAACGCCTCGACCGGGCGGATCCTGACGGTGCGGCGGGCGGAGAGCCGGGCCGCGGCCCACGCCGCCAGCACGGTCGCCCCGAGCGCGGCGAAGACGGGGAACGGGCTCAGCACCAGGTCGAGGTTCGGCGGCATCGCGCCGAGGTCCACGAACCGCGACCGCAGCCAGAACGCCAGCCCGACACCCAGCGCGGCGCCCGAGATGCCCGCGACCAGGCCGATGATCAGGGCCTCGCCGCCGAGCATCTTCCTGATCTGCCGGGGCGTGGCGGCCACCGCGCGGAGCAGCGCGATCTCCCGCTGGCGCTGCTGGATCGACAGCGCGAACGTGCCGACGACCACGAGGATCGCGACCAGCAGCGAGGTGCCGCCGAGGGCTCCGCCCAGGCTGATCAGCTTGACCCTGGCCTTCTCGGCGTCGAGGAACTCGACGGCGCCACGCTCGACACCGGTGTAGGTGAGCGCGCCGCTGCCGTCCAGGACCGCGTTCACGCCCTTCAGGACCGTGGCGAGATCCCCCTCGGGGAAGACGCCGATCGCGCTGACCCGGTCGTCCGCCCGCCCGGCCAGCAGCCCGGCCAGCCTGTGGGCCTCCGCGGTGCCGAAGAACAAGGTGCGCTCGCTCTCCAGCGCCTCCGCCGTCACACCGACCACGCGGTACTCGCCCACGGCCTCGACGGTGAGCCGCGCTCCGACGGAGAGTCCCGACGCGGCGTCCGCGACCGCCTCCCCGGCGGCCTCCGGTGTCCGCCCCTCCCGCAGGGTGAACGGGGTCAGCTTCGCGGACTCCCAGCCGTGGCCGGTGAACGTGGCACCACCGGAGTGGACGGGGAAGGTCACCTCGGCGACCACCGAGCGCACCCCGGAGACGCCCGCCAGCCGGTCGGCGAGAGAGGCGGGGACCCAGGCCCGCTCGGACAGCGGCTTGGCCTTGACCTTCGTCTTGACCTCGCCATCCCCCTTGTCCTTTTTGATCGTCTCGCGGACGTTCTGGTCCCCGGCGACCAGAACGGGAGTGCCCGCGTACCGCTCGGGCCGCACCTGGCCGCGCAGTCCGGTCTCCAGCAGGACGCCGCAGGCGCAGACGAGCGCCGCCGCGAACAGCAGCGCGAAGAACGCTCCGGCGAAACCAGCCGTGCGGTCCCGGATCGTCATCAGGGCGAACCTGGTCATCACACCCACGCTCCCAGCCGGGTCATACGGTCGGCGACCCTGTCGGCCGTCGGGGCGCTCATCGTGTCCACGATGCGGCCGTCGGCGAGGAACAGCACGGTGTCGGCGTACGACGCGGCCACCGGGTCGTGGGTCACCATCACCACCGTCTGGCCGAGACCGTCCACCACGTCTCTCAGGAGGGTCAGCACGTCGCGCGCCGTCATCGTGTCGAGCGCGCCGGTCGGCTCGTCGCCGAAGACCACCTCCGGCCGGGTGACCAGCGCCCTGGCGATCGCCACCCGCTGCTGCTGGCCGCCGGAGAGCTGCGCGGGCCGATGGCCGGTACGGCCGTCGAGCCTGACCCGCCGGACGACCTCCTCCAGCCAGGCCCGGTCCACCGGCGTACCGGCCAGGCGCAGCGGCAACGTGATGTTCTGCACCACCGTCAGCGAGGACACCAGGTTGAACGCCTGGAAGACGAAGCCGACCCGGTCACGGCGCAGCTCCGTCAGCCGGGTCTCGTCCATCCCCGCCAGCTCGGTGCCGCCCAGCCGTACGGAGCCGGAGGTCGGCCGGTCCAGCCCGGCGGCGCAGTGGAGGAAGGTGCTCTTACCCGATCCGGACGGCCCCATCACGGCGGTGAACGCCCCGCGAGGGATGCCGATCGACACCTCCCGCAGGGCGGCGACCGCCCCCTGCCCCTTGCCGTACACCTTGCTCACGGCGTCCAGCCGTACCGCGTCGTTCATGCGCCTCAGCCTGCTGAATCGGGGCGGACGCGGACCAGAGAGCCGGTCACCAGTCGACCATGACGTCGTCATAAGTCGGACACGGGTAGACATAATGACGTGATCAAGGTTCTGCTGGCCGAGGATCAGCACGTGGTGCGCGGAGCGCTCGTCGCGCTGCTGGAGCTGGAGGCCGACCTGACGGTGGTGGACGCGGTCGGCTCCGGCGACGCCGTGGTGCCCGCCGCGCTCCGGCACCGGCCGGACGTCGCCGTGCTCGACATCGACATGCCCGGCCTCGACGGCCTCGCCGCGGCGGCGGAGCTACGCGCCGAACTGCCGGAGTGCCGGACGCTGATGCTCACCGGGCACGGCAGGCCGGGCGACCTGCGCCGGGCGCTGACCGCCCAGGTCGACGGGTTCCTGCTGAAGACCGCGCCGCCGGACGATCTGGTCGCGGCGATCCGCTCGGTCGCCGCCGGAGGCCGCGTCCTGGACCCGTCGCTGGCCGTCGCCGCGTGGGACCTCGCCGCGAACCCCCTGACGCCACGCGAGGCCGACGTCCTACGGCTGGCCGCCGGCGGCGCCGAGGCGACCGAGATCGCCGCCGGCCTGTTCCTCAGCGCCGGGACCGTGCGCAACTACCTCACCGCGATCGTGGCCAAGCTCGGCGCCCGCAACCGTACGGACGCCGTCCGCATCGCCCGGGAGGCCGGCTGGATCTAGGACGGCGCGCACCCGGAACCAGCCGTCGTCCTCCACCCGCGTGGTCAGTTCGCCCCCGAGCGCGGCCAGCCGGGCGGTGAGGTTGCCGATGCCCGAGCCCGGCCGGCCACGTCCCGCGTTCGGGCCTACCCCGTCGTTCCGCACGCTGAGCCGTACGACGCCCTGGGAGACCTCCGACGTGATGTGGCAACTCCGCGCGGAGCTGTGCCTGAGCACGTTGGTCACGGCCTCCCGCAAAACGGTCGCAAGCACGGTCTCGGCCGGAGCGGACAGCGGCCCGTGGCCGAGCGAGAGTCGGACCTCCATCCCGGCGGCGGCCAGCACGGAACGGGCCGACTCCGCTTCCTCATCGAGCGACATCTCGCGGTGGTCGCCCGACGCGGCCCGCAGATCGGCCCTGGCCCGCCCGGCCATCACGATGACGTCGGCGATCTCCGCGCGGGCCCGCTCGGGAGCGGCGTCCGCCAGCCGCCGGGCCAGCTCGCACTTGAGCAGGATCGCCGCCAGGTTGTGTCCGAGGAGGTCGTGCAGGTCGCGGGCGGCGCGCAGCCGCTCCTGGACGATCGCGGCGCGGGCCGGCTCCTCCCGCGAGTCCTGGAGCTCCTTGGCCAGCCGGGCCAACCCGACCAGGCCCTGGATCACCAACCCGGTGACCAGCGTGCTGGCGGTGTAGTTGACGACCGCTCCCGCCGGGAGCCCGAACGCCGTCGCGGCCGTCGCCACGCTCGCCATGACGGCCGCCACGAGCGGCAACGACACCGCCGGGCGGAACGCGAGCAGCAGCGGGCCCGCCAGGAAGCCGGCCACGCCCAGCCAGGCCCGGTCGAACATCAACAGCGGCGCATAGGCGAGCAGGGCCATGACCGCCAACGCGTACGGATGACGCCCGCGCACGGACCGGAGCTGGAGGTACGCGATCACGACCAGGCACGCCACCGCCGGGAGCACCAGATCTCCCGGGACGAGGAGCAACGCCTTGACGCAGAATCCGGCGACCACCGTGCCGAGCAGGGCGATCGACAGGCCGTAGGCGGTGTCCGGTGGCGGTGGAGCGGGCGGCGTGGCCGGGATGGCGGCCTCGACACCGAACCTGCCGTCGGGATCGAGCCCGGCGCGCAGGTCCCCCGACGCCGCCGCCATCCGGTCGATGACGTCGTCCAACCCCTCGACGCCCGCGTCCGCCGTTCGCACACCGTCGTTGGTGACCCGCAGCCGCACCATGCCGTCACTGTGCACGGTCTCGATCAGGCAGTGCCGGGCGGTTCCCTGCCGTACGACGTCGGTGACCGCGTCGCGGAGCACCGTCGCGAGCAGCGCCCCGGCCGAGCCGAGCGGCTCGGTGTGACCGATCCGCACCTCCGTCTCGACCCCCGCCGCCGACAGCAGCGCCCGCGCCGTCGCCACCTCCGGGGCGAGCGACAGCGCCCGGTAGTCCGCGGCCGCCGAGCGGGCGTCGGCCAGGCAGCGCCGCGCGGTGGCGGCGACGTCGCCTATCGTCTGCCCGGTCGCGGCCGCGTCCGCCGCCGCCGACCCCATGGTCCGGCGCGCGCCGCGTTCGATCGCGTCGAGCCCCCGCCCGATGCCCTCGTTCAGCTCCGTGGCGATCCGGAGCCGCTCCTCCGCGACGGCCGCCAGCGCGAGCCGCACCCGGGCCGCGGCGACCTCGTCCACCCGCGCCGCCATCCGGGTCAGACCGTAGATCACGAGAGCGGTGAGCGCCGTGGTGATCGTGGAATCGATCACCACGAGCCCGCCCGCCGAACGCGTGGCCTGGACGAGCGCCGCCCCGGCCACCACGAGGACCGCCGCGGGCCACGCGGAGACGAGCAGCAGCGACCCGGCGAGAAAGCCGAGGAGACCGACGGACACGCCGCAGACGAGCACCGCCACCACCGCGAGAACTCCCTGCGTGGCGAGCGCGACCGGGCCGCGCAGGCGCCGCCACCGGGGGACGACATGTCCGAGCTGGAGCACGAGGACGCCCAGCGGCAGCAGCGCCGCCGCCACGCCGTCGGCCGCCAGCACGTACACAGAGGCGAAACCCGCGAAGACCACGGCGACGGTCAGCCGTGCGAGCCGCGGACCCGGCTCGGTACGGGCGACGAAGGATTTCACCGCGCTCACTCTGGCCTCGACCTCCCCATTCGCCAGAGCAAGTCTTCCAGAACACCAGGAAAAACCGGACATGTGGGGGAATAGTGCCTGCGCTTCGACCGGACGTGACGACAATCACACTCTCTTGCCGAAATAGGGGGTGACCCTTCTCACATTTTGCCCTGTCGGCGTCGTAACGTATGCCCCACCAACAGGCGTCGGCGTTGTTACACGGCGTTGATACACCTCGTGGCGCATCGGCCGGCGCGACACGAATGGACGCGGACCCCCGGCGTACAGGAAAGGGACCGCGGAAGGTGGAGAGGTCTCTGATGACCCAGACAACGGCCGAAAACTCGGCCAGAAAGCAACGCGCCCAGATCAAGGTCCGCACTCTGCGCACCGACCGATGGTGGCTGGCGCCGGCGCTGACATTCACCGGACTGATGACATTCCTTGTTTACGGGTTCTGGGCGATCTTCGACCAGAGCTACCTGGCGGAGCCGTACATCGCGCCCTTCGCCTCTCCCTGCCTGGCGACGGCCTGCCCCGAAGGGGCGCGACTGTTCGGCCTGGCACCCATCGGCGACTGGTACACCTGGCCGCCGGGACTGCTGATCCTCGGCCTGCCCGCGGGCTTCCGTCTCACCTGCTACTACTACCGGAAGTCCTACTACCGCTCGTTCTGGCTGTCGCCGCCCGCCTGCTCCGTGGCCGAGCCGCACGGCAAGTACACCGGCGAGACCCGCCTGCCGCTGATCATCCAGAACATCCACCGCTACTTCTTCTACTTCGCCGTCATCATCGGCCTGATCCTGACTTATGACGCGGTTCTCTCGTTCCGGGATAAAGACGGCAACTGGGGACATGTTGGACTGGGAACGATCATTCTCCTCGTCAACGCGATCCTGATTCTCGCCTACACCTTCGGTTGCCATTCCTGCCGGCACATCACGGCAGGCCGCCTGAACCACTTCTCCAAGCACCCGATCAGGTACAAGGCGTGGACGTTCGTGTCGAAACTCAACGCCAAGCACCAGCAATTCGCCTGGGCGTCGATGTTCTCGGTCATGATCGCCGACCTCTACGTCCGGCTGGTCGCCAAGGGCGTCATCAACTTCCCGTTCGCATAACGAGGGATCACAGTGGAAATCGAGCGTCACGAATACGACGTCGTCGTCATCGGCGCGGGAGGCGCCGGGCTCCGCGCGGCGATCGAGGCGCGGCAGCAGGGCAAGCGCACCGCCATCATCTGCAAGTCGCTCTTCGGCAAGGCGCACACCGTCATGGCCGAGGGCGGCGCCGCGGCGGCGATGGGCAACGTCAACTCCGACGACAACTGGATGGTTCACTTCCGCGACACCATGCGCGGCGGCAAGTTCCTGAACAACTGGCGGATGGCCGAGCTGCACGCCAAGGAGGCCCCGGACCGCGTCTGGGAGCTGGAGGCGTGGGGCGCGCTGTTCGACCGCACCAAGGACGGCAAGATCAGCCAGCGGAACTTCGGCGGCCACGAGTACCCGCGTCTCGCCCACGTCGGCGACCGCACCGGCCTCGAACTCATCCGCACCCTGCAGCAGCGCGTCGTCGCGCTCCAGCAGGAGGACGAGAAGCTGCACGGCGACCCCGAGGCGTACATCAAGGTCTTCGCCGAGTGCACGATCACCCGCCTGCTCAAGGACGCCAGCTCCGTGCACGGAAAGAACGGTGCCATCTCCGGGGCCTTCGGCTACTGGCGCGAGACGGGGAAGTTCGTCGTCTTCGACGCCCCGGCCGTGGTGCTGGCCACCGGCGGCATCGGCAAGTCCTACGTCGTCACGTCGAACTCCTGGGAGTACACCGGCGACGGCCACGCGCTCGCGCTGCTCGCGGGCGCGCAGCTGATCAACATGGAGTTCATCCAGTTCCACCCCACCGGAATGGTCTGGCCCCCGTCGGTGCGCGGCATCCTCGTCACCGAGTCCGTACGCGGAGACGGCGGCGTGCTGCGCAACTCCGAGAACCGGCGCTTCATGTTCGACTACGTGCCGGACGTGTTCAAGGACAAGTACGCCACGACGGAGGAGGAGGCCGACCGCTGGTACACCGACCAGGCGAACAACCGCCGGCCTCCCGAGCTGCTGCCGCGTGACGAGGTCGCCCGGGCCATCAACGCCGAGGTGAAGGCGGGCCGCGGCTCACCGCAGGGCGGCGTCTTCCTCGACGTCTCCACCCGGCTGCCGGCCGCCGAGATCGTCAAGCGGCTGCCGTCGATGCACCACCAGTTCAAGGAGCTGGCGGACGTCGACATCACCAAGGAGCCCATGCAGGTCGGCCCGACGTGCCACTACATCATGGGCGGCGTCGAGGTGGACGCCGACACCGGTGCCGCCTCCGTGCCCGGACTGTTCGCGGCGGGCGAGGTCTCCGGCGGCATGCACGGCTCCAACCGCCTCGGCGGCAACTCGCTGTCCGACCTCCTGGTGTTCGGCCGCCGGGCCGGCGCCGGCGCGGCCGAGTACGTGAACGGCCTGGCACGGCGGCCCGCCGTGTCCGAGGCGGCGGTCGAGGACGCGCGGGCCGAGGCGCTCGCGCCGCTGGAGCGGTCGGGCGGCGAGAACCCCTACGAGGTCCACCACGAGCTGCAGCGGACGATGAACGACCTCGTCGGCATCATCCGCAAGGCCGAGGAGATCTCCGAGGCGCTGGACGCCGTCGAGAAGCTCAAGGAGCGGGCGCAGCACACCGCGTCCCCGGGCGGCCGGATCTACAACCCCGGCTGGCACCTCGCCCTCGACCTGCGCAACATGCTGCTCGTCAGCGAGTGCGTGGCGCGGGCCGCGCTCCTGCGTGAGGAGAGCCGGGGCGGGCACACCAGGGACGACTACCCCAAGATGTCGCCCGAGTGGCGGCGCAAGCTCCTGGTCTGCTCGGCGACGCCGGACGGCGACACCGTGGACGTCGAGGAGCGGATCCAGCCGTCGATGCGCGCTGACCTGCTGGCCCTGTTCGACCGGACGGAGCTCAGCAAGTACCTCACCGAGGGCGAGCTGACGGAGTACGACGCGGTCAAGGAGTCGTGATGGGATACAAGGCCAAGTTCCGCGTCTGGCGCGGCGAGGGCGGCGAGGGCCGCCTGGAGGACTTCACCGTCGAGGTGAACGAGGGCGAGGTCGTCCTCGACGTCATCCACCGGCTGCAGGCGACGCAGGCTCCCGATCTCGCGGTCCGCTGGAACTGCAAGGCGGGCAAGTGCGGCTCCTGCTCGATGGAGATCAACGGCAAGCCGCGGCTCGGCTGCATGACCCGGATGTCCACCTTCGAGGAGACCGAGACCATCACGGTCACCCCGATGCGGACGTTCCCCGTCATCAAGGACCTGGTGACCGACGTCTCGTTCAACTACCAGAAGGCGCGCGAGATCCCGTCGTTCACCCCACCGACGGACGTCAAGCCCGGCGAGTACCGGATGCAGCAGATCGATGTCGAGCGGTCCCAGGAGTTCCGCAAGTGCATCGAGTGCTTCATGTGCAACAACGTCTGCCACGTCATCCGCGACCACGAGGAGAACAAGCCGGCCTTCGCCGGTCCGCGCTTCCTCATGCGGATCGCCGAGCTGGACATGCACCCGTACGACACGGCCGACCGCAAGGAGTCCGCGCAGCAGGATCACGGCCTCGGTTACTGCAACATCACCAAGTGCTGCACCGAGGTCTGCCCCGAGCACATCAAGATCACCGACAACGCGCTGATCCCGATGAAGGAGCGCGTGGTCGACCGGAAGTACGACCCGCTGGTCTGGCTGGGTAACAAGATCTTCCGGCGTTCCGGCTGAGAAGGACCCTCCTGAGCTATATGCGGCCGTCCGCGCTTCCCGCGCGGGCGGCCGTTCGCTTGTCGCGGGTCTCCCGAGGGGAACGGAGCGGTCAGCCGGCCTGGCGGGGCGTGCCCGGGGTCCCGTCGGCTCCGGGCGCGCCGGGAGCCGCGCTCCCCGGAGCGTCCGGGCGGGGCGCCGCCGCCGGGCCCGGCTCGTTCACGGCGAGGCTCCAGGCGTCCGTCTGCTGCCCGGGTACGCCGTATCCCGGGGCCACGCCGTACCCCTGGGGCATCCCGTACGCCGGGTGGGCGCCGTACGCCTGCTGGGGCGCGTATCCCTGGGGGTAGCCCTGCGGCGGGTACCCGTACGGGTGCTCGGCGACGTAGGGGTAGCCGTAGGCCGGCGGGTACGCCACCGGGACGGGCACGAAGCCGACCATCGGCGCGTACGCCGCCCCCGCCGCCGGCACGGGCGCCGCCGGGCCGCCCTTCCGCACCGCCGCCGCGTGCGCCATCCGCCGCAGCCTGCCCTCGAAGATGAGCCAGCCGAACAGAGCGATCAGCACGAGCAGCGCGGCCGGGATGGCCAGCTTGTGGCTCAGCGTGACCTGGTCGAACTCCGGCGTCGCGTTGCGCAGCTCGTACGCCGCGTCCTGCGGGGTCGGGTCGCCGAAGTCGGTCGGCGGCGCGGCCGCCTCACCGGGGGTGTCCGTCGCCTCCGGCAGGGAGATCTGGGGATCCTCCTGCTTCGGCTCCTCCTGCGGCTCCGGCGTCGTGTCCACGACGTCGGGGATCGGCGCGGCGGTCGTGGTCTCGACCGTGTTCGGCACGGGCGACGGAGTGGGCGAGTGGGTGGGCGACGTGCTCGGCGTCGGCGTCACGGTGACCGTCGCCGTCACCACCGGGCTGCCCGTCTGGCTCGGCGAGGCGCCGCCGGGCGTCTCGGTGATCGTCACCGTGACCTCGGGCGGGCACGTCTGGCCGACGTCGCACGGCTCGATCCGGTCGTCCGCCGCGGCGGCGATGACCGGGACGGCGACCAGCACCGAAATCGTGATGATCAAGGCGGAGAAGGCGGTCCTCAGTCGTGCGCTTCCGCTCACTGCCGCCTCCGTCGCCATCCGCTTTGCTAAAGCGGAATTCTACGCAGACAAAAGGAACAGTAAAGACAACTCACGAAGAACCATTGAGCAATCCCTGAACCGCCCGGACAATCGGCAGGTCGCCCGGAAGCCATGGAACGTCGTAAAGTTCCTCCCGGCCCAGCCACCGCAGCGCGAGATGCTCCAGGGGCTCGGGCACGCCGGAGACGATGGTGGCGACCCAGACCCGCAGCACCGAGCTGCTGGACAGGGGCCATTCGCCGCCGACCCGGCGCCCGACCGCGATTTTGACGCCGAGTTCCTCGGCGCATTCGCGGATCAGCGCGTCGTGGTCGCTCTCGCCGGGATCGACCTTCCCTCCCGGGAACTCCCAGCCGCCCTTCAGCTCGGGCGGGTCTGCCCGCTGGGCGGCCAGGAGCCGGCCGTTCTCGATGATCGCTGCTCCGACGACGATGGTCTCCATGGCCCTTACGTTAGAGCGGCGCTTTTCAATTGCTCCAGCACATCCGCGTTCTGGAGCGGACGGGTGAACCCGACCACACTCCCGCGATCCGCATATGTCGTGACTTTAATGGGGCCGCATCTGGTGCAACGGGCCTCAATCATCTTCCCGGGCGACACGATCATGCCGACGTGTCCCGGCCGGTCGGGCCCGGTGCCCGGTCCCGCGTTGAAGAACACCAGGTCGCCCGGCTGCTCGCTGCCCGGCTCGATCCGTACGCCGAAGGGCCACTGGCCGAAGGTCGTGCGCGGGATCGTCAGGCCCGCGTTGCGGTAGGCCATGTAGATGATCCCGGAGCAGTCGAACGCGTCCGGACCGGTCCCGCCCCACCGGTACGGCTTGCCGCGCTGCGCCAGGGCGTACTCGAGGATCTTCTGCACCACGCCGCCGGGGGCGTCCTCGGCCGTGTCGCAGGCGGGGTTCGGCGTGTCGATCCCGCCCGTGGCGGCGTACCGCTTGGCGATGGCCAGGACCTGGTCGACGTACCAGTCGGCGCGGTTGTAGACGAAGATGGCCCGCCTGAGGTCGTCGGGGGCGCCGTTGCGCTTGAGCATCTTGGCCGCGGCCAGGATCGCGTCGGCGGGATCGTAGACGTCGCCGTACCCGTCGCCGTCGCCGTCCGAGGCGTACCCGTTGAAGTCGCTGCCCATCTTGATCCTGGACTTGCCGCCCCACGTGCTGATCAGGAACTGCATGGGGCCGGCGGCTCCGGCGTAGTTGGTGCCTTCCTTCACGCCGGGGAGCTTGGATCTGCCGTGGTCGGTCTCCCGCTTGCCCACCGCCGCGAGCACGTTCCACTGCACGCCGATCTGCGCGCCGAACTTCTTGTACAGCTCCAGATAGTCGGCGGGGATGTCCTCGCGCGCCGACTCGGACAGGTCGGAGGCGGTCGCGGCCTCGGCGCAGTCCACCCCGCCCATTCCCCCGCCCATGAGCAGGGACGGCGAGGGCGTCATCAGCATGATCGACCCGAAGAGCGTGAACGGGACGAGGATCGCGAGGGCGACGGCCAGCCCGCGCCAGGAGAACCTCCCCGAAAGGGCCTTGGGCGGTATCACGGCGACGTGTCCCCGTCCTGGCCGGCGTCCGCGGGCTGCAGGTCGTACACCCTCCAGTCGGCGCCGACCTTGATGACCGTCACCGCGAACTCGTCGCGCTGCTCCTTCTCGCCGCTCTGCGCGGTGACGTGCTGGACCGAGCCGACCACGAACGTGACCATGTTGGCCGTCATGTCCCGGATGGAGCGCACGGTCGCCGTGCCGCGCGACACCACCTTGTCGGACCGGTTGTGGTTGACCAGGGCGGGCGCGGTCATCGTGCGGGTCAGGTCCGCGCCGAACTCGACCGTCGCGAACCCCGCGAGCCGCTTCGCGAACGCCGCCGGATCCTCGTCGTGCCGGAACGTCCCGTACGACTCGGTGAACCGGCGGGCGAGGTCGGCCGCCGCGCCCAACTCGGCCTTCGACAGCGGCAGGTAAGAGTAGATGTCGAAGGTCGCGGGCGTGGTGGCGACCTGGCTCGGGACCGTGGTCGGGGCGGCCCCGGGCAGTGGCGTCCTGGTCCGCTCGGACGTGCCCGGCGGCCGCTCTGACGCATCGCCGCCCGACGACCCGGACGACGTGAGATAGACGCCGACGATGGCGAGGACGACCACGACCGCGGCGAAGGCCAGCCCCCGCCGGCCGTCCCTTCCCTTCATGGTCACTCCTTGTCGGAGCCGGAGGGCCTCGCCCAGAAGGGACCGGGCGCGTCATCGGGGCTGCGCCCGCTCTCGCCGCGGCTGGACAGCCACAGCGGGGGCGCATCGGAGGAGCGCGAGCCGCCCGAGGCCGAACCGCCGCCGAAGATGCTCCCTCCCGACGACCGCCCGCCGGAGCCGGACCGGGAGGCCGAGCCGTTCGACCGGTTCGATCCACCGGATCGGCTCGACCCGCCGGAGCCGCCGCGCGAGGACGAGCCGCCCGACGAGCCCGACCACAGCGACCTGCGGCCCCCAGAACCGCCCGAACCGCTACGGGACGGGCGCGACGCCCAGCCGCCCGAGCGGCCGCTGAACCAGCCGCCGCCGGAACCGCCGCCCGAGCCCGACCCGGCGGACGAGCCCGAGCCGGACGGCGTGCGCGTGGGCGTGGCGGGCCGTACGCCGGAGAGGTTGAGCGGCGGGGCCGAACCCTGGCGCGGGATCGTGGTGGCCTTGCGCCGCCCGGGGCCGGGCGCGTCGGTCTCCAGGGGCGCCGGCTGCGCCGCGGCCCGGACGCCGGCCGGGATCGTGCCGGGTGCGCCCTCCTCGCCGCGCACCTTGCCCTGCGCGACCGAGGAGGCGGCCACCGCCGCGGCCGTGCCCGCTCCGGTCGCCATCGCGGCGGCGCCGACGATCGGCTCAGCCTTGCGCAGGCCCCATCGTCCGACCCGGCTCGCCGCCACCGGCGGCAAGGCGTTCGCCGCGCGGGAGAGGGTCGGCGCGCTGGCCGCCTCGCCGAGCATCCGCGTGGTGAGCGTGTGCCCGTCCATCGAGGAGAACAGGTGCTGGAACGGCCGCCGGTAGAAGAACACCGCGATCGTCAGCAACGCCATGAACAGGATCTGCATGCTCCACGGCAGGTTGGTCGAGATGATCAGCGAGTAGCCGTACACGAGCACGCCGAGCACCAGCGCCAGCACGGCCTGGCGGAGCAGCGTGCCGATGACCATCTCCACCCAGCGCATGGCGATGATCCGCCCGGAGCCGGGATGGACACCGATCAGCAGGAACACCGGCCCGAGAATCAGCAGCAGCAGGAAGCCGATCTTGAGGGCCAGCAGGGACACCGCCACCAGAAAGATCAGCAGGCCCGCGACCATCGCCGCGACGAACGCGCCGATCGCGATGCCGAGCCGGCTGGTCCAGTCCTTCCCCTGGAAGAGGAAGTACATCGAGGTGGTCTGCAGCGGCTTGGCGATCTCCTCCTCGAAGCGCTTCTGGTGGGCGTCGGTGCTGGGCATCTGCCGGGCCGCCTGCTCCACACGGTCGATCGCCTGGACGTCGAGCAGCTTGGCGCCGAACGTCTTCACCACCGGGGCGTCCGGGTCCGCGGTGCCGAACTCGCCCATCAGCCACGGCTTGCAGACAAGTGTGGACCAGAGCGCGTCGGCATTCTGGTCCACTCCCGGAGTGCCCGGCTGGGCATAACCGCCGGCCGTGGTCTCGGCGTCGCCACCCCCCTTGGCGGGCAGGCAGGACGCGCCTCCCGCCCCCGGCAGCCCGGAGAACGCCGAGTTGACGATCTCACCCGTCTTGTCGGTCACGACCTTGCCGAGCCCGGTGAAGTCCGCGGGGCGGCTGAAGAACCACACCGCCGCGACCACCGCGATGACCATCCAGATGACACCCTCGGTGGTCGTCGTCGCCCGCTTGCGGATGAGTCCGTACCACGCGAGCCAGATCGCGCCGAGGATGACGATCGGCCGCAGGTACGGCCAGTACATGGCGTTGGCGAGGTTGGTGACGATGTCGTCGACCACGTTCTTGATGGGCTGGATCGGGCCCTCGGAGGCCGCCGCCTGGTAGGTGCTGATCGTGAGCCGGTCGATCGCCTTGGCCCAGGAGAAGATCGCGTTCGCCCAGGAGTTGCCCAGCACGGCCGTCACGTCGGAGCAGCCCAGGTCGTACGTGTGCCAGAACTGGCCGGCCATGCCGTACCGGCCGTAGTTGGTGAGCGCCGCCTGCTCGGCGGGGGCGGGGGCGGCGCCCGTACCGGTGCCGGTCGCGCCGCCCGTCGATTCGGTGCCGGTCCCCGCGGCGGCGGTGGCGGTGGCGGCGGTGTCGGGCGGCGGCGGCTTGACCAGGCCGTCCACACCGCCGTCGACGATCTCGGGGGCGAGGGCGGGCGAGAGGTCGCACACGCCCGCCGCACTGGCGGTACCGGACAGCACCAGGGGCAGTGTCAGGAACGCCCCGACGACCACAAGGAGCAGGGCGAGCCTGCGTCTACGACCTGAGTGAGCGCGACCGTTCACCCGCGTTCTCAAGACCGCACCTCCTGCGCGACCCCCTGCTTGCCGGCGCCCCCGCCAAGAAGATCATGCCTTTTCTCGTGCGGTTTGTCGTGGGTCGGATTCGTGTCGAGCCAGCGGAGCAGCTCATCGGAGATGAGGTCCACCCCGATCCGCCCCGCCCGCCCGTCCAGATCCCGGAAGACGCACTCCCCGTTGCCCAGGGACCGCAGCACCGCCTTGTGCTCCTCCGACGGTTCGACCCCGAGAAGTTCCATCACGTGCTCGACCTCCACCCGCTCCGTGGAGCGGAACGCGAACACCGACGAGAGACAGTTGGTGACCTGCTCGTTCAGCAGGTCACCGGCGTTCTGGGAGACCAGGACGAGCGCCGTGTTGCGGGATCGGCCCATCCGCGACACCTCGGGCACCAGCTTGGCCCCCTCGGGCGTGGAGGTGATCGCCCACGCCTCGTCCAGGAAGATCGCCTTCGGCGTGCGCCGGTCCAGGCCGTTCATCAGCCGCCGGGCGAACTGCGAGACCAGGTACAGCAGGGCCACCGAGAGCCGCTGCTCGTACGAGTAGTCGTCGCGGGGAGTCGCCACGTCGGGCAGGGTCAGCCCGTCCAGGGTGAAGACCGTCGTCCAGCCCTCGGTGTCGATCTGGTCGCCGCCCGAGGGGTCGAAGCAGAGCTGCGCCAGGTGCATCTCGGACATCGACCGCAGCACGGCCCCGAGGTTCTTCGACGCCGGGTCCTCCGAGCGCTCCAGATGGTCGACGACCTTGCCCAGCGACGGATCCGGCTGGTTCGAGATCGCCGCGACCGCCTGGATCATCGCCGACTCGCGCTCCTCGGACATGCGCGGCAGCAGCAGCCGGAGCGTCTCCGTCGCCATCGTCTTCTTCGCCGCGATGTCGTCGCCGAAGGAGAACGGGTCGAGCAGGCCGGGCGCCGCCGCCCCGAGCGGGATGATCCGCGCCCGGCGGCCGCGGTCCTCCAACAGGCGCACCAGCGACTCGGCGTCGCCCTTCGGGTCGATGACCGCGACCGTGACGCCGCGCAGCGCCATCTGGTACATCAGCAGCAGCGCCAGCGTCGTCTTGCCGCCGCCCGGCTCGCCGGTGATCGCGATGGCCGTCGGGCGGTTCCTGGTCGCCGCGACCAGCGGGTCGAAGTGGACGATGCTGCGCGCCCGCCCCAGCGTCTCCCCGATGTACGGCCCGCGCCAGCCCGCACTCGACTCGTCCACCCGGTCGCCGAGATCAACCGTCGCGGTCGCCATCCCGCCCGCGATCGTCCGCAGCGGCTGGCGCTGCGCGTACGCGTTAACCCGCACCTTCTCGCCGGGCAGCGCCTCGCAGAAGAGCGAGAACTGATCTCCGGTGGAGTTCACCACATCGATGCCGAGGTCGCGGTAGTGCTCGACGATCGCCTCGACCCGCTGGACGCAGATCTCCTCCGTGGGGGCGCTCACGCTCAGCCGGTGCCAGCCGTACACGAAGGGCAGCCGCTCCTTGGTGATGCCGTGTTCGAGCATCCGGGCGGCGTCGATCTGCTCGGCCAGCGCGAGCGGGGCCTCCGCGCCCGCCTCGCGGATGTGGATGTCCATGTCGCGGGCGTGGGCCAGCTTCCTGGCCACGTCCTTGCTCGCCATCACCGGGGGGATCAGCCGCATCCTGCTGGAGATCTCCACCGGGAACGGCATCTGGTCGGCGAAGTGCATCCACGGCTCGCCGTCGGGGAACGGCATCAGATCGGGGAACCGCGCGAACGACAAGTGCGCGGTGAACGAGTCGCCCGTCGGCTGCTCGATCCGCAGCAGCGAGCGGCCGTTGTGGATCTGCCCCTCGACCAGGGACTCGATCTCGCCCTTGCCCCACCTGCGGCGCGGCGTCGCGGACGGCGGAGGGTCGCCGAGCGCGCCCGACACCGCGTGCTGGAACAGCCAGGCGATCTCCGTCGAGCTGGCGTGCCTGGCGTAGAGCGAGCTGGAGGCGAGCGCGCGCCCGAGCCGCTCGGCCTGCTCGGTCCACCGCTCGATCTCCCGCTCGGGCACGTTGTCGTCCTCGATGCCGAGCGCCTTCTCGCTGCGCTGGTAGAAGCCGAACAACTGGGCCAGCACCCCGGTACCGAGCTGGGCCCCTCGCCGGCCAAGCCTCACACCGAGGTAGATCTCCTTGCTCCAGAAGTCCTTCGCCCAGACGTGCCGGTACATCTCCTCCAGGTAGTCGCGCCAGCCCGGTCCCTCGTCCGAGGTGGCGTTCAGGGCCATCGCCCACTCCGCCGCCGGATAGGTCCGGTGCGCGATCCGCAGGTGGACCTCCGCGTCGGGCATCCTGATCGCCGCGAGCGCGATGGTGATGTTCGTGGCCAGCGCCTCGCGCTCCTCGGGGGTGACGAACTCGTAACTCACCGTCGGAAGCCGGAAATACGCCCATGCCGCGGTGTCGGTGAGCAGGACACGATCATCGAAGTACCGCACCGCGAGCCGGCTGCGCGTCCTGGTCACCGGTCGCTCACCACTCTTCGCCGACCCCGGGGGCCGCCCGTTCCCGGGGTATCGCTCAGCTCGCCGTGCCGGGCCCGCCCGGTGTTCACTTGTCGCTCACCACTCCCCACCCACTCCGCAGACAGTTGCCACTCCGCTCGCGAGCCGGGGTTCACTGGTCGCTCACCGCTCCCCTCTCACGCTGCGGACCGCTCACCTGGCCACCTCCTGCTTGTGCTGGTTGGCCGCCAGGCCGCTCGCGATCACTCCCGCGAGGGCCACGTACGCCCTGCGGCCCCCGGGCCGGAGCCGGGCCGGATCGACCGGCCCCTGCCGGGAGAGCTCGTCCTCCCAGGGGATGCGGACGATCGCCCGGCAGCGTCCCCTGGCCACCGCCTCGGCCTGCTCCACGTCGGACGCGCTGCGCCTGCTCACGCCGTTGACCACCATGACGGCCCGGCGCCGCAGGTCGGAGCAGCCGTGCCCGTCCAGCCACTCGTACGTCATGGCCACCGCGTCGGGCGCGTCCTCGCTGGCCGGCGCCACCAGCACCAGCTGGTCGGCGTACGGCAGGAGCCGCGCGGCCAGCGCCGCGGCCGGGTCCACGATGATCAGCCGGTAGTGGCGGTCCAGCGCGGCGAGCATGCGCGGCCACCCGCTCTCCAGCCGCTGGGCGGCCCCAGCGTCGGAGTCCGCGCCGACGACCTCCAGCCCCGAGTCGCACCGGCTCGTGTACGCGCGCATCCCGAGGTAGCCGCTCACCCCTCCCGACCCGGCGAGCAGGGAGCTGAGCGTCTCGGGCGACTCCGCCGGGATGCGGGTGGTGAGGGTGTGCTCGCCGGCGCTCGCGTCGAGCGCGACGATCCGGTCGTCCCGGTATTTGGCGAAGGTGTGGCCGAGCATGACGGTCGTCGTCGTCTGTCCGGCGCCGCCGGTGCAGCCGAGGACCAGGATCCGCCTGCTCCCGGTGAGCACGGTGCGGGCCCGTGCCACGTCGATCTCCATGCCGTCGGTACGGCCTCCGCCGCCGCCCACGACGACCTGCGCGATCCTGCGCCACCCTCCGGAGGTGTCCCGGCCGACGACCGACTCGACCCGGCGCACCCTCGGCTCGTCGCCCGGCGCGGCGGCGCGGATCGAGACGGGCACCGCGGGCGGGTCGGCGAGCTGGACCGGCACCGCGGGCGGATCGGCGGGCTGGACCGGCACCGCGGGCGGATCGGCGGGCTGGACGGGCTGCCCGGTGGGTTCGTGGACCGGCTCGCGTACCGGCCGGACGGCTTCCCCGGCGTGCTCTCCGGCGGCTCCGCCCCTTCTCGGGGCTTTCGCCACCGGCTCGCGTACCGGCGGCGTCTCCTCCAGGGGGACCCGCGACAGCGGCCGTACGACCTCGCGGGCCGGCTCCTCCGCCGAGGCCGCAGTGGCATCCGCGACCTCGCGAAGCGGGCGGACCGGCGGAGTCCCGCCACTTTCCCCTGCGGCCGGGTGGGCGGCCTCGGCAGCCGGGCGCGCCGCGCCCCGGCCGGGCCGCTCCGCAAGCGACGGCGGGACCTGCGGCGGCTCAGCGTGTTGCGGCTGGGCGTGCGACGGCTCGGAGTGTGGCGGCTGGGCGTGCGACGGCTCGGCGGCGACGACGTCCGGGCGGCCAGGGGCGATCCGCCCCGGCTCCTCGGCCGTTTCCGCCTTGGCGTGCCGCAGCGGCTCCTCGGTCGCTTCCGCGTTGGCGTGCGGCAGCGGCTCCTCGGTCGCTTCCGCGTTGGCGTGCGGCAGCGGCTCGTGCGCGGACTCACCCGCATTCACGGGAGCCCAATCCGGCCGCGCGTGTCTCGGCTGGTCGTGCGCGGACTCGCGCGCCTCCTCCGGCGTGGAATCGGGCCGGGCGTGCCGGGGCCGGTCATGCGCGAGCCGTTCGGGCTGCGGAACCTCTGCCGGAGCGGTCACGTCCGCTCCAGCGGCAGCCACCTCGGCGGCCTTGTGCACTTCAGCGGCCTTGTCGGCCGCACGGGCCGCCACCTCGGTGGTTCCCTCCGCTTCGGCGGCCGTTGCGACCTCGCCGGTCGCCCGCGCATCGTGCGCCCCCACCTCCGCGGTCGGCCCCATCTCGGCGGCTTCCGCCTCCAGGTGGGCGACGCCGACCGGATCAGGGCGGTGGGCCGCCGTCGCGGCGGCATCCGATCCGTAACCGGCGGCAGCGGCGGCATCCGTACCGGCGTCCGCGGTCGCGGGGGCCTCACCTTCGGGGCCGAGGGGAGCGCCCGTTCCGGAGTCCGGGCCCGCGACGGCATCGCCATCGGCGGTCGCGGGGGCCGTCTCCGGAGCCTCGGCCGAGGACCAGACCTTCGGCGGCAGGCGGAGCGCCTCCTCGCCTCCCGGCGCGGCGCCGCGCTCGTCGCGCACGGGTGTCCCCGGCTCAGCGAGGCCGGGCGCGCCCACGGCGCGCTCCGCGACCCGACGCCGGTCCGAGCCGTCCTGCGCGGAGGCGGCCAGCCTGCGGAGCTTGCGCAGCGCGTCGGGGCCGATGCGCGGCACCGCGGGCGCGCCGTACCCGGCGTCGGCTCCAGAGGAGGCCCGCCCGCTCCTGGCCGGCGTGCCGTCGTTCCTCAGAAGGGTGCTCCCGGGGCCGGCGTCCGCGGTCCCCTTCCCGAAGGAAGCGGGCGCGGGCGCGGAGGTCGCCCTCGCCGACGCGCTCGCGGAGGCGGTCGGCAGGGGCAGCGGCTCCGCGACGGCGGTCGGCAGGGGCAGCGGCTCGGCGACGGCGGGCACCGCGGCCGCGCCCTTGGCCGCGGCGGCGACGGCGGGTCGCACGGTGGGGGCGGCCGCGCGACGCTGCCGTCCGGTGGCCCGGCCCTTGCGCGCGGGGGCGGAGCGCCAGACCCGCACCGTGAGGGTGATCTCTTCCGGCTCGCTGGCCGGCGCCATCCGGCACCAGGTACGCGGCTCGGCGAGGTAGCGCACCTGCGACTGGAGCAGCTCGGTGAGCCGCTTCCCCTCGATGACGGGCCGGGTCGAGAGCCAGGTGACTATCCCGGGAGGAACCAGATAGACCACGTGCCACGGCGCGTCGAAGGGAAGCCCGACGAGAAGGAGGAACGTCCACCAGGGGACGAGGACGCCCACGAACACACCGATCCAGACGATGGGAAGCGGTGTCGGCAGCTTCAGGTCGTACAGCTTGTAGAGCCGCTTCTCAATTCGCCAAATATTGGTATACGTGGGCAGATCCACCCGATCCTCCTCTCTGCCTGATCACTTGATGCCGAGCGCCCCCGCGATCGCCTTCGCCGTCACCTCGATGATGTTGGGCACGTAGAAGATCACGCCGATCGCGATCGCCAGAATGATGAACTGCATGAATCTGGTGATCTCTCGAGTGAAGAGGAAGAAGATCGCCACAACGGAGACGACGACCAGGAAGAGTGGCGCGAAGAACTTGCGCAGGAAGTCCGCCAGGCCCTCGGTGTCGATCCCGGTGGCGGGTGGAGCCGATGGATCGAACGCGATCTCCACGATGGTCTTCAGAATCATTCACGCCCTCCCGGGGTATGGATCAGCGGCCTCGTGTTCCGTCATGCGCTACCCCACGGGGCGGCTCGCGCCCTGGACTGCCTCGACGAACCATTTGCCGCCCTGCTTCTCCACCGTGAGCCGGTAGGCCTGCTCCAGCCCGGCCGGCTGCGTCGCCGGATCGTCCGTACGCGGGGTGGCGGCGCCCCCGCCCGACGACACGGCCCACACGACGACGGCGGTGACCTCCCGGGTGCTCCCCTCGCCCGCGGGGACCACGACGTCCTTGAGCTGGGCGAGCGTGAGCGCCCCGTCGAAGCCCTCGACGGTCACGCCGTTGGCGACGTAGCGCTGCAGGTCCACCTGGTCGCCCGCGGCGTACGCCTTGAAGAACCCCTCAAGCTGGGGACGCAGCTCGGCCTCGGTCGCGGAGTCGCGGTCGGGGTCGGCCACCGCCGGGAGCCCCGCCGGGCCGGAGTCCGGCAGCAGCCCCGGCCGCTCGGACACGACGAACTTGGACCCGTCGTAGTAGATCGGCACTGAGAGAAGCCCGCGCCTGCTGCCCGCCTGATATGTCACGGTGACGACGGCGTTGTTGGCGTCGCGTACGTTTATCCCGGTGAACTGGAAGGCGCCCGCGGACATCCGGCCGTACCCATTCCAGCCGAACTGCTCCTGCGCCCCCTGGGGCAGAAATGGCTTCAACCGCTCCGCTCTTTGTTGCGGATTAGACGCGTCGAAATTCAGATAGACCGCCGCGAACTGATTGGCAAAAGCCGCGGCTTGTGTCATGGGAAATCCCGAATCGCTGGGCTCGGGGATCGCCCCGGCCGTCGTGTCCCCCTGGGTGAGCCGTTCGAACGGCGCACGCACTCCGTTGACGACGATGACGATGATCAGTGCCCACAGGACGGCACGGCCGGTCCAGACGAGCCAGCGGCCCCCACCGCCGCTCCAACCCCCGCGCCGACGGGCGTTCTCGCGCGTGTCCGCCACCCGTTCAGGGCCCTGCGGAGGGTACGACTCGGGGTCGCCAGCGATCCGAGGATCCGGCTGGACGGTTGACCTGCGAGCCATCACGCCTCCGCTCGCGCCGATCCCCCCGGCTGGCGCGGTGTCGTCTTACTCTCGATCCGGTTAGCCGCATTGAAGTTTTCACCCTAGCGGTCGGGCCAATTCTTCCAGGAAAGCCACGCCCATGGTGCAAGCATCGCCGCGACCGAGCAAACCGGGTCTCTGCGCGGACCCGCACCCCATGCCCATCCGTTGCACAGGAAAAGCGTGTTGTGCCTGGCCAGCGGCTTCATCGATTACCTAACCGCCACGTATTGCTGTCCTCGCAGCTCAGAGACGTGGCGGGTGGGCGATCGGGCGGCGATCAGACGTTGAAACGGAACTCGACCACGTCGCCGTCGCGCATGACGTAGTCCTTGCCCTCGATCCTGGCCTTGCCGGCGGCGCGCGCCGCGGCCATCGACCCGGCCTCGACCAGGTCGTCGAACGAGATGACCTCGGCCTTGATGAAGCCGCGCTGGAAGTCGGTGTGGATGACACCGGCGGCCTCGGGCGCGGTGGCGCCCTTGCGGATCGTCCAGGCGCGGGTCTCCTTCGGCCCGGCGGTCAGGTAGGTCTGCAGCCCGAGCGTCTCGAAGCCGACGCGGGCGAGCTGGGCCAGCCCGGACTCCTCCTGGCCGACGGACTGCAGCAGCTCCAGCGCCTCCTCGTCCGGCAGCTCGACCAGCTCGGACTCGATCTTCGCGTCCAGGAAGACGGCCTCGGCCGGCGCGACGATCGCCGACAGCCGGGCCCGCAGCTCCTCGTCCACCAGCTCGTCGGCGTCCAGGTTGAAGACGTACAGGAACGGCTTGGCGGTGAGGAGGTGCAGCTCACGCAGCTCGGCGAGGTCGATGCCCGCCGCCTTGCCCCCCGCGTACAGGGTGGTGCCGGAGTCGAGCAGCTGGGCGGCGGCCCAGACGGCGTCGAGCTGGACCTTGCGGTCCTTGTTGTTCCTGGCCTCCTTCTGGAGGCGGGGCAGCGCCTTCTCGATGGTCTGCAGGTCGGCGAGGATCAGCTCGGTGTTGATCGTCTCGATGTCGCGCTCGGGCGCGACGTCGCCGTCGACGTGGGTGACGTCGGGGTCGGAGAACACCCGGATCACCTGGCAGATCGCGTCGGTCTCGCGAATGTTGGCGAGGAACTGGTTGCCCCGTCCCTGCCCCTCGGACGCCCCCTTGACCAGACCGGCGATGTCGACGAACTCGACCTTCGCCGGCAGGATGCGCGCCGAGCCGTAGATCTCGGCCAGCTTGGCCAGCCGGGGGTCGGGCACGCCGACGATGCCCACGTTGGGCTCGATCGTGGCGAACGGGTAGTTCGCCGCCAGGGCGTTGCCGCTCTTGGTCAGCGCGTTGAAGAGGGTGGACTTGCCGACGTTGGGCAGGCCGACGATCCCGATGCTCAGGCTCACGTAGGCCGAGTTTACGGGCCGTCGCGGGTTGCTCCGACACCAGACAGGCAGATCACCTCGGTCCCGCGCAGGGACCGGAGATAGTGGTCGGATCCCTCGGCGCACTGGCTCGGCGACTCCACCCGGCCGGTGACCTTCGCCCAGGCCCGATCGGACGCGCAAGGGACCTTCACCAGCAGGCGGGACGAGGTGGGCAACTCGGGCTGCTCGACGCAGTCTCCCGCCGCGACCACCCGGCCACCCTTCCCGAGACAGGCCACGTCACCCCCTTTGAGGGGAAGCGCCTCGACCGTCCCCAGCGAGCACCTCCGGGCCGACTCCACGACGCCGATCACCTGGCCGTACCAGTCGCCGTCGGCGCACGGCCGCTCCCCGCCCCGCACGGCCACGCAGTCGCCGGCCCGCAGCACGCCGCCGCCGTTCCCCGGGTCTCCGGGATGGCGTCCGCCCACGCTCCGTACGCACGCCGTACGGCCGGAGCCCAGGGAGACGAACTCGTCGGTGTCGGCGGGGCAACGCGGCGGGCTGTCGACGACCGCGACGACGCGGCCGGTGGCCCGCTCGCAGAGCACCAGCCCGACCCGCGTGCCGGTCCGCCGCACGCACGCGCCCTCGGTCCAGGTCAGCGGCTCGCCGGCGGTCCCGGGGGCCGTCTCCCGGCTCGCCGCGACGACCGCGCCCAGCCCGATGACGAGCACGATCACCACCCCGGCCGTTATCCCGGCTATCTGGGAGCGCAAGCCGTACGTATTCACATGACGACTTTGGGTGATGTCCGCCGTTCGCACAAGCCGAACGGGACGCCCGGGAGGGGGACGCGCCGCCCGGCTTCCGCGCGTGTCCTCGAGGGAGGGACGCCCGCGCGCCTCCCCCTCCGGAGCCGGATTGCCTGGGATCATCCCGAACCGTGGATGTCGTGGCGCTCGTCCTCCAGCTCGCCGTAGGTCTCGCCGTGGGGCTCTTGATCGGGTTCCTGCTGGCCCGGGCCAGAATCTCCGAGGCCGAGGCGCGGAGACGGGCCGCGGAGGACAAGGTCGCGTACGTCGAAGGCCAGCTCGCGGAGCGGTTCCAGGCCCTCAGCGCCCGCGCGCTCGACGTCAACAACCTGCGCTTCCTCGAACTCGCCGAGAACCGGCTGAACACGACGAGGGCGGAGGCCACCGGCGACCTCGACCAGCGCAGGCAGGCCGTGGAGAACCTGATCGGCCCGCTCAAGGAGACGCTCGCGAAGGTCGAGAACCAGCTCAGGGAGAGCGAACTCGGCGCCCGCGCCGCCCGCGCCGAGCTCGGCCAGCAGATGGAGTTCGTACGGCAGAGCTCCGAGCAGCTCAGGAGCCAGACGTCGGCGCTGGTCCGCGCGCTGCAGCGGCCGGAGGCCCGCGGACGCTGGGGCGAGCTGCAGCTCCGCCGGGTCGCGGAGATCGCCGGGATGGCCCGCTTCTGCGACTTCGACGAGCAGGTCAGCGCGGACACCCCGGACGGGCTGGTGCGCCCCGACATGGTCGTACGGCTCAGCGGCGGCAAGAACATCATCGTGGACTCCAAGGTCTCGCTCGCCGCGTACCTGGAGGCGGCGGAGGCGGGTGACCCGGACCTGACCTCGGCGCGGCTCGACGCCCACGCCCGCCACCTGCGCGAGCACGTGGACCGGCTGGCGGCCAAGGCGTACTGGCAGGCGTTCAGCCCCGCGCCGGAGTTCATGGTCCTGTTCATCCCGGGGGAGGCGTTCCTCGCCCCGGCGCTCGAACGCGACCCTGCCCTGCTGGAGTACGCGATGAACAGGCGGGTCCACATCGCCACCCCGACCACCCTGATCACCATGCTGCGCACCGCCCACTACGCCTGGCAGCAGGCCGCGCTCAGCGAGAACGCGCGGGCGGTCTTCGACCTGGGCAAGGAGCTGTACGACCGGCTCGGCGGACTCAGCCGGCACGTCGACGGCCTCGGGCGCGCCCTGTCCAGGACGGTCACCGCGTACAACAGGACGGTCGGCTCGCTGGAGAGCCGCGTGCTGGTGAGCGCGAGGAAGATGAACGATCTCGGCATCACGGACAAGTCGCTGGACGGCCCGGCCCTGGTCGAGGAGCCGCCCCGCCTGCCCGCCGTTCCGGAATTGGGGGACGAAGAGCGCGTAAGCGCCTCTCCTGGCCCGGTCCAGAACGGTAAGTTGGCGCGAGACTCGTCGTAAAGGGGGACACGATGAGAGGCACCGATCATGCCGGTCGGGTGAGGCTGCGGCTGACGGCCAGGGGCGCCGTCGCCCTGCTCCTCGTGCTCACGCTGCTCGGCCAGATCTTCAGCCCCGGACCGGTCTTCGTCGTGGGTTGCGTCGCGGCGGCGCTGCTGGTCCAGCCGCGCGACCTGCTCCCCCTCGTGGTCACGCCGCCGCTGGTCTTCTTCGCGACGGCCGCGTTCGTCGAGTTCTTCCGGTCGCTGCGCGCGGCCTCGATGCTCCAGGCGCTCGGGCTCGGGCTGTTCACCTCGCTGTCGTCCGCGGCGCCGTGGCTGTTCGCCGGATCGGCGGTCGTGCTCGCGATCGCGTGGTGGCGCGGCCTCCCCCAGAACGTGCGCGAGCTCCGGCAGGATCTGGCCGCCCGCGCCGAGGTGCCGCGTCCCCGCCAGGGCGAGGAAACCGCCTTCGACCCCGAGCCCGAGGGCTACTTCGAGCCCCGCGTGTACGGCGAGGCCCGCGACTGAGCGCCGCGTCCGTACGCGCCGACCCGGACGGGCCGTCGTGAACGGTCGGATGTGCGGCTACGGTGAGCAAACGACGTGCGCCCTCTCCCGGCATCGCCGGCAGGAGGGCCGTCGCGGCGCAGGTTTCAGGCGGTGAGCGGGAGGGCGACAGTGGCGACGAGCGGCGACGTGGCGGAACCGTCGGCCGAGGTGCTGACCGAGGCGGCCGCGACCTTCGGCCTGCTGGCCTCCCCCGCGCGTCTGCAGATCGTCTGGGCCCTGGCGCAGGGCGAGCGCGACGTGAGCGCGCTCGCCGAGAGCGTGGGCGGCGCGCTGCCCGCGGTCAGCCAGCACCTGACCAAGCTGAAGCTGGCCGGGCTGGTGCGCTCGCGGCGCGAGGGTCGCCGGGTCGTCTACCTGATCAGCGACGAGAACGTGGTGACCATGGTCCGCTGGCTGGTCGGACAGCTGACGGGCCACGAGGGGGCGACGGAGCGCGTCCATGGTCTGGGCGCCTGAGGCCGTATCGGGCGCCGGACCGCGCGACGTCCGGGGGACGGACGCCGGACCCGCCGAGCGCGTCTCCATCACCGACGTGGCCGGGCTCACCCCGCTGGAGGCGCTGCGACTGATGCGGAGCGGGCCGCGCGGCCTGCTGGAGTCCCAGGCCGAGGAGCGTCTGCTGCGGTGCGGCGAGAACGTGCTGCCGGAGCCGGTCTCCACCACCTGGCCGCGGCGTCTCGCCCGTAGCCTGCGCGACCCGTTCACCATGGTGCTGCTGGGTCTCGGGCTGGTGTCCGCCGCGATCGCCTCCTGGGGGACCGCGTGCGTGACCGTGCTGCTGGTGGTGGTCAGCGCCCTGCTGCGCTCGGGCGGGGAGTACCGCGCCGACCGGTCCATCGCCGCGCTGCGTGAGCTGATCGCCACCACCGCGACGGTTCGGCGCCGGGCGGGCGCGGCCTCGGCGCCGCTGTACCGGGAGATCCCGGTCGGCGAGCTGGTGCCGGGCGACGTGATCCGGCTCGGCCCGGGCGACCTCGTGCCCGCCGACGTGCTGCTGCTGCGCTCGAACGGGCTCACCGTGCACCAGGCGGCGCTCACCGGCGAGTCCCGTCCCGTCGCGAAGCATCCCGTGGACGCGCCCGACGGCCCGCTCACGGGCACGGCTCCGGGCGCGGAGCTGTTCGACCGGCCGCAGCTGTGCTTCCAGGGCACCGGTGTGGTGTCCGGCACCGGCACGGGCGTCGTCGTGGCGACCGGCGCCCGGACCATGTTCGCCGGGGCGCATCAGGGGAACGCGAGCAGGCGCCGGCCGTCCTCGTTCGACCGCTCGGTGAACGGCATCTCCTGGCTGCTCATCCGGTTCATGCTGCTGATCCCGCCCGTCGCGCTGCTGGGGGACGCGGCGCTGCGCGGGCGCGGGCTGGAGGCGCTGCCGTTCGCCGTGGCGGTGGCGGTCGGGCTGACACCCGAGATGCTGCCCGTGATCGTCACCACGGCGCTGGCCCGCGGCTCCGCCCTGCTCGCGCGCGACCGCGGAGTGATGGTGCGGCGGCTTCCCGCGCTGCACGACCTCGGCGCGGTGGACGTCCTGTGCATCGACAAGACCGGCACCCTCACGCGGGATCTGCCGGTGCTCGACTGCTCGCTCGATCCGGACGGACGGCCCGATCCGGCGGTGCTGCGCTGGGCGGCCGTCAACAGCCTGTGGACGATCCAGCTCGCCGACCTCCCCTGCCCGGACGCCCTGGACGAGGCGATCATGGACGCGGCGGAGCGGCTCGACGCGGGGCCGCCCGCGTCCGACGGCGTCGCGGCGCTCCCCTTCGACCCTGCCCGGCGCAGCTCCTGCGCCGTCGTCCAGCGTCCGGGCCGTCTCGGGGTGCACACCCTGGTGGTCAAGGGCGCGGTCGAGGACGTGCTCGACCGCTGCACGCTCGTACGCGCCGCCGGTCCCGACGGGGAGACGGACGGCGAACTCGACGCCGCCGCCCGGGAGCGGCTGCTGCGGTCCGCCGGGACGATGGCGGCCGACGGGCTGCGCGTGCTCGCCGTCGCCCTCGCCGACCGGCCCGCCCGTCCCGGTCCGTACGGGCCACGCGACGAGCACGACCTGACCTTCGTGGGCTTCGTCGGGCTGCGCGACACGCTCGCACCGCAGGCCGGGGACGCGCTGGCCGAACTCGCCGGGCGCGGCGTCGCGGTCAAGATCCTGACCGGCGATCACCCGGGTACGGCCGCCCGCGCCTGCCGGGACCTCGGCCTCGATCTCGGTCCGGATCTGGGCCTCGGCTCGGGTGCCGTCGTGACCGCCGACCGGCTCGACGGCCTCGACGACGATGCCGTGGCCGAGCTCGCCGCGCGTGCCACCGTCTTCGCGCGCTGCGCTCCCGAGCACAAGGCGCGCGTCGTCGCGGCGCTGCGCGCGGCGGGGCACACGACCGGGTTCCTCGGCGACGGCGTCAACGACCTGCCCGCGCTGCGCGCCGCCGACGTCGGGATGTGCCCGAGCGACGCCGCCGACGTGACGCGGCAGACCGCCGACGTGGTGCTGGCGGCCAAGGACCTCACCGCCATCGACCACGCGATCGCCGCCGGACGCCGCAGCACCGGCAACATCGTCACCTACCTGCGCGTCGTGCTGTCCTCCAACGTCGGCAACGTCATCGCGATGCTCGCGGCCGGGCTGCTCCTGCCGTTCCTGCCGATGCTGCCGATCCAGGTCCTGGCCCAGAACCTGTGCTTCGACGCCGCCCAGCTCGCGTACGCGTTCGACCGGCCGGGCCGAGGAGCGATGCGGCGTCCGTCCCGGCTCCGGCCGCGCGGCCTGCTGCGCTTCATCGCCGTCTTCGGCCCGCTCAACGCGCTCGCCGACCTGACGACCTTCGCCGTTCTGGTGTCGGCGGTCCCGTTGTCCGGCCAGGCGAGCGGCCAGGCCACCTTCCACGCCGGGTGGTTCGTCGAGAACCTCCTCACGCAGGCCGTGGCGATGCTGGTGCTGCGCGGGCGCAGGCGGATCCCCGTCCCGCTCATGGTGGCCGCGTGCTTCCTCGTCGCCGTGGGCGTGCTGCTGCCGCTCTCGCCGCTCGCGGCCCCGCTGGACATGACGGCGCTCCCGGCCTCCTACTACCTGCTGCTCGCCGGCGTCGTGGCCGTCTACGGCGCCGCCTTGCTGGCGGCCAAGGCGTGGTTCGACCGCCGCCACGGCGACCGTACGTGACCCGGCCCGTTTCGGTGGGGTGCGGCTCAGCCGTACGAGAGGTTGGAGCAGATGCCGTCGGCGGCGGACCTGGACGTGCCCGCCAGGCTCGTCGGCAGGGGCGCGGGCACGGAGGCGCTCGGATCGGGCGCGTTCGCATACTCGGTGCCCAGGATGACCGTGATCGCGGGCTCGGAGCTCCGCTGGAACCGCGCGCCGCGGAACAGGCGGCCGACCGTCTTGGCCTGGATCGCCAGGCCAGGACCGTACCTGATCAGGGTGGTCGTGCGCGTCTGTGAGTCCGCGGTCGCGACGCGGGTGACGGTGAACCCGGCCCCCTTCAACCGGTCGGCCGCGCGGGCGGCGAGGCCGGAGACCGCGGTGCCGTTGTACACGGAGACGCTGATCCCCTCGCCCGAGACCGTGGCCGCCGAGTGCGGGGACGACGGGCCGGACGGCCGGGCCCTGCCGCCGGCGTCCACGCCGTCGATCGTCCGGTCCGCCTTGAGCGCCGCCCACAGGGCGTCCGCCTCATCCTGGACGATCGCGACCCGCGCCCCCTGGTAGCGCCAGGGCAGGGTGACGAACCTGGTGTTCCGCAGGTCGACGCCCCGCAGCGACAGCGCGAACGACAGCAGCTTGTCGGCCGACCCCAGGCCGGGGTCGAAGGTCATCGACCGCGCGGCCGCCTCCACGAGCGGGAGCAGGGTGGTCGGGTTGAGGCCCTCGGCCCGCACTTTCTTCAACAGACTGGACATGAAGGCCTGCTGCCGCTGGATGCGGCCGATGTCGGAGCCGTCGCCGATGCCGTGGCGGACGCGTACGTAGTCGAGGGCCCGCTGGCCGGACACCACCTGCCGCCCCTTGGTGAACAGCAGCTTGCCGCGCGCGCCCAGGTTGGGGTTCAGGTCGCCCTCGTAGACGTCCTTGGGCAGGCAGACGGGAACGCCGCCGACCGCCTTCGTCATCGCGGCGAAGCCCCGGAAGTCGACGACGACGGTGTGGTCGACGCGCAGGCCGCTGAGCTTCTCCACGGTGTTCTGGGTGCAGGCGGGGTTGCCCGCGGCGGTGAGCCCCACGGTGAACGCCGAGTTGAACATGACGTTTTGCTGTGGCCGGCTCCACGTCCCGTCGGACAAACGGCACCGGGGGATGTCCACCAGGGTGTCGCGCGGGATCGACACGGCGATCGCGTGCTTGCTGTCGGCGTACACGTGCAGCAGGAACGCGGTGTCGGAGCGTCCGACGTCCCCCTTGCCCCCGCCGTACTTGCTGTTCTTTCCCGAACGCGAGTCCGAACCGATGACGAGGATGTTCTGCCCGGCGAAGCTCGGCGCCGGCCGGCGGCGGTCGATCCCCTTCGCGTCGAAGGTGGTGATGCTGCCGTCGAGTCGCGAGTACACCCAGCCGGCCCCCAGGGCGAGGACGGCTACCAGCGACCCCGCCGTGATGACGGCGACCAACAGGATGCGACGCCCGTACAGCGCCCCTCCGACGCCGCGCGGGCGGTCAGTGGGCCGTCGCGGGTCCGTCGTGGTGGATGCCCTCATGAATGCGCTCCTGCTGGGGAGGACGACCACAGAGCGATCGCCCACTTGTATAGTTGCGCAATCTAGCAAACTTGGCGCACGAGATCGGGTCACCGGATCGCGCGTCTCGATGCGGAGAAGGGAGTTGGGGGTGCGATGTTCCTGCGCAACGGCCTGGAGCCCGGGCACCTGCTGGTCCTGGGACTCGTGTTGATGCTGTTGTTCGGCTCCAAGAAGCTGCCGGAGACCGCCCGCGCACTGGGCAGGTCGCTGCGCATCTTCAAGAACGAGACCGTCGCCCTCCGGGCCGAGGTCACGACCACGGACGCGGCGAGCGCCCCGGCCGTCTGCGAGCCGGGCCGTACGAGCGCGGAAAGTGGGCCGTCGCGAGCCGATGGCGACCGGTAGATCGCGGGTAGCCCCGCCCGTCACTCAACGACCTTCCGCGAGGAGATCGCGGTGCTGACCCGGCCGGGAGCCAGGGGGACCGGCCGGGGGGCGCGCCGGTCGGCCGCCGTACTGCTGTGGGCGCTGGTGTGTGGGCTTGAGGTCTACAGCCTCCTGGGCCCGGCCACGCCGAGCGTTTTCGCGGGCCCGGACGGGCGGCCCACCCCCCGGCTCACAGTCATGGAGCAGGGAACGCCCGTGGAACGCCGCTGCGGCGCGCCCGTGCGGGAAACTCCCCCGCATGGGCCCGCGTCCACTCCGAGCCCTCTGCCGTGACGCCCGGCCTCCGACGAGACGGTTGGGGCATGCCCTGAACGCCTACGCAGGCCTGGGGTGGTCCACCGCCTCTCCTGAGACGTTCCATCCCTGGGGCGCGGGCCGAACGGCGGCGGACACCCCGATCGCCAGGGGACGCCGCAGGCCGAAAAATGGGTGCCACACCAGGAACCCGCATGATGTGATGACCTGAATGAATGGCTCGAAACACCAAGTTCCCGGCGATCCCGATCTGCTGGTCAAGATAGAGCAGAACCTTGCCGAGCACGCCTGCCACCTGCACCGTCGCATGGAGAGCTCGACCGTAACGGAGACGGACGACCTCCTGATCGCCGACAGCGGGCTTGACGACGACACTTTCAACATCGTCGCGGCGGCGCGTTTCACCTCGGACACCGTCTCCACACGCGTGGAGGAGACCGTACGCGCGCTGGCCGCGACCGGTCGCCCGTTCTCATGGTGGGTCGGTCCCGCGTCGACACCACCGAACCTCGGCTCGCTCCTGACGAGCGCCGGTCTGGAGGCGTCCGAGACCGAGACGGCCATGTGGAAGGACCTGCACGCCGACCTGCCGAAGCCGCACGCCGACGGCCTCGACATCCGCCTGGTGACGACTCCGGAGCAGCTCGCCGACTACGCGACGGTCCTGGCCGCGAACTGGGACCCGCCGGCCGCCACAGTGCACCGGTTCTTCGCCGACGCCGCCGATTGGGCCCTCGCGCCCGGCTGCCCCGCCCGGTACCTGGTCGGCTATGTGAGCGGCCGTCCGGTCTGCTCGGCCGAGGTCTTCCTGCACGCGGGGGTCGCCGGGATCTACAACATCGCGACACTCGCGACCGACCGCCGTCGCGGCTATGGCGGCGCCATCACCCTGGCCACCCTGCACACCGCGTACGACGCGGGCTGTCGCACGGCGGTCCTGCAGGCATCCTCGGACGGTGAGCCCGTCTACCGCCGCCTCGGATTCGAGACGTGCGGCCGGTTCACCGAGTTCGCCATCGCCCCGTGCAACCGTCCCGGCCCGGCGGAAGGGTGAACGCGAGCGGCCCGCTCGACCGCCGCCATGGAAAAGCCCCGCCCATGTGGGCGGGGCTTGCGGGGACCGGGCCGGGAGTTACGACGCCGAGGAGGCGCGCAGGTCCCGCCGGAGCTCGTGGGGAAGAGCGAACCGCATCCTCTCCTGCACCGTCTCGACCTCTTCGACATCGGTGAAGCCGTGCTCGGCGAGCCTGCGCAGCACGCCATCGACCAGTTCCTCGGGGACCGAGGCGCCGCTGGTGACGCCGACCGTGCTGACGCCGTCGAGCCACGCGTCCTGGATGAAGGAGGCGTCGTCCACCAGGTAGGACGCGGCGGCGCCGTAGTCCTTGGCCACCTCGACCAGGCGCTTGGAGTTGGACGAGTTGGTCGAGCCCACGACGATGACGAGCTGCGACTCGGCCGCGATCTGCTTGACCGCCGCCTGCCGGTTGGAGGTGGCGTAGCAGATGTCGTCGCTCGGCGGGTCGATCAGGTTCGGGAAGCGCTCGCGCAGCCGCGCGACCGTCTCGGTGGTCTCGTCGACGGACAGCGTGGTCTGCGACAGCCAGACAACGCGGTTCGGGTCGCGTACGGAGACCTGGTCCACCCCGTCGAGGCCGTCGACGAGCTGGATGTGGTCCGGAGCCTCACCCGACGTGCCCTCGACCTCCTCGTGGCCCTCGTGGCCGATGAGCAGGATGTCGTAGTCCTTGGCGGCGAAACGCTTGGCCTCGTTGTGCACCTTGGTGACGAGCGGACATGTGGCGTCGATGGTGCGGAGCCGCCGCGCGGCGGCCTCGTCGTGGACGCTGGGGGCCACGCCGTGGGCCGAGAACACCACGATCGCGCCCTCCGGCACCTCCTCCGTCTCGTCGACGAAGATCGCGCCACGCGCCTCCAGAGTCCGGACCACGTGGGTGTTGTGGACGATCTGCTTCCGTACGTAGATGGGCGCGCCGTACTGGTCAAGCGCCTTCTCCACCGCCTCGACGGCACGGTCCACTCCCGCGCAATAGCCGCGCGGCTTGGCAACCAGGACACGACGGGCGGGGGTATATGGCTCCATGTTCCTATGCTATGTGGAGCGTCAGCCGCCTCTTGACCTCTCCCGCATCATCCGAAAACGACTCCGCTGGAGCTGCGATGTCCCTCTTCCGATCACTCATCAAGCCTCTCCGTAGCCTCTTCAGAAGGGGCGACGAGCTGAAGGACGAGCTGAAGGACAAGGCCAAGGACCTGCCCGCGACCGCGCTGCAGACCACCATCAGCGGGGTGGGCCAGGCCCTTCTGATCGGGGACCAGGTCCGTTCCACGATAAAGCGGCTCGCCACGTCCGAGGGCGAGGAGGCCCCGGCGACCACGACGGAGGAGCCCGCCGCGGAGGAGGCGCGTCCCGCCCGCCGCGAGCCGGTCATCTTCGCTCCGCGTCCGGCCGCGAAGGAGGCGCCCGCGCCGGACGGTTCCGCGCCCGCGGAGGAGGCCGTGACCGCGGCCCCCGCCGAGAAGGCGGAGTGGGAGGCCCCGGCGGTCGAGAAGCCCGCCGAGAAGCCTGCCGAGAAGCCCGCGCCGGAGAAGGGCCCCGCGGAGGCTCCCGCCGCCGAGAAGCCCGCGGAGGCTCCCAAGGCCAAGCCCGCCCCTCAGAAGCCCGCCAAGGCTCCCGAGGCGGCCGCGCCCGCCAAGCCGGTGGAGAAGCCGAAGCCCGAGGCCGCGAAGCCTGCGGAGAAGGCGGCGGAGAAGCCGAAGCCCGAGGCCGCGAAGCCCGCGGAGAAGGCGGCGGAGAAGCCGAAGCCCGAGGCCGCCAAGCCCGCCGAGAAGCCCGCCGCGAAGCCGCGCCCGAAGAAGGCCGCCGAGGCCGCGGCGGAGGCCGAGCCCACCGTGGCGCCCAAGGCGCGCGCCAAGAAGAAGACGGCCGCCACCGAGGTCGCGGAGGGCGTGACGCACGAGGGCGTCGCCGAGCCGTACCCGGGGTACGCCGGGCTGTCCCTGGCGTCGCTGCGCGCCCGGATGCGCGGCAAGTCCGCCGACCAGATGCGCGAACTGATCGCGTACGAGAAGGGGACGGCCAACCGCGACGACGTGGTCCGCATGTACGAGACGCGCCTGGCCAAGATCGAAGCCGAGTCCTGAGTGAGCGCGAAGACCTCTCCCGAGGAGCCGCTTCCGATCCGCTCGGTGCTCCAGATGGTGGCCCAGTGGATCAACCGGCTGGGCACCGTCTGGGTCGAAGGGCAGATCACCGAGCTGACCGCCCGAGGAGGAACCGTCTTCCTCACCCTCCGTGACCCGGTGGCCAACGTCTCGGCCCGGGTGACCTGCTCGCGAGGCGTGTACGAGGCGAGCCTCCCCCGGCCCGTGGACGGGGCGCGGGTCGTCATGCACGTCAAGCCGGACTTCTGGGTGAACAAGGGGTCCTTCGCCTTCACCGCGATGGAGATCCGGCCGGTCGGCGTCGGCGAGCTGCTGGCCCGGCTGGAACGGCTGCGCCGGCTCATCGTCGCCGAAGGGCTCACGAACGCCGACCGCAAGCGGCGGCTGCCCTTCCTCCCCTCGACGATCGGGCTCGTCTGCGGCCGGGACTCGGCCGCCGAGCGCGACGTCATCGAGAACGCCCGCCGCCGCTGGCCCGCCGTACGGTTCAAGGTGGAGCCGGTGGCGGTCCAGGGGCCGTACGCCGTGGGCGAGGTCACCGAGGCGCTGCGCAGGCTGGACGCGGACCGCGAGGTCGACGTGATCATCGTCACGCGCGGCGGCGGCTCCCTGGAGGACCTGCTGCCGTTCTCGGACGAGTCGCTGGTGCGTGCCGTCGCGGCCTGCCGTACGCCCGTCGTGAGCGCGATCGGGCACGAGCAGGACAGCCCGCTGATCGACCTCGTGGCGGACGTGCGCGCCTCCACCCCCACGGACGCGGCCAAGAAGGTGGTGCCGGACGTCGGCGAGCAACTCGCGCTGGTACGCCAACTCAGGGATCGCGGCCGGCGCGTGCTGGGCGGCTGGCTCGACCGGGAGATCTCCTGGCTGCGGTCGGTCCAGTCCCGGCCCTCCCTGGCGGACCCGGTACGCGAGCTCGACCGCCGGGCGGAGCAGGTGGACGCGCTGCGCGAGCGCGCCCGGCGCTGCCTGGGCTCCTCCCTGGACCGCTCGGCCGACTCGCTCGAACACCTGCGTGCCCGCCTCGTCGCGCTGTCCCCGGCGGCGACGATGGAGCGGGGCTACGCGATCGTGCAGCGCCCCTCCGGAGAGGTCGTACGGCTCGCGGGCGAGGTCAAGCCCGGCGACGAGCTGACGATCCGTTTCCCCGACGACCGGATCAGCGTGACGGCGACGTCCACGTGAGACCCGGGTAGCGCTCGGCGAAGCCGTGGCCCGCGTAGAGATCCATGCCGTCCGATGTGGCGTGCAGGTCCACGCGGGCCACGCCGTTCTCCCGGTACCACGCCATGAGCGCGTCCAGGATCGCCCGTCCGTGTCCCCGGCGGCGGAAGGCCGGGTCCGTGGTCATCCCGAGGATGTAGCCCCAGCGGCCGTCGGCCAGGCCCGGCCCGGGGAATCGGCGGTAGATGAATCCCGCACCGCAGGCGGCCAGCCCGCCGCCGGGGGCGTCCACCACGTACACGGCGACGTCGGGGTCACCGAGGCGCTCTTCGAGGGCGCAGGCGTACGCCTCCTGCCAGCCGCTCTCGATCTGGCCGTGGATGTCGGCGGCCATGCGGACGGCCAGCACCTCGCGGAGGCGTACCAGCTCGGGGATGTCGTCGACGGTGGCGGCGCGAACGGTCATGGCTGCCGATTATCCCGACCTGTCGTACGCGGACTCTAGGGTGGGGACGTGGCAGACGAGAAGGCATCCCCCGAGCAGACGACCTCCGACCAGGCGCCCGGCGCGGAGCAGACCCTCTCCTACGAGAGGGCCCGCGAGGAGCTGACCGACGTGGTACGGCGGCTGGAGACCGGCGGGCTCACGCTGGAGCAGTCCATCGAGCTGTGGGAGCGGGGCGAGCGGCTGGCCGCGATCTGCGAGGAGTGGCTCCAGGGGGCCCGGGTCAAGCTGGCGGCGGCCATGGCGCAGCGCCAGGAGCCCCAGGAGGAGACACCCTTCTGACACGCTCCTGGCGCCCTTCTGGACGCGTTTCAGGTCGCGGGTTTGGGCTGCACCACCAGTGACGCGGCGAGCGCGGTCAGCTCGTCCCAGTCGGCCGATCCGGTGACCACGACCGTGTGATCGGGGAGCACCCGGACCAGCGACCGCTGGTTCTTGTCCTGGCGGAAGCGCTCCTCCCACGCGGTGCCGTTGATCTGCCGGCTGCCGGTGGCCTTGTCGGAGTTGGCCATCCGGTTGGCGAACTCGGCGACCGGCTGCTCGTTGCTCTGCGCCACCATGGCGTGCATCCGCTTCTTGGTGGCGAAGCCCAGCCGCCACGTCACCACGTCGGACTTCTGGGTGATCTGGGAGCTGGTCGGCACCCAGTCGGGCAGTACGTCCTTGGGCGCCTCGACCGTGTACGACGCGGCACGCGCGGCGTTGACCTTGTCGATCGAGAAGTCGATGCGTGGAATGTGCTCGTTCTTGCCGTTCGGCATGAAAAAGAGGATCAACGAGCCGGCGGCCAGGCAGACGATCAGGGCGAACGCGTAGCCGTAGAAGCCCTCAGTGAATCGGCGCACGTCAGCGGAGCCTACCGGCATCGGACGACGGTCCGGACACGGGTGCCGCGTGCCTGCCGTGCCCTCCGTGCCCGGTCCTGTGCGACATCGACCGTGCTCTGAGCGTCGATCGGCCGAGCCTCATCCGGTTGTCAGGGCATCGTTCTCCGTGCCCGCCTCGCCGGGGACCGAGGTCAGTGGATGCGGCCGATGAGAGCGAGCGCCTCCTCCGCGATCGCGCGGGCGTGCTCGTCGTCCTCGGAGAGGGTCACCTCCTGCACGACGGCCGCGAGGGCGCCGGTCACGACGAGGACGAGGGCGTCCTCGTGCTCGAAGAGCGCCGCGCTGCGCCGGGTCCACTGGCGCAGCCGGTCCCGCATCACGACCTCGAACCCGGTCGGGCCGTCTCCGCGGAGGAACAGCGCGGCGAGGTCGCGCTCGGCGAGGCAGCCGTCGAGGTAGGCCCGGGCGCCGGCGAGGAACAGGGTCATCGGCTCGGACGCGCCCCGGGACCTGGCCTCCTGGATGGCGTACCGGGTCCGCTGCGTCTGCCGACTCTGGAAATCTTCAAACAAGGTCAGGTAAAGGTCGGCCTTCCCCGAAAAATGGTGGTAAAGACTGCCGACACTGGCCCCGGCCCGTGCCACCACATCTGTCACGCCGGTCTCGGCGAAACCGCAGGTGATGAAGGTCTCCCTGGCCGCTTCGAGGAGCGCGGTCCTCGTGGCGGCGCCCCGCTCCGACGTACGGGCGGTGACCGGCGGCTCCGTGTCGCTGCTCATGCGGCGACCATATCCCGCACCGCCCGCCCGGCGTCGGCAGCGACGGAAAAGGCCTCCTGCCTGCGGCAACCGGTCCAGACCAATCGGACAAGAACGACATACGCCACTAACATCAACTCTTACGACGCCACACTTAAGGGGAACGATGGCTGATCACGTACCGGCAGCGCTGGCGACCGGGGAGCGCGCTCCCGACCGCAACCTCGCCCTGGAGTTGGTTCGCGTCACCGAGGCGGCCGCGATGGCGGCGGCACGGTGGGTGGGCCGCGGCGACAAGAACGGTGCGGACGGAGCCGCGGTCAACGGCATGCGACAGCTGATCAACACGGTGTCCATGAAGGGCGTCGTCGTGATCGGCGAGGGCGAGAAGGACAACGCCCCCATGCTCTACAACGGCGAGGAAGTGGGAGACGGCACCGGCCCCGGGTGCGACGTCGCGGTGGACCCGATCGACGGCACCCGTCTGTGCGCCCTCGGCATGAACAACGCGATCTCCGTCATCGCGGTCAGCGAGCGCGGATCGATGTACGACCCGTCCGCCGTGTTCTACATGGAAAAACTGGTGACCGGCCGCGACGCGGCGAACGCCGTGGACATCGACGCCCCGGTCGCGGACAACATCCGCGCCGTGGCGAGGGCCAAGGGCGCCAAGCCGTCCGACGTGACGGTCGTGATCCTGGACCGGCCCCGGCACGAGAGCATCGTCAAGGAGATCCGCGAAACCGGCGCACGGATCAGGTTCATCACGGACGGCGACGTGGCGGGAGCCATCATGGCCGCCCGCGCCGGCACCGGCGTCGACCTGATGCTGGGCATCGGAGGCACGCCCGAGGGCATCGTCGCCGCGTGCGCGATGAAGTGCATGGGGGGCGTCATCCAGGGCAAGCTCTGGCCTCGCGACGAGGAGGAGCGCAGGAAGGCCCTCGACGCCGGTCTCGACCTCGACCAGGTGCTGACCACGGACGACCTGGTCCGCTCCGACGACGTGTTCTTCGCCGCGACCGGCATCACGGACGGCGAGCTGATGCCGGGCGTCCGCTACCAGGGCGGGGCGGCCGTGACGAACTCGCTGGTGATGCGGGGCCGTTCCGGCACGATCCGCAAGATCGAGAGCGAGCACCAGCTCTGGAAGCTGAGCGCCTACAGCGCGATCAACTTCGACACCGCCGTCTGACCGCCGCGCCTCCTCGGGACGTCCATCGCTCCGCCCGGCGGGCGACGTGGCCGCTGTCGGCTGAAGCTCTCTTCTCAGGGAGTGCCGGACTTTGACGCTGCGACGGCCTCAGTGTCCGCCCTCCGGGCGACACCGGTCCCGTCTGTGTGCGGCCGATCGACCGTGCTCGGTCAGGAGCGGCGGAACAACCCCTTCTTAGGGCGTTTCGGAGACCGGGCGACGACCTTCCCGCCGTAGACGAAACCCGCGAGCTCGATGACGGGCGCGTCCGGCGCGTGGCCGGTCGCGCCCGGCGGCAGCCGTACCTCGTCCTGGAACGTCTTGATCCGGGCGTCCGGCGCGCTGACGACGCGGACCCCCTCGGGGACGACGAGGGTCACGGTCCCGGCCATCACCGCGAGCCGCACGACCACGTGGCGGGACTGCAGCAGCGCCTCGCACAGGTCCATCGTGACCCGTCCGCCGAGCGAGGTGACCGGCACTTCCGAGGGCACGACCCAGCGGCCGCCGCGATTCTCCGTACGGAAGAGGGCGACGACGGGACGGCCGTCCATGAGGAAGGGCTGGCGCTCCGGCGGGACGAGGTCCACCGTGAGGCCGACGAGATCGCCCAGCGTGCGGGCGGCGTAGGCGCGCTCCACCCGCTCCTCGTGCTCGGTGAGGCTGAGCCGTCCGTCGGTGAGGGCGTCTCGCAGGATGCCGATCACCTGCTCCCTGTCGGCGTCGGACGCCCGCAGCTCGGACGGGGAGGGACCGGCCGGTCCGGCGGCTCCGGACGGCCCGGAGCCCAGGAATGCGGAGATGAAGTTACTCGCGCGGGACTCGAAGCTCACACGTCGAGCCTAAGCGCTGCCGCGTTCGAAGGGACCAGTCCGGGCGGGCATCGTTTCCCCACCTCCCCGTCGCCATGGGACATACGACGCCGTCTCCTGCCCTGGACACCCTCGCCCGCCGCACGAAGCTGGTCGAGGCAGGGCGAACGGCCGTGATGTGCGGGACCGACGGCACTTGTCTCGACCATTGACCGCGTGATCGGCGGGTCATAACCTGAACACCCCTCACGTTTCCCCCCCTCGGAGGCCGCGTTGCCGACGTCCACGCCGCCATCGTCCCCATCGCGCCCCACCGAACGCGACCGCCAGGCGCGGCTGGCCACGTTCGCCGTCTTCTTCGTCCAGGGGCTCACGTTCGCGACGCTGCTCACGCAGGTCGCCGCGCTCCAGCGCAAGCACGGGCTGAGCGACGGCGAGCTGACGATCCTGCTGCTCATCGTCCCGGTGATCGCGGGCGCGGGCAGTGTGCTGGCCGGCACGCTCGCCGCGCGGTACGGCAGCCGCCGGATCCTGCAGGCCTTCCAGCCGCTGACGTGCGCCGCCGTGGTGCTGGCCGGCCTCGCCCCCACGGTCCCCCTCTTCGTGGCGGCCCTCGTGCTGTTCGGCGTCGGCCTCGGCGGCGTGGACGCGGGCATGAACATGCAGGGCGTCGCCGTCGAGCGCCGGTACGGCCGAGCCATCCTGACCGGGTTCCACGCGCTGTGGAGCGGGGCCGCCGTCATCGGCGCACTGTGGGCGTCGGCCGCCGCCGAGCTGGGCCTGGACCTCTGGGCCACCTTCGCGATCGCCATGGCACCCGTTGCCGCCGTCGCGGTCGTCGCCGCACGTTGGCTCTGCCGTCCCGAGGAGGAGCACGCGACCCCCGAGGTCACGCGCGCCGAGACGCGGTTCCCCTGGAAGCCGATCATCCCGCTGTGCCTGGCGATGGCCTTCCTCTACGTGGGCGACGCGTCGATCTCCAACTTCGGCTCGGTCTTCATGGACAAGGTCACGCACGCGTCGGCGTCCGTGGTGCCGCTGGCGCTGGGTGCGTACCAGGCGACGACGTTCCTGGTCAGGGTGGGCGGCGACCTCGCCGTCCGGAGGTACGGCCCGGCTGCGATCGTCAGGATCGGCGGGGCGGTCGCCACCGTCGGCTTCGTCGCGATCGTGGCCGCGCCCACCCAGCCGCTCGCCATCGCGGGCTTCGCCCTCACCGGGGTCGGCCTGTCGGTGGTCGCCCCGCAGTCGTTCTCGGCCGCCGGACGGCTCGACCCCGCCGGGACGGGCGTGGCCATCGCGCGGGTCAACATGTTCAACTATGTCGGCTTCATCGTGGGAGCGGCCCTGGTCGGTGGCATCGCCGAGGCCGCCGACTATCGGGTCGCGTTCGCCGCGCCGCTCGTGCTGGCGGCGGTGATCATCCTGCTGGCGCGCGGTTTCCAGCCCCGCACGCCCGCGACCTCGACCACGTGACCCGGCGTCCTCGTGGTCGCGCGAGCGGTCAGCGGTTCCAGGACTCGCGGATCCACGCGTGCCGGGGATCGTCCGAGAACGCCATGGACCGCTGCTCGCCCGGCCCGGCGAGGACGTTGAGGTAATAGAGGTCGTACCCGGGGGACGCCATCGAGGGCCCGTGATACCCGTACGGCACGAGCACGACGTCGCCGGAGCCGACCTCGGCGAGCACGTCGATGGGGTTTCCCGGCGAGCTGTAGACGCGCTGGTAGCCGGGCCCGCCCTCGAAGTAGTAGATCTCCTCCAGGACGGCCTCGTGGCCGCCGGGCGTGTCGTGCTTGTGCGGCGGGTACGACGACCAGTTGCCGCCGGGCGTGATCACTTCGACCGCCATCAGCCGGTCGCACTCGAACGCCTCAGGGGCGCAGAAGTTGTTGACCCGGCGGGTCGCCGCTCCCCCGCCCCTCGTCTCGACCGGCACCCCGTCGGCCGGGCCGTACCGGACGGGGAGCCGCCGGGTGGCGCGGGCGGCGGGCAGGGCGATCCGGCCCTCGCCGGACAGGCGCACCGACGCCTCGATCGGCAGGTACGCGAAGTCGGTGACCCCCTCGAAGACCGAACGCCGCCCGGCGAGCTCCAGCCGGACGCCGTCCGCCACAACCTCGCAGGACCCGGCGAGAGGAACGACCAGCATCTCCTCCGGGCCGGTCGCGAACTCGACCGGCTCATCCCCCAGCTCGACGACGCGCAGGCCGGTGTACACCCAGCCCGCCAGCTCGGGCGTGATCTCCAGGCTCCACCGTCCGGAGGGCGCGGAACCCGCGGGAATGTGCGTCATCTCGTCTCCTCGTCGAGCGGCCCGCGCGCGGCGCGGGAGATCCGCACGGTGCCGCTTGTCCACCATCCCGGACGGCACGCGTTCGGGTCAAGATTATGTCCAGACATTCTGACCATCTGTCCGCGCCCTCAGCTCCCGTACGGCGTCGGCGATCCGGTGCTCGGAGAGCCGGGCGAAGCCGATCACCAGGCCGGACGGGAGCGGATCGACGGCGAGGCCGCAGGTGCGGGCCGCCTCCGCAGTGCGCTGCGCGTCCCACCCGCCGGGCAGCTCCGCGTACAGGTGCAGGCCGGCGGAGATGCCGTGCACCGTCAGCTCGGGCAGCTGCTCCGCCAGGGCGCGGACGAGCGCGTCCCGCCGCCGCCGGTACTCCCTGCGCATCCGCCGCAGGTGCCGGTCGTACCCGCCGGTGCGCATGAACCGGGCCAGGGCGTACTGGTCGATCACGGGAGAGCCGAGATCGAGCTCACCCCGGGCCCGCCGTACGGCGGCGGCGACGGCCGGGGGCGCCACGAGCCAGCCGAGCCGCAGGCCGGGGGCGAGGGACTTGCTCACGCTTCCGGCGAGGACCACGCGGTCGGGGGCGAGTCCCTGGAGGCAGCCGACCGGCTCCCGGTCGAACCTGAACTCGGCGTCGTAGTCGTCCTCCAGGATGAGCGCGCCGGTGTCGGCGGCCCAGGCGATCAGCTCGGCCCGGCGGCGCGGCGACAGCACCACCCCGGTCGGGTAGTGGTGGGCCGGGGTGAGCAGGACCGCCCGCGCCCCCGTCCCGGCAAGCGCCGTCACGTGGATCCCCTCGGCGTCCACCGGCACCCCGACCAGGCGCGCGCCGGCCCGCCGGAGCAGCGGGAGCTGCCGGGGGCTCGTCGGCTCCTCGACCGCGAGCAGGACCGGACCGCCGCCCGCCAATGGGTCGCCGTGCTCGGCGAACGCCCGCACGACCAGGCTCAACCCCTGGGCGACGCCGGTGACGACGACCACGCGCCCGGTGTCGGTGTCCGCCGCGCGCACCCGGCGCAGGTAGCCGGCCAGTTCCTCGCGCAGCTCGGCAACTCCCCCCGGGTCTCCGTAGTCGAGGCAGTCTCCGGGCAGGGTCGCCAGCACGTGGCGGATCGCGGCCAGCCACGCCTGCCTCGGGAAGGCGGCCAGGTCCGGAGACGTCGGGCGGCGGCCGTGGTGGCTCGCCCCGGGCTCGGCGGCGCCTTCCTCAGGCCGCGGCACCGGCCCGGCCGCGACCCGGGTGCCCGCGCCGACCCGCGCCTCCAGGAAGCCCTCCGCGACGAGCTGCTCGTACGCCTCGACGACCACGCCGCGGGACAGCCCGAGGTCCCTGGCGAGATCGCGACTGGGAGGCAGCCGCGCGCCCCGGCCGAGCCGGCCCGAGCGGATCGACTCCCGGAGCTCACTGGCGATCTGCCCGGCCAGGCCGCCCCGGCTCCGATCGACGACGAGATGGAGATCGGTCAATTGGTCCTCGATTTTGACGTCTGATTGGACTCATTGAGAGAGCCAATGTCTTCCTAGCATCGCCAACCGTGACGACAGAAACCAGCACCCGCACCGTGCTCGGGCCGGCGGCGATCCGGGCGACGGTCGGAATGTTCCTTGTGGGCACGCTCACCGCGGTGTCCGACCTCATCTCGACGTACCCGGTGTACGGCGGGCAGGCCCTGCGCTACGCCGTCGGCGCGGCCGTCCTGCTCGCCGTCGCCCGCGCCCGTGGCCTCTCCCTCCTGCGGCTCACAGCACGGGAGTTCGCGCTGCTCTCGGCGCTCTCCCTGACGGGGCTGGCGATCTTCAACGTCTGCCTCGTCCAGGCGGCGATCGCGGCGGGCCCGACGCTGGCCGGGACCGTCCTCGGCGCGTCGCCCGTGGTGCTGGCCCTGGTCGGCCCGCTGTTCGGCGGGGGCGCCCGCTCGGCGCCGTCGCCGCGGATCGTCGCCTCGGCGCTCGTCGTCATGGCGGGGGCCACCCTGGCCACCGGCCTGGGCAGCGGCAACCTGCCCGGCCTGCTCTGGTCACTGGGCGCGCTCGCCTGCGAGGCGCTGTTCTCCCTGCTCGCCCTCCCGCTGCTGCCGAAGCTGGGCGCCGTCCGGGTCTCGGCCTACTCCGCGGCGCTCGCCGTGCCGTACCTGCTGGTCATCGGGCTCGTGCTGGACGGGGCGGCGGTACTGCGGATGCCGACCACGGCCGAGGCGCTCGGCATCGGCTACCAGGCGGTGATCGTGACCGCCGTGGCGTTCTTCCTCTGGTACAGCGCGCTCCCCCGCCTCGGGCCGGACCGCGCGGGGCTGTTCGCCGGGATGATCCCGATCGGCGCCCTCGTGACCTCGGTGGTGCTCGGCCTCGGCGTGCCCTCGCTCGCGGACGTCGGCGGGGCCGCCGTGGTCGTCGCGGGCATCCTGCTCGGACTCGCTCCGCGTACCGGCGGGCGGCCCCCTCGGCCACGCCCGCGTACCGGCGGGCGGCCCCCTCGGCCACGCCCGCGCGCCGACGGGCATATCCTCCGCTCGGAGGAACAGGCGAGACACCAGAGGATCGAAGACGATGCCCGAGTTCGACTACACCGACCTGCTGCCGCTTGGCACGGACGAGACGGAATACCGTCTGATCACCACGGAGGGGGTGCGGATCACCGAGGCGGCCGGCCGCAGGTTCCTTGAGGTCGATCCGGAGGCGCTGCGCCTGCTCACCGAGGCCGCCATCCACGACATCTCACACTATCTGCGGTCTTCTCACCTCGCCCAGCTCCGCAAGATCATCGACGACCCGGAGGCCAGCGCCAACGACCGGTTCGTCGCCCTCGACCTGCTGAAGAACGCGAGCATCTCCGCCGGCGGCGTGCTGCCGATGTGCCAGGACACCGGCACCGCGATCGTCATGGGCAAGCGGGGCCGGCACGTCCTCACCGACGGTCAGGACGCCGAGCACATCAGCCGGGGCGTGTACGACGCCTACACCAAGCTGAACCTGCGCTACTCCCAGATGGCCCCGCTGACCATGTGGGAGGAGAAGAACACCGGCAACAACCTCCCCGCCCAGATCGAGCTGTACGCCGAGGACCCCAACGGGCACGCCGACGAGTACAAGCTGCTGTTCATGGCCAAGGGCGGCGGATCGGCGAACAAGTCGTTCCTCTACCAGGAGACCAAGGCCGTCCTGAACGAGAAGCGGATGCTCCAGTTCCTGGAGGAGAAGATCCGCTCGCTCGGCACCGCCGCCTGCCCGCCGTACCACCTGGCGATCGTGGTGGGCGGCACCAGCGCCGAGTTCGCACTCAAGACCGCGAAGTACGCCTCGGCCCGCTACCTCGACACCATCCCCACCGAGGGGTCGACCAGCGGGCACGGCTTCCGCGACCTTGAGATGGAGAAGAAGGTCTTCGAGCTCACCCAGAAGCTCGGCATCGGCGCCCAGTTCGGCGGCAAGTACTTCTGCCACGACGTGCGCGTGATCCGGCTGCCGCGCCACGGCGCGTCCTGCCCGGTCGCCATCGCGGTGAGCTGCAGCGCCGACCGGCAGGCCCTGGCCAAGATCACCCCTGAGGGCGTCTTCCTGGAGAAGCTGGAGACCGACCCGGCCCGGTTCCTGCCCGACACGACGGACGAGCAGCTCTCGGACGACGTGGTCAGCATCGACCTCAACCGGCCGATGTCGGAGATCCTCGCCGAGCTCACGAAGTATCCGGTCAAGACGCGGCTCTCCCTCACCGGCCCCCTCGTCGTCGCCCGCGACATCGCCCACGCGAAGATCGCCGAGCGGCTGGACGCGGGCGAGGAGATGCCCGAATACCTGAAGAACCACGCGGTCTACTACGCCGGCCCGGCCAAGACCCCCGAAGGGTACGCCTCCGGCTCGTTCGGCCCCACCACCGCCGGGCGCATGGACTCGTACGTGGAGCGCTTCCAGGCGGCGGGCGGCTCGTTCGTGATGCTGGCCAAGGGCAACAGGTCCAAGCAGGTCACCGAGGCGTGCCGGCAGCATGGCGGGTTCTACCTGGGCTCCATCGGCGGCCCGGCCGCGCGGCTCGCCCAGGACTGCATCAAGAAGGTCGAGGTCCTGGAGTACCCCGAGCTCGGCATGGAGGCCGTCTGGAAGATCGAGGTCGTCGACTTCCCCGCCTTCATCGTCGTCGACGACAAGGGCAACGACTTCTTCGACCAGCGGCAGCAGGACGGCGGCGCCACCTTCGTCGGCATCCCGACCCGCAACGGCGCCAAGTAACGGCATCCTCAGCCCGGCCGCCGGCGCCGATCACATCGGTGCCGGCGGCGGGGCTCGGCCTGGCGATCGTCCGCGAGCTCGTGGAGGCGCACGGTGGCGCGGTCACGGCCACCGGCGTCCTCGACAAGGGCTCTGACTTGACACTCCGGCTTCCTGTCATGTCCCGATGACATCCGGCCCGCCCGCCGATCTTCCGACCGCTCGTCCGTCGGCTCGTTTTCGCTGGTGAAGGCGCTCGTTTGGTCCTCGTCGACGGGGAAGACCGCGCGCCCTCCCCTCCAGTGGCCGGAGAGGCCGGCCCGGACGCCACGTCCTGTCATGACGCCAGTCAAAAGATCTGACAAAAGATCTCAACAATTTCGCGGCATGGTCTCTACTGGTCGCATTACACAAATCGGTAAGCTGCCACCCATGCGTGCGCCGTCCGGATACCAGCTCGCCGCGAGGTATCGGCTTGTCGAGCCGGTCGGGCGCGGGGGCATGGGCACGGTCTGGCGGGCGCGCGACGAACTGCTCGACAGAGAGGTCGCGGTCAAGGAGGTACGGCTCCCGCTCGTCCTGGACGAGGACCTGCGCGCCGAGCTGTGCGCGCGGACCGAGCGCGAGGGCCGGGCCACCGCGATGGTCGCCCACCCGTCGGTCATCACGGTGTTCGACGTCATCACCGAGGACGACCGCCCCTGGATCGTGATGGAGCTCCTTCGGGCGCAGTCGCTGGAGGAGCTGGTCCGGCGGGTCGGCCCGCTGCCGCCCCAGCGGGCGGCCGAGATCGGGCGGCAGGTGCTCGGCGCGCTCCGCGCCGTCCACGCCAAGGGCATCCTGCATCGCGACGTGAAGCCGAGCAACGTGCTCGTGACCGACGACCGGGCCGTGCTGACCGACTTCGGGCTGGCCGCGCTCGAAGGCGACGTCTCGATCACCCAGGCGGGCATCGTGCTGGGCTCCGCCGGATACATCGCCCCGGAGCGCGTGCTCGGGGCCAAGGCCAGCCCGGCCGCCGACCTGTGGTCGCTCGGGGCCACGCTGTACACCGCCGTCGAGGGGCGCGGCCTGCACGGCCGGCGCACCGCCGCCGCCGCGCTGGCCGCGCTCACCAGTGGCGCGCCGATCCCGATGGAGCGGGCCGGCCCCCTCGCCCCCGTCCTGCGCGGCCTGCTGCAGATCGACCCGGACGCGCGGCTCGACGGGGTGCGGGCCGCGGTGGCGCTGGCCCGGATCGCGGCGGGCGGCACCAGTGAGGAGCCGGTCGCCCACCGGCCGATGCGGCCCTCACCCGCGGCTCTGCCGCCTGCGGTCCGCCGCCCCACCCACCGGGGACAGCACCGCGCCGAGTCGCGGCCGACGCCGCGCACGCCGCCGCACGCGTTCCAGCGTGAGTTCCGCGAGGACTCGGCCGAGGTGCCCGTACAGCGGCGCCGCCCCGCCGAAGGCGTTCACCGCAAGCCGGTCGAGCGGCCGAAGTCGCGGAACTCGGCGGTGCGGGTGCTGCGGATGGTGATCCAGATTCTCCTGCCCCGGCGATTCTGGCCGAAAAGTTTTCTCAACTGACCAGAAAGCGCTCCCCAAGGCGGAATCGATATCTTTCATGTCATGGGGAGCAAGCTGCTCATCGACCGGTACGAACTGACCACAATGCTGGGGCGCGGCACGATGGGCACCGTCTGGCGGGCCTTCGACCGAACGCTCGGGCGCGACGTCGCCGTCAAGGAGATCCGCCAGGATCCGGCCCTCGGCGCCGAACAGCGGCGGGAGCTCCGGGAACGCATGATCCGCGAAGGCCGCGCGGCCGCCCGGATCAGCCACCCCTCGGTCGCCACCGTCTACGACGCCATCGAGATCGACGGCAGCCCGTGGATCATCATGGAGCTCGTCGAGGGCAGGTCGCTGGAGCAGGTCATCGAGGACGAGGGGCCGCTGCCGCCCCGCCTGGTGGCCGAGGTCGGCTACGACCTGCTCGACGCGCTGCGCGCGGCGCACGCCCAGGGCATCCTGCACCGCGACGTGAAGCCGAGCAACGTGCTGATCACCGACAGCGGGCGGGTCGTGCTCACCGACTTCGGCATCGCCAAGGCGGAGGGCGACAGCGCGCTGACCAAGACCGGCATGGTGATCGGCTCCCCCGGCTACACCGCGCCCGAGCGGGCCCGCGGCGACCACGCCGGGCCCGAGTCCGATCTCTGGTCGCTCGGCGCGACCCTGTACTTCGCCGTCGAGGGCCGCCCGGCGTACGAGCGGGCGTCGGTCGCGGAGACGTTGAGCGCGCTGATGACCGAGTCGGCCGACCCGCCGACCCAGGCCGGTCCGCTCCGCCCCGTCCTCGACGGCCTGCTGGAGAAGGACCACACGCTGCGGCTCACGTCCGAGCGGGCGGCGGCGATGCTGCGCACGGTCGCCGACACGCCCATCGGCGCGGCGTCGGTCGCCACGCCTCCGGTACGGCGGCTGGAGCGGGAGCGGCCCACCAGAGCCGCGGAATCGCCAGCCCCGAACCCTCACCCGGAGCCACCGGCCCCGAGTCCTCTTCCCGAGCCACCGCCCCCGAACCCTCGCCCGGAGCCACCGCCCCCGAGCTCTCCCTCCGAGCCACCGGCCCCGAGCTCTCCCCCTGAGCCGGCCGGGGAGGTCGACACCGACAAGACCATGCTGGTCATCCGGCCGAAGTCCGGGCTCCGGCTTCCCCCGCCGCCCGCCTCGGCCCGCCCGGCCTCCCCGCAGCCCCCGCAAGCTCCGCAGGCCCAGCAGCCGCCGAGCCGGCCCGCGTCCCCTGCGGCCGCCGCCACGGGGAACGCGCCGGGAAGCGCGGGAGCGCCCGCTGGACCCCCGGTCCCGGGACGCTCGGCGGCGGAGGCCGTGGACCGGAGCGGACGCGGCGACGCGGCGGTCGGCGGCCTGCTGCCCCGCCAGGCGCCGCGCGACCAGGGCCCGACGCCGCCCGGCTCCCAGACACCGGTCGCGCACCTGCCGCAGGGCCCCGTCCCCCCGGGTCGCGGCGGCCTCGGCACCGACCTGTTCGCCATGCACGCCACTCCGACGCCCGACCGGGCCGGGCGGATCCGCGTGCTCCTGCTGATGGGTATCGCGGTCGTCGCGTTCCTCGTCCTCGTCGTCGTCGCGATGACGGCCCTGCGCGGCTGACCGGAGTGTCCGAACTCCACGATGCCGGGTCATCCCGGCCACAGAGAGCCCTGGAGGAGCAGGTGGCCGTGAACCGCACGGGCGGCCGGATGCGCCGCGCCGGCGCGGGAGACCAGGAAGAGCGTGTTGATCGGGGGCAGTTGGGGTTCGTGAAGCGTACGCAGCCGGCCGTCCGCCAGTTCAGCCGCGCATAGGTAGCGCGGCAGGACGGTGACGCCGGCACCCGCGACGACCGCCGCCATGACACCGCGGAGGTCCGGCACGACCAGGGCCGGGGTGCGGGTCAGGCGGGTGTCGAAAACCGTGCGCCAATAGCGGCGCAGGATGGACAGGTTCTCCGCGTAGGCGACCAGCGGCGCCCGCTCCACATCTTGGCCGCTCCAGCCCAGGGCCGCGACCAGCACGAACTCCTCGTCACACAGGGGTTCCACCCGCAGTCCCCGGCGCCGTGGCCGCGTCGTGGAGATGACCAGGTCCAGGCCGCCGTCGGCGAGCGCGGCCAGCAATTCGTCGGGAAGGCCGAGGGTCACGCGCAGTTGCAGCCCTTGGGTGACCATCGAGGCGAGCGAGGGCAGCACGCGCGAGCACACCAACTCGGCCGGACCGCCCAGATGTACGGCACGGCCGAACGCCTCCGCTGGACCGCTGAGGTCGCCCAGGACCGCCTCTTCCAACACGTCGAGCGGTGCGGCGATCCGCCGGGCGAGCTGGTCGGCTGCGACGGTGGGGGCCATGCCCCGCGGCAACCGGTCGAACAGAGGCCGCCCCAGGGCCTGTTCAAGGGCCTTGACCTGGGCGGTCACCGCGGGCTGGGAGAGCGCGAGCAACTCTGCGGCGCGGGTCACCGACCCCGACCGATAGACGGCGAGGAAGGTACGCAGCAGATCGAAAGACAGGCCCACGAGACTCGATATCTATCAGAAATCTGATGGCATCACGGGTCGATTCCTATTGGATGCCGATGGGTGTGGTGGGTGGTGATCTGGGTCTCCTTCACCAGAAGAGGCACCTCACCCATCGCCCCAAAGGAGCACAACCCGTGCCCAAGCGCATCCTGATCGCTCTCACCAGCCACGCCGACCTCGGCGAGACCGGGCGCACGACCGGGTTCTACCTGCCGGAGGCCGCCCACCCGTGGGAGGTGTTCACCGCCGCCGGCCACGAGGTGGACCTGGTCAGCGTCGCCGGAGGCAGACCACCGCGCGACGGCGAAGACCTCACAGATCCGGCGCAGCGGCGTTTCCTGGACGACCCCCGCATCGCCGCCCAGCTCGCCGACACACCGACTCCCGATGCGGTGGACGCGTCCCGCTATGACGCGATCTTCTTCGCGGGTGGTCACGGCTCCATGTGGGACTTCCCCGACAATCCCGCGCTCGGCACGCTCACCCGGCGGATCTACGAGAACGGCGGGGTCGTCGCCGCCGTCTGCCACGGCCCGGCCGCCCTCGTCGGGGTCACGCTGTCCGATGACTCCCATCTGATCGACGGCAAGCGGGTGGCCGCCTTCACCAATGCCGAGGAGGAGGCGGTCGGGCTCACCGGGGTGGTGCCCTTCCTGCTGGCCGACCGGCTCATCGAGCAGGGCGCGCGGCACGTCCCGGCCGACGCGTTCACAGCGCACGTCGTCCGGGACGGCCGCCTCGTCACCGGGCAGAACCCGGCCTCGGCGCGCGGTGTGGCCGAAGCGGTGGTCGAGTTGATTCCGCCGCTTCACACCGAACGCGTCAGCCTGCGAGTGAGCGAGGGTGGCGGCGTCATGGACGCCTTCGTGGCGCGCCCGGCCGCGGCAGCGGGATCGGGAACTCCGGCGCGGCCGATCAACAGCGCGCCGTGACCGGGGCGACCTCGCGGGCGAAGAACGCCCTCAGCTCCTCGCCGCGGCCGAAGAGGGAGGACACCACGCCGCGCGCGTACGCCACAACCTCGGGGTCGGTGATGCGCCGCGCGCCCGTGTGCACCCCTCCCGCGTCGTAGAGCACCTCGTACATCCGGTCCGGGCGAAGGATCACCAGCTCGGGGAGCGGCCCAGAACGCTCCAGATCGGCCACCTCGGCGGCGGGCAGGACCCTGATCCGCTCCCCCGCCGCCACCCGCTCGACGAAGGCGTGCATCTCCCATCGCATGTACGGCGTCAGCGGGCTCTCGGCGATCCGGACCCGCCGGAACTCGGCGTGGCTGCGGTAGTAGTCGACGAGGGCGTCCCGGGTCTCCCGGAGGAGCGCGAGGGAACGGTTCCAGTCGCCCTCAAGGAACGCGACCCAGCTGGGGAAGTCCTCCTCGTCGAAATGCTGGGCCCGCTCCAGCTTGAGCGCCGGCTCGGTCACCGAGGCGTACACCTCGGCGAACTCGGCCTGGTATTCCTCGACGGGGAGCGTCCGCGCCGGCGCGTTCCGCACAGTGTCGACGAAATCCATGTCTCCCTTTCAGATCGGCGGCTCGGTGCCCCAGCCGGCCGTCCGCCCGGTCGCCGCGATCCGTTCCCTCGCTCCACGGCGTCGTGTCCGGCCGCGCCGGACGGCCCTTCCCTGGGGCCTCGTCAAGTTTCACGATCAACAAATTCCACAGGCCAGTCAAGGACGAGTTCCGCCGCCGGCCGGGCCGGCGCCGTCCCCGCCGGGAACCGGAGACAGAGCCGCCGCCGGGCGGGCGGAACGGACGCGACGGGCTCTTGATAGGACAGGAGCATGGACGACTTCCGGATCGAGCACGACTCCATGGGTGAGGTTCGGGTGCCCGCCTCGGCCAAGTGGGGGGCGCAGACGCAGCGGGCGGTGGAGAACTTCCCCGTCTCCGGGCGGGGCCTCGACCCCGCGCACATCTCGGCGCTCGGGCGCATCAAGGCCGCCTGCGCCACGGTCAACGCCGCGTACGGCGTCCTCGGCGAGGACATGGCCCGGGCCGTACGCGAGGCGGCGGAGGAGGTCGCGGCCGGGCGGTGGAACGACCAGTTCCCGGTGGACGTGTTCCAGACCGGCTCGGGCACGTCGTCGAACATGAACGCCAACGAGGTGATCGCGACACTGGCCGCGGAACGGCTGGGACGGCCGGTCCACCCCAACGACCAGGTCAACGCCGCGCAGTCGTCCAACGACGTGTTCCCGTCGTCGATCCACGTCGCCGCGACGCAGGCGGTCACCCACGACCTGACGCCCGCGCTGGAACACCTGGCGACCGCGCTGGAGGAGAAGTCGGTCGAGTTCGCCGACGTCGTGAAGTCCGGCCGGACCCACCTGATGGACGCCACTCCGGTCACGCTCGGACAGGAGTTCCGCGGGTACGCCACGCAGATGGAGCTCGGCATCGAGCGGATCCAGGCGGTGCTCCCCCGGCTCGCCGAGCTGCCGCTGGGCGGCACCGCCGTCGGCACCGGCATCAACACCCCGGACCCCGGCTGGGCCGCGGCCGTGATCGAGGAGCTGGGCCGCGCGACCGGCCTGCCGTTCACGGAGGCCAGGGATCACTTCGAGGCGCAGGGCGCGCGGGACGCGCTGGTCGAGCTCTCGGGCGCGCTCAAGGTCGTCGCCGTCTCCCTCAACAAGATCGCGAACGATCTGCGCTGGATGGGCTCGGGCCCCAGGGCCGGGCTCGGTGAGATCAACCTGCCCGACCTCCAGCCCGGGTCGTCGATCATGCCGGGCAAGGTGAACCCGGTGATCCCGGAGGCGGTCACCATGGTCGCCGCGCAGGTCGTCGGCAACGACGCGACGGTCACGATGGCGGGCGCCTCCGGCTCCTTCGAGCTCAACGTGATGCTCCCGGTGATCGCCCGCAACGTGCTGGAGTCGATCCGGCTGCTCGCGAACGTCTCGCGGCTGCTCGCCGAGCGCTGTGTGCGCGGGATCACCGCCAACGTGGACCGGCTCAGGGAGTACGCCGAGTCGTCGCCGTCGATCGTCACCCCGCTGAACCGCTACCTGGGTTACGAGGAGGCAGCCAGGATCGCCAAGCAGGCGCTCGCCGAGCGCAAGACGATCCGCCAGGTGGTCGTCGAGCGCGGGCACGTGGCGAACGGCACGATCAGCGCGCAGCGGCTGGACGAGGTCCTCGACGTCCTGTCCATGACCCGGCCCGAGGGGTCCGAGGGCGGTGACCCCACCCGGTAGACCGCGAGGCCTCGGCAGAGCCACATAGAAAGTGCCGCATATATGTCCACGGCCACCATGGGCCGGTCGCCCCGGGATTCCTAGGGTTGGTCGGCATGACGAGCCTTGAGGGCCGCACGGCCCTGGTCACGGGTGGGGGCAGTGGCATCGGCAGAGCGTGTGCCCTGCGGCTCGCGGCGGCCGGGGCGCACGTGGTGGTCGCCGACATGAACCCCGAGACCGCCGCCGCGGTCGCCGCCGAGACGGGCGGCACCGCGGTCGCGGTGGATCTGTCCGATCCGGACTTCCCGCGCGCCTGGGCGGACGCTTCCACCGGCGTTCGGACGGACATCTCGGCGGACATCGTCGTCAACAACGCCGGGTTCCAGCACGTCGCCCCGATCGAGGAGTTCCCGCCCGAGATCTTCACCAAGATCATGAAGGTGATGGTCGAGGCGCCGTTCCTGATCGCCCGCGCCGTCCTGCCCGGCATGTACGAGCGCGGCTGGGGGCGGTTCGTCAACATCTCCTCCGTCCACGGCCTGCGCGCCTCGCCGTACAAGTCCGCGTACGTGACGGCCAAGCACGCCCTGGAGGGGTTGTCCAAGGTCATCGCGCTCGAAGGGGCGTCCCACGGCGTCACCTCCAACTGCGTGAACCCGGCGTACGTGCGGACCCCGCTGGTGGAGAACCAGATCGCGGCGCAGGCGCAGACACACGGCATCGGCCAGGACGAAGTGGTCGAGCGGATCATGTTGGCCCCGGCCGCGATCAAGCGGCTGGTGGAGCCGGACGAGGTCGCCGAGCTGGTGGCCTATCTTTGCGGTCCACAGGGCTCGTTCATCACCGGAGCCTCGATCCCGCTCGACGGAGGATGGAGCGCGCACTAAGTGAACCCCTATCTCGAACTCCTCGCCCGTGAGGCCTCGGCCGTGGAGTTCGAGGGCCCGGTCCTCCAGGCCCGCGCGGCCGGCCTCGACACCGCCGAGCTGGAAGAGGACAAGTTCGCGGCCCTGAAGGTCCGGGCCATGCTGCGCAGGCGGGCCAGGCGCGAGGCGGAGCTGTCGGCCCTCTTCGACACCGCGGGCGACCTGGCCGGGCTGACCGACCTGGACGCCGTGCTGGCGGCGATCGTGCAGCGGGCCAGGCGGCTGCTGTCCACCGACATCGCGTACATGACGCTGCACGACCCGGAGCGCGGCGACACCTACATGCGGGTCACCGACGGCTCGATCTCGGCGCGATTCCGGCGGCTGCGGCTCGCCATGGGCGCGGGCCTCGGCGGCCTGGTCGCCGAGTCGGGCACGCCGTACAACACGGCGGACTACTTCGCGGACGAGCGGCTGCGGCACACGAACACCATCGACGAGGCGGTGCACGAGGAGGGTCTGGTCGCCATCCTCGGCGTGCCGCTGCGGCTCGGCACCCAGGTCATCGGGGTGCTGTTCGCCGCCAACCGCAGCGCGCGCCCCTTCGTGCAGGAGGAGGTGGCGCTGCTCTGCTCGCTGGCCGCGCACGCGGCCGTCGCGATCGACACCGCGCGGCTGCTCCAGGAGACCCGGTCCGCGCTCGCCGAGCTGAGCGAGGCCAACAGCCTGATCAGCGCGCACAGCGAGGCCATCGAGCGCGCCGCCGACGCGCACGACCGGATGACCGGGCTCGTGCTGCGCGGCGGCGGGGTCGAGGACGTCGCCGCCGTCGTCACCGAGGTGCTCGGCGGCACCGTCACGGTCCTCGACGACGAGGGCCGCCCGCTGGTCGGCCAGGCCGCCGACCTCGACAGCGGCGTGTTCGACGCCGCCCGCTCCTCGCGCGCGCTCGGCCGTACGGTGAAACGCGGCGGCGCGTACGTCGCGTCGGTGGACGTGGGGGCGGCGCCGGTGTGCACGCTGGTGCTGCGGACCGAGCAGCAGGTCGCCGCCGCCGACCAGCGCATCCTGGAGCGTGGGGCGATCGTCACCGCGCTGCTGCTCCTCTTCCGGCGAAGCGTGGCCGAGGCCGAGGGGCGGGTGCGCGGCGAGCTGCTCGACGACCTGATCTCCCGGCCCGACCTCGCCGGTCTCGGCGAGCGGGCGCGCCGGCTGGGCGTGGACCTCGACCTTCCGCACGTGCTCGTCGTCGCCCGTCACGAGGGGCAGCGGGAGCGCGCCGCCTTCTGGGCGTCGTCGCACGCGGCGCTCGCCCACGGCCTGGCGGCCGCGCGCGGCGACGAGGTCGTGCTGCTGGTGCCGGGAGAAGGGCCGGGCGCCGTCGCGCGCCGCGTCGCCCGTGAGCTCAGCTCGTCGCTCGGCCGCCCCGCCACCGCCGGAGCCGCCCGGGCCGCCGCCCCCGGGACCGCCGCCTCGGGGGTGCCCGACGCGTACCGCGAGGCGCAGCGCTGCGCCGACGCGCTGATCGCGCTCGGACGGGCCGGCGACGGCGCGAGCGCGGACGAGCTCGGCTTCGTCGGCCTGCTGATGGGCGAGGGGCGGGACGTCTCGGGCTTCCTCGCCTCCGCGCTCGGCCCGGTCCTGGATTACGACGGACGGCGCGGCACGGCGCTGATCAGGACGCTGAGCGCCTACTTCGGCGCGGGCGGCTCCCTGTCCCGTACGGCCGACGCCCTGCACATCCACGTGAACACGGTCACCCAGCGGCTCGACCGGGTGGCCCAGCTTCTCGGGGCCGACTGGCAGGAGCCGGAGCGCGCCCTGGAGATCCAGCTCGCCCTGCGGCTGCACCGCCTGCGGAGCCACATAACCGACGCCTGAGGTATGTGCGAAGCGGCCATAGGAGTGATTTTCGTCACAGCATATGTTGGCCGGACCCCCCAACCTTGAGGAGCTCCCCGTGGCCAACGAAACACGGACCCCGATCGGCAAGGTGGTCGGCGCCAGCCTGATCGGCACCACGATCGAGTGGTACGACTTCTTCCTCTACGGCTCCGCCGCCGCGCTCGTGTTCAACAAGCTCTTCTTCCCCTCCGAGGACGCACTGACCGGCACGCTGCTCGCGTTCCTCACGTACGCCGTGGGCTTCGTCGCGCGGCCTCTCGGCGGGCTGGTCTTCGGGCACTACGGCGACCGGCTGGGCCGCAAGCAGCTGCTCGTGGTCAGCCTCCTGCTGATGGGCGGCGCGACCGTCCTGATCGGCTGCCTGCCGACGTACGCCACGGTCGGCGCGGCGGCGCCGCTGCTGCTCACCGCGCTGCGGCTGGTGCAGGGCTTCGCCCTCGGCGGCGAGTGGGGCGGCGCGGTCCTGCTGGTGTCCGAGCACGGCGACCCCAAGCGACGCGGCCTGTGGGCCTCCTGGCCGCAGGCCGGCGCGCCGGGCGGGAACCTGCTCGCGACCGCGGTGCTCGCGCTGCTCGCGGCGGTCCAGTCCGACGAGACGTTCCTCGCCTGGGGCTGGCGGATCCCGTTCCTGCTCTCCGGCCTGCTGGTGCTGGTCGGGCTCTGGATCCGGCTCACCGTCACCGAGTCGCCCGTGTTCAAGGAGGCGCTGGCCAACCAGCCTCCCTCGCAGAAGGCCCCGATCCGCGAGGTGCTGCGCCATCACCGTCGCGACGTCCTGGTGGCGATCGGCGCGCGGCTCGCCGAGAACGTCTCGTACTACGTGATCACGGCGTTCGTCCTCGTCTACGCCACCACCGCCGCGGGCATGACCAAGGAGACCGCGCTCAACGCGGTGCTGATCGGCTCCGCGGTCCACTTCGTCACCATCCCGATGTGGGGCGCGCTCTCCGATCGGCTGGGCCGCCGCCCCGTGTACCTGATCGGCGCGGCGGGCATCGGCCTCTGGGCGTTCGCGTTCTTCCCGCTCGTCGACAGCGCGTCGTTCGCCCTGGCGACGGTGGCGGTCACCGTCGGCCTGCTCTTCCACGGAGCGATGTACGGTCCGCAGGCCGCGTTCTTCTCCGAGCTGTTCGCCACGAGGATGCGCTACTCCGGCGTGTCGGCCGGCTACCAGCTCGCCTCGATCGTGGCCGGCGCTCCCGCCCCGATCATCGCGGTCGCGCTTCTCCAGGGGTTCGACTCCGGAGTCCCGATCGCCCTCTACGTCGCCGTCTCGGCAGTGATCACGGTGATCGCGGTCTTCGCCGCCAAGGAGACCCGCGATCGCGATCTGACCGCCATCGAGCCGACCTCCGGTCCCCGAGACGCGTCCACGGCCGACGCCGTCCAGGAGTCCTGAGGAACGCGACGATCTGAAACTCCGACCCCATCCATCTGGAGCCGCACCATGATCTCAGCCGAGCGGATCAGCACCGCGCGTACGACGCTCAACGTTCTCTCCGTCCCGGGGACGACCGGCGAGCCCGTGCTCTTCATCCACGGGAACGTCTCGTCGAGCGCCTTCTGGCGTCCCACCATGGCGGCGCTCGCCGAGGCGCCGGACACCGACGGCCTGCGCCCGCTCGCGGTCGACCTGCGCGGGTTCGGCGACTCCGACCCGGCGCCGGTGGACGCGACGCGTGGGCTGCGGGACTACTCCGACGACGTCCTGGCGCTCCTCGACGTGATCGGCCCCGCCCACCTGGTCGGCTGGAGCATGGGCGGCGGCGTCGTCCTCCAGGCGCTCCGCGACCGCCCCGAGGCGGTCAGGAGCGCCGCCCTCGTCAACCCGGTCTCGCCGTACGGGTTCGGCGGGACGACCGGGCCGGACGGCGTCCTCACCCACCCGGACGGCGCCGGGTCGGGCGGCGGCACCGCCAACCCGGACTTCGTCGCGGCGCTCCTGGCCGGGGACCGGTCGGCGGACGCGCCGGTGTCGCCGCGCTCCGTGCTGCGCACCGCGTACGTGGTGCCCGGCACCGAGCTGGGCGAGGACGAGGACGCCTACGTCGAGTCGATGCTGTCCACCCGGCTGGGCGAGGACCACTACCCGGGCGACAGCGCCGCCGCGACGGCCTGGCCGGGCGTCGCGCCGGGCAAGCGGGGCGTGCTCAACACGATGGCGCCGACGTACTTCCGGATCGACGACCTGCACACGATCGAGCCCAAGCCGCCCGTCCTGTGGATCAGGGGCGCCGAGGACGTGATCGTCTCCGACACGTCCCTGTTCGACCTGGCACACCTTGGGGCGATCGGCGCGGTGCCCGGCTGGGACGGCACGCCCGCCCAGCCGATGGTCACCCAGACGCGCGCCGCGCTCGACCGCTACGGGAACTACCGCGAGGTCGCGATCCCCGGCTGCGGCCACAGCCCGCACGTCGAGAAGCCGGCCGAGTTCCGCGCGGCTCTGTTCGCCCACCTGCGCGAGGCGTAGCCGCTCAGCTCAGGGCGGCGTAGCCCGGGATCCGCGCGGCGATCCTGCGCAGCAGCGACGGCGTCGACCGGGCGTCAGCCGGCCGCACCCGGACGTGCCCCCGCAGCCCGACCTCCAGGGTGAAGCGGAGATCGACGTCCTTGCCCTCCGTCCGCAGCCCCGGCCGCCACGCGCCGGGGCCGAGGCAGCCCTCGCCGCCCAGCCGGCGTACGGGCACCTTGGCGACGAGCTGGCCGGGCACCCGGCCGGGGACGCCGGGCTCGACCAGCGCGGGAACGGTCATGCCCCTGCCCCGGCCGCCGAGCTGGCGCAGCACCAGCTCGACCGCCGGCCCGCCGCTCGGCGGCACGTACGGCACCGGCATGACGACGTAGACGTCGTCGTCGCTGTGGGTCACCGACGCCCGCGGCGACACCAGCGCGATGGACTCGGAGAACGACCTCGGCTCGATGCAGACGCTGAGCTCGCCCCGCCCGGACCAGCACGGCACGACCAGACGCCGGGGATAGTCGGCCAGAACACCCGCGCAGTTCATCGGCGCCTCGGCCCGTGCCACGCGAGTGCGGGCCGGGTGGACGCCGCGCATCCGCACGTGCACCTCCCACAGGCCCGGTCGCAGCGGCCGTCCGAGCGCGGCGGAGCCGATGTCGAGCCGGGCCTGGCCCGCGGCCCAGACCCGGACGCCGTCGCCGTCGCGGGCGTGCTGGACCGTGCTCGTCACCGGGAGGAAGTAGACGACGCCGGACTCCGCGTCCCGGACATAGACCTCCATGCGCGCCCGGCGGGCCGCCTCGGTCACGTCGGCCATCTCGGGGGCGAGCAGGCCCTCGAGCGGGACGGGCGGCCGCCAGTGGAGGCGGCCGTTCTCGGCGTGGAACCGCAGCGGCGTGCCGCCCGCGTCGACGATCTCGACGGCCAGGTCCATGGTGAGCACGCTCTGGTCCCAGTGCACCTCCTGCAGCTCTGCGTACAGCCGGGTCCCGCGCGAGGCGGCGACGAGCCGGGCCAGCTCCTCCTGCCGCCCGGCGCGCAGCAGCGCGGCCCGCGCCCGCAGGTGGACCGGCAGGTACGCGTCGAGCCGGGCGGGCAGGCGCTCGGCGGCGAGATCCCGCAGCCGGGTGAACAGGGCCGCCCGGCGGTGCTCCCCCATCGCCTCGAACCGCGCGCCTCCGAGGCGGCGAAGACCGAGCACGCGGAACCAGTGCGCCTGGATCCGGTCGCGCCGCTGCCCCGGCGGCGTGTACGCCTCGACGATGTCGAGGATGGTCCGCAGCCCGCCCACCAGCGCGGCCGGGTCCTCCCGTGGATCCTCGCGCGGGGCGGCGACGCGGCAGCAGATCTGCCCGGCGTGGATGGAGATGACCGCGGCGGCGAGATAGGCGTGGGTGACGAACGCCTCCTCGGCCAGCGGCCGATCGGGGAACCGGATCTGGTTCTCGGCGAGGAAGCCGACACGGAACAGCTTGTGTGCCGTCGGCAGCGCCAGCAGGCGGTCCCGGATGACGTCGGCGCGCTCCCGGCTGCCGGTGAACGCCGAGAGCGGCGTCCCCTCGCCGACGAGCCTGCCGACGAGCACGTCGGCCCCGGCGCGTACGGCCATGCCGTACATGTTCTGCAGGGCGCTGTGCTCCAGCCGGTCGTGCTGGTTCATGAAGTAGACGTAGTCGCCCCGCACGAGGGACAGGGCGACGTTGCGGCCCCGCGCGGGCCCGCCACTGTGGTCCAGGTGCAGCACGCGTACGTTCTCGCACGTCGCCGCCACGGCGTCGAGCCGCTCGCGGGTGCCGTCGCTGGACCCGTCGTCCGCGAAGATCACTTCGTACCGGTCCGCGGGCAGCGACTGCTCCAGCACTGAGCGCACGCACGCGTCCATGGCGTTGCTCGCCGGTCCGGCGTCGCACGTGGAGACCACAACACTGACCTTCACACCCATGAGGCCAAGGGTGCCCGGCCGGTACGGCGGGTCTCTGCGGACTTGCCGAAAGGTCAACCAAACCTGACCAGGGCTAGTGCCGCGACTGGCAAGGTTTGCCCGGGCGGAGCGGTGTCCAGGGTGGTGCATCGCAAGGCGGAGGAGGAGGCCGTAGCGGAGCCTACGGCCGACAATCCCGGGCCCCGCGGAAAGTCCGAGCCTGCGAGGACTTTTCGTGGGTGGGGCGTCAACGCGGCGGGTGCCGCCCTGGGCGACGCGACGGGGCAAAGATTGCCGGGAGGGGCACCAGTGCCGTGACCGGCAATTTCTGCCCGGGCGGAGGCGGGTGGGCGGGTGGGGCGGCGTGCCGGTCAGTACCAGCCCGTGGCCTGGGAGTGGCCCCACGCGCCGCAGGGCGTCTTGTAGCGGCCGGCGATGTAGCCGAGACCCCACTTGATCTGCGTGGCGGCGTTGGTCTGCCAGTCGCCGCCGGCGCTGGCCATCTTGCTGCCCGGCAGCGACTGCGGGATGCCGTAGGCGCCGCTGTAGCGGTTCATGGCCCGCTCGTTCCAGTGGCTCTCCCTGTCCCAGAGGCGTTCCAGGCAGCCCCACTCGGAGTCGCCCCAGCCGCGCGCGGCGGCCATCTGCCGGCCGAGGGCCTTGTTGCTGCCGGGGTCGGGGTTGGAGCCGGGCGGGAAGTCCGCGGGGGTGAACCCGCCGCCGCCCGGCGCCTTCTTCGCGATCTTCACGGGGTCCAGGTCGGGCTTCTGGCCGTCGCGGGCTTCCTTCAGCTTGTCGGCCTTGAGCGCCTGCGCGGCCTGCGCCTTCATCGCGTCGAGCTCGGGATTGGAGAAGGAGGGATCGGCGGCGAGGATGTCGGGAAGGGCCAGCGGATTGGACGGCGTGTTGGCGTTCTCGATGGCCGTGCGCACGACGTAGACGGTGCCCGCGCCGACGAGGACCAGGGTCACGCCGAGGATGATGACGCGTTTGGGGGTCAACAGGCGCGGACCCGACCGACGCTTGGAACGGGAGCGCGACGAGCGCTCCTTAAGCTGCTGACCTGAACTCACGAGCCATGAGCTTGCCGTGTCCCCCGGGGTGTCGCGCAACCGGAACAAGGAAGTCCGATGGCGAAATCTTTGCCCTAACCGCCCGGAAATGGACTTTCCTCGGTTGTGTGATTTTGGTCACAGGGTCCGCCCCTCGGACCCCCGCACCGAAGGGAGGACCCTCCTCGCGAGCATGCACACGGTTCGTCGTGGCCGTGTCCGTGCCGCGTTACGGTTTCATGACACCCACGGGAATTCCCGACATACAGTCCATAATGTCCGCGTGGCTGGCATCCTCCTGGTCGAAGACGACCCCTCCGTACGCACGGGGCTCGAACTCGCGCTCACCCGCCAGGGCCACTCCGTCACCGCGTACGCGACGGGCGAGGAAGCCCTGGCGCACGTGCGGGCGCGACGCCCGGAGATCGTGATCCTCGACGTGATGCTGCCCGGCATCGACGGGGTCGAGGTGTGCCGCCGCATCCGCCGGATGGACTCCCTGCCGATCATCCTGCTCACCGCGCGCGGCGACGACCTCGACGTGGTCGTCGGCCTGGAAGCCGGCGCCGACGACTACGTGGTCAAGCCGGTCGAGCCGCGGGTGCTCGACGCGCGCATCCGGGCGGTCCTGCGGCGGCTGGAGTCCGCCTCGTCCGACCGGATCAGCTTCGGCGACCTGCTCGTGGACCGGGGCGCGCTGAAGGTGACGCTCAAGGGGCGCGAGATCCACCTCACTCCGACGGAGCTGCGCCTCCTGCTCGAACTGGTCCGCCACCCGGGCCAGGTGCTCAACCGCCGCTATCTGCTGCGCACGGTGTGGGACCACTCCCACGTCGCGGACTCGCGCCTCGTCGACGCGTGCGTGCAGCGGATCAGGGCCAAGATCGAGCCGGTGCCGGCCGATCCGGTCTTCATCCACACCGTCCGCGGCTTCGGGTACCGCTTCAGTCCCCCATGAGCTGGGTTCCCACCGGCCTGCGCGGCCGGTTGGTGGTGACCTTCCTGCTCGTGGCGATCACCGCGTCCGCGGCGGTGGCCGGGCTCGGCTACCAACTCGTACGCAGGGAACTGCTGGACAGGGTGGAGCGCATCTCGACCTCCGACGTGCGCGACACGCTGTCGCGGGTCTCGCTGCCGGTCGGCGCCAGCGACGTGGTGTGGCCGAGCGACTCCACGGTCACCGACGAGGACCTCGGCGACCTGGTCAACACGCTCAACGGCCCCGACCGCGTCGTCATCGTCGCCTACGGGGGCCACAGCCGCGCCAGCCGGGGATCGCCCTTCACCATGGACGACGTGCCCGACCAGCTCCGCTGGCAGGCCACCAGCCGCCTGGTCTCCCAGCGGCTCCGGCTGAAGGGCCAGCCGTGGCTCCTGGTCGGCACCCAGATCCACCGCGCCCAGCCGAGCGGCGTCGTACGCGCCACCGGACTCAGCGCCTACGTCTTCGTCTCGCTGAGCGACGAGGAGGGCGTGCTCAACCGGCTCCGTGGCTCGCTCCTCCAGGCCGCCGGGATCACGCTGGCCATCGCGCTCACCGTGGCCCTGCTGTCGGCCCGGCAGGTCCTGCTCCCGGTCCGCCGGCTCGGGGACGCCGCCCGGATGCTCGGCGCGGGCGAACTGCACATCCGGCTCCCCGTCCTCGGCAAGGACGAGCTGGCCGAGCTGACCGCGATCTTCAACGAGACCGCGGAGGCGCTGGAGGAGAAGGTGTCCGAGCTGCGCACGCTGGAGGCGATGTCCCGGCGCTTCGTCGCCGACGTCTCGCACGAGCTGCGCACCCCGCTCACCGCGATGACCGCCGTGACGGACATGCTCTCCGAGGAGGCGGAGGGCCTTCCTGACGACGCGGGCGAGGCGGTGCGCATCGTGCTCCGGGAGATCGACCGGCTCAAGCTGCTCGTGGAGAACCTGATCGAGGTCAGCCGCTTCGACTCCGGGGCCGCGGTGCTGCGCCGCGAGAACGTGGACGTGGGCGACACCCTCGCCGACTGCCTGGAGGTGCGCGGCTGGAGCGACCGGGTGCAGCTCACGGTCCCGATCGGGCTGGTGTTCTCCCTCGACCCCCGGCGCTTCGACGTGATCGTCGCGAACCTCGTCGGCAACGCCCTGCACCACGGGGCGCCACCGGTGCAGGTGAGCGCCCGGGTACGGCCCAGCGGCCTCCAGGTGACCGTACGGGACCACGGAGAGGGCATCCCCGAGCGCTCGCTCCCCCACGTCTTCGAACGCTTCTACAAGGCGGGCGTGGGCCGGACCCGCAGCGGCAGCGGCCTGGGGCTCGCCATCGCCAAGGCGAACGCCGAGCTGCACCGCGGCACCATCGATGTCAAGCGGTGCGAGCCCGGCACCCTCTTCACGTTGTGGATCCCCGAGCCGTGAACCGCCCCGCCCCGAACCGCGCCGCCTCGAACCGCACGACCTCGTCGCGTCCGCTCAATCGGGCCACACACCGCGCCCTCTCACCGCGTTCGCTCAATTGGGCCGCGCTGGCCGCCCTGCTCCTCGTCGCGGTCGCGGGGTGCGGGGTGAGCCCGACCGGGGTCAACGACAAGGGGCCGCCCCCGGTCATCAGCGGGGACTCGACGATCGTGCGCGTCTATCTCGTCCGGTCCGGACGGCTGGAGCCGGTCAGCGTGGCCGCGGCCTCCGGCCACGTCAACGACGTGCTCTCCGCCCTCTTCGGAGCCGGCCGGCGCCCGCCGAGCGGCGTCGGCACCACCCTGTCCCGGATGCGGCTCGCCCAGGTCCAGCTCGTGCGGTACACACCCGACCCGCACTCGCGCAACGACCCGGACAGCGCCGGGCTGCGGCTGCGGGTGTTCGTCAGCGGGCCGAAGATGTCCCGGATCGCGATGGCCCAGATCACCTGTACGGCACGGCTGCGCCCGGAGATCTGGGCGGTGGAGATCGCGCAGAGCGGCAGCGAGAACCTGAAGATCCACACCTGCCGGGAGTACTGGGACCTGGCCCCGCGCAACGGCCACCTCCCGCCCTGACCCCGGAACACGCACCGGCCGGGAGGTGGGACCGTCGCCCGTCCCACCTCCCGGCCGGCAACCGGACGTCAGAAGGTGATGTCCTCCAGCATCTCGGTCACCAGGGCGGCGATCTGCGACCGCTCGGACCTGGTGAGCGTGATGTGCGCGAACAGCGGATGCCCCTTGAGCTTCTCGACCACCGCGACCACGCCGTCGTGCCGTCCGACGCGGAGGTTGTCACGCTGGGCGATGTCGTGGGTGAGCACCACCCGCGAGTTGGCGCCGATGCGCGAGAGCACAGTGAGAAGCACGCCCCGCTCCAGCGACTGGGCCTCGTCCACGATCACGAACGCGTCGTGCAGGGACCGGCCGCGGATGTGGGTGAGCGGGAGGACCTCCAGCATCCCCCGGTCCAGGACCTCCTCGATCACCTCGGGCGTGGTCACCGCGCCGAGGGTGTCGTAGACGGCCTGGGCCCAGGGGCCCATCTTCTCGTTCTCCGAGCCCGGGAGGTAGCCGAGCTCCTGGCCGCCCACCGCGTACAGCGGGCGGAAGACGATGACCTTGCGGTGCTGGCGACGCTCCAGGACGGCCTCCAGGCCCGCGCAGAGGGCCAGAGCCGACTTGCCGGTGCCCGCACGTCCTCCCATGGACACGATGCCCACCTCGGGGTCCATGAGGATGTCGAGGGCGATCCGCTGCTCGGCCGAGCGCCCGTGCAGCCCGAAGACCTCGCGGTCGCCGCGGACCAGCCGTACGGACTTGTCCGGCATCACACGGCCGAGCGCGGAGCCCCGGCTGGAGAGCAGCCGCAGGCCGGTGTGGCAGGGAAGCTCGCGCGCCTCCTCCAGGTCTGCGGTGCCGTTCTCGAAGAGGGTCTCGACGTCCTCGGTGGTCACCTGGAGCTCGGCCATGCCGGTCCAGCCGGACTCGACCACCATGCCGGCGCGGTACTCCTCCGCGGCCAGGCCAATCGAGGCGGCCTTGACGCGCATGGGGAGGTCCTTCGAGACGAGCACCACGTCGCAGCCCTCCGTCGCCAGGTTCTGGGCGACGGTGAGGATGCGGGTGTCGTTGTCACCGAGCCGGAATCCCGCGGGAAGCACCGACGGGTCGCTGTGGTTGAGCTCCACCCGGATCGTGCCCTCGCCGATCGGCATGGGCTCGTCCAGGCGCCCGTACCGCACCCTGAGGTCGTCGAGGAAGCGCAGCGCCTCACGGGCGAAGTAGCCGAGTTCCGGATGGTGCCGCTTGGCCTCCAGCTCCGTGACGACGACGACCGGGATGACGACCTCGTGCTCCGCGAAGCGGCTCATCGCCGCCGGGTCGGCGAGCAGGACGGAGGTGTCAAGGATGTAGGTGCGGGTCGGGTTACTCGAGGACTGTGCCACGCGTTCTCCCCCGGGCGCCGAGGTGGGGCGCCCTGCCGTGAATGGTGGTGAACGGACCGGACCCGTGCCCTGCGGAAGCGGGCCGGGATTCCGGCCCCCCTCACGATCAAGGACAGGCCCTCTCCCACTACGGTACGTAACGTTCCCTTTGATCCCAATACCTGGACTGTGACCGAAAGGGAGCGTTCACGTGCCGTTTCAGGAACCGTACCGACGATGCCGCGCGGCGTACGAGCGGAGCGCCCGCAGGAAGTCGACCCTGCGGAAGTCAGGCCAGTAGGCCTCACAGAAGTAGAACTCCGAGTGGGCGCTCTGCCAGAGCAGGAATCCGGAGAGTCGCAGCTCTCCCGACGTCCGGATGACGAGGTCCGGGTCGGGCAACCCGCGCGTGTAGAGATGCTCCGCGATGTGCTCGACGTCGAGGACCTCCACGAGGTCCTCGATGCTCGCGCCCTTGCTTGCGTGCTCCTGGAGGAGAGAGCGCACCGCATCAGCGATCTCACGTCTTCCTCCATACCCAACGGCCACGTTCACAATCAGGCCAGGGCGGTGCGATGTGGCTTCTTTTGCATCTTTCAGGACACGGGCGGTGTGATCGGGCAACAGATCGAGGGAGCCCATCGGATTGACGTGCCATCCCTGCTCGACGAGGTCGCGCACAAGGCCCTCGATCACCTGGAGCAACGGCTGCAACTCGGCCTGGTCCCGGGAGAGGTTGTCGGTCGAGAGCAGCCACAGCGTCACGTACTCGACGCCCGCCTCCCGGCACCACCCCAGGAGCTCACTGATCTTGTCGGCGCCCTTCTGGTGCCCGCGGTTCACGTCGCGCAGGCCCATCGCCCTGGCCCAGCGCCGATTGCCGTCGACGATGACGCCCACATGCCGGGGGATCTGTGCCGTGCTGCCGGGTCCGGAGAGCTTTCGCTCGAGCCTGCGCTCGTACAGCTTGTACACGAGATCGCGCACGCCCATGCAAAGTCCTCTTCCTTCGCGACCCGGTGGCTCCGTCAATTATCAGGGCCGCGAGAACCTGACCGCTCCGTTCACGAGGTTGCTGTTGGGTTCCATCTCGAACCCCGAGCCGAGCCGCTCCTCGGCGTCGCCCACGAGACCGTCCACGAACGCGGCCAGCCGGCCCGAGGTCAGCTCGGCGCGCAGGCCGACGCCGCTGGTGCCCCACGCCTCCAGAAAGGCCCGGCGGACGACCCGCCACTCACCCAGGGGGGCGCCGCGGCGGCGCGGGCGCGCGGGCACCCACGACGGCAGCGTCCGCACCTGGCAGCGCAGCTCGCCGCCGCCGGCCACGTCCCCCCTGCTGCGGTAGCGAAAGGCGAAGAGCTCGCCCTCCCCACCGGGGAAGCGGTCCTCCGGATCCGGCCACTCGCCGGCCTGGGGACCGCCGTCCGCTCTCGCGTCCACGATCACCCTGGCCAGCCTCGCCAGGAACCAGCCACACCGCTCCCCGACCGTCCCGTACGGCAGGCCGTCCCGGTACAGGTCCAACGTCACCTCGTAGGGGACACCGAGCCTGTCCCGGCATGGCACCGGATTAACGGTAAGGTATGATCCGTCCACGCACCGTAGCCCCTGCACGTTTCACACGCTATCCGCGACGACCTGCCGCTAACATCCCAAAACGGGCAATTCCCAGTTAGCCGAGCCGCGCGACGAGGGCACGGTACTCGTCCCAGAGCTCCTTCGGCAGGTGGTCACCGAAGGTCTCGAAGAAGCTCGGCACCAGCGACGCCTCCTCGCGCCAGATCTCGGGGTCGACGCTGAGCAGCTCGGCCATGTCGCTCTCGGAGACGTCCAGGCCCTTGGTGTCCAGCGCGGCGGGCAGGTTGCCGATCGGGCTCGGCACCGCCTCCTCCTCGCCGTTCAGCCGGCCGACGATCCACTTCAGCACCCGGCTGTTCTCGCCGAACCCGGGCCACAGGAAGCGGCCGTCGGCGCCCTTCCGGAACCAGTTGACGTAGTAGATGCGCGGCAGCTTGGCCGGGTCGGCCTTCTTGCCGATCTCGATCCAGTGGGCGAAGTAGTCGCCCATGTTGTAGCCGCAGAACGGCAGCATCGCGAACGGATCGCGGCGCAGTTCGCCGACCTTGCCCTCGGCCGCGGCCGTCTTCTCCGAGGCCACGTTGGCGCCGAGGAAGACGCCGTGCTGCCAGCTCAGCGACTCCGTGACCAGCGGGACGGCGGTCGCCCGGCGCCCGCCGAACAGGATCGCCGAGATCGGCACGCCGGCCGGGTCCTGCCACTCCGGCGCGATCGTCGGGCACTGCCCGGCCGGGGTGGTGAAGCGCGCGTTCGGGTGCGCGGCCGGCTCGCCGGAGTCCGGTGTCCAGGAGCGGCCCTTCCAGTCGGTGAGGTGGGCCGGCGGCTCGTCGGTCAGCCCCTCCCACCACACGTCGCCGTCGTCGGTCAGCGCGACGTTCGTGAAGATGCTGTTGCCCCAGAGGGTCGCGACCGCGTTGGCGTTGGTGGTCTCGCCGGTCCCGGGGGCGACGCCGAAGAACCCGGCCTCCGGGTTGATCGCGTACAGCCGGCCGTCGGGGCCGAACCGCATCCAGGCGATGTCGTCGCCGATCGTCTCGACCTTCCAGCCCGGGATCGTGGGCTGGAGCATCGCGAGGTTGGTCTTGCCGCACGCCGACGGGAAGGCCGCCGCGACGTACCGCGCCTCACCCTTCGGCGGGGTGAGCTTGAGGATGAGCATGTGCTCGGCCAGCCAGCCCTCGTCCCTGGCCATCGCGCTGGCGATCCGCAGCGCGTAGCACTTCTTGCCCAGCAGGGCGTTGCCGCCGTAGCCGGAGCCGTACGACCAGATCTCCCGGGCCTCCGGGAAGTGGCTGATGTACTTGGTGTCGCTGCACGGCCACGGCACGTCCTGCTCACCCTCGGCCAGCGGGGCGCCGACGGAGTGGACGGCCTTGACGAAGTCGCCGCGCTCCTCGATCAGGCGCAGCGCCTCCTCACCCATGCGCGTCATGATCCGCATCGAGACCGCGACATACGGCGAGTCGGTGATCTCCACGCCGAGCTGGGAGATCGTGCCGCCCAGCGGGCCCATGCAGAACGGCACGACGTACATCGTGCGGCCGCGCATGCATCCCTTGAAGAGCTTGCCGAACGTGCGGCGCATCTCGTCGGGAGCGATCCAGTTGTTCGTCGGTCCCGCGTCCTCGGGCCGCTCGGAGCAGATGAACGTACGGTCCTCGACCCGGGCGACGTCGCTGGGGTCGGAGGTCGCGAGGAAGCTGTTGGGTCGTTGGGCAAGCCGCGTGAGAGTGCCCTGTTTGACGAGCAGGTTCGTCAGGCGGGTCCACTCGGCCTCGGAACCGTCGCACCATTCGACCCTGTCAGGCTGAGTCAGCTCGGCGATCTCTCTCACCCAGGCGGCCAGCTCGGCGTGAGTCGTCGGGACGCGTACCTCTGCTGATACGGACACGGAACCGGCTCCTTTTTCTCGAAGGACCAAATCATCATTGACGACGAACGGCCACCGAATCCAATTGGCGTAGACCACGCCCTATATCCGACGGCATTCAGGTCCCACACGACTCCGGAATGGATGTTTGTCCAGGCAGGAGCCGTGACGGTTCGAGAACCCTACCCACATGACGGCACATTAAAGAAACGAGTTCCGAGCGCCGGTTCACCTCCATCGCGCGATATTGGTATAGGCCACGGAAACTGGTCTAGGCCATTTTCCGCATTGGTTTAGTCCACCCGATCGGGCCCCGCGGAGCGGATCCGATCCACGTGCTGGAGGGCATCCCGCAGGTCAGCGAGCCACGTGTCGGTGTGCCGCCCGACGAGACGTACGCACCAGGCGAGGGCGTCGCTGCGGCTGCGCGCGACCCCCGCGGCGACAAGAGTGTCGAGGACCTGCCGCTCCGGCTGCCGCAGCCGCGTCATGACGGGCACCGACAACGTGGTGAACATCACTCTGCGTCCCTCGATGACGACGCCCCAGGCGACCTTCCTCCGGAACCGGCGCTCGGCCTCGCGGGCGATCGCGATGCGGCGCTCCCTGGTCTCCTCACGGAAGCGCTCCACGTAGCCCTCCAGGGCGGCGGAACGCTCCACGTCGGGCAGCCCGCTCACCACCGTCAGCGGGGGGACGGCGCCGACGACGGCGATCTCCTCGCGGTCGAGCACGAACTCGGGCGCCCCCGTGAACCAGCCCTCCGGCAGCCGGTCGGCGAACCAGCTCCGCACCTGCGCTTCTGTATCCACGTAATCAAGATTACACCGCCTGCGAGGGGCGCGGCGGTGAAGTAACCGAGGAACGCCCGGAGCGACGAAGGAGCGAGGACGTGACGAGGGCACGTGCCGACTTCGGGCGCCCCGAGCCGCCGAGCGGAGCGAGGCCAATAGACACAGCGAGGAACGAGCGACTCCGAGCGACGAGGGAAGACATCGCCTCAAGGCGCCCCGAGCCGCGCGAGCGGAGCGAGCGCAATTAAACACAGGGAGCGCAAATAGCCACAGGACGGCAAAATCGGGGAGCATGAGCTCACCTCAGCGCGCTGACCGGATCGCGGACTCCCCGGAGCGGACCGTCCTGAGCCTGCGCGAGCGCAAGAAGGCCAAGACCCGCCGGGCGATCCAGGAGCACGCCCTCCGGCTGTTCACCGAGCAGGGGTACGAGGCCACCACGGTCGAGCAGATCGCGGACGCGGCCGAGGTGTCTCCGAGCACGTTCTTCCGGTACTTCCCGACCAAGGAAGACCTGATCATCCAGGACGACTACGACCCCCTGCTCGTGGCGGCGATCCGGGCGCAGCCCGCGGAGCTGCCCCCGCTCGCCGCCATCCGCCAGGGGATCCGCACCACCTTCGCGCAGGTGCCGGAGCCGGAGCTGGAGGACGTCCGCCTCCGCATCCGCCTGATGATGAACATCCCGGCCGTACGCGCCCGCAGCCTCGACAACCTGCTCACCACGGTGGACGGGATGGCCGGGGTGATCGCCGAGCGCACCGGCCGGGAGCGGACCTCCCCGGCCGTGCGGACCTTCGCCGGGGCCGTGCTGGGCACGATCCTCCCGGCGCTGTACAGCTGGGGCGCCACGGGCACCGCCCGCTCCCTGCCCGACGCGGTCGACGAGGCCCTGGCGCTCCTCGAAGGCGGCCTCCCCCTCTGACCCATGACCGTCGGGTCATGACCCTGAAATCGTGATCAAGTCGCGGCCTGATGTCAGGACGGGAGTCTGGCCTCCCTCGTAAGATCAACCGGCTTTTCACCGGAAATCTCCACTGGAGGCCAGAAATGTCTCGTCGGAGACTCGCCGCCGTCGCGGCCCTTACCCTGCTGCCCGGCACGGCGCTGGCAGGCACCGCGCACGCCGACACCTCGGAGATCACCGTAGGGATCTGTGCCCCGTACGCGATCTCGAACGTCGGCAGCGTGGACGCCTGCGGCTCCCAATCGTTGGACGCGCTCTTCACCGGGCTCACCGAGTACGTGCCCGGCACGTCCGGATCTCGCTACGCGGTCGCCCAGTCGATCACCACGAAGGACAACCGGGTCTACTACGTCACCTTGAAGAAGGGCTGGAGGTTCCACGACGGGACCGAGGTCAAGGCGCGCAACTTCGTCGAGGCGTGGAACCAGGTCGCCTCGACGAAGACGGACAGTTCCTTCCTCTTCGAGGAGATCGAAGGCTACGGCAAGCCGAAGATGTCCGGACTCAAGGTGACCGGCGACCACACGTTCACGATCACCCTGTCCGCGCCGCTCGGCGTCTTCGTGAAGAGGCTCAGCATGACGGCCTTCTCCCCGCTGCCGGACTCGACGCTGAAAAACCCGGCGAGCTTCCAGAAGAAGCCCGTCGGCAACGGCCCGTTCCGCGTGGCCTCGTGGTCGCCCTCCTCGGAGAGCGTGGTGGAGCGGTTCGACGGCTACCCCGGCCCCAAGCCGACCGTCGCCAGGATCGTCTACCGGGCGTACCGGGACGACAATGCGCTCTACGCCGCCCTGCGCTCCGGTGACATCGATTTCACCAGCCTGATCCCCTCGACGAAGCTCGCGACCTTCAAAACGGATCTGGGCGGGCGGGTGATCAGTCGGCCGGGCCACGTCAACCAGATGGTCACCTTCCCCGCGAAGGTCGCGGCGAACGCCGACTTCCGCACGGCCATCTCGATGGCGATCGACCGGGAGACGATCGCCAGGGAGGTCTTCGGCGGCGATCGCGTCCCCGCCCACTCTTTCGTCCCGCCCACCGCCGAAGGCAGCAGGCGCGACCCCTGCGGGCAGGTGTGCACCTATAACCCGAACAAGGCACGCGAATATCTGGCGAAGGCCCTCGCGTCGGGATTCCGGCCGCCGGCCGTTCTCCCGCTGTACTACAACGCCGACAGCGCGCACGGCGAATGGGTCAAGCGCGTCGCCGAGAGCGTGACCAAGACGCTCGGCGGCAAGGTGAAGGTGGTCCCCAAGTCGCTGCGGACCTTCAGCGCCTTCCGGAACGCCGTGATCGGCGAACGGCTGGACGGCATGTTCCGGGCGAGCTGGCAGCTCGACTACCCGCACATCCAGAACGCGCTCGCCCCCATGTACGCCTCGGACGGGCTGTCCAACGACAGCGGCTACCGCAACCCCCGTTTCGACGCGCTGCTGCGGGCGGCCGACCGGGAGCGGTCCTCGGCCAAGGCGATCAAGCTCTACCAGCAGGCCGAAGCGCTGCTGGTCAGGGACCTGCCCGCCATCCCGCTCTGGGTCAACGGCCAGCAGGCCGGGTTCTCCGAGCGCATCGCCAAGGTCGGCCTCACCCCGACCGGGTGGCTGGACCCGATGACCGTGAAGCTCGCGTAGCGCCTCACCCGGACCTCGGCCGGGTTCCACGGACGGTCGAGGTCACGGCACGGAACGGACCCGGTGAACGTCAGCGGACACCGCACCGCGGTCGCCGGGTCCGCCCGTCCCTCCGGGTCAGCGGACGCGGACGGCGACCCAGGGGCTGACCCGGACCACCCCGGCCAGATTCCGGGTGTAGACCGGAGCGATCTTGACGACGTCGCCCGTGCGCGGGGCGTGCAGCATCTTGCCGTTGCCCCAGTAGATCGCGACGTGCGAGATGTAGTTGGGGTTGGTCGGGTCGTTCCGCCAGAACAGGAGGTCGCCCGGCTGCGCCTGCGAGAGCGGCACCTGCGGGCCGGTCGCCCACTGCTGGTGGGTGACCCGCGGCATCCGGACCCCGGCCTGGCCGTACGCCCACTGGACCAGGCCCGAGCAGTCGAAGCTGTTCGGGCCCTCGGCGCCCCACACGTACGGGCGGCCCAGCTTGCTGACCGCCGCCTGGAGCGCCACCTTGAGCTGGTCGACCGACATGAAGGCGCTCACCGGCCAGGTCTTCTGCGAGGTGGTCCGGCCGGGCGGCAGGACGACCACCGGGTTGATCGAGACGGCCTGGCTGCCCTTGGGCATGATCTTCAGCAGCGCCTTGCGCAGCTTGCCCGAGTCGACCTTGGGCGCGCTGACGACGAGGGCGTTGCCCTCGGGTATGCCGAGCGACCGCGCGGTCGGCCGGGACACCACGGCCGCGATCGAGCCCATGCCCATCGTGGCGTACGCGCCGACCCGCAGTTGGTGTCGCCCGCCCGCGGGCACCGTCGAGCCCAGCTTGATGCCGCCGTCCTGGCCGAGGTCGAAGGAGACCGCGACCTCGCCGGCGGCGATGTTGTTCCACAGGGCGTCCGACTTCGCCGTCGTCTTCGGCGTGAAGGGGCGGAACGTCGAGGGGTCCACCCCCAGGGTCTGCACCCGCTTGCCGTCCATCATGACGTCGGCGGCGTCGGTCACCTCGGCCGCGACCACGCCCTTCACCGCGCGGACCTTCGCCACGACGTCCGGGGAGAGCGACGTGCGGGCCACCACGAACAGGTGCGGGTCGCGCAGCTTCTTCAGCGGCGCCACCACCGGCGTCGTCGCCCTGACCTGTTCGGCCGACGTGACCTGCCGGTCGCGCTCCTCGGCGCCGGCCCGGGTCGCCTCCCGCCGTACGGGCGGGGGTGTGCCGGGGTCGCGGCTGAGCACCACCAGGTCGGCGGTGAACACGGAGACCAGGAGCGCCCCGATGATGGGAACGGCCGCGCGGGGCGCCCGTCGGCGGCGGGCCATCCTCGGCCGGTAGGCCAGGTCCTGCCTGGTCTCGGACACGACCCGGGCGACGCTCGTCCGGAACGTGGACCGCGTGCTCCGGTCGAGCACCATGCCACCCCTTCTCCGCCCCGTGAGCCCGCTCCAGGAAGGGATCGGCGAGCCCGATCAACGAGACTGCCGTACGGGGGCGAATACCGCAATCGCCGTACATGCCGGAACCCGCCGGCACGAAGACGTGCCGACGGGTTCCGAAGCAGGTGTGGTCGGGGCCGCGCCCTGACCGGAAGGAGCGCCTAGTTGCCGACGTACGGAACGGCGTCGAGGATCTCCACCTCGTTCTGACGGCCGTTCGGCAGGGTGTACTTCGCCTTGTCCCCGACCTTCTTGCCGTTGATGGCGGAGCCGAGCGGCGAGTTCGGCGAGTAAACGTCGATGGGCGCTCCGCTCTCCTCGCGGGAGGCGAGCAGGAATGTCACCTCTTCGTCGTCACCCACGAATCGGATCGTCACGGTCATCCCGGGACCGACGACACCCTCGGCGCGGGGTGCCTCACCGACCTTGGCGCTGTCCAGGATCTGGCGGAGATGGAAGATCCGGGCCTCCATCTTGCCCTGCTCGTCCTTGGCGGCGTGATAGCCGCCGTTCTCCCGGAGGTCGCCCTCTTCACGGGCGGCTTCGATCTTCTTCGCGATATCCGTGCGACCCGGGCCGGAAAGGTACTCGTACTCCTCCTTGAGGCGGTCGTACGCCTCTTGCGTCAGCCAGGTGACGTTGTCGTTCTGGGAGACGGCCACGGGCTCTCCTTGGTTCCTCTAAGTGACTCGAAAGGCTTACAAGTTAACGCCTTCGAACGCTTCCCCAAAGATTCCACTATACGAGATCGCAGTACTGAACGAGCACGCTCGTGGCCTGCGAACTCGTCTTCAGCCGATCGGTGAGCGTGAGGTCCGACCTCCCCTTCGGGAGGGTCACCTCCTTGCTGCCGACCTCGGTGTGGCCGGCGTCGACGGCCCGCAACCGGCAGATCGCCTCGCTGTCGGCGGGCTTGTGCACCGAGAAGGTGAACTCGGCGAAGTCGGACGCGCTCGCGTCGTACGTGATCACGTCGCCGCGCACATCCGGGTTGCCGCGCGCGGCCATCATGACGTACCCCCAGCCGCCCGCTATGACGGCGACGAGCACGCTGATCACCACGTACGCCAGGATCCGCGGGCGCCCCTGCAGGCGCGGCCGTTCGGGGAAGTCCTCCGGCGTGCCGAGGATGGGCGCGGCGACGGGCGCGCCGGTCCTGTCACCGGCGTCGCGGGCCCCGTCGCCGGACCTGCTGCTGGATTCGGCGGCCATCGCGGAATCTCCCTGGGGTCATACGGTGTTGTCCGAAGCAATTGTCCAACCCGGGGGTCTCGCCCCCTCCAGAAGCTAACCTCTTCGGGGAGCTGACTGGACACATTGAGGAGAGCCGTGAGTGCACCGCTGAGGTTGATGGCCGTTCACGCGCACCCCGACGACGAGTCGAGCAAGGGCGCCGCCACGATGGCCCGCTACGTGCGAGAAGGGGTGGACGTCCTCGTCGCCACGTGTACCGGCGGTGAACGCGGCTCGGTCCTCAACCCGAAGATGGACCGGCCGGAGATCGTCGAGAACATCGGCGAGGTACGCCGGCTGGAGATGGAGCGCGCACGCGAGATCCTCGGCGTGAAGCAGCGTTTCCTGGGTTTCGTCGACTCGGGCCTCCCCGAGGACGAGAGCGAGCCCCTCCCCGACGGGTGCTTCGCCGTGCAGCCGCTCGAGGTGGCCGCCGCGCCGCTGGTCGCGATGGTCCGCGAGTTCCGCCCGCACGTGATCCTGACGTACGACGACAACGGCGGCTATCCGCACCCCGACCACATCATGACCAACCGGGTCTCGGTGGAGGCGTTCGAGGCGGCGGGCGACCCCGACAAGTACCCCGGCACCGGCGAGCCCTGGCAGCCGCTGAAGCTCTACTACCACATGGGGTTCAGCAAGGAGCGGTTCGAGGCGCTGCACGACGCGATGAACGCGCGCGGCATGGGCTCGCCGTACGCCGACTGGATCTCCCGCTGGGAGGACCGCCCCCAGAAGTGGGAGGTCACCACCAAGGTGCCCTGCGCCGAGTACTTCGAGATCCGCGACCAGGCCCTGATCGCGCACGCCACCCAGGTCGATCCCGACGGGTTCTGGTTCGTCTGCCCGCGCGAGATCCAGCAGGAGGTCTGGCCGACCGAGGACTACCACCTCGCCCGGTCGCTGGTGGACACGACGCTGCCGGAGGACGACCTCTTCACGGGGATCCACGCGGAGGTCACCCCTGCCTGCTCGTAAGCTGGATGCGTGACTCCAACCACCGCAGCCGGCCAGGCCATCGGCCCGGGTCTGATCGGTTTCATCATCGTCGCGGCCATCGGTTTCGCCCTCTTCTTCCTGATCAAGTCCATGAACAGGCAGATGCGCAAGATTGAGGTGCCGTACGAGCGCGAGCAGCACGCCGCCATCCCCGTACGTGAGGCTTGAAGAGTGGCGGAAGTGATCCACGACCCGGCGACCTCCCGGTACGAGCTCCGGCTCGACGGCGAGGTCGTCGGTTTCGCGGAGTACGTCCTGCGCGGCGACACGGTCGTCTTCACCCACACCGAGATCCGCAAGGAGTACGAGGGCAAGGGCCTCGGCGGCCGTCTCGTCGGCGGCGCCCTCGACCAGGTGCGGGAGGACGGGCGGACGGTCGAGCCGCGCTGCTCGTTCGTCGCCCGCTACATCGAGCTCCATCCGGAGTACCGCGACCTGCTGGCGGAGTGACCGCCCGGCGGCCCGGCCGTGTGGTCAGTCCACCGACCAGGCGCGCTCCAGCGCCTTCGGGAGGCCCCACCAACCGAGCGGGGTGAACACCTCGGCCTTGTCCACGATGCCGAGATGCGCCCACAACGGAGTGACGGCGGTGAACAGCATCTCCGTCGCCTCCAGATCCTCCGGCTCGGTCAGGGCGTCCTCGGTGTCCGGGTCGGCGTCCTCCGAGTCGGCGATGAACCGTGCGATCCGCTCCGGCGAGGCCAGCGCACCGGGGCCGTACCTCGCCAGCGTGGTGACCGTCGCGAGCCAGTCGGCGTGGTTGATGGCGCAGAGCGAGGCGAGGATCGAGTCCTCGTGGCTCAGCTCGCCGTCCAGGTCGAAGAACCGGGCGGCGTTCTCCTCGTCGGGCAGATCCGACACCGGCGAGGCGATGCCCGCCGCCACCGCCAGCCAGAGGTCCTCGTCGCCGTCGGGGAGCACGCCGTCGTCGAACCCGGCGCAGGCCCGCAGCACGTTGCCCGGATAGCTGTCTTCGGTGAGCGTCACCCGCAGCCGCAGGGCGGCGGAGCGCAGTTCCCTCGCGGGCAGCGGCGGCTCGGGCAGCCCGGCCAGGACCCGGCGGAGCTCGCCCAGCGCGTACGCCTCCTCCTCGTCCCAGGCGGCGTACAGCTCCTCCTCCTGCTCCTCGCTGACCGCCGTGCCCGGCACCCGGCCGTCCGGCAGCGGCGTGCCCAGCCAGCGCTCCTGCAGCTCCTCGTACGCGTGCCGGGCGTTCACGTCACCCCTGGCCAGTGCGTCCACGTCGATCTGGCCGGACGCGACGCGCTCTTCGAGGAAGGCGACCATGCGGGCGTGCATCTCGGTCGCGACCGGCCCGCGCTCGCTCTCCTCGGGCCACACGAAGTAGCTGCGGGTGAGCAGAATCGGCTCGCTGCCCGTCGATTCGAGCCAGCGCTGAACGTCGCCGACCGTGGCCACACCGGACTCGATGCTGGACAGCGTCGCCTTGGCGGACTCCCAGAACGGGGCCGACAGCGGATTTCCCACGGCCAGCAGCTCGCGCCTCAGATCCGGAAGGGCGACGAGGGCATGACCCGAGGGCACCGCCAGCAACACCCGCGCCACGTCGCGGCGCGTCAACTCGTCCGCCGACCGGCCCGCGTGCCGGACGGCGAATTCCAAATCCAAGCTCACGCCCCGTGAGCCTACGCCGTGCCGCCCCGAGAACACATCCCCCCACCCACTAGGAAACGCCCGGGTAGGTACTTCAAACTACTACCAGGAAGCGCAAGCTGGTAGTACTTTGATGCAGGGCGGTGAGCACATGCGTTCGGAGCTCCCAGGCCGTCTCGGACCGACCTTCACGGCCGGCCAGGCGCGGACGGCGGGCCTGTCGTCCCGGGCCGTGAGGCGGCTCGTCGACAACGGCGAAATCGACGAGTTGTCCCGGGGCGTCTACCGCCGCGCCGACGCCTCCGAGACCACCTTCCTCGACCTTCTCGCGGTCGCGGCACGGGTTCCACGTGGCATCTTCTGCCTCGAAACGGCACTGTCCGTACACAACCTGACCGACGAGATCCCCATGGCCGTCAACGTGGCCGTCCCGAGGAACGCCGGTTTGCCCCACATCTCCTATCCGCCGACGACGGCACACCGCTTCAACCTCGCCACCTTCGAAGAAGGGCTGGAAATTCGTGAAGTCGCCCCTGGTGAGCACATTCGGATCTACAGTCCTGCACGGAGCGTGGTCGACTGTATGCGGCTTCGTCATCGCGTAGGCGATGAAGTCGCCCTACGTGCCCTTCGCTCCTACCTTCGGCGACGAGGGACCACCAGCGGCGAATTGCTCCGGTTCGCGCGAGTTCTCGACGTCGAAGGTCCGGTGAAACAGGCGATCGAGGTGGTGCTTGCGTAATGTCCCCTTATCCCCCCAACGACACATCGGTCGGACGGGCGTACAACCATCTGCGCACTCTGGCGCACCGGGAACGTCGATCAACCGAGGAGCTGATCACGCTCTACGCGCTGGAGCGTTTTCTCTTCCGGATCAGCGCGTCGGACCTCGCCGACCGGTTCGTCCTCAAGGGCGGCCTGCTGCTGGCTCTCTTCGAGGCTCGCCGTACCACGCGTGACATCGACCTGCTGGCACGCGCGATCAGCAACGACGAGGAGATTGTGCTGGCCCATGTCGCGAAGATCGCGGCCATGCCGCTGGACGACGGGATCGACTTCGAACACTCCGCGCTCCGGGCGTCCCCGATCAGAGAGGACGACTTCTACGGCGGGATCCGCGTGATCATTCCGGCCCGCCTGGGCAGGGCGCGAGCTCGGCTCCAACTCGACATCAGCTTCGGCGACCCCGTCACCCCGGCGCCGCAGCGGATCCGGTATCCCGAACTGGTGGACGGCGGCAGCTTCCCCCTGCTCGGCTATCCCATCGAGACCGTCCTGGCGGAGAAGGTCATCACATGTTTGGAACGCTCCAGCTCCAACACCCGGGACCGTGACTACGCCGATGTCTGGCGCCTGACGGGCCAACACGACCTGTCGGCGGCGCCGCTGCGACACGCTCTCGACGCCACCGCCGCGCATCGTGGGCTCGTGCTCGGCCCGCTGAGCGATGTGATCGGCGGCCTGGCCACCTCCCGGCAGCTTCCGTACAGTGCCTGGCGCGCCAAGCAGGGCGTCGAAGGCGCCGGATATCCGAAGGACTTCACCACCGTCGTGCAGGGCGTGATCGCTTTCGCCGACCCGCTCCTGGAGGCCGCCTCCCCCGTGAGCAGGTGGGACCGCTCGTCGCGCACCTGGTCATGAGTCCCGGTACGCGCAGGCTGTTTACTGGGCAGGAGATGGCCGCGACGCTCATGCCGGGGAGATATTCATGAATCGGCTCAAGGACGCCACCAGCCCCTACCTGGCGCAGCATGCCGACAACCCCGTCGACTGGTTCGAATGGGGTCCCGACGCCTTCGCCGAGGCCCGTAGGCGCGATATCCCCCTGCTGATCAGCGTCGGGTACTCCGCCTGCCACTGGTGCCATGTGATGGCGCATGAGTCGTTCGAGGACCAGGCGACCGCGGAGTTGATGAACGAGCGGTTCGTCAACGTCAAGGTGGACCGGGAGGAACGACCCGACGTCGACGCGGTCTACATGACCGCGACCCAGGCGATGACAGGCCAGGGCGGCTGGCCGATGACCGTCTTCGCCACCCCGGACGGTCATCCGTTCTACGCGGGGACGTACTTCCCGCGCGCGCAGTTCCAGCGGTTGCTGCAGGCCGTTTCGCAGGCCTGGCAGAACGAGCGCGACGCCGTCGTACGGCAGGGAACGAAGATCGTCGAGGCGCTCAACGAGCAGACCCGGCTGCCGTCCGGCCCGCTGCCCACCGCCGCCACACTCGAGCAGGCCGTACGCGACCTGGCGGGCGGCTTCGACCCCCGTAACGGCGGCTTCGGCGGCGCGCCCAAGTTCCCGCCCTCCATGGTGCTGGAGTTCCTGCTCCGGCACGGGACCCCGGACGCCCTCGCCATGGCCGAGCAGACCATGGACGCGATGGCCAGGGGCGGCATGTACGACCAGCTCGGCGGAGGCTTCGCACGCTACTCGGTGGACGCCGAATGGGTCGTGCCCCACTTCGAGAAGATGTTGTACGACAACGCCCTCCTGCTGCGCGCGTACACCCACTGGTGGCGGGCGACGGGCTCGCCCCTGGCCCGGCGGGTGGCCCTGGAGACGGCGGACTGGCTGCTACGCGAGATGCGGACGCCCGAGGGCGGATTCGCCTCGGCGCTGGACGCGGACAGCACCGGCCCGGACGGCCGGCACGGCGAGGGCCTCTTCTACGTCTGGACCCCGGACCAGCTTCGCGAAGTCCTCGGGGACGACGACGGCTCCTGGGCTGCCTCCGTCTTCGAGGTGACCGGCACGTTCGAGCACGGCACGTCGGTCCTTCAACTCCGTGCCGACCCCGGCGACCGGACCCGTCTCGACCGGGTCCGTACGGCGTTGCTGGCGGCGCGCGAGACGCGGCCGCGCCCCGGTCGGGACGACAAGGTGGTGGCGGCGTGGAACGGCCTGACGATCGCGGCGCTGGCCGAGACCGGGGCGCTGTTCGAGCGGCCCGATCTCGTCGAGGCGGCCACGGCGGCGGCCGAGCTCCTCGCCCGGGTGCACATGGACGACGGACGACTGCTGCGCACGTCGCGGGACGGCCGGGCGGGGCGGAACGCGGGCGTGCTGGAGGACTACGGCGACGTGGCCGAGGGCCTGCTCGCCCTCTACGGGGTGACCGGTGAGACGCGCTGGTTCACGCTGGCCGGTGAGCTGCTCGACACGCTGCTGACCCGGTTCTCCGATGGTTCGGGCGGGTTCTTCGACACGGCGGACGACGGCGAGCGGCTCTTCCAGCGTCCGCAGGACCCGACGGACAACGCCACGCCGTCCGGCCGGTTCGCGGCAGCGGGCGCGCTGCTCTCCTACGCCGCGCTCACCGGCTCGTCCCGGCATCGGGAGGCCGCCGAGGAGGCGCTGGGCACGGTCACCGTCCTGGCCGGGAAGTACGCGAGGTTCGCCGGGTGGGGGCTGGCGGTGGCCGAGGCGGCGCTGCACGGCCCGGCCGAGGTGGCGATCGTCGGCCCGGAGGACGACCCGCGGACGAAGGCGCTGCACCGCGCCGCCCTCACGTCCACCGCCCCGGGGTTGGTGGTCGCGCTCGGGGAGCCCTCCGACGGCGGCGGGGCCAGGCGGGACGTCGAGGTCCCGCTGCTGGAAGGACGGCCGACGGTGGACGGAGCGCCCGCGGCGTACGTGTGCCGCGGATTCGCCTGCCGTGCGCCCGTCACGACCCCGGCGGAGCTGAAGGCGGAGCTGGCCCGATGAGGCGCGCGGCATAGTCCCCGAGGCCCGGCCCGCCCACCGGGGCCTTGCGGGATGGCTCTCAGAGGCCCCCGGGCCCCGGCCCGCCCACGAGGCCTTGTGTGACGGCTCTCAGAGGCCCCCTCGGCCGGCCGGGTCGGCGGTCACTGAATCGGCTGGTCGGGCGGCGCCTCGGTGGCGCCGCCGTTCCCCGGCGGCTCCGTCGTGCCACCGCCTCCCGTGCCGCCTCCTGTACCGCCGGTCCCTTGGCCACCGTCGCCCGGACCGCCGGTGCCCGGACCACCGGTGCCCTGGCCGCCGTCGCCTCCGTTCCCGGGGCCTCCGGGACGGCCGGGACCGGTGGTCTCGCCGCCGGGCGTGCCGCCCGGGGAGCCCGGATCGGTGGCCCCCGGGTCGGGGTTCGGCGTCGCCGTGTCGCCGCCCTGACCGAAGCGGTCGCCGTACCGATCCCCGAAGCGGTCGTAGCCGCCGTACGACCCGTACTGGTCGTAGGAGTTGTAGCCGCCGTAGTAGTACGACACCGGCCCGGGGAACTCCTTGACGGGCTTGCCGTCCATCGCCTCGCTCATGAAGCGCTTCCAGATCTGGGTCGGCAGCGTGCCGCCGTACAGCGCGCCGTATCCGGGGACCTCGACGGGCTTGTTGTCGTCGCGGAACATGTTGACCGCGACCGAAAGCTGCGGGACGTACCCGGTGAACCAGGCCGCGGCCGACTTGTCGGTGGTGCCGGTCTTCCCGGCGACCGGGCGGTCCGGCAGCTGCGCCCCGGTGCCGGTGCCGCCGCGCACCACCTGCTGCAGCGCGTACGTGGTGTCGGCGGCGGTGTCCTCGCTGAACGCCCGCGTGCCAGGGGCGGTGATCTTCCGGGTGTTGCCGTTGGCGTCGGTGACCGAGCGGATCACGTGGGCGTCATGGTGGATGCCCTCCGCCGCGAACGTGGCGAACCCGGACGCCTGCTGCACGGCGCTCACCGAGGCGACGCCGAGCGGGAACGTGGCGGCGGCCTCGTGCTGGGCGAGCTGGCTCTCGGGGATGCCCGCCGCCTCGGCCGCCTTGGCGACCTTGCCCAGGCCGACCTGCTGGCCGAGGTCCACGAACGCGGTGTTCACCGAGTTGCGGGTGGCCTGCACCAGGTCGATGGACGCGCCGTACGAATGGCCGCCCGAGTTGGGGATGGTGGCCGAGGCGATCCGCATCGGCGAGTTGCCGTTGACCCGGTTGGTCAGGCTGAAGCCGTTCTCCAGCGCCGCGGCCAGCGTGTACGGCTTGAAGGTCGAGCCGGCCTGGACCTTGGCGGAGAAGGCGTTGTCGTACTGGTTGGACGTGTAGCTGCTGCCGCCGTAGAACGCGAGGACCTCGCCGGTGCGGGGATCGACGGCGGCGAGGCCGGTCCGCACCTTCTTGGGCGTGTTGTCGGGCAGGACCGCCTTCACCGACTCCTCGGCGAGCTTCATCAGCTTCTTGTCGAAGGTCGTGGTGATCTTGAGGCCGCCCTGCTGGATGTCCTCGTCGGTGTAGCCGAGCCGGTGCAGCTCGGCGACGACCTGTTCGACCATGTAGCCGTTCTTGTCGTTGCGGGTGAGCGGGGCCTTCTCCTTGGCCAGCGTGGGGAAGGTGAGGGACGTGGCCTGCTCGGCCGTCATCGACCGGGTCTGGACCATGCCGTCGACGACCGACTGCCAGCGCGCCTTGGCCGCGTCGAGATCGTCGCCCTTGGGGTTCGCGAAGCGGGACGGCTGCTGGATCACCGCGGCGAGGTAGGCGCCCTCGGCCGGCGTCAGGTCGCGCGTGTTCTTGTTGAAGTACGCCTGGGACGCGGCCTGGATGCCGTACGCGCCGCGGCCGAAGTAGATCGTGTTGAGGTACTGCTCCAGCACCCAGTCCTTCGACTTGGACCGATCCACTTTCAGGGAGATCAGGATCTCCTTGAGCTTGCGATCGACGGAACGCTCCTGGCTGAGGCCGCTGTAGTAGTTGCGGACGAGCTGCTGGGTGATCGTCGAGCCGCCCTGGAGCTGCTTGCCGGTGACTGTCGACCACAACGCCCGCACGGTGCCGGTGAGGGAGACGCCGTTGTCGCTGTAGAAGGTCCGGTTCTCGGCGGCGATGACGGCCTGCCTGACCGGCTGGGGCACCTCGCTCAGCGGGACGTTCTTGCGGTTCTTGCCCTCGGTGGCGAGGACGGTCTTGCCGTTCCGGTAGTAGATCACCGCCCCCTGCGCCGTGGCGTCGTCCTGGGTCGTGTCGGGGATCGGCGTCATCACCCACGCGACGGCGACCAGGCCGACCACCGCGGCCACGCAGGCGCCGAAGGCGATCAGGGCGACCCGGAGAAACCGCCGTCTCGGCCGCTTCCCCGTCGGCCGGGACGGCGGCTCGGACCCGGACGGCTGGTCCGGAATCTCCTCGGTCTCCACGTATTACCCCCGGTTGCTCACACTCTCGCTGCCCTTGCGAGACCTGGGCGAACCATTCAACGGTAAACGATCCATAACGGTGCCGCGCGCTCCGGTCCACAGCGCCTCATCCCTGGGCCGAGCCCCGGTCATGGGCTCCGGTGCTCAGTTCCGGTTCTCACCCCGGTTGGCGGCGGCGACGAGCGGCAGGACCCGGTACGGCACGGGCGTGTCCAGCGCGATCACCGACGACGTGCGCACGACGCCGTCCACGTCGACGATGAGGTCGATGACACGCTGGAGGTCGGCGTTGCTGCGGGCGACCACCCGGCACAGCATGTCGCCGCCACCGGTGATGGTGTGGACCTCCAACACTTCGGGCACGAGGGCGAGCCGGTCGGCGACCGGGCTGTGCCCGCTGACCTGCCGGATCTGCAGCGTCACGAAGGCCATCACGCCGTACCCGAGGGCGGTGGGATCGATGTCGGGGCCGTATCCGGTGATCACGCCGCGCGCCACCATGCGGTCGAGCCGGGCCTGGACGGTGCCGCGGGCCACGTTGAGCCGCCGGGAGCACTCGAGGACCCCGATGCGCGGCTCGGCGGCGAGCATGGAGATGAGCCGTACATCGAGCTGATCAATCGTCACAACGTTCTCCCAGGTTTGCCGATGAGGACCGGGCAGATTGTCCACTAATTTTGGCATCTATTGCACACATTGGCCAGTGTGACAGAGAGTGACGATATGAGTGATATGTTCCCTGTGCACGGCATGGACGCGGTCGTCTTCGCGGTGGGAAACGCCAAGCAGGCGGCCCACTACTACTCGACCGCCTTCGGGATGCGCCTGGTCGCGTACCGGGGCCCGGAGAACGGAAGCCGCGACGAGGTCGCGTACGTCCTGACGTCGGGCGGCGCCCGATTCGAGTTCCGCGGCGCCGTACGGCCCGGCACGCCGACGGCGCGGCACGTCGCCGAGCACGGCGACGGTGTGATCGACCTGGCGATCGAGGTGCCGGACGCGGAGGCCGCCTACCGGACAGCACTGGAGCGCGGCGCCACCGGCGTCGTGGAGCCGTACCTGATGGAGGACAAGCACGGCAAGGTCACGCTCGCGGCCATCGCGACGTACGGCGAGACGCGGCACACGCTCGTGGAACGCTCCAACTACTCGGGGCCGTACCTGCCCGGCTACGTCGCCGCCACGCCGATCGTCCCGCCCGGCGAGCGGATGTTCCAGGCGATCGACCACTGCGTCGGCAACGTCGAGCACATGGAGGAGTGGGTCGAGTTCTACGAGCGGACCATGGGCTTCACGCGCATGGCCGAGTTCGTCGGCGACGACATCGCCACCGAATACTCCGCGTTGATGTCGAAGGTGGTGGCCGACGGCACCCGCAAGGTCAAGTTCCCGCTCAACGAGCCCGCCCCCGGCAAGCGCAAGTCGCAGATCGACGAGTTCCTGGAGTTCTACGGCGGGCCGGGCGTGCAGCACATCGCGCTCGCGACCAACGACATCCTCTCGGCGGTGGACCGCATGCGCGCGGCCGGCCTGGACTTCCTGGACACACCGGACTCGTACTACGACGACCCCGAGCTGCGCGCGCGGATCGGCAAGGTCCGGGTGCCGGTCGCGGAGCTGAAGAAGCGGCGGATCCTGGTCGACCGGGACGAAGACGGCTACCTGCTACAGATCTTCACCAAGCCGGTGCAGGACCGGCCCACGGTGTTCTTCGAGCTGATCGAACGGCACGGGTCGCTCGGTTTCGGCAAGGGCAACTTCAAGGCGCTCTTCGAGGCGATCGAGCGCGAGCAGGCGCTGCGCGGAAACCTTTAGCGATTTTGCCCCGCAGGGGCTTTCGGGCGGGCGGAGCGAGGTGACCAAAGGGGCATGGAACCATCGTTTCCGCCTGAAGGTGAACCGCGACCCGAGCCGCGGACTCCGTGGGAGCCGCCACCCCTGGGGCCGGCGGCTCCCCCGCTCGCCGGACGTTGGCGCCGCCTGTTCGCCGGCATCTTCGACTTCGTCATCGTGGCGATCATCTCCTCGCCGGTCGTGTGGACGTCGTGGCGCATCGTCACGCACCCGGAGACCGGCACGGTAACCCTCGTCGACGTCACCCACACCTATCTGGCGAGCATCGTCGGGTTCCTCTACTACTGGCTCTTCCACGCGTACTGGAACGGTCAGACCCCCGGCAAGAAGATCTTCGGGATGCGCGTCGTGCGCGAGAACGGCGAGCGCATCGGGGTGGGGCAGGCCGCCATCCGGCAGATCACCGAGGTCGTGCTGGCGTGGCTGTGCTGCCTCTGGATCCTCGACCTCGGCTGGATCGTGTTCGACAGTAGGAAGCAGGCGCTGCACGACAAGACCGCTGGGACCCTCGTCGTGGACGCCTGATGACCGGCCGCACGATTGTCGGGCACCAGGTCACCAGGGCACCCGTTCCCTCGCATACGCTGGCTCGATGATGGCCGCACGCCGACTGACCACGATGTTCGCCACGCTCGCCCTGATCTCGATGATCGGGTGCGCGCCCTCCGAGGGAGCCGTGACCGCCCCCGCCGACAACGGCAGGGCCTCCGGCGGCGGGACCGCGGCCTCGCCCGGCTCCCGCGTGGAACGTTCCGACACGGTCGGCGCTCCCGGCGTCGGCGACCCCGCGTTCCCGCTCGACGGCAACGGAGGGTACGACGTCGGGCACTACACGCTGAAGCTGTCCTACGATCCGGCGTCCAAGCTGCTCGCGGGGAGCGCCCAGATCCAGGCCACGGCCGTGCAGAACCTGTCGCGGTTCGACCTCGACCTGCACGGATTCACGGTGAGCCAGGTGACCGTGAGCGGCTCGGACGCCAGCTTCGCCCGGGAGGGCGACGAACTGGTGGTCACCGCGCCGAAGCTGATCGCCAAGGACGCGCCCTTCACCGTCACGGTTCACTACTCCGGGGTGCCCGACCCGGTGCGCAACTCCTCCAACCTGGGCACGTACGGGTTCATCCCGACGCCGGACGGGTCGTTCGTGACCTCCGAGCCCAACGGGGCCAAGACGTGGTTCCCGTCCAACGACCACCCCTCCGACAAGGCCACGTACGACTTCGAGATCACCGTTCCGGAAGGCGTGACCGCGATCGCCAACGGCGAGCAGGCGGCGCCGCCCAAGACGAGCGGCGGGAAGACGACGTTCGTCTGGCGCGAGAAGCACCCCATGGCGAGCTACCTCGCGACCATGACCACCGGGAAGTTCGACGTGCGCACCGGCACCTCCCCCGGCGGCATCCCCGTCTACGCGGCGACCGACCCGAAGTACCGCGACGCGCTCGACACCCTGTACACGAAGAGCGCCGAGATCACCGACTACTGGGCGACCGTCTTCGGGCCATACCCGTTCTCCTCAACCGGCGGAGTGATCGACGACTTCAACGCGGGATACGCGCTGGAGAACCAGACCAAGCCCATCTACGGCGGTTTCACGCCCGACTCCGGCATCATCGCGCACGAACTGGCGCACCAGTGGTTCGGCGACAGCGTGAGCGTCAAACGCTGGCAGGACCTGTGGCTGAACGAGGGCTTCGCCACGTACGCCGAGTGGCTGTGGTCCGAGCACACGGGCGGGGCGACCCCCGAGCAGATGTTCCGCAACGCGTACGCCGACAAGACGAACGCGATGTGGACCTATCCGCCGGCCAAGCCGCGGCCCGAGGACCTGTTCAACGACGCGGTCTACACGCGGGGTGCGCTGGCGCTGCACGCCCTGCGCCAGAAGATCGGCGACACCGCGTTCTTCACGTTGATCAGGAAGTGGACGGCGACGTACAAGTACGGGAACGCCACGACGGCCGAGTTCATCGCCATGGCCGAGCAGACCTCCGGCAAGGAGCTGGGGCCGCTGTTCGACGCGTGGCTCTTCCAGCCGACCCGCCCCACTCTGGGCTGACCGGACCACTCGTGGACACATAGGGGGACCCCGCTCGGATCATCCGGCAGGAACTTAGGTTAGCCTTACCTTCGTTCCTGTCCTTTGATCGGGCTATGGGGTGATTTTGGGATGCCCTCCCGAGGGTCTGCTGCGGTGTCGGGGCTCGTGGCCCTCGCGATCGCCGTCGGCGTCGTGGCGATGCTGTCGATCGGTGTGGGCAGCCGGTTCATCCCGCCGGGCAGCGTGCTGAGCGCGCTGTTCTCGCCGGGAGGCGGCTTCTACGACAACGTCATCTGGGAGCTGCGGGTCCCCCGGACCGTCGCCGGCCTCGTCATCGGCGCCGCGCTCGGGCTGTCCGGGGCGGTCATGCAGGGCCTGACGCGCAACCCGATCGCCGACCCGGGCATCCTCGGCGTCCACGCGGGCGCCGCCTTCGGCGTCGTCGTGGCGATCTACGTTTTCGGGCTGCTGGACTTCCGGGCCTATGTCGGGTTCGCGTTCGCCGGGGCCGCTCTCGTCAGCGCCGCCGTCTGGCTGGTCGGCTCGCGCGGCCGGGACGGCGCCACGCCGGTCAAGCTGGCCCTCGCCGGCGCCGCGATCAGCGCCTTCATCGGCTCGGCCACCTCGCTGGTGCTCTACGCCGACTCGACGGCCTTCGACGAGTTCCGCTTCTGGAGCGTCGGCTCGCTCGCCGGAGCGAAGGCGGACCTGCTGCTCGCCGCGGCACCGTTCCTCGCGGGTGGAGCGCTGCTCGCGTTCGGCGTCATCCGCGGCCTCAACGCCCTGTCCATGGGCGCCGACGTCGCCCGCTCCCTCGGACAGCGGGTGAGCCTGGTCCGGGGCGCCGCCGCGCTCGCCGTCGTCCTGCTCTCCGGCACGGCCGTCGCCGCCGTCGGGCCGATCGGGTTCGTCGGGCTGACCGTGCCGCACGTCGCGCGGGCGCTGGCCGGCCCCGACCACCGCCGGGTCCTGCCGTACTCCGCGCTGCTCGGGCCGCTGGTGCTGCTCGGGGCGGACATCGTGGGCCGGGTCGTCGCGATCCCCTCGGAGGTCCAGGTGGGAGCCATCACCGCCGCGGTGGGCGCTCCGGTGTTCATCTGGTTCGTACGCAGAAGGGCGGTGCGCGAGCTGTGACCGCGTCCCTCCACAGCGGCGCGGCGGACCCGGCCCCCGACCGCGCTCTTAACCGGGCCTTGGGCCGTGCCGTACGCGGGCCCGGGTTCTCCGCCCGGCTGGCCCCGCGCGCCCTGCTCGTCGCCTCCGCCGCGCTGGCCGTCCTGCTGGCGCTGGCCGTCGCGTCGATCTGCTTCGGCGACTATCCGCTGCGGTTCGACCAGGTCGTGGACGCGATCTTCGGCGGCTCGGGCGGCCAGTCGTACATCGTGCAGCGGTTCCGCCTGCCCCGCGCGGTCGGCGGCGCGCTGGCGGGCGCGCTGCTCGGGCTCTCCGGCGCCGTCTTCCAGACGCTCGCCAGGAACGTGCTGGCCAGCCCCGACGTCCTCGGCGTCGAGACCGGCGCCGCGCTCGTCACGGTCGTCCTGATGACCCTCGGCCTCACCGGTACGGCGGCGCTGACCGGGGGCGCGTTCGCCGGGGCCGCCGTGGCCACCGCCGCCGTCTACCTCCTGGCGTACCGGCGGGGAATCAACGGGATGCGGCTGATCCTGGTCGGCATCGGGGTCAACGCGTGCGTCACCGGCGGCACGTCGTACGTCCTCATGCTCGCCGAGGTGCACACCGCCGAGCGGGCGCACAACTGGACCCTGGGCGGCTTCAACGGCCTCGGCTGGGAGCAGGTCGCGGTGCTCGCGACCGGACTCGCCGTGACGCTGCCGCTCGCGACCGGGCTCGCCGCCCGGCTGCGCACGCTCTCACTCGGCGACGGCGTCGCCCGCGCCCTCGGACTGCCCCTGGAGCGTTCCCGGCTCCTGCTCATCGGGGCCGGCGTGCTGGCCGCCGCCGCATCGGTCGCGGTCGCCGGGCCGGTCGCGTTCATCGCGCTCGTCGCACCCCAGATCGCCCGGCGGCTGATCGGCAGGCCCGACGGCGGCCTGGTCACGTCCGCGATCTTCGGCGCGCTGCTCGCGGTGGCCGCCGACTTCGCCGGGCGGCAGCTCGCCGGGGACGCCGAGATCCCCGTCGGGATCGTCACCGCCCTGGCCGGCGGCCCCTGGCTCGTCTACCTGCTGATGAAGCGCGGCTCTAGGAGTACCAATGGATGACGAAGCGCTCGGCGCGCGCGGCCTGGTGGTGGGCTACCGGGGCCACGAGGTGATCGACGGGCTGGACCTCGCCCTGATGCGGGGCCGGATCACCGCGATCATCGGTGCCAACGGCTGCGGCAAGTCGACCCTGCTCCGGGCGCTGTCCCGGCTGCTGCCCAGCGAGGGCACCGTCGTCCTGGACGGCCGGGACACCGCGACGCTCTCGACCCGGGAGATCGCCCGGCGGCTCAGCGTGCTGCCGCAGGGACCGTCGGCGCCCGAGGGGCTCACCGTCGCCGACCTGGTCGCGCGGGGCCGCTACCCGCACCAGAGGTGGCTCAGGCAGTGGTCGGAGACCGACGAGGCCGCCGTCCGCGAGGCTCTGGAGCGTACCAACATGACGGCGTTCGCCGGGCGGCCGGTCGACGAGCTGTCCGGCGGTCAGCGGCAGAAGGCGTGGATCGCGATGGCCCTCGCGCAGCGGACCGACACGGTGCTGCTCGACGAGCCGACGACGTACCTCGACATCGGCCACCAGGCCGAGGTGCTCGACCTCCTCGTCGAGCTCAACGTCTCGGCCGGGCGGACGATCGTGTTCGTCCTGCACGACCTCAACCAGGCCGCGCGGTACGCCGACCGGGTGATCGCCATGGAACGGGGCCGGATCGCCGCCGACGGGACGCCCGACGAGGTGATCACCCCCGAGACGCTGCGCGCCGTCTTCGACGTCGAGGCGCACGTGGTGGCCGACCCGCACTCGGGCGCGCCGCTGGTCATCCCCGCCTCCGTGCCGCTGACCGTACGCCGTGCCGCCCCGGCCGCCTCTTGATGCCCCTTACCGAAAATCGACGAGCTGAGGAGAAAGACGACGTGATGAAAGTGTGGAAGGCCGCGAGGATGCGGACGGCGCTCGCGGCGGGCGCGCTGGTGACGCTCTCGCTCAGCGCGTGCGGCGGCGAGACGTCCGGAGCCGCCGGCGCGGGAGACACCCGCCAGGCCGCCCACGCGTACGGCACCAGCCAGGTCCCGGCCGAGCCCACGCGCGTGGCCGTACTCGGCGACGAGGCGCTCGACTTCGCGATCGCGGCGGGCATCACGCCCGTCGGCGTCACGACGACGCGCGGCCTGGACACGCCCAACCCCTACCTCGCCGACAAGGTGAAGGACGTGCCCGTCGTCGGCAACGTACGGGAGATCAACTACGAGGCCCTGGCGAAGACCGGCCCCGACATGATCGTGGGCAGCGCGACCGGCGTGGACGAGGCGGCGTACAAGGAGCTGAGCCGCATCGCCCCGACCGTCGTGATCGGCGATCCCGCCGCGCAGTTCCGGGCCTGGCGCGACGTCGTCACCGAGGCCGGCACGGCGTTCGGCCGGCCCGAGGTGGCGACCAAGCTCGTCTCCGACGTGGAGGCCGAGCTGGCCACGGTCAAGTCGTCGCTCGGCGACGTCTCCGGGCGCAAGGTGGTGCTCATCCGGTGGGGCACCGACGGCCCGACCCCGATGTACCGCGGCCTGCAGTCCGCGCAGCTCCTCGGTGAGCTGGGCTACGGGTTTCCGAAGATCGTGGACGTGGAGAAGGGCGGCCACGGCGCGACCCTGAGCATGGAACGCCTGGACGAGATCGACGTGGACCACGTCTTCATCAGCGCGCTGAACCCCGAGGCCGACACCGCGCTCGGGCAGGCCAAGTCCTCGCCCACCTGGCGGTCGCTGGACGCCGTCAAGAACGACCGCGTCCTGACCGTGCGCAACGACCTGTGGAACAACAGCTCCGGCGGCCTCGCCGCCCTGGAGTTCCTGAAGGACTTCACCGCCAAGATGGTCACGAACAAGGGCTGATCGACGGGGACCTCCCGGGCGCCACCGCGCGCCCGGGGGTCTTCGTGTCCGCGAACGCCCGGTCCGCCAGTGGGTGTCTGCCGGAAGGAGCCCGCGGTCCTCGCGAAGCCCGCTCCGCTCCCTCGATCCCGGTGAACGTCCGCGGACAGCGCACTAGCCGAAGATGAGCTTGTAGCCGTCGCGGCGCAGCGCCCCGAGGACCTCGTCGCAGTGCGCGGGCCCCCGGGTCTCCAACTGGAGCAGGACCTCGGCCTCGTCCATGTGCAGGCGCGGCGCGACCCGCTCGTGCACCACGTCGAGCACGTTCGCGCCGAGGTCGGCGAGCCTGGCCAGCAACGCCGCCAGGGCGCCGGGCCGGTCGGTCAGCCGGATCCGGAACGCGAGATAGCGGCCCGCCGCCGCGAGGCCGTGCCGTAGGACCTTGGCCAGCAGCAGCGGGTCGATGTTGCCGCCCGACAGCACCGCCACCACCGGCGGCTCGAACGCGTGCGGATGGTCGAGCAGGGCGGCCACCCCGGCGACCCCCGCGGGCTCCACGACCAGCTTCGAGCGTTCGAGGCAGAGCAGCAGCGCCCGGGACAGCGTCTCCTCCGAGACCGTCACGACGCTGTCCACCAGGTAGTGGATCAGCTCGAACGGCAGCTCCCCCGGGCGGCCGACCGCGATGCCGTCGGCCATCGTGGACATGGGCTCCACCATCACCGGATGGCCGGCGGCGAGCGACTCGGGGTAGGCCGCCGCCCGCTCCGCCTGGACGCCGACGATCCTGATGCCCGGTCGGAGCGACTTCACCGCGAGCGCCACGCCCGCCGCGAGGCCGCCGCCGCCGATCGGCAGCACGATCGTGCCGACCTCGGGGTACTGCTCAAGGATCTCCAGGCCGATCGTGCCCTGCCCGGCCACCACGTCGGGGTGGTCGAAGGGATGGATGAACACCGCCCCCGACCGCTCCGCGTCGTCCTTGGCGGCCTGGAGCGCCACGTCCACCGTCTGCCCCGCGAAGACCACGTCCGCGCCGTACGCCCGGGTGGCCTCGACCTTGGGCAGCGGGGCGCCCTCGGGCATGTAGACCACCGACTTCGCCCCCAGCAGCCCGGAGGCGAACGCGACCCCCTGGGCGTGGTTGCCCGCGCTGGCGGCGACCACGCCCCTGGCCCGCTCCTCGTCGGTGAGCCGCGCGATCCTGACGTACGCGCCGCGCACCTTGAAGGACCCGGCGCGCTGGAGGTTCTCGCACTTGAGACGGACCGGGCCGCCGAGCATCTCGGACAGCACCCGCGACTGCACGACCGGGGTCTGCACGATCACCCCGTCGAGAACCTTGCGTGCGGCGACGACGTCGTCGTACGACACCTGTGGGACACCCATGGCGGAAGTCTGCCACCCGGCCGTCAGTCGCCATGCGGCCCACCCACCCCGTGTCGCACAGGGCTCACCCGAGAGGGGGCGGCATCGCGTCTTCGGCCTTTCCACGCCGTCGTCGGTCCCCGATCGGGCGCCACCCAGGAGATCGCACCAACGGGTGAGCCGGGAGCGGTCAGCTACCGGGCGGAGGGGTGGCGTCGCCGATCTCGAACGCGCCGGGCTCGTCGATCACCTGGCACGGCTTGACCGGCCCGGCCGACAACATGCCGGCGACCTGCCAGTTGACACCGGGGTTGTCCACCGTGGGTTCCACCGGATTCTCCGCCACCTGGATCATCACGATCTGGCCCGGCTTGATGTACTCGGGATGGATCGTGATGCCGTTCCGCATCTCGACGGCCTTGTAGGAGGGCGAGCTCTCCAACCTCTCTCGCATCCTCGCCTTCACGGCCGGGTCCTTGCTCGTGATCTCCTCCGGTGTCAACGAGAAATTGTCACCCTTCACAGGCGTGACCCGGAGGTTGCCGCACCACTTGCCCAGGGGCAGATAGGTGATGTCGGCCGTGATGCCCATGTCGGCCAGATCCTTCTCGACCTGGTCCGGGTCCCGAAGTTCGTGGATCTTGAGGTTGATCGAGCCGTCGGGGTTCTTCGTCAGCGCGTACGCGGGGGTGCCGGAGCCGATCACCACCGGCACGGCGACCGCCGTGGCCGCGGCGACCCCGAGGACTCCGGCGGCGGCGAAGAACCGGCGACCGGTCGTCCGGCGCCCGGCGGGAGCGGGCCGCGCCTGCCGCCGGGCGGCAATCTCGGTCTTGAGCTCGGCGAGCAGGCGGTCTTCGAAGGTTTCGTTCATCGCTGTCCTTCCATGATGAGTGGCGGCAGGACGCCGGGGATCTTCTGGAGCGCGCGGCGCGCGCGGTGGAGCCGGACGCGGGCCGTCCCCTGGCGGATGCCGAGGGCGGCCGCCGCCTCCGCCGGGCTGAGGCCGTCCACGGCCACCAGCTCCATGAGGGCCCGCTCGTTCTCCGGCAGCCCGGCCATGGCGTCCATGGCCCGCCGGGCCGGGGACTCCGCGTCGATCCGCTCCTCCAGGCGCGCGATGTCGTCGCCGTCGAGCAGCCGCCGCCCCGCGATCCGGCTGTTCGCGCGCAGTTCCCTGGCCGAGCGGCGCCGCTCGGCCAGGAGGGTGTTGCGCGTCACGCCGTAGAGCCAGGCGATCTCGCTGCCCTTTCCGGGGCGGTAGGTATGCGCGGAGTCGAACACCGCGAGGAACACTTCGGCCGTGAGGTCGGCCACCGCGTGCGGGTCCCCCACCCGCCTCGCGAGGAACCGGGTCACGGCTTCGAAATGGCGCCGGTAGAAGGCTTCGAACGCCTCGGGATCATCGGCGATGTCCGCCAATCCCTTTTGTTTCAGGCGCACCGGTGTCTCTCCTTGGTCGTCCGTCCGAATACGACCATGCTTGGACGAACCCATACCGACCGTTACAGGGCTTCCGCTCTGGCGTGCCGACGGCCACGACGCCTATTTTGTTTGTTGCCAAATGAAGCCTCCGGGGCGGCGCGACGGGAACCCGAGGCCCGCTCGCCGGGGCTCGTGCGCCACACCGCCCGGCGGCATGGCCGGACCCGACCCCGTCAGGAGTGCTCCATGGACCTGCGACACTGGCTCGACCAGGCCGTGACCGCCAACGAGGCCTGGTCCCGCGCCTTCGGACAGGTCACGCCACACCCCTCGCTGCTGGTCGACGACGAGCGTTTCAGCGCGGCGTTCACGCTGTTCAGCGAGCGGCTGCGGGACAACTATCCGTTCTTCCATCCGCGGTACGCGGGGCAGATGCTCAAGCCGCCGCACCCGGCCGCGGTCGTGGGTTACCTGTCCGCCATGCTGATCAATCCCAACAACCACGCGCTGGACGGCGGCCCGGCCACCGCCGCGATGGAGCGCGAGGTGGTCGCCCAGTTGGCGACGATGTTCGGGTTCGACACCCATCTGGGGCACCTCACCACCAGCGGCACCATCGCCAACCTGGAGGCGCTCTTCGTGGCCAGGGAGCTGCACCCCGGCCGGGGCGTCGCCTACAGCGCCGAGGCCCACTACACGCACAGCCGCATGTGCGGCGTCCTCGGCATCGAGGGGCACCTGGTCCCGGTGGACGCGCGGGGCGCGATGGACCTCGACGCCCTGGAGGAGCTGCTGCGCGAGGGGCGGGTCGGCACCGTCGTGCTCACCACCGGCACGACGGGGCTCGGAGCGGTCGATCCCGTCCACGAGGCGCTCGCCCTGCGCGAGCGCCACGGCGTACGGATCCACGTGGACGCCGCCTACGGCGGCTTCTTCACCCTGCTGGCCGGCGCGGACGGGCCGGAGGGCCTGCCCGAGGCCCCCTGGCGGGCGATCACCCAGTGCGACTCGGTGGTGGTGGACCCGCACAAGCACGGGCTCCAGCCGTACGGCTGCGGCGCGGTGCTGTTCCGCGACCCGTCCGTGGGCCGCTTCTACCTCCACGACTCGCCGTACACCTACTTCACGTCGGAGGAACTGCACCTCGGGGAGATCAGCCTGGAGTGCTCCCGGGCGGGCGCCGCCGCGGCCGCCCTGTGGCTCACCTTCCAGCTCCTCCCTCCCACCCGGGACGGACTTGGGGCGGTCCTGGCCGCCGGACGGCGCGCGGCGCTGCGCTGGGCCGACCTGATCGAGAAGTCCGAGCACCTGGAGCTGTACCAGCGGCCGGAGCTGGACATCGTCGGCTACTTCCCCGTCACCCGGCCGGCCGCGCTGAGCCGGATCGACGTCGCCAGCGCCCGGATCCTCCAGGAGGGCATGGCGGACGCCGAGGATCCGGTCTTCGTGAGCACGTTCCGGGTCGGGGCGGAGGCCATGGTGGCCCGGCACCCGGGGATCGTCCAGGACGCCGACGGGGCCCGGATCCTGCGCAGCGTCCTCATGAAGCCCGAGTCCGAGGACTACGTGGACCACCTGCACGAACGGCTGGAGCGGCTCGCCCGCCCGTGACCTCGGGCAAGCATGTCCGCTATGTCATTCCCGCCATTCCGCTGACCTGCCTGGCCGCCGGTCTCGCCATCGCGAAACGCGCGCCGCGCCGCGAAAGCCGCCCCTGAGCCCCCGGCAACGCGTTCTACGACGAGAAGACCAGGATGGACGCGGTGAATCCGTGCACGTGGTTGTGCCCGGCCACCGGGCCCAGCTCTCCCGCGGCGAAGAACCCGGCCACGCCGATGGGCCCCAGCGTGTCCCGTACGGCGAGGGCGTCGTGGTCGGCCGAGCCGAACATGGCCGACCCGCGCCCGTTGCAGGAGAACAGCAGCGCGCCATCCACCCGGCCGCCGGTGTTCACGTGCTCGTCGAGCATGTGGTAGAGATCCTCGTCCGCGGTCTCGGCGTCCCTGACCTGGAAGCGGACGGTCCGGCCGATCTCCACGACGTCCCCGATGGCGACCGCCTCCTGCTCGGGGTCGATGCCGAGCACGCCCCTGATGAGGAAGTCGCCGCGTTCGTGGCGTTCGGCGTATTCGTCCATGGCGAGGCCGATCTGGAGCCCGGAGGCGACCAGCTCACGGTCCGCCTCACCGAGCCCGCTCACAATGTCCTCGAGCCGGGCGAGCGCCGGCTGGCCGGCCAGTTCAAGCAGCAAATTGTCCTCGGCCCGGGTGACCACCATCGTCGGACCGATCGGGCGGCAGCCCTGGCTCACCACGGTGCTCACCTTCACCGGCCCGCCCAGGATGACCCCGATGGCGCCCTCCGTGTACGTCTCGCCGTCCGCGAAGAGGCGTACCGAGTCGCGGCCCGCGAGGGCGTTGGCGAGGCCGCCGGTGATCGGCAGGTTGCCGAGCACCTCGGCCGAGTGCTCGACGAACGCGTCCGTCGGGAAGCTGTAGGGATCGGCGAGCAGAATCGCGACCTTGTCCTCGGGCCCGCGTTCGGGCAGGCCGATGACCACGAAACGGTCCTCGGTGCGGAGCGTCTCCAGGGCGAAGGTCGTCACCTCGGCGTCGCCGAGGGAGGCGGCCCACGCGCTCACCGACGGCCGGAGCTCCACTCCCTGCGCGTCTCCGATCACGCCGGTGGCGCTGCACCCGATCACGTGCGCGCCCGAAACCAGGGACATGGCGCGCTGTCCGGCCCGCGTGACGTCGTCGGCATCGTCCCCGCAGATGAAGAAGCACACCAGATCGGGCCGTCCGGACAGACCGGCGAGGGCCTGCCGGATGGCCGCCTCGGCCGTCTCCACGAGATCCGTGCCCACGGCGAGACCATCGGCGAATCGGCTTGTCAAAACCGCCATCGTCTCGCCTCCTCCTGTCGACACTCCCCGGGTCACCACTGTGTCCCGAATTGCCCTCTTGCCCGATTCTCCCCACTGCGGGGGGTTCAACGCACAATAGTCGTCACGCAATAGTCGGGATCCCGACGCGTACCGAGGTGCCGGATCTGCCGACCGCGACGTAGTCTCGACTCCGTGCACGAATCGCTCGCACCCGCTCCCAGCACTCTGCGCGAGCTGCGCGAGAGTGGACACGTCCACCGGACCGTGAAGGCCGAGATCCGCGAGAACCTCCTCGCCCGGCTGCGCTCCGGCGAGCCGCGGTTCCCCGGCATCGTCGGCTTCGACGACTCCGTACTCCCGCACCTGGAACGCGCGCTGATCGCTGGCCACGACCTGGTCCTCCTCGGCGAACGCGGCCAGGGCAAGACGCGGCTGATCCGCACCGTCGCCGGGCTGCTCGACGAGTGGACGCCGGTGGTGAAGGGGTGCGAGATCAACGACCACCCCTACGCCCCGGTCTGCGTACGGTGCCGCCGGCTGGCCGCCGCGCACGGCGACGACCTGCCCGTGTCCTGGCGGCACCGCGACGACCGCTACGGCGAGAAGCTCGCCACCCCGGACACCTCCGTGGGCGACCTCATCGGCGACGTGGACCCCATCAAGATCGCCGAAGGCCGCACCCTCGGCGACCCCGAGACCGTCCACTACGGCCTCGTGCCGCGTACCAACCGAGGTGTCTTCTCGGTCAACGAGCTGCCCGACCTCGCCGAGCGGATCCAGGTCTCGCTGCTCAACGTGCTGGAGGAGCGCGACATCCAGGTCCGGGGGTACAACCTGCGCCTGCCGCTCGACATCCTGCTGATCGCCAGCGCCAACCCCGAGGACTACACCAACCGCGGCCGCATCATCACGCCGCTCAAGGACCGGTTCGGCGCGGAGATCCGTACGCACTATCCCCGCACGATCGCCGACGAGCTGGTCCTGATCCTGCAGGAGGCCGGGCTGCGCGAGCTCGGCGCCGACCTCCCCGACCACCTCGTCGAGATCATCGCCCGCTTCACCCGGCTGGTACGCGAGTCCTCCGCGGTGGACGCCCGCTCCGGCGTCTCCGCGCGGTTCTCGATCGCCGCCGCCGAGACCGCCGCCGCCTCGGCCGTACGGCGGGCCGCGCTGGCGGGCGAGGAGCGCGCCGTGGCCCGGGTGTGCGACCTGCCCGGCGTCGTCCACACGCTGCGCGGCAAGGTCGAGTTCGAGGTGAGCGAGGAGGGGCGCGAGGTCGAGGTCCTCGCCCACCTGCTGCGCCGGGCGACCGCCGAGACGTTCCGCGGCTCGTTGGGCGGGACCGACCTGTCCGCGCTGCTCGCCCGGTTCTCAGAGGGCGCGCAGGTGGAGTCCGGCGAGTCGGTGCCCGCCACCGAGCTGCTGCGCCGCATCGGCCGGGTGGACGGCCTGGCGCGGATCATGTCGGCGCTGGGCATGGGCGAGGGCGACGAGTCCCCCGGCCACGCCGCGGCGGCCCTGGAGTTCGCGCTCGAAGGGCTGTATCTCATGCGCCGCCTCTCCAAGGACGAGCTGGCCGGGGGCGGCGTCTACCGGACATGACCTGATCGTGACCTTCCGCCGGACAACTTTTCCGGCGACGGGGCCATCTCAATCAGCGCATCGATCGCTGACGAGCAGAGGAGCCCCAATCATGATCACGCGAGGTCGCGTCCCGCTCTCGATCACCGCCCTGGTCGCGGTCGCCCTGACCGGCTGCGCCCAGGCGGCCCAGGGCGCCACGGCCGAGCGGACGACGAGCTCGGCCGGCGCCGTCCAGGCCGCCTCCACCCGCACCGTCTACGGCTTCGCCCGCCCCGACGGCGCGGGCGCGATGATCGTCAGCCCGAGGAAGGCGACGCGCGCGGGCAAGCTGTACCGCCTCCAGCCGATTCCCTCCGCCAAGGAAGCGCGGGTGACGTACGGCTCGTCGCTGGACTATCGCCGGGTCACCACCGCCTGCGACCTCAAGGAGACCGAGGGCGCCGTCGCGGTCGACGCCAAGGGCCTCGGCACCACCCGCTGCACCGACAAGGACCTGTCGTTCACGCTCGGCCTCGGCCTCGTCCCGGCCGTGGTCACGTACGACACGGCCACCGGCGTCGCGACCCAGGTGCGCGAGTTCCTCTACCCGCCGGACGACCCCACCACCGCGTTCGGCATGGCCTCCCTGGGGCGGGGCGCCGTGACGTTCACGCCCTACAAGGTGAAGCGGGTGCCGACCATGGGCTACTCCTTCACGAAGAAGGCGGGCGCCCCGGTCACACTGCCGTACAACGGGACGGTGGTCTTCTACCGCACCGGGCGGTCCTGCGCCGACAACTCGCAGCAGCCCACCAGCGCCGACCGGAACGGCGTCGGCACGCGGCGCTGCACGGCCGCCGACCTCACCCGCGCGCTGCGCGCGCTCAAGACGATCCAGGTGAAGGTGGACTATCTGAAGTCGAGCCGCGAGCTGATGGAGATCCGCGAGGTCTTCCCCTGCCAGGGCGACACCTGCGGGTGACACGCTCCCGGACAGGCGTTCATGCCCGTCCGGGGACCGGAGGCCCGGCCGCGTAGCGGGTAGCGTGGTGGCGTGGCTTACCGGTACGGGGAGTATCACGACGGGCCTGATCCACTGGCTCCGCCGTACGACGTCCGTGAGGCCCTGGACGAGATGGGCGACGCCGTCCTGTCCGGGGCCACGCCTGTCGACGCGCTGCGCGACCTGCTGCGGCGCGGCCTGCCCGGCGCTCCGGAGCGGCGCGGGCTCGACGACCTGCTCCACCAGGTGCGGCGCCGCCGTCGCGAGCTGCGTTCGGGGTCCCGGCTCGACGGAACGCTGGAGCAGGCCCGCGCCCTGCTCGACAAGGCGATCGGGCAGGAACGGGCCGAGCTGCGGCGAGAGGCCGACGGCCGGCCCGGCGCCGACCCCTCGGACGACACGGGCTTCCGCGAGGCGCTCCTCGACGCGCTGCCGTCGGACACCTCGCAGGCGATCCATGAGCTGGCCTCCTACGACTGGCGCTCGCCGGAGGCGCGGCGCACCTTCGAGGAGCTGCGCGACCTGCTGCGCAGGGAGATCCTCGACAGTCAGTTCCGCGGCATGCGCGACGCCCTGGCGAACCCCGACCCGGCCGCCATGGAGCGGGTCCGCCACATGCTGGCCGACCTCAACGACATGCTCGAACGGGACGCCCGCGGAGAGCACACCCCCGACGACTTCGCGGAATTTATGCGGAAATACCGGGACATGTTCCCAGAGAACCCGCGCAACCTTGAGGAGCTCGTCGACCAACTCGCCCGCCGGGCCGCGGCGGCGCAACGGCTGCTGGCGTCGCTCACCCCCGAGCAGCGGGCCGAGCTGGCCGGGCTGATCGAGCAGACCCTGGAGCAGGCCGGGCTGTCGGAGCAGATGCACCGGCTCGGCGAGAGCCTCTACGCCCGCCGCCCCGATCTCGCCTGGGACACCCCCGAACGGTTCTCCGGTGAGGACCCGATGGGCATGGGCGACGCGGTGACGGCCCTGCAGGAGCTGGCCGACCTCGGCGAGCTGGAGTCCGCCCTCCGGCAGGACTACCCGGGGGCCCGGCTGGACGACATCGACGAGGAGGCGGTCCGCCGTGCTCTCGGCCGGTCCGCGGTCGACGACCTGGAGGCCCTCCGCCAGATCGAGCGCGAGCTGGAGTCCCAGGGATACCTCCGCCGCCACCGCGGCAAGCTCGAACTCACGCCCAAGGCCGTACGCCGCCTCGGCGAGACCGCGCTCCGCCGCGCCTTCTCCTCGCTGGAGTCCAGCCGCCGCGGCGACCACGACCAGCGGGACGCCGGCGCCGCCGGCGAACTGACCGGCTCCACCCGCCCCTGGCGGTTCGGCGACGAGCAGCCCATCGACGTGGTCCGCACGATCGTCAACGCCGTACGGCGCGGCGGCGGCGCCCCGATCTCCCTCTCCGCGGACGACTTCGAGATCGTGGAGACCGAGCGCCGATCGGCGGCGGCGGTCTGCCTGCTGGTGGACCTGTCGTACTCGATGGCCCTGCGGGGCACCTGGGCGGCGGCCAAGCAGACGGCGCTGGCGCTGCAGGCGCTGGTGACCTCGAAGTTCCCGCAGGACGCCGTGCAGATCATCGGCTTCTCGAACTACGCGCGGGTGCTGCGGGCCGACGAGCTGGCCGGGCTGGAATGGGACATGGTCCAGGGCACGAACTTGCACCACGCGCTGCTGATCGCCGGCCGCCACCTGGACCGGCACCCGGACTTCGAGCCGGTCGTGCTGGTCGTCACCGACGGCGAGCCCACGGCCCACCTGATGCGCAACGGCGTCCCCCGCTTCGACTGGCCGCCGTCCCCGGAGACCCTCGAACTCACCCTCGCCGAGGTCGACAAGATGACCCGGCGGCGGGCGACCATCAACGTGTTCATGCTGGCCGCCGACGAGCGGCTGCGCGACTTCGTCGACGAGGTCGCCCGGCGCAACGGTGGCCGAGTCTTCTCCCCCAGCGCCGACCGCCTCGGCGAGTACGTCGTCAGCGACTTCCTGCGCAGCCGCCGGGCCCGATAGCGACAGCCGACGTCCCGGCGGCGGCCCTGCGCCCGAACCGATGACCAGACGGGATAGCCTCGCCCCATGTCGCTTCTCGGCAAGGTGGTGCTGTGGCTCCACATCGGCTTCGCGATCTTCGCCATCGGCCCGCTGACCGCGGTGACCAGCTCCGTCCCGCGCTACATCCGTACGCGTGACGTCGCGGTCCTGCGCTACCTGCAGCGGGCGACCCGGATCTTCGGGGTGCTGACCCTGGGCGTCTTCGCCACCGGCCTGGTCCTCGGCGGCGACAAGCTCGGCGCGCCGTACCTCTCGGCCTCGATGACGCTCTTCGTGGTGGCCCTCGCGCTCATGGTCTTCATCGAACGCGACGAAGGCGCCGCCATCCGGGCTCTGACGAGCGAGAGCCCGGACGACGCCAAGGTTCAGATCGGCAGGATCGCCGCCATGGGCGGCATCGCCGCGGTGATCTGGCTGGTGATCCTGTTCCTGATGGTCTTCTTCAACCCGACGCCCTGACCGGTCAGCCGAGCGCCTCGGACAGGTCGGCGAGCAGGTCGTCGGCCGTCTCGATGCCGACCGACAGGCGGACCAGGTCGGCGGGCACCTCCAGCGGCGACCCGGCGGCCGACGCGTGCGTCATCCGCCCCGGGTGCTCGATCAGCGACTCGACGCCGCCGAGGGACTCGCCGAGCGTGAACAGCTTGGTCCGGTCGCACACCTCGACCGCGGCCTGCTCGCCACCCGCCACCCGGAACGACACCATCCCGCCGAAGCGCCGCATCTGCTTGGCCGCGACCTCGTGGCCCGGGTGCTCGGGCAGCCCCGGGTAGAGCACCTGCGTCACCTTCGGGTGGGACGCCAGCAGCTCGACCACCCGCTCGGCGTTGTCGCAGTGCCGCTCCATCCGTACGGCGAGCGTCTTGAGCCCGCGCAGCGTCAGCCAGGCGTCGAACGGCCCGGCCACCGCGCCCATGGCGTTCTGGTGGTAGGCGAGCTGCTCGCCCAGCTCGGCCGACGCCGCCACCAGGCCGCCTCCGACCACGTCCGAGTGGCCCCCGACGTACTTGGTGGTCGAATGGACCACCACGTCCGCGCCGAGCTCGATCGGCTGCTGCAGGTACGGCGAGGCGAACGTGTTGTCCACGGCGAGCAGCGCTCCCGCCTCGTGGGCGATCGACGCCAGCGCGGCGATGTCGGCGATGCCGAGCAGCGGGTTGGTGGGCGTCTCCACCCAGATCACCTTGGTCTCGGGGCGCACCGCCGCGCGGACGGCGTCCACGTCGCCGATCGACACCGGCTCGTACGACACGCCCCACCGCTCCAGGACCTTGGCGAACAGCCGGAACGTGCCGCCGTAGGCGTCGTCCGGGATCAGGACGTGGTCGCCGGGGGCGCACACGGTCCGCAGCAGGGTGTCCTCGGCGGCGAGCCCGGAGGCGAACGCCAGCCCGCGGGCGCCTCCCTCGACGGCGGCCAGGCACTCCTCCAGCGCGGTCCTGGTCGGGTTGGCCGACCGGCTGTACTCGTAGCCCGCGCGCAGCCCGCCCACGCCGTCCTGCTTGTACGTGGAGACCGCGTAGATCGGCGGCACGACGGCCCCGGTGTGCGGGTCGGCCTCCTGGCCGGCGTGAATGGCCAGCGTCTCGAAACCTTCGTTCATCGCGAACGCAACCTTCCCAAGTAGTTCACAGCCCGACGTCCCATTCGCCGCCCGGCTCGATCTCGTCGTCCCGGCCGGACGCGTCAGTTCGCCGCGAGGAACGCGAGCAGGTCCTGACGGGTGAGCAGGCCGACCGGCTTGCCGTCGTCGAGGACCACGGCCGCGTCCGCCTTCTCCAGCGCCTCGACCGCCCGCGAGACCGGCTCTCCGAAGCCGATCATCGGGAGCGGCGCGGACATGTGGTCGCCCAGCGGATCGTCGGAGGAGACCTTCCCGCGGTAGAGGCCCTCCAACAGGTCCCGCTCGACGATCGAGCCGACGACCTCGGCCGCCATGACCGGCGGCTCCTCCTTCATGACGGGAAGCTGCGAGACGCTGTACTCGCGCATGATCGAGATGGCCATGCCGACCGACTCGTGCGGGTGGACGTGGACGAACTCGGGCAGCCCCGCGCTCTTGCGGCTCAGCACGTCGCCGACCAGGCCCTCGTCGGTGGACGTCGTGAGGAAGCCGTAGTCGGCCATCCACTCGTCGTTGAAGATCTTGGAGAGGTAGCCGCGGCCGCTGTCGGGCAGCAGCACGACCACGACGTCGTCCGGCCCGGCGTTCCGGGCGACCCGCAGCGCGGCCACCACGGCCATGCCGCAGGAGCCGCCGACCAGCAGCGCCTCCTCGCGGGCGAGGCGGCGGGTCATCGCGAACGAGTCGCGGTCCGAGACCGCGATCACCTGGTCGCAGATGGTCGTGTCGTAGGTGGCGGGCCAGATGTCCTCGCCCACGCCCTCCACCAGGTACGGCCGGCCGGTGCCGCCGGAGTAGACCGAGCCCTCGGGGTCGGCCCCGATGACCTTGACCCGGCCGCCCGAGACCTCCTTGAGGTAGCGACCGGTGCCGCTGATCGTGCCGCCCGTGCCCACGCCGGCGACGAAGTGGGTGATCCGCCCCTCGGTCTGCTCCCAGATCTCCGGACCGGTCGACAGGTAGTGGCTGGTCGGGTTCTCCGGGTTGGAGTACTGGTCGGGCTTCCACGCGTTCGGCGTCTCACGCGCCAGCCGGTCCGACACCGAGTAGTAGGAGTCGGGGTGATCGGGCGAGACGGCCGTCGGGCAGACCACGACCTCGGCGCCGTACGCACGGAGCACCGCGATCTTGTCCTGGGCGACCTTGTCCGGGCAGACGAACAGGCACTTGTAGCCCTTCTCCTGCGCCACGATGGCCAGGCCGACGCCGGTGTTGCCGGAGGTCGGCTCGACGATCGTGCCGCCGGGCTTCAGCGCGCCGCTCCGCTCCGCGGCCTCGACCATCCGCAGCGCGATCCGGTCCTTCACCGACCCGCCAGGGTTGAAGTACTCGACTTTGGCGAGCACCTGGGCGGGCAGCCCCGCCGTGACCTTCCGCAGCCGAACGAGCGGAGTGTCACCTATGAGCTCGATCAGGGAATCGTGTACGTGCACCGCGAAGACCGCCTTGGTTTACCGAAGCTTTGTCAGCCTGCCTGAAGCCGTCATCCCGAGGGGGTGGCCGGAACTGGGCTAGTTTCTCTACCAAAAGGTACCGTCACAAACGGGAGAGCAGGTGATTTGGACGCCGGGAGCGGCGCGCGCCGCACGCCGGATCGCCACCGCGGCCGCGATGGGCGGCGGGGGCCTGACGGCACTGGGAGTCGCGACGTACGGCCTGCTCATGGCGGAGGCGTTGATCGCCCGCCGGATCGTCGGCAACCCCCATGGCATGGACGGCCCCGCCTCCGACGGCGTGTACGGCGACTTCGAGGGCGACCCGATCACCATGGTCATGCTGGGCGACTCGACCTCCGTCGGACTCGGCCTGACACACCCCGACAAAACCCCGGCGGTCAACCTCGCCAACGGCCTGGCCGCCGTCGCCGAACGTCCGGTGCACCTCACCGTCGTCGGCCAGTCGGGCGCGGCCTCCGCCGACCTCGGCCCCCAGGTGGACCGCGCGCTCGCCGCCCACCCCGACATCGCGGTCATCTTCGTCGGCGCCAACGACGTCACCACCGCCACCCTCCCCGCCCACGCCGTACGGCACCTGCAGAAGGCGGTGCGCCGGCTGCGCGAGGCCGGGGCGGAGGTGGTCGTGGGGACGTGTCCGGACCTGGGCTCGATCCGGCCCATCCCGCAGCCCCTGCGCTGGGTCACCCGCCGGTGGTCCCGGCAGCTCGCCGCGGCGCAGACCGTGGCGGTGGTGGAGGCGGGCGGCCGGACGGTCGCCTTCGCCGACCTGCTCGGCCCCGAGTTCGACACGAACCCTGCCGAGATGTTCGGCCCTGATCGCTACCACCCATCTGCCAGAGGTTACCTACAGGCCGCGTACACAGTGCTACCGTCTGTATGCGCCGCGTTGGGTTTGTGGCCCGAGCCCGAGCCTCAGCGCGTCGAAGGTTCGCAATACCTTTTGGCGGCAATGGCCGTGGAAGAACCCGGCACCGAGGTCAGCGCGACCCGGGTCGCCGGCCGGGCGGTCGGCCCCCAGGGACGGTGGGCGGCACTGCTCCGCCGGCGTCCCGGGCCGATGTCCGAGAGCGCCTGAAGCCGGTCACCTTTCGCGACCCGGCCGTCACCCCCAGTAGGAGTGATATGACCCGGCCCCACGCGAAAGTCACCCTCACACTCGCCTCCGCCGCCCTGCTGACCAGCGGGGCTCTGGCCGGCTGCTCCCAAAGCGACGCCGCCGCCGCGAAGAAGTACCCCACTTGGCAGAACTCCGAGGTCAACGCCGTGAGCCGCATCACCGCAGGCGCGGGCGTGGCGGCGACCACCTCGATGAAGCCGGACGGCACCCTGGAGACCGTCGCACTCGACGAGGAGACGGGCAGGAAGCTCTGGTCGGCCCCGGCGACGATGACCGGCCGGCTGCCCGGCATGGGCGTCCAGCCCCCCGCGATCGTCGATGCCGGGAGCAGCCAGGCCGTCATCGCCGCGATCGACCCCGTCAAGCAGGGCCAGTGGAACGCCACCCTGGTCACCAGGGACGCCCTCACCGGCCGGCAGAAGTGGACCAGGCCCGTCCACTCGACGTTCGGGCCCCAGCAGTGCGGGCCGTACATCTGCCTGTCGGAGCACACGGCGCTCAGCACGGCCCGGCTCGTCGTGCTGGACCCCCTGACCGGCAAGACGATCTGGCGGCTCCCCGGCATCGCCGAGGTGGAGTGGTCGGACCCGAACCGCGTCGTGCTGCTGCGCCTCGCGTCCCACCCCGTGCTGGAGGCGCACGACCTGAAGACCGGCAAGTCGCTGTGGCAGCTGCCGATCGAGCAGGCGCTCGGCGAGGGCGTCAACATGTCCGGCGGCTGGTCCTTCGGCTCCACCGGGGCCAACCTGGTCGGCTACGTCGCCCCGTACACCGACGCGCGCACCAAGAAGACCTCGCCGTTCGGGCTGTTCTCGCTCCGGCTCTCGGACGGCGTCCTGGAGTGGATGCGGCCGTCGGTGGTGCGGGTCTACCCCAGCGGCAACCCGGCGCTCTCGCCCGTCGTCCGCCCCGTCGACCAGCAGGGCCAGTACGGCGGCTTCGCCAGGCTGGACGGCGAGTCCGGGCGGGTGGTCGGCCAGATCACCGCGGCGCAGGTGCCCGGAACGGGCTGGTGGCTCGCCTTCCCGCCGAAGATGGACACGCTGGGCTTCCTCAAGCACAGCGCCCCCGGCACCGCCTTCAACCTGATCAACGGCGAGCCGTCGGACGTGAAGGGCAGCAAGGGGTGGTCGTTCTGTGTGACCGACCCACAGCCGCTGAAGCTCACCGGCATCTCCCCCGGCTTCTACTCGATCGCGGCGCTGTGCGAGTTCGACCTGGCCACCGGGAAGCGGATGGACTCCGTCGACACCCCGCCCGCGTGGTTCACCGGCAGCCAGGGCGGCTGGCGGATCTGGCGCGACGAGAAGGGCGGGCTCCACGCGATCAAGGATGGAGCCACGACATCTCCCGGCATGTACGGCTGACCGTAGAAAGTTCTGTTTTGCGGCCCCCGGGGGATGGCAGCCGCCCTACCCCGGGGTAACCTCCGCAGAAAAGGACTAGGTCAGGAGAGCCCCATGCCCGAGGCAGTCATCGTCGCGACGGCCCGCTCGCCGATCGGACGCGCTTTCAAGGGATCGCTGAAGGACATCCGCCCGGATGACCTCACCGTCCAGATGGTCCGCGCCGCGCTGGCCAAGGTCCCCCAGCTCGACCCGAACGACATCGACGACCTGATGCTCGGCTGCGGCCTGCCGGGCGGCGAGCAGGGCTTCAACATGGCCCGCGTCGTCGCGACGCTGCTCGGGCTGGACGGGGTTCCGGGCACCACGGTCACCCGCTACTGCTCCTCGTCCCTGCAGACCACCCGGATGGCGATGCACGCGATCCGGGCCGGCGAGGGCGACGTCTTCGTCTCCGCCGGTGTGGAGTGCGTCTCCCGGTTCGCCAAGGGCAGCTCCGACAGCCTGCCCGACACGCAGAACCCCCTCTTCGCGGGGGCGGCCGCCCGTACGGCACGGCTGTCCGAGGGCGGCCAGGACTGGCACGACCCCCGCGAGGACGGCGCGCTGCCGGACATCTACATCGCGATGGGCCAGACCGCCGAGAACGTGGCCCGGCTCAAGGGCGTCTCGCGGCAGGAGCAGGACGAGTTCGGCGTCCGCTCGCAGAACCTGGCCGAGAAGGCGATCGCGAACGGCTTCTGGGAGACGGACATCACCCCGGTCACGCTGCCCGACGGCACCGTGGTGAGCAAGGACGACGGGCCGCGCCCCGGCACCACGTACGAGGCGGTGTCGCAGCTCAAGCCGGTCTTCCGCCCCGACGGCACCGTCACCGCGGGCAACTGCTGCCCGCTGAACGACGGCGCCGCCGCGGTCGTCATCATGAGCGACACCAAGGCGGCGGCCCTCGGGATCACGCCGCTCGCGCGGATCGTCTCCACCGGCGTGACCGGCCTCTCGCCCGAGATCATGGGCCTCGGTCCGATCGAGGCGTCCCGGCAGTCGCTCGCCCGGGCCGGCATGTCCATCGGCGACGTCGACCTCGTCGAGATCAACGAGGCATTCGCCGCCCAGGTCATCCCGTCCTATCGCGAGCTCGGCATCGACATCGACCGGCTCAACGTGAACGGCGGCGCGATCGCCGTCGGCCACCCCTTCGGCATGACCGGCGCCCGCATCACCTCCACGCTGCTCAACGGCCTGCGCTTTCACGACAAGACGATCGGGCTGGAGACCATGTGCGTCGGCGGCGGCCAGGGCATGGCCATGATCGTCGAGCGGCTGAGCTGAGCGTCAGCCCTGGAAGTCGGGACCGGCGCGGTCGATCGCGATACGGATGATCACCCGCCGGTCCCGCTCCATCGCGGCACGGTAGTCGTCCCAGTCGGGATGCTCGCCGCTGATGTCGCGGTAGTAGTCCACCAGCCGCTCCATCGCATCAGGGAGCGAGATGATCTCCGCGGTGCCTTCGATCTGCACCCATTCGCCGTAGAAGGCGTCGGTGGTGACGGTGAGGAACACCTGCGGGTTCCGGCGCAGGTTACGCGTCTTGACGGCCGTCTCGCGGCTGCTCACGACGGCGTACCCGTCGCGATCGAGGCCGACGGTGACGGGCGACATCTGCGGCCGCCCGTCGGCGTGCCAGGTGAGCATTACCGCGCGGTGGTTGTTCTTGAGGAACTCGCGTGCCTTGTCCACATCCATGGACACAATGATGCGCCCGCGCCGGAACGGCGCGGGCGCATCCGAGAGATCAGAACTGCCGACCCCTACGACGCCGCTCGTGCTCCAGCACGATGGCGACCGCGTAGCCGTGCGTGAGCCCGTGCTCGTCGGCGAGCCAGTTGGCCCGCTCGTCGCATCTCAGGAAAGCCGGCCCGTTGTCGATTGTTTGGAACCACTCGGGGAGGTCGCGTCCGGTAATGGTCGGGACGCGGGCGATGAGCTTGGTCTGGGTCTCCGGTGAGTGGTTCAACGTCATGAGCACCTCCACGGATAAGGCTCCTTTGGGCTCGACACTGCCTCACCGGTTCCTGCTTGACAAGACCCTGACGGACATCGTTTCGTTATGAAAGCTTGATCATAAGGATTAATCGTTGTCCGTGAAGTAGCTGATGAACCTGAGGATCTCCAGGTAGAGCCACACCAGGCTCAGCGTCAGGCCGAAGGCCATCAGCCAGGAATACCTCGCCGGCGCGCCCGCGCGCACCCCGCTCTCGATCTCGTCGAAGTCCAGGAGCAGGAAGAAGCAGCCGAGCAGGATCATCGCGATGCTGAAGATCCAGCCGATCGGGTTGTCGGCCCGCAGGCCGAGGCCGCCGCTCACGAAGAAGCCGGCGATCCAGTTCACCAGCATGAGCCCGACGGCGGCCAGAGCGGCGCCGACGACGAACTTGGTGAACTTCGGCGTGGGACGGAAGATCTTCAGCGTGTAGACGGCGAGCGTGCCGCCGAAGGCCAGCATCGTGCCGAGCACGGCCTGCAGGACGATGCCGTGGAAGACGCTCTCGTACATGTGGCTGAGCACGCCGATGGCGATGCCGTAGCAGAGGGCGTACCCGAGGATGAGCGCCGGGTTGGTGCTCTGCCGGAACGAGACGATCAGCCCGAGGATCAGGCCGACGATCATCGCGGGGGCCGCGAGGGACCAGCCGAGGTTCAGGTACCACGCGACGGCCGCCGAGAGGACGAGCGTGCCGAGGGTCATGAAACCGCGCACGACGACGTCGTCGATCGTCATCGTCCGCTCAGCCGGCGGCGCGTACGAGGGTGTGGCGTACATCTCGTTGAGCTGCTGGACGCTCGGCGTCGGACCGGCCCAGGCCGGCTGACCTCCTGGGGCGCCCCGCTGGCTGAATATGGGGTTCCTGCTCTCCACCTCTGGCCTCCGACTCTCCGATCAGCGTGCGACGCCAGCATCCCAAGCCGGCGCGGCGCCACGCCAGTCCACTGGCGTTTCCAACGATCGTCGGACGGGTGGAGTTCCCCACCGGAGTTACCCGAAAAGGAACTCCGGTGGGGGTGGGCCCTCCCGCGTCAGCGGGTCGGGCTGAAGGCGCGCAGCTCGGCGGGCTGCTTGCCGAGGACGATCTGCTCGGCGAGCAGCTGACCGGTCACCGGGCCGAGGGTGACGCCCCACATGCCGTGGCCCCCGGCGATGTAGACGCTGGGCACCCGAGTGCCGCCGATGAGCGGCAGTCCGTCCGGGGTGACGGGACGGGGGCCGACCCAGGTGTCGGTCCGCTTCGACCAGTCGACTCCCGTGAGCAGCGGCCGGCTGGCCTTGATGATCGAGGCGACCCGGCCGGTGTCCAGCGGGTGGTCGGGCGAGCGGAACTCCATGGTCCCGGCCACCCGGAGCTGGCCCTGGTACGGCGTGCAGGCGACGCGGGTGGCGGGGAAGTAGATCGGGCACGGAACGGTCTGCTCGGTCGGCACGGTGAACGAGTACCCACGGCCGGCTTGGACGGGGGTGCGCACGCCCAGCGGCCGGGCGAGGTCGTTCAGCCACGCTCCGGTCGCGATCACGACCGCGTCCGCGTGCTCCGGGTCTCCCGCGTACGCCTCGACGGTGACACCGCGCGCGCCGTGGCGCAGGTTCCGCGCCGTGAAGCCGGTACGGATCCGGCCGCCGCGGGCGACCACGGCGTCCGCGAGCGACTGGGTGAAGGCGCCGGGGTCGATGTAGCGCTGGCCGTCCAGCCGGATCGCCAGCTCGACGTTGGACGAGATCTGCGGGACCTCCGCGGCGACCTTGTCTCCGGGGATCTCCGTGAAGCTGATCTCCTGGCCGGAACGCAGGATCAGTTCCAGCTCGCGGCGCAGGTCGTCCGCCTGGCCGGCCTTCTCGAAGGCGGCCATGATCGGCGCCTCGATCGTGGGGGCCTCGACGCCGTTCTTGGTCAGGACGTCGAAGGCGTCCAGGCACAGGGCGTTGATCGGGCGGTAGGACTGCATGCCGCGCTCCCACTGCCGCATGGTGCAGTGGGTGGCGAACTTGGTGAGGAAGGCCCACAGCCGCGGGTCCGGCTTGGTCGGAATGTACAACGGCGCATCGCGGTCGAGCAGCGAGCGCATGCCGTACCGGAGAACGCTCGGCTCGGGCAGCGGGATGGCGAGGCCGGGCGACAGCCAGCCGGCGTTACCCCAGGACGCACCGGCGGCCACTCCGGCCCGGTCGACCACCGTGACCTCGACTCCTCGCTCCTGGAGGAACCACGCCACCGACAGGCCGACCATGCCGGCCCCGACCACCACGACGCTGCGCGGTGACTTTTCCTCCGTCACGACAGCTCTCCCTTTCTTGAGACGACATATTGAGGATGTATGCCGTTGAGGAGATAAGAGCTGCCAAATTCGGACAATGGATCAGCCTGCGGTTGTCCTATCCGGACATGACCGCGCCGACTTCAAGTGCGATCATCATCGCCAGGCGCTTGCGCGGGTCGTCGAGGTCCAGCCGGGTGGTCTCGGACATCTTCCGCAGCCGGTACCGGACCGTGTTGGGATGGACAGCCAGCCGCGCCGACGCCTCCCGCAGATCCCCCTGGGCGCGGAGCAGGGCGCGCAGGGTCGGGACGTACTCGGTGCCGTGCTCGGCGTCGTGGCGGGCCAGGTCCACGACCGGGCCCGTGGTGGGCATCCGTCCCGCCGCGGCGGCGCCGGCCAGGCGGCGCAGCAAAATCCGGTCCCAGACGGCGTCGTACGTGACGGGCAGTTCGGCGTCCGGATCCGACATGTGGACGGCGAGGCTCTCGTCGGCCTCGCTGCGGCTGGCCGGGAGCTGGGAGACGTCGGCGGGGCCGCCGACCCCCGCCCGCACCCTGGCGTCCGCGGGAAGCTCGCTCGCGAGCGCGCGCACCCAGGCACACGCCGCGTCCGCGTCCTTGCCGCCGGAGAGCACGGTGTACAGCACGTCGCCGACCAGGGCGCTGCGGCCGGGGCGCGACCAGGTGAAGCCGATGGTCGCGTGGCGGGCGGCGAGCAGCACCGCGTCCGCGCCTCCGTCGGCACGCAGCGCGACGACCCGCAGGTCCGTCGCGGGCAGCCCGAGCCGCAGCAGCGCGGCCGGCGCGTCGGCGCCGCCCTCTATCAGGCTCTGCACCAGGTCGCCCTCCACCCGGCGCTCCAGGTCGGCGCTCGCGCGGGTGGTCAGCAGGTGGGTCGCGGCCACCCGCGCCCCGGCGACCAACGCCGCGTTCTGCCCAGGGGAGAGAGGACCGTCGACCTCGACCCAGACCGAGCCGAGCAGCTCGCGGCCCGCGCGCACGGCCACGACCACGCGCGCGGTCAGCTCGGAGCTGAGCTCGGGCACGAACAGCGGCTCGTCCGACTCGTCCAGGTGGGCGAACACGCCCTGGCTGCGCAGCGCCTCCAGGGTCTCGTCCGGCACGCGGCGGCCGAGGATGGTGCGCAGCCGCGCCTGGTCCACGTCCTGCTGCCGGTGGGAGTAGGCGAGCACGCGGGCCTGGACGTCCTCGATGGTCACCGGGCCGCCGACCGCTCCGGCGATGGTGTCGGCCAGGTCGAACAGGCCTCCCGGCGCGGCCGCCTTGGCCGCGGCGCGCTCGCCGAACACCAGCGTGTGGATCACCGCGACGAGCTGTCCCCAGGAGACGCCGGGATCGACGCGGACCACCGGGATCCCGGCGTCGCGAGCCGCGCGGGCGACCCCCTCGTCCAGGGAGAAGGCGGCGCGCAGCACCAGGACGGCGGCGTCGGTGTCGGCCAGCACGCGGACGGCCCGCTCGGGGCTGTCGATGCCGACGCCGAGCATGACCTGGTCGCCCGCCGCCATCCGCGGGTCGGACGGGTCGTACAGGGCCAGGCCGCGCAGCATGGCCGCCCGGTCGACCGGACCCCGGCACTCGCAGACGCCGAGAGTGCCGAGGATGTCCAGGAGCTGTCCCAGGACCACCATCGCTCACGCTCGCAGAGTCACCGGATGCCGACATTCCCTCCAACGGTAACCCAGACCTTTAATTTGTTTGACAGGTAGATATAATTGCACTGGGCACAGTCCGTACCGGGGCTGTGTCTTTGTGTTATGTGGACAAGGAGGCGCGACATGACCAGCACACAGCGGACATGGCTCACCCAGAATGCGTACGACCGGTTGCGAGAGGAACTGGCCGACCTGCTCGCGCACCGCACGGGCGACGGCGACGCCACTCCGCACGATCCGGACAGCAATGAAGAGATCATGGAGCGGGAGCGGCGACAGGCGCGCATCCACCAGCTCGAGGACCTCCTGAAGAACGCGGTGGTCGGCGAGGACCCGCCGGACGACGGGGTCGCCGAGCCGGGCATGGTGCTGACCGTCCGCTATGAGGGCGAGGAGGAGACCGAGACCTTCCTCATGGGGCTCAGGGACGAGTCCGTGGGTGGCGACATCCCGGTCTACTCGCCCAACTCCCCTCTGGGCATCGCGCTGACGGGCGCCAGGGAGGGCGAGCAGCGAACGTACGAGCTGCCCAACGGCCGGACGATGAAGGTGACGTTGGTCAAGGCCGTCCCCTTCGGGCACCACACGACCAGCTGACACGACCGTGTCGACGCCCCCGGGCCGCCCGCGATTTTTGTCGTACCCCGGGGGCAGAATCATGCCCGCCACCGAACCCGACGTCAGGAGACCTCCCGTGGCCGAGCGCAGGTACGGCCGACCGGCCGCGCCGACCTTCACCACCGTTCACGGCGCGGACTGGGACAGCGAGGATCTGTCGGGTCACGAGCACAGCCAGGTCCTCTTCGTCGACGTCGACATGACCGAGGCGTTCAGTCACGGCGCCGTCTTCTCCGAGTGCACCTTCCGCGGCGTCAAGTTCAACGCGTCCTCGCACACCGACGCCGCCTTCACCAACTGCACGTTCGTCCGGTGCTCGTTCTTCGACACCACCTTCACCGGCTGCAAGATGGTGGGCAGCACGTTCGACGGCTGCACCTTCGACCTGCTCAAGGCCGAGGGCGGGGACTGGTCCTTCGCCGGGCTCCCCGGCGCCGACCTGCGCGGCGCCACCTTCACCGACCTGCGGATGCGCGAGGCCGATCTCGCCGGCGCCCGGCTGGAAGGGGCGACCCTCCGCAAGGTGGACCTCTCCGGCGCCTGGCTCCGCGCGGCCACGCTGTCCCGATGCGACCTGCGCGGCAGCGATCTGTCCTCCGTGGACCCGCTCTCCGTCGACCTCAAGGGCGCCGTGATCGACTTCCAGCAGGCCGTCGTCCTCGCCACCGCCCTCGGTCTCGACGTCCGCGCCGAGTGATCCCCTCGTTCCCGCAGGTCGTGGGGGCACGGCCGGCAGGGCTGTCGCCCGGGGAGGCAGAAGTGCCCCCGGTGGGACTCGAACCCACACCGGAGCCCTTTTAAGGGGCTTGCCTCTGCCATTGGGCTACGGGGGCGCCGCGATCATACGTCACGGATCGCTCATCTGTAACTGGTTGGACCTTACGCCGCTTCCCCTTCTTCCGGACATGGAAAGCCGAACGGCGCACGTCCCCAGGTGGGGGCGCACGCCGTACGGGTGAGCGGTTTTACTTCTTCTTCGGCATCGTGGCGGCGGCGGCCCTGAAGTCGTCGCGCGGGTGCTCGATCTCGCCGAGCGACACCGTCTCCCTGCGGAAGAAGAGGGACAGGGTCCAGTCGGCCACCACGCGGACCTTCCGGTTCACCGTGGGCACCCGGGACAGGTGGTAGGTCCGGTGCATGAACCACGCGGGGAACCCGCGCAGCTTGATGCCGTAGACGTTGGCCACGCCGCGGTAGAGGCCGAGGCCGGCGACCGACCCGGCGTACCTGTGCCGGTAGTCCTTGAGCTGCCCGCCCCGCACGTACGCGGCGATGTTCTCGCCGAGGACCTTCGACTGCCGTACGGCGTGCTGGGCGTTCGGGGCGCAGTACTGCCCGGCGTTGGTCATGTCGGGCACGCCCGCCACGTCGCCGGCGGCGAACGCGTCCTTGGTGGCAGCGATCGTCAGCCGGGTGGTGGTCTTGATCCGGCCGCGCTCGTCGAGGGGCAGGTCGCAGGAGTTGACGACCGGGCTCGGCTTGACACCGGCGGTCCACACGATCGTGGCCGACTCGAACTCGTCACCGTCCGAGGTCTTGACCAGGCCGCCCTCGCACGACTGGAGGAATGTCTCCAGCTTGAGCTCGATGCCGCGCTCGCGGAGCTGCTCGGCGGTCCACTTACCCATCTCCGGTCCGACCTCGGGCAGGATCCGGTCCGACGCCTCGATGAGGACCCACCTCAGGTCCTTCTTCTCGATGCTCGGGTAGTACTTGATCGCGTCCTCGGTCATGTCCTCGAGCTCGGCGAGGGCCTCGATGCCGGCGAAGCCGCCGCCGACCACGACGAAGGTGAGCGCGCGGCGGCGCACGTCCTCGTCGTCGCTGGTCTCGGCCCGGTCGAGCAGCGCGATCACGCGGTTGCGCAGCGCGATCGCCTCACCGACGGTCTTGAAGCCGATCGCGGCGTCCTCGAGACCGGGGATGGGCAGCGTCCGCGAGATGGAGCCGGCCGCCATGACGATGACGTCGTACTCGATCTCCCGGGACTGGCCCGCGGCGGGCTCGAACGTCACGGTCCTGGCCTCGTGGTGGATCTTGGAGACCATTCCGTTGAGGATGCGGATCTTGGGCAGGACCCGGCGCAGCGGCGCGACGACGTGACGGGGGGAGATGTTCCCGGCCGCCGCCTCCGGAAGGAACGGCTGGTAGGTCATGTACGACCGGGGGTCGATGAGCGTGATCCGCACGGTCCCCTCGCGCAGCTCACGACGGAGCGTCCGCTGAAGCCGCAGGCCGGTGTAAAGGCCTACGTATCCACCGCCGACGATGAGGATGTGCTTTGACTTGCGGTTCACCACGGGTGCCCTTCGTGTGTAGATCGCTTGTGAAAGCATTCACAAGGCTACGTCACGTCGTTCAGCCGATACCAATCCACCCCGGGGGAACTTGTCCATTTTTTCCGATTTTGAGTAGATCGGGACTATCTTCTCCCCGCAAAAACGGCGGAACTTTCAAGCGTGACCGAGTTCACACTCGTGAAAGCGTTCACAAGCCCAGGGATGCCGCCCGCGAGAACACCGCGTCGAGCATCTCGGCCGTGACTCGGCCGGTAAAGGTGTTCTGCTGGCTCGGGTGGTAGCAGCACAGCAGGTGCACCGTGCGCTCGCCGTACGACACCGCGGCCTCCCGCCCGTGCCCGAACGGGGGGCGGCTGCGGGGCAGGGTGTACCCCGCGGCGCGCAGCGCCGGCCACATCGCCTGCCAGGCGAACCCGCCGAGCGCGACGATCACCCGGGTGGACTCCGCGACCAGCGACAACTCCCTGGCCAGCCACGGCGAGCAGGTGTCGCGTTCCTGCGGGGTCGGCTTGTTCGCCGGGGGCGCGCAGCGGACCGCCGCCATCACCCGCGCTCCGATCAGCCGCTGCCCGTCCCCCGCGTGCGTGCTGGTCTCCTGCGTGGCCAGCCCCGTCCGGTACAGCGACGCGAACAGCCAGTCGCCGCTGCGGTCCCCGGTGAAGATCCGGCCCGTACGGTTGCCCCCGTGGGCGGCCGGGGCCAGCCCGACGATGAGGATGCGGGGGTGGTCGTCGCCCCAGCCGGTGACCGGCCGCCCCCAGTAGGTCTGGTCGGCGAAGGACTTCCGCTTGACGTCCGCGACCTCCTCCCGCCACTTCACCAGTGACGGGCAGGCCCGGCACACCGACTCCCGCGCCGTCAGCTCCGTGACCGTACGGCTCTCGCCCGCGAGCCGTACGACGTCGGCGGCGTCATGGGCGACCGGTGTGTCGGGCCGGGCCAGGTCGCCCGGCCAACCCGATCCAGGCGGTACGAAGCTCATGCCATCGATCGTGCCAGCTCCGCGCCCATGCTCGCGCCGTTCTCCCCGGTCAGCGCCGGTCCGACGGACGCGCCGACGGCTCGGCGGCCTTCTTCGCGGGCTTGCCGGACGGCTCAGGAGACGGGTCCGCCGACGGCTCGGAGGACGAGCCACCCGACGGCTCGGTGGAGCCCGTGGAATTGGCGGACGGCTCGGCGGCTCCCTCGGGCGACGCGGACGGCGCCGGCATGGCGGACTCGCAGGGCACCGGAACCGGGAGGCCGTTCTCGTCGAAGGCGGTCTCGGTGACGTCCCGCAGCGGCAGCGGATAGGAGTTGGTCATCGGCGGCTCCCCCGCGCAGGGCCGGACGATCCGCTTGCCGTACAGCTCCGGATCGACGTTGATCGGCCTGCCGTCCTGGTCGTAGAGCCGGACGTCGGTCAGCGCGGTGCCGTCCGCGGCGTACGGCAGGATGTTGTAGATCCCGCCGCCGTCGAACGTCGCCACGTTCCTGACCTCGACCGGCGGAGGTCCGCCCGCGTCGTACCGGACCGTGGTCTCGTACACCCCCGTGTGGTCGGCCGCGGCGACACCGACGAGCACCGCCCACGCCGCCGCCGCGTTGGCCAGGATCAGGGGCGTGCGCCGCCAGCCCGACCCGACCCCCGCGACGGTGCGCCGGCCGAGCCACACCGAGGCCCAGATCACCAGGAGCGTGAACACCCAGGCCACCGGGTCGCCGGGGACCACCCCGCCCGACCCGACGGCCGACAGCACGACCAGGGCCAGCGCGTACCCGCGCATCGCCCACCACGCCGGACGCAGCTCGGGCAGGAACGTCACGAGCTGCCGGTACGGCGTGAGCCTCAGCAACCGGCCGTGCGCCGCGCCCAGCACCGCGGCGGCCCGGCCGGTGAGCGACCTTCGCGTCCGGGCGGGACGGCCCCCGTAGGCGGCCCGCAACTCGGCCGCGTACGCCTTCGGAGAACCGAGGCGCTCTTCCAGCGGCGTGTCCGACTCGGCCGCAACCTCGGCCAGATGGTCGTCAAGGTCCTCAAGCAGCTCGTCCCTGTCCTTCGCGGGCAGGTCGGCGAGTTCCGCGCGTACGGCGCGGGCGTACTCGTGCGGATCCATCCGGGGGGTCATCCGGCACCTACCTCCTTGAGCAGGCCGTCCATGGTGGCGGCGAAGGACGTCCAGGTCCTCGCCGAGTCGGAGAGAAGCGTTCGGCCCACGTCGTTCAGGCCGTAGTACTTGCGGTGCGGCCCCTCGTCGGAGGCCACCACGTAGGAGGTGAGGGCCCCGGCCTTGAACAGCCGGCGGAGCGTGCCGTACACCGACGCGTCGCCGACGTCGTCGAGACCGGCCTCGCGCAGGCGGCGTACGACGTCGTACCCGTAGCTGTCGCGGCCGTCGAGCACCGCCAGCACGGCCAGATCGAGGACGCCCTTGAGGAGCTGGCTACTGTCCACGCACCGCACAGTACTGTGCAATGCGGAATAGTTGCAACAGCGTTGCCCCGCTCCCCGGAACGGCGGGGGCAGTCGAAAGGAGCGCCACAGTGAGACGGTGCCGACCGACCGCGTGCCCGGCCGGGGCGAAGAGCGGTCGGGCGCGGCCGTTCAGGAAAGCGCGAAAGGAAACGCGAGAGGAAGCGCGGGGGAGGAAACGCCTGGAAGGAAACGGGTCAGACGAGCGACCAGGCGATGCCGTCCAGGATGTCGTGCTCGCTCACCACGACCTCGGAGAAGCCGTACCTGCGCACGATGCGGTCCAGGATGAGCGCGCCCGCGCCGATGACATCGACCCGGCCCGGGTGCATCACCGGGATCGCGGCGCGCTCCTCGTGTGTGGAGGCGAGCAGCCGGGCGCTCACCTCGTGGACCCGCTCCGCCGGGATCCGCGAGTGGTGGATCGCCGCCGGGTCGTACTCCGGCAGGTCGAGGGCGATGCCCGCGACCGTGGTGACCGATCCGGCCAGGCCGACCAGGCTGCGCGCCTCGCGGACCGGAACCGCCTCCTCGACCCGGTCCATCGCCGCCTCGATGTCGCCGATCATGGCCTGTACGGCCGGCTCGCCCGGCGGGTCCTGCCGGATGTGCCGCTCGGTCAGCCGGACGCAGCCGATGTCGACCGAGAGGGCGCCGTCCACCGCGTCCGTCCCGACGACGAACTCGGTCGAGCCGCCGCCGATGTCCACGACGAGATAGGGCGCCTCGGGCCCCAGCGCGGCCAGGCCGCGCGTGGCGCCGGTGAACGACAGGCGGGCCTCCTCGGCGCCGGTCACCACCTCGGGCTCGACCCCGAAGATCTCACGCACCCCCGCCGCGAACTCCTCGCGGTTGGACGCGTCCCGCGTGGCGCTGGTGGCCACGACCCGGACCGGCATCACCTCGGCGGGACGGGCGCCGGCCGCGCCCCCGCCGTGCTCCACGATCAGCTTCGCGTAGCCGCGCATCGCGGCGAAGGTACGCTCCAGGGCTTCGGGCGCGAGCTTCCCGGTGCGGTCCACCCCCTGGCCCAGCCGTACGATCTCCATCCGGCGCTCGACGTCGACCGGCTCGCCGTGCGCGGCGCCGCCCGAGGGTCCGGTGGGCAGGTCGGCGATGAGCAGGCGCACCGAGTTCGTGCCGCAGTCGATCGCGGCGACCCGGGTCATGGCCCCTCCTCGACACACGGGCTCACGCAGGGCCCGTCCGCCCACCAGTCGGGGAGCGCGTTGAGCGCCTCCCGTCCGAACGGGTTGATCCCCGGGACGGCCAGCTCGTGGCCGACGAGGGCGTGCAGGCACTTGACCCGCTCCGGCATCCCCCCGGCGCTCTGCATCTCACGCGGGAGCGGCTCCAGGCCCTCCTCCTCGGCCGCCTTGTCCCGGCGCGCGACGTAGTCCTCGTGCGCGGCCCGGTAGGCGGCGGCCAGATCCGGGTCCTCGGCCAGCCTGGCCTGCATGCGGCGCATCAGCCCCGAGGACTCCAGCGTGCCGATCGCGGACGCCGCCTTGGGGCAGGTCAGGTAGAACAGCGTCGGGAACGGCGAGCCGTCGGGCAGCCGGGGCGCGGACTCCACCACGTCGGGCAGGCCACAGGGACACCGGTGCGCCACCGCGCGCACACCGCGCGGCGGGCGCCCGAGCTGCGCCTCGACGGCCGCCAGATCGGCCGGATCAACCACCCTCGACACTCCTTCAGGAAGCGGCCCGCTGGCCGTCGGCGGCGTCCGCCGCCTGGACGGACTTCCAGATCGTCTCGTACCACGGAGCGTCGCCGGCCTGCTTGCGCTCGGCCTTCACCGGCACCGTGCCCTTCTTACCGTCGAGCAGGACGTAGCACTTGGCGTCGGGCTCGCAGTAGTGCAGCCGCTTCTTGGCAAGCTGCTTGATGTACTCCGGATCCTCCAGCTTGCGGCGCTGGTCCTCCAGATTGCGCAGGTGCTGCAGCGCCCGCGCCTGCTCCTGTTCCAGCTCGGCGATCTGCCGGCGCTGCGCGATGTACTCCCGGAAGGGGTAGGCGAGGCTCATCGCGATCGCGCACACGACGACCGCGAGGATCGCCGCGCGTCCCGTCAACTGCGGTCGCTTCGCCAACTCCGGCCACCTCCCGAACGCCCCGGCGGCGGGGCACCGTCCCGATCCGGGCTCCTTGCGCCGAACGCCGCCCGCCCCGCGCCGAAGACGCGTACGGCCGGCGGCGTTCGTCCAGAAACGACCTTAGCCCTGGAACCGGGGGAACGCGGCCCGGCCCGCGTAACGGGCGGCGTCGTCGAGCAGCTCCTCGATGCGCAGGAGCTGGTTGTACTTGGCGACGCGGTCGGAGCGGGCCGGGGCACCGGTCTTGATCTGGCCGCAGTTCGTCGCCACGGCCAGGTCGGCGATCGTGGTGTCCTCGGTCTCGCCGGAGCGGTGGCTCATCATGCAGCGGTAGCCGCTGCGATGGGCCAGGTCGACCGCGTCCAGCGTCTCGGACAAGGTGCCGATCTGGTTGACCTTGACCAGCAGAGCGTTCGCCGCGCTCTCGCGGATGCCGCGCGCGAGCCGCTCGGGGTTGGTGACGAACAGGTCGTCGCCGACGAGCTGGACCTTGGTGCCGAGGGCGGCGGTGATGGCCCGCCAGCCCTCCCAGTCCTCCTCGTTCAGCGGGTCCTCGATCGAGACCAGCGGGTACGAGCGGACCAGGTCCTCGTAGAAGGCGATCAGCTCGGCGGCCGACAGGCCCTTGCCGTCGATGGTGTAGACGCCCTCGGAGTGGAACTCCGACGCGGCCACGTCGAGCGCGAGGGCGATGTCCTGGCCCGGGGTGTACCCGGCCTTCTCGATCGCCACGAGGATCAGGTCGAGCGCGTCGCGGTTGGACGGAAGGTTCGGCGCGAAGCCGCCCTCGTCGCCCAGGCCGGTGGCGTACCCCTTCTCCTTCAGCACGCTCTTGAGCGCGTGGTACGTCTCGGTGCCCATGCGCACGGCGTCGGAGAACGTCTCGGCGCCGATCGGCGCGATCATGAACTCCTGGATGTCCACGTTCGTGTCGGCGTGCGCGCCGCCGTTCAGGATGTTCATCATCGGCACGGGCAGGACGTGCGCGTTGGGGCCGCCGACGTAGCGGAAGAGCGGCAGGTCGGCGCTGTCGGCCGCGGCCTTCGCGACGGCCAGCGAGACGCCGAGGATGGCGTTGGCGCCGAGGCGGGCCTTGTTGGGCGTGCCGTCCAGGTCGATCATCGTCTGGTCGATCAGCCGCTGCTCCTCGGCGTCGAAGCCGATGATCTCGTCGGCGATCTCGTCGGTCACGCCGAGGACGGCCTTCTCGACGCCCTTGCCGAGGTAGCGCCTCTTGTCGCCGTCGCGCAGTTCGACGGCCTCGAACTGGCCCGTCGAAGCGCCGCTCGGGACCGCGGCACGGCCGGTGCTGTGATCGTCGAGCAGGACTTCGACCTCGACCGTGGGGTTGCCACGGGAGTCGAGGATCTCGCGGGCGGTAACGGCCTCGATGGCAGCCACGGATCGCTCCTAGCAAAGTCGCGGGCAGTTTGCCTCACGAGCCTATCGGCCCTTACTACTCGGTACGGCGACCGCCCCGCTCGTCCTGCCGGGCGACCTCCCACTCCTCCACCCTGGACCGGTACGCCCTGGCCGCCGCGCGCAGCTCCGCCTCCGGGTCCAGGCCGCGCTCCGCGGCGAGCCGGACGAGATCGAACAGCCGCGCGCCCAGCTCGGACGGCAGCTCCTCGGCCAACTCGGCCGGGACTCCGGCCCGCTCGGCGCGGCGCAGCAGCTGCGCGGCGAGCGAGAGCGCGGGCTGCCCCATCGGCACGCCGGCCACCGCCGACTCCCGCTCCCCCTTCGCCGCGCGTTCGGCGGCCTTGATGACCTCCCAGTTGCCGCTCACGTCCTCCGCGCCGGACACGCGCGTGTCCGCGAAGACGTGCGGGTGGCGGCGGACGAGCTTCTCGACGATGCCGGCCGCGACGTCGTCGATGTCGAAGCCGTCGTCGCCCGGCAGCCGCTCCTGGGCGACGCGGGAGTGGAACATCACCTGGAGCAGCAGGTCGCCCAGTTCCTCGCGCAGCGCCGCCCGGTCGCCCTCCTCGATCGTCTCCAGGACCTCGTACGACTCCTCGACGAGGTACGGCACCAACGACTCGTGCGTCTGCTCGCGATCCCACGGGCACTCGCGGCGCAGCCGGTCCATCACCCGGACGAGGTCGAGCAGCCGCGCCCCCGGCAGGTCGTACGAACCGGGGAGCACCTCGATCACCGGCGGGTCGTCGAGGGCGAGCGCCGCCTGCCCGAGGGCCCGCATGAAGTCCTCCTCGCCGTCCTGCGCGGCCAGCCAGACGATCGTGTCCGTACGGGCGTCACGGGCGAGGGCGGCGGGGTCGGGGGTCACCGTCTCGACCGGGATGCCCGCCTCGGCGAGGTAGGGCAGGTAGGGGTGGTCGGCGGTGGCGGTGCGCACCGGGTGCCGGCCGAGCGCCGCCCACGCCTGCACGCTCAGCAGCCCCGGGGCGACCCGGGGCGACGTCGTCAGGATGATCAGTGACATGGCGTGGAGCGCCGGCCTACTGGGCGGGGGCGGCCTCGACGGCGCCGAGGCGATCGTCGGCGACGAATCCCTGCTGGAGGTCCCACTTGCCGTACCGCGGGCTGAAGGTGACCGGGACGGCCGCGTCGGCCTCCTCGGTGACCTTGACCAGCGCGGCCTGCACGCTCTGCTGGTCGTTGCCGGCGCCGAGCTGCGACATCAGCTTCTGCTGGGTGAGCACCGCCCGGATGGTGTCGCGACCCATGGAGCGCGGGACGCCACCGGCCAGCAGCATCTCGTCCACCTTGTCCTGGCCGCCGCGAGCGGTGATGTAGCCGTCGATCTCGCTCTCGGAGACGGAGACGTTCTTGCGCCGGGCCAGCTCGGCGTACTGCCGCGCGTTGGCCGTGTAGTAGAGGATCACTTGCGGGACCGACATCGTCCCGAGGTTGAGCTGCTCCTCCGACAGCTTGTGGGCGGCGAGGTCCGCCCGGAGCTCGCGGACCTTCGCGTCCAGATCGCTGGAGGAGATGCGCTCCTTGCCGACGATGGCCGCGGCGCCGGCCTGAACGGGCCCGCTGCAGGCGCTCAGGGCGAGACCTGCGACCGCCAGACCCGCGGCGACGGCGATCCGCGCACGATACGACTTCACGTTCCGATCCTCCCGAGGTTGGGATCCTCCCGGCGAGCGGGCCAGGGAATTGTGCAGATTCTCACAGATCCGCGGGTCACTGTACCCGTAGGGGCTCGAGGAACATGGCCTCGACCAGGTCACCGCACCATTTGAGCAGGTCGAGGTCGCGGAGCGGCTGCCCGCCGATGGGCTTGGTCTTGGGCACCGGCACCAGCAGCGTCTCCGTCGCCTGCTTGACGATCGACTTCGGATAGAGGCGCTGGAGCCGTACCTGCTGGGAGTCCTTCAGCACCACCGGGGCGAACCTGATCTGCTGGCCCTGCAGGGTGACGTCGGTGAGCCCGGCCTTGCGCGCCCGGATCCGGAAGCGCGCCACCTCCAGCAGGTTGTCGACCTCCTGCGGCGGCCGGCCGTACCGGTCGGTGAGCTCGTCGCGCACGGCGGCGATGTCGTCCTCCGAGCCGATCGCGGCGATCCGCTTGTACGCCTCCAGGCGCAGCCGCTCGGACGTCACGTACGCGTGCGGCACGTGCGCGTTGATCGGCAGCTCGACCTTGACGTCGGGGCGCTCCTCCACCTCGGCCTGGCCGGAGAGCTTGGCCCGCTGCTCCTGCACGGCCTCGGCCATCATCCGCACGTACAGGTCGAAGCCGACGCCCGCGATGAAGCCCGACTGCTCGGCGCCGAGGATGTTGCCCGCGCCGCGGATCTCCAGGTCCTTCATCGCGACGTACATGCCGGCGCCCATCTCGGTGTGCTGGGCGATCGTGGCCAGCCGCTCGTGGGCGGTCTCGGTCAGCGGCGACTCCGGCGGGTAGAGGAAGTACGCGTACCCGCGCTCGCGGCCCCGGCCGACGCGCCCGCGGAGCTGGTGGAGCTGCGACAGGCCGTAGTTGTCGGCCCGGTCCACGATCAGCGTGTTGGCGTTGGGCACGTCCAGCCCGGACTCGACGATCGTGGTGGAGACGAGGACGTCGAAGCTCCGCTCCCAGAAGTCCACCATGATCTTTTCGAGCTGCTGCTCGTTCATCTGGCCGTGGGCGACCGCGATGCGCGCCTCGGGGACCAGCTCGTGCAGCCGCGCGGCCACCTTGTCGATGCTGCGCACCCGGTTGTGGACGAAGAACGTCTGTCCGTCGCGCATCAGCTCGCGCCGGATCGCCGCCGCGATCTGCTTCTCGTCGTACGGCCCGACGAAGGTCAGGATCGGGTGCCGCTCCTCCGGCGGGGTGAGGATCGTGGACATCTCGCGGATGCCGGTGAGGCCCATCTCCAGCGTCCGCGGGATCGGCGTCGCGGACATGGCGAGCACGTCGACCTGCGTCCGCATGTGCTTCATGGCCTCCTTGTGCTCGACGCCGAACCGCTGCTCCTCGTCCACGATGATCAGGCCGAGGTCCTTGAACCTGACCTCGGGCGAGAGCAGCCGGTGGGTGCCGATCACGACGTCGACCCCGCCGACCTTGAGTCCTTCGAGGGTCTCCTTGACCTCCGCGTCGGTCTGGAACCGGGAGACCGGCCGCACACTCACGGGGAAGCTGGCGAAACGCTCGCCGAAGGTGGACAGATGCTGCTGGACGAGCAGCGTCGTCGGGACCAGCACCGCCACCTGCTTGCCGTCCTGCACCGCCTTGAACGCCGCGCGCACCGCGATCTCGGTCTTGCCGTAGCCGACGTCGCCGCAGATCAGCCGGTCCATCGGGACCGCGCGCTCCATGTCGCGCTTGACCTCGTCGATCGCCTCGAGCTGGTCGCCGGTCTCCGCGTACGGGAAGGCGTCCTCCATCTCGCGCTGCCACGGGCTGTCGGGGGCGAAGGCGTAACCGGGCGAGGCCATGCGGGCGGAGTAGAGACGGATCAGCTCGCCCGCGATCTCCTTGACGGCCTTCCTGGCCTTGGTCTTGGCCTTGGCCCAGTCGGCGCCGCCCATGCGGTTGAGCGTGGGCGCCTCGCCGCCGACGTACCGCGTGACCTCGTCGAGCTGGTCGGTCGGGACGTAGAGCCGGTCGCCCTTGGCGTACTCGATCACGAGGTATTCGCGGGTGGCGCCCTGGACGGTCCGCTGGACCATCTCGACGTAGCGGCCCACGCCGTGCTGCTCGTGCACAACGTGGTCGCCGACCTTGAGCTGGAGCGGGTCCACCATGTTGCGGCGACGCGACGGCAGCCGCCGCATGTCCTTGGTCGACGCCTTCTGGCCGACCAGGTCGAGGTGGGTCAGCACGGCCACCTCGTCGGTCACGAAGCCGTGCTCCACGCGCCCGGTCGTGACCTGGGCGAGGTCGCGGACGGGCGGGGCGTCCAGGGAGGGCACCAGGCGGGCCGGGACGTCCACGCCCTTGAGCAGCTCGACCATGCGCTCGGCCGGGCCGTGACCCTCGCTGAGGAGCACCACGGCCTTGCCGCCGCCCAGCCAGCCCTTGATGTCGGCCAGCGCGCGCTGGGTGTCGCCGCGGTACGCCTCGACGTCCTGCGCGCCGACCACCATGCCCTCGCCGAAGGGGGCGATGCTCCACCACGGCTGGCCCAGCTCCCGGGCGTGCTCGTGGATCTCCTCCAGCGTGCGGAACGCCGCGGCCGCGAGGTCGATCGGCGCCTCGCCGCCCGCCGCGGCGGTGACCCAGGACGCCTCCAGGAACTCCTGGCTCGTGTGGACCAGCTCGACGGCCCGGCCCCGGATGCGCTCGGGGTCGCCGACGAACACCGCCGACCTGACCGGCATGTGGTCGATCAGGAGGTCCATGCCGCCGGCGAGCACCGGGGCGAGCGCCTCCATGCCCTCGACCGGCGTCCCCTCGGCGAGCTGGTCGAGGACGTCCTTCAGCGCCGGATGCTCGTCGGCCAGCTCGCGGGCGCGGGCGCGTACGTCGGGGGTGAGGAGCAGCTCGCGGCACGGCGGGGCGAACAGGCCGTCCTGCGCCGCCTCCAGCGAACGCTGGTCGGCCACCCGGAACCAGCGGATCTCCTCGATCGTGTCGCCCCAGAACTCAAGGCGGAGCGGGTGCTCCTCCGTGGGCGGGAAGACGTCGAGCAGACCGCCGCGCACGGCCACCTCGCCGCGCTTCTCGACCATGTCCACCCGGTGGTAGCCGTTCTCCACGAGCTGGGCCACGATGTCGTCCAGCTCGGCCTCGTCGCCGGGGCGCAGCCGTACCGGCGCGAGGTCGCCGAGGCCGGACACGATCGGCTGCAGCAGGGACCGCACCGGTGCCACGACGACGCGCAACGGCCCCGCCGTCGGGTCGCCCGGCACCGGGTGGGCCAGACGGCGCAGTACGGCGAGGCGCTGGCCGACGGTGTCGCTGCGCGGCGAGAGCCGCTCGTGCGGCAGGGTCTCCCAGGCGGGGAACACGGCCACCGAGGTCTCGTCGAGCAGGCTCGTCAGCGCGGCGGCCAGGTCCTCGGCCTCGCGCCCGGTGGCCGTCACGGCGAGCACCGGCCGGGCGCGCGCGAGCGCCGCGACGGCGAACGGCCGCAGCGCGGCGGGCGCGATCAGATCGGCGCCGTGGTCGGACTGGTCGAGCGCCGCCGCGAGGGACGGTTCCGCGGCGACCAGGTCGAGCAAGCCGGAGAGTGACATGAAGAGCCCCACGATGGCACAGGTCGAACCCCCGGTCGGTGCGAACCGGGGGGCACGTGCTCAAGGCTACGCCCGCCCACCGACGCGCCCGGACAAACCGCGGGCCACACCCCGGATCCACGACCCTCCGAACAGGGTTGATTACTATCGGTGACATGACCGACGTTCGTCCGCCATCGGCCGACCACGACGACATTTTCAGCAAGAAGATCCGCGAGCAGTGGACCGAGCAGCTCGGTCGCCGGCTCGACATCCTCGTCGCGGGCTGCGGCCGCGCCAGCACATCGATCTTCAGTGACGGCGACATGGAGAGGTTCGGCTCGCGCGTCACCGGGATCGACGAGGAGCTCCCGTCGCTGCGGGCCCACGCCAGCGCGCGCAAGGACCTGGACTCCTGGACGCTGGGCGACCTGCGGCAGGTGCCGATCGCCGCGCGCTCCTACGACGTGATCTTCGTGGACTTCCTGCTCGAACGCATCCACAACACCGAGATCGTGCTGGACCGCATGGTCGCGGGGCTGCGTCCCGGCGGCATGATGCTGATCCGGCTGCGGGACCGCAGCTCCGCGTACGGCTTCTGCGACCGGATGACGCCGGGGTGGCTGCGCCAGATGCTGTGGAAGCGCTTCGTCCCCACCGAGACCATCGGCCCGCTGCCCGCCGTGTACGAGCCGGTCAGCTCGCGCGAGGGGATCCAAGCGTACTGCCTGATGCGGGGCCTGATGATCACAGAGGACTACGCGAGGACGAGCGGGGCGGCGCGATCAGGCCCGCACGCGGGCCTGATCGAGACGGTCTGCCGGATGGTGGACCGGTTCTCCGGCGGTCGCCTGCCGGCCGGCCATGACGAGGTCATCCTGGTCGTGCGGAAGCCGCAGAACCACTTCGCCCGCCTGATCTGACCGGTCCCGCCTCCGCACTGCGGCGAAGGGGCCGGAGCCGGCCTCACGCGCGGCCGAGACCGGGTCCTCGGCCGCGTCCACGGATTAATGTCAGCTTCCAGAACATCCCGGCAAGGGCTGCGCCATGCCCATGTCAGGGGTTAAGGTAGGTATCCGACTAATTCGATCGGAAATGGAAGCTATGACGGAGTGGATCCCCGACGCTCGTGAGCTCGCCGACCTGGAACTGCTGCTCTCGGGGGCGTACGCGCCGCTCGACGGCTTCCTCCCGGCCGCCGACGTGGCCGAGGTGATCGCGCGCGGACGCCTCGCCGACGGCACCCCGTGGCCCGACCCGATCACCATCGCCCTGCCCGACGACATCCCGGTGGGCGAGCGGGTCACGCTCCGGGATCCCGAGGGCGCGGCCGTCGCCGTCATGACGGTGCGCGAGCGGCACGGTCACCACGCCGCGGGCCCGGTCGAGGCGCTCGACGCCCCCGCGTACGGACCGTTCGCCCGGCTCCGCCGTACGCCCGAGGACGTGCGCAAGGAGCTGCCGGACGGCGAGATCCTCGCGGTGACCATGCGGGGCCCGCTCGACGCCACCACGATCGACGACATCGCCGCCAGCGCCCAGGAGCTGGACGCCGCCGTGCTGCTGCTCCCCCTCGTGTTCGGCGAGGGCGGCCCGGCCGTGGTCCGCGCGGCGCTCAAGGCGTCCGCGGCGCTGCCCGGCTCGACCGTGGTCGCGGTGCCGCTCGCGCCGCGCGAGGACGCCGAGATCGACCTGGAGCTGCGCGAGCACGTGGCGCGGAACTACGGCGCGACCGAGCACTACGCGGGCCCCGCGCCGGTCGTCATCCCGGGGCCGCCGCACCGCCGCGGCCTCGTGGTGTTCTTCACCGGCCTGTCCGGTTCCGGCAAGTCGACGATCGCCCGGGGGCTGCGCGACGCCCTGCTGGAGCGGGGCGGCCGCACCGTCACCTATCTGGACGGCGACGTCGTCCGCCGGCTCCTGTCCGCCGGGCTGACGTTCTCGCGTGAGGACCGCGACCACAACATCCGGCGGATCGGCTTCGTCGCCGCCGAGGCGGCCCGGCACGGCGGCATCGCCGTCTGCGCCCCCATCGCGCCGTACGCGGCCACCCGGGACGAGGTGCGCGCGATGGTCGAGGAGGTGGGCGCCGACTTCCTGCTCGTCCACGTCTCCACGCCGCTGGAGGAGTGCGAGCGCCGCGACCGCAAGGGCCTGTACGCCAAGGCCCGGGCCGGGCTGATCCCCGAGTTCACCGGCGTCTCCGACCCGTACGAGGAGCCGGACGACGCCGATCTCACCCTGGACACCACCGGCATGTCGGTGGAGCGCGCGGTGTCCGCCGTGCTGAACCTGCTGACCTCCGGAGGCTGGGTGCGGTGATCGTCCACAACAGGAACCGGGAGCGGTGAGGGACGCATGGAGATCGATCCGGCGCTGGCGGCGGGCTCGTTCCTGGTGGCGATCATCGTCGGCCTGACCGGCATGGGCGGCGGCGCCCTGATGACGCCGATGATGATGCTCTTCTTCAACGTGCCGCCGCTCGCGGCGGTCTCCAGCGACCTCGTCGCCTCGGCGGTCATGAAGCCCGTGGGCGGCCTGGTCCACCTGCGCAACGGCACCGTGAACCTGCGCATGGTGGGCTGGCTCTGCCTGGGCTCGGTTCCCATGGCGTTCGTCGGGGTGTTCGCCGCCCGGCTGTTCGGCGAGGGCGAGCAGATGCAGCAGTCCGTCAAGTACGCGCTGGGCGTGGCGCTGCTGCTCGCGCTCACCGGCCTGCTGGCGAAGTCGTTCCTGAGCCTGCGCCAGGGGGTGGGCGCGCTCTCCGCGCACGATGTCGTCGTGCGCCCAATACCGACTGTACTGATCGGTATGGTCGGCGGCCTGATCGTGGGGGTGACCTCGGTCGGGTCCGGCTCGCTCATCGTCGTCGCGCTGGTGATGGTCTATCCGGCGCTGCGCGCCAACCAGCTCGTCGGGACGGATCTCGTCCAGGCGGTCCCCCTGGTCGCCTCCGCGGCCGCCGGCCACATTCTCTTCGGCGACTTCAAGCTCGATCTCACCGCATCGCTCCTGCTCGGGTCGATCCCCGGTGTCTACCTCGGATCCCGGATCTCGGCGTGGGCGCCGGACCAGGTGATCAGGCTGGCGCTGGCCGTGGTGCTGCTCGCCTCTTCGCTCAAGCTCCTCGGCGTGGGCAACGTGCCCCTGCTGGTCGTCGTGGCCTGCTTCGGCGTCGCGGCCGCGTTCGGGTGGCGGGCGGCCAAGGCGCGAGCCGTACGGGACCGGCCGGTCAGCGCGTGGGAACCTGCGTCCCGCTGAAGTAGGGGCCGCCGGCCAGGCTGGAGAAGGCCCGGTCGGCCGCGGAGGTGGAGTCGAAGCGCGTGTCGCCGCGCGGCGCGGACGGCGAGTCGAAGTAGACCAGCGCCTTGATCTGCGGGAAGTCGCTGATCTGCCGCGCGACCGAGGAGAAGAACTGCGGCTTGAACTGCGGCATGGTCGGCCGCTCGAAGGCCCCCCACTCGGAGAGCATGATCGGCTTGCCGGGGAAGCGTGACTGGATCCAGCGGTAGAACCCCGGCCACTGGGCATGGTCGGGCCGGGTCTTGTTGACCAGGCTGGCGAAGTCGTGGACCCGCCCGTCGGCGTACGGGTCGAGCCCGATCCAGTCCACCACGTCGTCGCCCGGATAGAGCTTGTCGAACCACGGCTTGGTGGCCCAGTTGGGCGCGCCCATGTACGTCATCACGGTGACCGCGTTGGTCACTCCCCTGCTGCGCAGCCGGGTGACGACGTGGCGGTACATCGCCACGTAGTCCTCGGCGGAGTAGCCGCCGTCCAGCCGCACGTCGTCCTCCGGTTCATGGTGGATGGTGAGGAAGAACCGGCCGGGGAAGGTCCGTTTGATGTACGCCGCGAGGACGTCGATGCGGTGGTCGACCGCGCCGCTCGCGACCTCGGCCCAGCTCGCGGTCATGGACGGCTTCCAGTTGATCAGGAGCAATCGCCGCCCCTGGGCGAGCTCCCGCTCGACCGGCGTGGGGAACAGCTCCCCGTCCCGGTGGTAGACGTGCACGATGTCGACGCGGCGCCCCATCCGCCGCTCGGCGCGCAGGGTGGCCTCGTCCACGCGCCGCCCGGTGAAGATGTCGGGCGCGATGCCCCACCACGCGCCACAGGTCGGGATGAGCTTCGCGGTGACCGTGCAGGACATCGCCCCGCGGGTGCCGAGCCGGTTGTCGGGGCTAGGCCGCGCGCCCGCCGTGGGAACGCTCGGCGCGGGCGAGCATCCCGCCAGCAGTACCGCAAGTCCGATCAGCGCTGTTCGCCGCACCTTTCCCCCTTCACTGGAACGGCCTTGGGGGCCACCTTGCCATTACTGGAGGGAAGATCGAGGGGAACTTGTGATATCGCACCATCGGACATTTCGCATTAATGCTCGCTATTACGTCGCGATTCGGCGGAAGAAAATCTTTCAATATCCGATGGGGAAAAGCACAACCACGCCTATAGTTCGTGGGCATGGTGAGATCTTCTTTTCCGCCGCCGCACACCAGGGATCTCGCCGACTACGGTTCGGTTCTCCGCCGCCGTCGGCTCCTCGTCGCATCATGCCTGCTCACAGGCGTCGCGGGCGCCGTCGGACTGCTGGTCGTGACGCCCAAGAAATACACGGCGGTCGCCCAGGTACAGGTCCTCCCGACCGGCGTTCAGGATCAGGTCAATCAGGTGACCTCGCGGCTGCGCGAACCGCTCAACCTTGATACAGAGGCGCAAATCGCCCACTCTGCGACAGTCGCCGCCAAAGCCGCTGAAATTTTGAAAAAGACGGATTCGGAGGAATTGCGGGAGCAGGTCGTCGTGGACGTGCCGCCCAATTCCGCCATCCTCTCCATCTGGTTCACCGCCGGCGACCGCGTCTCGGCCTCCGCGGGCGCCCAGGCGTTCGCCGAGGCGTACCTCCAGAACCGCACGCTGTCGGCCGCGCGCAGCCTGGCCGCCCAGATGAAGGCGCTGTCCACCCAGTTGCACCAGGTGGACGACGACCTCGGCAAGGCCGCGGAGAGCGTCGCCACGCTCGCCCGCGGCTCCGCCGCACGCGTGGTCGCCGAGCACCAGCAGTCCGTGCTCGGCAAGCAGGTCTACAGCCTCAGCCTCAAGTACGACGCGCTCAAGACCATCGCGATCATCCCGGGATCGGTGATCAGCCAGGCCCGCCCCCCGTCGTCCCCCAGCGCCCCGAGCGTCCCGCTGTACCTCGGCAGCGGCCTCTTCCTCGGTCTGCTCGCCGGGACGGGCGCCGCGTTCGCTCGCGACCGCCTCGACACCCGGCTGCGCACCGCCGCCGACGTCGAGCGCCTCACCACGCTCCCGCTGCTCGCCGACATCCCGCTGCGTGCCGACCCCGGGGCCTTCCGCTCGCTGGCGGCCGACGTGGTCTCCTCCCTCGGCGAGGGCTACCACCGCCTGCTGGTCGCCGAACTCGGCACGGTCGGCGGGGCGCCGGTCGCCGAACGCCTCGGCGCCGCGCTCTCCCACCTGGCGCCGGTCGCCGTGGTCACCGACCCCGCCGACCGGCCCGACGCGGCCATACTGCTCCTCGGCCTGCGCCGGACGACCTCGACCGAGGTCACCCAGGCCGTACGACGGCTGGTCCGGCAGGGCACGACCGTGCTCGGGGCGGTCACCGTGCCGCCCACCCTGCCCATGACGTCGCGCTCCATGAAGCAGAACGCATGAGACCGGCGGTGTGGCCGATCGCCGCCCTGCTCGCCGGCTATCCGATCTGGTGGGCTCTCGGCCTGGGCGGGCTGTCGATCGTCGTGCTCGCGGTGCCGATGGCCGTGGTGCTGTGGCGCAGACGCCCGATCAAGGTGCCGAAGGGCATGGGCCTGTGGTTCCTCCTGCTGGCCGGATACGCGATCAGCGCGGTCACCCTGGCCGAGAACCCGCCCGGCACGTACGGCGACCTGTCCACCGGCCGGATCCTCGGCTACCTGATGCGCCTGGCCGTCTACGTCGCGCTCGCCGTCACGGTGCTCTATCTGGGCAACCTCACCCTCGACGAGCTGCCCCAGCTCACCCTGGTCCGGCTGCTCGGCGTGCTCTTCATCACCACCGTGGCCGGTGGACTGCTCGGGGTGTTCGCCCCCGGCTTCCAGTTCACCGCCCCCGTCGAGCTGCTGCTGCCCGACTGGATCGGCGGGAACTCCTTCGTCAAGAACCTGATCCATCCGACCGCCGGCCAGGTGCAGCACGTGCTGGGGCACGCCTCCCCCCGGCCCGAGGCGCCGTTCGAGTGGGCCAACGCCTGGGGCAGCAACATCTCGGTGCTGCTCGTCTGGTTCGTGGTCGGCTGGTGGACGTACGGCGGGCGGGGGCGGCGGGTGGCCGTCGCCGTGCTGCTGCCCCTGGCCGCGATCCCCATCGTCTACTCGCTGAACCGCGGCCTGTGGATCGGGCTCGCGCTGTCGGCCGCCTACCTCGCCTTCCGCTGGCGGCCCCTCGTCGTCGGCGTGGCCGTCGCCCTGGCCGGCGGAGCGCTGCTGCTGTCCCCGCTCGCCGCGATCGTGGGGCAGCGGCTGGCCAACCCACACAGCAACGACATCCGAGCCTTCACCGTGGCGTCCACCGTCCGCGCCGCCGCCACCTCCCCTGTGATCGGCTACGGCAACACCCGCAACGCGTACGGCAACTACTCCACGATCACCACGGGCAAGACCGCGTGGTGCCCGACCTGCGGCCACCCTCCGCTCGGCAGCGACGGCCAGCTCTGGCTCACGCTCATCACGCAGGGTCTGACAGGCGCGGCGCTGTACGTCGCGTTCTTCCTCGGCGCCATCCGGCGCTACTGGAGCGACAGGTCCCCGATCGGGCAGGCCGGCACGCTCGTCATGATCCTCGTGCTCTTCTACATGTTCGTCTACGACGGCCTGGTCAGCGCGCTGAGCCTCTACCTGATCTCGTTCGCGCTGCTCTGGCGCAACGCGGCCCAGCGGCAGGCGCCACGGAACGCGAGGTGGGCGCATGGGTGACGCCGAGGCCCGGCTGCGCTACCTCCACGAGGTCATCGGCCTGCTCTACCCGCCGTCCGCGACCACGACCGAGCGGACGGTCCTGCCGCACCGGCTGGTCCCCCGGCGGCTCGTCCCGCGTACGCGCTGGCACGCCGTCCTCGGCCGCGGCGGGCGGGTTCCGGTGCCCGACGGCCCCGACACGATCGAGACGTACCTCGGCGAGGTGTTCGGCCACCCGATCCGCGCCGTGCTGCGGGTACGGCCCGCCCGCCGGGCCAACCGCAAGCCGATCCTCTCCGCCCACGCCGCCACGGACGGGACCGGACGCGAGCCGCTCGGCTTCGTCAAGGTCGGCGACTCCGAGCGGGCCCGCGCGCTGATCCGGCACGAGAGCGCCACCCTGCGCATGCTCGCCGACCGTCCGTTGAAGACCATCGCGGTGCCGGTCGTGCTGCACCACGGCGTCTGGCACGGCATGGACGTGCTGGTCCTCTCGCCGCTGCCGGTCACGTCGGCCGCGGCGCCGCCCGCCCTGCTCGACGCGGCCGTCTCCGAGATCGCCTCACTCGGGGACGACGCCCCACCGGTCCCCTCGGGCGGCCACGCATGGCACGGCGACTTCGCCCCCTGGAACGTCTCCCCGGCCGCCGACGGGCGGCTCCTCGTCTGGGACTGGGAACGGTTCGGCACCGGCGTTCCCCTCGGCTTCGACGCGCTCCACCACTTCCTGCACCGTGTCCTGCGGCGTATGGGGCCGGTGAGCGCCACCCGCGCCTGCCTGGCTCGGGCCGTCCCCCTCCTCGCGCCGTTCGGGCTCTCGGCGGCGGAGGCCCGGCGTACCGCGGCGCACTACCTGATCACCCTCGCCGACCGGCACGATCGAGACGGCCACGAACCGCTCGGCCCGGCCTCGACCTGGCTCAACCCACTCGTCGACCATCTGGAGCCCCTGCTGTGAAGTCCACCCTCAAGCGCTCGGCGCACGCCGTCTCCTTGACCACGGGCAGGCTCACCGTGGGAGGCAGGATGCTGCCCTCGTTCCTGATCATCGGCGCGCAGCGGTGCGGCACGACCTCGCTGTACCGCGCGCTCTCCCGGCATCCGCTGATCCTCAAGCCCGTGCTGCACAAGGGCGTCCACTACTTCGACATGGCGTACGAGAAGGGCCTGAGCTGGTACCAGGCGCACTTTCCCCGCAAGGCGGCCGCCCGTCGGCTGGGGCGCCGGCACGGCCACCAGGCCCAGGCGTTCGAGTCCTCGCCGTACTACCTGTTCCACCCGCTCGCCCCCGCGCGGATCGCCTGGGACCTGCCGGGGGCCAAGCTGATCGTGCTGGTCAGGGACCCGGTGGAGCGCGCCTACTCCGCCTACGCCCATGAACTGGCCAGGGGCTTCGAGACCGAGCCGTCCTTCGAGCGCGCCCTGGAGCTGGAAGAGGAGCGCCTCGCCGGTGAGGCCCACCGCCTGCGCGTCTCGCCCAACTCGGCCAGCCACAGCCACCGGCACCACGCCTACGTCGCGCGCGGCCGGTACGCCGACCAGCTCGCCCGCCTCGAACTGCTCGTCGGACGCGACCAGGTGCTCGTCGTGGACAGCGGGCGGTTCTTCCACGACCCCCGCCCTGTCTACGACCGCGTCATCGACTTCCTCGACCTGCCCCAGATCGGCGACCCCGTCTTCGAACGGCACAACGCCCGGCCGCGCGCCGCCGACATGCCCGAGTCCGTACGGCGCCGCCTGTCCGAGCACTTCGCCCCCTGGGACGCCCTGCTCACGCCCTGGCTCGGCGCCGAGCCGTCCTGGCGCTCGGGCGTCCGGGAGGCGGATCTCCGGTGACCCGGCGGCGGGACCTGCCCCTCGCCCGCAAGAGCGCGGCCGGGCTGCTGTGCGCCGCCACGGGCGCGGCGGCCCAGTTCCTGGTCGTCCTGGTGGTGACCCGGTGCCTCCCACCCGCGCACGCCGGGGCGTTCTTCGCCGCCACGGCGCTGTGTCTGATGCTGGCCGGGATCATCCGCCTGGACACCGGCAACGGGCTCGTCTACGTCCTGGCCAGGACGTCCCGCGAACCGGTGCCGGGTGGCCGGCCGGTGCTGCTGGTCGCGCTCGCCCCCGTCGCGACGCTCTCGCTCCTCGCCGCCGCGGCCGTCGCCGTCTTCGGCGGCGCGCTCGCCCCGCTCACCGGCGTCCCGGCGGGCGTGTGGCCGGTGCTCGCGGCGGCGCTGCCCGCGTTCGCCGTCGCCGACGTCCTGATCGCGGCCACGCGCGGGCTCGGCTCCATGCGGCCCACCCTGTTCCTGTCCGGGGTCGCCCAGCCGCTCGGCCAGGTCGCGCTGCTGTCCGGCGCGCTGCTCGCCGGGGCGCCCATCCCCGTGCTGACCGCCGCGTGGGCGCTGCCCGCCCTTCCGGTCGGCGCGGTCGCCGCCCGCTGGCTCAGGGGCCGCACCTCCACCGTCCGGTGGGACCACTTCTGGCGGTACACCGCGCCCCGCTCCGCCGCGGCCGCGCTCCAGGCGGTGTTCCAGCGGCTCGACGTCGTGATCGTCGCCGCGCTCGCCGGCCCCGCGCCCGCCGCCGTCTACACGGCGGCCACCCGGTTCAAGGTGGTCGGCCAGCTCGCCGGGCAGGGGCTCGCCCAGGCCGTACAGCCCGGACTGGTCCGGGCCCTCGCCCAGGGGGACCTGGCCCAGGCCAGGCAGCTCTACCAGACGGCGACGATGTGGTTGGTCATGGTCACCTGGCCGGTCTGGCTCGGCTACGCGGCCCTCGCGCCGTGGCTGCTGCGGATCTTCGGCGCGTCGTACGCCCGGGGAACCTCCGTGGCGCTCGTTCTCTCCGCCACCATGATGATCGCCAGCGCGTGCGGCATGGTCGACGTGATGCTGATCGCCTCCGGGCACACCACGGCGAGCCTGGTCAACACCGCCTGCGCGGTCGCCGCGACCGTCGTCCTCGACGTCCTCCTCGTTCCCGGGCACGGCGCCCTGGGAGCCGTCCTGGGCTGGTCCGGCGGCGTTCTGCTGAAGAATCTGCTGCCGCTCGCCCAGATCTCGCTCCGCTACGGGCTGCGCCCCTTCGGGCGGCACAGCGTCGCCGCCTTCAGTCTGAGGATGGCCGCGTGAGCACCGGGCGCCCGAACGGGGACGGCCCGCCGCTGCTGGTGACCGGGCTGCCGCGCAGCGGCACGAGCTGGGCCGGGAAGATGCTCGCGGCGAGCGGCCGCCTCGTCTACGTCAACGAGCCGCTCAACCCCGAGCACCCGCCCGGACGCTGCCCCGGCGTGCTGAACGCCTCCGTGACGCATCGTTTCCAGTACATCTGTCCGGACGACGAGGAGCCCTGGCTGGCGGCGTTCTCGCGCACCGTCGCGCTGCGCTACGGCCACCTCGCCGAGCTCCGGCGCAACCGCCGCCCCCGCGATCTCGCCCGCATGGCCAAGTACGGCACGGCCTTCCGGCTCGGCCGGCTCCTACGGCGGCGCGCCCTCCTGGACGATCCGTTCGCGCTGTTCTCCGCCGCCTGGTTCTCCCGGCGGCTCGGCTGCCGGGTCGTCATCATGGTCCGGGATCCGGTGGCGTTCGTCGGGAGCTGGCAGCGGCTCGGCTGGACGGTCTACTTCCACGAGCTGCTCGAACAGCCGCTGCTCGTCCGCGACCATCCCTGCGTCGAGGAGCTGCGCCCGCTCGTCGGCTCGCAGGACCGCATCGCCAAGGCGGCGGCCCTGTGGCGGGTGGCCCGCCGCGTCACGGCCGACCTCGCCGCCGCCGACCCCGGCATCCGGGTCGTCGGTTACGAGGCGCTCGCCTCCGCGCCGCTGGAGGGCTTCCGCGACCTCTACGCCTGGTGCGGCCTCCCCTGGACGCCACGCGCGGCCCGCCGCGTCGGCGCCGCCTGTACGGCTCCCGCAGACACCCCCGCGTCCGGCTTCGCCTGGAACGGCCTGTCCCGGACGGCGTTCCGCCCCATGGACTCGCGGGCGGCCCTGTCGAGCTACCGCGAGCGGCTCACGCCCGACGAGGTGTCCCGGATCCGGGAGCTGACCTCCGCGCCCGTCTGACCACGCGCCGGAGCGCGCACCCGGCGAGCAGCCGCAGGGCGAACGGCGCGTCGTGCACGAGGTACCGGCGCGCCAGCCGGGCCGGCTCGGACAGCAGCCGGAACAACCACTCCAGGCCCGCGCCGCGCATCCACTCCGGCGCACGCCGTACGGTCCCGGCCGCGAAGGCGATGGCGGACCCGCAGCCGACGAACCACGCGCCGGGCAGATCGGCGCGCAGCACCTCGATCAGCCGGTCCTGCTTGGGGAAGCCGAGCCCGACGAAGACCAGTCCGGGCGCCGCCGCGCGCAGGGCGTGCCTGATCGCGGCCACACCTCCCGGGGCCGACTCGAACCCGTACGGCGGGGCCTGGGTCCCGGCGACGACGAGGCGCGGGAAGCGCGCCCGCAGCGCCTCCGCCGCCGCCTCGGCCGCGCCGGGAGGGCCGCCCAGCAGGTAGACGGGGACGCCCTGCCGGGCCGCCGCCTCGGACAGCGCCCAGATCAGGTCGGCGCCGGTCACCCGCTCCGGAATCGGCGTGCCGAGCAGCCGGGACGCCCACACCAGCGGCATGCCGTCCGCGACGGCGAGGTCCGCCCGCCCGACCAGGCCGCGCAGCTCCGGGTCGCGAGCGGCCAGCCGGCAGATGTCCACGTTGGGAGTGAGCACGTGGCCGCCCCTGCCGCGGCGCAGCTCCGCGAACACCCGCGCCACGACCTCGTGCTCGGCGAGCGGATCCAGCTCCACGGCGGCGACGCGTATACGCTGCCGGGACGGCGACATGACCCGGCCCGGCTGGGCCGGCCTCGTGCGCATCAGATGCCCCGGCCGCACGTGTGCAGCAGGCCGAGCACGGCCCGTGCGGGCACGAGACCGGTGGCCACCGCGAGCGCCACGGCGGCGCGCGGCTCGCGGCGATGCGCCGAGAACGCCTTCCAGGCCCACCGGCCGGCGTCCCTGCGACGGCCGAGCGCGGCGTGGTGGAACGCCATCTGGCCGTAGATGCGGGCCGCGCCGCGCGGATCCGTCTCCAGGTCGGCGTGCCGGGCGAGCATCCACTCCAGCCCGGCGATCCGATCCGCCCATCTGGCGACATATCCGGACCCGCCCCAGCGCACCCGGACCAGCGGCCGGTCGACGTGCACGATCGGATGCCGGGCCGCCGCCCGCAACGCGAGATCCCAGTCCTCGTTCTGCCCGCCGGGGGCGCTCTCGTCGGCCCGATAACCCGCCGACGCGCGGAAGAGGAACGTCGAGGAGTGCACCATCACCATCCGCGACCTGGTCAGATCGGCCCGGGTGACCCGCTCGGCGCCCGCCTGCCGGGGAACCAGGCGGGAGCCGTACGCGACCTCGATCGCGCAGCTGGCGAAGTCGGCCTCCGGCTCGCCCTCCAGCGCCGCCACCTGGGCCGCGAGCTTGCCGGGCAGCCACCGGTCGTCGTCGTCGCAGAACGCCACCAGGTCGGTGTCCAGCTCGTCGATCCCGGTGTTGCGGGCGCCGGGCAGCCCGCGGGCGCGCCGGTTCGCGACCACCCGGACGCTCCCCCGGGTCGCCGCCACCACGTCGGTGATCTGCTCCGCCGGGCCCAGCGCGTCGCCGCCGCCGTCGACCACCACGACCACCCGGATCCGCCGGCCGTACTCCTGGTCGAGCACGCCCGCCACCGCGGCCGCGAGCAGCTCGGGCCGCTCGCCGCGCGTCGGGATCACGACGCCGACGGACGGCTTCACGCCCCGGCCTCCGCCCGCGGCGCCAGGCGATAGCCGTAGCGCAGCAGGAGCGGCCAGGTGAGCGCGGTGACCAGCAACCGCCGGCCGAGCGGCAGCGTGACCCTGCGCTCGCTGAACCGCACCCGCCCCACCGCGAACCGCATCGGGTTACCGGACACGGTGTGCGCGACGCCGAGCAGCGCCCCGCCGTCCCCGAGGAACGGCAGCGCGCCGGACGACACCCCCAACGCCGCGGTCAGCTCGCGCAGCGTCTCGGCCGGGCGCCGCAGCAGGTCCTCGTACCGGATCCGGACGACCGGCACACCCCGGCGGCGCAGCAGCTCGAAGGCGAGGTTCTGCGCGAGCCAGTGGACGGCCGTGCGCCCCGGCGCCCACCGGGCCATCGGGCGGCCGTCCTCCGGCCGTGTCACGTCGCTGTGCCACGACGCCGCCACCGCGCGCGGATCGCGTACTACGTGGACGACCCGCAGCCGGGGCCGTGTCTCCCCCGCCGCGGCCAGGCAGTACGCCAGGGAGGCGTGCTTGCTGGAGTCGATCACCCAGCGGCCGTCGGCCACCTCGGCGGCCGCGGCATAGAGCGCGGTGTAGGCCGACACGTACGCGCGCAGCTCGGCCGCCCGACGGCCGCTCCCGGAGGCCGGCAAGCCGCCGAGAGCGAGCAACGGAACGCGGCGGGTGCGATCCACCCGGGCCCGCAGCCGGAGCACGCGGTCGGCCTCATCCGCACGCCAGTGCCCGAACGCCAGATCGCCCACCTTGCCCCAGAAGGGACAGCGGGAGAAGGGCTCGCCGCACCCGCACGGCTCGTCGGCGTGGACGCCGCGCGCCCAGAGATGGACGACCTCCCCGAGCGGCACGGCGCCGGGGAGCTCGCCCAGCAGCCGCTCCAGCAATGTGGTGCCGCTGCGGCCGAGCCCTCCCACGAAGATCACCGGCTGCGCGTCCGTCACGGACCCCTCCACCACGTGGATACGGAACGTGATGACCCTAGCGCTTTGGGTAATTATCCGTTCACGGAACGGCGAAGGATCTACCGGGCGTCGACGATCATGCCCGCGCCCACCGTGCCGTTCGTGGCCTCGTCGATGAGGATGAAGCCGCCGGTGAGCCGGTTACGCGCGTAGTCGTCCACGAACAGCGGCTGGGTGACGCGCAGCGACACCCGGCCGATCTCGTTGAGGCCGAGCGCCGTCGCTGACTCGTCCCGGTGCAGGGTGTTGACGTCGAGCCGGTACTGCAGGTCGCGCACCAGGGCCCGCGCCGTACGCGTCGTGTGCTTGATGATCAGCTTGGACCGGGACTGCAGCTTGGTGGTGTCGGCCATCCAGCACACCATCGCCTCGATCTCCTGGGCGGCGGCCGGCTGGTTGTGCGGTCGGCAGATCATGTCGCCGCGCGAAATGTCGATGTCGTCCTCCAGCCGGAGGGTGACCGACATGGGCGGGAACGCCTCCTCCACCGGCCCGTCGAACGTGTCGATCGCCGAGATCCGGGTGGACAGCCCCGAAGGCAGGTGGGTGACCTCGTCGCCCGGCTTCAGCACGCCGCCGGCCACCTGGCCGGCGTAGCCGCGGTAGTCGTGCAAGTCCTGGCTGGTCGCGTTGTGCGGCCGGATGACGTACTGCACGGGGAAGCGCACGTCCACCAGGTTCCGGTCGGAGGCGATGTGCACGTTCTCCAGGTGGTGCAGCAGCGAGGACCCCTGGTACCACGGCATGTTCTCCGACCGGGAGACCACGTTGTCGCCGTGCAGCGCCGAGATCGGGATGAACGTGAGGTCCGCCGCGTTCAGCTTGGACGCGAAGGAGGTGAACTCCTCACGGATCTCCTCGAACCGCTCCTCGGCGTAGTCGACCAGGTCCATCTTGTTCACCGCGAGGACCAGGTGCGGCACCCGCAGCAGCGTCGTCAGGAACGCGTGCCGCCGCGACTGCTCAAGTACGCCCTTGCGCGCGTCGATCAGGATGATCGCCAGGTCGGCGGTGGAGGCGCCGGTCACCATGTTCCGGGTGTACTGGATGTGCCCGGGGGTGTCGGCGATGATGAACTTCCGCTTCGGCGTCGCGAAGTAGCGGTACGCGACGTCGATCGTGATGCCCTGCTCCCGCTCGGCGCGCAGGCCGTCGGTGAGCAGCGACAGGTCCGTGTACTCCGTGCCGCGATCGCGCGAGGTCCGCTCGACCGCCTCCAACTGGTCCTCGAAGATCGCCTTGGAGTCGAACAGCAGCCGCCCGATCAGCGTCGACTTGCCGTCATCGACCGAACCCGCGGTGGCGAAACGAAGGATGTCCATTAGAAGTAGCCTTCCTTCTTGCGGTCCTCCATCGCGGCCTCCGATGCCCGGTCGTCGGCGCGCGTCGCGCCGCGCTCGGTGAGCCGCGTCACCGCGATCTCCTCGATGATCTGCTCGACCGTCACGGCGGTCGACGCCACGGCGCCGGTGCAGGTCATGTCGCCGACCGTGCGGTACCGGACGGTGGCCTCGAACAGCGGCTCGTCCTCGCCGCGCCGCACCACCTCGGCGTCCGGGAGCAGCATGCCGTCCCGCTCGAACACGCTGCGGGTGTGCGCGAAGTAGATGGACGGGATCTCGATCCCCTCGCGCCGGATGTAGTCCCAGATGTCCAGCTCGGTCCAGTTCGACAGCGGGAACACGCGGATGTGCTCCCCCTTGCGGATCTTCGAGTTGTACAGGTTCCACAGCTCGGGGCGCTGGTTCTTCGGGTCCCACTGGCCGAAGTCGTCACGGAAGGAGAAGACCCGCTCCTTCGCGCGGGCCTTCTCCTCGTCACGCCGGGCGCCGCCGAACACGGCGTCGAACTCGTGTTCCTCGATGGCGTCCAGCAGGGTGGTGGTCTGCAGCCGGTTGCGCGAGGCGCGCCGGCCGGTCTCCTCGGCCACCCGCCCGGCGTCGATCGACGCCTGCACGCTGGCCACCACGAGCCGGGCGCTCAGCTCGGCGGCGCGCCGGTCGCGGAACTCGATGACCTCCGGGAAGTTGTGCCCGGTGTCCACGTGCATCAGAGGGAACGGGATCGGCGCCGGCCAGAACGCCTTCTCGGCGACGCGGAGCATCACGATGGAGTCTTTGCCACCGGAGAAGAGCAGACAGGGGCGCTCGAACTCCGCCGCGACCTCACGCATGATGTGGATCGCCTCGGCCTCCAGGACGTCGAGCTGCGACGTCGTGTAGTCGCGCTGAAGCATAGGGGATTCCTTCGACGGGCTAGCGGTGCAGGTCACGGATGCCGGCGAGCAAAGTTGGCGCCACATCCGGTAGGGAGACCAGGATATCCGGCAATGAGGGGTCGGCTTGGTTGTACACGAGCGGCGAGCCGTCGATCCGGCTGGCGTGCGCCCCCGCCGCCAGCGCGACCGCGACCGGCGCGGCCGAGTCCCATTCGTACTGGCCGCCCGCGTGGACGTACGCCTCGACCTCGCCCGTCAGCACCGCCGCGATCTTGGCTCCGGCCGAGCCGATCGGCACCAGCTCGGCGCCCAGTTCGTGCGCCAGCTTCTCCACGAACTCCGGGGGCCGGGTGCGGCTGACCGCGATGCGGAAGCGCCCCCGCCGGTCCGGCAGCGTGGGCGGCTCGGCGGTGGTGAGCGTCCGGCCCTGTGCCGGCAGCGCCACCGCACCCGCCGTCAGCGCGCCGCGCTCCCACAGCGCCACATGGACGGCCCAGTCGGAGCGGCCCTCCTCGGCGAACTCGCGGGTGCCGTCCAGGGGATCGACGATCCACACCCGCTCGGCCGAGAGCCTCCGGGGGTCCAGCCGCTCCTCGCGCGTGGCCTCCTCCGACAGGACGGCGTCGCCCGGCCGCAGCCGCCGCAGCGCCTCCATCAGATGGTCATGTGCCCCGCGGTCTCCCGCGTCCTTCAGCGCCTTCGGATCGGCGAAGCCTCGCTCGGCGCGCAGCCGCAGCAGCAGCTCTCCCGCCTCCGACGCCAGCTCGCCGGCCAGACCGTGGTCGTCCCGCATCGCCATTCAGTAAGCTCCCGCCCCGCGTATCACGGCCGACCACGTCTTCCACAGGATCTGCAGATCCAGCATGAGAGACCAGCTCTCGACATAACGCAGGTCAAGCCGCACCGATTCCTCCCACGACAGGTCCGATCGCCCGTTCACCTGCCACAGGCCCGTCATGCCCGGGCGGACGACGAGCCGCCTGCGGACGTCGTCACGGTACCGCGCGACCTCCTCCGGAAGCGGCGGACGCGGCCCCACGAGCGACATGTGTCCCTTCACAACGTTGATCAATTGGGGCAGTTCGTCAAGGGAGCGGCGGCGCAGCCAGCTCCCCATCGGCGTGACCCGCGGATCCTGACGGATCTTGAACAGCACCCCGCCCGCGTCGCTGATCAGATCGACCTTGCGTGCCTCCGCGTCCTGCCACATCGTGCGGAACTTCAGGATGGTGAACTCGACGCCGTCCTTGCCGACCCGCGTCTGGCGGAACAGCGCCGGCCCCGGGCTCGTCACGCGTACCGCGACCGCGAGGGTGACCAGCAGCGGGGACAGGACGACGAGCGCCGTCCCCGCCACCACCCGGTCGAAGACGTTCTTGATGAGTTGCCGGATCCCGGCCAGTTCCGGATGTTCCACGTGAAGCAACGGCAGCCCGGCAACCGGGCGGATCGTGGTGCGCGGGCCCGCCACCTCCATCAGCGCGGGCGCGACCACGAGGTCGGTCCGGCTGCGCTCCAGCCGCCACGCCAGCCGCCGCAGCGCCGTACCGTCCAGCTCGGGGCAGGCCAGCACCGCCACCGTGTCCGCCTCCGCCTGCTCCACCACCAGCGGGACGTCGGTGAAGTCGCCGAGCACCGGCACGCCCTCCACCTCGCCGAACGCGTCGTACGGCACGCAGGCCGCGACGATCTCCATCCCGTGGTAGCGCTCACGCCGGAACCGCCGGGTCAGGTCGGTGATCGCGGCCCGGTGGCCGACGGCCACGACCCTGCGCATGCAGCCACCCCTCGCCCAGCGGCGATGCAGCCTGCGCCGCAGCACGTACCGGGCGCAGAGGGTGAGCCCGGTCAGCGCGGGCAGGGCGAGCACCACGTAGCCGCGGGCCACGTCGGTCTTCGTCACGTACGCGGCGATCGCGACGGCGGCGATCAGCGTGAAGCCCGACTGGGCGATGCGGCGGAACTCCTCCGACCCCACCCCGATCAGGCGCGGCTCGTACGCCCGGTTGATGCCGACCGAGCACACCCACAACAACGGCAGCAGCGCGCTCATCACGACATAGGGGGCGACGTACGGAGTAACCTCGCCGAACCGGGCTGCCATCGCGGCGGTCCCGGCGAGGAGGGCGCAGCCGACGTCGAGGAGGGCGGCGTGGAACCGGTACCGCGAGGCCCATCGCGGCGGCCGCGGGACGGGAGAGGCCGACGATCTCCCCGGCGCGTTCCCCGGTGCGTTCCCCGGCGCGCCCACGGCCGCCGCCAGCTCGCCCTCCTGCACGCCTCGCCCCCACCGTGATCGATCCATCACCGAACGCACATCTAGAGTGACGGAATGCTATCGGCCGTATGGCCACGCTTGAGGAGAATCCGTGAAAGCCGAAACGTATATATCCGTCGATATCGAAGCCGACGGTCCCATTCCCGGCCCGTATTCAATGGTGAGTTTCGGCATGGCGGTCGCCGGGCGGATGGAGGGGAGGACGTTCGAGAGGTGCGCGCCGGAAGAGGCGACGTTCTACGCCGAGCTGCGCCCCATCAGCGACGACTATGACCCCGCCGCCCTCGCGGTGAGCGGCCTCGACCGTGACGTGCTGATCCGGGAGGGACGGCACCCGGCCGAGGCGATGAGCGCCGCCACCGCCTGGATCGCCGAGGTCTGCGGAAACACGCTGCCCGTCCTGGCCGCGTTCCCGCTCTCCTACGACTGGATGTGGATTTACTGGTATTTCATGAATTTCACCGGGCAATCGCCGTTCGGGCATTCCCGATGCATCGACATAAAGACGCTCTACGCCACCAAAGCCGGCGTCCCCGTCGCCTGGTCCACAAAACGGCAGATGCCCCGCGAGGTGCGATCCACCCGCCGGCACACCCACCACGCCCTCGACGACGCCATGGAGCAGGCCGAGCTCTTCCAGAACCTCATGCTCTGGCGCGGCGGCGAGCGCTCCGCCGCCGCGCGCCCCGTCACCGAGGAGGCTTGACCGGGTTCAGATCGGCCGCGTGGAACGCGTTCTGCGTGGCCTCCAGCCCCGCCCTGACCAGCGACTCCACCATGTCCGCCGCCCGATCCACCAGGAACGGCAGGTCCTTGCGCTCCACCGTCGCGAAGTCCTTCAGCACGAACGCCGCCGGATCCATCCGCCCCGGAGGCCGGCCGATGCCGAACCTGATCCGGAGGTAGTCTCGCGTCCCCAGCGACTTCGTGATCGACTTCAGGCCGTTGTGCCCGTTGTCGCCGCCGCCGAGCTTCGCCCGCAGGGCGCCGTACGGGATGTCCAGCTCGTCGTGGACCACGACCACGTGCGTCGGGGCCACCTTGTAGAAGTCGGCGAGCGCCTTCACCGGGCCGCCGGACAGGTTCATGAACGACAGCGGCTTCGCCAGCACCGCGGGAGCCCCCGCCAGCCGCCCCTCGACGATCTCCGCGCGCGACCTGTGCACCTTGAACCGGCCGCCTGCCCGCGCGGCCAGCTCGTCCAGCACCATGAAACCCGCGTTGTGCCGGTTCCCGGCGTACTCCGGCCCAGGGTTGCCCAGGCCGACGACCAGCCAGCGCTGATCCTCCATCACCGTCTCCTCATATGGAGAGGTCCCCCACAGGACACCCTGTGGAGGACCCGCTCCCGCGAAACGTTCCTTACTCGGCGGCAGCCTCGGCCGGAGCCTCGCCCTCGGCGGCCTCCGCCTCCTCGCCCTCGGCCGGCAGCTCGGCCGCCTGCGGCGCGACGACGTGCAGCACCAGCGCCTCCGGGTCGCCCGCGAGGGTGACGCCGTTCGGCAGCTGCAGGTCGGCGGCGGTCACCGCGAAGCCGACGTCCTTGCCGTCGACGTCGACCTCGACGCCGGACGGGATGTGGGTCGCCTCGGCCTCGACCGAGACCGTCACGAGCTGCTGATCGACGAGGGCGCTGCCGATGACCTCACCGGTCACGGTGACCGGGATCTCGACGGTGACCTTCTCGCCGCGCTTGACGAGCAGCAGGTCGACGTGCTCGACGAAGCCCTTGATCGGGTCACGCTGGACACCCTTGGGCAGCGCCAGCTCGTCGACGCCGTCGCCCTGGACGCGGATCAGCACGTTGGCGGTGCGCAGGGCCAGCAGCACCTCGTGACCCGGCAGGGTCAGGTGCCGCGGCTCCGTGCCGTGGCCGTACAGGACGGCGGGAACCTTGTGGGCGCGGCGGATCTTACGAGCGGCGCCCTTGCCGAACTCGGTGCGGAGCTCGGCGGCGATGCGTACCTCGGACACGGCACATCTCCTAGGGGTGATCGTCTACGGATGGCGCGCTCCCCCTCACCCGCCCTAGCGGAAGGCGTTACGAGCGCAACTTGAGCAGCCTACCCGACCCGCGGCCCCCACCACTCCATCGGCGGGGGCCGGCCCGTCAGGAGGCGATCAGCTCTCGCCCTCGAAGAGGCTGGTCACCGAGCCGTCGGTGAAGACCTGCTCGATGGCCCGGGCGATCAGCGGCGCGATCGACAGCACGGTCAGGCTGTCGAACCGCTTGTCCTCCGCCAGCGGCAGCGTGTTCGTGACGACCACCTCGGAGATCCGGGAGTTCTTCAGCCGGTCCACCGCCGGGTCGGAGAACACCGCGTGCGTCGCCGCGACGATCACGTCCGTCGCGCCGTGCTCGTACAGCGCGTCCGCGGCCTTGCAGATCGAGCCACCGGTGTCGATCATGTCGTCGATCAGGACGCAGGTACGCCCCTTGACCCGGCCGACAACCTCGTGCACCTTGACCTGGTTCGCCACATCCAGGTCCCGGCGCTTGTGGATGAACGCCACCTGGGTGCCCAGGGCGTCCGACCAGCGCTCGGCCAGCCGCACCCGGCCGGTGTCCGGCGAGACGATCGTCGTGGTCGCCGGGTCGAGCTTGTCCCGCAGATAGTCGATCAGCACCGGCGACGCGAACAGGTGGTCCACCGGGCCGTCGAAGAAGCCCTGGATCTGCGAAGTGTGCAGATCGATCGACATCAGCCGGTCGGCGCCCGCCTGCTTGAACAGGTCGGCCATCAGCCGCGCCGTGATCGGCTCGCGGCCCCGGCCCTTCTTGTCCTGCCGGGCGTACCCGTAGAACGGCATGATCACGGTGATGCGCTTGGCCGAGGCCCGCTTCAGGGCGTCGACCATGATGAGCTGCTCCATGATCCACTTGTTGATCGGAGCGGTGTGGCACTGCATCACGAACGCGTCGCACCCACGGACCGACTCCAGATAACGAACGTAGATCTCGCCGTTGGCGAAGTCGCGCAGCGCCGTCGGGGTGATCTCCACCCCCAGGTTCGACGCCACCTCCTCGGCCAGCTCAGGGAACGCCCGGCCCGAGAAGAACATCAGGTTCCGCTCGCCCGCGGTCTTCTTTCCACTCACGACGCTCTCCTCGCCGAACACGCGGCCGCCATCCGGCAATCCGTCATCCGTACCCGCGGCACCTCGCTGTGCCCCCTTGCTCGCTCGCTGTGCACGCCCACGGCGGCTGATTCCCCTCGGGAAGTTACGCGGTCTCCCGCGCCTCGAACTCTCCTTGCTGACTGCTGCGTACGGCCCTCGCGCCGCTTCGTGTGTGGCTATTCCTGGGCGGCCTCTTCCTGAGCCGCCAGCGCGAGCCGGGCGGCCTCGGCCGAGGAGGTCCCCGCGCGGCGGCGCGTGACCCACCCTTCGATGTTGCGCTGCCTGCCCCGGGCCACCGCCATGGCCCCGGGCGGGACGTCATTGGTGATCACGGAGCCGGCCGCCGTGTAGGCGCCGTCGCCCACCCGCACCGGAGCGATCAGCATGTTGTCGCTGCCCACGCGGGCGTGGTCGCCCACCACCGTGTGGTGCTTCTCGACGCCGTCGTAGTTCACGAAGACGCAGGCGGCGCCGATGTTGGAGCCGGCGCCGATCGTGGCGTCCCCGACATAGGTCAGGTGCGGCACCTTGCTGCCCTCGCCGATCGACGCGTTCTTGGTCTCGACGTACGTCCCGATCTTCCCCTTGCGGCCGAGACGCGTGCCGGGGCGCAGGTACGCGTACGGGCCGACCGACGCCTGCGCGCCGATCTCCGCGCCCTCGCAGACCGCGTTGCGGACCACGGCGTCCTCACCCACGACGGTGTCCGTCAGGGTGCTCGCCGGACCGATGGCCGCGCCGGCCCCTACCGTCGTCGCGCCGTGGAGCTGGGTGCCCGGATGGATCACCACGTCGGGCTCGATCACCACCCCGGCGTCGATCCACGTGCTGGACGGGTCGATGATCGTGACGCCCGCGCGCATGTGGTCCCTGAGGATGCGGTCGTTGAGCACCCGGCGGGCGAAGGCGAGCTGGACCCGGTCGTTGACGCCCTCGACCTCGACGTAGTCGGCCGCGACGTGCGCGCCCACCCGGTGGCCGTCCTCGCGCAGGATCGACAGCACGTCGGTGAGGTACTCCTCGCCCTGGGCGTTGGCCACCCCCACCCGCTTGACCGCGTCCGCGAGCAGCAGCCCGTCGAACGCGTAGACGCCCGAGTTCATCTCGGCGACCGCCCGCTGCTCAGGCGTGGCGTCCTTCTCCTCAATGATCTCCAGGACCGCTCCGGTGGAGTCACGGATGATCCGGCCGTACCCCGTCGGATCGGGCACCACAGCCGTAAGCACGGTGACCGCGTTGCCGTCCTCGGCGTGCCGCTCCACCAACTCGCGGAGGGTCTCCTCACGCAGCAGCGGCGTGTCGCCGTACGTGACGAGGACCGTGCCGTTGATCGTGCCCACCGCCTCCAGGACGGTGCGCACCGCGTGGCCCGTACCGTTCTGCTGCGACTGGACAACTGTCAGCACGTCCGGCGCGTTCTCGGCCAGGTGGGCCTCGACCCGCTCGCGGGCGTGGCCGATCACGACGATCAGGCGCTCGGGCCCCAGCCCTCGCGCCGCGCCGAGCATGTGGTCGACCAGGGCGCGACCGCACAGCTCGTGAAGGACCTTGGGGGTTCTCGACTTCATCCGGGTACCCTCGCCCGCGGCGAGGACGATGACAGCGGCAGGGCGCGGCACACTCACTTGCGGGGGCTCCCTCGGATCCGCGATTGCAACAGGTCGGCCAAAGGATCACGTACGGCTACCGCCGAGGCGTCGCACGGTCACCCACTCGACAAGGTGAGCTTACCTGCCGCCCCCAAGGCGGAATCCAGCCCCCACCTGGAACGCGACCCCTCTCAACGGTCACTGAGCGTGACCGCGGAACGCCCCTCACGGGGTGGCGCGGAGCGCCCGGATGGCCGCATCGGGCCGGCGGTCCCGATGTTCACGTTGCCGGACACTCCGGACAGTAACCACAAGACGTGCTCGATCAGCCGAAATCATCGCAACAGGGATCCCGGTTTCCGCAGATGGGCCCCAGCGCACGAGCCGCCCAGTTCCCCACACCGAGACCGCCCTCACGGTCGGCCAGGGGCCGCCTGGACCGCCGAAAGCGCCGCCCAGAGTCCCGCGGAGAGGCCGAACAAAGCAGAAGCCTGGCCCGGACTTACCGGACCAGGCTTCGAACCTGTGCTTACTGCTCCCGGGAGAGGATTCGAACCCCTACATACGACACCAAAAGACGTTGTCCTGCCTGGTTAGACGACCCGGGATGGTCTCGAACCCTGGGTGAAGGTTCGGAGCCTCGCCCTAGCTTACCGATCGAGGGCAGGCTCTGCCGATTCGATTGATGCGGCACGGAAGATCCCTTCGACCCATCCCTCGATCTTTCTATAGAGCCAGGAGCCACGACGGACCTCAACCCGGAGACAGCCGTGGTAGTCCTCTCCGACATTGCTCCGCACGGTCGCGGGCCTGTGCCGCTTGATGACGGGATTGCCGAACCGATCCGCCGTGCCGCCGGTCTGCTCCAGCCAGAACTTCTCCGCCTCGGCGAGATCCGCCGTCTCGTGGATACAGACGTGGAAGGCCACATCCGCGCGATCGACCCCGGCCGCCTCCAGGAACCGGAGGAAGAAACGGATCAGGCCGGGGTCGCTGTTCATGAATACGACCCGGTCATAACGACGACCCGGCTTGTTCTTCCCTCCTTCGCACCAATAGGCCACCGCACCGGCGATGAGGAGGTCCCTCTCGGAGAGCCGGCCCACCATCGCGGCCGCGTTGTCCCGGACCTCTCGCCTGCGGGCCTCGCGCTCGCCTCGCTCGCTCTCCCAGTAGCGTCGCGCGCCTTCCGCGGCCCGCTGCCGGCGCTGCTCCGGACTGAGCCTCGGGGGCTCGGGCAGGTCGCGCACCCAGAGCGACACCGAGGACTTGGAAACGCCCAGCTCGCTCACGATCTCGTTGTAGGACCGACCGGCCAGGCGAAGTTCACGAGCTCGCGCCCTCAGATCGTCCTTGGCGTTGGCCCGCAGCGGGGAGCCGGGCGGGATCACATCCCGGAGCAACTCGTTGAGAGTGCCTTCACTGCCGATGCCGAGGAGGTTCTTGATTTGGGCGCGGGACTTGCCGGACGCCCTGAGGGCGATGGCTTGGCCGCGGAGCGCCTCAAACCGGGCGAGTTGCCGAGGGGTTCTCGTCATGAATAGAACGCTAGTTCTGATTACTTATCGTCGCAAGTCAATTACTCATCGCACAGCCGTACACTCACGGGAACGCGGCCAGGGGGCGCCCAACCTGCGACAAAGGTTGCCCCGGCACCCTGGCCTCCCGACGGTCGCGGGCGCACGCTTTTAGCAGATCTGATGGCACTTCCACAAGGCGTGGATGCGCCACGAGTTGGGGTCGGATTGAGTCACCTTCCCTACATTCGCCGCCTGGAAATTCCTAACTTACGATGGCGTAGGTTACGGTGGCGTAGCCGGACATCTTCCCCACTTCTTCGCGAGGTAGCCCATGACTGTCCTCACAGAGCGTCCCGCACGGCAGCCCAAGCCGGAGTTCGAGCCGGAACCGAAATCGAGAGCAGAACTGATCACCTTCGGGGTGGTGGTCGGGGCTCCCATCCTCGCCGTAATCGCCGCCGTGCCGTTCGCCTGGGGATGGGGTCTGGGCTGGAGCGATGTCGTGATCTTCGCGATCTTCTACATCGTGTCCGGCCTCGGAGTCACGGTGGGCTTCCACCGCTACTTCACCCACGGGTCGTTCAAAGCCACGCGGCCCATGAAGATCATCCTGGGGATCGCCGGCAGCCTCTCCCTCGAGATGTCCGTGCTCGACTGGGTCGCCACCCACCGCAAGCACCACAAGTTCTCCGACAAGGAGGGCGACCCGCACTCGCCGTGGCGGTTCGGTCCCGGCTTCAAGTCGATGTCCAAGGGACTGCTCTACGCCCACATGGGCTGGCTGTTCGAGTCCGAGCGCACCAACCGCGAGAAGTACGCGCCGGACCTGATCAAGGACCCGGACATCATGAAGCTGCACAGGTCGTTCGGGGCCCTCGCCCTCACCTCGCTGTTCCTTCCGGCGCTGCTCGGCGGACTGGTGACCTGGTCCTGGCAGGGAGCGCTCACCGCGTTCTTCTGGGGCACCGTTATCCGGATCGGCCTGCTCCACCACGTCACCTGGTCGATCAACTCGATCTGCCACGTCTTCGGCGACGAGGCGTTCGAGGTCCGCGACAAGTCGCGCAATGTCTGGTGGCTGGCGATCCCGTCGTTCGGCGAGTCGTGGCACAACCTGCACCACTCCGACCCCACCTGCGCCAGGCACGGCGTGCTCAAGGGGCAGATCGACCTCAGCGCGGGCCTGATCCGCTGGTTCGAGAAGGCCGGATGGGTCTCCGACGTGCGCTGGCCCAATGAGGAGCGGCTGGCGGCGAAACGACTTGGGTGATCCCGCCGATACCCCCTCTCCACGCGCATCGGCTGTCGCCCTGCCTCTCGCCTCCGCGCAGGCGTCGGCGACAGCCGTACGGATGCGCCCGGATCCGCCGAACGGCAAGGCGACGGCGAGGCCGGAATCCGTCGATAAACCCAAACAGGCCATGATGGAACGCGTGAACGACTCCTCCCGATCTCGACGACGTATGACGGGCGCGGAGCGACGCGAGCAGTTGATCCAGATCGGCCGCGCGCTCTTCGCCGAGAAGGGCTTCGACGGCACCTCGGTCGAGGAGATCGCGGCGAGCGCCAAGGTTTCCAAGCCCGTCGTCTATGAACACTTCGGCGGCAAAGAGGGCATCTACGCGGTCGTCATCGACCGGGAGATGCAGCGGCTGCTGACCCTGGTCACGCAGGCGCTGTCGGCCTCGCACGCGCTGGTCAAGCTGGAGCGGGCCGCCCTCGCTCTCCTCCAATACATCGAGGAGAGCAGCGAGGGCTTCCGCATCCTGGTCCGCGACTCGCACGCCGCATCCGGAACGGGCACGTTCGCGAGCCTGATCAGTGACATCGCCAGCCAGGTCGAGGACGTGCTGGCCGACGAGTTCAAGGAGCGCGGCTACGACCCGAAGCTCGCGCCGATGTACGCGCAGATGCTGGTCGGCATGACGGCGCTGACCGGGCAGTGGTGGCTGGACGTGCGCAAGCCGCGGCGCGAGGAGGTCGCGGCGCACCTGGTCAACCTCTCCTGGAACGGCCTGACCGGTCTCGATCCCAATCCGCAGCTCACGGCCGCCACCCGCGGCCTGGTGCTCTCCCCTCCCCCGGACGCCCGTCCGGCACGGCCCGCCGAGCGGGACTCCAAGGAGCAGGACAAGGCGCGGGAGCGCGATCTGAAGGAGCAGGAGAAGCTCCAGCGCGAGCAGCAGAAGGCCCGCGAACGCGAACAGAAAGAACGCGAGAAGGCCCGCGAACGCGAACAGAAGGAGCAGGAGAAGCTCCAGCGCGAGCAGCAGAAGGCCCGCGAACGCGAACAGAAAGAACGCGAGAAGGCCCGCGAACGCGAACAGAAAGAACGCGAGAAGGCCCGCGAACGCGAACAGAAGGAGCAGGAGAAGGCCCAGCGCGAGCAGCAGAAGGCGCTGGAGCGGCAGGCGCGCCAGGCGAGCAAGACAGCCGGTCCCGATCGGGCGGACGGAAGCTGAGTCCCCTGATTTGGCCGGGGACCGCTCGGCGGCCCTTCTCACCGGCCGTCTGAGCGTCCCGCGAGCTTCGCACGCCCGCTCGGCCGATCGCGTCCGCGGTTCCTATTAGTTCTTGCGGGCCACGACGAAAATCCGGCGGAACGGGAAGGCCGTGCCGTACGGGCGGCGCGGGTACGCCTCAGCGAGGAGCCGTCCGCATTCGGCGAGGAAGGCCGAGTGGCGGTCCGGGGAGAGCCGGTCGAGCATGGGACGCAGCGCGGTCCCCTTGACCCAGCCGAGTACGGCGTCCTCGCCGGGGAGCACGTGAATGTAAGTGGTCTCCCAGGCGTCCACGGCGCAGCCGAGCCCTGTGAGCAGTTCCAGGTATTCGACCGGTTCGTCCACCGGCGCCTCGCGTACGAGATCGCCCAGTTCGTCATGCCAGGCCGGTGTACGGCAGAGCCCGCGGATCAGTGCGTGGCTGGGCGCGTCGAAGTTGCCGGGCACCTGGAAGGCGAGCCACCCGCCGGGGGTCAGGTGGGTCACCCAGCGGGCGAGCAGCTCGCGATGCTCGGGCACCCACTGGAGGACCGCGTTCGACACGATGACATCGACGGGGCGGGACGGACGCCAGTCGCGCACGTCGGCGACCTCGAACCCGAGACGCTCTCCGCTGGGAGCCTTGTCGATCATCGCGGCGGAGGAGTCGACGCCGTGCACGGTCGCGGTGGGCCAACGCCCGGCGAGTTCGGCGGTCAGCTCTCCGGAGCCGCAGCCGAGATCGACCACGTGCGCCGGATTTCGCGCGGCCACCCGGCCGAGCAGGTCGTAGAAGGGCCGGGCCCGCTCGTCGGCGTACGTGCGATAGACCGCGGGGTCCCAGATGTCCGATCCCATGGAGATTCTCCGATTCATCTTGATATCGAGATACTCTGCGCCTAGGTTTCTCGATGTCAAGAGAGCTAAAATCAACGCCATGTCGCATTCCAGGGCCACCGAAGACGAGGTGGACCGGCTCGTCGCCGCTTGGCGACAGGAGCGCCCAGACCTGGACGTCTCTCCCCTCGAAGTGCTCAGCCGGGTGTCACGGCTCAGCCGCCACCTCGATCGCGCACGACGGGCGGCGTTCGCCGAGCACGATCTCGAATCCTGGGAGTTCGACGTACTCACCGCGCTACGGCGCTCCGGCAAGCCGTACGAGCTGAGCCCGGGCGCGCTGCTGCGGGCGACGCTGGTCACGTCGGGGACGATGACGAACCGCATCGACCGGCTGGCCGCCTCCGGACTGGTCACGCGACACCCCGACCCGGAGGATCGGCGCGGCGTCCTCGTACGGCTGACCGCCCTGGGACGCGAGCGGGTGGACGCGGCCTTCGCCGGTCTGTTGCGGCGCGAGCGCGAACTGCTCGCCGGCCTGGGCGAGCGCGAGCAGCGCACCCTCGCCACCTTGCTCCACACCCTGCTCGCCCCTTTCGATGCCTCAGACGGCGGAGCGCACTAGAACTGCCGCAGCAATAAATCCGCACACGTCATGACAAAGCGGACAAAACACTCTATTCGTCATGCGGTGAATTATGGCGAATTATCGGGCCATAACTGTGATTTAGGTCACACAACCAGTGGATGGGCGCGCCGCCGCCGAGGGGCGCCGAAATCCGGACACGCCGGGGTGATCAGCGGATATACCGCTGGCTACATCTCTGACGGTCCGAACGATCCATCCGGTTCCACGGATTCACAAGATTTTTTCAGCTTTGATCCCAGCTGCCCCTTGGTAACGTCCATGTCATCCCTTTACTGACGGATGGGACGCAAATTGACGTCCCACGACAGACCAAGGAGCAACCCCTCATGAAGCGCACCCTCGCTTTCGGTGGCCTCGTCGCCACCGCCGGCCTCCTGGCCGCCGGCCTGGCCGCTCCGGCCCAGGCGACCAACACGGTCTCCAGCGACACCCTCGCGAACACCAACCTCGCCGCCAAGCAGGTTGCCGCGTTCTGGTACGGCCAGGCCAAGGCCAACCTGCTCAACGCCACCCCCTACGGCGTTGAGACGAAGATCGTCGCCAAGCACGTCTCCAAGGGCGGGCCGGCTGCCGACAGCAAGCCCGGCGTCGTGCCGGCCATCGGCGACGAGAAGAAGGCCGCCGCCAAGTCGAAGAACGTCAACCTGCCCAAGACCGTCGGCAAGGTGTTCTTCATCGGCGCGGACAAGCAGCCGCACTGGTGCTCGGCCACCTCGCTGCAGTCGAACTACCGCAACCTGGTCGCCACCGCCGGCCACTGCGTGTACGACACCGGCAAGAACGCCGCCACCATGGACAAGTGGGTCTTCATCCCCGGTTACTACCAGGGCAAGACCCCGTGGGGCATCTACGTCGGCAAGCAGGCCTTCACGCACTACGACTTCGACGTCTACGAGGACGGCGACCGCGACTACGCGTTCGTGACCGTGTACAACGGCGTCCTGCCCGAGAGCGCGAAGGCGGACAAGGAGTACAAGTCCGAGGTCTTCGCCACCCAGGCGGAGGCTGAGGCCGCGAAGGCGAAGCTCCAGGCCGACAAGAGCACCGCTTGGTCCGAGCTGAGCGTCGTCCCGGTCCCGGGTGACAACACGCAGAAGCCGGCCACCGTGGCCGACTTCCAGGCCCTGAACAAGGACAAGGACCTCACCGGCAACGGCCCGTGGGCCGAGGGCACCGGTGCCAGCGACCCCGTCGAGGTCAGCAAGTACGAGTACAAGTTCGACAAGGACTCGTACGTCAGCCGCGACGGCAAGACGCTGTACTTCCGGACGAAGGTCGACGGCAAGCCCGGCCACGGCCACCACCAGCAGAAGCCGGAGTACAAGTACTTCAAGCGGACCTTCTGGACCAAGGCCGCCGGTGGCTACCAGGTCGTCGGCAAGACCTTCCAGATCGGCCTGAAGGACGTCGGTCGCCTCGGCGACAACGTCGGCGGGCAGGGCATGGCCTACAACCAGAAGCTCGGCAAGAACGTCTTCGTGTTCGGCTACCCGAGCGGCACCCACCCGGACGGCAACAA